>NZ_JBFTZI010000011.1:0-2172 GCF_056406895.1 Polaromonas sp. P1_A2 | reverse complement strand
CCGCCTTGTAGGTATGGGCGTAGAACACCACGGTGCCGGGCTGGGCGGTCTGCGCGCCGTTGGGGCTTAAGGTGTTGGGCGCCACCATGCCGAAGCTGATGCCGGTGCGGGCCAGGCCCGAGCCGGCGGTGTAGCTCACGCTGGGGCGGGTGTAGCTGCCACCGGTGGTGCCGGCCGAGCCGCCGGTGGCGGTGTAGCCGGCCGGCAGCACGGGCGTGAGGACCACGGTGCCGCTGGTGGCCCCGGGAATCCACAGGGTAAAGCTGCCGTCGCTGGCCGTGGGCTCGCTGTCCAGCGTGGTCGCGCCCTGCATGGCGTTGACGGTGATGCCGGCCAGGCCGGGCTCGGTGCCGGCCTTCACGCCGTTGTTGGCCGTGCCGCCGCCCGCGCCGTTGTCGGCGAACACAGTGCCGCTCAAGGTGCTGCCGCTGTACAAGCCGAAGTTCTGCGGCGCCGGTGGAGCGCCGCCCACCACCAGCTGGATCACGCCGCTGGGATTCTGCGAGCCCACATAGCCGGTCGGGTAGCTCGCGGTGATGTCGCTCAGCGTGGCATTGCCGTCGAGTATCAGGCAGTAGCTGCCTTGGACCACATTGGCCAGGCTGTAGGCCCCCGTCGTCAGGTTGACCGACGCGGCCGCCGTGGCGGGGCCGGTGCACGTACCGCCCGAAAACGGCGCCAGCTTGACCCACAGGGCGGTGGCCCCGCCTATGCCGGCCTCGCCCGCGTCCAGGTTGCTGTTGTGGTTGGGGTCCGCATACACCGTGCCCGCCACAGTCTTGGGCGTGGGCGTCAGTGTCAGCGTGCAGGTGATGCGGTCGCCGGTCTGGGGCGTCAGTGTGAAGCTGGTGCCAGCGCCGCTGGGCAGCACGGTGTTCGTTCCCCCAAAAGCGGAAGCGCCCGGCCCGCTGTTGCTGCAGGCCATGCTGCCGGTATAGGCGGACAGCACCGAGGCGCTGCCCGCGGCCATGGCCGCGCTCAGCGTGATGTTGTTGGTGCCTATGACGGAGGCCGCGCCGGTGGTGGCCGTGGTGTTGGTGCCGGTGGAGGTGACGCTGGTCACCGCGGCCGCCGGTGTGGTGTAGCCCACCGCGGCGGTGAACTGGTCGGCCGGGTACTGGCGCCCCGCGATGCTGAGGTTGAAGGTGACCGGCGGCAGCGAGATGGCAAACAGGGCCGCCTGCGAACCCGTGAGGGCGGCGGACACCTGGGTCGGGTTTTGCGTGCCCAGCACCACGGAGCCGTTAAAGCTGGTGGAGCCCGAGGTGGGCGCCGTCAGGTTGACGACGGTCGACCCGACGCCGGACAACACGACGGGCGCGCCGGTATAGCTGGTATAGCCGATCACGTTGTCGATCAGGCTCCAGTTCGCCGTGCTTGTATAAACAATTTTTTCGGCGGCCTGGTCGGTGTTTTCGCCGTCGGCCGCGAACATCGAGAAGGTGCGGTTGTTGCCCGACGCGTCCTTCATCACCAGCGACGACAGCGTGGCCGTGCCCACGCCCGTCTGGCTGAGCCAGTACATGGAAGGGGCGCCGGTGATGCCGTTATAGGCGCCGTGCCCGAAAGCACCGCCACCCGTCCAGGCAGGCGAGGCGGCGGCGGTCATGGTGGTGGTCCCGCTGCGTTTGACCGCCGTGGTCAGCGTGCCGGCGCCATTGGGCAGGGTAAAGGTAAAAGCCTGGCCGCCGGCCGTGCCCGCGACCGTGTTGTCATAGCCGGTGAAATCAAGCCACCACAGGCTTTGCGCGAAAGTGCCGGTGGTGGCATAAGAGCCTCCAGCGGCCGACGCCATCCCCGCCCAGGCGCCCAACACGGCGGCAGCCAGGGGGCGCAGGATTTTTGCGTAGCGCCGGCGCCGCGGCGGGACCGCTGGAAATGACGGGTTGTGCATCATCGCGGCGGCCTGCTGTGTGACCCGCTACTGGTCGACCTTGACGCGGTAAGTGACGATCAGTTGCCCGCCCGAGGCCAGCGAGCCGGTGAAGGTCCACTTCAGCGCCCCCTGCGCATTGACCGCCGGCTGCGTCGTCACCGTGCAGGCCGTGATGCCCGTGGGCAGCGTGCCCGGGCAGGCGGCCGACACAAAGCCGGTGAAGGCCGCGGTGGAGTCGCTCACAAACAGCGTGGACAGCGGCTGCGTGCCGTTGTTGGTGGCCGTCAGCGTGTATA
>NZ_JBFTZI010000010.1:0-18117 GCF_056406895.1 Polaromonas sp. P1_A2 | reverse complement strand
CAGTCCACGTGGGCGTAGTGGCGATTGGCCGTTTCGTACTCGACGTGGGCGGTGTTGATCGTGATGCCGCGCGCTTTTTCTTCCGGTGCCGCGTCAATTTGGTCGTAGCCCTTGGCTTCGCCGCCGAACTTCGATGCCAGAACCGTCGTGATCGCCGCCGTCAGCGTCGTCTTGCCATGGTCCACGTGGCCAATCGTGCCTACGTTGACGTGCGGCTTGGTCCGCTCAAATTTGCCTTTTGCCATTTTTCTCTCCAGATAAAGAACATGCCCGTGTACGGTTTAACGTCTGCACTGTGTTGCTGGTTCGCTTCGCACGGGTACAAAGCGGCACACAATCGCAGACAAGGAAAAAAGCTGCCGGCCCCACGCGGGACCGGCAGCTGAACTTTCTTACTTGGCGCGGGCAGCCATGATGGCTTCCGACACGTTGCGCGGAGCCTCAGAGTAGTGCTTGAACTCCATGGAGTACGTTGCACGGCCCTGCGACATCGAACGCAGCGTGGTCGAATAACCGAACATTTCCGACAGCGGCACTTCGGCCTTGATGGCCTTGCCGCCACCGACCATGTCTTCCATGCCCTGCACCATGCCGCGGCGTGAGGACAGGTCGCCCATCACGTTGCCGGCGTAGTCTTCAGGCGTTTCGACTTCCACAGCCATCATCGGCTCCAGAATCACCGGGCCGGCTTTCTTGCAGCCTTCCTTGAAGCCGAAGATGGCGGCCATCTTGAAGGCCAGTTCGTTCGAGTCCACGTCGTGGTACGAACCGAAGTGCAGCGTGACCTTGACGTCGACCACGGGGTAGCCGGCCAGCACGCCGGACGTGACAGCTTCGTTGATGCCCTTTTCCACGGCGGGGATGAATTCACGGGGAACCACACCGCCCTTGATGGCGTCGACGAACTCGATGCCCTTGCCGGCTTCGTTGGGTTCGATCTTGAGCACAACGTGGCCGTACTGACCCTTACCGCCGGACTGGCGCACAAACTTGCCTTCGGCTTCTTCCACCGTTTTACGGATGGTTTCGCGGTAGGCCACCTGGGGTTTGCCCACGTTGGCTTCCACGCCGAATTCGCGCTTCATGCGGTCGACAATGATTTCCAGGTGCAACTCGCCCATACCGGCGATGATGGTCTGGCCGGATTCTTCGTCGGTCTTGACGCGGAAAGAAGGATCTTCCTGCGCCAGACGCTGCAGGGCGATGCCCATTTTTTCCTGGTCGGCCTTGGTCTTGGGTTCCACGGCCTGTGCAATCACGGGCTCAGGGAAGACCATGCGCTCAAGCATGACGATGGCATCGGGATCGCACAGCGTTTCGCCGGTGGTCACGTCCTTGAGGCCCACGCAGGCGGCGATGTCGCCGGCGCGGATTTCGCTGACTTCTTCACGGTTGTTGGCGTGCATCTGCACGATACGGCCGATACGCTCTTTTTTGCCCTTGACCGGGTTGTAGACGCTGTCGCCCTTTTTCAGGACGCCGGAATACACGCGCACAAAGGTCAGCTGGCCCACGAACGGGTCGGTCATCAGTTTGAAGGCCAATGCAGAGAATTTTTCTTCGTCGTCAGCCTTACGAAACACGGGCGCTTCGTCTTCGTCGGTGCCGCTCACGGGTGGAATGTCCACGGGCGAAGGCATGAACTCGATCACGGCGTCCAGCATGCGCTGCACACCCTTGTTCTTGAAGGCGGAGCCGCAGTACATCGGCTGGATTTCGCTGGCGATGGTGCGCGTGCGGATGCCCAGCTTGATTTCGTCTTCGGTCAGGTCGCCTTCTTCGAGGTACTTGTTCATGAACTCTTCAGACGCCTCGGCAGCAGCCTCGACCATCTTCTCGCGCCATTCCTTGGCGGTCGCCACCAGCTCAGCGGGAATCTCGCTGTAGGTGAATTTCATGCCCTGGGACGCTTCGTCCCAGATGATGGCCTTCATCTTGATCAGGTCAACCACGCCGGTGAAGTTTTCTTCGGCGCCGATGGGGATCACCATGGGCACGGGGCTGGCCTTCAGGCGCAGCTTCATCTGCTCAACGACCTTGAAGAAGTTCGCGCCGGTGCGGTCCATCTTGTTGACGAACGCAAGGCGGGGAACCTTGTACTTGTTGGCCTGGCGCCAGACGGTTTCGGACTGGGGCTGAACGCCGCCCACGGCGCAGTACACCATGCAGGCGCCGTCAAGCACGCGCATGGAACGCTCCACCTCGATGGTGAAGTCCACGTGGCCCGGGGTGTCGATGATGTTGATGCGGTGCTCGGGCAGGGACGTGTCCATGCCGCGCCAGAAGCAGGTGGTGGCGGCGGAGGTAATCGTGATGCCACGCTCCTGCTCCTGCTCCATCCAGTCCATGGTCGCTGCGCCGTCGTGCACTTCACCAATCTTGTGGTTCACGCCGGTGTAAAAAAGGATCCGCTCGGTGGTGGTGGTCTTGCCGGCGTCGATGTGCGCGGAGATACCAATGTTGCGGTAGTTTTGAATGGGGGTAGCGCGGGACATAAATTACTTTCAGTTCGGGGTTACGAACAAAGACTCGTTGAAAGACTGCCCGGCACCCGGACATCCTTCATTTCTTCTACGCGTCTGCCTGCAGGGAATCATGTTGTGCACGACACCCGGCTGGCAGAAACTGGGGCTGAACCGCCGGCGATCAAGGTGGCTCACACCTTCAAATCACCCGGCAACCCCTCAATTCAGCGCAGCAAATACTGCGCTCAACAATCAGAAGCGGAAGTGGCTGAACGCCTTGTTGGCTTCTGCCATGCGGTGAACTTCGTCACGCTTTTTCATGGCACCGCCGCGGCCTTCGGTCGCTTCCATCAGCTCATTGGCCAGGCGCAGCGACATGGACTTCTCGCCGCGCTTCTTGGCGGCTTCCTTGAGCCAGCGCATGGCCAGGGCCATACGGCGGACGGGACGCACTTCAACCGGCACCTGGTAGTTGGCGCCGCCGACGCGGCGGGACTTCACCTCAACCATGGGCTTGATGTTGCCGATGGCCATGTGGAAGGCCTCGAGCGGATCTTTGCCGGGGTTCTTTTTCTCGATAAAGTCGAGCGCGCCATAAATGATGCGCTCTGCGACGGCCTTCTTGCCGCCTTGCATGATCACGTTCATGAACTTGGCGAGATCAACATCGCCAAATTTCGGATCAGGAAGAATTTCACGTTTAGGGACTTCGCGACGACGTGGCATTTTTTCACCTCTTTGCTTCAGTTGGCATTGCCCAGACATCCTGTCTTTGCAACACCGCGAGAGTTATCAAAACCCTCACTTACTCGACCGGTGCAACCATTTGCACTTGGGTCACTTCGTTTCAAACACCTGCCAAGGCGAGTGAAACACCTGTTTTTTGAAGAACTATCACAGACTTTCGTGACAGCATCCTCTGGCGCGAGCTCTCAATGAAGAGACAACCCGAGCCGATTGGCTTATTTGGCCTTTGGCTTCTTCGCACCGTACTTGGAGCGCGACTGCTTGCGGTCTTTCACGCCTTGCAAGTCGAGCGAACCACGGACGATGTGGTAACGCACACCGGGCAAGTCCTTGACACGACCGCCGCGAACCAGCACCACGCTGTGTTCCTGCAGGTTGTGGCCTTCGCCGCCGATGTAGGAGATGACCTCAAAACCGTTGGTCAGGCGCACCTTGGCGACCTTACGCAGAGCGGAATTGGGCTTTTTAGGCGTCGTGGTGTACACACGGGTGCACACACCGCGGCGCTGCGGGGAATTTTCCATCGCAGGGCTCTTGGACTTGATCTTTTCGACCTCGCGCCCCTGACGGACTAACTGATTAATGGTTGGCATTGAAAACGTCCCTAAACGTCTGAAAACTGATTTACCGTGTTGATACGGGCACAAATATTTCCCGCCGTGAAAGCGGAAAAGCCTTCTAGTATAAACCGGTTGGGGGAAACGCTCAAGCAAAAGGCGGAAAGCGCCAGACCATGCCTGCGCGCGCAAGGCAAGGCCAGCTGGCCTTTTCGGGGTTTTGACACCCCGCCGGGCTCAAATTATCAGGAATGTTAGTGCACACTCCCGATTTTCGACTTGGCTTATTTGATCCAAAGCCGGATGGCATCCCAGGCACGGCCCAGAATACCGGCTTCTTCCACCGCTTCCAGGGCCACCAGCGGCACCTCGGCCACGGGCGCCGGGTTGTCACCCAGCATGACCTTGAGCGTGCCGACCGCTTGCCCTTTGGCAAAAGGAGCGACCAGCGGGTCCGGCCGGGCCACCTGGGTTTTGACCTTGGGCGCGCTGCCGGCGGCCACGGCCACCACGATGGCCTGGGGACGGCCCAGCTTCACGGTGGACGATTTGCCCTTCCAGACGGACGGCGCGACCACGGCCTGGCCGGCGTCAAACAGCTTGACGGCTTCATAGGCGGTGTAGCCCCAGTTGAGCAGCTTTTGCGATTCATTGGCGCGGGCGCTGTCGCTGGTCGTGCCCAGCACAATGGCCAGCAGGCGCCGTCCGCCCGGCGCGCCGGCCGTGCCCAGGTTGGGGAAGTCGCGCTTGGCCGTGGCGATCATGCAATAGCCGGCGGCGTCGGTATGGCCGGTTTTGAGGCCGTCCACCGTCGGGTCGCGAAACAGCAAAGTGTTGCGGTTGGTGTCGTTGGCGGCCGGCGTGCCGGGGTAGCGGTACTTCTTGATGGCCGAGTAGCCGATGTAGTCGGGAAAATCCGTCATCAGCCGCGTGGCCAGGATGCTCAGGTCGCGCGCCGTGGTGGTGTGGCCCACCACGGTCAGGCCTTCGGGATTCCTGTAGGACGTCGATTTCATGCCCAGCGCCTTGGCCTGCTCGTTCATGAGCTGCACAAAATGCTCGGCCGTGCCGCCCACGCCCTCAGCCAGCGCCATGGTCGCGTCGTTACCCGACTGCACCACCATGCCCTTGATGAGGTCCTCGACGGGCACCTGCATTTTCGGGTCGATGAACATGCGCGAACCCGGCATCTTCCAGGCGCGCTCGCTGACGCCGAAGGTCTGCTTCAGGTCGATCTTCTTGGACTTGAGCGCGTCGAAGACCAGGTATTCGGTCATCAGCTTGGTCAGCGAGGCCGGCTCGACCGGGGAATCAATGTCCTTGGCGGCCAGGATCTGGTTGGCGGTGACGTCCAACAGCAAATACGAACGCGCGGCGATTTCAGGCGCTTGCGGCACCTGGGCGTGCGCCTGGGGCAGCACCGCGGAGAAAGCCAGGAGGGCGGCGGCGAAGGCGCGCAGGCCGGGGACCGGGCGGGAAGCCTTGAAGGAAAGGTGCATGGGGTATCGCTGAAAAGTAGGAATTTAAAAAACAAAAAGCCTGGCGGCGCGGGTCAGGCTGGAGGCGAAGACAGGTGGCGGACCACAAGATTTTTCAACAGGGGCAATTGTCCATGAAAGAAATGGCCGCCCCCGGGCACAACCGTAACAGGCAGTGCCTGCGGGCGCGCCCAGTCCATCACGGCCGACAACAGCACGGTATCGTCCTGTTCGCCGTGTACCACCAGGGTTTTGAGGTGTGCGGCCGGGTCAATCGGCGCGGCCGGCGCGCGGCTCACGCTGGTGCCGACCAGCACCAGCTTCTCAATCGTGCGGCCAGCGCCCAGGCGCTGGAAGGCATGCGTGGTCACAAAAGCGCCGAAGGAGAAGCCGGCCAGCGCCAACGGCTGCCCGGCGCCCGCCGGCGCGGCGTGCTCCACCACCGCCAGCAGGTCCTCGAGCTCGCCCCGGCCTTCGTCGTGGCTGCCGGCGCTGCCGCCCACGCCGCGAAAGTTAAAGCGCACCGCCGTCCAGCCACAGTGCACAAAAGCCCGCGCCAGCGTCTGCACCACCTTGTTGTCCATGGTGCCGGCAAACAGCGGATGCGGGTGCGCAATGACTGCCACGCCGCGCGAATCGCCGGCGGGGAGGTCCAGCGCGATTTCCAGCGCGCCCGCCGGGCCCCGGATGATGGATTTTTGGGTTTGGGAGTTCACGAAAACCGCTTTCTTCAATCGGAAGGCCTAGCGCCCCAGGTGCGCGGGCGTGAGCAGGCGCTCGACCACCTTGCCGTTTTTGAGGTGTGATTCGACGATCTCGTCGATGTCGCTGGCGTCCACATAGGTGTACCAGACCGCTTCCGGGTACACCACGGCCACCGGGCCGCCGGCGCAGCGGTCCAGGCAACCGGCCTTGTTGACCCGCACCTTGCCGGGCCCGGCCAGCCCGGCGGCCTTGACCTGCGACTTGCAGCGGTCAAAGCCTTCCTGGGCGCGGTGGTTGGCGCAGCAGTCTTCACCGTTGGCGCGCTGGTTCAGGCAGAAGAAGATATGGCGTTCGTAATAGGAATTGTGTTCAGGCATGTGGTGACTTTAGAGGATGTGGTGGTCGATATGTTCCGCGGGCTCAGGCGGCTTCGACGACAAAAGCCGTCGCCTTCCTCACCAACGGGAGGACCAGCAGCAAGGTCGGGAAGGCAATGACCCAGGAAACGGCCCAGGCGCCCAGCCAGATGCGCAGGACGCCGGGCGCCAGGCCCACGCCTTTGAACGTGCTGATGAGCGAGACGATGCAGGTCATGAAAAGCGACAGCAGCAAGGGCGTGACCCAGCGCGCGCTGCGTGCGGGGAGCTTGGCGAAACCGAAAGGGGTGCGCGATGAAGATTTCGAAGAGTTCATACAGGTTTCCATAAGCCGTCCAGTCAAGGCGCCTTTCCCGCGGCCAGCAGGCCCGAGGGAAAACACACGCCCGGCATGGCCGGCGGTGGTTGGCGCGTTGATTGACGTAAACGCTTACGGCAACTCTTGAGGGAGATCGCCCGGCGATGGTAGCAGATGAAGGGATGCCGCGTGCGGCTAGGCCTTGGGTTCCCGGCCCGACAGCCGCACCAGCACATACAGAAGCGCCGCGTACGGCCAAAGCCAGCCCAGCCATTGGACCACCCCGTGAAAGCGGATGAAACGGCCCTGCTCCCAGGTCTGCAGCGTCTGCGCGAAATAGGGGTCCGCCGGCGCCTGGTTGAGCAGCCCCAGGTGAATGGCCAGCGCCAGCAGTGCCAGCGCGGCCGCCGCGCGGCGCGGCACGGCCAGCAGCAGCATGGCCAGCACGGCCGCCAGGCCTATACCCGCCTGCACCGGTATGTCCAGCCAGGCCCAGGCATGGTCGGGGCCGTAACTCAGGGCCGCGGAGAGGGCCGATGCCACGATGCCGGCCGCGATCACCGCCGCCGAGAAGGCCGCCCGCTGCCAGAGCGTGCGGATCACGCAATAGCCGAGCAGGCAGGGAACCAGCGCGCCCAGCGCCACGCAAACCAGTTCCGCGATGGGCACCAGGGGTTGCAGTTCCACATCGCGCACCGGCAGCCACTGCAAAAAAGGCGTGTCGGCCAGCGCATCGGCCAGGGCCGCCTCCAGCCGCTCGAACACCTGCCCCAGCCCCATGGGCACGGAGGCCGGAAACAGCAGCGCCATAGGCCAGAGCACCAGCAGCACCAGCGCGCCCCGCGCGTCATGGGCAAACCAGCGCGCGCGAAAGCGGCTCCAGCGGTCCACCACGCCGGTTTTTTCGAGCGCCCAGGCGAAGCAAGCCCCCAGCCAGGCGCCCAGCGTGTTCAGCAGCAGGTCGACGTTGGAGGGAATGCGCACCGGCAGATAGCTTTGCAGCGTCTCCATGGCCAGCGACAGCAGGCCGCTGGCCAGCACCGCCACCGTCACGGCCCAGGACACGCGCCGGCTGCGCAGGGCCGACAGCGCTAGCAAAAAGCCCAGCGGCGCGTACCCGAGCAGGTTGGCGCCCACGTCAAACCCGGTCCAGTACTGCGGCAGCGGCGCCGTCAGGAAGCGAAAGGGCGAGATGCCCTGGTCGCGCCAGTCCGTGAAGGGATAGAGGCTGGCGTAAACAATCAGGCAGATGGCGGCCAGCGCGAGGGGCCAGGCCGTGGTCTTGTGCACACCCCTGGAATTTGGCACACCCCCGCCGTCCTCACTGCGCTTCGCTTCGTGTAGTTCCTCCCCCCCTTGCAGGGGGCGACGCCTAGCGTCCGGCAAAGCCGGTCCGCTGGCGCCTGCTGGTTTGGGGGGGGCCTTCTTTTTCACTGCGATGCCCGCTTGTGATCCTAAAAAGGCTTGACCACGACCAGGATGACCGCGGCCAGCAGCAGCAGTACCGGCACTTCATTGAACCAGCGGAACCACTTGTGGCTGCGCGTGTTGCGGTTGGCGACGAACTTCGCGAGCAGGCGGCCGCAGGCATGGTGGTAGCCGATCACCAGCACCACTACGGCAAATTTGGCGTGCATCCAGCCGTTGCCGGGGCCGCGGCCTATGCCGTAACCCAGGTAGAGCCACAGGCCAAAAGCCAGCGCCGGCACGGCCAGGATGGTGGTGAAGCGCATCAGCTTGCGCGCCATCAGCACCAGCCGCTCGCGCTCGGCCACACTTTCCGGCGGCACCATCGCCAGGTTCACAAAAATGCGCGGCAGGTAAAACAGCCCGGCAAACCAGCTGGCGATGAAAACAATGTGGAGTGATTTGACCCAGAGCATAACGAAGTGTAGCCCCCACGCTTTTCACTTCGTGTAATGCGCTGCCCCCCGAGGGGGCCGCTGCGCCTGCGGCCCGGCAAAGCCGGTTCCGCGGCCCCTGCTGGCTTAACACCCGCGCACATCCCTTGAGACGATGGCGACACTGCGGCGCGGGGCAAAAAAATGCCCGGAGGCATAAGCCACCGGGCTGGTAAGCCTTTTTGCTGTCACACGCAAAGGCCCCGCTCAGGGAGGAAAAGCGGGATGCAGCCACCAAATGGTAACCACACGTATCAATTCTAACCACGGCCGTCCGGCCTTGGCAATGCTTTTCTAAGTAACCTAAGAAACAATCATGTAAAGCTGTCCCAGCCGCCCCTGTGCGCGGGCAGCCCGCCAAATACCTCATGGCATTGCGAAAGCTTTGGCACAATTTGCGCATGACTTTCCACGCCTCCAACTTTGCCCCCTTTCCGGCGGGCCGCCCCCGGCGCCTGCGCCGTGATGCCTTCACCCGCAACCTGGTACGCGAGCACACACTTACCGCAAACGACCTGATTTACCCTGTGTTTGTGGTGGACGGCAGGCAGCAGCGCCAGCCGGTGGCCTCCATGCCCGGCGTTGAAAGGCTGAGCCTGGACCTGCTGCTGCCGGTGGCCGAGGAATGCGTGAAGCTGGGTATCCCGGTCATGGCCTTGTTCCCGGTGGTCGACACCTCGCTCAAGACCTATGACGGCAAGGAAGCCACCAACCCGGACGGCCTGATCCCGCGCGTGGTGCGCGAACTCAAGAAGAATTTCCCCGGCCTGGGCGTGATGACCGACGTCGCGCTGGACCCCTTCACCACGCACGGCCAGGACGGCCTGCCAGATGAAAACGGTTACATCCTCAATGAAGAGACGGTGGCCATGCTGGTCCGGCAGGCGATGTGCCAGGCCGAAGCCGGCGTGGACATGGTCGCGCCCAGCGACATGATGGACGGCCGCATAGGCGCCATTCGCCAGGCACTGGAAGCCCAAAAGCTGATCCACACGCGCATCATGGCCTACAGCGCCAAGTACGCGAGCGCCTTTTACGGCCCCTTCCGCGATGCGGTGGGCTCGGCCGGCAACCTCGGCAAGGCCGACAAAAAGGTCTACCAGATGGACCCGGGCAACAGCGACGAAGCGCTGCGCGAGGTGGCCATGGACATCGCCGAGGGCGCCGACATGGTGATGGTCAAGCCCGGCATGCCTTACCTGGACGTGGTGCGCCGCGTGAAGGACGAGTTCAAGGTGCCCACCTTCGCCTACCAGGTCAGCGGCGAATACGCCATGATGAAGGCCGCCGCGCAGAACGGCTGGCTGGACCACGACGCGGTCATGATGGAAAGCCTGCTGGCCTTCAAGCGCGCCGGCGCCGACGGCGTGTTGACCTATTTCGCCATTGATGCCGCGCGCAAGCTGCGCCAGGCCTGAGCGGTGCGCGTTTTCACCATCACGGCCGGCAGCCAGGGCGTCGTTGAAACCGAGGCCCTGCCGACCCAGCTGCCGGCGCAGGGTTTTGTCTGGATCGCCTGCGCCCGACGCGAGTTCGAGGTGCTGCAGGCCCAGATCCAGGCCAGCCTGCAGCTGCTGTGCGGCACCCAGCTGGTGGACCTGCATGTCTCCGACCTGCTGAACAACCAGTTGCCCTCGCACTACGACTACACCTCGCAGTACGACATCCTGGTGTTCCGCCGCCTGGCCGCCAGCCAGACCGAAACCGACCTCAGCCAGCCCGGCGAGCCGCTGCAGGCGCGCCTCAAGCGCAGCGGGCCGCCGGTGCTCAAGCGCATAGACACCAGCCCGGTCGGTTTCGCCGTGTTCGACCAGTTGCTGCTGACGGTGCATCCCGCCGATTGCGCGGTGCGCGACGCCTACGCGTCCCGGCTGCTGAACGCCACCACCGCCGAGTCGCGCTCCAGCGGTGTCAAGCTGCCCGCCAGCCCCGCCGACATGATGCTGCGCATCGTCAACCAGATCGTGGACGGCTACCTGGAGTTGCGGCGTGAGCTCACGCGCCAGCTCGACCACTGGCAGTCCGAACTGCTCAGGCCCGGCACGCGCTTTACCAACTGGAGCTCGGTGCTCGACGCGCGGCTGGCCATGCACCAGCTGGACGAAATCTGCGAGGACCAGCGCTCGGCCGTGCAGGACTGGATCGACTCCGTGGAAACCTGGCCCGAAGGCGGCACGCCCGCCCTGGTGCGCGAACGCGAGCTGCTCAAGGTGCGCTCGCGCGACGTGCTGGAGCACATAGAGCGCGTGGTCCACCATGTGCGCCGCATGGAGCAAAGCGCCGAAACCGCGGTGCAGATGCATTTTTCGGCGCAAAGCAACCGCACCAACGACATCATGCGCACGCTGACGGCGCTGACCGCCATCTTCCTGCCGCTGAACCTGATCACCGGCTTCTTCGGCATGAATTTCGAGTTCATGCCTTTCCTTCACACTTCCACCGGCTTCTGGTGGACCGCCGGTTTTATGGTCCTGATCGTCGCCGTGGTCGGGACGGTGTTCTGGCGCAAGCAATACATCGCCCGAACTCGCGGCTAGGCGCGCCGCAATCCCCAGTCCATTCACAGGAGACACCGCCATGCCTGTTGCCTTCACCCGCCTCCTCTTCGCCGGCTCTTTCTTGCCGCGGGCGTCCTGGCTGGCCCTGTTGGCAGTCTCGGCACTGCTGGCCGGCTGCGAGAGCCTGAGCCCGGCAGAATGCGCCACCGCCGACTGGCGCCAGCTGGGCGTGCAGGACGGCAGCCGCGGCCGCACCGACCGCGCCGCCGACTACTACGAGTCCTGCGCCAAGGCCGGCATTGCCGTGAACGTGGCCGTCTACCGCGCCGGCCGCGACCAGGGCCTGCAAAGCTACTGCCAGCCGGCCAACGCCCTCAACGAAGGCCTGGCCGGCAACAGCTACGAAGGCGTCTGCCCCGCGCCCATGGACCAGAACTTCCGCAACATCCACGGCATCGCCTGGCGCGAGCAGGACGCCCGCAAGACCCTGGCGCGGCTGCAGTACGAGCAGGACCAGATGCAGGCGGAACTGCGCGACGCCAAAACCGCCGAAGACCGCAAGCGCACGCTGCGCGAGCAGCTCGCGCGCTCGGACCGGCGCATTGAAGAAGCCCGCTACGCGGTGCGCGATGCCAGCTACCAGCTGGACCGCCTGCGCAGCGACATGCGCCAGCGCGGCCAGTACTGACGAAAGCCTTCATGCCCGCCATGCAGGCCGGCTCCCGCTCCCGCTCTCGCGAAGACGCGGAAGTGCGGGTGGGTTGCGCGGGCTGGAGCCTGCCGCGCGAAACCTGGCCCGAGTTTCCCGACGCCGGCAGCCACCTTGAGCGCTACGCCGCGCGCCTGAACGCCGCCGAAATCAATTCGTCGTTCTACCGTCCGCATCAGCCCGCCACCTATACGCGGTGGGCCGAAAGCGTGACGCCGGATTTCCGTTTCAGCGTCAAGCTGCCCAAAACCATCAGCCACGAAAAGCGCCTGCGCGATTGCGAAAGCCTGCTGGACGAATTCTTGCTGCAAGTCACAAGCCTCGGCGAAAAGCTCGGCTGCCTGCTGGTGCAATTGCCGCCCAGCCTGGCTTTTGACGCAGCCTCGGCCGGCGGCTTCCTGGCCGCGCTGCGACGTCGCCACACCGGCAAGGTCGCACTCGAGCCACGCCATGCGAGCTGGTTCACGGCGCCCGCCGACGACTTGCTGAAGGAATTCAAAGTCGGCCGCGTATTGGCCGACCCGGTGCTGCTTGACGCGGGCCGCGCGCCCGGCGGCGACCCGGCCACGGTGTATGTGCGCTTGCACGGCTCACCGCGCATGTATTACTCGGCCTATGCGCCGGAAGTACTTGATGCGCTGCTTGTCCGGCTCAAAAGCGCGGCGGCGTCTGACGCCGCGGTCTGGTGTGTCTTCGACAATACTGCCAGCGGCGCCGCGGTGCCCGACGCGCTGTATCTCGCACGGGGCCTGGCGCAGCGCTAATCCACCGCCGCGCCGCCTGCGAAAGGAGGACGCATGAAAAACCGCTTCAAGGGGAATACCCCGCCCAAGGTCTGCGCGGACGACCTCACCCGTGAAAACGTGCAGTCCATGCGGCGCGTGGAGGAGATGGCGCTGGCCAACCGCAGCCGCGCCGACCGCATGGCGGCTTTTATCGCCGGCTTCTGCGGCTCCATGCCTTTTGTCTGGCTGCACGCAGCCGCCTTCGCGGGCTGGATAGCCCTCAACACCTGGCCGGGGCTCGCGCATTGGGACCCGTATCCCTTCACCTTCCTCACGCTGGTGGTATCGCTCGAGGCGATTTTTCTCGCGTCCTTCATCCTGATCAGCCAGAACTACGAGCTGCGCATCAGCGACAGGCGCAACCAGCTGGACCTGCAGATCAACCTGTTGACCGAGCAGGAAAACACCAAAATGATCCAGATGCTGGAGCGCATCGCCAAAAAAGTCGGCGCCGACAGCGGGAGCGACCCGGATATCCGCATCCTCAAGGAAAACACCAACCCGGAAAAACTGGTCGCCCAGATTGAGCAGGCGCAGCAGGAGGATTCGCCTGCCGCGAAGAAAAACTAGCGTTTCAGACCCAGGGCTGGGCGAGGCCTTCGGCCTCGAAGGCCTTGATCACCGCGGGGCGTGCCAGCGCGCGCTTCAAATAGGCACCCAGGTGCGCACGGTCACGCGCGGGTTTGGACGCAAAGTTGCGCGTCCAGCGGCACAGCATCAGCGTGTAGATGTCCACCGCCGAATACTTCGCGCCCAGCAACCAGGGCTGCTCATGTATTTTTTCCAGCCGCGCGAGTTCCGCGTCCAACTGGTCCAGCATCAGGCCGACCTTGGCTTCGGCGTGCGATTTCAGTTCGGCCACGCCCGCGCTGTTGCCCGCATCCATCCAGCGGTCGGTGTAGAAATAAACAATCAACGTAGACTGCACGGTATTGGTCAGCCAGACCAGCCACTTGTAGAAATGCGCACGCTCCACGGTGCCCAGTGGGGGCGCCAGCCCGGCCTCGGGGTGCCTGTCGCACAGGTGCAGGCAGATTGCGGCGGTCTCGTAAAGCACCAGCTCGCCGTCGACCAGCGTCGGGATCAGGCCGTTGGGATTGAGCTTGCGGTAGGCCTCGGAACGATGCGCACCCGTGCTGGTGTCGACCAGGATTTTTTCAAAGGGAACGCCCAGTTCCTGCAGCAGGATATGGGGCGCCATGGCGGCGGTGCTGGGAGAAAAATGAAGTTGGTACATCAAGCTATTGTGCCGTGACGCCGAAGATGCCAGCCGCATTGCCCCAGGCAACTTTGCGCGCCACGTCGGGCGGCAGATCGCCCAGCCAGGCCCGGTAGCCCTTCATGAGTTCGTCGTAATACAGCCAGCGCTGGTTGACCCAGGTGTCGGAGCCGATCATGAAGCGGCCCGGGTGCTTGAGCAGCAGCGCGCGCCATTCGGGACACAGCTTTCCGGCGTCGCAGGTCAGGCCCGGCCGGTAAGACAGCTCGCCCATGAGCTGCGGGTATTTGCCCAGCAGTGCGTCGACCCTCTCCACGGGTGCGCCGCCTATGCCGGTGTGCGCCCAGACCAGCCGGGCATCGGGCGCATGGGCCATCAGCAGGTCTATGGCCGTGTCGTCCACATGGGCCAGCACCGCGAGCTTGTTCTTCGCGGCGAACTGCATCAGCTTGCGGGCCACCGGGCCGTTGGCATTGGCGCTGTCATACAGGTGGAACTCGCCTATGCCCTTGTACGGCCCGGCCTGGTCGCCGGCCACGCCGCGCGCGAACTCGGCCTGCACCATCTCATAGATGGACTCGTCGCGAAACCAGTTGTCGTAATCGGCGCGGTTGCGGTACAGGCGGATAAAGGGAA
The DNA here is from genome assembly GCF_056406895.1 of Polaromonas sp. P1_A2. Classification (NCBI taxonomy): domain Bacteria; kingdom Pseudomonadati; phylum Pseudomonadota; class Betaproteobacteria; order Burkholderiales; family Comamonadaceae; genus Polaromonas; species Polaromonas sp. P1_A2. Next base: position 3,742 of record NZ_JBFTZI010000010.1, on the reverse strand, counting down.
CCACGGTGACACCGGCCTTGCGCGTCTCGGCCATGGCGGCGAGCGACTTGGTGCCGTCGTTGGGCCGCGAGTTGGCGACGATGGCCTTGACGCCGTTGCGCTGCATGCGCGCCAGCACGTCGGCCGGCGAGTGCGGGCCGCTGTTCCCGTTCCAGGCCTCTTCGTTGTAATGCAGGTGCGTGTCAAACAGCGGCCCCGCATAGTCGGCCGCAAAGCCCGACCCGGCACAGGCCGCCAGGACGAAGGCTGCCCACGCGCCACGCATGCTCAGGCCAGCTTGGCGGCGAAGAAAGCCAGCGAACGCTCGCGCGCCAGCTTGGCCGCCGCTTCGTTGTAGGAGCCGCGCTGGTCGCAGTTAAAGCCGTGGTTGGCCGGGTAGACATGCACCTCGACCTCGGGGTGCGCCTTGGTGAAGGCCTCTATGCCCTCCATGGGGATCCAGTGGTCCTGGTCGCCGAAGTGGGCCATGACGGGGCATTTGGGCTGGCGCGCGATTTCTTCCTCGGCCGTGATGCCGCCGCCGTAATAGGGAATCGCCGCCGACAGGCCGTCCAGCAGGCAGGCCGCCCGCCAGGTCAGCAGCCCGCCCCAGCAAAAACCGATGATGCCGACCTTGCCGCCGCTGGCCTGGGCCGCATGGTCTATCGCCGCCTGCAGGTCCTGCAGCACGCCTGCGCCGGGCAAGGCGCTGACGGCGGTTTTGAGCTCGAAGCCGGCTTTCATGTCTTCCTCGCTGTAGCCCATCTCGACGCCGGGCTTGATGCGCTCAAAGGTCGCGGGCGCCACCGCGAGGTAACCCTGGGCGGCAAAACGGTCGGTGACAGCGCGTATGTGCGAGTTGACGCCGAAGATCTCCTGCACCACCACGACGCCGCCGCGCGGCTTGCCTTCGGGTTGCGCGACATAGGCCGGCACGACAAAGCCGTCGGCGGCGGTAAGTTGGATAAATTGGCCCATGGGATGCTCCTTGAAGATTGCGTAAGTCGGGTTGGTGGATGAATCAGCAGCCGCTTCAGGCGCCCGCCATGAGTTTGCGCTCGACAAAATCAAGCCGGTCCTGGCCCCAGAACAGTTCGCCGTCCACCACATAGCTGGGCGCGCCGAAGACGCCGGCGTCTATCGCCTGCTGGGTGTTGGCCTCATAGCGCTCCTGCACGGCCTGGCTGAAGGACTGCTCCAGCCGCTCTGCCGGCAGGCCGCATTCGGCGAGCAGCTCGGCCAGCACCTTTTCATCGGCGATATGGCGCTCGCGCACCCATACGGCGCTGAAGATGGCCCCGCCGATTTTCATCGCGGCTTCGCTGCCGTCGTGCAGGTCCACGGCAATGATGAGGCGCGACGCATCGTCGCCGGAAACCGGGAAGTACTTGGGCTTGAGGTTCAGCGGCGCGTGCAGGTAGTCCGAATAGCGCTGCAGCTCCAGCAGCCGGTAGGCCTGGCGCTGCGGTGCCCGCTGGGCCAGCGGCAAGCCGCCCGAGATCGGGAACACCTTGCCGCCCAGGTCTATGGGCAGCACCCGCACGGCGGCGCCCGCCGCCCGGGCGATCTGCGCAAAGCGCTCATGCCCCAGGTAGGTCCAGGGGCTTTGCGGGGTGAAGTAGTAGTCCACGGTGGTGCTCAAGAGTGTCTCCGTCAGTGTCTGTGGATGGGTGGGCCGCGCCGCCGGCGGCCGGGCATTGCGCAAGATACGGCTTAGGGTACATTGATCCGCCCAATCCTTGTTTTTACCCGGGATTGCCATTTTCTGCAGGAGGTGCGGTTTGTCAAAAGTTGTTCTGATCACGGGTGGCTCGCGCGGCATAGGCGCGGCCTCGGCCCTGCTGGCGGCGCGCCAGGGCTGGGCGGTGGCCGTCAACTACGCCAGCAACTCCCTGGCCGCCGACGAGGTGGTGCGGCAGGTCCGCCAGGCCGGCGGCAACGCCATCACGGTGCAGGCCGACGTGGCCGATGAGGCGCAGGTGCTGGCCATGTTCGAGAAAGTGGACGCCAAGCTGGGCCGGCTGGACGGCCTGGTCAACAACGCCGGCGTGGTGGACCGCACCACCCGCGTCGACGCCATCACCCTGGCGCGGCTGCGGCGCATGTTCGAGATCAATGTGTTCGGCTCCTTCCTCTGCGCGCGCGAAGCCGTCAAGCGCATGAGTACCCGCTACGGCGGCGCGGGCGGCTCCATCGTCAATGTCTCCAGCGCGGCAGCGCGGCTGGGCGCGCCGGGCCAGTATGTGGACTACGCGTCGGCCAAAGGCGCGATCGACACCTTTACCGTCGGGCTGGCCAAGGAAGTCGCCACCGAGGGTATACGCGTGAACGCCGTGCGCCCCGGCATCATCGACACCGACATCCACGCCTCGGGCGGCCTGCCCGACCGCGCCCGCGACCTGGCGCCCCAGGTGCCCATGCAGCGCCCCGGCACCGCCGACGAGGTTGCCGCCTCGATTGTCTGGCTGCTCGGCGACAATGCGGGCTATACCACCGGCGCGTTGCTGGATGTGGCAGGAGGCAGGTAGTCGTGCCCCCACGTTCGCTCACTGCGTGTAGCTCTCGAGGCCTTGCAGGCCGCGGCTCGCGGGACGCCTCGCCTCTGTCGCCCGTCCAAGCCTGCGCAGGCAGGCTTGGAGCCGCGGGCCCCAGCCCCTCGGGGGCGCTGCGCCTGCGGCCCGGCAAAGCCGGTTCCGCGGCCCCTGCTGGAATCCGCTGCGCAGTCCGCCACCCTACTTGCCACTTGAGTTGCCTTTAAGGAATAACGATGGACTTTAAACCGCTTGTGACCTTGCTGGCCATCGTCAACCCGCTGGCCATCGTGCCCTTCTTCATCCATTACACGCAGGACTTTTCCGACGAGCAGCGCCGCCGCACCGTGCTGGTCGCGTCCTTCACCGCCTTTGTCGTGATCGCCATCAGCGCATTGCTGGGCCTGCAGATCCTCGACTTCTTCAGCATCTCGCTGGCGAGCTTCCAGGTCGGCGGCGGCATGCTGCTGTTGATCAGCTCCATGAACATGCTGAACGCCCAGCCGGCCGAAGCCAAGCCGCAGACCAATGAAATGGAAGACGGCGCGGCCAAGGCCGCGCGCGGCGCCAGCATCGCCGTGGTGCCGCTGACCATTCCGTTGCTGACCGGGCCGGCCACCATGTCCACCGTCGTGATTTACGCCGAAAAGGCCAAGACCGCCCTGCAGCTGTCCATGCTGGTCGGTTACGGCATCGTGATCGCCCTGGCCACCGCCATCTGCTTTTCACTGGCCGAGCCGATTGCCCGCGTTCTGGGCAAGACCGGCATCAACGTCATGACGCGGCTGATGGGCCTGATCCTGGCCGCGCTGGCGGTTGAAGTGATGGCCGATGGCCTGGGCAAGCTGTTCCCAATTCTCCGTTCCTGAACCCCGATGGCTGGTGCGCGCATCCTGCTGGTGGAAGACGACCCGGCGATTGCCCGCTCCATCATCTACACACTGGAGCGCGACGGCCTCACTGTGACCCACAGCCTGCTGCTGGGCGATGCGCGCGCCCAGATCAGCCGGCAGCCGCCCGATGCCGTGATCCTGGACGTCGGCCTGCCCGACGGCAGCGGCCTGGACTTGTGCCGCGAGCTGCGCGCCGCCGGCAGCCTGCCGGTGCTGATGCTCAGCGCCCAGGGCGAGGAAATCGACCGCGTACTGGGCCTGGAGCTGGGTGCCGACGATTACGTGAGCAAGCCCTTCAGCCCGCGCGAGCTGCTGGCGCGCGTGCGCAGCCTGCTGCGG
>NZ_JBFTZI010000009.1:0-127186 GCF_056406895.1 Polaromonas sp. P1_A2 | reverse complement strand
AAAAATGGCAAAAGGCAAATTTGAGCGGACCAAGCCGCACGTCAACGTAGGCAYGATTGGCCACGTGGACCATGGCAAGACGACGCTGACGGCGGCGATCACGACGGTTCTGGCATCGAAGTTCGGCGGCGAAGCCAAGGGCTACGACCAAATTGACGCGGCACCGGAAGAAAAAGCGCGCGGCATCACGATCAACACCGCCCACGTCGAGTACGAAACGGCCAATCGCCACTACGCCCACGTGGACTGCCCAGGCCACGCCGACTATGTGAAGAACATGATCACCGGCGCCGCCCAGATGGACGGCGCTATCCTGGTGTGCTCGGCCGCTGACGGCCCCATGCCCCAGACCCGTGAGCACATCCTGCTGGCCCGCCAGGTGGGTGTTCCTTACATCATCGTGTTCCTGAACAAGTGCGACATGGTCGACGACGCCGAACTGCTCGAGCTCGTTGAAATGGAAGTGCGCGAACTGTTGGACAAGTACGACTTCCCCGGCGACAAGACCCCCATCATCCACGGCTCGGCCAAGCTGGCCATGGAAGGCGACAAGGGCGAACTCGGCGAAGGCGCGATCTTCAAGCTCGCCGAAGCCCTGGACACCTACATCCCCCTGCCAGAGCGCGCTGTTGACGGCGCCTTCCTGATGCCCGTGGAAGACGTGTTCTCGATCTCCGGCCGCGGCACCGTCGTGACCGGCCGTGTCGAGCGCGGTGTGATCAAGGTCGGCGAGGAAATCGAAATCGTCGGTATCAAGGACACGCAAAAGACCACCTGCACCGGCGTGGAAATGTTCCGCAAGCTGCTGGACCAGGGCCAGGCCGGCGACAACGTCGGTATCCTGCTGCGCGGCACCAAGCGCGAAGACGTCGAGCGCGGCCAGGTGCTGTGCAAGCCCGGCTCCATCAAGCCGCACACGCACTTCACCGGCGAGATCTACGTTCTGAGCAAGGACGAGGGCGGTCGCCACACGCCTTTCTTCAACAACTACCGTCCCCAGTTCTACTTCCGCACGACGGACGTGACCGGTGCGATCGAGTTGCCAGAAGGCAAGGAAATGGTCATGCCGGGCGACAACGTGTCGATCACCGTCAAGCTGATCAACCCGATCGCCATGGAAGAAGGCCTGCGCTTCGCCATCCGTGAAGGCGGCAAGACCGTCGGCGCCGGCGTCGTGGCCAAGATCATTGCCTGATTTGTGAGGTTTGATGGAGGGGTATAGCTCAATTGGCAGAGCGTCGGTCTCCAAAACCGAAGGTTGTAGGTTCGATTCCTACTGCCCCTGCCACCTGATGGTTGATGTGTATCAGCGCTGAGGGTGGTTTGAAAAGTTAAAAAGCAAGCCCGCCGGGAGTTAAAACTCCAGGTGGGCTTAAGCGTCTGAAAAGGCGCCCGAAGATTGAACAGGAAATCCGCCGACCATGGCCACTTCTCAAGTTGAAACCGTCAGTACCAGCGCCGACAAGGCCAAGCTGGGCGCGGCCGTTGCTCTGGTGCTGGTTTCGTTGGCGGGCTTTTACCTGCTGGCCAAACAAGGCCAAGTGGTTCAGTGGGGCGCTCTGGTCCTCGGGTTGGCGGCGGCCGTGGCGGTGTTCCTGCTGTCCGAGCCGGGTAAACAGTTCGTGGCTTTCGGCCGTGATTCCTGGCGCGAAGTCAGGAAGGTCGTCTGGCCCGCCCGCAGGGAGGCCATCCAAATGACGGCCTACGTGTTCGGTTTTGTGGTGATCATGGCGCTCTTTTTGTGGTTTACGGACAAGACGCTCGAGTGGGTGTTTTACGACCTGATCCTGGGATGGAAACGATAATGAGCGATCTGAATGGCACGGTAGTCAGCGAAGTGGCGGCGGGTACGTCCCTCACGCCGACGCCAGGCATGCAGTGGTATGTCGTCCATGCCTACTCCGGCATGGAAAAAGCGGTCGAGCGCAATATCGTCGAGCGCATCAACCGCGCGGGCATGCAGTCCAAGTTCGGCCGTTTCCTGGTGCCCACCGAAGAAGTGGTCGAAATCAAGAACGGCCAGAAGAAGACGACGGAGCGTCGCTTTTTCCCGGGTTACGTCCTGGTCGAAATGGTCATGGACGACGAAACCTGGCACCTGGTGAAGCACACCAACAAGGTGACCGGTTTTGTCGGCGGCGCCAAGAACCGCCCGGCGCCCATCTCTGAAGAAGACGTCCAGAAGATCGTCAGCCAGATGCAGGTCGGCACCGAGAAGCCTCGCCACAAGGTGGAGTTCGAGGCCGGCGAATATGTGCGCGTCAAGGACGGCCCGTTCACCGACTTCAATGGCACGGTGGAAGAGGTCAACTACGACAAGAACAAGGTGCGTGTGTCGGTCACGATTTTCGGCCGCGCCACGCCCGTGGAACTGGAATTCAGCCAGATCGAAAAAACGTAATTTCGATCGGGCAAGTCATTTCGCGCCTTGCAACTCGGCGCGAAACGGTCCCCAGGGACTGTTTTTGAGTTGTGTAACCCCCGGGGAGCCCGGGCCTGCCTTGATGGCGGCGCCCAGGCGTTATGACCCGCAAGGAGAAAAGTATGGCGAAAAAAATCGTCGGCTTCATCAAGCTGCAAGTGCCAGCTGGTAAGGCCAACCCATCCCCCCCGATCGGCCCCGCGCTCGGTCAGCGCGGCCTGAACATCATGGAATTCTGCAAGGCATTCAATGCGCAGACCCAGGGTGTCGAGCCAGGTCTGCCACTGCCCGTGGTGATCACGGCATTTGCCGACAAGAGCTTCACCTTTGTGATCAAGACGCCTCCTGCAGGCGTTCTGATCAAAAAGGCCATCAAGCTCGACAAGGGTTCGTCCACGCCGCACACGGTGAAGGTTGGCAAGATTTCCCGCGCACAGCTGGAAGAAATCGCCAAGACCAAAATGAAAGACATGACGGCTGCTGACCTCGACGCAGCAGTTCGCACGATTGCCGGTACGGCCCGTTCCATGGGTGTGTCGGTGGAGGGTGTTGTATGAGCAAGCTGACCAAACGTCAAAAAACCATTGGCGACAAAATCGACAGCAACAAGCTGTACGCGCTGCCCGAGGCCCTGGGCCTTGTGAAAGAGTTCGCCGTCGCCAAATTCGATGAGTCCATCGACGTGGCTGTGCAGCTCGGCATCGACGCCAAGAAGTCCGACCAGGTCGTTCGCGGCGCGGTTGTTCTGCCCAACGGCACTGGCAAGACCAAGCGTGTGGCCGTGTTCGCACAAGGCGCCAAGGCTGAAGAAGCCAAAGCCGCCGGTGCCGACATCGTCGGTATGGACGATCTGGCCGCCGAAATCAAGGCCGGCAAGATGGACTTCGACGTGGTGATCGCTTCCCCCGATGCGATGCGCATCGTGGGTACCCTGGGCCAGGTGCTCGGCCCCCGCGGCCTGATGCCCAACCCCAAGGTCGGCACCGTGACGCCTGACGTCGCCACCGCCGTCAAGAACGCGAAGGCCGGCCAGGTCCAGTTCCGCGTCGACAAGGCCGGTATCGTGCACGGCACCATCGGCCGCCGCTCGTTCGACACGGCCAAGCTGCAGGGCAACCTGGCCGCGCTGATCGATGCGCTGCAAAAAGCCAAGCCGGCTTCGAGCAAGGGTGTGTATTTGAAGAAGGTGGCGGTTTCGTCGACGATGGGTGTGGGCGTTCGCGTCGACACGCAAACCATCGCAGCGTAATCGCGAAAATTTGGGCGGCCCCGCAAGGGCTGCCCGATGTGGTGGGCTGCCGGGGTTCGCTCCGGCAGGTCATCCAAGACCGTTGGCGCGGCAGGCTTTTGGGCTCGCCGCTTAATCGAAAGACAGCCAACGCAGATGGCGGTCCCGCTGCTTGAATGGTTTTGCAAAGAATCTGAAAACAGTTGGTCGCTGAACATGAGCGTGTTGAAGGGTTGAAGGCCGGCGCAAGCCGGCCGGAACCCGACGGCACATTTTTAAGGAGTAGACCTTGAGTCTCAACCGCAGTGAGAAACAAGCCGTCATTGATGAAGTGACCGGCCTCGCCGCTAAAGCTCAAACGCTCGTGATGGCGGAATACCGTGGTATCACGGTCGCCGACATGACCCGTCTGCGCAGCCAAGCCCGCGACAAAGGCGTGACCCTGAGTGTTCTGAAGAACACCCTGGCTCGCCGTGCCGTGGCCGGTAGCGCATTCGAAGTCGTGTCCGACCAGATGACCGGTCCGCTGATCTACGGCTTTTCCACAGATGCAGTAGCTGCCGCGAAAGTGGTATCTGACTTCGCCAAGACCAACGACAAGCTGGTCATTCGTGGTGGTGCATTCGGTGGCAAGACCCTGGACGTGAACGGCGTGAAGCAACTGGCCAACATCCCTTCCAAGGAAGTGTTGCTGGCCCAGGTGTGTGGCTTGCTGATGTCGCCCATGTCGCGTACGGCCGTTGTGCTGGGCGCCCTGGCGGCGAAAAAGGGTGGCGGCGCAGCCGAAGCCCCCGCAGCAGCTTAAGCACTGGCAGCGTAATTACCCAACTTTTTTAGGAAATCAAAATGGCATTCGATAAAGACGCATTTCTGACCGCGCTGGATAGCATGACGGTCCTCGAACTCAACGACCTGGTGAAAGCCATCGAAGAGAAATTTGGCGTGAGCGCAGCCGCCATGGCTGCTCCCGCTGCCGGCGGCGGCGGTGGCGGCGGTGCAGCTGCTGCTGAAGAGAAGACCGACTTCAACGTCGTGCTGGTTGAAGCCGGCGCGAACAAGGTGTCGGTCATCAAGGCCGTGCGCGAAATCACCGGTCTGGGCCTGAAAGAAGCCAAGGACCTGGTGGACGGCGCTCCGAAGAACGTCAAGGAAGGCGCTCCCAAGGCCGACGCAGAAGCCGCCAAGAAGAAGCTCGAAGAAGCCGGCGCGAAAGTCGAACTCAAGTAATTCTTGGTGTTCGAGAAGGCTGGAAGACCGTAGTCGGGCTTCCAGCCTTTCGTGCTTCAAGGAGCGCACTGAAAAGAGGATCTAAACCGTCCTTTTTTCAGTTTTCTTCGAACCCCTATAGGCATACCGCCTATCGGTTTTCTTCAAAAACTGGCAGGCCTTCAGCCTGTCAGGATTCTGCGAATCCTGGCAAGCCTACCGCCTGACCAGTGTTTTGTAGAAACACTGGAAAGCAGACTTGAACCGTCTGCTTTCCAGTGTTTTCTGACCCCGACTGCAGAAAACGCCTTGGTTCGGGTGACGTGCAATGCGTCGCCGTCCGCCATGGTTGGTAGTGGCCAACCACCAAGCTGCCTGGATACGTGGTGTATCCGGGCACGAGAGTCGCCAGAGCCCATCAACGCGGAGAACTCATGGCCTATTCCTACACCGAACGTAAACGCATCCGCAAAAGCTTCGGCAACCGCGAAAGCGTGTTGACTGTTCCCTATTTGCTGCAAATGCAGAAAGACGCGTACACAGCGTTCCTGCAAGCCGACCGTGCGCCCCAGAAGCGCACCATCGAAGGCCTGCAGGCGGCGTTTGACAACGCATTCCCCATCGTCTCGCACAATGGTTTTGTCGAGATGAAATTCATCGAGTACAACCTGGCCAAGCCCGCCTTCGACGTGCGCGAGTGCCAGACCCGTGGACTCACCTTCGCCTCGGCCGTGCGCGCCAAGGTGCAGCTGATCATTTACGACCGCGAATCTTCCACGTCGCAGTCCAAGGTGGTCAAGGAAGTGAAAGAGCAGGAAGTCTACATGGGCGAAGTGCCCCTGATGACCGACAAGGGCTCCTTCGTGATCAACGGGACCGAACGCGTGATCGTGTCCCAGTTGCATCGCTCGCCCGGCGTGTTTTTCGAGCATGACAAGGGTAAAACCCACAGCTCGGGCAAACTGCTGTTCTCCGCCCGCATCATCCCTTACCGCGGCTCCTGGCTCGACTTCGAGTTCGACCCGAAGGACGTGCTGTATTTCCGCGTCGACCGCCGCCGCAAGATGCCGGTCACCATCCTGCTCAAGGCCATCGGCCTGAACCCGGAATCCATCCTCGCGAACTTCTTCGTGTTCGACAACTTCCGCCTGATGGACAGCGGCGCGCAGATGGAATTCGTCGCCGAGCGCATGCGCGGCGAAGTGGCGCGTTTCGACATCACCGACAAGAACGGCAAGGTCGTGGTCGCGAAAGACAAGCGCATCACGGTTCGCCACACGCGTGAGCTCGAGCAAAGCAACACCACCACCATCAGCGTGCCGGAAGACTTCCTGGTCGGCCGCGTGGTCGCCAAGAACATTGTTGACGCCGAAACCGGTGAAATCATCGCCAAGGCCAACGACGAGCTGACCGAAGTGCTGCTCAAGAAGCTGCGCGCGGCCGGCGTGCAGGACCTGCAGGTGCTGTACACCAACGAACTCGACCAGGGCGCGTACATCTCGCAAACCCTGCGCGCCGACGAAACGGCCGACGAGTTCGCCGCCCGTGTCGCCATCTACCGCATGATGCGCCCCGGCGAGCCGCCGACGGAAGATGCGGTGCAGGCCCTGTTCCAGCGCCTGTTCTACAACCCGGACACCTACGACCTGTCGCGCGTGGGCCGCATGAAGTTCAACGCCCGCGTCGGCCGCGATTCTTCCACCGGCCCCATGGTCATGACCAACGAGGACATCCTCGCGGTCGTCAAGATCCTGGTCGACCTTCGCAACGGCAACGGCGAAGTCGATGACATCGACCACCTCGGCAACCGCCGCGTGCGCTGCGTCGGCGAACTCGCCGAGAACCAGTACCGCACCGGCCTGGCACGTATCGAAAAAGCCGTGAAGGAGCGTCTGGGCCAGGCAGAGCAAGAGCCCTTGATGCCGCACGACCTGATCAACAGCAAGCCGATCTCCGCCGCCCTGAAGGAATTCTTCGGCGCATCGCAGCTGTCGCAGTTCATGGACCAGACCAACCCGCTGTCCGAGATCACCCACAAGCGCCGTGTTTCGGCCCTTGGCCCGGGCGGTTTGACCCGCGAACGCGCAGGTTTCGAAGTGCGCGACGTGCACGTGACCCATTACGGCCGCGTCTGCCCGATTGAAACGCCCGAAGGCCCGAACATCGGCCTGATCAACTCGCTGGCCCTGTACGCCCGCCTCAACGAGTACGGTTTCATCGAAACCCCGTACCGCCGCGTGGTGGACAGCAAGATCACCGACCAGATCGACTACCTGTCGGCCATCGAAGAAGGCAAGTACGTGATCGCCCAGGCCAATGCCGCGCTGGACGAATCCGGCAAGCTGACCGGTGACCTGGTGTCCGCCCGTGAAAACGGCGAATCCGTGCTGGTCGGCGCCGAGCGCATCCAGTACATGGACGTGTCGCCCGCGCAGATCGTCTCGGTCGCTGCATCGCTGGTGCCCTTCCTGGAGCACGATGACGCCAACCGCGCGCTGATGGGCGCCAACATGCAGCGCCAGGCCGTGCCTGTGCTGCGTCCCGAGAAGGCCTTCGTCGGCACCGGTATCGAGCGCGTTTCCGCGGTCGACTCCGGCACCGTGGTGACGGCCAACCGCGGCGGCGTGGTCGATTACGTCGATGCCACCCGCATCGTGGTGCGTGTCAACGATGCGGAAGCCCTGGCCGGCGAAGTCGGCGTGGACATCTACAACCTGATCAAGTACCAGCGTTCCAACCAGAACACCAACATCCACCAGCGCCCCATCGTCAAGATGGGCGACAAGCTGGCCAAGGGCGACGTGATCGCCGACGGCGCATCGACGGACATCGGCGAGCTGGCCCTGGGCCAGAACATGCTGGTGGCTTTCATGCCCTGGAACGGCTACAACTTCGAGGATTCGATCCTGATCTCCGAGCGCGTGGTGGCCGAAGACCGCTACACCTCGATCCACATCGAAGAACTCGTGGTGATGGCCCGCGACACCAAGCTGGGCTCCGAAGAAATCACGCGCGACATTCCGAATCTGTCCGAGCAGCAGCTCAACCGCCTCGATGAGTCCGGCATTATTTATGTCGGCGCCGAAGTCCAGCCGGGCGACACGCTGGTCGGCAAGGTCACGCCCAAGGGCGAGACCACGCTGACGCCGGAAGAAAAACTGCTGCGCGCCATCTTCGGCGAAAAAGCCAGCGACGTGAAAGACACCTCGCTGCGCGTGAGCCAGGGCTCGCAGGGTACCGTGATCGACGTGCAGGTCTTCACCCGTGAAGGCATTGTTCGCGACAAGCGCGCCCAGCAGATCATCGACGACGAACTCAAGCGCTTCCGCCTGGACCTGAACGACCAGTTGCGCATCGTCGAGGCCGACGCGTTCGACCGTATCGAAAAGCTGCTCGTCGGCAAGGTCGCCAACGGCGGCCCGAAAAAGCTCGCCAAGGGCAGCAAGATCGACAAGGCCTACCTGGCCGACGTCGAGAAGTACCACTGGTTCGACATCCGCCCGGCGGACGACGAAGTGGCTTCGCAGCTCGAAAGCGTGAAGAACGCCATGGAGCAGACGCGCCACAGCTTCGACCTGGCTTTTGAAGAAAAGCGCAAGAAGCTCACGCAGGGCGACGAACTGCCGGCCGGCGTGCTCAAGATGGTCAAGGTCTACCTGGCCGTCAAGCGCCGCCTGCAGCCCGGCGACAAGATGGCCGGCCGCCACGGCAACAAGGGCGTGGTGTCCAAGATCGTTCCGGTCGAAGACATGCCCTACATGGCCGACGGCACGCCGTGCGACATCGTGCTGAACCCGCTGGGCGTGCCTTCGCGCATGAACGTGGGCCAGGTGCTTGAAGTCCACCTGGGCTGGGCCGCCAAGGGCCTGGGCCAGCGTATCGGCGACATGCTGCAGGCCGAAGCCAAGGTGGCCGAGCTGCGCAAGTTCATGGAAACGCTGTACAACAAGTCGGGCCGCGGTGAAGACCTGGCCAAGCTGTCGGATACCGACGTGCTCGAGATGGCCGGCAACCTGGCCAGCGGCGTACCCTTCGCGACGCCGGTGTTCGACGGCGCTTCGGAAGAAGACATCATGACCATGCTCAAGCTGGCCTACCCGGACGAGATCGCCAAGGCCAAGGGCCTGACGGCGACGCGCACCCAGGCCCAGCTGTACGACGGCCGCACGGGCGACCAGTTCGAGCGCACCACGACGGTCGGCTACATGCACGTCCTGAAGCTGCACCACCTGGTGGACGACAAGATGCACGCCCGCTCGACCGGCCCCTACAGCCTGGTCACGCAGCAGCCCCTGGGCGGCAAGGCGCAGTTCGGTGGACAGCGTTTCGGCGAGATGGAGGTCTGGGCGCTGGAAGCCTATGGCGCCTCCTACACGCTGCAGGAAATGCTCACCGTCAAGTCCGACGACGTGCAAGGCCGTACCAAGGTGTACGAGAGCATCGTCAAGGGCGAGCACGCGATCACGGCGGGCATGCCCGAGTCGTTCAACGTGCTGGTCAAGGAAATCCGTTCGCTCGGTATCGACATCGAGCTGGAACGCAGCTAATTCAACAGGAAAGAAAAGGATTTAACTCATGAAATCGTTACTCGACCTGTTCAAGCAATTCACGCCGGATGAGCATTTCGATGCCATCAAGATCGGCATGGCCTCGCCCGAGAAGATCCGTTCGTGGTCTTTCGGCGAAGTCAAGAAGCCTGAAACCATCAACTACCGCACTTTCAAGCCCGAGCGCGACGGTCTTTTCTGCGCCAAGATCTTTGGCCCGATCAAGGACTACGAGTGCCTGTGCGGCAAGTACAAGCGCCTGAAGCACCGCGGTGTCATCTGCGAGAAGTGCGGCGTTGAAGTCACGCAGACCAAGGTCCGCCGCGAGCGCATGGGTCACATCGACCTGGCCGCGCCGTGCGCGCACATCTGGTTCCTGAAGTCGCTGCCGTCGCGCCTGGGCCTGGTGCTCGACATGACGCTGCGCGACATCGAACGCGTGCTGTACTTTGAAGCATACGTGGTGACCGACCCCGGCATGACCCCGCTGAAGAAGTTCAGCATCATGTCGGAAGACGACTACGACGCCAAGCGCAAGGAATACGGTGATGAATACACCGCCAAGATGGGCGCCGAAGGCATCAAGGACCTGCTCGAAGGGCTGGACCTGGACGTCGAAATCGAGAAGCTGCGCAACGACCTGACCGGCTCCGAAATCAAGATCAAGAAAAACGCCAAGCGCTTGAAATTGATGGAAGCGTTCAAGAAGTCCGGCATCAAGCCGGGCTGGATGGTGCTCGACGTGCTGCCCGTGCTGCCGCCGGACCTGCGTCCGCTGGTGCCGCTGGACGGCGGCCGCTTCGCGACCTCCGACCTGAACGACCTGTACCGCCGCGTCATCAACCGCAACAGCCGCCTGCGCCGCCTGTTGGAGCTGAAGGCCCCTGAAATCATCGCGCGCAACGAAAAGCGCATGCTGCAGGAAGCCGTCGACTCGCTGCTGGACAACGGCCGCCGCGGCAAGGCCATGACGGGCGCCAACAAGCGCGCGCTGAAGTCGCTGGCCGACATGATCAAGGGCAAGTCGGGCCGTTTCCGCCAGAACTTGCTGGGCAAACGCGTCGACTACTCCGGCCGTTCCGTGATCACCGTGGGCCCGACGCTCAAGCTGCACCAGTGCGGCTTGCCCAAGCTGATGGCGCTGGAACTGTTCAAGCCTTTCATCTTCGCGCAGCTCGAATCGCGCGGCATTGCCACGACCATCAAGGCAGCCAAGAAGGAAGTCGAATCCGGCACGCCGGTGGTGTGGGACATCCTGGAAGAGGTCATCAAAGAGCACCCCGTGATGCTGAACCGTGCGCCTACGCTGCACCGTTTGGGCATTCAGGCCTTTGAGCCCATCCTGATCGAAGGCAAGGCCATCCAGCTGCACCCGCTGGTCTGCTCGGCCTTCAATGCCGACTTCGACGGCGACCAGATGGCCGTCCACGTGCCGCTGTCGGTGGAAGCGCAGATGGAAGCCCGCACCCTGATGCTGGCTTCGAACAACATCCTGTTCCCCGCCAACGGCGAGCCCTCCATCGTTCCTTCGCAGGACGTTGTGCTGGGCCTGTACTACACGACCCGCGACCGCACCAACGGCAAGGGCGAAGGCCTGGTGTTCTCGGACACCGGTGAAGTCCGCCGCGCGTTCGACGCGGGCGAGCTTGACCTGAACGCCCGCATCAGCGTGCGCCTGACCGAGTACACCAAGGACAAGGCCACCGGCGAGTTCGTGCCCTCGACCAAGTTGTGGGAAACCACCGGCGGCCGCGCGCTGCTCTCCGAGATCCTGCCCAAGGGCCTGCCCTTCTCCAACATCAACAAGGCGTTGAAGAAGAAGGAAATCTCCAAGCTCATCAACGTGTCTTTCCGCAAGTGCGGCCTGAAAGAGACCGTGGTGTTCGCCGACAAGCTGCTGCAATCGGGCTTCCGCCTGGCGACCAAGGCCGGCATCTCGATCTGCATCGACGACATGCTGATCCCCAAGGAAAAGCCCGCCATCATTGCGCGCGCCCAGAAGGAAGTCAAAGAGATCGAGCAGCAGTATGTCTCGGGCCTGGTGACCTCCGGCGAGCGCTACAACAAGGTGGTGGACATCTGGGGCAAGTCCGGCGACGAAGTGTCCAAGGTGATGATGTCCCAGCTCTCGAAAGAGAAGGTCATCGACCGCAACGGCAAGGAAGTCGAGCAGGAGTCCTTCAACTCCATCTACATGATGGCCGACTCGGGCGCCCGCGGCTCCGCCGCGCAGATTCGCCAGGTGGCCGGTATGCGCGGTCTGATGGCCAAGCCCGACGGCTCGATCATCGAAACGCCGATCACCGCCAACTTCCGCGAAGGCCTGAACGTGCTGGAGTACTTCATCTCCACCCACGGCGCCCGTAAGGGCCTGGCCGACACGGCGCTGAAAACCGCCAACTCCGGCTACCTCACGCGCCGCCTGTGCGACGTGGTGCAGGACCTGGTCGTGACCGAAGAGGATTGCGGCACCCAGGAAGGCTCGCTCATGCGCGCCATCGTCGAAGGCGGTGAAGTCATCGAATCGCTGCGCGACCGTATCCTCGGCCGCACCTCGGTCGAAGACGTGCTGCACCCCGAGAACCGCTCGGTGCTGGTCAAGGCCGGCGTCATGCTGGACGAAGACCTGATCGAGGAGCTCGAAGCGGCCGGCGTGGACGAAGTCAAGGTGCGCACCGCGCTGACCTGCGAAACCCGCTTCGGCCTGTGCGCCAAGTGCTACGGCCGCGATCTGGGCCGCGGCGGCCTGATCAACATCGGTGAGGCGGTCGGTATCATCGCCGCCCAGTCGATCGGCGAGCCCGGCACCCAGCTGACGATGCGGACCTTCCACATCGGCGGCGCCGCGTCGCGCGCTGCCATCGCTTCCAGCGTCGAGGCCAAGTCCAACGGCGTGATCGGTTTCAACGCGCCCATGCGCTATGTGACCAACAGCAAGGGCGAGCTGGTCGTGATCGCCCGCTCCGGCGAAATCATCATCCACGACGAGCACGGCCGCGAGCGCGAGCGCCACAAGGTGCCTTACGGCGCCACGCTGACCGTCAAGGCCGACCAGACCATCAAGGCCGGCGCCATCCTGGCCAACTGGGATCCGCTGACGCGCCCCATCATTACCGAGTTCGCCGGCAAGGTGGCCTTCGAGAATGTGGAAGAAGGCGTGACGGTGGCCAAGCAGGTCGACGATGTGACGGGCCTGTCCACCCTGGTGGTGATCGACCCGAAACGCCGCGGCGCCACCAAGGTGATCCGTCCGCAGGTCAAGCTGATCGACGCTTCCGGCCACGAAGTCAAGATCCCCGGCACCGACCACTCGGTGACCATCGGCTTCCAGGTGGGCGCGCTGGTCCAGGTGCGTGACGGCCAGGACGTGGGTCCCGGCGAAGTGCTGGCCCGTATCCCCATCGAAGGCCAGAAGACCCGCGACATTACCGGCGGTCTGCCGCGTGTGGCCGAGCTGTTCGAAGCCCGTACGCCGAAAGACAAGGGTACGCTGGCCGAGATGACCGGCACCGTGTCCTTCGGCAAGGAGACCAAGGGCAAGGTTCGCCTGCAGATCACCGATCCTGACGGCAAGGTCTGGGAAGACCTGGTTCCCAAGGAAAAGAACATCCTGGTGCACGAAGGCCAGGTGGTCAACAAGGGCGAATCGATTGTGGACGGCCCGGCCGACCCGCAAGACATCCTGCGCCTGCTGGGCATGGAAGAGCTGGCCCGCTACATCGTCGACGAAGTGCAGGACGTTTACCGCCTGCAGGGCGTGAAGATCAACGACAAGCACATCGAAGTGATTGTTCGCCAGATGCTGCGCCGAGTGGTCGTTGAAAACGTCGGCGACTCCAGCTACATCGCCGGCGAGCAGGTCGAGCGTTCCGCCATGCTGGACAGCAACGACGCCCTGCGCGCCGAAGGCAAGGTCCCGGCTACCTACAGCAACCTGCTGCTCGGTATCACCAAGGCTTCGCTGTCGACCGATTCGTTCATCTCCGCGGCTTCCTTCCAGGAAACCACCCGCGTGCTCACCGAGGCTGCCATCATGGGCAAGCGCGACGAGCTGCGCGGCCTCAAGGAGAACGTGATCGTCGGCCGTCTGATCCCTGCCGGCACCGGCATGGCCTACCACGAGGCACGCAAGGCCAAGGACCAGATGGACGACGCCGAGCGCCGCGCCATCGCCGAAGCCGAAGCCGCCGAACTGGAAGCCATGCCCGCCGCGGCTGAAACCGGTGGCGACAGCGCCGCTTCCGAGTAAGCCCGCCGGCAAGCTCGCGGCGCCCTGAAAGGCGCCCGGCCCCACACCCTGCAAAGGTGTGGGGCTTTTTTTTGGGCGCCTGCCGCGCGGGCGCCACACCGGGTGGACGGCCGGCTTGCCGATCCGGCCCAAAAGCAGTTAACCTCGCGGCAGCCTTCCGGCCTGTTCGCCTGTTCGCTCGTTTCCCGGTTTACGGGATCCCCGCACCAAGGAGCCCCATGTCCCTCAGTACGCTTGTCGCCATCGTCGTGTTCGCCTTGCTGGTCTTCTGGGCCGTGGGCGCCTACAACCGGCTGGTGCGGCACAAAAACATCATTGCCAATGCCTTCGGCCAGATTGACGTGCAGCTCAAGCGCCGCTACGACCTGATTCCCAACCTGGTGGAAGCCGCCAAGAAATACCTGCAGCACGAGCAAAGCACGCTGGAGGCCGTGATGCTGGCGCGCAACCAGGCGCGCAGCGCCAGCGATGCCGTGCGCAGCCGGCCCGCCAACGCCGGCGCCGTGACCGCGCTGGCTGCCGCCGAGCAGTCGCTCGATGGCAGCCTGGGACGCCTTTTCGCGGTGGCCGAGGCTTATCCCGAGCTCAAGGCCGACCAGACGATTCGTGAACTCAGCGAAGAACTCACGAGCACCGAAAACAAGGTCGGCTTCGCGCGCCAGGCCTATAACGACGCCGTGCTCGACTACAACAATGCGCAGGGGCAGTTCCCGGCCGTGCTGATTGCGCGCACTTTTGGCTTCGCGCCCTCGGCCATGCTGCGCGCGACCGAGAATGATGCCGAGCGGCAGGCTGTACGTATTCAAATGTAGTGGCCGCCAGATGGTCCGCTCTTTTCCGGTCCGCCGCTGATGCGTTTTTTTGAACGGCAGGAAACCGCCCGTGCCCAGACACTGCGGCTACTGTTGCTCTTCGCCCTGACCCTGGTGGCCTTGTTGCTGGGCGTCAATGGTGCGCTGGCCCTGGCCTGGCGGCTGGTGACGCCGGGCTTTAGCGGCTACCCGGCTTACTTCTTCAGCGTCAACACCTAGGTCACCTTGCTGTTTGTGCTGGGCGGCTGGTGGCTGGAGACCTCCACGCTCAGCAGCGGCGGTGAAGCGCTGGCGCGCCGCGTGGGCGCGCGCGAGGCCTGGCCCGCCAGCCGGGAGGCCGAACACAAGCTCTGCAACATCATGGACGAGCTGGCCATTGCCGCCAGCATGAAGCCGCCCCTGGCCATGGTCCTGCCGCGCCTGGATGCGATCAATGCCTTCGCGGCGGGCTGGGGCGAGGACGACGCCGTCATCGCCGTCACGCAGGGCGCGCTCGACAAGCTCACGCGCGACGAACTGCAAGGCCTGGTGGCCCATGAACTGAGCCACCTGCGCGAAGGCGACACGCGACTGAACATGCGATTGGCGGGCATGGTCTTCGGGCTCGAGATGATTTTCAACCTGGGCCGCAGCATGTGCAGCGCCGACGCGAACGGCCAGCGCTCTTTTCTCGCCTTGCCAGGTTTTCCCATCCTGGTCAGCGGTTCGCTGGGCTGGCTGGCGGGGCGCGCGCTCAAGGCGGCGATCTCGCGCCAGCGCGAGTTCCTGGCCGACGCGCGCGCCGTGCAGTTCACGCGCAGCCGCGAAGGCCTGGGCGGCGTGCTGCGCAAGGTGGCCGGCGAGGAAGAGCTAGGCATGGCGCCTGCGCGCAGCCTGCACCCTGCGGTGCAGCACATGCTGCTGGTCGATGCCAGCGACAGGGGGCGCTGGTTTGCCAGCCACCCGCCGCTTGCGGAGCGTATCTTGCAGATCTACGGCAGGCCCATGGCGGCTTTGTCCACGCAGGACGGACTGGCGACGCGGCCCGATGCGATTTTTTGACGCGGCAGGCCGGGCCGTGGATAGGCGGGTTTTAAGCACATGAGCAATGCTTCGAATGCCGGCATGACGCGGTGCGCCGAAGTACTGGATACTCCCTATAGGGTGCCGGGGGCATCGCGTTAAATTGTCAGTTGAATATGCAACCGGCGTTTGAACACGCCAGGAGAAAAACCCATGAGAATCCCACGACTCGCCAGGCTCGCCCTGCCGCTGCTTTGCCTCGCCCTCGGCCCCCTGGCCCAGGCGCAAAGCAAGGAAGCTCTCTACACCAAAAGCCTGGCCGCCACCTGCGCCAACTGCCACGGCACCAACGGCAAAGTGGTGGAGGGCTCCACGGTCACCTCGCTGGCCGGCCTGGACAAGGGCTACATCGTCGCGCAGATGAACGCCTTCAAGACCGGCACGCGGCCGGCCACCGTGATGCACCAGATCAGCAAGGGCTTTAACGACGCGCAGATCGAGTCGCTGGCCGGCTACTTTGCCGCGCAAAAGAAGTAAGGACGAAAGAACACCATGAATAACTTTCTCCAACCTCCCTCCGCTTCCCCGGCCGGCTTCAAGCGCCGCTCCTTCCTGCAGTCCACGGCCGCGCTAAGCCTGCTGGGCCTGGCCGGCTGCGCCAGCACCGCCGTTCCGTCCAAGGCCAAGGTCGTGGTGATAGGCGGCGGCTACGGCGGCGCCACCGCCGCCAAATACGTGCGCCTGCTGTCCGACCACCAGATCGACGTGGTGCTGATCGAGCCGCAGGACGCCTTTGTCTCCTGCCCCATCTCCAACCTCGTGCTCAGCGGCGGCAAGCAGATCGCCGACCTCACGACTTCCTACGCGAGCCTGTCGCGCGCCCACGGTATCACCGTGGTGAAGGACTACGCCAGCGCCATAGACACCGCGAAGAAAACCGTCACGCTGGCCCGCGGCGCCACCATCGCCTACGACAAGCTGGTGGTCTCGCCCGGCGTGGAATTGATGTTCGGCAGCATAGAAGGCCTCAAGGAGGCCAACGCCGCCGGCCAGGTGCTGCAGGCCTGGAAGGCCGGCGCCGAAACCGTGGCGCTGCGCCGCCAGCTCGAAGCCATGCCCGACGGCGGCGTCTACGCCATCACGATTCCCGAGGCGCCTTACCGCTGCCCGCCCGGCCCTTACGAACGCGCCTCGGTCATCGCCGGCTACTTCAAGGCCGCCAAGCCGCGCAGCAAGGTGCTGATCCTGGACGCGAATCCCGACGTCACCTCCAAGGGCCCGCTGTTCAAAAAGGTCTGGGCCGAGCAGTACAAAGGCATTGTTGAATACCGTGGCCAGCACAAGGCCACGGCGGTCGACACCAAGGCCGGCATCATCAGGTTCGATGTGCAGGACGACGTCAAGGCCCATGTGCTCAACGTGCTGCCCGCGATGCGCGCCGGCAGCATCGCCGTGCAGGCGGGCCTGAACAACCAGGCCAACAACCGCTGGTGCGGCGTCAACTACCTGACGTTCGAGTCCACCGCCGCCAAGGACGTGCATGTGCTCGGCGACTCCATCCAGGTGGCGCCGGCCATGCCCAAGAGCGGGCATATGGCCAACAACCACGGCAAGGTGGCCGCCGCCGCCATCGTGGCGCAGCTCTCGGGCTGGGATGTGAACCCGGCGCCCATGCTGACCAACACCTGCTACAGCTTTGTCGACAACAAGAACGTGATACACGTGGCCAGCGTGCATGAATACGTGGCCGCCGAAAAAACCTTCAAGGCCGTTGCCGGCTCGGGCGGCGTCAGCACCGGACCGACCGAGCTTGAGGGTATCTACGCGCTGAACTGGGCCAGCAATATCTGGGCAGACACTTTGGCCTGACCGGCCTCGGCTGTTTCGATTGCGAGCAGGGGCCGCAGGCCCTGCGCAGTGGGCAACCTTGGGGGCTGGTCTAATACGGGCTGGCCGTCCGTTCCGGGCGGTAGACGTGAGATAGATGCAAGACTCCCCCACCCAAGTCCCCCTGTGGCGCCAGCTGCAAGGAGCCGCTTCCCTGCTGATGGCCGTGCGCGACGGCCAGTCCATGACCGCTGCGCTGGAAGACATTGACGCCGCGCTGCGGCCCGGCGTGCAGTCGCTGGGCTTTCACACGCTGCGCTGGCTGGGCCGCGCCGAGGCCTTGCGCCAGCAGCTGGCCCGCCGCCCGCCGCCACCCGAAGCCGACGCCCTGCTGTGCGTGGCGCTGGCCCTGATCTGGACGGAGGAGGGCGCGCCTTACACCTCCCATACCCTGGTCGACCAGGCCGTCGAGGCCGCCAAGCTCGGCGACGCCACCCGGCACCAGGCCAGCTTTATCAACGGTTGCCTGCGCCGCTTCCTGCGCGAGCGCGACGAACTGGTGGCGCGCACCGAAAAAAGCCCGCAAGCCGTCTGGAACCATCCGCAGTGGTGGATAGACCGTGTGCGCAAGGACCATCCCGGGCAGTGGCAGGCCGTGCTGCAGGCCAACAACAGCCGCGCGCCGCTGATCCTGCGTGTCAATGAACGCCATACGACGCAGGCCGGCTATCTGCAGGCGCTGGCGACGGCCGGGATAGACGCCTCGCCGGTGGGCCGGCACGGTGTGGTTCTGGCGGCGGCGCGCCCCGTGCCCAGCCTGCCCGGCTTTGCCGAGGGGCATTTTTCGGTGCAGGATGCCGCCGCCCAGCTGGCGGCGCCCTTGCTGCTGCAGGAACTGGCCAAACCGGGGGGGGGCGATGCCCGGCTCCATATCCTCGACGCCTGCGCCGCCCCGGGCGGCAAAACCGCCCACCTGCTGGAACTGGCCGATTGCAAGGTGACCGCGCTGGACATTGACCCCCGCCGCTGCGAGCGCGTGGGGCAAAACCTGTTGCGCCTGGGCCTGCAGGCCGAGGTTCGCGTGGGCGACGCCGGCCAGCCGGACGGCTGGTGGGATGGCCGGCCCTACGACGGCATCCTGCTGGACGCCCCCTGCACCGCCTCCGGCATCGTGCGGCGCCACCCCGACGTGCGCTGGCTGCGCCGGCCCACCGACGTCGCCCAGCTGGCCGCCATCCAGGCCAAGCTGCTCCAGACGCTCTGGCCCCTGCTCAAACCCGGCGGGCGCCTGCTGTACTGCACTTGCTCGGTTTTTCGCGCGGAAGGCGACAAGCAGATACAAACGTTTCTTACGCACCACACCGACGCCCTATTAAGGCCCTCGCCGGGGCATTTGCTCCCGCAAAGTGGCGTGGAAGCGACGGTCTTCCCGGACAATTTGATGCGTGAGCACGACGGTTTTTATTACGCACTCCTTGAAAAAAGCGGCCACTGACTGTTGGCGGCCGGGGCATGCCATCGCGCGCTGGCTGCTGGGGGCCTGCCTGTGCGTGCTGCTGGCCTGGGCG
This sequence comes from Polaromonas sp. P1_A2, assembly GCF_056406895.1. Classification (NCBI taxonomy): domain Bacteria; kingdom Pseudomonadati; phylum Pseudomonadota; class Betaproteobacteria; order Burkholderiales; family Comamonadaceae; genus Polaromonas; species Polaromonas sp. P1_A2. The sequence goes on along the minus strand of NZ_JBFTZI010000009.1, from coordinate 108,325 downwards.
AGCGCGCCGGCCTCGGCCACCGAAATCACGCAGCTGCGCGTGGAGCGCGGCGAGGACGGGGTGCACCTGTCCGCCCTGGTCCGCTTTGACCTTCCGCCGGTGGTCGAGGACGCCCTGCTCAAGGGCATCCCGCTGTTTTTTGTGGCCGAGGCCGATATCTACCGGGATCGCTGGTACTGGACCGACCCGCGCGTGGCCAGCACCGCCCGCACCATACGCCTGGCCTACCAGCCGCTGACCCGCCGCTGGCGCGTCAACATCGCGTCCGGGCTGATCACCAGCTCCTCCGGCCTGCGCGCCACCCTGAACCAGAATTACGAAACCCTGTCCGACGCGCTCTCGGCCATACAACGCGTGGCCCGCTGGAAGATTGCCGAAGCCGGTGACGTGGACCCGGACGCCTCCTACAAGCTGGACTTCAACTTCAGGCTGGATTTATCCCAGCTGCCGCGGCCCTTCCAGATCGGCGTGGCCGGCCAGCGGGACTGGAATATTTCCGCGCAGGTCAAGGACAAGCTCAGGCTGGAGCCCGTCGCACCCCAAGCCGCCCCGGCGGCCCCAGGAACCGAGGCCACCAAGTGAACCTGCAGGTCAGCGGCGGCTCCCTCAAGAGCAGCAAGGCGTTTCGCTGGACGGTCGGTGTCGGCATAGGCACCATCGTGGCGCTGGGCCTGGTGCTGATGTTTTTGCTGACGCAAGCCACCGGCAACCGCGAACTCTACGAACGCAACTACGCGCTGCTTCTGGCGCTCAACATCGCCGTTGCCGGCCTGCTGCTGCTGGTGATCGGCTGGATCATCGTGCGCCTGTTGCTGCGGCTGCGCCGCGGCCGCTTCGGCAGCCGCCTGCTGGTCAAGCTTGCGGCCATCTTCGCGCTGGTCGGCCTGGCGCCGGGCCTGATGATTTACGTGGTGTCCTACCAGTTCGTCTCGCGCTCCATCGAAAGCTGGTTCGACGTCGAAGTCGAGGGCGCCCTGGCCGCCGGCCTGAACCTGGGCCGCGCCACGCTGGACACCCTGGCCGCCGACCTCGGCAACAAGACGCGGCAGGCCGCCACGCAGATCGCCGAAACGCCTGACGCCATGGCGGGCCTGGCGCTGGAGCGCCTGCGCGACCAGCTGCAGGCCAGCGATGTGGTGCTATGGAGCCCCTCGGGCCAGGTGATCGCCAGCGCCGGCGACTCGCGCTTCCTGCTCAAGCCCGAGCGGCCTTCGGTGCAACAGCTGCGCAGCGCGCGCACGCAGCGCGTCGTCACGCAGATCGAGGGCCTGGACGAGGTGGTGTCCGCCGGCAACGGAGAGCTGACGGCGGGCGCCAGCGGCCCGCCGGCCAATGCCGGCAACGCGCCGCGCGTCAAGGCCGTCGCGGTGGTCAACAGCCCCAATGTGAATGTGCTGGGCGATGCGCGCTTTTTGCAGGTGACCCAGCTGCTGCCGGAAGGCCTGGTGGCCAATGCCGTCGCCGTCCAGGAAGCCAATCGCGAATACCAGGAGCGCGCGCTGGCGCGCGGCGGCCTGCGCAAGATGTACATAGGCACGCTCACGCTCAGCCTGTTCCTCGCCGTGTTCGGCGCGGTGTTGCTGGCGGTGCTGCTGGGCAACCAGCTGGCCAAGCCGCTGCTGGTGCTGGCCGAAGGCGTGCGCCAGGTGGCCCAGGGCGACCTCACGCCCAAGGCGGCGCTGCAAGGCAAGGACGAGCTCGGCGGGCTCACGCGCTCCTTTGCCGACATGACGCAGCAGCTGTCCGATGCCCGCACGGCGGTGCAGCACAGCATGAGCCAGGTCGACGCGGCGCGCGCCAACCTGCAGACCATCCTGGACAACCTCACGGCCGGCGTCATCGTGCTGGACGTGCGCGGCCGCATCCAGTCCAGCAATCCGGGGGCCACACGCATCCTGCGCGCGCCGCTGGCGGCCTACCACGGCCAGTCGCTCGGCGAGGTGCCGGGGCTGGGCGTGTTCGCCAAGGATGTGCTGGCCCAGTTCGCCGACTACCTTAGCGACGCCGCGCCGCACGGGCTGGAGCACTGGCAGCAGTCGTTCGAGCTCAACGCTGCCATGCCCGGCGCGCCCGACAACGCCATCACGCTGATCGCGCGCGGCGCCAAGATGCCCGGCACCGAGGAATTCCTGCTGGTGTTCGACGACATCTCCGAAATGGTTTCGGCCCAGCGCGCCCAGGCCTGGGGCGAGGTGGCGCGCAGGCTGGCCCACGAGATCAAGAACCCGCTCACTCCCATACAGCTGTCGGCCGAGCGCCTGGAAATGAAGCTCACCGGCAAGGTCGGCGAGGCCGAGCAGCAGCTGCTCACCAAATCCGTCAAGACCATCGTGGACCAGGTCGACGCCATGAAGCGGCTGGTCAACGAGTTCCGCGATTACGCCCGGCTGCCCGCCGCCGAGCTCAAACCCGTGGACCTCAATGCCCTGGTCGCCGACGTCATGCAGCTCTACCTGCACGACAACCACAGCGACGGCCATGGCGGGCGGCGCAGCGATGCCGCGGCCGCCGTGCCCGTCGTCACCGAACTCGACCCCAAGGCTCCGCTGATCCAGGGTGACGCCCAGCAACTGCGCCAGGTCATCCACAACCTGCTGCAAAATGCGCAGGACGCCCAGGAAGGCAAGGAGGGCGCGCTCGTCACCCTCAAGACCGAATACTCCGAGGCCTCCAAGCGCGTGCGCCTGAGCGTGCGCGACAAAGGCACCGGTTTCCCCGAGCACATCCTCAAGCGCGCCTTCGAACCCTATGTCACCACCAAGGTCAAGGGCACGGGGCTGGGGCTGGCGGTGGTCAAAAAAATCGCCGACGAGCACGGCGCGCGCGTCGATATTTCCAACCGCGTGGTGGACGGCGCGGTGCAGGGGGCGCAAGTGTCGTTATCATTTGCAGTTGTGGCTTAACAACACATTCAGTAACACTTCGATTTCTAGATCCGCACGGCATCGCAACAACAGGCAGGCAGCAATTCAATCATGGCAAATATTCTGGTGGTCGACGACGAGCTGGGCATACGCGACCTTCTCTCAGAAATTCTCAATGACGAAGGGCATCAGGTCGAGCTCGCAGAAAACGCGGCGCAGGCCCGTGCCGCACGCGGGCGCTCCAGGCCCGACCTGGTGCTGCTGGATATCTGGATGCCCGACACCGACGGCGTGACATTGCTCAAGGAATGGTCCTCCAGCGGACTGCTCAGCATGCCCGTCATCATGATGAGCGGCCATGCCACCATAGACACCGCCGTCGAGGCCACCAAGATTGGCGCCATGGCCTTTCTGGAAAAACCGATCACGCTGCAAAAGCTGCTCAAGGCCGTCGAGCAGGGCCTGAGCAAGGCCTCCCCGCGCAAACCCGCCGCCCTGAACAGCAATTCCGCGATGCCCCTGGCCGACCTCACGGTGGAGGCCGTGATGACCGGCGGCACCTTGCCGGCGCCCGTCGACCTGGGTCCCCAGGCCACGCAGAGCTTTCTGCTGGAGAAGCCGCTGCGCGACGCGCGCGACGAGTTTGAGAAAGCCTATTTCGAGTTTCACCTCGCCAAGGAAGGCGGCTCCATGACCCGCGTCGCCGAAAAAACCGGCCTGGAACGCACCCACCTGTACCGCAAACTCAAGCAGCTGGGCGTCGATCTCACGCGCGGCAAACGCGGTATCTGAGCTTTTGCGGCCGGCCTGCCGGGCGCCCCTCGCGGGTGATATATAATCTAAGGCTCAGGCCCGGTAGCTCAGTCGGTAGAGCAGAGGATTGAAAATCCTTGTGTCGGTGGTTCGATTCCGCCCCAGGCCACCATATTCCATGCGCCCCAGCGCCCTTTTCGGGTCCTGGGGCGTTTTTCATGCCCGGGCTAGCGGCTTTGAGATTTCTCCTGTTGCCGGGAAGTGAAAGTGAGCCTTCGCCGCATTCCGCGCGCCTGGTGCCGGAATTTCCGTTGATGGTAGATTCAAGTAAACGGAAATTGGGCAGCACATAATTTTCAAAGTAACGGATGGCGACATGCAAGTTAATTTGCCGGTTGAGCTCATGAACGGAATATTCCTGGACGCGAAACTAGCGCGTGCCCTGGGTGAAGAGCTCGCTGGGGAATATTGCTTCGCCGAACCCTACCCCCATATCGTGTTGGACAATTTTTTGCCGGAAGCGATGGCGGAAGGTATTTTGGGCAATTTTCCGCTGGAAAAACAGGATGGCGAGGTGAATTTTGTTGGCGGGTATTTTGAGCACAACAAAAGACAAATATTGCCTTACGCCTGCAATCAAGCGGCACTGAATTATTTTCTGTTCTTTAACTCTGCCCCTTTTATGCAGTTTTTAGAGGGCCTCACCACCATCGATGGATTGATTTCCGATCCATATTTTTCTGGCGGCGGGTTTCATGAGATTGCAAAAGGCGGAAAGCTGGGCATTCATGCCGATTTTCGAATTCAAAATCAGCTACATCTGAATAGAAGATTGAATGTGTTGATCTATTTGAACAAGGATTGGGATCAGGCGTACGGCGGGGAACTGGAAATTTGGGATAGAGAGATGACTGGAAAAGTAAAGGGCATCCAGCCCGTATTCAATCGATGCGTAATTTTTAATACGGACGCCGATTCCTACCACGGGCATCCTGACCCCTTGAATACCCCGGATGCGATTACGAGAAAATCCTTGGCGCTTTATTACTACACCGCGTCAAAAGCAATTTATGACGAAGTCCCCAACCTGAACACGCAGTTTCGGGCTCGCTCGGAAAATGAGGCTAAGAAAATACAGTTGAGCAACGTGCCTGCGCCACAGGTGAGCAGCGTGATTCCGCCTCTCAGGGATTTACTCCCGCCCATCCTGTATAGAAATCTGCGTAACGTAAAAAAGAAATACTTTAATAAATAGCCCGTGAGAAATTTTCTCGGTACCTTCTTATGTGGCGCTCGGCCACATCACGGTTTTGGTGGAGGCTGAAAATCCTTGTGTCGGTGCTTCGTTCCGCCCCAGGCTACCGGATGCGCAAGCCCTTGATTCCCCACGGATTCAAGGGCTTTTTGACTTTCTGGTGAGCCGCTTTCCCTGGGTGTCGGGGTACTGGAGGGCCTCTGATGCTGCGGCAACATGGGGATTCGCGGGGGGGGGGCGTTTTCCAGGATGCGCCGCCGCCCCTTAGGGTACGGAGTGCCTGTAAGATGCCCCGCTGTAATGCCCCCGCATCCCGGCAGAAGGCGTGGCCGAGGCCGCATTGCAGGGCCGCCGGTGGCTTGTCGATAATGATGCTTAACAAATGGCTTGAAGGCTTGATCGATGAATTTCAGCCGAGCCGCCAATACGAGGAGTTCAATTGAAATACCACGTCAGTCACATCATGTGCGAAGGCCGGGCGTATGGCTTACACGCCTACCAGGAAGTCATTGAGTCCGTCGTCTGGGGCCTGCGTGAGTTAGGGCACACCGTGGAGTTCGGCGTAGACACCTTCTCTGAATCGGCAACGAACATCATCTTTGGCGCCCAGATGCTTGAGATGGATGTGATTAGCAAGCTGCCACCCTCCACCATTGTTTATAACTTCGAGCAAATTCGAGGCGAGACCACACTGAAGCCGCCGATGCTGTACGCTGCGGCGAATTTCAAGATATGGGAGTACAGCGAAGGAAATGCGGAGGCGTGGCAGAAACTCAACGCGGATTGCCGGATCGTGCCGGTGGGTTATGCGGAGCCTCTGACGCGAATCCCCAAAGCGCCGGTCCAGGACATTGACGTTCTGATGTACGGAGCACCCGGACCCGATCGGATGGATGCATTCTTTCATCTGTGCCATTCCGGGCTCAAGGCGGTCTTTGTGTGCGGCCTGTATGGGAAGGCCAGGGACGAGTTGATTGCGCGGTCAAAACTCGTCGTGAACATCCATTTCTATACGGCCAAAAAAATATTCGAGGTCGTTCGCGTTTCTTATCTGCTGGCCAATCGCAAAGCTGTCGTGGCCGACATTGATCCAGAAACTGTTATTGAAGAGGATATTCGCGCCGGAATCTGCGTCGCGGCCCCGTCAATGCTTGTTCAGGAATGCCACAACATCGTCTTCAACGACGCTCGCCGCCAAGCGATAGAAGAAGCCGGATTTGAGGCCATGCGGAGCCGGGACATAAGGCCTATTCTCGAAACCGCCTTGGCAGGCTGAGATCGGCTCGATGGTTCAAAGGTGAGTGCGGCTTGAGGCAGCCGCCAGGGCTGCCATTCAGGCCCGCCCATATTGGTGCGCAGCATGCACAGGTCAACGGGCCTCAACAGCCTGCCTGGCCTCCCGCCACACCGCGGGTGTTGAGCCCACCTCGCGCCGGAACACGGCGTTCAGGTATTGCACCGAGCGAAAGCCCGAGGCCAGCGCAATCTCCGCGATGCCGGTGTCGGTGTGGGCCAACAGTTCAAAGCAGTGCTCCAGCTTGCACTGCAGGATCAGGTCGTGCACGGAGCGCTTGAGGTCCCGGCGGAAGTACATCTCCAGCGACGAACGCGACATGCCCATCATCTCGGCCACCTGTTCGGTCTTGATGCCCTGGCAGGCGTACTGGCGTATGTAATAGAGCGCCCGCATCACCGGCGGGCTGTGCTGGACGTTGCGCGCGGTCGATGCCCGGCTGTGCACCTCGGCCGGCGGCACCACCACGCGCGCGCCGCGCACCGGCGAGCCGCTCAGCGCCTGGTGCAGCAGCTGCGCCGCGCGGCGGCCCATCTCGGCCGTGCCCTGGCTCACGGAACTGAGCTCGATGCGGGTGAGGTGCTGTCCCAGCGTGTCGTTGTCGATGCCGATGATCGCGACTTCGTCAGGCACCGCGATGTTGGCGACGATGCAGGCCTGCAGCAGCTGGCGCGCGCGCGCGTCGGTGACGGCGACGATGCCTATCGGCTTGGGCAGGCTGTCCAGCCAGTCGATCAGTTTTTTGGTGGCGCTGCCCCAGGTGGGGGCGCTGGTGGCCAGGCCGCGGTGGATCTCGCCCGAAGCGCCGTTGCGCAGCAGCCATGCCGAGAACGCCCTCTCGCGTTCCTGCGCCCAGCGGTTGAGCGGCGATTCCGGAAGGCTGTAGCAGGCGAAGCGCGTCACACCGGCTTCCACCAGGTGCTCGAGCGCACGCGCGACCAGCAGCTGGTTGTCGGTGGCCACGTAGGGGACCTGTCCCGGGTAGCAGGCGGGGTCTTCGTACGAGCCGCCGATGGCGATGACCGGTACATGGGCGCCTGCGAGCGCCCGCGCAACGGCGGGGTCGTCGTAGTCCGCGATGATGCCGTCGCCCTCCCACTCGTGGATGCCATCGAGGCGAAAGCGGAAGTCCTCCTCGAGGAACAGGTCCCAGGCCACGCGCGTCTGCTTCACATAGTCGCCGATGCCGATGAGGATCTCGCGGTCATAGACCTTGCTGGCGTGGAACAGCAGGGCCACGCGCAGGACTGCGGGGCCGCTGGTCCGGTCGGGCCGGCGCGTGGTCGGGCTTTTGGTCATGGAAGGCCGATCTTGGCACATTGCGCTGATTGCTGCGATGCAGAAAGAAATTTCGTAAGCCGCGCTCGGCAATTTCGCAAGCTGCAGCGCGGGCGCGCCCGCTAGCATCGCCACTCTGCTGGTCGTGATGCGGGTACCGTCCGGGCCCCGTCGCGTGGCATCGCGAGCCGGATCCGCGGGCGTCGACGCACGAAGACGCCGCTTTTTCGTGTGCGCGAAATGCCAACGGTTTCCGGGCAAGCAACGAGGAACTCGATGACTGAGCAAACCCGCTATCCGAGTCTCAAGGGCAAGAGCGTGTTCATCTCCGGTGGCGCGACGGGGATAGGCGCGTCCCTGGTGGAGCACTTCGCCGCGCAAGGCGCCAAGGTGGGGTTTGTGGACATCGATACCGAGGGCGCCCTGGCTTTGCAGGCCCGGCTGGCGCGTGAAGGCCTGCACGGCGTTCATTTCGAGGAATGCGACGTCACCGACACGCCTCGCCTGCGCAGCGCCATCGGCACGCTGCGCCAGCGCATAGGCGCCATCCAGGTGCTGGTGAACAACGCGGCGAATGACCAGCGCCATCTCATTGAAGAGACCACGCCGGAGTCCTGGGACCGCGGCGTGGCGGTCAACCTCAAGCACTATTTTTTTGCCGCGCAGGAAGTCTTCAAGGACATGAAAGCCCTGGGCGGAGGCTCGATCATCAATTTCGGTTCCGTGAGCTGGATGGTCAAGACAGGCGGCATGCCCGTGTACACCACCTGCAAGTCCGCGGTCCAGGGGCTCACCAGAAGCCTGGCGCGCGACTTCGGCGCCCATCGCATCCGCGTCAACACAGTTGTGCCGGGATGGGTCATGACTGAAAAGCAGATCCGGCTGTGGGTGACACCGCAAGCCAAGGTCGAACTGGCCAAGGCGCAATGCCTGCCCGGCGAACTTGCGCCCGCGGACCTCGCGCGCGCCGTGCTCTTCCTCGCGTCGGATGACAGCAGCATGATCACCGCGCATGACCTGGTCGTCGACGGTGGCTGGACATGAACGCTACGGCGGCGCGCGATCTCATCCTGGTGACGGGCGCGACCGGCAAGGTCGGGCGCGCGTTCATGGACCGCCTGCAGGGCGATGCGCGCTACGGCAGGTTCGCAATTCGCGCGCTGTGCCACAACCGGACTTTGCCGCCGCATCCTCGCGTCGAATCGGTGCAAGGCTCCATCCAGCATCGCGCCGACGTCCGCCGCGCGCTGGAAGGCGCCACGCACGTGCTGCACCTTGCCACCAGCAAGGAGACACCGGACGAGGTGATGGACGTGGCGGTCAAGGGGATGTTCTGGCTGCTCGAGGAATGCCGCGTGAGCAAATCATTCCGGCAGTTCCTGCTGGTGGGCGGCGATGCCGCGGTAGGCCATTTTTACTATCCGCACGGTGTTCCCGTCGTCGAGAGCCAGCCGCACAGCGCCTACCCGGGGTGTTATGCCCTGTCCAAGGTGCTCGAGGAAGTGATGCTGGAGCAATACCAGATCCAGTACGGGCTTGACAGCTGCTGCCTGCGCGCGCCCTGGATCATGGAAAAAGACGACTTCCGTTACGCCCTGTCTTTCGGCGAGGACGTCTTCGGCGGCCCGCGCTGGCATGAACTGGTGGGGGCGGACAAGGCGCGCGAATACAGCGCGTCAGGGGCTGTTCCGGTCATGCTGGATCCGCAAGGCAAGCCGGTCAAGCGCAACTTCGTGCATGTGGACGACCTGGTGGAGGCGCTTTTGCTGGCCCTCGATGCGCCGCGGGCCAGGCACCAGCGCATGAACGTCTGCATGGACGAGCCTGTCGATTACGGCGAACTGGGCGACTACCTGGCGCGCACGCGCGGCGTGCCGCTGGTTCCCCTGCGCACGCCTTACCACTCGACATGGCTGGACAACAGCAAGGCGAAATTTCTTCTGGACTGGCGGCCCCGCTACGACATGGCGCGGCTCGTGGAGGCCGCGTGGGCCTACCGGCGCTCCGCCGATGAGCCCCGCGTCGTCTGGTATCCCGGATAGCAACACCGCTGCTCCCGCCGCCGCACCGGGAGAAGCTGAAAGCAAGGAGTGGCGGCGCGATTCAAAAAACCAACTTGAGGAGACAGGACATGAGACAGCTTCAGCGACGCACTTTCACGGCAATTCTGGCCGGCGCCGGCCTGGCGGCGGCATGGAGCCCGTTTGCCCGTGCCCAAGCCGCCGGCAAGAAGCTGGTGATCGGGTTTGCCCAGACGGGTGCCGAAAGCGAATGGCGGACCGCCAATACCGAGTCGGTAAAAGCCGCGGCCAAGGCGGCCGGCCATGAACTGAAGTTTTCCGACGCGCAGCAAAAGCAGGAGAACCAGATCAAGGCGATCCGCTCCTTCATCAGCCAGAAGGTGGACGTCATCATCCTCGCGCCGCTGGTGACGACCGGCTGGGACACGGTGCTCAAGGAAGCCAAGGCCGCGAAGATTCCCGTGATCCTGGAAAGCCGCAACGTGGTGGTGAAGGATCCGTCCACCTGGACCACCTTCATAGGCTCCGATTTCGTCGAGGAAGGCCGCCGCGCGGCGCAGTGGCTTCTGGATAACACCAAGAACGGCACGGGGACGGTGAATATCGTCGAGCTACAGGGAACGGTCGGCTCGGACCCGGCCATAGACCGCAAGAAGGGATTCGACGAAGTCCTCAAGGGGAATGCGCGCTACAAGGTCATCCGCTCCCAGACCGGTGACTTCACGCGCGCCAAGGGCAAGGAGGTGATGGAAGCCTTCCTCAAGGCCGAGGGCAAAAAAATCAATGTGCTCTACGCGCACAACGACGACATGGCCATAGGCGCGATCCAGGCGATCGAGGAGGCGGGCCTCAAGCCCGGCAAGGACATCCTTGTCATCGGCGTCGACGCCGTCAAGGGGGCCTTCGAAGCCATGATCGCCGGCAAGATGAATGTGAGCGTGGAGTGCAACCCGCTGCTGGGCCCGCAGCTGATGGAGGCCGCGGCCAAGGCCGCCGCCGGCCAGCCCCTGCCGCGCTGGATCAAGACGATCGAAGGTGTATTCCCAGCCGAAGTTGCGGCCAAGGAATTCCCCAACCGCAAATACTAGCGAAACGGTTTTTGCATTCGTGGGGTGACAGGAAAGCGACTGGCCTGGAAGTCGCGGCCCATTACGAGCAACCCGCGCGGTTTCGCGATCGCGCGCATGCCGCCAGGCCGGCAAAAAAAGATCAGGAGACAGCAATGCATACAAGACGAGACCTCCTTGCCGCAAGCGCCGGCGCAGCACTGGCTGGTATTGCGGGGCGCGCGGCGGCGCAGACCTATGAGCCGGGCTGCTTCAAGCCCTTTTCCGCCAGCACCAAGACCATCCAGTACCCGGCCAAGAAAGGCCCCTACCGCATCGCCCTGGCCAACGGCTATGCGGGAAACAGCTGGCGCATCCAGATGATCAAGTCGCTCAAGGCCTACGCGGCGACGCCCGACATCAAGCCTCACATCAAGGAGCTGAAGGTGGTCTCCACCGGCACCGATGTCGCCGCGCAGCTGGGCGCCATCGACAACTTCATCAATGCGGGCTTTGACGCCATCCTCACCATCGCGGTGTCGCCCACCTCCTTCAAGCCGGTGATCAAGCGCGCCAAGGATGCGGGTGTGGTCCTGATCCCCTTCGACAACGTGCTGGACACCGACGAGGTCATCCAGGTCAACGAGGACCAGTTCGAGATGGGCCGCCTCATGGGGCGCTGGCTGGAGAAGAACGGCGTCACCAGCGGCAAGGTGCTGGAAATCCGCGGGCTGCCGGGCAACTCGGTCGACCGCGACCGGCACCTGGGCTTTCGCGAGATCATGGAAAAGCACAAGGGCGTGCAGATCGTCGAGGTGGTCGGCAACTGGGACGACGGCACCTCCCAGAAGGTGGCGGCAGACGCCATCGCCGTGCACGGCCGGTTCAACGGCATCTACACCCAGGCCGGCTCCAACGGCACGGTCCGCGCGCTCATCGAGGCCAAGCATCCCTTTGTGCCGATAGGCGCCGAGGGAGAGAACGGTTTTCGCAAGATGGTCTATGCGCACCACAAGGACGGGCTCAAGGGTGCTTCGGCCGCGCAGTCCCCCGGCCTGGTCGCCGTGGCGCTGAAGGCGGCCATCGCCGCGCTGCAAGGGCAGAAGCTGCCCCAGTACATCTCGGTGCCCATCCCTTATGTGGAATACGCGCAGATGGCGCCGGGCAAGAACTTCTATCCCGATTTGCCGGACACGTTTTACGTGGCCAATGAGTTCCCGCCGTGCAACATCAACATCACGGCGCCGGACATCATGAAGCAGAGCGAGGGGAACACCTGAAGGACCTGAAGGAAGGCACCGTGCCCCAGACCTTGCTGCAGCTCCAGGACATCTCCAAGCGCTACGCGGGCGTGCGAGCGCTGGACGGCGCGGATCTCACCTGCCATGCCGGCGAGATCCACGCCGTGCTGGGGGAAAACGGCGCGGGCAAATCCACCCTGATCAAGGTCATCGCCGGGGTGGTGCAGCCCGACGCCGGCCGCATCCTGATGGAAGGCGTGGAGCTGCGCCTGGCTTCGCCCAACGTCGCCCGCGACCATGGGATCGCCTGCGTGTTCCAGGAGCTGTCCCTGGTGCCGGACCTCTCGGTGGCCGAGAACATCTTCCTGTCGCGGCCGCCGCGCCGGCGCGGGCTGATCGACGCGAAGGCGCAGCGGGCGCAGGCCGCCACCCTGCTGGCCATGCTGGGATGCGGCGACATCCATCCCGGGGAGCGCGTGCGGGACCTGCCGCTTTCACGCCGCCAGCTGATCGAGATCGCCAAGGCGCTGAGCCTGCAGCCGCGCCTGCTGATCCTGGACGAGGCGACCTCCGCCCTGAGCAGCGAGGACGTGGAACGGCTTTACACGCTGCTGTTCCAGCTGCGCGCGCGCGGCGTGGGCATCCTGTTCATCTCGCACCGCATGCACGAGGTCAAGGCGCTGGCCGACACCTGCTCGGTGTTTCGCAGCGGCAGGCGCGTGGACAGCTTCGCCGGCGGCAGCCGCTCCGATGCAGAGGTGGTGCAGCTGATGATAGGCCGCGACGTCGCCAAGACCTACCCGCCGAAAGCCGGTCCCGCGCCCTGGGCCCAGCCCGCCATCAGCGTGCAGGGTCTGGGCTGGCCCCCCGCGCTGCACGACATCTCGCTGGAGATCAAGGCCGGCGAGATCGTCGGGCTGGGAGGGCTGGACGGGCAGGGGCAGCGGGAGTTGCTGCTGGCGCTGTTCGGCGTGCTCAAGGGCGTGCAGGGCCAGGTGCAGGTATTCGGCCAGCTGCGCCGCGACCTGGCGCCGCATGTGTGCAAGGACCCGGAACTGGGCATCGCGCTGATCCCCGAGGACCGCAAGACCGAGGGGCTGATCCTGCCCATGAGCATCCGCGAGAACATGAGCTTGGCCAACCTGCCGGCGCTGGCGCATCTGGGCATCCTCAGCGCGGCGGCGGAGTCCTCCGCCGTGGCGCGCATGGTAGAGCAGTTGCGCATCAAGATAGGCGATGCGCAAGACCCGGTGCAGACCTTGTCGGGCGGCAACCAGCAAAAGGTGGTGATCGCCAAATGGCTGATGACCCAGCCGCGCGTGCTGCTGCTCAACGACCCGACCCGCGGCATCGACGTGGCCACCAAACAGGAGCTGTATGCGCTGCTGCGCGAGCTGGCCGCCCGGGGCGTGGCCGTGCTGCTGTATTCCACCGACTATGAGGAGCTCATAGGCCTGGCCGACCGCGTGCTCATCATGTACGAGGGCCGGATCGCCCGCACGCTGGCCGGCGGCGATATCAGCGAACACGCCATCGTGGCGTCCTCGCTCAACGTTTCTTCCGGCGGCCGGGAGGCCGCCACCGTATGAACCGGCGCGGCGAATGGCGCATGGCATTGCGGCGCAACGGCGGGCCGCTGGCCGCGCTGGCGGTGTTCGTCGTGATGTTCACGCTGTTCCTGATGGAGCACCCGCGCTCGATTTCCGCGGCCATTGTGACCACCGCGTCCAACAAGGCGGTGCTGCTGGCCATCGTGGCCATGGCGCAGACGCTGCCCGTCATCACCCGGGGGCTGGATCTCTCCGTCGGCATGGTCATGGTGCTGACCGGCTGCCTGGCCTCCACGGTCGTGAACGGGGCGCCCTGGCAGGTGGCGCTGGGCATTGTGCTGGTGCTGGCCTGCGGCGCGGCGGCGGGCGCCCTCAACGGCGCCATCGTGGTGTTCGGCCGCCTGCAGCCCATCATTGTCACGCTCGCCACCGGCGCGGTGTATTTCGGCTTTGCCCTGCTGCTGCGGCCCGCGCCGGGCGGCGAGGTCAGCGAGGGGCTGTCGGACGCGCTGACCGGCCGGCTGTTCGGCGTGATCCCCACCACCATGGTGCTGCTGGCCGCGCTCGTCGTGCTGGGATGGATGCCTTTGAAGCGCACGGTGACGGGCCGCGCCTGTTATGCGGTCGGGTCCTCGGAGCAGGCGGCCTACCTCTCCGGCGTGCCGTCGGAGCGCGCCAAGTTCCTGGCCTATACCGTCGCCGGCCTGCTTTCGGGTGTGGCCGGGTTGCTGCTGTCCCTGATCGCGCTGTCGGGCGAAGCCAGCGGCCCGCAGGCCGGCCTGTACACCCTCAATTCGATCGCGGCGGTCGTGATAGGCGGCACATCGCTGTACGGCGGTACCGGCGGGATGGTCGGCTCCATCCTGGGTGCCTTTGTGCTGCGCACCATAGGCGACCTGCTGTTCGTCTTCAACGCGCCGGCGCTCTGGCAGCCCCTTTTTGAGGGCCTGATCCTGCTGGCCGCCGTGTGCATGGGCGCGGCGCGCGTGCTGCGCGTGCGAAACCGCCTGGAGCTGTTCTGATGGGTGCCACCGAACTGGTCGCCGCGCAGCCTTCGTCCGCAGCCGCGAAGACGAAGAGCCCCGTGCAGCGCCTGCTGCTGAACCCGCCCGCCGTGGTGGGGCTGTGCTGTCTGTTGCTGCTGCTGGCCGGCAGCGCCGTGAACCGCAATTTCCTGATGCCCGCCTACCTGCTGCAGCAGCTGCAGATCGCCGCTTTCCTCGGGCTGGCCGCGGCGGGGCTGATGGCCGTCATCCTGCTGGGCCACATCGACCTGTCGGTGCCCTGGACCATCACCACCGGCGCCATGATGGCCGCAGCCGCGGGCGCGGCCTATGGGGCCGGCTGGGCTATTCCGGCCGGCCTGCTTTGCGGCGCGCTGGTGGGGCTGGCCAACGGCCTGGGCGTCGCGCTGCTGCGCATCCCCTCGATGATCTTCACGCTGGGCGCCAACGCCGTGCTCCAGGGGCTGATGGTGCTGTACACCGGCGGCCATGCGCCCCAGGACGCAGCCACCCCGCTGATGCGCGAGCTGGCCGTGGGCAGGACCCTGGGCCTGCCCAACGCGGTGCTGGCCTGGGCGGCCGTTTCGCTGCTGGTGTACCTGCTGCTCACGCGCACCGCAGCCGGCCGTTATGTCTACGTGATCGGCAACAGTGAGCGCGCCGCCTACCTCAGCGGCGTGCGCACCGCCAGGATGACGGTCGCCTGTTTTGTCGCTTGCGGCATGCTGGCGGCGTTCGCCGGGGTGATGCTGGCCGGGTATTCCGGCAACGCCTACCAGGCCATGGGCGACCCCTACCTGCTGCCGGCGATTGCGGCCGTGGTGCTGGGCGGCACCAACATCCTGGGCGGGCGCGGCAGCTACCTGGGCACGGTCGCCGGCGTCGTGTTCATCGTGCTGTTGCAAAGCATGCTGGCGGTTTTGCAGATGCCCGAGGCGGGCCGCCAGATCATCTACGGGGCGCTGATACTGGCCATGCTGCTGCTGTACGGAAGATCGGCCAAAGTGAGATGAAGGGAGGTGAGCATGGGTGAACACTATGGCATCCGCGGTGATTTCCGCCTGCATGACGTCCGCTTTCGCGGCCTGGTACCGCCCAATTCCTTTGTGGAAAAACTCTACAGCGGCGCGCGCTGGGCCGAAGGGCCGGTGTATTTCCCCGCGGGTGATTTTTTGTTGTTCAGCGACATCCCCAACAACCGCATCCTGCGCTGGGTGCCCGACGGTGCCGGTCCCGGCTGTGTGCTGGAGTTCCGCAAGCCTTCCGATTTCGCCAACGGCAACACGCGTGACGGCCAGGGCCGCCTGCTCAGCTGCGAGCACGGCACGCGCTGCGTGAGCCGCACCGGGCACGACGGGCACCGCACGATGCTCGCCTCCTCGTTCCAGGGAAAAAAACTCAACTCACCCAACGACCTGGTGCTGGGGCCCGATGGGGCCTTGTGGTTCTCCGACCCGTCCTACGGCATCCTCTCGGATTACGAGGGTTATGCGGCGGAGCCTGAGTACGGCGGCCGCTACGTGTTCCGCGTCGATCCCGCCAGCGGCCGCGTGGAGGCGGCCGTGACCGACTTCGTCCAGCCGAACGGGCTGGCCTTTTCGCCCGATGGGCGGCGGCTCTACATCGCGGATTCGGGCGCCTCGCACGACCCCCAGGGACCGCGCCACATCCGTTCGTTCGAGGTGGATGAGGGCAGGCTGCGGGGTGGCGAGGTGTTCGCGACGGTGGACACCGGCATCCCGGACGGGTTACGCGTGGACGTTCTCGGCAATGTCTGGACCAGCGCCGGCGACGGCGTCCATTGCTTCACGCCGCAGGGCGAGCTGCTGGGCAAGATCCTCATCCCGGAGCCGGTGGCCAACCTCGAGTTCGGTGGCCCGCGCGGCAACCGGCTGTTCATCACGGCGACGACTTCGCTGTATGCCTGCTACCTGGCGACCTCCGGTGCGAGCGTTTCCGCGCCGCGAGCCGGCTGAGGGGATGGCCATGCCGGCGGTGATCATGCATATCCCGCCAATTGCTGCAATGCAGAAAGAAATTTCACAAGCAGCGCTCGCCAAATTCGCAAACTTGCGCGGCGGCACCAGGACTAGCATCGCCATTTTGATTGTTCCGGCGCAGACATGACTTCCTTTGAATCCCTTCCCCAGGTCCGTTACGAGGGCCCGCAGTCGACGAATCCGCTGGCCTACCGTCATTACGACGCCAAGGAGCGCGTGCTGGGCAAGACGCTGGAGCAGCACCTGCGGCTGGCCGTTTGTTACTGGCATACCTTTGTGTGGCCCGGCAACGATGTGTTCGGGCAGCCGACCTTCGCGCGGCCCTGGCATGTTCCGGGTGACGAGCTGACGCTGGCGCGCCGCAAGGCCGACGCTGCCTTCGGCCTGATCTCGCGGCTGGGCGTGCCCTTTTACACCTTTCACGACACCGACGTGGCGCCCGAGGGCGCAAGCCTGGCGGACTACCGCAGCAACCTTTCGGCCATGGTGGACGTGCTGGCGCAAAAGCAGCAGGAAACGGGGATCGCGCTGCTGTGGGGCACGGCCAACCTGTTCAGCCATCCGCGCTACGCCGCCGGCGCCGCGAGCAACCCCGACCCCGAAGTCTTCGCCTACGCCGCGACGCAGGTCTTCAGCGCGCTCAATGCGACGCATCGCCTGGGCGGCGCGAACTACGTGATGTGGGGCGGACGCGAAGGCTACGACACGCTGCTCAACACCGACTTGCGCCGCGAGCGGCGCCAGCTCGGCCGCTTCATGCAGATGGTGGTGGAGCACAAGCACAAGATAGGCTTCGCCGGCCAGCTGTTGATAGAGCCCAAGCCGCTGGAGCCCACCAAGCACCAGTACGACTACGACAGCGCCACGGTCTATGGTTTCCTCAAGGACTTCGGCCTGGAGCGCGAGATCAAGCTGAACATCGAGGCCAACCACGCCACGCTGGCGGGGCACAGCTTCCAGCACGAGATCGCCACGGCCGCCGCGCTGGGCATCTTCGGCAGCATAGACGCCAACCGGGGCGACCCGCAAAACGGCTGGGACACCGACCAGTTCCCCAATAGCGTGGAAGACCTCACGCTGGCGATGTACGAGATCCTGCGCGCGGGCGGGGTCGGCAGCGGCGGCTTCAACTTCGACGCCAAGGTGCGCCGCCAGAGCATGGACCCCGTGGACATCCTGCACGGGCACGCCGGCGCCATCGACGCGCTGGCCCTGGCACTCAAGAGCGCCGCGCGGCTCGTGGAGGCCGGTGAGCTCGAGCGCTTTCGCACCGAGCGCTACGCCCGCTGGGACGGTGACCTGGGCCGCGGCATCCTGGGCGGGGACATGAAGCTCAGCGAGGTGGCGGAATACGCCTTTGTGCAGGACCTGCGGCCCCGGCCGGTGAGCGGGCGGCAGGAGTGGCTGGAAAACCGCGTGAACGCGGCGATCTTCGACCCCGTCGCCTGAGTGCACCATGAACCCGGACGTCGGCTTCCAGCAGGTGACAAAGCGCTTCGGGCCCGTGCAGGTGCTGCATGGCGTGAGCTTCGCTTTCGCGCCCGGTCGCGTGTACGGCGTGCTGGGCGAGAACGGCGCCGGCAAGTCCACGCTCATGAAGATACTGGCCGGCTATGAGCCGGCCAGCGAGGGCTCGGTGGAGATAGGCGGGCAGGCCGTGAGCTTCAGGGGGCCGCGCGACGCCGAGGCCGAAGGCATCGTGATGATCCACCAGGAGTTCAACCTCGCCGACGACCTGAGCATCGCGCAGAACATTTTCCTCGGGCACGAACTGACGCGCCACGGCTTGCTGGACGAGCGGGCGATGGCGCGCCGCGCCGAGGCGGCCATGCGCTCGGTGGGCCTGGCCTGCGACCCCGGCCGGCGCGTGCGCGACCTGATCGTGGCCGAGAAGCAGCTGGTGGAGATCGCCAAGGCCCTGAGCCGCAATGCCCGCGTGCTGGTGATGGACGAACCCACCGCCACGCTGACACCGTCGGAAACCGAGCGGCTGTTCGCACTGATCGCGCAATTGCGTAGCCAGGGTGCCACGGTGCTCTACATTTCGCACAAGCTGGACGAGGTCGAGCGCATCACCGACGAAGTGCTGGTCATGCGCGACGGCCGGCTGGTGGCGCACCGGCCCACGGGCAGCGTGACCCGCCAGCAGATGGCCAGCCTCATGGTGGGCCGCGAGCTCAGCGACCTGTTTCCACCGCGGCAGCCCGTGCCCGATGGCGCGCAGGCGCTGCTCAAGGTCCAGAACCTGCAGGTGCCCGGCTGGGCGCAGGACGTGAGTTTCCAGGTACGCGCCGGCGAGATCCTGGGTTTTGCCGGGCTGGTCGGCGCCGGGCGGACTGAATTGTTTGAAGGCCTGCTGGGCTTGCGCCCCGCGAGCTGCGCGGCGGTGGACGTCGCGGGCCGGCCGTGGACGCGGCGCAGCCCGCGCTCGGCCGCGCGCCTGGGGCTGACCTACCTCAGCGAGGACCGCAAGGGCCGCGGCCTGCACCTGCGCATGGGCGTGCCGGAGAACCTCACGCTGATGGCCCTGGAGCGCTACGCCCAGCCCTGGCTGGATCCCGCGGCGGAGCGCGCGGCCCTGAAGCAGGCGAGCGAAGCCTTCGGCATACGCGCGGCGGCCGGCGTGCCGGCGTCGGCATTGTCCGGCGGCAACCAGCAGAAGCTGGCGCTGGCCCGCGTGCTGCAGCCGCAGCCGCAAGTCGTGGTGCTCGACGAGCCCACGCGCGGCGTGGACGTGGGGGCCAAGCGCGACATTTATTTCCTGATCCGGCGCCTGGCCGATGAGGGCCGCGCCGTCGTCATCGTCTCGTCCGAGCTGCTCGAGCTCATAGGCCTGTGCCACCGCGTCATCGTCATGCGCCAGGGCCGGATGGCCGCCGAGCTGCCGCAGGACCAGCTCACCGAAGAACTGCTGATCGCCCATGCAACTGGAACCCACTAAACCCATGGCTGGTGTATCGCCAGCGCCCATGATGGCGCGCCGCTGGGCCGGCCTGCGCGGCGGCGGCCCGCTGGCGGGCCTGGTGCTGGTGTGCGTGCTGGGCGCCATGCTGAACGAGAACTTCGCCAGCCTGGACAACGCCATGAACGTGCTGACCCGAACGGCGTTCATCGGCATCATTGCCGTGGGCATGTGTTTTGTGATCATCTCCGGCGGCATAGACCTGTCGGTGGGGTCCATGGCGGCGCTGATCGCGGGCGCCATGATCCTGCTGATGAACGCCGCCGCGGGCGCCGGCTGGCCGCCGCTGGCCGCCATCCTGGCCGGCATGGCATGCGCCGTCGGCCTGGGCGCGCTCTTCGGCCTGGCCCACGGCCTGCTGATCAGCAAGGGTCGCATAGAACCTTTTATCGTGACCCTGGGGACGCTGGGCATTTTCCGCGCCTACCTCACCTACTTCTCCAACGGCGGCGCGATCACGCTGGACGGCTCACTGGCAACCGCCTACGGCCCGGTGTACTACGGCAGCTGGCTGGGTGTGCCGGTGCCGGTGTGGGTCTTTGTCGTGGTTGCGCTGCTGGGCGGCCTGATCCTGAACCGCACGGCCTACGGCCGCTACGTGCAGGCCATAGGCTCCAACGAGCAGGTGGCCCGCTATGCGGCCGTGGAGGTCGACCGCGTCAAGGTGCTGACCTATGTGCTGCTGGGCGTTTGTGTGGGCATCGCCACCGTGCTCTACGTGCCGCGCCTGGGCTCGGCCTCGCCGTCCACCGGCCTGCTCTGGGAGCTCGAGGCGATCGCGGCCGTGATCGTCGGCGGCACGGCGCTCAAGGGCGGCGCCGGCAGCATCACCGGCACCGTCATTGGCGCGGTGCTGCTTTCGGTGATCAGCAACATCCTGAACCTCACCAGCATCATCAGCGTGTACCTGAACGCCGCGGTGCAGGGCTTTGTGATCATCGCGGTGGCGTTCTTCCAGCGCGGGCGTAAATGATGGAGTTCACCGGCGGAGCTGCCGTTTTTTCAGCCAACCTTTCAGCCAACCCAAAGAGGAGACAAACCATGAAACCGATCACCCAATTGCTGGCGGCAAGCGCCGCCGTCCTGGCCTTGCTCGGCGCCGCGCCGGCGGCGCTGGCGCAGAACAAGCCGCATATCGGCGTGTCCATCCCCGCCGCCACCCACGGCTGGACGGGCGGGGTGGTGTACTGGGCCAACCGCACCAAGACGGAACTGGAAAAGCAGTACCCCGGCCTGAAGGTCACCGTCAAGACGGCCGGCTCGGCCGCCGAACAGGCCAACCAGGTGCAGGACCTGCAGACGGCCAACAAGATCGACACGCTGGTGATTCTTCCCTTCGAGTCCGCGCCGCTCACCCAGCCCGTCGCGCAGGTCAAGGGCAAGGGCGTGTACGTCACCGTGGTGGACCGGGGCCTGACCGACGCCGGCGCGCAGGACGCCTACGTGGCGGGCGACAACCCCGGCTTCGGCAAGGTGTCGGGCGAGTACATGGCCAAGGCCATGGGCGGCAAGGGCAACGTCGTCGTGCTGCGCGGCATCCCCACGGTCATCGACAACCAGCGCGTCGACGCCTTCATGGCGGTGATGAAGAGCCACCCCGACATCAAGGTGCTGGATGCCAAACACGGCAACTGGAACCGCGACGATGCCTTCAAGGTGATGCAGGACTACCTCACGCGCTTCAAGCAGATCGACGCCGTGTGGGCCTCGGACGACGACATGGCGGTGGGCGTGCAGAAGGCGATAGACCAGGCCAAGCGCGGCGACATCAAGATGGTGCTGGGCGGCGCCGGCTCCAAGGACTACATCAAGAAGGTGATGGACGGCGACAAGATGGTTACGGCCGACGTGACCTACTCGCCCGCCATGATCGCCGACGCGATGAAACTCACCGCGGCCGCGCGCGTCAAGGGCGAGAAGCTGCCGGCCTCCACCATTATCCCCTCGGTGCTGGTGACCAAGGACAACGCCAAACAGTACTATTTCCCCGACTCCCCGTTCTGAGGCAATCATGGCCAGACCCGTCACACTTTTTACCGGACAGTGGGCCGACCTGCCGCTGGCCGAACTCGCACCCCTGGCGCGCGGCATGGGCTACGACGGGCTCGAGCTCGCTTGCTGGGGCGACCATTTCAACGTGCAGGAAGCGCTGGGCAGCGACCGCTACCTGCAGGACAAGCGCAACCTGCTGGAAAAGCACGGCCTGCGCTGCTTCGCGATCGGCAGCCACCTCGTGGGCCAGGCCGTGTGCGACCTGATCGACGAGCGCCACCAGTCCATCCTGCCCGCGCATGTGTGGGGCGACGGCGATCCCGAGGGCGTGCGCCAGCGCGCCGCGCGCGAGATGCAGGACACGGCGCGCGCCGCGGCCAAGCTGGGCGTGAAGGCGGTCACCGGCTTCACGGGTTCCTCGATCTGGCATTCGCTGTACGCCTTCCCGCCGACGCCGCAGGCGTACTGGGACAAGGGCTTCGCGGATTTCGCGCAGCGCTGGAAACCCATCCTGGACGTCTTCGAATCCTGCGGCGTGAACTTCGCCCTGGAGGTGCACCCCACCGAGATCGCTTTCGACACGGCGTCGGCGCAGCGCGCCGTCGAGGCGGTGGCGGGGCACAGGCGCTTCGGTTTTAATTTCGACCCCAGCCACCTGGGCTACCAGGGTGTGGACTACGTGAAGTTCCTGCGCACCTTCAGCGACCGCATCTACAACGTGCACATGAAGGACGTCTGGTGGGGCAAGGGCGACGGGACGGCCGGCGTGTTCGGCGGCCACACCAGCTTCGGCGACGCGCGCCGCTACTGGGACTTCCGCAGCGTGGGCCGCGGCATGATCGACTTCGAGTCCATCATCGTCGCGCTCAACGACATCGCGTACGCCGGGCCGCTCAGCGTGGAGTGGGAGGACAGCCGCATGGACCGCGTGCACGGCGCCACCGAGAGCGCGGCCTATTGCAAGCGGCTGGACTTCAAGCCGGCGGCGGGCGCTTTCGACGCCGTCTTCGACAAGGCCAAACAGGGCGGGATGGCCGGGTCATGACGGGCAAGCTGCGTTACGCCATGGTGGGCGGCGGGCAGGGCGCCTTCATAGGTGCCGTGCACCGCAAGGCGATGGCGCTGGACGGCCAGATGGAGCTGGTGGCCGGCGCGCTGTCCTCCGACCCGCAGCGCGCGCGCGCTTCCGGCGCCGAGCTGGGGCTGGCCGACGCGCGCAACCACGGGCGCTGGCAGGACCTGCTGGCCGATGAGCTCAAGCGGCCGGTGCACGAGCGCATAGATTTTGTGTCCATCGTCACGCCCAACCATGTGCACTTCCCGGTGGCCCAGGCCTTCGCCGAGGCGGGCATCCACGTGGTCTGCGACAAGCCGCTGGTGCACAGCAGCGAAGAGGCCCAGGCGCTGGAGCGGGCCGCGCAGCGCAGCGGCTGCGTGTTCGGGGTGACCTACAACTACACGGGCTACCCCATGGTGCGCGAAGCCCGCGAGCTGGTGGCCAAGGGCCTGATCGGTGAGCTGCGCAAGGTCATCGTCGAATACAACCAGGGCTGGCTCGCCACCAATCTGGAGGCCACTGGCCAGAAGCAGGCCGGCTGGCGCACCGATCCCGCGCGCAGCGGCCTGGCCGGCGCCATGGGCGACATCGGCTCGCACGCCGAAAACCTGGTGGCCACGGTGACCGGCCTGGAGCTGGACAGCATCTGCGCGGACCTGACCACCTTTGTGCCGGGCCGCCGCCTGGACGACGACGGCAATGTGCTGCTGCGCTTTAGCAATGGCGCCAGGGGTGTGCTCATCGCGTCGCAGATCGAGGTCGGCTGCGAGAACGACCTGCGCCTGCGGGTGTTCGGCAGCCAGGGCACGCTGGTGTGGCACCAGGAGGAGCCGAATCGCCTGGTGCACCAGCCCATCGACGGCCCTGCGCGCGTGCTGACCCGCGGCTCGCCCTGGCTGGGCGAGGCCGCGCGCCGCGCCACGCGGCTGCCCACGGGCCATCCCGAAGCCTTTCTCGAGGCCTTCGCCAATGTGTACCTCGGCGTCGCCGCGCACATCCGGGCGGTGCAGGCGGGACGGGCGCCCGATCCGCTGGAGGCCGACTACCCGCGCCTGGCCGACGGCGCGCGCGGCGTGCGCTTCATCGAGAAGGTGGTGGAGTCCGCCGGTAGCCAGGCCAAGTGGACGCCGATGCGCTGACGCATGTTCCTCGGCATCGATCTCGGCACCTCCGGCGTCAAAGCCGTGGTCCTGGACCGCGGGCACCAGGTCCTGGCCAGCGGCAGCGCGCCGCTGGCGGTCGAGCAGCCGCACTCCCTGTGGCGCGAGCAGGACCCGCGGGACTGGTGGCGTGCCTGCGATGAGGCCGTGCGCCAGGCGCTGGCCGGGCTGGCGGCTGCGGGCCGCAGCCCAGGCGACGTGGCGGGCATCGGCCTGACCGGCCAGATGCACGGTGCGACCTTGCTCGATGCGCAAGGCCAAACCCTGCGGCCCGCCATCCTGTGGAACGACGGCCGCAGCGCCGAGGAATGCGCCCTGCTCGAGCGCCAGGTGCCGCGCTCGCGTGAGATCACCGGCAACATGATGATGCCCGGTTTCACGGCGCCCAAACTCTTGTGGGTGGCGCGCCATGAGCCGACGGTGTTCGAACGCGTGCGCCGCGTGCTGTTGCCCAAAGACTGGCTGCGCTGGCGCATGACCGGCGAGTTCGCCACCGACATGTCGGACGCCGCGGGCACGCTGTGGCTGGACGTGGCCGGGCGCGGCTGGAGCGACGAGCTGCTGGCCGCCTGCAACTTGTCGCGTGCGCACATGCCGGCCCTGTACGAGGGGCCGGAGCCTACGGGCATGCTGCGCGCGGACCTCGCGCGGGACTGGGGCTTGCGCAGCATCCCGGTGGCGGCCGGCGCGAGCGACAACGCCGCCGGCGCGCTGGGCGCCGGCGTTTACCGAGCGGGCGACGCGATGCTGTCGCTGGGCACTTCGGGCGTGGTCTTCGTCGCCACGCGCGAATTCGTCTCCAATCCCGGGCAGGCGGTGCACAGCTTTTGCCATGCCTTGCCGCGCACCTGGCACCTGATGTCGGTCATGCTGTCGGCGGCTTCCTGCCTGGATTTCACCGCCTCGCTGCTCGGCGAGCCCGACGTCGGGCGGCTGCTGGCCGAGGCCGAGGCGCGCGGCCTGCGGCCGTCCACGCCGCTGTTCCTGCCTTACTTGAACGGGGAGCGCACGCCGCACAACAACCCCCAGGCCGAGGCTGTTTTTTTTGGCCTGAATGCGGGCACCGTACGCGCCGACCTGGTCAACGCCACGCTGGAAGGCGTGTGCCATGGGCTGGCCCAGGGCATCGCCGCCTTGCAGGCCACCGGGGCCGGGCTAACGCAGGTCAGCCTGATAGGCGGCGGCTCGCGCAGCGCTTACTGGGCCCAGATGCTGGCCGACGCCACGGGGCTGGAGGTGGTCCGGCGCGAGGACTCCGCCGTGGGGCCTGCACTGGGTGCCGCCAGGCTTGCCTGGCTGTGTGTGGACAGGGCGCACGCGCAGGATGTGCTGAAGGCGCCCGCGGCGCTGGACAGCTGCACGCCCCGGCCCGTCGAACGAGAGCGATGGAAGGAGCGCGGGGCGCGTTTTGCCGCGCTGTACGCCGGTGTCGCACCGCTATACGGCGCGCAAGGCCTTTGATGGCGTGCGCACGGCAAGGCATCCCGTTGCGCCAATGCGCAGCAGGATGCCTTGTGTTGGGACTGAAAGCTACCGGTGGCGGCTGCTGTCGCAGCCGTCATCGGCGCTCAACAGCGCGGAATGCGCTTATTGAACGACAGGGAAGTCGCGGTCAAAGGCGGAGGCCGACACGGTGGTGCCGATCTCGGCTTTGACTTCAGCGCGGGTCTTGTTGCTGGCGGGTGCCGTGTAGACGTCCTGGTAAGTCCGGCCGATGTTCGCGGAATAGCCTTCGCGCTGGGCTTGTGCCAGCTCGGCTTTGACTTCGGCGCGGGTCTTGGTGCTGACCGACTTCACCTGGTCTTGCGGGAAGGGGTCGCGGCCTTCGGCGAAGCTGCTGGCCGAGCCGAAGAAGGCCAGTGCGGAGACGGCAAGAACGGAGGCGGAGACGAGATTCGATTTCATGGTGAATTTCCTTTAGAACAGTTTTTGAAATATCCGGTCGGACGGGCTGCGTGCCCGAGGGGCCTTCCTCGCTGAGTCGCGTTATGAATGTGGCTCACCGATGCATCCCAGCTTGTTCCGCAAGGGCCATAGACAAGTGCGTGTTTGCAGAACATTCCATTGCCGAAATCGGAACAATGAAGGCGCGAATTCACGGAACTTTTGGGGCGAAAGTTTTTTGAAAGCTTTGCGTCAAGAAGCGCATGCGCCCGTTGTTGCGCATGGCGAAATCAAATGGCGTCGATGCCGCGCGTTGAACGCGCGGCACTCACTCCTGCCGCGTGTCCATTCTTTTAATCACCCTGCGCGTGTATTCGGTCATGAATTCGAGGAACACGCTGGTGCGCACCGGAATGAATTTGCGGCTGGGCAGCGCCGCGTACAAGGTGTTGGTGCCGGTGATCCAGGGCGCGAGGATGCGCCGCAGCGCGCCGCTGTTGAGGTGGTTGGCCACCAGGTCTATGGACTGGCTCATGATGCCGGCGCCGTCCACGCAGGCGCGTATCAGCGTGTCGCTGTGGTTGACCAGCATGCTGGGTTCTATCTGCACTTCGATGACGCGTTTGCCTTCGTCGGGGTTGGTCAGGCGCCAGATGCGGTGGCGATTGGCGGCCTGCTTGACGCGCAGGTTGTGGTACTGCGGCAGGTCTTCGGGCCGCGCCGGCGTGCCGTTGCGGCGCAGGTAGTCGGGCGAGGCGCAGAGCACACCGTCCGATGAGGCGATGGGCCGCGCGATGATGTTGGCGTCAAAGGCGTCGCCGGCGCCCAGCAGCGTGAGGTCGTAGTCCTCGACTGGCGGCACCAGCGGCGAGTCCACATGGATGTCGAGCACCACTTTGGGGTAGCGCCGGCCGAACTCGGCCACCAGCGGCGCCAGCACATGCACGGCGAACACCGGCGGCGTCATGATGCGTATGGTGCCGGACATCTCCTGCGCATGGGCCTGGGCGGCGGCATGGGCTTCGTCGATGTCGCTCAGGATGTGCCGCACGCGGGCCAAATAGGTTTCGCCGGCATCGGTCAGCGCCAGGCGGCGCGTGGTGCGCTGCAGCAGGCGCACGCCCAGATGGTCTTCCAGGTCGCCGACCAGGCGGGTCACGACGGCGGACGAAATATCAAATTTGCGCGCCGCAGCGGCAAAACTGCCGTCATCCACGACTTGCTGGAACACCCGCATTGATTGAAGCCTGTCCATGGGTTAACCCTTATATAGCACCTTTATTGTTGCTAATTTAACAGCAATGTATTGTTGGAATTGGTATTTTTTGTTTGATTTAACAGGAATACAGTTCATACATCGATGAGCCGAAGCCACTTACAAGGCGACTCACCGAGGCTGGACAGACGGGGAGATGAGCCCGCCATGCCCGGAACGTCACTTAACTTTTGAGAGGATATTCATCATGAAATCGAACTTTGTTGCCGCCGCTGTTGTTGCCGTTGCCGCCCTGACTTCCGTCGCTGCTTCCGCCCAGCCCCTGAACGCCTTCCTGCTGGACCAGATGCAGGCACCCGCCACCAAGACTCGCGCTGAAGTCAAAAGCGAAGTGCTGCAGGCCCAGAAGACCGACGCCACTTCCAGCTTCAATGGCGTGACCGCCCAGCAAAACCTGGCCGCTCCCCGCGCTGAAAAAGCCGGCGCAGCCCCCCAGGCGGCTGCAGAGCTCGTGAAGACCAGCGCCCAGTAAGCTTGCACAAGCCGGCCTTTGCCGGTTCTGACGCAATCGCCCCGGTAGTCCGAAAGGATTGCCGGGGCGATTGCATTGGTGCCTGACGAACGCAGCGAACTCGGCGCTGCAGCAGGGCGCGGCCGGCGGTCACGCGCATCGTGGTCCGGCTGGACCGCATCCACGGTATCTCAGCCGGGCTCTAGAATCACCGGCATCTTGAGAACCTCCAGTACACCCTACGCCTTTGCCTTTGTCGCCGCACATTTGTTGGCCCTGCCGGGCCTGGCTATGGTGCTTCACCTGTACATCGTTGGCAAAGTGGCGAGCAGCGGTGGCTGGCTGTTGGAGGCGTTGGAGCTGTTGTTTTCAGGCGTGGTGGTACTGCCCGCGGCGCTGCTGTGCACGGTGCTCTTGCTGATTGCAGGCTTGTTCTCCCGGGTGCGGCCGTGGGCTAGCCTCGTGCTGTTACTGGTCAATGCGACCGTGCTGGCTGTTGGCTGGACGATCAGTCCATCCACCGAAGCCGCGGAACTGCTGGTCTGGGTTGCCACAGCACTGTCGGCCGCGGCTGCGGCCGCGCTGGCGTGGCAGGCGTTTTCGCCGGTGACGAGGCCTGAGCGGAACATGCTGTGGGGTCAGCTCCTTCTGGCTGTTGGGCTGGGGATTGGATTGGGGCTGGCAGGCGGCGGCAGTGTCCCTGTTCCGCCTCCTGCCGAGCCCGATCCCATGGCGGCGATACCGCCAGAGCGCGTATTCAAGGGATTGTTGGGCGGCAAGCCGACACACCTCGCGGTGCATGACTGCAAGGTCTATCGCGCCATACCCAAGGAGTCCAGGGAGTCCGGGGACGGCTGGCAGATGGTGCTCGAACCGGATCTCTATCCATTCTTCACGTATTGCGAGCGGCAGTCGCTGCAGGTAGACAACGGTGTCGTCACTGTCACCCTCGGGCGCATCGCCTTCGGTGCGGGAGGCTGCTGCGCCACGGGTGGCACTTACCGTTCCAGGGATGGCGAGCTGTGGAAGAAGCTGTGAAGTGCGCCGGATGAGGGCGAACTCTAGCCCGCCATCGGCGCCCAGTGGTTGTCCAGCCGCACATTCTTGAGCACCGGCGAAGCCGTGCGGCCCGCGCCATCGCGCATCAGCGCGCCGAGCCGCCCGCCGGCCCAGAGTGTGGTGTCTGCTTCGCCCGCCGTAGAAGCTGAGGCGACGGCGCAGGCTTCTTGCAGCGGGAAAAAATCTGTCCAGCGTCCATCGGCCTGCCACACGGCCACGCCATTGGCGCGCGGGCAGCCTACGGCAAAAGCGCCCGCCGCCCAGGCGATGTCGCCGCCGTAGCCGGCCAGCGCATGGCCGGCACCGGCGTCGCAGGTCCGCAGCGTCCGGCCGTCAAAAAGCGCCAGTACGGGCGCGCCGGTTTTGGCCGCGGTGTCGTCATGCTCGGCCTGCAGCGCGATGCCCAATACACGCGGGCCGCCCGCCGCCGGTGCGCGGCCCCAGGCCATGTGGCGCAGGCTCAGGCGCTTGTCGGCCAGGCGCCACTGGCCCAGCAGCGCGCCGCTGCGCGTGTCCAGCCGCACCAGCGAGGCATCCATGCGACCCATGTGAATCTTCAGCCGCCCGGTTTCGGGCAAGGCGGGAATGCCGCCGTTGGCCACCATGAGGCTGCCGTCGGCATCGAGCAGCAATTCATGCGGGTCCATGCCGTGGGTGGGCCATTCACCGGTTTTTTCCAGCGTGGCGGCATCGCGCAGGCCTATCAGGCCCTGGCCGGTTTCAAGGTGGGTTTCGGTGGTGTACAGCAGTGTGCCGTCGGGGCTGGTAACCACATGGCCGTTGAAAGCGCGGTCGGGCTCTATCCAACCCCAGGCGAGGGCGCGCCCGCCGCCGGCTGCATCGGGCTTCCAGCGCAGCAGCCAGTCGCCGGGCCGGCGCGCCACCGCCAGCAGCGTGCCGCCGGCCTCGGCCCAGACACCGTGCGCGCGTGTCGGCACGTCCAGTGCGGCGCTCACGGCCAGCGCCGCGCCGCGCTGCGCGAGCACGCCGACCTGGTAGCCGTTTTTGCCCTCCCAGGCCGCGACCAATCGCGGCGCGCGCACGGCGGCCATGGCAGGCATCGCCACCGGTGCGGCCAGCGCGGCGGCATAGGCCAGCCACTGGCGGCGTTGCAGGGTGAAGGGATGGTTCATGTCGACGCCGTCAATCGCCGTCGGCGTCTGAAAACCCGATGCTGACTTCCAGCGCGGGCGCGATCTCGGCCTCGGTGAGTTTTTTCAGCTCGGCCAGTGAGCGGCCGGCGGCCGTCATGCCGGCCTTGCTTGCGGGCGAGACGTTCTGCAGCGCCTTGTCGGCCTTGCCCACGCTTTGTGCCAGCAGGTCGGCCGGCTCGTTGCGGCCCAGGCCGCGCAAATAGGTTTCAATCGGCGCCAGGCCGGCGCCGGGACGCGGCGCTTCGGCGGCTTGCGAGGCGCCCAGCGTGCGCAGCGCCTGCCATTGCGCGGCCCAGCGCGCGGCGGTCTGGCCGCTGGCGCCGCGCGCATAGGCCGCGGCATTGCGGCCGCCTTGCGCGCTGCCGGCAAGGCGGGGCTTTTCCATTTCGGCCCAACGCAATCGCTCCAGCGCGCCCGTCCACTGGTTGATGAGTTCGCTCATCGCGGGGCCCTGGCTTTCCTCGGCCTGGCCGGGCGGGCGCTCGGCCAGTTCGCCAAAGGCTTTGGCCAACGTGTCGGCTTCGCGCTGGATATCGGCCGCCACCTGCAGCGCATAGCGGCAGGCCGGCGTGGCCGGCGCGATGGGCTGGCTCCACAGCAGCCACTCGAGCGCGGGCAGGCCCCTGGCCGGCGTGCCTATGCTTTCCATGGCGGTCGCGTCTTGCGGCGCGGTTTGTATCGCGCGCTTGATGAGCTCGGGCCGTGTCGGCGTGAAGTCAATCTGGCGTGCTGAGCGCCGCTGCACCAGCGGGCCCACTTGCACGCCGCTTAAACGGTCCCAGGCAAGCGCGCTGCTTTTCCAGCGTTCGCGCGCCTGCTCCAGTTTCGCCGTGGCCGCGCCGGCGTCCGCGTCGCAGACCGCGGAAATCGCCGTGGGAAGGCCGCCGGCCTGTTCGGCAAAGGCGGCGGCTTGCGGCGCATACCAGAAGCGATACACGCCGCGCATGAAATCGCCGGCGGTGTAAAAAGGCACGGCGACATTCGGTGCGACGGTTTGCGCGCATGCGGCGCCGCAGGCCAGCAAGGCAATGCCGGCAAGGGCCTTCCATGGGGAGCGCGGGGTCTTCATGGCGTTCACAGCGATTCGAGGAATTTGACCAGCGCGGCGCGTTCCTGCGCATTCATCCGCAGGACCTTGTCCTTGCTGGCTTTAGCTTCGCCGTCGTGCCAGAGCACGGCCTCCAGCGCGCCGCGCGCGCGGCCATCGTGCAGCAGACGGTTGTGGCCGTTGACGTCGGGCACCAGGCCCAGGCCCCACAGCGGCGGCGTGCGCCACTGGCGGCCGTTGGCGAGAAAGTCGGGCCGGCCGTCGGCCAGGCCTTCGCCCATGTCGTGCAGCAGCAGGTCGGTGTAGGGCCAGATGGTCTGGCCCTGCGCGGCCTTGCTGCCCAGGCGCGGGAAAGGAATGTCACCGGTCACATAACTGGGCCGGTGGCAGGCGGCGCATTGCGCCTGGGCAAACAGCTTCTGGCCTTGCACGACCTGGGCGTCCTTCGGGTTGCGCCGGGCGGCAGGCGCCAGCGTGCTTTCGTAGAACACCACGTCGTTGAAAGTCTTCTCGTCGATCTCGGGCGCCTTGCCCTGCGCGCCGCGCGGTGCGGCCAGGCAATCCTTTTGCGCGCTGGTGCAGCTTTCCTTGGGGAACAGTGGTGACGTAATGCCCATGTCGCCCAGGAAAGCGCCGCCGGTCTGGTGCGCCAGCGTGGCGACGTTGGCCTTCCAGCCGAAACGGCCCACGCGCAGTTGCTGCGTGGGCGCGTCCCAGACCTGGTTGACGGTGCCGCGCACGGCGCCGCCCAGGGCCGCCTGCTCGTGCGCATTGCGCAGGATCTCCGCCTCGGGGATCGCCTCGAGCAGGCCGACGCCGGCCATCTGCGGCGCGATGCGCGGGCTCAGCATCAGGTCTTTGGCCATGGGGCCGTAATTGAGTTTGCTGAAACCGTAGCGCGGCTTTTGCAGCTGGTAAGGCGTGCCGTCGGCGAACTTGCCGCGCACGGTCTCGTAGCGCAGCGAGATCTGCCCTTCGGGCATCACGCCCTGAACCGCGAAGTTGGAAAACTGGTCGCCGTACACCGGGTCGGGCAGGGGGCCGCCGTGCGCGTCCTTGCCCGGAATCGAGAGGCGCAGCAAGAGGCCGACCGGCTGCTCGGACAGGCCGCGCGTGAAATCGGGCGGCGCGCCGCGGCCGTCCTGCACATGGCAGCCGCCGCAGGAGCGCGCGATGAAGTGCGGGCCCAGGCCGTCGCGCGCGGTGGTCGAGGACGGCGCCTGCACCCAGTTGCGCCTGAAAAAAGAATTGCCGATGACAAAACGCGTGCGTTCCTCGTCGGGCAGGTTGGCCAGCGGGAAGGAAAACGCGTTCTGGCCGGTGGCGAACACGGTGGTGTCGCCGCCGGTTTTTTCGTCATCGGGCGCGGCGCTGTCCTGCGCGACGCCCGCATGGGTCCAGAGGGCCAGGCCCGCAAGGCCCGCCACGGCCAGCCAGGCGAGACCCGCGCGCAGGCGGCGCGCGGCCAGGTGGGGGAAAGCGCCGCGCAACACTTAGGGTTTGACCAAAGTCAGCTTGGTGATGCCGGCCGCGTTGGCCGCCTCGACCAGGTCCTTGCTTTGCTGCACCAGGCTGTCTATGGTTTTTTGCACGCGCAGGCGGCCGGGTGCGTCCTTGGCGCCGACGATCTCGCGGTCAAACGGCGCCTGTATGCCTTCGGCCGCGGCGACCGAGGCGGCAATCTGCAGCGTGGTGCGGTCCGCCAGCGCCGGGCTTTTGGTGGCCACCAGCTCGCGCAGCGAAGCGCCGCTGAGCGTGCTGCCGTCGGCGCGTTTGTACTGGCCCAGCCACACGTTTTGTATGCCCTTGGCGTTGGCCACCACGTCGCGGTGCGTGTTGTCGGAAAAGCACGAGTGCTCGTCTTCCTGGTCCTGGCTGGCCAGCGCGACCTCCAGGCGCTCACCCGCGAGTTCGCCGCGCGAGAGCGAGCCCAGGCCGACAAACATCTTGCGCACCGACTCCATGCCGCCGCGCTCGAATTTCGCGCGGTAGGAGGTGGCCGTGGGCGCCCAGGCCTTGGTGAGGCTGCGCAGGTCGTCGACCAGCAGCTCGGTCACCACCTGCAGGTACTGGCGGCGGCGGTCGGCGTTGGGCTTTTTGCCGTCCACAAAGTCTTCAAACGAACGGTTGCCGGGGCCGGTGGTGCTCAGGTCCTGGCCCCACAGCAAAAACTCGATGGCATGCCAGCCGGTGGCGATGTTCTCTTCGCCGTTGCGCTCGTTGAGGCTGGCCAGCTGCTTTTTGCCGATGGCGGTCTTGCGGTTGTTGATGATGCCGGCATTGGGCGCGTCCTTGACGTAGTCGACATAGGATTCGTCCATGGGCCAGGCATTGATGCGGCCTTCGGGGCCGTTTTTGTCGTCGATCGGGCCGCCGTAAAAGCGGAAGGCCTCGGTCTGGCCGTAAAACTCGCGCGCGTCCAGCCAGGCCTTGCGCGCGGCTTTGAGTCCTTCGTCGGAAGGCGCGGCGGTGAAAGACTGCACGGCTTTTTGCAGCGTGAGGGCGCCGGCCAGGGTGTCTTCATAGCTGGCCAGCACCAGCTGGGCATAGTGCTTGGCCACGGCGGGAGCCGTCGCCGCCTGCGCGGCCGGCGCCGCTGCCGTGGTGCCGTTCGCGGCGGCTGCGGGCTGGGCCATGGCGGGCGCCGCCAGCAGGGCGAGCAGGGTGGCAAGAACAACGGGTTTCAGCACGGGTGTCATGGCGGCTCCTGGGATTTGTGAAGGGCAAAGCCAGGATTATACAAATGAGAATAGTTATCAATATCATCGACACACGGAATGCCGGGTCTTTCTTTCACGGCTCGAGGCAGTCAAGCGTGTGGGCGGCTCTCAGCGTCGCCGGCTTGCCTTGCGCGCTTCGTAGCGCTTCATCAGCGGCGTGACCGAAACGCCGTGCGCGACCACCGAGGCCACGATGACGGCCAGCGTGATGGACAGCAGCTGATGGGCCAGCGCACGCTCGATGTCGTGGTTGATGGCGTAGAGCAGGTAGTACAGCGAGCCTATGCCGCGTATGCCGAACCAGCCCATGAGCCGGCGCTGCGAGCCCTTGACCGGTGTGCCCAGCAAGCCGACATAAACGGCCACGGGCCGTACCACCAGGAACAGCAGCGGGATGAACCACAACACCTCGGCACGAAAGCGCGTCGTCGCCACCAGCACGCCGACAGCCAGCACGATGGCGACTTCGGCAAAGCTTTCCAGCTGGCTGTTAAAGCGCTCCACCGCCCGCATCATGTGGGCCGGCGCCTCGGCGCCCGAGGCCTCCTGTTCCGCGGGGCTCAGGGCCTCGCTGGGATCGGGCGCCTGCACCTGCGGGCGCACATGGGGCTCGTCGATGCGGCGCAGCGCCAGCCCGGCCGCGAACACCGCGAGGAATCCGTAGGTGTGGCTCAGCAGCGCCAGGCCGTAGGTCAGCGCTATCAGTCCCAGCGCGATGAACTCGTCCGAGCCCAGCGCCTCGCGGTGCCGCATGCGCAGGTAAAGAATGAGGCGGCCCACCAGCGTGCCAAGCAGCCAGCCCAGCGCCAGGCCGCCGGCCACCGCCCACAGCACGTCGACGGCCCACCAGCGCCAGCCGCCTTCGCCGAGCTCGTGCAGGCCCAGCAGGCCCAGTCCGAGCATGACGAAGGGAAAGGCCGTGCCGTCGTTGAGCCCGCCTTCGCCCGTCAGGCCGAAGCGCAGGCGGTCGCGGTCGCCGGGGTTGGCCACTTGCACGTCGGAAGCCAGCACCGGGTCCGTGGGCGCGAGGATGGCGCCCAGCAACACGGCCGCGCCCAGCGGCAGGCCCAGGGCATAGACGCCCAGCGCGGCGATGGCCGCCACCGTGAGCAGCATGGAGACCGTCGCCAGCTGCACCGGCACGCGCCAGCGGCGGTCCTTGAAGCGGAACTCGAGCTTCATGCCGCAGGTGAACAGCGAGACCAGCACGGCCACTTCCGTGAGGCGCTCCAGCAGCACGGTGTTCTTCATCGCGTCGAGCTTGAGCAGCCCCAGCCCCACCGGGCTGACGGCCACGCCCACGCCGAGGTAAAGCATGGCGGCGCTCAGCGGCAGGCGCGCGATGAAGGAGCCGCCCAGCGTCATCGCGATCAGCAGCGCGCCGGCCACGATACAGGCCAGGGTGAAGGTGGTGGGCTCGGTCATGGGCCCAGCTTGGGGCCGGCCCGTGCTTTTATGTATCAGCCGGCACGCCGTCCGCGTGCTGGCAAAAATGCCGAAGGGCGCCGAAAAAGAGCGCCGCGGCTACCAGTCGACCAAGCTCAGGCCCACGCTCAGCACCGTGCGCTTGCGGTTGTAGTCGACCAGGCTGTCGCCGTAGCCGCTGAACAGCTGCACGTGGTAGCGCAGGCCGGTGTAGTTGGGCGAGGAGGCGGGCGCCATCATCCAGTCAAGGCGCGCCGAGCCCCGGGCTTCCTTGCGCAGCGAATGCCGCAGCGTGATGCCCAGGGTGTTGGCCTTGTTGACCTGCCAGCTGCCGGTGACTTCGGCGCGGCCTATGTAGTTCTCGATGCCGGGGTTGTCGTCGTTGCCGGATGACTCTTTGAGCCGGTCCCAGATGCGCCCCTGCAGGGTCAGGCCCGAGTCCTGGCCCAGCGTCTTTTCGGCCGCGCCCATCAGGTAGACGCGGTTCCAGCTGCGCGACAGCGGCAGCGACTGGCCGTTGGACTGGTGCACCAGCCCCAGGCCCGAGAGCCGGTAGGTCCAGCCGCCGGCCAGCGGAATCTGGTGCGGGTAGATGTAGAGAACCTCGGGCTCATGGTCGGTGGTACGGAAAGGCCGCGAAATGCTGCCGTTGAACAGCTGCCAGTAGCTTTGCTGTGTGTAGCCGAACCACAGCGAGTCGTGGTCGTCGTCGTCCTCGGGGCCGTTCTTGAACAAGCCCTTGGCGATCTTGGTGCGCACCGAGAGCTGGATCTTGTTCTCGGTCCGCATATAGGGTTGCGCGGTCAGCGCGGTATGGCCCAGCGAAGGCGACGAGGGCTGCATGTTCAC
Organism: Polaromonas sp. P1_A2; assembly: GCF_056406895.1. Classification (NCBI taxonomy): domain Bacteria; kingdom Pseudomonadati; phylum Pseudomonadota; class Betaproteobacteria; order Burkholderiales; family Comamonadaceae; genus Polaromonas; species Polaromonas sp. P1_A2. The sequence goes on along the minus strand of NZ_JBFTZI010000009.1, from coordinate 72,982 downwards.
GCTGTCGGAGGTCGACACCGCCAGCGTGATCGGCCGGTAGCCGCGCAGTGCGAAGGTATCGCAGTCGGTGCCGCGCTGCAGCTCCCAGAAGCGCGAGAGTTCGGAGTACTTGGTGTTCTTGCAGCCTATGGGTTTGCCGTCGGGCGCCTCGGTGTTCAGCGAAGGCAGCAGCAGCACCGGCGTGGCCGGCTGGCCGGTCGCCGGATTGGCCGGTGCCGTGGTGAGGCTGGGCGCGGGCATGTTGGCCGGTGTCTGCGCGTCGGCCCACTGCTGGAAGCAGGCCAGTTGCGCGGCAGGGTCGGCTTTGAGAGCCTGGCAGGCCTGCCAGCCCAGGGGTGACCGCGCGGCGGAGGGTGTTTGCGCTTGCGCGCTGCTGGTGCTCGCGAGCGCCAGGAGGCCGGCCCAGAGCAGGGGCGCGGCGAATGCGGAGGGGTTCAGTCGCATGGGTGGCTGTGGGTCCGGTGGTGTTCTAGAGGATTCTCGGGCGAGCCGGGCTCAAGGCAGCCGGGTCAGCGTGAAGGGCACTTCGGGCGCGTTGTCGGGCGCGCTGCTGCTGGTGTCTTTCCAGCTGCCCTTGAAGGCCTTGCCGCAGGAGCCCTCGACCATTTCGCCGTTCCAGGTGCCGGTGATGCTGATGTTGTCGGAGGACTCGTCAAGCAGCAGCATGCCGCCCTCGAGGTCGCCGGCCAGCGCGGCCTTGGCGGCATGGCCGGCAATGGCCTTGGTGCCGGCGGCCGCGCCCAGGTCGCGGCTCACGATGCCGGCCAGGCTTTCGGCGAATTCCGCGTGGCGCTCCAGCAGCATGGTGGCGCGGGCCGGCAGGCCGGCGGGCGGATTGGTAAAGCGCACGGCCCACAGGCCGTACAGCTGCGCGGCCTTCATGTCCGCCGCCGCGGGGCATCCGGTGTCAGTCTTGGTTTGGGCGCTAACCCCGGTAAATATTGCGCAAGACGCTATCAAGAAAAGAGCAAACCGAAAAGTGTTCGAAATCATGGACAGGTGAGCGCCGGCTCGGGCGCTCAGAACGGGGCTACAGGAAAACGCTGCACAGGCCCAGGCCGGGCGGCCGGGGCCGCGGCGCAGCGGTGGGAGGGAAAACCCGGGCGGCAAGTTGCGGGGTTTAAGCAACGCACCTGCCCTGGGGCCTGCGAACTATCTCACGAATACATCTTCTATGACGCGCAACACAGGTTAACCCGTGAGTTGAAACCATTTGTAACTGCAATACTACATTTGTTTCCATTTATCCAAAGAGGTGTCCACCATGAAAATCCGTCAATATGTGAGTGTGCTGATGCTGGCTTTGCTGGCCGGCCAAGCCTGGGCCCAGGGCGCCCCGCTGGTGTTCGCCGTGAATGAGGGTGTGACTTACCGTGTCAACCCGGGTGCCACCGTTGAGCGCTTTCGCGACCTTTCCGACGACCTGGGCAAGCTGCTCAAGCGTCCGGTCAAGATACAACCCGTAACAGATTACAAAGAGCTCGCGGCGGGCCTGGCCGAGCAGCGCTACGACATCGCCTATGTACATCCGGCCCACCATTCCATCCGGGCCATGAGCAAAAGCGGTTACCGCCTGGTCGCGCTGACCAAAGGTTTTACCGAGTACCGCGCTACCTTCATGGTGAAAAGCGATTCACCGCTCAAGACGCTGGCCGACCTGAAGGGCCAGAAAATCGGCGCACCCGACGAAGACTCCATCACCTCGGTGATCATGCGCGCCACCCTGCGTGACGCCGTGGGACCGCAGCCGCTGGAAACCAACTATGTGAAGCTGCAGGAGGCCGTGCCCTTCATGGTTGAACACGGCATGGTGGCCGCAGGCGTCACGGCATCGCGCTCGGTGGTCAAGGACTGGCAGGACAAGGGCGGCAAGGTGCTGGGCACCAGCAAGCCCGTGCCCATCAAGCACCTGATCGCCAGTGGCAAAATCCCCGACGCGCAGCGCGCCCAGCTCACCGCTTACTTCGCCGGCCTGGACCAGTCCCCCGACGGCAAGAAACGGCTGGAGGCGCTGAATGTGCCGGGCTTTGTTGAGTTTGACGAAACTGCCCTGGTGGGCATCGGCAAGTGGCTGGGGCTTTGAAATCCCGGCGCTAGCGCGCCTCTGAAGCCGCCGCGGCTGCAATCCCCTCGGCGGACTTTTTCGCGAATTCCGCGCGCAGGGCCTTGAGCTTTTCGCGCGGGTCTTCCTTCACGGTGGCCTTGTCCAGCGCCATCTCGGCGATGAAGCGGCTGGGCGCGCCGGGAATCATGTCGCGGCCCTTCTTGCGCTTGCGCAGCCAGTTCACGGCCAGCGTGCGCTGCGCGCGCGTGATGCCCACATACATCAGGCGGCGCTCTTCCTGCAGGCGCAGGGCGATGTCGTCGGTGTTGCTGCCATCATCGTCTTCGAGCTTGAAGGGCAGCAGTCCCTCGTTCACGCCGGCCAGCACCACATGCGGCCACTCCAGGCCCTTGGCGGCATGCAGGGTGGACAGGGTCACCACGTTCTGGTCGCCCTCGCGCTCGCTGATGGTGGACAGCAGCGCAATCGTCTGCACCACCTCCAGCATGGTCTTGGTCTCGGCGGCCACCACCGCGCCCGAGGCGTCCTCGATCTGCCCGCCGCAGCGCTGGGCCACCCAGTCGCAAAAATCCATCACATTGGTCCAGCGCGCGGCCGCGAGCTTTTCGCTGTCCTCGCCGTCGTAGAGGTGCTTCTCGTAATCGATTTCCTTGAGCCAGTCGTTCAGGAAGGCGCGTGCGTCCTCGGCGCCCACGGTGCGTTTGGCGCGGTACTCGAGGTCGTTGAGGTAGCGGCCGAACTCATGCAGCGAGCCCACCGCCTTGGCCGGCAGCACCGAGCCCAGCGAGTTGCTGAACAGCGCCTCGAACAGGCTTTGTTTGGTCTGGCTCGCGAACGTGCCCAGCGCGCCCAGCGTGGTGTGGCCTATGCCGCGCTTGGGCGTGGTCACCGCGCGCATGAATGCCGGGTCGTCGTTGTTGTTGACCAGAAGCCGCATCCAGCAGCACAGGTCCTTGATTTCCGCGCGGTCGAAAAAGCTTTGCCCGCCCGAGACCTTGTAGGGAATGTTGGCGCGGCGAAAGGCTTTTTCAAAAGGCTTGGCCAGGTGATTGGCGCGGTAGAGCACGCAAAAATCCTTCCACTCCTTGTACTGCCCGCCCTCGGCCTGCAGGCTGCCTTCGGCGCGCAGGCTCTGGATGCGCGCCACCACGCGCTCGGCCTCGTGCTCCTCGCTGTCGCAATCGACCACGCGCACCGGCTCGCCCTCGCCGAGTTCGCTGAAAAGCGTCTTCGGGAAAAGCTTGGGGTTGGGGCCGATCACGTTGTTGGCCGCGCGCAGGATGGCGCTGGTCGAGCGGTAGTTCTGCTCGAGCTTGACCACCCTGAGGTTGGGGTAGTCCTGCGGCAGCTTGCGCAGGTTGTCCAGCGTGGCGCCGCGCCAGCCGTAGATCGACTGGTCGTCGTCGCCCACGGCCGTGAAGCGGCCGCGTGCGCCCACCAATAGCTTGAGCATCTCGTACTGCGTGGCATTGGTGTCCTGGTATTCGTCGACCAGCACATGGCCCAGGGATTCCTGCCATTTGCTGCGCACGCTTTCGTGTTCGCGCAGCAGCTTGAGCGGCAGGCCCACCAGGTCGTCGAAGTCCACGCTTTGGTAGGCGGTCAGCCGCTCCTCATAGTGCGCCATCACGCGCGCGATGGCGCGCTCCTCGTCGCCGTTGGCCTGCGCCATGGCCTCGGCCGCGTTGAGGCCCATGTTCTTCCACAGGCTGATGGTCCACTGCCATTGCCGCGCGGTGGCCGCGTCGGTGCTGCCGCCGGCATCCTTCAGGATGCTGGTCACGTCGTCGCTGTCGAGGATGGAGAACTGGGGTTTCAGGCCCAGCGCCCCGCCGTCCTGGCGCAGCATGCGCACGCCCAGCGCATGGAAGGTGCAGATCAGCACGCCCTTGGCGCTTTTGCCGATCAGCGCCTTGGCCCGCTCGCGCATCTCGGCGGCGGCCTTGTTGGTGAAGGTGATCGCCGCGACCTGCTCGGGCTTGAGCCCCGACTGGATCAGCTGGCCTATCTTGTGCGTGATCACCCGTGTCTTGCCCGAGCCGGCTCCCGCCAGCACCAGGCAAGGGCCATGCAGGTAGTTGACGGCTTCTTGCTGGGCGGGGTTCAGGCCATGGGTCATGAAAAAGAATCGATTCCAAGGGAAAAAATGCGCGGGGCCGGCGCATTGAAGGGCTGCCGGCGGACGGCAAATCATAGCGGCTGCCCCGCAGGGTCCGCGGCGCGGCCTGGCCGGGTGAGCCCAAAGCATGCCGGGCACAAGCTGTGAAGCGCCGGGTCGGGCCATCAATGCCCGCGGCACAATGTTGGCCTCAACAGATCTGCTATTCAATCAATAGCAGCGTGCCCCAAGCGGCTTTAGGTGTGCCGGCTTGCCGGAGCGAAGCCGCCCTGCGTCAGGGACAGCGCCTGCGCCGCCTGCTGCAGTAGCAGGCGCACGGTTTTCTGGTCCGGCCCGACGTGGCGGTCTATGCGCCGCACATAAGGGCAGGTCAGTGCGGCCAGCGCGCTGTGGTCGGGCCCGAAGATGGGGCAGGAAATATCGGCCACGCCGAAAGATTGCAGGCTGTCACGCTCGAAATAGCCTTGCTGCCGGATGACGCCGAGGGCGGCGGCCAAGGCATCGGACTCGATGGGCACCTCGCCTTCGAGCGCGGTGTGCTGGGCCAGCATTTGCTGGGCCCGGCTGGCATCCGAGAAAGCCAGCAACACCCGGCCCGAGGCGGTATCGACCAGCCCGACATGCACACCCACGCGTATCGTCATGCTCCAGGTGCCGGGGCCGTTGACCTGCGCGGTGATCAGCACATTGCCCTGGTCGTAAACGCCCATGTGGCAGGCCTGCTCCGCCTTTTGTGCGAACGCTTCCATGATGGGAATGGCCTGGGTCACCAGCCGGTTCAGCGGCGGGTGCATGTGCGCCAGCGTGAAGAGCTTCAGGCTCAGCGAATAGCGGTCGCCCGAGAGCGAGCGCAGCACATATTGCCGCGCGACCAAACGCTCCAGCATGCGGTAGATCTCACTGGCGTTGCGATCCATTTCCTTGACGATTTCCGCGCGCGTCAGGCCCTGCGGCTGGCGCGCCAGCAACTCCAGGATGTCCAGGCCTTTGTCAAGCGCCGGTGCGCGGTAGCGGTCTTCCGCAGGCGGCGGGGCCGCGGTGGCGTCAGCGTCGTCCGGGTTCTGGTCGATAGCGGGAAATGAGTATTTTGGTTTCATGGCGGCAGGGTGAGTGAAGCCGAAGCTATTGCAATTTTGATATGTAACGCAGCGCTCCTGATATGGCAGGGCGCACTTCTGAGTATTTTCGTCTTCCTTGGTTTGAATTTATTCACTTTTGCATCTAATGTTCATCAATAAATAAATTTCTGACCTAGGGAAAGTCCGAGGCTCGAAAAGACCGCCGATTTCTATGATCAAGTCCATAAGTGAATAGTTTGTTCATCAATGAATGATTTGTAACAACAAGTTTCTTGATTCCAGCGACTCGCTTCATTGAATGGTCTGTCAGCTCAAAAAAGGTCTTTGCCATGCGTCCACAAAAGCCGGAGGAAAAAACAGTGCCGCTTAGCGCCGCCGCCCAAGGCATGGGCCCGGCCAGCGCACGGGTTTGCGCCGGGCAGGGCGCCCGGGTGATCCCGGCTGACGTCCATCCGGCCGCCGGCCGGACCTCCTGAGCGACGCCCAAGCACCTGCAAATGCCCATGACAGCTCTTGTGGCCATCAACGACCTGTGCAAATCCTTCCCGGGCGTGCGAGCGCTGCACAATGCCCGGCTTGAAATTGTTGCCGGCGAAGTGCATGCCCTGATGGGCGAGAACGGCGCCGGCAAATCGACCCTCATGAAGATATTGGCCGGGGTCTACCAGAAAGATTCGGGCGAGATCCGCATCGACGGCCAGCCGGTCGAGATCGCCAGCCCGCGCGCCGCCCAGGCGCTGGGCATAGGCATCATCCACCAGGAGCTCAACCTGATGAGCCACCTGAGCGTGGCGCAGAACATCTTCATCGGACGCGAGCCGCGCGGGCGTCTGGGCCTGTTCATAGACTCCGAAAAAATGGCCCGCGACACGGCGGCGATCTTCGAGCGCCTGCACCTGGACCTGGAGCCGCACACGCTGGTCTGCGACCTGACGGTGGCGCGCCAGCAGATGGTCGAGATCGCCAAGGCGCTGTCCTTCGATTCGCGCGTGCTGATCATGGACGAGCCCACCGCCGCGCTGAACAACGCCGAGATCGACGACCTGTTCCGCATCATCGGCCAGCTCAAGCACCATGGTGTCGGCATCGTGTACATCTCGCACAAGATGGACGAGCTCAAGCGCATCTCGGACCGCGTGACGGTGATGCGCGACGGCCAGTACATCGGCACCGTGCCGACGGCCAGCACCAGCATGGACACCATCATCGGCATGATGGTGGGGCGCGCCCTGCTCGAAGACGAGAAGCCGCCGCAAACCAGCCAGGGCGGGGAGACCCTGCTGGAGGTGCGCGGCCTCAACCGCGGCCGCAGCATCAAGAACGTCAGCTTCAGCGTGCACAGGGGCGAGATCCTGGGGTTCGCCGGCCTGATGGGCGCCGGCCGGACCGAAGTGGCGCGCGCCGTGTTCGGTGCCGACAAAAAGGACTCGGGCGAGATATGGGTCAAGGGCCGCCGGGTTGACGTGGGCAGCCCGGCCGATGCGGTCAAGCACGGTATCGGCTACCTGTCGGAAGACCGCAAGCACTTCGGCCTGGCCACCGGCATGGACGTGCAGACCAACATCGTGATGACCAGCCTGCGGCGCTTTCTGAGCTTCGGATTCCTTCTCAAGCCCGCGGCCATACAGGGCGCGGCGGCGAAGCTGATCGCGCAACTGGGCATCAGGACACCGAGCGCGCTTCAGAAAGTGGCGCTGCTGTCGGGCGGCAACCAGCAAAAAATCGTGATCGCCAAATGGCTGGTGCGCGACTGCGACATCCTGTTTTTCGACGAGCCCACGCGCGGCATCGACGTGGGCGCCAAGAGCGAAATCTACAAGCTGCTCAACGCGCTGGCGGCGCAGGGCCGCGCGATCGTGATGATCTCCTCGGAACTGCCCGAGGTGCTGCGCCTGAGCCACCGCATCGTGGTGATGTGCGAGGGCCGCGTCACCGGCGAGCTTTCGGCCCGCGATGCCACGCAGGAAAAAATCATGCAGTTGGCCACCCGGCGAGAAGCCCCGGCGGCCGCTTCCGGTGCGGTTGCCGCCGCTTTCTAAAAACCACACCGAAACGACCCCACATGACCGTCTCCAAGTTGCTGCAGGGTATCAAGACTGCGGCTTTCAGTAGCAACACCCGCCAAAAGCTGCTGGCGTTTGCCAGCTTGCTGGGGTTGCTCATTTTCTTCAGCATGGCCTCGCCGAGTTTCATGCAGACCGACAACATGGTGGGCATATTGCAGGCCACCGCGGTCAACGGTGTCCTGGCCATCGCCTGCACCTTTGTCATCATCACCTCGGGCATAGACCTGTCGGTGGGCACCCTGATGACCTTCTGCGCGGTCATGGCCGGGGTGGTCTTGACCTATTGGGGCCTGCCCTTTTACCTGGGGGTGGCGGCGGCGATCTTTTTCGGCGCGCTCTCGGGCTTCATCTCGGGCGTGCTGATCGCCAAGCTGAAGATCCCGCCTTTTATCGCCACGCTGGGCATGATGCTCATGCTCAAGGGCCTGTCGCTGGTCATCACCCATTCCAAGCCGATCTACTTCAACGACACGCCCGAGTTCCCGCTGATTGCCCAGGACTCGCTGATCGGCTACTTCCTGCCCGAGCTGCCCATTCCCAACGCGGTGCTGATCCTCTTCGTGGTGGCGGTGGTGTCCAGCCTCATCCTGAACAAGACGGTGCTGGGCACCTACACCTTCGCGCTGGGCAGCAACGAAGAGGCGGTGCGCCTGTCGGGCGTGAACGTGGACCGCTGGAAGATCATCGTCTACACCCTGAGCGGCGCGATCTGCGGCATTGCCGGCCTGCTTATCGCCTCGCGCCTCAATTCCGCGCAGCCGGCGCTGGGCCAGGGCTATGAACTCGATGCGATTGCCGCCGTCGTGATCGGCGGCACCTCGCTCAGCGGTGGGGCCGGCACCATCCTGGGCACCATCATCGGCGCTTTCATCATGAGTGTGCTGACCAACGGGCTGCGCATCATGTCGGTGGCCCAGGAGTGGCAGACCGTGGTGACCGGCCTGATCATCATCGCGGCGGTGTACGCCGACATCCTGCGAAAGCGCAAGTCCTAGCAAGGAGAACCCCAACCCCCCGCCCCTGCCCACGTTTGATTTTGATATTCATTGCAACACCCCATAAAGATACGGAGACAAACATGATTCTGAAACGCACATTCCTGAGCCTCGCGCTGGGCCTCGGCCTGGCCTCCACCCTGAGCACGACGGCGCTGGCCGCCGACGAGATCTACATCCCCATGGTCTCCAAGGGTTTTCAGCACCAGTTCTGGCAGGCCGTCAAAGCCGGCGCGGAGCAGGCCGGCAAGGACTACAAGGTCAAGGTGACCTTCGAAGGCCCCGAGAGCGAGAGCATGGTGGACAAGCAGATCGACATGTTCGCCGCGGCGCTGGCCAAGAAGCCATCGGCCATCGGCTTTGCCGCGCTGGACAGCAAGGCGTCCATCCCGCTGCTGAAAAAAGCCCAGGCCGCCAAGATTCCGGTCATCGCCTTTGACTCGGGCGTGGACAGCGATATCCCGGTGACCACGACCACCACCAACAACGTGGCCGCCGCCGCCCTGGCCGCCGACAAGATGGCCGAGCTGATCGGCAAGAGCGGCGACGTGGCCCTGGTGGTGCACGACCAGACCAGCCGCACCGGCATCGACCGCACCGAAGGTTTTGTCAACCGCATCAAGTCGACCTACCCGAACATCAAGATCGTCAGCGTGCAATACGGTGGCGGCGACCAGCTCAAATCCACCGAGATCACCAAGTCCATCCTGCAGGCCAACCCCAACCTCAAGGGGATTTTCGGCGCCAACGAAGGCTCGGCCATAGGCGCGCTGAACGGCGCCAGGGAGATGAAGCGCAAGGTGGTGATCATCGGCTACGACTCCGGCAAGCAGCAAAAAGCCGCCATCCTGGACGGCTCCATGGCCGGCGCCATCACCCAGAACCCGGTCGGCATCGGCTACAAGACCGTGGAAGCGGCGGTCAAGGCCCTCAAGGGCGAGAAGCTGCCCAAGGTCATAGACACCGGCTTTTACTACTACGACAAGTCGACCATCAACGATCCCAAGATCGCGGCGGTCCTGTACGACTGATGGTGGGCGCGGCCCCAGGGCGGGCCGCACTTTTCCCGGGCCGCACTTCCTTCAACAGGCAATCTTCCTATGAGCGTTATCCAATCCATGCGTGTCATCGACGTGCGTTTTCCCACGTCGCGGCATCTCGACGGCTCGGATGCGATGAATCCGGACCCGGATTATTCGGCCGCCTATGTGGTGCTCGAGACCGGGCAGCCGGGGCTAGCAGGCCATGGCCTGACCTTCACCATAGGCCGCGGCAATGAAATCTGCTGCGCCGCCATCGAAGCCATGCGACATCGGGTGGTCGGGCTGGAAATGGACTGGGTGACCGAGGACATGGGACGCTTCTGGCGCCACATCACCTCGGACAGCCAGCTGCGCTGGATAGGCCCGGACAAGGGCGCCATCCACCTGGCCACGGCCGCCGTGGTCAACGCCGTGTGGGACCTGTGGGCCAAACAGGAGGGCCTGCCCGTGTGGAAGCTGGTGGCCCGCATGAGCCCTGAAGAGATCGTCAGGCTGATCGACTTTCGCTACATCACCGACTGCATCACGCCGGACGAGGCGCTGGCGCTCCTGACACGGCAAGCCGCCGGCAAGGACGAGCGGCTACGGACCCTGGAGCGCGAAGGCTACGCCTGCTACACCACCTCCGCCGGCTGGCTGGGCTATGACGACGAAAAGCTGAGGCGCCTGGCCCAGGAAGCGGTGGATGCGGGCTTTTCGCATATCAAGCTCAAGGTGGGCCGCGACCTGCAGGACGACATCCGGCGGCTGCGCGTTGCCCGCGAGGTGCTGGGCCCCGACCGCGCGCTGATGATCGATGCGAACCAGGTCTGGGACGTGGACCAGGCGATTGAGTGGCTGGGCCAGCTGGGCTTTGCCAAGCCCTGGTTCATCGAGGAGCCGACCAGCCCCGACGACATCGAGGGCCACCGCCGCATCCGCGAGGCGGTCAAAGGCGACATGCAGGTCGCCACCGGCGAGATGTGCCAGAACCGCGTCATGTTCAAGCAGCTCATCATGCGCGGCGCGATCGACGTGGTGCAGATCGACGCCTGCCGGCTGGGCGGGGTCAACGAGGCGCTGGCCGTGATGCTGATGGCCGCCAAACACGGGCTCAAGGTGTGCCCGCATGCCGGCGGCGTCGGCCTGTGTGAATACGTGCAGCACCTGTCGATGATCGACTACCTCTGCATCGCCGGCAGCAAGGAAGGCCGGGTCATCGAATACGTGGACCACCTGCACGAGCATTTTGTGGACCCCTGCGTGATTCGCAACGCGGCCTACATGCCGCCGCAGCGGCCGGGTTATTCGATCGAGATGAAGCCCGAATCGCTGGCCCGCTACACCTTCAGGGGCTGATGCCCGCCGGCCCCTTTATCAATTGACCAACCCCCAAGCAACACCCAGGACCGGAGCCCGTTGATGGATTTGCACCTTCAAAACAAGATTGTCATTGTCACCGGCGGGGGCGCCGGAATCGGCGGGGCCATCAGCCTGCAACTGGCGCGAGAGGGCGCCGTGCCGGTGATCCTCGGCCGCAGCCCCCTGCTGCCGGCGTTTTCCGCGGCCTTGCGCGAGATCGGCGGCCGCCACGGATTTTTCCAGCTGAACCTTGAAGACGAAGCCGCCTGCCGGGCCGCGGTGCAGGCCACCGTGGCCGAATTCGGCGGCATTGACGCGCTGGTCAACAATGCCGGCGTCAACGACAGCGTCGGCCTGGAGGCGGGCCGTGAAGCCTTTGTGAAGTCGCTGGAGTCCAACCTGACGCACTGCTACCTGATGGCCCACCTGTGCCTGGACCAGCTCAAGGCCAGGCGCGGCGCCATCGTCAATATCTCCTCCAAGACGGCGCTCACCGGCCAGGGCAACACCAGCGGCTACGTCGCGGCCAAGGCGGCGCAGCTGGGCTTGACACGCGAATGGGCCGCCGCGCTGGCGCCGCACGGCGTGCGCGTCAACGCGGTGCTGCCGGCCGAAGTCATGACGCCGCTTTATGAAAGCTGGCTCAAGACCTTTGCCGACCCGGCGGCGGCGCTCGCCGACATCACGGCCCGCATTCCCCTGGGCCAGCGCATGACGACCGACCGCGAAATTGCCGACACGGTGGTGTTCCTGCTGTCCGACCGCGCTTCACACACCACCGGCCAGTGGGTCCATCCCGATGGCGGTTATGTGCACCTGGACCGCGCTTTGCCCGCGCGCTGACCGCCGTGACCCAAGTTTCCCCGCCCGAACCGGGTTCGCTCTGGGCAGCCATGCCGGCGAATGGGCATATCCGGACTTCTTTAACTGACTCAATCCAACCATAGAAAAGAGACAAACCATGAAAGCTGCTTTACGTACTATCTCCCTGGGTGTTGCCTGCGCGGCAGTGCTGGCGCCCCAAATAGCCTCTGCCCAGTCCACCGTCACCTTGTATGGGCGGGTCGTATCGGGCCTGGCCTATATCGACCATGTGTTTGACCCGGTGGCCAATGCCAGCTTCTCCAAAAGCATGGTGGCCAGCAACCAGTGGGGCACCAGCATGTGGGGCATGAAGGGCAAGGAAGACCTGGGGGGCGGCCTGGCGGCCAACTTCCTGGTCGAAAGCGGTTTTGAACTGAAAAACGGCTCGACCGGCGGGGCGCTGTTCAATCGCCGCGCTTATGTCGGTTTGTCCAACGACAGCTGGGGCAGCTTCCGCTTCGGCAAGAACCTGTTCATCAGCAATGATGTCTGGGACCTGGACCCGACCGGCCAGCAGTGGGTGGGCAGCGCCACCCTGGTCAGGGGCCGCAACTGGCCCGGCGCGAACAATGTGGTCGAGTATTCAACGCCGAACATGGGCGGCTTCAACGCCACCGCGCAGATCTCGCTGGGCGAGCAGGCGGGCAACAGCAAGGCCAATCGTGGTGAGGGCATTTCGCTGACCTACGCGAACCAGGACCTGATGCTGCGCGCCATCTATTCCCAGCGCCATAATGCTGCCGGCACCTTCACCGATGTTTTCTCCACCTCCAAGGAAACCATCATCGGCGGTACCTACAAGATTGGTGCGGCCAAGCTGTATGCCGCCTATGACTACATCACCGCACCCGAGGCGGCCCTCACCGCCGCGTCCAAGCTCAAGCATGCCTGGGTCGGCGTTCGCTACGACCTGACGCCGGCGATGACGCTGATCGGTTCGGTCTTCCACGTCAAGTCCGACCGTGTGGCCGGCAAGGCCACCCTGGGCATGGTGGGGGTGGACTACAGCATGTCCAAGCGCACGCTGCTGTACGCGTCGTTCGGCAATGTCAGCAACTCCAATGGCGCCAACTTCGGGGTGGACGGGGTCTCGGGCAATCCGGCCGTCAACCAGTCGCAAAGAACCATTTATGCGGGCATTGCGCATAGCTTTTAAAGCGACCTGCGGCTGATTGGCTGGCTGGCGTGTGCCAGCCAGCCGTCTTGCTGGATTCAATATCTATAGCGGCTTGCGCAGGCACCACCTGCGCAAGCCGCTATTTTTTCGCCCTTTTTTCTCCAGGCTGCGCGAGCGATTCGGCCGCCGGGCGGGTCGCGCTGTCCGCATCCGGCACAGCCCTGGGCGACAATCAGCGCCGTGCTCAGCATTCTTTTTGTCACCTTCCCGTTTTTCGCCCTGGTGCTGTGCGGCTATCTGGCCGCGCGCCGCGGCCTGCTTCCGCAGCTGGCCATTCCCGGCCTCAACACCTTTGTGCTGTATTTCGCGCTGCCCTGCATGCTTTACCGCTTCGGCGCCGGCACGCCGGTGGCGCAGCTGCTGGACGCCAGCCTGGTGGCCGTCTACCTGCTGTGCGCGTTGCTGATCGTGGCTTTTACCGTGATGTTCACGCGCAAGGGCCGCATCGCCTGGAACGACGCCTCCTTCGGCGCGCTGGTCGCGGCCTTTCCCAACACCGGCTTCATGGGCGTGCCGCTGCTGGTGGCGCTGCTGGGCGCGCAGGCCGCCGGCCCGGCCATCGTCACCATCCTGGTCGACCTGCTGGTCACGAGTTCGCTGTGCATCGCGCTGTCGCGGCTGGACTCGGCCGACATCCACGGCGCCGAGGTCGCCGCGCAGAACGCGCTCAAGGGCGTGGCCCTCAATCCCATGCCCTGGGCCATCGTGCTGGGCGCGCTGTCCTCCGGCCTGGGCGTGGCCCTGCCCGGGCCGGTGATGCAGACCGTGGGCCTGCTGGCCGACGCGGCCTCGCCGGTCGCGCTGTTCACCATAGGCGCGGTGCTGGCCCGCTCGCAGATGAACAGCACGCAGGCCACGCCGCTCAGGGACTATGTGCCGGTGGCCCTGGTCAAGCTGGTGCTGCACCCGCTGCTAGTGGGCGCGGTGGGGCTGGGCGCCATTGCCCTGGGCGTGCCGCTGCAGCGCTCCGCCCTCGTCGTGATCGTGCTGGTGGCGGCCCTGCCCAGCGCCAGCAATGTCGCGCTGCTGGCCGAGCGCTTCGGCGCCGACAACGGCCGCATCGCGCGCATCATCCTGCTGTCCACGGTGCTGGCCTTCTTCAGCTTTTCGGCGGCCGTGGCCTTGCTGACCTGAGAGCCGCACGCCGGCTTTCCGGCGCTGTTACAAAAAAGCCGAAAAAAGACGGCGCCATGTTGTCGATTTGCCCGCCGGCCGCTCGTCGTACCGGTAGAGCGGCATTTTTGCCGGGGCTGTCCCGGCAAGCGCTCCCAACCCAAAGGAGTCCGAAATGAAATTCATGGTCCTCGTCAAAGCCGACAAACACAGCGAAGCCGGCGAAATGCCCAGCGAACAACTGCTGGCCGACATGGGCAAGTTCAACGAATCGCTGGTCAAGGCCGGCGTCATGCTCGCGGGCGAGGGCTTGCATCCCAGCGCCAAAGGTTCGCGCGTCAAGTTTTCCGGCGGCAAGCGCACCGTGGTCGACGGGCCCTTCCCCGAAACCAAGGAACTGGTGGCCGGTTTCTGGATACTGCAGGTCTCGTCGAAGGAAGAAGCGATTGAATGGGTCAAGCGCGCCCCCTTTCCGCCGGAGAGCGAAGCTGAAATCGAAATCCGCCAGGTGTTTTCGGCCGAGGACTTCGGCGCCGAGTTCACGCCCGAGCTGCGCGAGGCCGAGGAACGCCTGCGCCGCCAGGTCGAGGCGCAGCGCTGAAACGCGCGGCTCTTGCGTTTGAGGTAAAAACCGGGGGGACGGCAGCAAGGTGCAGCCACCCCGAGGAGACCCTAAGCATGCAATTCATGATCCTGCGCAAAGCCGATGCCGCGACCGAAGCCGGCGAGCTGCCCAGCCCCGCGCTGCTGGCCGCCATGGGCGCCTACAACGAGGAACTGGCCAAGGCCGGCATGCTGCTGGGCGGCGAGGGCCTGCAGCCCAGCGCCAAGGGCGCGCGCATCCGCTTTTCCGGCGGCAAGCCCACGGTGACCGACGGCCCTTTCACCGAGTCCAAGGAACTGATCGCCGGCTTCACCATGGTGGAAGCCGCCTCGCGCGAGGAAGTCATCGAGTGGCTCAAACGCTGGCCGCAGGAAGACGCCGACGGCAACAGTTCGCTGGAAGTTCGCGAGGGCGGCTGCCCCGGCGGCCTGCGCGGTGTCAGCGGCGAAGGCGCGCCGGCCTTGCCCGAAGGCTTTCGCCGCTTCATGATCTTGCTCAAGGCCAACGACAGGGCCGAAACCGGCGCCGTGCCCGACAGCCAGTGGCTGGGGCGCATGGCCCGGCACAACGACGACGCGGTCAAGGCCGGTGTGCTGCTCATGGGCGAGGGCCTCAAGCCCAGCGCCAGCGCCTCCCGCCTCAAATTCACCCGGGGTAAACCAAGCGTGATGGACGGGCCCTTTGCCGAGGCCAAGGAATTGCTGGCCGGCTTCTGGATCATCCAGGCGCGCTCGCTGCAGGCCGCGGTGGACTGGGCCCTGGGCTACCCGTTTCCGTTCAGTGACACCGAAGAGGTCGAGGTCGAGATCCGGCTGCTGTATGAAGCCGCCGACTTCGGCATGGCCTGAGCTTCAGGGCCGCGGCCAAAAAATTTTTCTGAAATTTTTTCGCCCGGCATGTCGATTTCGCGTTTTCCGTTCGTCGTAACGGTGAGCAGGCGTTTTTTGCGGGCCGAACCGGCCCCTTGAAACCGGCGCTCGCCATTCATGAAATGAACGAACACCAAAAAAGGGGATTTACATGTTCAAGACCATTGCCATCATTGCCGCCGTCCTGGTGCTGCTTTTTGTCGTGACCGTGCTGGTGCTGGCCTCCGGCAAGCCCGACACCTTCCGCGTCCAGCGCCAGGCCAGCATCCAGGCGCCGCCCGAAAAAATCTTTCCGCTGATCAATGACTACAAAAACTGGGGCGCCTGGTCGCCCTGGGAGAAGAAAGATCCGGCCATGAAACGCAGCTTCAGCGGCCCGGCGGCCGGCAAGGGCGCGGCCTATGCCTGGGACAGCAAGGAGGTTGGTGTGGGCGACATGCTGATCACCGAGTCCCAGCCGTCCTCCCTCGTCAAGATAGACCTCAACTTCAGCAAACCCTTCGAGGCCCACAACAAGGTGGTGTTCAGCATCCAGCCGCAGGCCGGCGGCAGCAGCACCGTGAGCTGGGAGATGGCCGGCCCCGCGCCCCTGCTGTCCAAGGTCATGCAGGTGTTCTTCAGCATGGACAAGATGGTGGGCAAGGACTTTGAGGCCGGCCTGGCCGACCTGAAGGCCGCCGCCGAAAAGCAAGGCTGACCCACCCACCCCCWACCCAAGGAGTCTTCAAATGCGATTCATGATGCTGATGATCCCCAAAGGCTATGAAAGCGCCGCCGCCGGCACCCTGCCCAGCGCCGATGCCGTGGCCGCGATGATGAAATACAACGAGGAGTTGCAAAAAGCCGGCGTGCTGCTTTCGCTCGAAGGCCTGCACCCGCCCGCCATGGGCGCGCGCGTGAGCTTTCCCGGCGGCAAGCCGCGCGTGGTCGACGGCCCTTTTGCCGAAGCCCGCGAGGTGCTGGGCGGCTTCTGGATGATCAATGTGGCTTCGCGCGCCGAAGCCATCGAGTGGGCCTCGCGCTGTCCCGCCGCCGAAAACGAAACCATAGAGCTGCGCCAGGTGATGGAGATGTCCGATTTCCCGGCCGACGTGCAGGAAGCGGCCGCCGGCTTCACCGAGATGCAGCAGGCCCCGAGCGGGAAGAACGCAGATAAAGGCAAGGGCGGCTGAGGCCCCATGGCGTCCCATGAAACCCACCGCGCCATCGACGCCGTCTGGCGCATCGAGTCGGCCAAGGTCATCGCCAAGGTCGCACGCATGGTGCAGGAGGTGGGCCTGGCCGAAGAGATCGCGCAGGACGCGCTGGTCACGGCGCTCGAGCGCTGGCCCCAGACGGGCGTGCCGGACAACCCGGGCGCCTGGCTCATGGCCGTTGCCAAGCACCGCGCCATCGATTACCTGCGGCGGCGCAAGCTGCTCGCGCTCAAGCATGAAGAGCTGGGCCGCGAACTCGAGATGGAGCAGGACATGGCTTTTGCCGATGTAGACGAGCCCGGCTCCGGCGACGACGGCGCCGACGACTACGGCGACGACCTGCTGCGCCTGATCTTCACCGCCTGCCACCCGGTGCTGTCCACCGAGGCGCGCATCGCGCTCACGCTGCGGCTGCTGGGCGGCCTCAGCACCGATGAGATCGCGCGCGCCTTCCTGGTGCCCGAGCCCACCGTGGCCCAGCGCATCGTGCGCGCCAAGCGCACCCTGGCCGAAGCGCGCGTGCCTTTTGAGGTGCCCGGCCCCGAAGAGCGCAACGCGCGGCTGGCCTCGGTGCTGGAGGTCATCTACCTGATCTTCAACGAGGGCTACTCGGCCACCTCGGGCGGCGACTGGATGCGGCCCGCGCTCTGCGACGAGGCCTTGCGGCTGGGGCGCGTGCTGGCCGAGCTCGCCACGCAGGAGCCCGAAGTGCACGGCCTCGTGGCCCTCATGGAAATCCAGGCCTCGCGCGCCAAGGCGCGCACCGGGCCTTCGGGCGAACCGATTCTGTTGCTGGACCAGAACCGCGCGCGCTGGGACCACATCCTGATACGCCGCGGCCTGGCCGCATTGGCGCGCGCCGAGGCCCTGGGCGGCGCGCTGGGGCCGTATGCGCTGCAGGCCGCCATCGCCGCCTGCCATGCGCGCGCGCCCACCGGCGCCGACACCGACTGGCAGCGCATCGCCGCGCTCTACGATGCGCTGTCGCAGCTCGCGCCCTCGCCGGTGGTGGAACTCAACCGCGCCGTGGCGCTGGCCATGGCCTTTGGCCCGGCCACCGGGCTGGAAGTGGCCGATGCGCTGCTGGCCGAGCCCTTGATGAAAAACTACCACCTGCTGCCCAGCGTGCGCGGCGATTTTTTGTTCAAGCTGGGCCGTTTTGACGAAGCCCATGCCGAGTTCGAACGCGCCGCCTCGCTCACGCGCAACCTGCGCGAACGCGAACTGCTGCTGGCGCGCGCCGCGGCCTGCGAGCCCGACGCCAGGCCGCGCCTTTCCTGAAGCGCCTCAGCCTGCGGGCTTGCGCCCGCCCAGCATGCAGGCAATCGCCGCCAGCTGCAGCAGCACCGTCGCGCCGAAATAAAGGCCTGTGCCCGCGCCCAGGTGGACCGGGCTTCCGTTGGCCGCCACCAGCAGCAAGGCAAAGGTCGCCGGCGCCAGCGCCCAGAGGCCTTGCGACATGGCGACGATCAGCGCCACCACGCGCGGAACGTCTTCCTTGACGAATTCCACCTGTGCCACCAGCGGCGGCAGCGATGTCGCGTTGCCAATGCCGACGCCGAACAGCACCACGCCTGCCAGGATCAGCGCCGTCTGCTGCTCCGCCGCGCAAGCCAGCAACAGCGAGCCGACGATCTGCACCGCGTAGCTCACGCTGGCCACCAGCCGGCGGTCGGCATCCGGCGGCATGCATTTGCCGACCACGGTGCGCCCGCCTATGGCGCAGGCGGTCGCCAGTGCCATGGCCAGGCCCGCGCCCTGGGCGCCCAGCGCGAAGACCAGCAGCGAATACAGATGTGTGATCAGCCCCGCCTGCGCAAACAGGCTCAGTGCCATGGCGGCGGCCAGCGTGCGAAAGCCGCGGTCGTGCCACAGCAGCCGGCCCGGCAGCGGCCTGGCATGCGCGGAGGTCACGCTGCGCGAAGGCGCGCCCGGCGCATCGCCGTCGGGCCGCTGGCCCAGGCGCTCGGGCGTCTTCGCCACCACAAAAAAACTGAGGCCCAGCACCACGGCCAGCATGGTGGCGCCCACCAGCACGGTGGCGGCGGTAAAACCCATTGCCGCGATCAAGGCACCCCACAGCGGCGAAAAAATCACGCCACCCAGGCTGGCACCGTTGTAGGCCTTGGCCAGCGCCAGGGGCCGGCCGCGCGCAAACCAGGGCGAGATGATGGCGTTGATGCCGGCCGCGCCCATGGTGACCCAGCCGCCGCCGGTCAGCAGCGCGGCTATAAACAATTGCCAGGGCTGCGCGGCCAAAGCCCAGCCCATCAGGCCCAGCGCCAGCGCGGCGGCGCCCGCGGCCGTGGTGGCGGCCACACCGAGGCGCTTGTGTATGCGCGGCAGGCAAGCCACCACGCCCGCGCCGAACAAAAAGTGAAAGGTCACCGCGCTGGATACCAGCGGAAGCGCCCAGCCGGTGCGCGCCAGCACCGCATGCAAAAAAATCGCCGGGCTGTAAAAACCCAGGCCCCAGCCGAAGATGGCAATAACAAAGGCAGAGCGCACCACGGTCGCGCCAAAAAAGGGGCGCGGCGCCGGTGCCTGCAGGGTGGGGGTGAGGGGCAGTTCCATGGGTTTCTCCTTGAAGGGCATGGCTTCCATGGTGCGGTGAAGAGGGCCCGCAATGCTTCGCCCTGGAGCGAAGCATGGGCACCGTGATGCTGCTAAGGTTGCTACTAGAGGACCTCAACGATGAACACCAACCAGATCGCCCATATCGCCTCGCTGGTCGGCGAACCGGCCCGCACCGCCATGCTGATGGAACTGCTGGACGGCCGTTCGCTCACCGCCCATGAACTGGCCGGCGCCGGCAATGTCTCGCCGCAAACCGCCAGCCGCCACCTCGCGCTGCTGGTCGAAGGCGGCCTGCTGCGCGTGGAGCAGCACGGCCGCCACCGTTACCACCGGCTGGCTTCGCCCGAGGTGGCCCGCGTGCTCGAAGGCATCACCCAGCTCGCGGCGCAGAACACGCCAGCCGTGCGCCGCGCCGTGGTGCCCGGCCCCAAGGATGCGGCCATGCGTTTGGCGCGCAGCTGCTACGACCACATCGCCGGCCGGCTGGGCGTGGCCATTGCCCAGCACCTGGTCGCCGACGGTGCGCTTGTGTTTGACGGCGAAGCCGGCCATGCGACCGACAAGGCCGGCGCTGTGCTGGCGCGCCTGGGCATTGACCTGACGGCTTCTCCGCCCGGCTCCAATACCAGGCGGCCTTACTGCCGCCCATGTCTCGACTGGAGCGAACGCCGCTTTCATGTCGCGGGGCAACTGGGCACGCTGATCTGCACGCACAGCCTGGAGCGCGGCTGGCTCTTGCGCCGCCAGGGCATGCGCTCGCTGGAGATCACGCCCAAAGGCGTGGTGGCGCTGCGTGGCTGGATGGGGCAGGAGGACTGGCGGCAGGTGACCGAAGGCGATGCCTTTCCTGCGCGGGAGCAGCGGACCGTTGCCGCCTGAACCCTTCGGATTGACATTTGCGGGTGGCACTCCGCAAGGTATGCTGCAAAATTTTCGGCATACATTACGTCAGGCGTTTTATTCCACATTGATCATGACCAACGAAAACACTCAAAACTCCTCGCCGAATGACTCGGTCAACAAGAAAATTCTCCTGACTTTTGGTCGCGGCCTGGCGTACGCAATTTGCATATGGGCCGTGTATGCCGTTCTCTATCGACCGATCTTCAGCGTGTCTACGAGCGCAGCCCCGTCGAGCGCGAGCTACGAGAAGCAGCAGACCGAACAGGCTCGTACCTATCAAGCGCAGGTCGCCAGAGCAAATGCCATGTTCGCGGAGTCCGAGGTTCAACAAAAGCGGATGGCCGAATTTCTCACCAAGCAGGAAGAGCTTGCAAAGCGTCTCGACGTCGTTATGTCGGCGTGGGAAAAGCAGAGCGGCGTCAAGAAGTGAGCCGAGAAGCGCCGACACCCGTCAATCGACCGGGCATGCCCCGGCAAGCCGGGGCATGCCAGTTGTCTTCAACGTCGGGCCCCTTCAATGCCGTTCTTTGATCGTTCATACCTTGTCTTCGTTGTGCTTGGAGCTCCAGCCTCCCCGAAGCTTTGGGAGACTAGCCATTGGAGAATGGTTGAAAAGTTATTGGAGGGGTTTGCCATTGGTGTGCGTGGAAAAGCCAGTTTGCGGACAACACAGTACGGTGCGGCGGGGCGTTCTGTTGCGTTCGGACGCCTTGGCTGGGACAGTAAGTCCAGCGAGAAATGGACGCAGTCAGCAGATAGACAGACGGACGTCCACTTTCTTAGTGCAGAAGCCTGGACGCCTTCATGGACAGTCTGTGAACGCGAAGGACTCGCGCCGGACTTCTATGTTGATCTTTTGAACGAAAATCGTATCGGTCAAAAGGAAAAGAACCTGCTGTTCAATCAGCGGTTTATTTGCGCGCTTTCATTGGATCAAGGAATTTCCAAGGTCGAGTTGCTTGCTAATGCGATGGCAGAGCTCGCGGAATATCTGTCCGCACCCGTTTTCGCTCGTACAACCAGGCAATGGGGCGTCGCTTTCGGA
This sequence comes from Polaromonas sp. P1_A2, assembly GCF_056406895.1. NCBI lineage: Bacteria > Pseudomonadati > Pseudomonadota > Betaproteobacteria > Burkholderiales > Comamonadaceae > Polaromonas > Polaromonas sp. P1_A2. Next base: position 51,926 of record NZ_JBFTZI010000009.1, on the reverse strand, counting down.
GGTGGCGGCGGATTTACAAGTGCAATTCAAGACATGGCAATCGGGCACTTATTCAAACCAGGTGATCCGCATGCGAGACCATTGGATGCCTCGTCCTTTTCGGAAAGCTGGGAGTTCCTTCGTGCGCGAGAGATCTAACCGGTCGTTCAACCCGACGCTCTTCGGAAAACCCCGGTCCGCGGCTCAACTCCAGCGTTAGGCATTAGAAAGCGCGCTTTTCCCATGCTTCCAACACCCAATGTCACCTTCGTTCCAGATTTTGTGGCAAATCACAACGACCTGTTTGACCATCTGCTGTCTTCGGTCGCTTGGGATGAGCGCCTGCGCGCTCGAAAGACGGCCAGCTTTGGGGTCTCTTACGACTACTCGGGCATCACCTACCCGCAAGTTGCCATGCCTGAAAGTCTTCAAGGAATCTGCCATCAGATCGAGGCAACATTGGGCTTTCATCCCAACAACTGCCTGCTGAATCACTACCCGGATAGCCAGTCTTCAATGGGCTTTCATTCCGATTCAACGGAAGAACTGGCAGAAGGCACTGGCGTCGCGATCGTTTCCCTCGGCAGTGAGCGGGAGATGATGTTCCGCTACAAGCAGCTTCGTTCACACGAAATTCCCTACGCACTGACTCCAGGTTCTCTCTTGTACATGTCAAAAGAGTTCCAGTCCTTGTGGCTCCACGCCATTCCAAAATCACCCGGCTCCGGGCAGAGAATCAGCCTTACTTTTAGGCGCATGCTCAAGACTGGTGCTAACCTTTAAATCAATGGAGCGAGCTATTCAAATGAGACAAGGGTTCCTCCATCGCCTCTTTAGTCGATTGGCTCATTCGGATGCAAGTGATGATTCAATTCTTCAAGTAAAAATTCGCTGGATCGCAGAGGTATTGGTGGAAGATTTGGAATTCTCACGCCGCGCGCGAGTGGTTGCAAATGAGTTTGGGCCGACTGCAATTGAGCAACTCAGCCAGGAGTTTCATGCCAAACAGGACCCGCCACCGGATCTGGCGCATTTGTTTCCGGGGTTAGGTCAGTGGATGGCGGCGAGGCAGTTCGCGATATTTGAGATCCTGTATCACATCGGCCCGTCGTCCCTGCCTTTGCTTCGGCAAGCAGCCTACGGCGAATACGACTGGACGCAAGGAAATGCCATCGAAGTGTTGTGCCGTTTCGCTGCGGAGGGGATCGAACGTGATCAGATCATTTCGGAGTTGCGGGAAGCAATACCCGGCCTTCGATATGAAGCGCTTGTTTACGCCATTCGGCCGCTTCGAACCTACTCCAGGACCAACCTGAAGCTTCAGCGCGTGATCGACGATTTGTTATCCGTGCCGGAGTTCAAAGAGGCGTTTAGTGAGTCCTTCTGAGCACGCACCCAAGAAATAAGGCAAGCCTCAATGCCAGTTTTGGTGGCTCGTCATTAATTAAATCGCAATCGAATCCACATCAATCGCTCAGCGAATCAGGCTTTTGAATTCAGCCTGCTGGTGCGTCTCAACTACGCAAGTTGCCATGCCGCGGGCACTGTTGTATGCGGCTACATAAAACAACGGCTGGATTGGCGAAAACCAATGTGATGCTCTGTTGCGCCAGATAGCAGCAGGCGCGTCAATACGGCAATTACCAAGGCGCTCCGACCGCAATCGGACTAGCATGACTGAACCTGCCAAGCTCATGAAAGCCGAGACACTCAAATCTCGAACCCAGTCTGATGACCCATGCTCAATGATGCGAACAATGGTTTGCAAAAACGATTTGTGGTATCGATTTTTGGAGTGCTTTTTTCTGCACTTCCACAGGGCAAGGCCTGGGCGGTGTGCAATGGCGGTGTCACTGTCACTTCAACCCTGGTGGTGAGCGCCAGCTGTGCGGGCGGCAATGTCAAGCCCCTGACGCTGGATACGGGCGCCAATGTCACCATCAACGCGGGTGTAACGGTGTCAAACGATGCGCCCAGTAACAGGAATGGCGATCCAGTGTCTGTTCTGTCATCGTCGACCTCTTCGTCGCTGACCAACAACGGAACCATTTCCACCGGTTCGCAATTCGGTGTCACCGTCAACGGCACATTGACCACGCTGATCAACACCGGACGGATTTCATCGGGCGTGCGGCGCGGCGTTGTCCTCAATGGCGGCACGATCACTACTTTGACCAATACCGGGTCCATCATTGGCCCGTTTTCCGCCATCACCAACAACGCGGGTGTGCTCAATACGCTCAACAATTTGCAAGGCGTCGGTAATGCCAATGGCGCCCTCACTTACACAGGGGCTCTGCCCGTGGACTACCGGATCATCATCAACAGCCCGTCCACTTATGGAAAGCTCACCGCTTCCGCGGTCACCGGCAGCATGACCTTCGGCATCTACGGCACTTCGACGGTCGCCGTCGGCACCTACGCGGGCGTGCTTAACGGCCTGACGGTGGGCAACCTGACCGGTACGACCTCGGGCACCTATGGCGGCTTGAACTGGCAGCTGGGCCTGGCATCGGGCAGCACCACGATCTGGGACCTGGTGTTTTCCATCGCCAGCGTGAACATGGCTACCGGCAGCCTCTACAGCCTGAGTGATGTGGGTGTCACAGCCAACCCGGTCTTTGCGGGTGGAACGCTGGCGCTCCTGTCCGGTGACAACTCGAGCCGGGCATTTACGCTCAATGCCGGGGGCGGCACCATCACTGCGCCCACCAGCGGCTCGGCGCAGCTTTCGGGCGCGTTTTCCGGGGTAGGTGGTTTGACCGTCAATGGCACTGGAACTTTGCTGCTGACCGGCAACAACAGCTATTCAGGGGGCACCACCGTTAACTCGGGCACCTTGGTGATCGGCGGCACTTCCCCACTCGGAACGGGGCCTGTCTTTGTCGGTTCAGGCAGCACCTTGATGGGCACGGGTACCGTCCGCGGCCCGGTGACGGTGGCGGGCACTTTGAAGCCGGGCAATTCGCCTGGGTATCTTGCAGTGAACTCGACCGTGACGATGGCCGGCGGCAGCACCTACCAGCAGGACATTGCGGGAACGGTGCAGGCCAGTGCGGCGAGCCCTGTGGGGGCGACCGGCTATTACTCCTTCCTGAGCGTCACCGGCGGCCAGTTTGTGATCCGGCCGAACGCAACCCTGACGCCGCGTTTGTCGGGCCTGTTCACACCGGCCGAATCCGGCTTCGGCAGCAGGCCTTATGTCCCGGTGCTGGGCGACAGGTTTCGCATCGTGAGCGCCGATGGTGGGATCTCTGGCCGGTTCTCCGTGCTGACACAACCCGCGGAACTTTCGGCGGACACGCAGTTCGTTCAGCTCTACGACGTCGGGGGCAGCAACAGCCTGGACCTCGCGGTGATCCCGCGGTCTTATATGGCAACGCTCAGTGCGCAAAATGCCAATGCCCGGTCCGCCGCAAGCGCTCTCGACAGGATTGTGCTGGCGAACCAGGCAGGCTCGACCAACAGCGCACAAAGCCAATTGCTGTCTGCCGCGTCAGCGCAAACTGCCGCAAGCCTTCCGGCTTTTACTCGCGGACTCGCGGGTGAAGTTCATGGCGCGAGCCTTGCGGCTTTGCCCCAGGCCGCGCTGCGCGCCCAGCAGGCAGTCATGTCGCATCTGGATGGAGCGGCTTCTTCGCCTGTGGCCGGTGCATTCAGTGCCTCCCGCTCCCCGGGGGTATTGGTGGCCAGTGCGGGGTCCGATGTCCACATCGGCGCCCTTGATGGCGCAAGCAATGGCACCGCGACCCGTGGCCCGGCATGGGGCGATATCACCTACCAGCGTGGCAAGCGCGGAGGCGACCAAAACGCGAGCGGCTTCTCAAATGATCTGTACCAGCTGGTGGCAGGCATTGATGCCTATGCGGAACACGGCGCCAAGGCCGGAGGCGGGATCACGCTGTCCAACACGCATGTCACGGCCGATCAGGGAACAGGCGATATTCAGCAAGGATCGGTCTTCCTGTACGGCAAGCTGGCAGTGGATGGATGGGTGTTCGACGGCATGGCAAGTTTGGGCCTGAGCTCAACGAACAATTCGCGCAACGATCCCACGGGCAACACCGCTGGCCTGGAGGCCAAAAACATACGGAGCAACCATGCCTTGCTCAGCGCAGGCTTGAGCCGCCCCGCGGACCTGGAGTCTGCCCGCATCACGCCCTACGCACGTTTGACCTGGCAACAGGTCAGGCAGTCCTCGTTTGCGGAAGGCTCGTCGGCGGCTGCACTGAGCGTGGACAGCTTTAGTGGCAGAGCCGTGCGCGGAGTGATTGGGCTGACGCTGGGCTCTAGGAGCACGAATCCCCTGAAAGAGGTCAACACCTATCTTGTCAACGTCGCAGTCGGTGCGGACTCGTCGGGCCTGATCAACCCGGTTCTCAGTGCATCGCTGGCCGGGACGGCAACCACCATAGGCACACCCCGCGCGGGTTCAGCCTTTGTGCAGGCCGGGTTCTACGGCACGCGCAGGTTCGCAGCCAATGCCTTTGCCTATCTGGGCGTGGCCGGTGAGTTGCGTAGAGGAGCCAGGCAGGGCATGCTCAGTGCCGGGATGCAGATGCAGTTTTAAGGTGGATCGCGGCCTTAGAGCCTGTTCAATATCTAAACGGGGCCGCGCAAGCCCCTTCTCGGGATGGGATGCAAGGCGCGGTGCGACGCCCATAGCCCCGCTATGGGCTAGCGCTGCAACGCCGCAGACCGCCCGAGAAGGGGCTTGCCCTCCGGGTTGGGATGAAATCGGACGATTGAGCCACCCAGGCCCTTGCATGGGCATTAGCCCATGCGGCGTGCCCGGTCGGCCCACTCATCCCGATTGCAACCCAACGCGGCCTCGTTTAGATATTGAACAGGCTCTTAGATCGCAATCGGATCCACATCAATCGCCCAGCGAATCAGGCTTTTAAATTCAGCCTGCTGCCGCGTCTCAAACAGCACCGGTTGCCAATTCGCCAGAAAGCGCTGCAGCGCCGCGCGCGAAGGGCTTTCGACCAGCATCTGGGCGCGCTCGATGTTCGCCACGCGCTGTATCGTCATGGGCACGGCCGGGTAGGCGGTGACCTGGCCGTTGCCGGTGAGCTGCAGGGCCTCGGCCTGGGCCGCGGCCGCGTTCAGAAAGCCTTGCGCCACTTCCTGCGTGCGCGCCTCGGCGCGCACCAGGGCTGAAAAGCCGAAGGGCGACATGCCGGCGGCTTCGCGTTCGGCCAGTTGCTGCGTGGCAAAACCCGCGTAGTCGTGCTGTTTGAGCGCCGCGAACAGCGGGTGCTCGGGGTGGAAGGTCTGCACCCACATTTCGCTGGCACCGCTGTGGCGGGCATCGCGGCCGGCCCGGCCGCCCGCCTGCATCAAGAGGCTGAACAGGCGCTCGGGCGCGCGGAAGTCGCTGGAAAACAGCGCGCCGTCGGGGTTGATAGCGGCCACCAGCGTGATGTGCCGGAAGTCGTGGCCCTTGGCGATCATCTGCGTGCCGACCAGCACGTCGACCTCGCCCGCATGCACGCTGGCCAGCTGCGATTCGAGCGCGCCCTTGAGCCGCGTGCTGTCGGCGTCGATGCGGGCAATGCGCACGGCCTCGCCGTCGGGCCGCTTCACGCCGGCCAGCAGTTCGGCCAGGTGTTCTTCAAGCCGTTCGGTGCCGCGGCCCACGGGTGCGATGTCGATGTTGCCGCAGCTGGGGCAGGCGCGCGGCACGCGCTCGGTGAAGCCGCAATGGTGGCAGCGCAGGGTGCGGTCTATCTTGTGGAAGACACGAAACGCGCTGCAATGCGGGCACTCGCTTTTCCAGCCGCAGTCATGGCAGGCCAGCACGGGCGCATAACCGCGCCGGTTCAAAAAGATCAGCGACTGCTCACCGCGCGCCACGCGCTGCGCAATCGCGTCCAGCAGCGGCGGCGCGATGATGCAGTGCTTGGGCTGGTGGTTCATGTCCACGCGCCGCACCGTGGGCAGGCTGCCTGCGTCGTCCGGGGGGCCGGGCTCCCTGGTTTGTGGCGGAACGTAGGGCTCCGGCGGAGATCCGGCGGAGTAGGGCGCCGCTTCTTCGCCGGTCGAAGGAGCCGTCCCTATTCGTTCGTCCATCACCAGGCGCTGGTAGCGGCCGGCCAGCGTGGCCTGCCAGCTTTCCAGCGAGGGCGTGGCCGAGCCCAGCAGCACGCGGCAGGGGCCGTGGTCATGCGTGGCGTCTTCGGTTTCTATCTTGGCGCGGTAGACCGCCAGGTCGCGCGCCGAATAACGCGCGCCTTCCTGCTGCTTGTAGCTGGGGTCGTGTTCCTCGTCGACCACGATCAGGCGCAGGTTGGGCATGGAGGCGAACACCGCCATGCGCGTGCCCAGCACCAGGCGCGCATGGCCGGCATGGGCCGCCAGCCAGCTTTTCAGGCGCTGGGCCGGCGTCAGGCCGCTGTGCAGGGCCACCACACGTTCCTTGCCCAGGTGGGCAAAACGCGCTTCAAAGCGCGACTGCAGCTGCGGCGTGAGGTTGATCTCGGGCACCATCACCAGCACCTGGGCGGCCGGGTCCAGCTCCAGCACGCGGGCCGCGGCGCGCAGGTAGACCTCGGTCTTGCCGCTGCCGGTGGCGCCGAACAGCAGCGCGGGCCGGCTGTCGGCATGGAACTCGGCCAGCACGGCGGCCTGCTGCGCGCTCAGCACCAGCGACTGGCCGCCGGCCTGTTCGCCCCGGGTGTCGGCCATGGGGCGTTTGAGCCGCCGCGCCAGCTGCACATTGCTGAGGTCGCGCAGCTGTGGCGGCAGCGCCGCCAGCGCCACCTCGCCCAGCGAGCGCTGGTAATAAGCGGCGGTGAACTGCACCAGCTTGCGCCAGGTGGCGGACAGGGGCGGCAGGCCTTCCAGCGCGCCGGCCACGTGGCGTGTCTGCATTTCCAGCAGCGCGCCGCTGTCGGCCAGCAGCTCCCAGACCACGCCCAGCACCTCGCGCCGGCCCAGCGGCACGCGCACCAGCGAGCCCAGGGCGAGTGGCGACTCACTCTGGTAAGTCAGCGGCCCGGCGATGGAACTGTGCGCGGGCGCCGCGACGACGACTTGCAGCCAATAGCTCATTCAGAGTAACTAAATGTGTTTAATTCTTGAGGAATACATCCAGATAGTGCGCTAAGTCCTTGATTTGGCGCCACTTTACAGATTTCCAGATTTTCTGTGGATAACTTTGTTGACAGCTTGTCGGCGAAGGTCGCGAAGCCTTGTAAATCAAGGCTTTTCTTAAATTGCCCGCAAAAAAAGCAATTTAAAGTCTCTATATAAATCAACAACTTACACGCGCTATTGCTTTGATAGCGCGAGGTGGACCGGGGTGCTCGCATTGCGGCGGCGCAACAAGATTTTTGTGCATAAGTCCAGCCGGCGGGGCCCGGTTTTGTGCTAGCCATGGTGGAAATACGCCCTGGGCCGGCGGAAATATGGGGGCAGGCGAAAGGATTCAGCTACGCGCGGTGCGCATGCTGCGAGAGTGAGCGTGCACTGCGTTCACCAGCACTTCCACGCTCTCGGGCGGCGTGTGCTGGCTGATGCCATGGCCCAGGTTAAAAATATGGGTGGGTCCGGGCCGGCTGGTATCGGTATGGGGGGCACCAAAGCTGTCCAGCACGGCGGCCACTTCGGCCTCGATCTGGGCCGGGTTGGCGAACAGCACGTTCGGGTCCAGGTTGCCCTGCAGCGCCTTGGCCTGGGGCCCCTGCTCGCCGACCAGCGCGCGCGCGCGGGCCAGGTTGACCGTCCAGTCCAGGCCCAGTACCTCGCAATCGAGCTGCGCCATGGCTTCCAGCCACTGGCCGCCGCCCTTGGTGAAGACCAGGCGCGGGATCTTCACGCCCTCATGCTCGCGCTTGAGCTGGGCCAGCACCCGGGCCGTGTAGGCCAGGCTGAAGGTCTTGAAGGCCGCGTCGGCCAGCACCCCGCCCCAGCTGTCGAAGATCATCACGGCCTGGGCGCCGGCCTCGATCTGGGCGTTCAGGTAGGCGGCCACCGCGTCGGCGTTCACGGCCAGCATCTTGTGCATCAGGTCGGGGCGCTGGTACAGCATGGTCTTGACCAGGCGGTAGTCGTCGGAACCGGCGCCTTCGACCATGTAGCAGGCCAGGGTCCAGGGGCTGCCCGAAAAGCCTATCAGCGGCACGCGGCCGTTCAGGGCCTTGCGGATGGAGGTCACGGCGTCAAAAACATAACGCAGCTTGGCCAGGTCGGGCACCTGCAGCCTGGCCACGGCGGCCTCGTCGCGCACCGGGGTGGCAAAGCGCGGGCCCTCGCCCAGCGCAAAAGACAGGCCCAGGCCCATGGCGTCGGGCACGGTCAGGATGTCGCTGAACAGGATGGCCGCGTCCAGCGGGTAGCGTTCCAGCGGCTGCAGCGTGACCTCGGTGGCGTAGTCGGTGTTGGTGGCCAGGCCCATGAAGCTGCCGGCCTGGGCCCGCGTGGCGCGGTATTCGGGCAAATAGCGGCCGGCCTGGCGCATCAGCCAGACGGGGGTGTGGGGGGTGGCCTGGCGCAGGCAGGCGCGCAAAAAGGTGTCGTTTTGAAGGGGTGCGAACATGCACCGATTGTCTCAGCTCCCGCTGGCCTCTTCGCCGCTTCGGATTTACCATGGCCGCAAGGGCTTTCCAGGAGCATTCCATGCGCATGAACGACCAGGAGTATTTCCGCAGCTGCATCGCCAAGGAGCGGCACCTGGCGCAGCTGCTGGGCCACACGCACATCGAGGAATGTTATGAAAGCGCGGGCACGCCCTGGGACAGCGCCCAGGCCCTGCCGCAGTGGACGCGCGACTGGGCGGCCTGCGGGCCGCTGCTGGTGGCCCACGGCATCAGCGTGGGCTTTGAGGCCGAAGGCGCGACCCTGGGCGCCACCCATGTGCAGTTTTCCGACCACCCGAGCCGCGACCGGGCCCTGATGTACGGCATCGTCAAGGAAGTGATCTTCCGGCTGGAACACCACAAAGCCGCGCCGCCGCCCGCCGTCACATGCGCAGCGTCTTGATAAAGGCTTCCAGCTCGTCAATCGGCAGCGGCTTGCAGAACAGATAACCCTGGTAGCAGTCGCAGCCGTGGCGCGACAAAAAATCGCGCTGCGCCTCGGTTTCCACGCCCTCGGCCACCACGCCCAGCCCCAGGCTTTGCGCCAGGCCGATGATGGTGCGCGCGATGGCCGCGTCGTTGGGGTCGCGCAATATGTCCTCGACAAAAGACTTGTCGATCTTGAGCTGGTCCAGCGGCAGGCGCTTGAGGCAGGAGAGCGACGAATACCCCATGCCGAAATCGTCGAGCGACAGGGTCACACCCATTTTTTTGAGCCTGGCCATCTTGGTGATGGTGATCTCCATGTCCTCGGCCAGCAGGCTTTCGGTCAGCTCCAGCTTGAGCTTGTGCGGGCCGACCTGGGTTTCTTTCAGCGCGGCCATCACCAGGTCGACAAACTCCGGGTGGCGGAACTGCCGCACGCTGACGTTGACCGCGATGCTGAGCGCCGCGGTTTCGGGGCGCTGGGCCCAGGCCGCGAGCTGGCGGCAGGCGGTCTCCAGCGCCCACTGGCCCAGCGGCAGGATCAGCCCGGCTTCTTCGGCCGCCGGGATGAATTCGGCGGGCTGCACCAGCCCGCGCTCCCCATGGTGCCAGCGCAGCAAGGCCTCCACGCCGGTCATGCGGCCGTCGCGGCCGACCTGCGGCTGGTAGTACAGCAGGAACTGCTTTTCGCGCAGGCCGCGCCGCAGGTCCGACTGCAGCGCGGCGCTGGCGGTCACCGCGGCCTGCATGGCCGGGTTGAAAAAGCAGACCGTATTGCGCCCGGCCATCTTGGCCTGGTACATGGCGAGGTCGGCCTGCTTGAGCAGGTCGCCGATGTTGTTGAGCGTCTGGTTGAAGGCGGTCACGCCTATGCTGCAGGTGCTGTAATGCTGGTAGCCCGCCAGGCTGTAGGGCTCGCACAGCGCGGCCAGGATCTGCCCGCTCACGACCTCGGCTTTCACGGTCGCTTCGCGCGGGTCCTGGCCCAGGTCTTCCAGCATCACCACAAACTCGTCGCCGCCCAGTCGCGCCACCGTGTCGGTCTGGCGCACGCAGGCCGCCAGGCGCTTGGCGACCTGCTGCAGCAGCAGGTCGCCTTTCTGGTGGCCCATGGTGTCGTTGAGCGTCTTGAAGTTGTCCAGGTCGATGAACATCAGCGCGCCTTCGCGCGGATGGCGCAGGTTGTGGCTCAGCGCCTTGTCCAGCCTGTCCATCAGCAGCTGGCGGTTCGGCAACTGGGTCAGCGGGTCGTAAAAGGCCAGGTGCTTGATCTCGCTTTCCGCCACCTTGCGCCGCGTGATGTCGCGGCCCACAGCCACCCAGTGGGTGAAGAACACGCCGGCATCGTCGGCCACCGGCACGATGTCCACTTCCATCCAGAAATGCCGGCCGTTTTTTTTGTAGGTGATGAGTTCGGCCTGCACCGGCTCGCCCTTCTGGAAGGCGTTGCTTATGCGCTCGAGCTCGCCGCGCTGCGTCAGCGGCCCGCACAGCAGGCGCGGCGAATGGCCCAGCGCCTCGGCCAGGCTGTAACCCGTGTGCTGCTCGAAGGCATGGTTGGCGAAGATGATGCGCAGCCCGGGCCGGCCCGAGGGAACCGCCTCGGCGATCAGCACGATGTCGTTGAGCCGCGAGATGCTGGTCTCCAGCAGCATGAGCTGTTCGCGCGCCTTGCGCCGCTCGCTGACGTCGCGAAAGTAGATCGCCAGCCCGTCGGGAAAGGGATAGGCGCGTATCTCGAACCATTTGTCCAGCGGCGCATACAGGGCTTCGAACTCCACCTGGTAGTTGCCCGCCACCGCCGCGCGCACTTTTTCGGAGAACAGGGTGTTGATGGCGCCCGGAAATTCCTTCCAGATGCTTTTGCCCAGCAGCTCCGTGGGCGGCCGGCCCAGCAGGCGTGCGCCTTCGCGGTTGAGGTAGCTGAAGCGCCACTGCGGGTCCAGCGTGTAAAAGCCCTCGGTGATGCTCTCCAGCGTGATGCCCAGGCGCGTGGCCAGGCGCTGGGCGTCTTCCCCGGTCTGCCGCAGTGCCTGGATGTGCGGCGCATCGAGCTGGGCGGCGGCCAGGCCGGCCAGGGTCTCCAGGTCTTCTTCCTGGTCGGGGCTGAGTGTGCGTGCCGCCTTGTCCATGACCGCCAGCACGCCCAGCAGGGTGCCGTCCTCCCGGCTCAGTGGCAGGCCGCGGTAAAAGGCGATCTCGGGCGCGCCGCGTGCCGGCAGCAGCGGCTGGCGCGGCGGTGTATCGAGGCTGGCGCCGCACAGCGCGAGCAGGCCCTCACGCTCCTGCGCGGAAAAACCGGTGCCCGCGATGAAGCTGGCCTCGCCGCTGTCAAGGCCGGCGACGAGGGCAATCGGTGCGCCGCAGGCGCGGGCCGCCAGCCGGGCGAGCCGGTCGGTGCCGGAATGCGGCAGCACATGGAGCGCGAAGGCGGGCGCCAGGTTGGGAACGGAAACGGACACGGACAAGCACCTGCTTTTCAGTCATTCAATAGAACATGCTGAGGCATGGCGTGGTGGTTTTCAGCGCGAGATTTGCAAGTGTTGGCGATAAAGCGTTGCAAAACGTTCCGTCACTTACCGGCACACGGTTTTGTCCTACGCTGTGGATCGCACGCTCCCCACGAGGTATGCCCGCATCCCCCTTCATGCTGCACCACCTCCCGGCGCTATCGACGCCATCTTCCCGTTGTTCCCGTATCTTTTATTCCAGGCAAGGACCCATGAGCCCCCCAGAACTTGAGCAGTTGCAGCAATGCCCCGACATCGCCACCCTGGAAACCGCCTTGAGGACCTTGTGCGCCCGCTTTGGTTCGGTCAGGCAGGTCAACGTCCTGCCGGCCGCCCATGCCGGCAAGCAGCAGGCCCTGTGTTTTGTGCGCATGGCCTCGGAGGAAGAGGAGCAAAAGCTCATGAGAGGCCTGGGCATAGGCCGCTTTGGCGGTGAGCTGGTGGTGGTCGTGGATTTGCTGGTTGAGCAGCCTCCCTCCGCGAGCGCGGACCTGTGGAGCTCCGCCGCTTAGGGCCTTTGTTTATGTCGCGGCTGCAGCGACCGAAACATGCCTGAGCAGCAGGCGCTCCAGCGCGTTGAGCGTCTCATAGGACTCGGCGAAGTCGGCAAACAGCGCGGCATTGTCGGGCGCCGCGGCCTTGCCCTGCCAGGCCGCGCGGAACTGCTCGAAGATTTCGCCGAAACTGCGGCGGCCGTCTATCAGCGCGAGAATCTTCGCGCCGTACTTGCCGGGGTTGACCATCATGGACACCCCCGAATGCTGGTGCCTGAGCATGAAGGGCTGGCCGCGGCTGTTGCCGAAGACCTGGGACGCGATCTCGCCGGTCAGCGGCTCGTGGTAGAAAAAAGGCACGTAGTCGGTGTCGCCGTAGGGCGCGCTGCAGGCCGCGTCGCGCGTCAGGTACAGCGAATGCGTGATGATGCTGCCGCCCATCAGCTCGGCCATTTCATACTGCTGCCGCAGCGGCAGCTTGCGCAGCGCCGCGGCCATGGCCGGCGGCTTGCTGCCCAGCACCATGTGCGGCAGGTAGGGCGAGCGGCCGCGCTGCACATCGCTGAAGGCCAGCTGCAGGCCGTGGCCTTTTTTTCCGTCCGCCGTGCCCTCGCCCAGCCAGTCGAAGAGCTCGCCCACGCTGTACGAGCGGTCCTGCGAATGCAGCAGCAGGTCGTAAATGCCGGCGTCGCCGGCCTTGTGGTCATGGTGCAGGTCTTCGCTGCGCTTGAACCAGTTGCCGGGCGGCAGGCTGGCCAGGATGTCGCGGGTGTTGGCGATCTTGCGCTGCGCGTCCGTCTCGCTGCCGTTGACCATGCGCATCAGCGCCTGCATCTGGTAGACGCCGATGCGGCCCGTGGTGGCATAGACCATGAGCCCGATGGCGCCGTCCGGCTTGAGCACGCTCTGCAGCGCCTTGAATCCCAGGTCGGGGTCGGCCAGGTGGTGCAGCACGCCGCTGCAGTTGATGTAGTCGAAGCTGCCGAGCTGCGCGGCCAATGCCGGCAGGTTCAGCAGCGAGTCGTGCACCCAGCTGATGTTGCTGAGGCCGCGGATCTGCGCGCGCTCCTGGGCCAGCGCGATGCTGGCCTGGCTCATGTCCAGGTGCACGATCTGCGCGTCGGTGTGGCGCAGCTGCTCGGCCAGGAAAATGGTCGCGTCACCCGTGCCGCCGCCGGCCACCAGCGCCCGGAAGCCCTTCTGGAAGGACTGCTTTCCGGCAAAGCAGTAGTGGTTGATCATGGGCAGGTCTTCCAGCCAGGTCAGCACCAGTCGCTTGTGCTCGTCCTGCGGGTTGCAGGGCGGGTAAGGCAGGGCTTCGTACTGGTTTCTGACCTCGGGCAGGTAGTTATCGGGCATGGGATTTCCGGAATTGAACGGCAAATGCGTATTGTCTTCGCTCAGGGCGCTTCCCGACTTCTCCAGTGGCCGCGCGGAACCGGCTTTGCCGGGCCGCAGCGGCCGCCCCCTGCAAGGGGGGATCCCGCTACACGAAGTGAGCGGAGAAGGGGGTGTGCTTGCTTTACCTGACGGGTAAGAACTGGAGGAAGGTGCCTCCAAGCAGGTTTTGTACGTAAGTGATCACCGCGCGGCGGTATTTCTCGGTCAGCACCGACGACAGCAAATCCAGCCGGCCTATGACCTTGCCGAACTCGCGCTCAAAACTCAGGTTGCGTTCACGCTCGGTGATCTCGTCGGCCAGCAGCAGGGGCTGGCCCGCGGCATTGCGGCGATTCGACAGCATCCAGACGGCGATCTCGATGTTGCGCGCGGCGTTGTAGATGTATTGCGCGTCCAGGCTGTCGGTCAGGTAGAAGGACGTCTTGCCGCCGTGGGCCGTGACCACCATGTCGGCGCTGGCATAAATAAAGGCGGCCACGCGGTCGCCCTTGAAGTCCGGTCCCAGGGCCAGCGACAGCGCGGCGATGTCGCGCTTGCCCTGCAGCTCCGGCCAGGGCGTGCGCGTGTCCACGGCCACGCGCAGCTGGGCCAGAGCCGCATCGCGGCTGACGGCGCTGGTCTTGCGCCATTCGGCCGGGTTGCGCCGGTAGAGCTTGTCGGCCAGGCGCAGCAGGCTTTCCAGGTTGTCGCGCATGCCCAGCGTGGCCATGCGGTTCGCGTCCGACTGGCCGACCTCGGCGGCGGCTATGGGCGCGGCCTGGGCTTCTCCTTTGTGGGTGGGCGCATCGCTGGCGCAGCCGGCCAGCGCCGCGGCGGCCAGCAGCAGGGAAGGGCGCAAGAAGGGGAAAAGCGAAGGCGGAACGGCGGAAGCGGGAGTGAGGATGGGTGCCGTGCGCAGGGACATGGCGCATTTTCAGCGGCCATGCGCGGCCGCGCAAGCCTGGCTTTCCCGGGCCTGGGACCGCGGCAAGGGCAAACGCAAGCTCAGGCCGAAGCGGTATCCAGCAGGCCGCGCGACTGCAGCACCCGGTGGTCTATCTTGATGCAGTGGTCCTGCACCACCAGCAGGCCGGCGGCCTCGGCCTTGGCTGCCGCGGCCGGGTTGCTGATGCCCAGCTGCATCCAGACGGCCTTGGCGCCTATGGCGATGGCCTCGTCGACCACGGGCGGAATATCTTCGCTGTTGCGAAAGCAGTTCACCAGCTCGATGTTTTCATGGCGCGCGGCTTCGCTCAGCGAAGGGTAGGCTTTTTCGCCCAGCACCTCGGTGGCATTGGGGTTCACCGGGATGATGCGGTAGCCGTTGGCCTGCATGTAGCGCGCCACGTCAAAACTCGCGCGGTGCGGCTGCGGTGACAGGCCCACGACCGCGATGTTGCGGTAGTGCTTGAGGATGTGCGGCATGCGCTCGGCGGGGGGGAGTGTGGTCATAAAGATATCCGGCGGCGGTTCACGCCGCGTCCTTGTACTTGACCGAGCAGCCATAGGCGCGGCTGCTCGCCACGCTCAGCGGCTTGCCGCCCAGCGCTTCCGTGAGGCCCTGGCGCACATAGTTGGTCGCGGTCTTGATGTCGTCCACGCGGGCCGAGGGGATGCTGTCTATGCCGCCCGCATACAGCAGCTGGCCCTGCGGGCTGATGATGTACATGTGCGGCGTGGTCTTGGCGCCGTAGAGCTGGCCCACCTGGCCCGACTCGTCCATCAACGTGGCGCTGGGCTGGCCTTGTTTTTCGGCCATCCAGCCGGCGAGTTTGCCCGGCGCCAGGTAGTCGCCGCTGCCGGCTTCGGTGGAGTTGACGGCCAGCCAGACCACACCTCTGGCGGTGAACTCTTTTTGCAGGCTTTGCATATTGCCGCTGTAGTGCTTGCGCACAAAGGGGCAGCCCGGGTTGGTCCATTCCAGCACCACCAGCTTGCCCTTGTAGTCACTGAGGCGGTGGGTCTTGCCGGCGGTGTCCACGGCGGAAAAGTCGGGCGCCGCCTGGCCCACGGCGGCCGTCGCGGCCTGCGCGGCAAGCGGGAACAGCGCGGCCGAGGCCAGCCAGGGCGCGGCGGCCAGGGCGCAGGAGAAATGCCGGCGGCTCAGCGGCCGGGCAGGGGATGCTTGATCATTCATGACTCGACTCCTTTGAAGACAAAAGAAGAAACAGACAAGCACATCACAGCTTGGCCAGCTCGGCCCTCACATCATCGACCGACAAAATCTCCGACAGCACGACGGGCGCGCGGCCGGGCTTGTAGATCACATACACCGGCACACCGTTGCGGCCCAACTGGGCCAGTGCCGCCGTCACGGCCGGGTCGCGCCGCGTCCAGTCGGCGCGCAGCAGCGCCACGTTTTTGGCCCGGATGTCGGCCAGCACCGCGGCATTCGAGAGGGTGGTCTTCTTGTTGTACTGGCAGGTCACGCACCAGGCGGCGGTGAAGTCGACGAACACACTTTGCCCTTGTGCGGCGAGCTGGTCAACCCGGCCCGGTTCCCAGGCCTGCCAGCCGCCGGCAAGTGGCGCGGCCGAGTTAGCCGACGTGAGGGCCACAGGCCGCGTGATATTCGGGCCTACGGCCCAGAGGCCCAGCGCGCCCAGCGCGATGGAAAAAGCCGCCAGCAGCGTGCGCGCCGTGCCTCGCAGCGTGAAAGCCCAGATCACCAGCGCCATCAACACCAGCAGGGCCAGCAGCGCGCCCGCGCCGTCCACCCCGCTTTGCTGGCCCAGCACCCAGACCAGCCAGGCCACGGTGGCGAACATGGGGAAGGCCATCAACTGCTTGAAGGTCAGCATCCAGGGGCCGGGGCGCGGCAGCACGCGCGCGACGGCCGGGATGGCGCTGGCCGCCAGGTAGGGAATGGCCATGCCCACGCCTATGGCCGCGAACACCGACAGCGCCTGCAAGGCCGGCAAGCCCACCGCATAACCGAGCGAGGCGCCCATAAAAGGCGCGGTGCAGGGCGAGGCGATCGCCGTGGCCAACACACCCGACAAAAACGCGTTGACCGTGGGATTTTTCGCCTGCCAGCCCGCGAGCCGGCCAGGCAGGATGTTGCCGAATTCAAACAGGCCCGCGAGGTTCAGGCCCAGCAGCGTGAACAGCGCCGCCATCAGCGCGACCACCGCGGGGTTCTGCAACTGGAAGCCCCAGCCCAACTGCTCGCCCGCGGCACGCAGGCCCAACAGCAGCGCGCCCAGCGCCAGGAAAGACAGCACCACACCCACGGTATAGGCCAGGCCGGTGGTCAGCCGCGTGGCGGCGTCTTTCACCTGCACAAAACCCACGACCTTGATGGCCAGCACCGGGAACACGCAGGGCATGAGGTTGAGCACCAGCCCGCCCAGCAAGGCGCCCAGCAGCGCGGCGAACAGGCCCACGGGTGGCGTGCCGCCGGCCTGCACTGGCGCGGCGCCGGTCGCGGCATTGGCGCGCAGGGCCGCCTCAAGCGCGGGCGGCACCACGGCGGCCGCGGCCGGTGCGGGCCAGTTGCCCTTGACCGGCGCGTCTATGCGGTAGGCGATGTTGTCCAGGGCCACCACCAGCGGCATGCTGGCCGGGCTTTCACTGCGCTGGCCGGACAAGGGCAGCTCGGCCGTCCAGACCGCGCCCTGCCAGGCCTGCTGCCAGGCGGCCGCCGGTTCGATCACGCTGCCGGTTTCGGGATACAGCGCAAGTGTCTTGCCCTGCAGCGCGGCGGGCAGGCCGGCCAGGGAAATTTTGATGGATTTGCCGCCGCCGACTTCCACCTGGCTGGCGCCGGCCGCAAGCGGCTTGGGCGTGGCCGCGAAAGTGTCCTGGAACAACTGGCTGCTGGCGGCCGTCGAGCTGCGCACCGGGATGCTCAGCGCGAACTCGCCCTCTTGCGGAATGCATTCCTTGCGGCAGACCAGCCAGGCCGCCTTGAGCTTGACCTCAAGCTGGTTGCCGGCAAAGCTGGGCGCCACCGTCAGCGGCACCGGCAGCAGCACGGTTTTTTCGTAGCCGTAGTTGGCCAGCGTGCCTATGGGAATCTTTTTCGGCGTCGGCCAGGCGATCTCGCCCGCGTCAATGCCGGCCGGCAACTGCCAGTCGAGCTGCGTGGGCAGGCCCGAATCGCCCGAGTTCTTCCAGTAGGTATGCCACTCGGGCTGGTGCGTGAGCGCCAGGCCCACCCAGACCGGCTTGCCGGGCTCCACGCCCTCGGGTGCCCAGGCCAGCAGTTCGGCCCGCACCTGCTCGGTGGTGACCACGCTGGCGGCCGCGCCGCGGCTGCTTTTGCCCGGCAGGTTCAAGGGCGTGTTCTGGGCACTGGCCACCGTGGACAGTGCGCCGATAGCTATCAAAAGCGTAGCGGCCAGGGCGGCGAGCAGGGGGCGCTTGGAATGCATGGTGCGGGTGTGAGCGGGCCTTGGGGGCATTAGTTCCTGAGGGGCGGCCAGCGCCGGCCACCCGATTACAGCTGTTTTCAGAGCCAACTCCGATAATAGGGTCATGCCCCGTATTGTCCTCGCCACCCTCAACGCGAAGTACATCCACGCTTCGCTGGGCCTGCGCTACCTGCTGGCGAATATGGACAGGCATGGCGGGCCGGGCCTGCGCGAAGCCACGCAGCTGCGCGAATTTGTGATCCAGCAGCGGCCCACGCAGATCGTCGAGGAGTTGCTGGCGCTGCAGCCCGAAGTGATAGGCCTGGGTATCTATATATGGAATGTGGTCGAAACCACCCAGGTGGTGCGCCTGCTCAAGGCCTTGCGGCCGGATATCAAGATCGTGCTGGGCGGGCCCGAGGTCAGCTATGAGACCGGCGAGCAGGAAATCTGCCGCCTGGCCGACCATGTGGTCACCGGCTGGGGCGACGTGAGTTTTCCCAAGCTGTGCCGCGCGCTGCTCGACGGCCCGCAGCCGCTGATGAAAGTGATTGCCGGCGAACAGCCGCCGCTGGAGGCGCTGGCCCTGCCTTACACCGATTACAGCGCCGAAGACCTGGCCAAACGCCTGCTGTATGTCGAGGCCTCGCGCGGCTGCCCCTTCAAGTGCGAGTTCTGCCTGAGCTCGCTCGACAAGACCGCCTGGGCTTTTGACCTGGACGTCTTCATGGCCGAGATGGACGCGCTGTATCGCCGTGGCGCGCGCAACTTCAAGTTTGTCGACCGCACCTTCAACCTCAAGGTCGAGAATTCGGTGCGCATCCTGCAGTTCTTCCTCGACCACATGGCGCCGGATTTGTTTGTGCATTTTGAAGTCGTGCCTGACAGCCTGCCCGAGCGCCTGAAGACCTTGATCGCGCAGTTCCCGGCCGGCTCGCTGCAGTTTGAGGTCGGCATCCAGAGTTTTAACCCAGAGGTGCAGCAACGCATCTCGCGCAAGCAGGACAACGGCAAGACCGCCGACAACCTGCGCTGGCTGGTGAATGAAAGCCGGGCCCATGTGCATGCCGACCTGATCTTCGGCCTGCCCGGCGAAACCCTGGAAAGTTTTGCCGACGGCTTTGACCGCCTGTACGAACTGGCGCCGCATGAAATCCAGTTCGGTATCCTCAAGCGCCTGCGCGGCACACCGATCACCAGGCACACGGCGGAATTCGCCATGGCCTACGACCCGCAGACGCCGTACACGATTCTGCAAAACTCCACGATCGACTTCGCCACCATGCAGCGCATCAACCGCTTTGCGCGCTACTGGGAAATGGTCGCGAATTCTGGGCGCTTCGCGCGCGGGCTTGAACTGCTGCTGGCGCCCGGATCGGCGTTTGGCAATTTTTTGCGTTTCAGCGACTGGCTGTGGTTGACCACCGGCAAGACGCATGAGTTTGCGCTGGAGAAGCTGGTGGATTTGCTGTTTGATCACCTGACCGCCGTGCGCGGCCTGGCTGTGGAAGATGTGCGCGCTGCGCTGCTCGCAGATTACCTGGCCGGCGGTGCGCGCGGAAGGCCGCAGTGCCTGGCCGACGCCCTGGTTCCGGTGCGGGTGGCGGCGCCGCCACGGGCCGGCCGGCACGGTGCCGAGCGGCAGGGGCGGCATCTGGGGCAGCAGGCAGGTCATAAGGAAGAAATCCAGAAGGCAGCTGCTGCGGCTTGAGCCCGCGTAAATACCTCAAAATACCCTTTATGCCCACCCCAACCCCCCCTCGCCACTGGTCCACCCTGAAAACCCCGGATTTCGCCAAACTGGACCTGGCCCGCTGCATCGCGGTGCTGCCGGTGGCGGCAACCGAGCAGCACGGCCCGCACCTGCCGCTGAACGTGGATGCGGCGCTGGTCGAGGGCGTGATTGAGGCCGCCCTGCCGCACCTGCCGGCCGCGCAGCCCATTTTGTTTTTGCCCACGCAAGCCGTGGGTTTCAGCCCCGAGCACACACGTTTTGCCGGCACCCTGACGCTGAAAGCCGAAACGGTGATACGGCTCTGGACCGAGCTGGCCGAGTCGGTCGCGCAGACGGGTGTCAAAAAGCTGGTGCTGCTCAATTCGCATGGCGGCCAGGTCGGCCTGCTCGATGTGGTGGCGCGCGACCTGCGGGCCCGGTTGGGCATGCTGGTGTACAGCGTGAACTGGTTCAACCTGCCGCTGCTGGCTGAAGACGGCAAGTCGGTCAACGATTTGTTCAGCGCCGAGGAGCATCGCTTCGGCATCCATGCCGGCGAAATTGAAACCTCCATGATGCTGGCGCTCAAGCCGGAGCAGGTCGACATGGCCAAGGCGCAAGACTTTCATTCGAGCTCGCAGGACCGCGCCCAAAAATTCAAGCTCCTGGGTGACGGCCGCAGCGCCAAGCTGGCCTGGCAGATGCAGGACTACAACCCGCAGGGCGCGGTCGGCAATGCGGCCGCCGCCACCGCCGAAAAAGGCCGCGCCCTGCTGGGCGCGGCGGGCCGCAGCCTGGCGCAACTGCTGGTGGAGATCGACCAGCTGCCGGCTGATACCTTGAGCGACAAGACCGCTTTCTAAAGCAGCAGCTTCAGCGCAGGATCACCGTCTGCCGCTTCCACGCGGCGTCCTGCCAGCGGAAGGCGGCCAGTGTGCCCGGGTCGCCGGCCTGCTTCTCGGTCGTCAAGGTGTCCAGGCGCGCGACCTCAAAATTGCGGCGCAGGCGGCCGGCGATGCGGGTTTCGCGGGCCAGCAGCATGTGCGGCGCGCCGCGCACCCAACCAGCAAATTCCACATAACCCAATTCGGGGCCGTTGCTGGCGGGCGGCAGCACTTCAACCGCCCACTTGCCGGCGCTTTTGCGAAACACCCACAGCTCGCGCCAGGCATCCAGCGGCTGCACCGCGAGCGCCAGGGCCTGGCCGTCGGGATGGGCGCTCGCGGAAGCGGCCCACACGATGCCGTAGGTGCAGCGTTTGGCCACGGCTTCCTTGCCCGGTTTGCCGTCGGCCTTGTTTTCATACAGCGCCACGCAGGTTTCGCCGGCCTGGCCGGCCTCGGTCGCCAGCGTCAATTTCGCAAAACGGGGCAGGGCGGTTTCGGCGGCCCATCGCGATGCGCCCACACGGATCGCCGCGTCGTTGTAGTCCTGGCGGTCGTTGTCGCTCAGTTCCAGCTTGTTCACCGCAGCAAGTTCCGCCAGGGCGCGCTGGGCCGCGGCCGTAGGCGCTTCGCCCCGGCGCGCCTGCTCAAAGGCCAGGCTGGCCAACACGCCGGCGCGGCGCAGGCGTAAACGGTTTTTGCTGACTTCGGGCAGGCTTGCAAACTGCGCGGCGCTGAGCTTGTCCAGCACCTCGGCGCGCCACTGGTCCTGTGCCAGGCGCTCCTGCGGGTGCAGGTCGGGGCTCATGCAGTCGGGGCGGGTCAGGGCCAGGGCGGCGCGGGCGCGCTGCTCGGCGTCCGAGGGCAGGGCCAGCACACGGCGAAAGGCTTCGCCGTTGTAGCACAGCTGCATGCTGCCGCCCTGCTCATAACCCTTGAAGCCCACGCCGTAAAAGCTGGCCACTTCCATGTGCGCGGAAATCACGTCGCTGGTGGCCTTGCCGTGTTTCATGGAGGCGCGGCGCGCCAGGCGCTCGGCCATGGTGCCCAGCGCGTCGAAGGTTTCCGCGTCTATGGCTTCGGCGGGCGCGGCCTTGAGGTAGGCGGCCGTGTAGGCAATGCCCAAAGCCTCGGCACCCGGGCTTTCGCGCAGGAAGCGCACCACCGACAGCAGCTGCGGCGCTTCCTCGGGCTGCAGCGAGACAGTGCGCACCTGGCTCACGTGGATAAAACCCGCGCGTTCGCGCCTGTGGTCGTAAACCTGCAGGTAGTCCATGCGCTGGCCGCGGATCTCGAGCGCGTCGCCCTGCCACAGCGCCGCCTGCTGCGCGGCCGAATCGCGCGGGGCGGCGCGCAGGCTAGCCTGGTCCTGCGTCACGATGGCCAGGGTCAGGAGTGCGGTGGTGATCATTATTCGGCCTCTTCCTTGTTGTCGTTGTCTTGCGTGCCGGCATCGCGCGGCGCTTGCGCCACGTTGCGGCCGGGCTTGGGCGCGCCGCCCAGCAGGCCCGCGCCCACAAAGCCGCCGCTGGTGGAGGGCGGGGCGATGATCACGGTGATCTTGTCGCTGAGCTTGTCGGCCATGGTTTTCTGGATCAGCAGCGGGTGCCGCGTGACCAGCACGCCTTCACGCGCCATCTGCTCGCTGTTGATCTTGCCCACGCGGTCCAGCCGGTAGGCTTCGGCGTCCGCCAGCTTCTGCCGCGAATCGGCCTCGCCCGCGGCCTCGATGCGCCGCGCCTGGGCGCTGCCTTCGGCCGTGCGTATGCGCGACTGTTTCTCGGCTTCGGCTTCGAGCTGGCGCTGCTCGATCTGCTTTTGCTTGAAGGGCAGCACGTGCTTCATGGCCTCTTCCTGCGCCCTGGCCGCGATCACCTGTTCGTTGGCGGCGGCCTGCGCATTGGTCTCGCGGCGCACTTTTTCGGCCATCGCGTCCAGCTCGGTTTCCTTGACGCGCTTTTCCTTCAAGGCCAGGGTGTAGCGCATTTTTTCGGTCGCGAGCTCCTCGGCCAGCAGCTTGTCCATGCCCTGGCGGTAGTCGGCGGGCAGGTCCACCTTGCCCATCTGCACGCCGCGCAGCAGGATGCCGTCGGCCGCGAGCTTGGGCTTGAGTTCGGCTTCAATGAGCTGCTGGATCTCGGCGCGTTTGCTCGAGAAGATTTCCCGTACCGTGTAGCGGGTGAAGGTCTTGTAGATCACGCCCTGCACGGCGGGCTGCACGATCTGGCCGGCGATGTCGTCGGGCAGGTTTTTCGACAGCGCGTTGACCTTGGCCGGGTCCAGCGCATAACGCACCGTGAGGTCCACGCCCAGCGACATGCCCTCCACCGACTGGAAGGGCGAGGGGCCGTCGGCGCGGCTGCTGCCCTCGGGGCGGTAGACCTGGTCGCGCAGCGAGAAGGTGCGCAGCTCGTGCAGCCCGGGCAGCAGCAGCAGCGAGCCTTCGCGGAACTCGTCGACCCCGCCGGTCAGCTGGTTGGTGCGTATGGCCACGTCGCCGCGCGCCACGGATTCCAGCGGCGGGTGCACCCACAGCAGGTAGCCGGCCGCGCCCGCCGCGGCGGTGGCGATCATCAGGCTGCGGGCGCCGGCGGCGCGGCGCACGCCCGTGGCGGCGATGCGGCGGGTGCCGTGCACCCCCCTGGAAAAGATGGCGCGTATGCGCAGGGCGATGCGGCTAAAACGTGGGTTCATGACGGGCTCCTCCGGTCTGGTTTGGCGAGAGGCGCGGGCTGCGCTCTCTCTGGCCTCCATTGTTCGAAGCGGGCCCGGAGCATTCAATGCGCTTGCGCGGTGTCTTTGCGCGCCTGGGCGGCGGCATTCATCCGCCAACGGAAGAAACACTCACACGGCCGGGGCCGGCCCGCACCCATAATCAAGCCACCCCTTTACTTCGCACGCCCCATGACCAAAATTGCCGTCATCGAAGACGATTTGCCCATGAGCAACCAGCTCAGGGGCTGGATTGAATCGGCCCGGCCGGGCATACAGGTCGACCAGTGGTTCAGCCGCGACGACGCCGAAGCCGCCATCGCCCGCGAGGGTTACGACGCCGTGGTGCTGGACATCGAACTGGGGCGCGAACGCCATGCCGGCGTGGCCATCATCAACGCCATCAACAAGCAGCGGCAGGGCACGCCGGTGCTGGTGGTCTCGGCCATGCCGGCCGCCATCTACCGCAGCATCATGAAAGCCCTGGACGCCTGGGACTACCTGCAAAAAACCACGTTTGAGGAAGCCGACTTCATCGAAACCTTCCTGGACATCCTGCGCAGCGCCAAGGCAAACCCCGCGGGCAAGGCGCCCGCGACAGACGGCCAGGAGCTGCAGCTGGACCCGCTGCGCCAGAACACCGCCATCTGGCGCGGCCAGCGCGTGAACCTGCCGCTGACGGCGCAGCGCATCCTGGCGGCGCTGCATGCGCGCCGGGGCGAGGTGGTCAGCTATGAAGACCTCTACCAGGTGGTCAAAAGCGGCCGCAACCGCGACAACATCCGCAAGCACGTGAGCACCATACGCGACGCCTTCAAGGAAATCGACGCGGCCTTCGAGGGCATTGAAAACGTGCCCATGCGCGGCTTTCGCTGGGCCGAGGCCGATACCGCCCCGCGCGGCAAGGGCCGGGCGTGAAGCTGCCGGCGGGGCTGGACGTCGAGCGCCTGCTGCCGGCGCGCGTGCCCTTCGGCCTGCGGGTGTTCTTTCGCGGCGCTTTTTTGCTGCTGGGGCTGGCCACCATCGCGCTGGCCGTCGCCGTGCTGCAGGATGAAAAAGAGCGCAGCTACCGCAACTACCAGGACGGCTTTCGCAAGAACCAGGCGCAGATCGCGGCCAAGCTGCGCCATCCCACGGGCCAGCTGGTGCTGCTCAACCCCACCGCCTACGACCATGAGGTCACGCCGCTGCGCCCGCTGGTGCTGCCGTTTTCGGCCCTCGATTTTGACGATCGCAACAAGGCCCAGCAGGCGGTGGAGATGGCCGGCTGCCTGGTGCAATACCCCGATGCGGCCTCGATGTGCGTGGCCGTGGGCAACAACCCCTTTGCCGGCGGTTTCCTCTACGCCGTCGGCAGCTTCAACAGCGGACCGCTGGTGTCGCACAGTTCGGGCACGCTGGATCTGAGCCTGGCGCACCGCGCCCGCATCACGGTCGACATGCGCGGCCAGCGCTACCGCTGGATCGCTCCTTTCCAGGCCATGCAGGCCGTCGATGAGGGCCGCAACGCCTCGCCCTTTGCCAACACCCGGGGGCGGCTGGTGGGTTTTGCCGACGACGGCCCGATCACGCCGGCCAGCCGGCCGGTGCGCGATTTCCGCGGCTGGCTCTGGCAGGACGGCCGCTGCGTGGACAGCGCGCCGGCGGCGGACCCGGATTGCGCGCGGCGCGCCTTTGTCAGCGTGCGCCTGCCGGTGGAGCTGTTTCGCGAGGCGCTGTTTGCCAAGGGCCCGGCCGGCATCGTCTGGCCGCCGGCCGACCTGGACCAGATCAAGGTGCAGGTGGAAATGCTGGCCCCCGGCGAGGGCAAGCCGCTGTTCGACAGCAATGCCGCGGGCGCCACCGCGCCTTTTTCCTGGGCCGAGCTGAGCCCCTTGCTGCTGCCCGGCGAAAAGCTGCGCATACGCAAGCTGGGCGCGGGCGGCGCCGGCAAGGACATCGTGGCGCTGTCCGGCGCCGAGGCCGCGGAGCGCGCCTCGCCGCTGATCGCCTGGCTGATCCGCCGGCTGCAGGTGGAGGGCTACGACGCGCCCGTCACCAGCACGGACATCATCAGTACGCCGCTGGGCCGCTATGAACTCACGCTGACCGGCGACATCCGCACGGTCAACAAGGCCCTCACGGCCGTGGCTACCCGCGTGTCCTGGTTTGTGGGCGGCATGCTGCTGGCCATTTTCGCGACCTGGCTGGCGATCGAGCTGCGCATCATCCACCGCATCACCGAGCTGACCCGCCGCGCCGCCACCGTCTCCAAGGGCGTGCGCGCCAGTGACGGCCTGGCGGCGGTGGATTTGGCCGACCTGCGCGGCGGCGACGAACTGGGCGTGCTGGCCGGCGGCCTGCAGGATTTGCTGCAGCGCGTGAACGAGGACGTGCGGCGCGAGCAGATACGCGTGGCCCAGGAAAAAGACACCTGGCATGCGGTCGGCCATGAAATCATGTCGCCGCTGCAGTCGCTGATGGTGCTGCACGGCAGCGCCGACGACCCAGCGCACCGCTACATCAGCCGCATGCAGCAGGCGGTGCGTGTGCTCTACGGCAGCGCCTCGCCCAGCGAGGCGTTTGAGTCCACCGCTCTCAATGTGCAGACCCTGGACGCCAACGAATTCCTGCGCCACGTGGCGCGCAACGCCGCGGCGGCCGGCATTCCCGACGTGGCCTTTGAGCCCCTGGCCCAGCCGGTCACGGTGCGCGCCGACGAATATTCGCTGGAAGACGTGGTCTCGCATGTGTTGCGCAATGCCGAGCGTTACCGCCGGCCCGGCAGCCTGATCCGCATCACGCTGTCCCTACAGGCGCGGGAAGGCGCCACGGCGCCCGAAGCGCTGATCGCCATCAGCAACCTGGGCCCGCGGATAGACGCCGGCATGCTGGACAAGATTTTTGAATACGGCGTGTCCGACCTGCCCGACACCGATGCCGGCGCACCGGGCCAGCGCGGCCAGGGCCTGTTTGTCGCCAAGACCTATATGGCCAAGATGGGCGGCACCATCAGCGCGCGCAACCTGGATGATGGCGTGTGCCTCGAATTGCGCCTGCAGTGCGCGGCCGGCGCCTGATTCCATTGCCAAATCGGCGCGAGAGTAGGCGCGCCGCCGCAGACAGTGCTACAGCACGGCAAGGCGGCGCAACGACCTATCGCGTTGATTTGGCAATGGAATAAAGTCAAAAGCCCCCAGCGAGCGGTAACTTGCTGGAGGCCTTGTCTTGCCAGCCGGACCGGTAAGCCCGCTGCCATGGAAGAAAGTATCGCCGGGACGGGACCGAATAATTTGCTTGATTTGCTGCCGGATTTGCCGGATACAGATAAAAAATCTGCAAATTCCTAAAAATCAGATAAATTAGCTGAATGGATACTTTGGATCGGAAAATCCTTCAGGTGTTGCAGGCCGATGCGCGCACCAGCCTGCAAGACATTGGCCAGGCCGTGGGCCTGAGTCCCTCGCCCTGCTGGGGCCGCATCAAGAAGATGGAGGAAGCCGGCGTGATCGAGGGCTACACCGTGCGCCTCAATGCGCAGGCCCTGGGCCTGGGCGACACGGTCATGGTGCAGGTCACGCTGGACAGCCATTCCGACAACACGCTTGAAAAATTCGGTGAAACCCTGGCCGCGATTCCCGAGGTGGTCGAGGCTTACCTGGTGTCCGGCGAATACGACTATTTGCTGCGCATCGCGGTGCATGACACCAAGGACTATGAGCGCCTGCTGCGCGAGCGGCTCTACAAGATCAAGGGCATACGCCACAGCAAGTCCAGCTTTGTGCTGCGCACGCTGAAAAAAGCCGATCTCCCCCTGCTGCCGGGCTGAGGATCAGGTTCCCAGGCGTTCGGGTGGCAAGGCGGCGCAATCAGGCGGGCGGCAGCACCATGTCGGCGGTGCCCGGCCGCATCCAGCGCGGGTACTCGCGCGAAGTGTCTATGCAGCCGCCCGACTGGTAGACGCCCTTGGGCTCGCGCATGCGCAGCATCAGCTCCAGGATGCGCGCGGTCTCGGCCGGGTCGGCGCTGGAGGCCTTGACGCCGGCTTCAACAATGCTTTCGTTGATGCGCAGCTCACCGGCTTCGTCGGTATAGGTCGCGTGCCGCCAGTGGAACAGCTCCAGGCATTTGGCTGTCAGCGAGTAGGGCTGCTCGCGCTTCCAGAAGTTGGTGAACAGGCCGTTGCCGATGTAAAACACCCAGGAGCCTTCGTAACCCGAGACGTCCGAGGAGTGTTCGTCGGGGTTGCGGAACCACAGGCGGTCGCCGGGCACGTAATATTTGGGCGGCAGCGGCTGCTCCATGGAGCCGTATTCGCGCAGGAACACGTCGTGGAACTTGCCCGACATGATGGCGCGCCGCTCCCAGCGCTGCTGCAGGCCGGCCAGCAGGGCCGGGTTGCAGGCCTCCAGCTCCTGCGCGATGGCCAGCAGGATCACATACTCGGTCGCGCGGTAGCACGAGAAGGAATACAGCTTGCCGGAGGCCTCGGGCTGGGTGGCTTTTTGCAGGGCGGGAATCAGCGCACAGCCGGGTCGCACGGTAAAGCCGTCGTCCTCGGAGTAGGTCCAGCAGTCCTCGGGTCGGTTGACTTCGGTGGTGTGGAATTCCAGCGCCGTCTTGCGCGCGGCGACCACGATGTTGCGGCGCACGCGCAGTGCCGAGGCCAGCTCTTCATGGCTGGGAAACTCGAAGGCAACCGGGCTCAGCAGCATGGCCAGCAGGATTTCGCGCTCCAGGTCCTCGCTGTTGCCCGTCGTATCCAGTTGCAGTGTTTCGGCCAGGCCCAGGGTGTCCAGGCCCGGCGCCCATTTTTGGGCCAGGCCGGCCCTGAGGCGAAAGCGCCGGCCCATGGCGGCGCCTTCGCGCGCGGGGAGTTCCTCGGTTTCCACGGCGTCCTGCAGGCCCAGCTGCTCGAGCTGCACCAGGAAGCGGTAGCTGGACGCCGCCAGCGCATCGGCCGTGCCGGCGTGAAGGTGTATGCCCGCGACGGCGAGGCTGGGAGTGGGGGCTGCGCTCATGTGCCGAAGAGTATCTTTGCTTGGCGCGATCCCGGCAATGGTAAAAACACCACGGAGACCGATGCAAGGTTTGCGTCAGCGTTTAGGCCGTCAACAGGTTCTCAGGCGTAGGTGATCCAGCTTGCGTGCTCGGGCGCGTCCAGGTGCGGCAAGGTGTTGTAAGTCACGAGCATGTGGCGCTTGGGCGTGAAGGCGAACTCGGTGAGTGAGCAGTTGCGTATGCGCAGGTTGAGCTCTATGGTGGTTTCCGGGCTGGTGCCCAGCACGTGGCCCACGGCCGTCGAGATCGGCCCGCCGCTGGAGACCAGCAGCACATTGCCGCTGTGCGTGCTGCGGATCTGGTCCAGCACGTCGGTGACGCCGGCGACGAATTCCGTGTAGCTGGGCATGCCCCTGGGACTGACGACGCCGGCCATCCATTGCGTCAGGCCGTCGCGCAGCAGGCGGAAATGGCCGCGGTATTGCTCGGGCGTGGTGGGTTTTTCCAGCTTGTGCGGGTGAATCGCGCCTATGACGGCATGGCTGTCGTATTCGTTGAGGCCGGGCCGCTGCTCGGCCTGCATGTCTATTCCCATACCCTCGCAGATGCCGGCAAAGGTGTTGATCTGGCGCTGCAGCGTGCCGGTGAAGGCCGCGTCAAAGGCGATGCCCTTGTACTTGAAGTATTCCCCCAGGCGAAGGCTTTGCTGGCGCCCCATGGGGCTGAGCACGTCGTAGTCGTCTTCGCCAAACGAGGCCTGGCCGTGGCGCACGAGGTAGAGGGTTCCCATGGGCGGATTGTGACGAAGCCGGAATGGGCTCCCAGTCCCGCGTGTGACCGCTCAGCCGTTCAGGAGCACCTTGGCGACAGTGGCAGTATCAACATTGCCGCCGCTCAGCGAAATGCCCACGACCTGACCCTTTAATTGCGCACGCTCTTGCATCGCGGCGGCAAAACTCGCCGCGCCCGCGCCTTCGGCCACATTGTGGGTGTCGGCGTACAGCTCGCGCATGGCCTGGGCGACTTCGTCGTCCGTCACCTTCACGACGTGGTCCAGCTGCGGCAGCAGGATGGCCAGCGCATCGGCATCGGCAACGCGGCAGGCCATGCCGTCGGCCAGCTGGGTGGTCACGGGCGCTTCCAGCACGCGGCCGGCGGCCAGCGAGTCGGCATAGGTGGTGGCATGTGCGCTCACCACGCCGACGATGCGCAGCTTGCGGCCCAGCGCCAGCTTGGCGGCAATCGCCGAGCAGGCGCCGGAGCCCTGGCCGATAGGCACATAGACCACGTCAAGCTGCGGCACGGCCAGCATGAATTCCCACCAGTAGGTGCTCACGCCGCGCAGCAGGTCGGCATGGAAGCTGGGCACCATGTGGGCGCCGCGTTCGGCGGCCAGCGCGATGGCGAATTCGCGGCTGGCCTGGAAGTCGTCGCCGTGTTCGATCAGCGTCACGCCCAGTGCGCGCATGGCGGCGTTTTTCTCGGTCGAGTTGCCGTGCGGAACCACGATGGTGCAGGCCACGCCGTGGGCGCGCGCCGCCCAGCCTATGCTCTGGCCGTGGTTGCCGCGCGTGGCGCTGACGACTTGCGCGGGCAGCTCGCCGCGCCGCTGCAGCGCCTCGAAATAGGTGAGCCCGCCGCGCAGCTTGAAGGCACCGACCGGCGTGTGGTTCTCGTGCTTGATCCAGCAGTCGGTGCCCAGGCGCTGGCTGGACAAACCCCAGCGGTATTGCGGCGTGGCCTGGAATTCGCGGTAGACGACGCGGGCCGCGTCTTCGATCTCGCGCAGCGAGGGCAGCAGGCTGTTCTCCAGCGCCGGCGCCTGGTCGAGGACGGCGCTCATTGGCTAGCCTCCGCTCTGCGAGCTGCGGTATTCGCCTTGGGAGCGGCCCGGCGGCTCATGCGGCCGCCCGTTTTTCGCTCAGCAGGCGCAGCGCCAGCAGGCCCAGCACCGTGCCCATCACATAACGCTGCACGCGCATCCAGCTGATGTTGCGGTTCAGGAAGCCGGCAATCGCCGCGGCAAAGCAGATCAGTACCGTGTTCACGCTGGTGCTCACGCTGATCTGCACCGCGCCCAGCGTCAGGCTTTGCAGCAGCAGGTCGCCGCGCTCGGGATGCAGGAACTGCGGGAAGAAGGAGAGGTAAAACATCGCGACCTTGGGATTGAGCAGGTTGGTCATAAAACCCATGAGGAACAGCGTGCGCGGCGGGTCGTGCGGCAGCTCGCGGGTCTCAAAGGGTGCGAGGCCGCCGGGCTTGACGGCTTGCCACGCCATCCACAGCAGATAGGCCGCGCCCGCGACCTTGATCGCGTCAAAGGCCACCGGCACGGCCAGCAGGAGCGCAGTGAGGCCGAAGGACGCGGCCAGCAGGTGCACCACAAAACCCAGGGCCACGCCGCTCAGCGACACCAGGCCGGCGCCGCGGCCCTGGCACAGCGTGCGCGAGATGCAATAAATCATGTTGGGCCCGGGCGTGATCACCAGCACAAAGGCGGCGAGGGCAAACCAGGCGAGTTCGGTGGTGTTGAAAAGCATCTCAGACTCCGTGTGATTGAAGTGTCACGAGGCCGCGCGGCGTCTGCAGCGTGGCGATCAGGTTGGGCGGGCCTTGTGACAGGCCCACGCCGGCCAGGCCTATGGCCTCGTAGCCGGCGCGCAAAGCGTCGGGCCGCGGATGGCTGGCGTGCAGCGACTGCAGCGTGACGCCCGAGGGCGCCATGCTCTGGCTGGGATGGGCCTCGCCCCACTGGATCAGTGTGGGCAGCGCGCCGTAGAACAGGCGCTGGCCGTCCTCGCGCACCGTGATCTTCCAGGACAGCAGGCCTTGCGGCGTCATGCGCGAAGCCTCCAGCAGCTCGCCGCGGTCCAGTCCCAGGCGCGCCAGCGCGCGCACGCCGCCCTGCGCCCGGGCGGTGGAGGCCGCGAAGTGGGCGAGCTGCGGCCCGCCTTTGCTGAGCTGCAGTTGCAGCTCCAGGTCGTCCAGGTCGAACCAGCGCCTGGCGGGGGCCGGGCGCGTGCAGGGCTTGCCCGGCTGGATCGCGATGATTTCAAAATAAGCCGTGGGAAAGGCCGGCGACGCGATGCTGAAGAGCCGGTTGTGCGTGCCCATCAGCACATGCTCGCCGCCTGGCCCGGGCGTGATGCCCAGTACGCGCTCGCACCACTGCACGCCCTGCTCCAGGCTGGCCGCCACCACCACCAGGTGGTCGACCTGCGAGGCCAGCGGAGGGGATGCTGTGGCGGTTTCCATGGTGTTGGCAGGCCTTAAAGCGTGACGCTTCCGTCCACGCAGCTCACTGACTCGCCGCCGACCCAGACCTGGCCGGCCGCGTCGCGCTCCAGGTGCACCTGGCCCGCGCGGCCCAGGCACACGCCTTGCGAGGCGGTGTAGCGCTCGGGCGCATGGCCCTCGGCGATCAGCCATTGCGCCAGGCTGGCGTTGAGGCTGCCGGTGACCGGGTCTTCGTCGACGCCCAGGGGCGCGGCGAAGGCACGCACCTCAAAGTCGGGCGCAAAAGAGGGCTGGGACGGCGCAAAAGCCCTGGCCTCGCGGTTGGCGCGTGCGATCAGCGGGGCGGCGCCTTCGTGCGGATAGCGCGCGACGACCCCAACCTTGGTGCCCAGCTTGGCCAGCGCCTTGTGGTCGGGCGCCAGGCTCAGCACGGTCTCGGGGCTGTCCAGCAGCAGGCCCAGCCAGAGCGGGCCGTTGTCCAGGCATTGCGCGGCCAGCACCTGGCTGGCCTTGAGCCCCAGCGCCGTGGCCACCTGGGCCAGCACCGTGGGGCTGGGCGCCGTGCGCTTGAGCGCCGGCGCGGCAAAGGCCAGGCGCTTGCTGCCGGGTTCGCGGCGGATCTTGACCAGGCCGACCTTGCATTCCTGCACGATGAAGTCCTTGGAGCGCGGCTGCCCGCCGGCCTCCAGCCAGCTGTGGCAGCTGCCCAGCGTGGGGTGGCCGGCAAAGGGCAGCTCGCCGCCCGGCGTGAAGATGCGCACGCGGTAGTCGGCCGCGGCGTCCGTGGGCGGCAGCAAAAAGGTGGTTTCGGACAGGTTGGTCCATTTGGCAAAACGCTGCATCGCGGCATCGTCCAGGCCGCTGCCGTCCAGTACCACGGCCAGGGGATTGCCGTAGTAAGGGCTGGGGGTGAATACGTCGACTTGCTTGAATGCGCGCTGCTTCATGGGGGCTCTCGGTTTTCCGGGTGGGTTTAAAGATTTATGACAGGGGAAGGTCCAGCACGCCGCGCGAGGCGGGACGCGCCAGCAGGTTCTGGTACCAGCGGTCCAGGTGGGGCCGCGCGGGCCGCGGCTGCGGCAGGCCGAACCAGCGGTGCATTTCGCAGCCCAGCGGGATGTCGGCCATGCCGAACTGCTCGCCGCCTATATAGGCATGCTCGGCCAGGTGTGCATCGAGCAAAGCCAGCAGCGGCTCGGTGGCGGCCACCGATTGCGCGATCAGCCCCGCATTGCGCTGCTCGGCCGGTGTGCGTATCTGCTGCACAAACGCCGCGCGGCCGGCCGGGTTGA
The DNA here is from genome assembly GCF_056406895.1 of Polaromonas sp. P1_A2. Lineage (NCBI taxonomy): Bacteria > Pseudomonadati > Pseudomonadota > Betaproteobacteria > Burkholderiales > Comamonadaceae > Polaromonas > Polaromonas sp. P1_A2. The sequence goes on along the minus strand of NZ_JBFTZI010000009.1, from coordinate 19,381 downwards.
AGGTGGTCTGCTGCCAGTCCATCCACTGCTCGGCGGCAAAACGCTGCGGCAGCGCCGTGGGATAGAAGTTGCCCGATGAATATTTGGCGCAGAGGTAGCGCACGATGACGTTGGACTCCCAGACGAGGACCTCGCCGTCTTCCATCAGCGGCACCAGCGCATTCGGGTTCTTGCGGCGGTAGTCGGCGTCCTTGACGATGCCGAACTGCCCGCCGGCATCGGTGCGCTGCAGGGTCAGGCCCAGTTCCTGCGCGGCCCAGACGACTTTGCGCACATTGATGGAGCTGATGCGCCCCCAGAGATGAAGCATGTCAGATTCCTTTGGAGGGTCGGTCGAGCAGCAGCAGCCTGAGCGCGAGCCCGGCCATGGTCAAAGCCAGCAGGCCGCGCTGGAATGCCGCGGCGCCGGGCCGCGCCTGCAGGCGACGGCCTATCTGGCCGCTGAAGGCGCCCAGCACGGTGTTGAAAACCAGCGCCAGCGCCGACAGCAGCACGCCCAGCACCAGCAGCTGCAAGGCCACGTGGCCGCGCGCCGGGTTCACGAACTGCGGCAGGAAGACCATGAAGAACAGCAGCGCTTTCGGGTTCACCAGGTTGTTGAGCCAGGCCATGCGCACAATGCGCGCGAAACCGGCGGGCTGGGCCGGCGCCTTGTCGCCGCGCGCGCCGGCCGGCCGCAAGGCCTGGCAGGCCAGCCACAGCAGGTAGAGCGCGCCGGCGTATCGCAGCACATCGAAGGAGGGCGGCCAGGCCGCGACCAGCGCGGTCACGCCCGTCGCGGCGCAGAGTGTGTGCACCAGGTCGGCCGCCGAGATGCCGATGGCCGCCGCGAAACCGCCGCGCATGCCGTGCGCCAGCCCGTGCGACAGCACAAACGCCATGTTGGGACCGGGCGAGATGAACAGTGCCAGCACCGCCAGCACGAACAGCGACAGCGTGCCCGTGTCCATCATGCGGCCGCGCGCAGTTCAGGCAGGCCCGTGGGCAGTTGCTCGCGGATGGCCGCGGCCAGCGCGGCGATGCCGATGTTGATCTGCTCGACGCTGGAGGTCACAAAGGACAGGCGCAGCGTGCGGGCGTCGGCATGGTCGGCGTAAAAGGCCCAGCCGGGCACAAAAGCCACGTTGCGCTCCACGGCCTTGGGCAGCAGGTCGATGGCGTTCATGCCTTCGGGCAGGCGCACCCACAAAAACATGCCGCCGGCCGGCGTGTTCCAGCTCACGCCTTCGGGCATGTCGCGCTGCATGGCGGCCAGCATGGCGTCGCGCTGCGATTTGTAGAGCGCGCGTATGGTCGGCACGTGGCGCTCCAGGAAGTTGTTCTTCATGGTCTCGACCACCATGCGCTGGTTAAAGCCCGGCGTGTGCAGGTCGGCGGCCTGCTTGGCCTGCAGCAGCTTGGGGTAGAGCGACTTGGGCGCGACCATGAAGCCCAGGCGCAGGCCGGGTGCCAGGATCTTGGAGAAGGAGCCCATGTAGACGCAGCCCTCGGGGTTGCGTGCCGTCAGCGGCAGCGGCGGCGGCGTGTCGAACCACAGGTCGCCGTAGGGGTTGTCCTCGACGATGGGCAGGCCCAGGCGCGCGGCCTCGGCGCTCAGCGCGGCGCGGCGCGCCTCGCTCATGGTGCGGCCGGTCGGGTTCTGGAAGTTGGGCAGCACATAAAAGAAACGCGCGCCGGCGGCCTTGCTCGCCAGGTCGGCGATGTCCACGCCTTCCTCGTCGCTGGCCACACCCACCACCTCGGGCTCCATGGGCGTGAAGGCCTGCAGCGCGCCCAGGTAGGTGGGTGTTTCCACCAGCACGCGGCTGCCGGCGTCTATCAGTATCTTGGCGATGAGGTCCAGGCCCTGCTGCGAGCCGGTGGTGATCAGCACCTGCGCCGGGTCGACCTCCCAGGGCAGCATGGCGGCCACCATCTCGCGCAGCGGCGCATAGCCTTCGCTGGCCGCGTACTGCAGCGCCGCATGGCCGTCCTCGCGCAGCACCTTGTCGCAGGCCTCGCGAAAGGCGGCGACGGGGAAGGTCTTGGGCGAGGGCAGGCCGCCGGCGAAGCTGATGATGCCGGGCTTCTCGGTGACCTTGAGGATCTCGCGGATCACCGAGGGGTTCATCTTGTGGGCGCGTTGCGCCTGGGTCCATGTCATGTCGCTCATCTCACTCTCCTCCTTGAGGGCCGCCTCGGGCGGCCCGGCTCACACAATGGTTGAAAAATTCAGGGTCCCATGGCATAGGGCCATGGCGCATGATCGCAGCCTGGCGTTTTTGCGCAAGAGACAGTTCATACGGTACGGCCGCTCAATCCACCACAAACAGCGTGGCGCCCAGCGGCGAGGTCGAGCGGTGCGCTTCGGCCTGGTCGGCGACCTGGTAGCTCATGCCGGGCTCCAGCGTGAAGCGGCGCCCGTCTTCGAGTTCGGTATGCAACTGGCCCTGCAGGCACAGCAGGATGTGGCCTTTTTTGCACCAGTGGTCGGACACATAACCCGGCGTGTACTCGACCATGCGCACGCGCACGTCGCCGAATTTCTGCGTGCGCCAGAAGGCCTTGCCTTCCAGGGCTGAATGCTCGGTGCGGTCCACGGCGGACCAGTCGGTCGTGCCGAAAGGGATGTTGGCGATGTTCATGCGGCAACTCCCTGGCCGCGGTCGCGCTGGTTGGGGGTGATGTGTTCGATCTTGCCGTCGCCGTAAGAGCGCAGCACCTGCGAGACGACGATGTGAAAGCCTTTGTACCACTGGGTGTACTGGCGTTTGGCTTCCAGGTGCTTGGGGTGGGCCGAGAAGGCGCGCAGCGCCTCCTGGTTGTCCCAGAAATAGGTCGCGTTGCTGCGCGTGCCATCGGGCGAGCGCCAGGTTTCCGCGCCCAGGTAGCCCGGGGTGGCGTGGGCAGCTTCCTCGATCAGCGCGTCCAGTGCGTGGAAGCGCTCGTCATAGGTGCCGGGTTCAAAAATAAAAGAGGCGCAGTACATCAGGTCTTCCTCGGGTGCAGCAATGAAGGGTGCATGGCGGCCGGCTGGTGCACCGGCATTTTTTTGCCGATGAACACGGTGGCGATCACCGCCAGGCCGAAGCCCACGGTCACCGCGTCCAGGCTTTCGCCCAGCAGCGGCACCGCGAACAGCATGGACAAAAACGGCTGCAGCAGCTGCACCTGGCTCACGCGCACCGTGCCGCCCAGGGCCAGGCCGCGGTACCAGGCAAAAAAGCCCAGCCACATCGAAAACACCGCGACATAACCAAAGCCCCACCAGGCAGACGCCTTGATGGACGCTGCGGGCCAGTTCAGGGCCGCCAGCGGCAAGGTCAGCGGCAGGGACAGCAGCAGCGCCCAGCAGATCACATGTTCAGCCCGCATGCGCTGCGACAGCCTGGCGCCGTAGCCGTAACCCACGGCGGCGCACAGCACGGCGGCCAGCAGCAGCAAGTCCGCCAGGCTGATGGACAGGCCGCCGCTGTTCGATCGCAACAGGGCAAAAGCCACCACCAGCGCGCTGCCCAGGGCGGCGCACAGCCAGAAGCCGGCGGACGGCCGCTGGCGGTGCAGCAAGGCGCCCACGGCGGCGGTCGCCAGCGGCAGGGCGCCGATGATCACGGCGGCATGCACGGCCTCCACATAACGCATGGCAATCGAGGTGAACAGCGGAAAACCGAAGACCACACCGCCCGCCGTGGCGGCCAGCGGCCACCAGTCCCCGCGCTTGGGAAGGGGCGCGCGCGTGGCCAGCAGGAACACCGCCGACAGGCCCGCCGCCACCACGGCGCGGCCCAGCGCGATGAAGAGGCCCGACATCTGCGGCGCATCCGGTGTGCCCACGGCCAGCCGCGTCATGGGCAGCGTGACGGAAAAGATCACGGTGCCCAGCAGACCCAGCCACAGGCCTTTGCTGATTTGCGCGTGGGGGCTCATATAAAGAGCATCCAGATCGCGGTGGCCACCAGCACGGCCGCCATGACGTAGTTGAACCAGCGCAGCCGCAGGCCGCTACCGGCCGGGCCGGACAGCCAGTCGCGCAGCAATGAACCGGCCAGCGCATACACCATGTTGCTCACAAAGGCATACGCCAGCATCACCGGCAGCACGATGGCCAGGCGCAGGGCGGGCGCCTCGCGGCCGGCGATCCAGCCGCTGACGATGGCCAGCGCCAGCATCCAGGCCTTGATGTTGACGAATTGCAGCGCCGCGCCCTGCCAGAAGGTGACGCTCAGCCGGGAGGCGTCGGCCTGGCTGAGCTGGCGCGATTGGGAAACCTTGAAGGCCAGCCACAGCAGGTAGGCCACGCCGCCGATCTTGACGGCCCAGCTCAGCAGCGGCACCGCCAGCACCAGCGCGCCCAGGCCCAGCGCGCAGACCAGCAGCAGCGCGCCCCAGCCCACGGGCACAGCGCAGACAAACGGCAGCGCGCGGCGGAAACCGTGGTTGGCGCCCAGCGCGGTGGACAGCGTGGTGTTGGGCCCGGGCGAAAAGCTCATCGCCGTGGCCAGCACCAGTAAAGCCGTAAATTCTTGCCAGTTCATGTTTCCCACTTTATAGTTGAAAGCAATACACCACCAATACAGTTAGCGGTACAAATTCCAAAACTGTATTGGTCAAATAATCAGCACACCATGCCCTGCCGAGGGCGGTGAACAGGAAAAAGGCCGCGCCATGTTGATGAAAGCCGCTTCACAGTCCCTGACCGAACAGCTCTCGGCGCGTTTTGCCGAGCGCATACGCAGCCGCCTGCTGGCGCCGGGCGCGCGCCTGCCTTCGGTGCGGCTGTGCGCCGAGCAGCAGGGCGTGAGCGTCTCCACCGTGGTGGCCGCATATGACCAGCTGCTGGCGCAAGGCCTGGTGGTGGCGCGCAAGAACCGCGGTTTTTTTGTGCGCGATGCCTCGCTCAACGCGGCTTCGGCGCCCGCCGCCAAAGCGCCGGCGGCGAACCCCGGAAAACTCGGGCCGGTGCAAGCGGCCGACCTGGCGCCGCTGGGCACCTGGAGCACCGCCAGCTGGATCGCCACGCGCCAGGCGCCGGTCGACGCCACCGCGCTGATACGCGGCATGTTCCACAAGGTCAGCAACAAGCCGCAGCCCGGCATGGGCGTGTTCCCGCCCGACTGGCTGGAAACCACCTTCATGCCCGCTGCCGTGCGCAAGGTCACCAGCGTCAGCGCGCTGAGGGATTTTTCGCTGCAGTACGGTGAGCCCATGGGCGACAGCGGCCTGCGCCGCGCGCTGTCGCAGAAACTGAGCGCGCTCAATGTGCATGCCGTGCCCGAGCAGATCATCACCACCGTGGGCGCAACGCATGCGCTGGACATCGTGAGCCGCACGCTGCTGCGCGCCGGCGACTGCGTGATGGTGGAGGAGCCCGGCTGGGCCGTGGAGTTCGCCCGGCTGGACGCTTTGGGCATGCGCATACTGCCGGTGCCGCGCCGCGCCGACGGCCCCGACCTGGAGGTGATGGCGCAGTACTGCGAAATTCACCAGCCCAAGCTGTTTGTCAGCGTCAGCGTGTTCCACAACCCCACCGGCTACTGCCTCACGCCGGGCAGCGCGCACCGCGTGCTGCAGCTGGCGATGCAGCACAACTTCCACATTGTTGAAGACGACACCTATAGCCACCTGGCGCCCGAACACGCGACCCGGCTGTGCTCGCTGGACGGCCTGCAGCGCACGATTTACGTCAGCGGTTTCGCCAAAATCCTCGCGCCGGGCTGGCGCGTCGGCTTCATGGCCGCGCCGCCCGACCTGGTCGAGCGCCTGCTGGACACCAAGCTGCTGGCCACGCTGACCACGCCGGCCCTGCTCGAAAAAGCGCTGGCCTGGTGCATAGACCAGGGCCAGCTGCGCCGCCATGCCGAGCGCATACGCACCCGGCTCGATGCGGCGCGCGCCCGCAGCGTCAAGCTGGCGATCGCCCACGGCTGCAGCTTCGCAACCGAGCCCGCCGGCCTGTTCGGCTGGGTGGACACCGGCGTCGACACCGATGCGCTGGCCCAGCGCATGCTCGACGAGGGCTATTTGATCGCCCCTGGCGCGCTGTTCCACGCGGTGCGGGCGCCCAGCACGCTGATGCGGATCAATTTTGCGACCACGCAGGAGGCGGCGTTTTGGAAGGTGTTCGCGAGGTTGAGAGATGCGGTGAAGTAGCCAAGTCTTGCTCCGGCCTTGCGCGCTCTCCCTCCTCCCTCCTCTTCTTAGTTCCGCTGGCCGGGTCTCGCCCCGGCGGGCGAGGCACTTTTAGCGAAACCCGCAAAGCGGGTTTTCTTTGTTCGCCAAAGGCGCGCTACGCGCGCGGGGTTTGCTCACTTCGCGCAGCGAAGTTACGCAAACACCAAAAGTACCCAAAAGAAAGGCGACCCGCAGTCTGGGTCCCTCCGCTGCGCTACGGGCAACCTGCGGTGCTCGACTACGGCGGGGTCTCGCGCAAACTCGCCTTCGGCTCAAACAAGCGCGATCCCTGATCCGCCTACGTCTGCGCTCCTCGGCCCAGCCAGGACGGGGCAATCGGGAGCGGGAACCAATACCAACAAGGACACGCCATGGCGTGTCCTTGTTTTTTTCAGGTATTCGGGTTTCTGTCTTCGGCTGTTTGGTATTCCTGTCCCCACCCCCTTGTGTATGCGCCGAGGAGCGGAGGGCCAGACGGATAAGGGCTGGCGTTGTCTGAGCGAAGCGCAGCGTAGCGAGTTTAGCCAGACCCCGGCTGGACCGAGCACCGCAGGTTGCCCGTAGCGAAGCGAAGGGACGCAGACACCAGGGTCGCCTTTCTTTTGCTTACTTTTCTTTGGCGAAGCAAAGAAAAGTGAGTTGCCGCCGGGCAACCCCGGCCAGCCACCCTCAACAGAGAGCAAGCCGCTGGAACAAGCCCGCCCTTGCGGAAGGGGGAAGCCGCAACGCCCCTTTTGTAATAACCACCCCGCGCCGCGAGCAAAAACCAAAACCTAGTCCCTAGGGTTTACGTGAATTTGTCACGAAAACCCGCCCTGTGTACTTGTGACTACTTGTAAGACGACAAGATGAAAAATTACAATAAGTCACAGATGCGACCCTAATTCGATCTCGTTTTGCGTGTTTTCTCACGGAAATCTGGGTTTTCTATTTGTTTTTTGGCGAATCGTGATTTAGTCGAGCCAAAAAACAGCAATCAGTAACATAAAGTTACGTCCAAAGGTCTGTAAGCGCATACAGGCCATGCCGCCCACCACTGGCGCTGTTATCCGTCGACTTGTAACGAAAAGGATGTGAACCATGAAAACTGTTCTGAAATTTTGCATTTTTGCCGCCGGCCTGGCCCTGGGCCAGGTGGTTCTGGCGCAAGCCTCACCGGTGACCTCCCAGCTGCTGGCGCAGCGCGTGGAGATGGTGGCCGGCAAGCCGGTGCTCAAGCCTGCCGGCGACGGCAAGCCGGGCGACGTCCTGCAATACAGCGCCACCTACCGCAACAACGGCACGGCCGCCGCGGGCAAGCTGCTGGCCACCGTGCCGGTGCCGCCCGGTACCACCTTTATCGCCGCGAGCGAGCAGCCCGCCCCGGCCCAGGCCTCCACGGACGGCAGCAGCTTCGCGCCCATGCCGCTGACCCGCATGGTCAAGCAGGCTGACGGCAGCACGCGCAAAGAGCCCGTGCCCCTGGCCGACTACCGCGCCCTGCGCTGGGAACTCGGCAGCCTGCCAGCGGGCGCCACCTCGGTGGTCAGCCTGCGCGTGAGCATCGATGCGCCGGCGGTCGCCTCGGCGGCCAAGCCCTGATGGCGGCCGGATCCGTCCACAGCGCCCTTCCCAGTTTTTGTTGTTAGTTGTCTGTCGATTCACCGTTGTCTTGTAGCCAGGAGAAATACGCCATGTATGCCAACCCCCCGAGTCCGCGGCCCCTAGGGCTGCCGCACTTCTTCACCCACTGGATTGTGGGCTTGCTCGTTGCCTTCGCGCTGGTGATGGCCGGAACGGCTGCGCACGCCGCACCGCCGCCCGCCGGCACGTCGATCAGCAACCAGGCCTCGGCCACCTACTCGGATGCCTCGGGCATCACGCGCACGGTGACCTCCAACGTGGTGCAGACCACGGTGCAGCAGATCGCCAGCCTGACGCTGGCCGCCAACGGCGCGCAGAACGCGACGCCGGGCAGCGTGGTGTACTACCCGCATACCCTGACCAACACGGGTAACGGCACGGACACCTTCAACCTGACCACCAGCAACACCGGTGCCTTCTCGATGGCGAGCGTGCAGATCTTTGCCGACAACGGCAGCGGCACCCCCACGGGCCCCGCGATCACCTCGACCGGCGCACTCGCCGCGGGCGGCCAGTTCAAGTACATCGTGGTTGCCACGCTCCCGGGCACGGCCACGGCGACGCAGACCAACACCATCACGGTGACCGGCACCAGCGTGTTCGACAACACCAAGACGCAGTCCAACACCGACGTGACCACGGCCACGACGAATGCGGTGGTGACGCTGACCAAGTCGGCCAGCGTGTCCAGCGGCGCGGCCGGCACGGCCATCACCTATACCCTGACCTACACGAACACCGGTAACAGCACGGCCACCGCCGTGGCGATCACCGACGTCCTGCCGGCAGGCCTGACCTACACCGCGGGCTCCGCTCGCTGGAGCGTGACCGGCGCCACCGCGCTGAGCGACAGCGGCGGCTCCAGCGGCTCCGCGCCCAACACCCTGACTTCGGGCTACACCCTGGGCACCAAGACCCTGCTGGTCACGCTCAACCAGGTGACGGCCGGCCAGTCGGGCACCATCAGCTTCGGCGTGACCGTGGCACCGGGCACGGCGCCCGGCGTGCTCAACAACACCGCGACGACGTCCTACAACAACGGCGCCACCACGGTGACGGGCGGCTCCAACACCGTGCCCTTCACGGTGCTGCAGACCGCCGCCGTGACGCTGACCGGCACCACGGTGCCCGGCCCGGCCGCGCCAGGCTCGACGGTGAGCTTCACCAACACGGTGACCAACACCGGCAACGGCTCCGACACCTTCAACATCACGCTGAGCGCGGGCAACTTCCCGGCCGGCACGACCTTCCAGCTGTTCAAGAGCGACGGCGTCACGCCGCTGGTCGACACCAACAGCGACGGCACGGTCGACACCGGCCCCCTGGCCGCCGGCGCCACCTACAACGTGATCCTGAAGGCCACGCTGCCGCCGAACGCGACCAACACCGGCTCGCCTTTCATCATCACCAAGACGGCCACCTCCGTGTTCGACCCGACCAAGACGGCCAGCACCCCCGACCAGCTGACCGCCGTGGCCAACGCAGCGGTTGACGCCACCAACAACCTGCCGACCGCGGTGGGTGTTCCCGGCGTGGGCGTGTTCGCCAACGGTGAAGGCGCGGCGCAGGTCACCAACACGCTGAACCCCGGCGCCTCGACGGTCTTCACCATCGTGGCCAACAACACCGGCCCCTCGCCGGACAGCTACAACCTGGGCGCCAGCACGGTGAACACCTTCGCCAGCGTGACGCTGCCGGCCGGCTGGACGGTCAGCTTCCGCGCCGACGGCGGCGCGGGCAACTGCTCGACCACCGGCGCGACCATCACCAACACCGGCTCCGTGGCCGCCGGCGGCAACGTCGTGGTCTGCGCGGTGGTCGGCGTGCCGGCCGGCTTCGCGGCAGGCACCACGCAGCTGTACTTCCGCACGCTGTCGCCCACCTCGAACGCTTCGGATACGCTGCATGACGCGGTGGTCGTGAACGCCGTGCGCTCCATCACCCTGACGCCCAACGGCGCCGGCCAGACCTACCCCGGCGGCTCCTATGTTTACAGCCACACCCTGACCAACACCGGCAACGTGCTGGAAGGCAACGGCACGGTCAGCACGGTGACCCTTGCCGGCGCCGACAACCAGGCCGGCTGGACTTCCGCGCTGTACTACGACGCCAACGCCAACGGCGTGCTCGACGCGACCGACCCGCAGATCAGCAGCACCCTGCATGCCGCGGGTGTCCTGCCCGCGGGCCTGGCTCCCGGCGCATCGATCACCGTGTTCAACAAGGTGATCGCGCCCAGCGGCGCGACCCCCGGCGCGGTGGATGCCACGACCATCACGGTCACGACCAGCAACGGCAGCTATGTGACGACGGTTCCCGCGGTGGCCACGGCCATTGACAGCACCACCGTCATCGCCGGCAACCTGACCCTGGCCAAGGCGCAATCCCTGGACACGGCCTGCGCCGGTCCCAACGGCGGCACGGTTTACGCGGCGGCCACCCTGAGCGCCCGTCCCAACCAGTGCGTGCTGTACCAGATCACGGTGACCAATGTGGGATCCGCGAATGCGACCTCCGTCGTCGTGTCCGACGCGACGCCGAGCTACACCACGCTGAGCAGCGCCGCCGCCAGCACGGTGGGCACGGTCACCGGCCCCGCCGCGGGCGCGGCCGGCACCGTCACCGCAACGATCGGCACCCTGACCCCCGGTCAGTCGGCTGTCGTGACTTTCGGTGTGCGCATCAACCCCTAACCCGGGACTGACCTCCAGCGCGGGAAGCGAAAGCTTCCCCGCTTTTCCAAGGGCACGGCAACGCGCCCTTTGGAAAGCGACGCCCTGCCGCAACCCACCACCCACCCAGCCCACATGCTCTTTCGCCCGCTGCGCAAACTGCTGATTTCCTGCATGTTGCTGCTCTTCTGGGCAGCCGCACAGGCAGCGCCGACCCCGGTGGGGACGGTGATCAGCAATACCGCGAGCGCGACCTTCACGGACGCTGCGACGGGCCTGCCGGTGCGCATCAATTCCAATACCGTGAACACCAGGGTGGCGGCGCTGGAAGCGCTGACGTTGAACGCCAGCCAGAACCTGTTGATCGGCGTCGGCTCCTCCTTCACCATCAACCACAACCTCGCCAACACCGGCAACACCACCACCAACTACCTGGTCACCGCCAGCGTGGCCGCCGGCAGCGTCTTCACGCCGCTGAACCTGCAGGTGGTGCTGGACGTCAACGGCAACGGCCTGGTCGATGCCGGTGAGCCCGTGGTGCCCGCCGGCGGCGTGGTGCCGGTGGCCGTCGGCGCCACCGCGGGCCTGCTGATCACCGGCCAGATTCCGCCCGGCGCGGTGCCCGGCCAGACCGCGCAGATCAGCTTGCGCGCGATCAGCCAGCTGCAAAGCGCCACGGCCACCAACACGGACACGATCAACCTGACCAATGGCGCGGCCGTGCAGGTCAGCTACGCGGCCGGGGCGGCCACCGCTACCCAAAGCGTGGCGCTCAACTTCACGGCCAGGGCCATCAACAACGGCAACATGGCGGCCAGCCCCGCCAACGTGACGGTCAACGGCGCGCCCGCCGCGCTGTTCATCCTGCGCGCACCGGTGCCGGTGAACACCACCTTCACCTCGGCCCAGCCCGCCACCAATCCCGGCGCACAGACGCTGTACCACTTGCAGGGCGCCGCCACCGGCAGCTATGTCACCACTGTGCCGGCCGGCAGCGTGGTGGACGCGGTGGCCTGGGCCATCGCCACCTTGCCGCAGGGCGGTCTGTTCCTGGGGCAGTTCAGCGTCATGGTGAACTCCAACGCCTCCGGCAACGTGAGCGGTGCCGCCTATGCCGACTGGACCGACGCCGCCGCCCCACTGACCACCACCAGCAACACCGTGGTGCTGCCGCTGCCCGCGCACACGGCGAGCCTCCAGTTCTATACCAACAACACCTATACGGCGCACGCCGCCCAGAGCATTCCCGGCAACGCCCTGTTTGTGCAGGCTGACGCGTCCATCTGCAATGCCGACCCAAGCACGATAGGCACGGTGCCCATCACCATCGTGAGCCAGCTCACCGGTGATTCGGAAACCTACACTGCCGTGGAAACCGGGCCCAACACCGGCGTGTTCCGCATCCTGCCCAGCGTTCCCACCGCGAACGCGGCTTCACACATCGTGGCCTCGGGCGACGGCATCCTCGAGGTGCTGCGCAACGACACCGTGACCGCCAGCATCACGACCTGCGGCGGCATAACGGTGTCGGTCACCACCACGCTGCTGGTGGACCCTTCGGGCACCGTTTACAACTCGGCCACCAACCAGCCCATCGCCGGCGCCACGGTGCAGCTGATTGACGTCCTCGGCGCGGGCAACGGCGGCAACCCCGGCGGCCCGGCCGTGGTGTTCCTGATGGACGGCATCACGCCGGCGCCCAGCGTCGTCGTGACGGCGGCCGACGGTTTTTTTGAATTCCCGCTGGTGCTCAACAGTCGCTATCGACTGGTGGTTACCCCGCCGGCTGGCTTTTCCTTTCCTTCGCGGGTGCCTGTGGCCTTGCAACCGGCCGGCCGGGTGATAGACACGTCGGGGTCTTATGGCGGCAATTTTCTGGTGGCGCTGGCGCCGGTGCATTTCGACGTGCCCCTGGACCCCGGCGCCACCACCGGCGGCCTGTTCATCCAGAAAACCGCCAACAAAAAAACCGCCGAGATCGGCGACTTTGTCGATTATTCGGTCAAGCTCAACAACGTCTCGACCGTGCCGCTGCCGGCCACCGTGGTCAGCGACAGCCTGCCGGCCGGCTTCGCCTATGTGCGCGGCAGTGCGCGCCTCAATGGCGCGGCGCTGGCCGATCCCGCCGGCGGCGCCGGCCCCAGCCTGCAATTCGCCGTGGGCACGCTGGCCGCCGGCGCGCAGCCCGTGCTGACCTACCGCGTGCGCGTGGGCGCGGGCAGCCAGAGCGGCAACGGCATCAACACGGCCCAGGCCGCCAGCGGCGCGGTGCGCTCCAACAGCTCCAGCGTGCGCGTGCAGGTGGTGGGCGGCGTGTTTTCCAACAAGGCTTATGTCATCGGCAAGGTGTTTGCCGACTGCAGCAGGGACGGCGTGCAGGACGCCGGCGAGCCGGGCATCCCGGGCGTGCGCATCTACCTCGAGGACGGCACCTACGCCGTGACCGACGAAGAGGGCAAGTACAGCTTCTACGGCCTGGAGCCGCGCACCCATGTGGCCAAGGTCGACAACACCACATTGCCCGCGGGCGCCACGCTGGCCGTGCTGAACAACCGCAATGCCTTCGACGCCGGCAGCCGCTTCGCGGACCTCACCAACGGCGAGTTGCACAAGGCCGACTTCGCGATTGCCGAATGCACGCCCGGCATCCGCGAGCAGATCGCGGCGCGCCGCAAGGCGCTGGGCAACGCGTCGGAAATCACCCAGGCCGCCGGCACGCTGCTGCAGGCCAACCGCGCTGCCGCCGCGGCCGACAGCCGCACGCTGCCGGCCAGCGGCGCCATGGGACTGCCGGGCGCGCAGCAAAACAACGCCGGCAGCAATGCCATGGCGGCGGCGCCCCTGCCGGGCACCCTGGGCGCCGTCGGCGACACGGGTGGTCCCACCGCGCCCAATGCCCGCCTGCCCAAACCCATCTACACGCCGGCTAGCGTCGAGCCGGCCCAGCCCGCCGCGCCCGCCGGCGCCGAGGCGCCCGCGGCCGAGCAGGTGCCGCAGCCGCTGGAAGACCTGCTGCCGGAACTGGACGCCGCCACCGGTTTTGTCGGCCTGGTGGACGAACAGCTGCTGCCGGTCGCGCAGACCCGGGTCCGCGTGAAGGGGCCGCTGGGCGCGCGCTTCGAACTCACCGTCAACGGCCAGCCCGTGCCCGCGACCCAGGTCGGCAAAAAGAGCAGCCTGGAGAAAAACAAGGTCCTGGCCTGGGAATACATAGGCGTGGACCTCAAGCCCGGCCGCAACACCCTGGCCGTGCGCGCCCTGGACGGTTTCGGCAATGCCCGCGGCACGGCGCAGATCACGGTGCGCGTGCCCGGCGCGCTGGCCAAGATCGAGGTCGCCGCGCCCGCGCAACTGGTCGCCGACGGCGCGACCGCCGTGCCCGTGATAATTTCGCTGCGCGACGCGCAAGGCCTGCCCGTGGCGGTGCGCACCCAGGTCAGCCTGCAGGCCAGCCAGGGCCAGTGGCAGACGCCCGACCTCGATGCGCGCCAGCCCGGCACCCAGGTGTTTGTCGAAGGCGGCGAAGGCCGCTTCCTGCTGCTGCCGCCGGCCCAGCCCGGCAAGGCCGAGCTCACCGTCACCAGCGGCACCGTCAAGTCCGTCTCGCCCATCGAGTTCATGCCCAACCTGCGGCCCATGATCGCCGCCGGCATCGTGGAAGGCACGATCAACCTGCGCCGCCTCAATCCTTCCGCGCTGCAGCCCGCGCAAAGCGGCGACGTGTTCGAGCGCCAGATCCAGAGCGCCTCGCGCAGCTTCTCCGGCGGCAAGGGCGAGGCCGCCGCGCGCACCGCGCTGTTCCTCAAGGGCAAGGTCCTGGGCTCCTCGCTGCTGACGCTGGCCTACGACTCGGACAAGCCTTCGGACACGGCGCTGTTCCGCGACATCCAGCCCGGCCAGTTCTACCCGGTCTACGGCGACTCGTCGGCGCGCGGCTTTGACGCGCAGTCCACCGGCAAGCTTTATGTGATGCTGCAAAACGGCAGCAACTACGCGCTGCTGGGCGACTACTCGACCCAGACCGACAACCAGGCGCGCCAGCTCACGCAGTATTCGCGGGCCCTGAACGGCGTGAAGGGCCGCTACCAGGACGGCGCGGTCACGGTGGAAGGCTTTGCCAGCCGCACCGCCACCACGCAGCTGGTGCAGGAATTCCGCGCCAACGGCACCTCCGGCCCCTTCTTGCTGAACATCAACGGCGTGGTCAACAGCCAGCAGGTCAACATCCTCACGCGCAACCGCAGCCAGGCCTCGGTCATCGTCAACGACACGCCGCTCACGCAGTTCACCGACTACGAGATCGAGCCCATGAGCGGCCGGCTGCTGCTCAAGGCGCCGGTGCCCAGTGTGGATCCCGACCTCAACCCCATCTTCGTGCGCGTGAGCTACTCGGTCGATTCCGGCGGCGCCAAGCACACGGTCGCCGGCGCCGAGGCCCGTGTGCAGGTCACGCCGGCCGTGACGCTGGGCGCCTCGACGCTGCGCGACACCGACCCGGCCAACCGCCAGAACCTGGACGGCCTCAACGTGACGGCCAAGCTCGGCGAGAAAACCGTGGCCACCGGCGAAATCGCGCGCAGCAGCACCGACCTGCAGGGCAGCGGCTCGGGCCAGCGCGTGGAGATCCGCCACGAAGACCAGGCGCTGCAGGCGCGCGTCTGGGGTGCCAAGACCAGCGCCGGTTTCTACAACCCCAACAGCGTGCAGTCGGCCGGCCAATCCGAATACGGCGCCAAGGTCGGTTACGCGGTGGACGACAGGAACCGCGTGGTCGGCGAAGCGCTGCGCACCGCCAACAGCGTGACCGGCGCGTCGCAGACCGGCGCAGAGCTCAAGCTGGAACACAGCATGGCCGGCAACGTCAAGGTGGAAGTCGGCGTGCGCTACAGCGCCGCCAACACGGCCGCGGCCCTGTCCGGCCCGGCCCTGCCTGGCTCCACCCAGCCGATCGTCCCCTCGGCCACGGCGCTGGCGGCGGGCTCCTCCGAAGAAGTCGGTACCACCACCGCGCGCGTCAAAGTGACGGTGCCCGTGCCCGACGTGCCGCAGGCCGACGTCTACGGCCTGGCCGAGTACGCCATCGACGGCAGCGGCGGCCGCGAAGTCGGCGTGGGCGGCAACTACGCCATCAATTCGACGACGCGCCTCTATGCACGCCACGACTTCATCAACAGCCTCAAGAGCATTTACACGCTCAACGCCTCGACCTCGCAGTACACCACCGTCGCCGGCATCAACACCGAGCTGACCGACAGCACCCAGCTGTTCAACGAATACCGCATGGGCGACAGCATCAACGGCCGCACCAGCGAAGCTGCCCTGGGCCTGCGCCGGCTCTGGCGCCTGGACAACGGCGTGGGCCTGACGGCCAGCGTGCAGCGCATCAAGCCGATCTCCGGCGTGGTGGTCGACGACTCCAGCGCTGTGACGCTGGGCGCCGACTACACGGCCGCCGCCACCTGGAAGGCCTCGGGCCAGCTGCAGTGGCAGACCTCGACCAACTCGAGCAGCTGGCTGCTCACCGGCGCGCTGGCCAACAAGCTGGACGACAGCTGGACGCTGCTCAACCGCGGCCTCTACAGCGAGCAGTCCAACCTCGGCGCCGGCGGCGGCAAGCGCGAACTCATCACGGCGCAGTCCGGCGTGGCCTACCGCCCGGTCGACACCGACAAGTGGAATGCCCTGGGCCGCATCGAGTACAAAAAAGATTCCGACAGCACCCTGGGCCCGGGACTGAGCCGCGACGAGTCCGGCCTGATCCTGTCCACCCACCTCAATGTGCAGCCCAACCGCCACTGGACCATGAGCGGGCGTTACGCCGCCAAGTGGGGCAGCGACCGCTCCAACGGCATCAGCAGCCGCTCCTTCACGCAGCTGATCGGCGGGCGCTCCACCTGGGACCTCACCGAGCGCTGGGACTTCAGCCTGCAGGCCTACCGCATGTGGGGCAACGGCGCCGCCGAAACCGCCGTGGGTGTGGAGGTCGGCTACCTCGCCTGGAAAAACATGTGGGTGTCCGTGGGCTACAACGTCAAGGGTTTCAAGGCCGCGGACATGGCGGGCGAGGCCTACACCCAGCGCGGCCTCTATCTGCGTGTACGCTTCAAGTTTGACGAGAACGTGTTTGGCGAGCCTTCCGGCGCGGCCGCGGCTTCTCCTTCCCGCACGGCGGCCCCCCAACAATGATGCTTTTTCAGCGCCCCGTTTTCCGTTTGCCGCGCAAGCCGGTGTTTTCACGCGGCCTGGCGCGGGCCGCATGGGGCGCCGCCTTGCTGCTGCTGGCCGCACCCTGGGCGATGGCGCAGACCACCCTCAACTACACCGGCGCCTTGCAGACCTATACCGTGCCCGCGGGTGCGGGCGGGGTGATCATCCAGGCCTTCGGCGCGGGTGGCGGCAGCGGCGGCAATGACTCCAACGGCTGGGGCGGCGCCGGCGGCGCGGGCGCGCGGGCCACCGGCACGTATTACATCGCTCCAGGCACCGTGCTCAACGTGGCCGTCGGCCAGGGCGGGCGCGCCGGCAATACCTCGCAGGGCGCTTTCACCTGCGCCAATGCGGCCGGCGCGGGCGGCCTGGCGGGCGGCGCGCCCGGTTGGGCTGGTGGCTCGGGCGGCCAGGCCGGCTGCAGCGGCTGGTCCGGCGGCGGCGCCGGCGGCGGTGCCGCCAGCGTGGTGGCCACGGCCGCCAATGCCCGGCTGATTGTTGCCGGCGGCGGCGGCGGCGGGCAGGGCGGCGCGCTCGACGTGTCGGGCCGGGCGGGCCTGGCGGCGACGACCACGGTTGGCACCATGCCGGGTGGTGCCGGCACCGCCGGCACGACGCGCACCGGTGATGGTTCCGGCGGCGGCGGCGGCGGCGGCGGTTGCGCGGCCGGCGCGGGCGGCGCGGAACTGGTGGACAGCAGCGGCACCAACAACACCCGGCAGGCCACGGGCGGCGGCTCCTGCAGTGACACGGCGGCAATTTCGGCCTTCAGCATCACTGCCTCCCTGGGTGGCGCGGGGGGGGCTTCGGTGACCGGCACGGCACCGGCCAGCGGCAACCCCGGCGGCAACGGCTCGGTGATCATCACGCCCATTTTCCCCACGCTGACCGTCACCAAATCGCAGCCCAGCCCGGCGCTGCAAGTGGGCATCAACAGCGTCTACAGCCTCACGGTGGCGACCACCACGACCACGCCGGCCTTTGTGGCGCGCGTGGTCGACCAGCTGCCCGTCAACATGACCTACGTCAGCAGCAGCGGCACCGGCTGGACCTGCTCGACCGCGGCCAACGCCGGCGGCACGCTGGTGACCTGCAATTTCACCGGCACCATCGCTGCGAGCGGCGGCACTTCGGTGCTGCAGATCACGGCCAGGCCCACCAGCAACATCACGGTCACCAACTACACCGCCGTGGACCCGGCCGGCGGCACCAGCCCGCCGACCCCGACCACCTGCACGGCCGCCAACACACCCAGCGCCGGTTGCGCCGCGCCCGTGGTCAGCGCGGTGGCCCTGGGTTTCGGCGGCAACGTGTACAGCGACCCCAACCACAACGGCAACCTGGACGCGGGCGAAGCCGGCATAGGCGGCTCCAGCGCGCTGTGGGTCAAGCTGGTGCCTCGCTCGGGCAGCACCTGCAACGGCCCGGCCACGGTGGCGGCCTCGGTCAACCTCACGACCGGCGCCTACAGCTTCACCAACATACAGCAGGGCAACTACTGCCTGGTCGTGGACGGCAACGCCACCCTGAGCGACATCACGGCGGCCTACCCGGCCGGCTTTATCGGCACGCAAAACCCGACCGGCATCATCCAGTTCAGCATCGTGGGCGCACCGCCCGTCCCGCAGAACTTCGGCTTGTACAGCGGCAGCACCCTGAGCGGCACTGTGTTCGCCGACAACGGCGCGGGCGGCGGCACGGCCAACAACGGCGTGAAGGCCGGCACCGAGCCCGGCCTGGCCGGCATCACCGTCAACGCCATGCAGGGCGCGACCACGCTGGACAGCGAGCCCACGGCCAGCGACGGCAGCTTTACCCTGTGGATTCCCGGGGCCACCAGCGGCACCGTGGTCCTCACACCCGTGCTGCCGGCCGGCTACACCGCCACCGGCGGCTCGGCCGGCACCACCGGTGGCAGCTACACCCGCCCCAGCGTGAGCTACACCGCCGGCTCGGGCCTGGCCCGCACCGGCATCAGCTTCGGCATGGTGGCGCCCAACACCTTAAGCCCCAACGGCGCGCAGACCGCCCAGCCCGGCACCGTGGTGTTCTACGCCCATACCTACAAGGCGGCTACCGGCGGGTCAGTCGCCTTCTCGATCGCCAACACCGCCACGCCGGCCAGCCCCGCCTGGAACCAGGTGCTTTACCAGGACAGCAACTGCAACGCTGCGGTGGAGGCCAGCGAGACGCAGCCTGCCGCGACCATTACTGTCACCGCCGGGCAGACTGTGTGCCTGGTGATCAAGCAGTTCGTGCCCGCGGGTGCCGGCCAGGGTGCGCAGAACAGCATCACGCTGAGCGCCGCCTTCACTTACACCAACTCGGCCCCGGCCCTGGCCGTGAGCACCCTGCTGGCCACCGACATCACCACGGTGGGCCAGGCCGGCGACCTGTCGCTGGCCAAGCTGGTGAGCAATGTGACCCAGGCGCTGCCCGCGGCCACCAGCGTGAACGCCAATCCCGGCGACACGCTGCAGTACACGCTGACGGCCACCAACAACGGCACGCAGCCGCTGTCCACGCTGTTTGTGAGCGACTCCACCGCGGCCTTCACCGGCTTTGTGTCGGCCGCCTGCCCGGGCACGCTGCCCACGGGCATCACGGCCTGCACGGTGACGACGCAGCCGGCGGTCAATGCGCAGGGGGCGCTGAAGTGGACCTTCACCGGCTCGCTGGCCTCGGGCGGGCAACTGATCGTCACTTACCGCGTCAAGGTCGACCAGTAG
>NZ_JBFTZI010000008.1:0-150401 GCF_056406895.1 Polaromonas sp. P1_A2 | reverse complement strand
AATCGAAATCGTCGGTATCAAGGACACGCAAAAGACCACCTGCACCGGCGTGGAAATGTTCCGCAAGCTGCTGGACCAGGGCCAGGCCGGCGACAACGTCGGTATCCTGCTGCGCGGCACCAAGCGCGAAGACGTCGAGCGCGGCCAGGTGCTGTGCAAGCCCGGCTCCATCAAGCCGCACACGCACTTCACCGGCGAGATCTACGTTCTGAGCAAGGACGAGGGCGGCCGCCACACGCCTTTCTTCAACAACTACCGTCCCCAGTTCTACTTCCGCACGACGGACGTGACCGGTGCGATCGAGTTGCCAGAAGGCAAGGAAATGGTCATGCCGGGCGACAACGTGTCGATCACCGTCAAGCTGATCAACCCGATCGCCATGGAAGAAGGCCTGCGCTTCGCCATCCGTGAAGGCGGCAAGACCGTCGGCGCCGGCGTCGTGGCCAAGATCATCGCGTAATTCTGAAAAAACCAAGGAATTACCATGGCCACCAAGCAAAAAATCCGCATCCGCCTGAAGGCGTTTGATTACAAGCTGATCGACCAGTCGGCAGCTGAAATCGTTGACACCGCCAAGCGCACCGGCGCGATTGTCAAGGGCCCCGTGCCCCTGCCAACCCGCATGAAGCGTTTCGACATCCTGCGTTCGCCCCACGTCAACAAGACGAGCCGCGACCAGCTGGAAATCCGCACCCACCAGCGTCTGATGGACATCGTGGACCCCACGGACAAAACCGTGGACGCCCTGATGAAGCTCGACCTGCCGGCCGGCGTGGACGTCGAAATCAAGCTGCAATAAGCGAAAAATCGGGGTTTCGGCCACAAGCCGGGCCCCAAATCGACAGGTTTTAGCCCAGGTTTGCCATTTTTGGCAGCCTGGGCTATACTCTTGGGCTGTCCATTGCATATTGGCTTTGTTGTCGGTATGGATTGGGCGGTTTTATTAACTGTCTTTCACATCAAAACGTCTGCGGCCAATTGAAGTCGCAGCGGTGAAAGTTACGAAAGAACACATCATGAGTCTGAGCAACTCCCTCGGGTTGCTGGGCCGCAAAGTTGGCATGATGCGTCTGTTCACGGATGATGGGGACACAGTTCCTGTCACCGTGGTGGATGTATCCAACAACCGCGTGACCCAGGTTAAAACCGAAGCAAATGACGGCTACGATGCCCTTCAAGTGGCATTTGGCGCACGCAAAGCATCGCGCGTGTCCAAGCCGGCCGCCGGCCACCTTGCGAAAGCAGGCGTTGAAGCTGGTGAAATCCTGAAAGAATTCCGCGTGACGCCAGACGTCGCAGGCAAATACGCCGCCGGCACCGTTGTGCCCGCAGCCGACGTGTTTGCCGTGGGCCAGCTGGTGGACGTGCAAGGCACCTCCATCGGTAAAGGCTACGCCGGCACCATCAAGCGCCACAACATGAGCTCGCAGCGCGCGTCGCACGGTAACAGCCGTTCGCACAACGTTCCCGGCTCCATCGGTATGGCGCAGGATCCCGGCCGCGTGTTTCCCGGCAAACGCATGACGGGCCATCTCGGCGACGTCACCGTGACCACGCAAAACCTCAACATCGTGCGCATCGACGAAGCCCGTCAGCTGCTCATGATCCGCGGCGCTGTGCCTGGTTCCAAAGGTGGTTTTGTCACGGTTCGCGCCGCGATCAAGGCCAAGCCCGCCAACGCTGCTAAAGGAGCGAACTGATGCAGGTCGAACTCCTGAATGACCAAGGTCTGGCCTCGTCCAAAGTGGACGTGCCCGATACCGTGTTTGGTCGCGAATACAACGAAAGCCTGGTTCACCAGGTGGTCGTGGCCTTCCAGGCCAACGCCCGCCAAGGCACCCGTGCCCAGAAGGACCGTGAGCAGGTTCGTCACTCGACCAAGAAGCCGTTTAAACAAAAGGGCACCGGTCGCGCACGTGCCGGTATGACGTCTTCGCCTCTGTGGCGCGGCGGCGGTCGTATCTTCCCGAACATGCCTGACGAAAACTTCACGCAGAAGATCAACAAGAAGATGTACCGCGCCGGCATGGCGTCCATCCTCTCGCAGCTGGCCCGTGAAGGCCGCCTGGCTGTGGTTGACTCCCTGACCGTGGACTCGCCCAAGACCAAGGTCCTGGCCGACAAGTTCAAGGCCATGAACCTCAACTCGGTGCTGGTCATCGCTGATGAAGTTGATGAAAACCTGTACCTGGCTTCCCGCAACCTGGTGAACATCCTCGTGGTTGAGCCCCGCTACGCCGATCCGGTGTCGCTGGTCCACTACAAGAAGGTTCTGGTCACCAAGGCCGCCATGGACCAACTCAAGGAGATGTTCGCATGAGCGCCCGTAACCCATCTTCTCCAAAACTGAAATTCGACGAAGGCCGCCTGATGCAGGTCCTGGTCGCGCCCATCGTGTCCGAAAAGGCCACCATGATCGCCGACAAGACCAATGCGGTGACCTTCAAGGTGCTGCAGGATGCCACCAAATTTGAAATCAAGGCCGCCGTGCAGTTGATGTTCAAGGTGGACGTCCAGTCGGTCGCCGTTCTCAACATCAAGGGCAAGACCAAGCGCTTTGGCAAGTCCATCGGCCGCCGCGACAACGTTCGCAAGGCCTATGTGACGCTCAAGCCCGGTCAAGAGCTCAACCTCGGCGGGGAGACTGCGTAATGGCTGTCATTAAAATGAAACCCACCTCCCCCGGCATGCGCGGGATGGTGAAGATCTCCCGGGATCACCTGCACAAGGGTGAGCCTTACGCGCCGCTGCTGGAACCGCAATTCCAGAAGGCCGGCCGTAACAACAACGGGCACATCACGACGCGCCACAAAGGCGGCGGTCACAAGCACCACTACCGTGTGGTGGACTTCAAGCGCAACAAGGACGGCATTCCGGCCAAGGTCGAACGCATCGAGTACGACCCCAACCGTTCCGCCCACATTGCCCTGCTCTGCTACGCCGACGGCGAGCGCACCTACATCATCGCCCCCCGCGGCCTTGAAGTCGGCGCCACGCTGGTGAGCGGTTCGGAAGCGCCGATTCGCGCCGGCAACACGCTGCCCATCCGCAACATTCCCGTGGGTTCCACCATCCATTGCATCGAGATGCAAATCGGCAAGGGCGCGCAAATCGCCCGTTCCGCCGGCACCTCGGCAACGCTGCTGGCCCGCGAAGGTACCTACGCCCAGGTGCGTATGCGCTCCGGTGAAGTTCGCAAGATCCACATCGAGTGCCGCGCCACCATCGGTGAAGTCGCCAACGAAGAACACAGCCTGCGCCGCCTCGGCAAGGCCGGTGTGAAGCGCTGGATGGGTATTCGCCCGACCGTTCGCGGTGTGGTGATGAACCCGGTTGACCACCCGCACGGCGGTGGTGAAGGCAAGACCGGCGAAGGCCGCCATCCTGTCGACCCATGGGGTAACCTGACCAAGGGCTACCGCACCCGCAACAACAAGCGCACGCAAGTGATGATTGTTTCGCGTCGCAAGAAGTAAGGCTAACCCATGACACGTTCACTCAAAAAAGGTCCGTTTGTCGACCATCATTTGGTAGCAAAAGCCGACAAGGCCGTTACCAACAAGGACAAAAAGCCGATCAAGACCTGGTCGCGTCGCTCCATGATCCTGCCCGAGTTCATCGGCCTGACCATCGCCGTGCACAACGGCAAGCAGCACGTGCCTGTCTACATCACCGATCAAATGGTTGGCCACAAGCTGGGCGAGTTCGCACTCACCCGGACTTTCAAGGGTCATCCGGCTGATAAAAAAGTTGTGAGAAAGTAAGGAAAGACCATGGAAACACGTGCAACCCTCCGGGGCGTTCGTCTGTCGGTCGACAAAGGCCGTCTGGTCGCTGACCTGATCCGCGGCAAGAAAGTGGATCAAGCCCTCAACATCCTGAATTTCACGCAGAAAAAAGCTGCTGGAATCATCAAGAAGGTTGTTGAGTCCGCCATCGCCAACGCTGAACACAACGATGGTGCCGATATCGACGAACTGAAGGTGAAAACCATCTACGTCGAACAAGGCGCCACGCTCAAGCGTTTCTCCGCGCGCGCAAAAGGCCGCGGCAACAGCATCAGCAAACCCACGTGCCATGTGTACGTGGTGGTTGGCAACTAAAGGCAGCAGGATATGGGACAAAAAATCAACCCAACCGGGTTTCGCCTTGCAGTTAGCCGCAACTGGGCCAGCCGCTGGTACGCAAGCAACCGTGACTTCGCTGGCATGCTGGCCGAAGACATCAAGGTTCGCGAGTACCTCAAGGCCAAGCTCAAGAACGCAGCGGTTTCGCGCGTTCTGATCGAGCGCCCCGCCAAGAATGCCCGCATCACGATCTTCTCGGCACGTCCGGGCGTCGTGATCGGCAAAAAAGGCGAGGACATCGAGAACCTCAAGAAAGAACTGAGCCGCCAGCTGGGCGTGCCGGTCGCCGTGAACATCGAAGAAGTTCGCAAGCCTGAAATTGATGCCAAGCTCATCGCCGACAGCATCACGCAGCAGCTTGAAAAACGCATCATGTTCCGCCGTGCGATGAAGCGCGCCATGCAAAACGCCATGCGTCTGGGTGCCCTGGGCATCAAGATCATGTCGTCCGGCCGCCTCAACGGCATTGAAATCGCTCGCTGCGAGTGGTACCGCGAAGGCCGCGTGCCCCTTCATACCCTGCGCGCCGACATCGACTACGGCACCTCCGAAGCCAAGACCACCTATGGTGTGATCGGCGTCAAGGTCTGGGTCTACAAGGGCGACACGCTGGGCCGCAACGATGCGCCCGGCGCCAAGATGGTGGAAGTGCCTGACGAAGAACGCAAGCCGCGCGGCCCCCGCCGTGATGCGCGTCCTGGTGATCGTCCAGGCAGCGACCGTCCCGCTCCCCGTGGTGCCCGCGCACCGCGTGGCGCGACCAACACCGCCCCGGCGGATGGAAGCGACAAGCCGGCCGAAGCTACCCCTGGTAGCGAAGCCCCGAAAACCACCGTTAAGCGCGTCCGCAAAGCCGCGCCAGCTGCAGCAGCTGACGGTGCCAAGACCGAGTAATCGGTCTATTAACGGAGAATCAAAATGCTGCAACCCGCTCGCAGAAAATACCGCAAAGAGCAAAAAGGCCGCAACACCGGCGTCGCAACCCGGGGTTCCTCGGTTGCGTTCGGTGACTTCGGTCTCAAATGCACCGACCGTGGTCGCCTGACTGCTCGTCAAATTGAAGCCGCGCGCCGCGCGATTTCCCGTCACGTCAAACGTGGCGGCCGTATCTGGATCCGCGTCTTCCCGGACAAGCCGATTTCCCAAAAGCCCGCTGAAGTGCGTATGGGTAACGGTAAAGGTAATCCGGAGTACTACGTGGCTGAAATCCAGCCCGGCAAGATCGTCTTTGAAATCGTCGGTGTGCCTGAAGAGCTGGCCCGCGAAGCGTTCCGCCTGGCATCCGCCAAGCTGCCGCTGCGCACCACCTTCGTCAGCCGCATGATCGGCCAGTAAGGGGAAATGACAATGACCAAATCTACTGAACTGCGCCAAAAAGACGTTGCCGGCCTGAAAGCTGAAGTCAAAGAGCTGCAAAAAGCCCACTTTGGCCTGCGCATGCAAAAAGCCACGCAGCAACTGACCAACACTTCCACGCTGCGTTCCACGCGTCGCAGCATCGCTCGCGCCAAGACCATCCTGGCCGAAACCATCGTCAAGCAAGGAGCCAAAAAATGACGGAAGCTAAAAAATCCCTCAAGCGCACCTTGATCGGCAAGGTGGTGAGCGACAAGCGCGCCAAGACCGTGACGGTCCTGGTTGAGCGCCGTGTGAAGCACGAGCTCTACGGCAAGATCGTGTCCCTGTCCAGCAAGTACCACGCCCATGACGAAAAGGGCGAGTACCACATGGGCGACGTGATCGAGATCACCGAAAGCCGTCCGATCTCCAAGACCAAGAACTGGGTTGTGACCCGTCTGGTTGAAAAGGCTGCGATCGTTTAAGGCCCGGGTTTACCTGGGGCTGGCGTCAAGTCACTCTCTCAAAAACGGCTCACCTTGGTGGGCCGTTTTTGTTTGTGCCGATTTTTGCCACTTCCCCGAAGATGACCTTCAGAGGCGAGCCAGTTTCCGTACAGTGAGCGCACGCTTGCCGGCCTCGCACTACACTTCGAGGGTTGATTTCCAACCCCTTCATTATTCTCAGAGGAGCACACCATGATCAAAGTAGGCGACACCCTTCCGGCCACCACGCTGATGGAATTTTCCGAAGTCGAAGGCAACGGCTGCAGCATAGGCCCCAACCCGGTCGACGTGGCCAAGGCCTCGGCCGGCAAGACCATCGCCCTGTTTGCCTTGCCCGGCGCATTCACGCCCACCTGCTCGGCCAAGCACGTGCCCGGCTATGTGGAGAAATTCGCCGAGTTCAAGGCCGCCGGTGTCGATGAGATCTGGTGCCTGAGCGTCAACGACGCCTTTGTCATGGGCGCCTGGGCGCGCGACCAGAAGACCGGCGACAAGGTGCGCATGCTGGCCGACGGCAGCGCGGACTTCGCGAAAGCCGCGGGCCTGACGCTGGACCTGACGGCG
The DNA here is from genome assembly GCF_056406895.1 of Polaromonas sp. P1_A2. Lineage (NCBI taxonomy): Bacteria > Pseudomonadati > Pseudomonadota > Betaproteobacteria > Burkholderiales > Comamonadaceae > Polaromonas > Polaromonas sp. P1_A2. The sequence continues at coordinate 143,866 of NZ_JBFTZI010000008.1, read as the reverse complement.
CGCGGCATGGGCCTGCGCAGCAACCGTTACTCCATGCTGGTCAAGGATGGCAAGGTCGCCAGCCTCAATGTGGAAGGCCCCGGCAAGTTTGAAGTCAGCGATGCGGCCACGCTGCTGGCGCAAGCCAAGGGCTGAGCGCGGCGTCTTCGCCATGAAAAAAGCCACCGCGCGCAAGCCCGGTGGCTTTGTTGTTTCCGCCTCCGGAAAAACTTAAAGATCCACCTTGAGGTAATGCGCCCCGGCGATGGGGTTGTGATAGTAGGGCGGGATCTCGGCAAAGCCAAGCTCGGCATACAGTGCGCGCGCCGACTCCATGTCGTCCAGCGTGTCCAGCAGCACCGAGTGGTAGCCCGCCACGCGCGCCGCGTCCAGGACGGCCTCCGCGAGCTGGCGGCCCAGGCCGAAGCGGCGAAAGGGCTTGCGCACATACAGGCGCTTCATCTCGCCGGCATTGGGATAGTCGACCGAGTCCAGCGCGCGCAGCGCGCAGCAACCCGCGACTTCACCATCCACCAGCGCCAGCAGCAGCGCGCCTTCGGGTACATCGTATTCACCAGGCAGCTCGGCCAGTTCGGCCTCGAAGTTCTGGAAGCACAGGTCCACGCCCAGCTGCTGCGCATACTCGCGAAAAATCAGCCGCGTGGCGGCCAGCTCTTCGGGCGAGTCGGGTGTGATGAACTGGATGGAAGGACGCTGCACGGGGTCGGCGGTGAAAAGTCGACAACCAGTTTAACGTGATTTGCCGCCATCGCCGGCCGGCGCAAGCCCGGCCCCGGCCTGCCGTGGAGTCTCAGAACGCCGGCGCCGCCAGCGTCGAAACCCAATAGGCCACGCCGGCGCACACCGCCAGGATCAGCACCGCGGCAACACGCGACACCGTGTCGTCGCGCGAGGGCGGCGCCTGCACCACCAGCTCCTTGTCACCGTGCAGCATGGCGCCCACCAGGTTGTGCTTGCGGCTCAGGTAAAAAACAATGGCCGCGATGTGCAGCACCACCAGCGCCAGCAGCACCCACTTGCCGATGTTCTTGTGGTAATTGGTCGTCAGGCTGACGGTGGCGTTGGAGACAAAGCGCGTCAGCGGGCCGGCAAAAGCGATCTCGTCGTCGCTGAGCAACCCCGTGCCGACCTGGGCCACCAGGAAACCCAGCATGGCGAACACCGACCCGGCGCCTATCGGGCTGTGGCCGATACCGTGCTCGGGCTTGCCCTGGCCCTTGAGGTAATTGATGACGCTTTGCGGCGCATAAATGAACGCACCAAAACGGGACCAGCGCCCGCCCACCAGACCCCAGACGATGCGAAACAGCAACAAGGCCAGCACCGTGTAGCCGAAGCGGAAGTGCCAAACCATGGCGTTGCCGCCCACGGTGCCGGTGATGGCCAGGCCTATCACGCAGGCCACCAGCGCCCAGTGGAAAACCCGCGTGGGCAGGTCCCACACACGCACCTTGTGAAGATTTTTATTGGTGTACACGCTCACTCCTCGTTCATGTGGGTTGTTTTGTGCAAGGCATTGTCCGTGGCCGGCCCGCTGCAGGCTTGGTGCTTTCCCGTAGTGCATAAGTTCCTGCGGAACTTATCAGGCTTGGCTAAACTCAGCCACATGGCAGCAAGCCCAGCACGCTGCCATGGCCCGTCACCGACCATATCCTAAAAAAACCTCACGAGGAAAACCATGAAATTTTTCGCCAGCATCGCAGCGGCCGCCACCCTGGCGGCCATGGCCGCCCCGGCCTCCGCGCAGTTCGCCAAACCCGAAGACGCCATCAAATACCGCCAGAGCGCGCTGTTTGTCATGGCCCAGCATTTCGGCCGCGTCGGCGCCATGGCCAACGGCCGTGTTCCCTTCGACGCCAAAGTCGCTGCCGAGAACGCCGATATCGTGGCCGACATGGCCAAGCTCCCGTGGGCTGGTTTCGCACCCGGAACCGACAAGGGCGGCAACACCAAGGCCAAGCCCGAAATCTGGACCGAGCAGGCCAAGTTCAAGGAAGGCCATGAAAAGCTGGTCGCTGAAACCGCCAAGCTGGCCGCCGCCGCCAAAACCGGCAACCTCGACACGCTGAAGACCGCCTTTACCTCCACGGCCGGCACCTGCAAGGCCTGCCACGACGCGTACCGAAATCAGTAACACCCCCGTCGGACGCTCATTTCGTGTAGCGCCTTCCCCCTTGCAGGGGGCTGCGCCTGCGGCCTGGCAAAGCCAGCTCCGCGGCCCATGCTCGAAAGAGCAACAAAAAAAGCCGGTTCGTTTGAACCGGCTTTTTTTGTTGGGAAATTCAATCGCTTCAGGTCTCGGCGAGCAGCTTCTCAATCAACTGGTGCAGCGCCGCAAAATCCGGCTCGCCCACATACTGCTTGACGATCTCGCCGCGCTTGTTCACCAGGTAGGTGGTCGGCGTGAGCTGCACATCGCCCCAGGCCTTGGCGACGGCGCCGGTGTTGTCGATGGCCACCTTGAAAGGCAGTTTGCGCGTTTCGGTGTAATTCACGACATAGCTGGGCGGGTCGTAGCTCATGGCCACGGCCAGGGTGTCGTAGCCCTGGCTCTGGTATTTGTTGTAGGTGGAAATGACCTTGGGCATCTCGGCCACGCAAGTCACGCAGCTGGTGGCCCAGAAGTTGACGAGGGTGACTTTGCCCTTCAGGTCGGCCGTGGTTTTTTTGCTGCCGTCCAGCAGCACGAAGGTCGACTCAGGCGCGGCCTGCGCGCCGCTGCATCCGGGCAGGCTGGCGAAAGCCGTCAGCGCCAAAATACCGGCCAGCGCCATGCGGCATACTGTCCAGCTGGATGTCAATTTCATGGGAGACCTCATCATGCAACGTCGCAATTTTAACCAGGCCGGCGTCAGCGCGTTGGGCGCACTGATATTGGCCACTTACCACCAGGCCCAGGCGCTGTCGCTGGGGGACCTGTCCGGCATCAGCAACGCCGACGCCAGCGCCGGCCTCAAAACCGCCCTCGAAAAGGGCGCCATCGCAGCCGTCGCCCTGCTGGGCAAGACGGATGGATTCCTCGGAAACCCAAAAGTTCGCATTCCTTTGCCCGGTTACCTTGAAGATGCGTCGAAAATCCTGAAAACCATCGGCAAGAGCAAGCAGGTCGACGAGCTGGTCACCTCCATCAACCGCGCCGCCGAAGCGGCCGTGCCCATGGGCAAGGACCTGCTGGTCAATGCGGTGCGCACCATGAACGTGAACGATGCCAAGAACATCCTGACCGGCGGCGAAACCTCGGTCACCGCCTTTTTCGCGGAAAAAACGCGCGCGCCGCTGGGCGTCAAATTCCTGCCCGTGGTCACCAAGGCCACCGAAAAGGTCGGACTGGCCAACAAGTACAACGAGTTTGCCGGCAAGGCCGCCGGTTTCGGCCTGGTCAAAAAAGAAGACGCCAACATCCAGCAATATGTCACCGGCAAGTCCCTGGACGGCCTCTACCTCATCATCGGCGAGGAAGAAAAGAAGATCCGCCAGGATCCGGTGGGCACCGGCAGCGCGATCCTCAAGAAGGTCTTCGGGTCAATGAAATAAAAAGTTCTAACGAACCGGGTGTGACGAAAGACTGAGCGGATCGGCGATTCCGGCTCTCCTCTATTTGGAGGAGGCGAAGCATTTCCTTACATAGTGTTGGTAAATGTGCCCACACGGGAAATGCCCTTGCGGCACGGCGGATAAACGTGCTCTGATTGAGACTGGTTGCAGTTAACGATCAGGAGGACAGCAGCCGTGCAAATAACAAAGTCGGTGTTGGCGTACGTCCGCGGAAGCAGGCACTGCATACGGCCTGCGAAGGCCGGTGCACACCTGGCCGTAGCGCGTCTTGCGGCACTGCTTCTAGCGGCTGCGGCTGCGTGGACGGCTCCCACCGCTATCGCCGCGCCCCTGCTCGACGAACCAATACAACCGGTTCCCCTGACGCTTAAACAGGACCCGGCCCGCGCGGACATCGGGCGCCAGCTGTTTCGCGACACCCGCCTGTCCGGCAACGGCCGCATCTCGTGCGCCAGCTGCCACGACATCAGCAAGGGCGGCGGCGACGGGCGCGACCGCTCGGTCGGCCTTCACGGCGGCCTCACCAGCGTCAATGCCCCGACCGTGCTCAATGCCGCGCTCAACTTCAAGCAATTCTGGAACGGCCGCGCCGAATCGCTCGAGTCGCAAGCCGACCACGTCATGCAGAACCCGGTCGAGATGGGCTCGCAATGGGCGGAGGTGGTCCAGAAGGTCTCGCAGGACCCCAAGTACAAGGCCGCGTTCGCCGCCTCCTACAAGGACGGCGTCACCAAGGCCAACATCCAGAATGCGATCGCCACTTTCGAGCGCACCTTGATCACGCCCAACTCGCGTTTTGACAAATACCTGCGCGGCGACGCCAACGCGATCACGGCCGCGGAGAAAGCCGGCTACGCCAAGTTCAAGCAGTATGGCTGCGTCGCCTGCCACCAGGGCGTGAATGTCGGCGGCAATATGTTCCAGAAGTTCGGCGTCATGGGCGACTACTTCGCCAAACGCGGCAACCCGACGGAAGCCGACCTGGGCCGCTACCTGGTCACCAAGGTGGAAAGCGACAAGCACGTCTTCAAGGTTCCCAGCCTGCGCAATATCGCGCTGACCGCACCTTACTTCCACGACGCCTCGGCAAAAACCCTGGACGAGGCCGTCGACATCATGTTCCGTTACCAGCTCGGCCGCGTCGCTTCCAAGGAAGACAAGGAGGCCATCATCCGCTTCCTCAACACACTCACCGGTGAACTGGATCCCAAACCGTGAAAAAAACGAATCGACTGGCCTGGGCGCCCATGGCGGCGGTTACCGCCGTGCTGCTGTCCATCCTGGTGTTTCTGTTCGCCAAGACCCAGAGCTTCGACGAGTCGCATTACTTTGAGGATATCGCCGTGCTGCGCCACCTCAAGCAGCTCGACGCGCAATGGGAACTGGACGTGCTCAAGTCCAGGATAGGCATCACCACGCACTACGACGCGCTGGCCGACAACCAGGGCGAGATGGCCCGGCTCATGGAACAACTGCAGTCGGAAACGGACGAGCATCACCACGATGCGCCCGGGCGGGCGGACAAGCTCGCGGCGCTGCAACGGGCCATCCAGGACAAGGCCCAGCTGATCGAGCAGTTCAAGTCGCACAACTCGGTGCTGCGCAACTCGCTGGCCTTTCTCCCCACCGCGGCGGAGGACGTCCAGCAGTCGCTCGGAACCGGCCGCGGCGCCGCGCAGCCGGCGTTCCAGCTGATTTCGGCCGGCGTGAGCAGGCTGCTGCTCGCAAGCATGCTGTACAGCCAGAGCCCGACCGGTGAGAAGGGCGCCGAAATACACGACGAGCTGGGCCGGCTGGATGGCACGCTGCACCTTGCACCGCCGGGCATACGCGACAGGCTGGATATCTTTCGTGCGCATGTCCAGGCCATTTTGCGCGAGCAGAAAACCGTCAATGAGCTCCTCGCCGGCATTTCCGTGGCACCCACCGGAAAGCTGCTTGATGACGCCAACGACGCCCTGACGGTCGAGCAGCAGCAGGCCGGTGTGGAGGGCGAGCGCTACGGCCGCTACCTGCTGATCTTCTCGGCGGTGCTGGTGGCGCTGCTGCTGTACGCCGCGGTCGACCTCCTGCGCAGCCACTCGACCATACGGCGCGTCAACGAGGAGCTCCAGGGCGCCAATGAAACCCTGGAGCAGCGCGTGCGGGAGCGCACCCTCGCGCTGCATGCCAGCGAAACCCAGCTGCACCTGATCACGGACACGGTGCCGGCCCTGATTGCCTATATCGACGCCGACCAGCGTTTCCAGTTTCACAACCTGGCGTATGAAGAACGCTTTGGCTTGAAGCGCGAGCAGATCCACGGCAAGACCATGCGGCAGATGATGGGGCACGAGCTCTACGAGAAAGAGCGCGGCAAGATCCAGGAAGCCCTGGCGGGCTACGCGGCGGAGTACGACCGCACCCAGGAAGCCGCCGACGGTCAGCTGCACGACTACGTCATGCAGTACTTCCCGCGCTATGGCGAGGGCGAGGATGAGGGCAAGGTGCTGGGCTTTTACTCGCTGGGCACCGACGTGACCGCGCTCAAGCGCGTCGACCGCATGAAGAGCGAGTTCGTCTCCACCGTCAGCCACGAGCTGCGCACGCCGCTGACCTCCATACGCGGTTCGCTGGGCCTGATCGTCGGCGGCGTCGCCGGGGAGCTGCCGCCCATGGCCAAAAATCTGGTCGGCATCGCCACCAGCAACTGCGAGCGGCTCATCCGGCTGATCAACGACATCCTCGACAGCGAAAAAATCGAATCCGGCAAGATGCGCTTTGACATGCAGGTCACGGAACTGGCGCCGCTGCTGGCCCAGGTCCTGGTGGCCAATGAAGGCTTCGCGGAGCAGCACAAGGTCAAGCTGGCGCTGGATGTCCAGGCCGAAGGGGTCATGGTCAGTGTCGACAGCGACCGGCTGACCCAGGCCGCCACCAACCTGATCTCCAACGCCGTGAAGTTCTCACCGGCGGATTCCTTTGTCTATATCAGGCTGCTGTGCAGCAACAGGCGGGTCCGGGTCGAGGTCGCCGACAGCGGCCCCGGCATCCCCGAGGAATTCCGCAAGCGCATCTTCCAGAAGTTCTCGCAGGCCGACACCTCCGACACCCGGCAAAAAGGCGGCACCGGCCTGGGCCTGAACATCTCGCGCGCCATCGTGGAGCGCATGGGCGGCAGCGTGGGCTTCACCTCGCAGACCGGCGTGGGAACGGTGTTTTATTTCGAACTGCCCGAAGCAGTGGCGCGGCCGGTGGAAGAGGCCAGCGTCGATGAAAGCAAAACCAAGGCCGGCTCACCGCCCAGGCCCTTGATCCTGGTCTGCGAGGACGACCCCGACATCGCCCACCTGATCAAGCTGATGCTCGACAAGGGCGGGTTCGATTCAGACATGGTCTACCGCGCCGCGCAGGCCATGGAGCAGGTGGTGAAACGGCCCTACGCCGCCATGACCGTCGACCTGGGCCTGCCGGACCTGGACGGCATCAGCCTGATCCGCAAGCTACGCCTGGAAGAGCGCACGCGCGAGCTGCCCATCGTCGTGGTGTCGGCCAACGCCGAAGCCGGCGAGCTCGAATTCAACAACCAGCCGCTGGCGGTGTCGACCTGGCTGGAAAAGCCCATCGACGAAAACAAGCTGATCCTCAGCCTGCAACGCGCCATCGCCAACATGGCCGAAGGCAGGCCGCGCATCCTGCATGTCGAGGACGACCTGGACATCCAGCGCATCGCCGCCACCATCGCCCAGGACTTCGCCACCTTCGAGTTCGCCGCCAGCCTGCGCGAAGCGCGCGAACAGCTGGGCAAACACCACTACGACCTGGTGCTGCTGGACCTCACGCTCAAGGACGGCTCGGGCTGGGAATTGCTGGACACCATAGAGGACCTGAACCCGGCGCCGCCAGTGGTCGTGTTCTCCGCGAGCGACGCGGTGGCCCTGGACAGCGACCGCGTGGAGGCCGTGCTGGTGAAGGCCCACACCTCCAACGACCAGCTGCTGCGCACCCTGCAGCGCGTGCTCGACGAAAGCCTGTGGGGGACGGTGCATCCGCCGTTGAGTGTTTAGCCCACCCCCGTCGGACGCTCACTTCGTGTAGCGCCTTCCCCCCTTCCAGGGGGCGGCGCCTGGGGCCGGCGAAGCCGGACCCTCGGCCCCCACTGGTGAACTGTGCCCATTGAATACACCCTGAATCTTCAACCCAGCAGGGGCCGCGGGACTGGCTTTGCCAGACCGCAGGCGCCGCCCCCTTGAGGGGGGAACAGGCTACACGCAGTGAGCCTGGACGGGGGTGTTACTTCTTCTGGCTTGAGCGGTAGACCTGCATCACCGTCGCGAAGTCGCGGTCGAAGTTGATGGGCAGGAAGGTGTCGTTGCCGGGCAGCTGCTTCTTCAGCGTGGGCGAGAAGCTGTAGTTGAACGAGCATTTCTTGACCCTGGCCTGCAGCTCGGGCGACACGTCCTTGTTCATGGTCCAGGTTTCCGTCATGAAGGGTGGGCTCTCCCAGATCGTGCGTATGCTCGATCCCTTGACGTCGCCCTTGACGACCATGCGCTGGTACAAATCGCTGGCCACGGCCGCGGCCGGAAAGAAGCCGTGCATCACGCCCGTCACCGAGCGCTCGTGGCCGTTGGAGAACACCACCTCGTAGTCCTTGTCCGGCGTAAGGCCCAGGGCCGGGAACAGCGCGCGCGGCGCCAGGTTGCCCGAGTTGGAGGTCGGCGTGGTGTGGGCGATCTTCTTGCCGACCAGGTCCTTGGGTTCCCGGTAGGGGCTGTCGATGCGCGTGATCAGGATCAGTTTGTAGGAGTTGCGCTGGCCCGTGGCTTTGTTGCCCGGCACCGCGAAGGGCGGCGCCTGCCCGGCCGTCACCATTTGCGCGGCCAGCCCCGGGTTCACCTGCCCGATCTGGGCCTTGCCGGTCGAAAGAGCCTCGATCAGCTCTTTTTCGCCCAGGATGTCGACGTTGCTGGTGCGCTCCAGGGAATCGCCCTGGGCATTTTGCAGCTCCACATTGGCGCAGCGCGACAGGTGGCTGAAGTAGTCGCCCCACAAGGCCATGGTCTCGGTCTTGCCGTAGGTCTTGGGCATGGCCACCACCATTTTTTCGCGTGGGCCGGTGAATTTTTCAACTGCCGGCGCGGCCGTGGCCTTGGTTTTTTTCGAGGGCGGGGTTTCGGTTTGTGCCACGGCAGAAGCCAGAGCCAGCGCCGCACCCGACAGCACCGCCACATTACGCAATAAAACCATCATGTTGATCGCCCCTAGTCATTGATGAACCGCATCCCACGGCAAGCACGGCCGCAGGGCCGTGCACCCAGTGTGCGGCCAAACCAACTTTTACTTACAAAAAGGCGGACGCAAAAGCGACAAGCAGCGGGAATACCCCGGGGTGATCCGTGGTTTTTTTGTCGAAAGAAGAGGGCGCCAAGGTAGCGCGCCAAGCGCCTTTTCTGATAAGTCGGCGTTACAAATCGCGGCCGGCGGTCGTGGCGCGCGACGCATCGATCTTGCCGAGCAGCCACTGCAGTCCGGCCAGGTGCTGCTGGTCGTGGCTGCACAGGTAGTGCACCAGGCTGCGCAAGGTCAGCGCGCCATAGCCTTCGAATTCCGCCGTGCGCTCCAGCGCCTCTGGCGTGACGCTCGCGAGAAGCTCCAGGGTCTTGGCGCGCGCCGCGCGAAAAGCCGCCAGGGCTTCCCGCGCGTCGGCTGTTGCGTAGCCGCGTTCGCGCTCCAGCGCATACCCGTCCAGCGATGCCAGCAGCGGGTTTGTCTCCGCCAGCGTGCGCTGTATGCGCACATGGTAGCCATCGATCTCTATGTCCCGCACATGGCAGACCTGGCCCAGCGCCGAGAAGGTCTCGCTGGGGATGCCGTCCCAGGACGAAGGTGTCCAGTTGCGGTGGCTTTCAGGAATGGCCGCGTAAAACAGCTCCAGCTGGCGCGGGAAATCCGCCATGGCCTGCAGGGTTGCCGGGTTCAGCGGCGCGGGAACGCTCATTGAGCGCTCCTGTGCGCCGAAGGCCAGAGCAGCGCCTGCGCCACGATGACACGCTCGCCGTTAAAGGTCGCCGCCGGCGAGCCGTAAAGCGTGTAACCGAGCGCGAGCGCTTCGCTGACCCGGTGGCAAAAACTCGCGTCATCCGGGCCGGTCAGCAGTCGGTAGATGGGAAGGCCGTCGGGCGGCATGTTCGTGGCTGATGTCATGGCGGCATGGGGCTGGTGAACGGAGGGCGATATTACCGTGTTCGCCCCCATGCTGCACAGGCGCCCGCCCTCAGGCTTTCGCCATGCCCGGCAATAGCATGCCGTGCCCCCGCGCCGGCATGCCGGTAAACGCAAAATCCACTTCCGGCACGCGCCCGCTCACGATGTCGGCAATCGCCGCGCCCGAGCCGCAGGCATGCGTCCAGCCCAGCGTGCCGTGGCCCGTGTTGAGGAACAGATTGGACGTTTTGCTTTTGCCGATGTAAGGCACGTTGCTGGGCGTGGCCGGGCGCAGGCCGGTCCAGAACTGCGCACCTTCACCGTCTGTCATCTCCGGGAAGAGCTGCTTCACGCGGCGGACGATGGCCTGGCAGCGCACCAGGTTCAGCTCGGTGTTGTAGCCGTTGAGCTCCGCCGTGCCCGCGATGCGCAGGCGATTGCCCAGGCGCGAGAACACCAGCTTGTACTCGTCGTCGGTCAGGCTCACCTGGTAAGAGGCCGCCTCGTTGATCACCGGCAGCGTCACCGAATAACCCTTGGCCGGGTAGATGCGCAGGCTTTGCCCCAGTTTTTTAGCCCAGGGCGCGCTGAAGGCGCCCAGGCACATCACATAGGCGTCGGCCTTCAGGGTCTCCACACGCCCGCCAGCTTCGCCGCTGCCTCGGGCGACCTGCACGCCGTCCAGTTGCCCGCCGCTGGCCTGCACATCGAGGATGGTGGTGTTGTAGAGAAACTTCACGCCCGCCTGCTCGCAGCGCGCGGCCAGCGCGGTGGTAAAGGCCTGGGCATCGCCCGACTCGTCGCTGGGCGTCATGCTGCCGCCCACGATGCTGGCGCGGCACTGCGCCAGCGCGGGTTCTATGGCCACACACTCTTCGGCGGTTTTCATGTCCAGCTCGCAGCCGTGCTCACGCATGATGCGCGCCGGCTCCTGCGCGGCGTCATATTCGGCCTGGCTGGTGTAGAAATGCAAAATGCCCTGGGTCTTCGCGTCGTACTGCAGGCCCAGTTCGGCCCTCAGTTTTTGCAGCGCGCCGCGGCTGTACATGCCCAGGTTCACGATCTGGCGGATGTTTTGCGCGGTGCGCGCCGGCGTGCAGTTGCGCAGAAACTCCAGGCCCCACAGCCACTGGTTCACATCGGCGCGCAGCCGGAACAACAGCGGCGCGTCCTCGCGCGCCAGCCACTGCAGCACCTTGAGCGGCGCGCCCGGGTTGGCCCAGGGCTCCGCATGGCTGACGGAAATCTGCCCGCCGTTGGCAAAACTGGTTTCCATCGCGGCCGCGCCGCGCCGTTCGATGACCGTGACTTCGTGTCCGCGCTGCGCCAGATACCAGGCCGTCGTGACCCCCGTGACACCCGCACCCAAAACCATGACTTTCATGGTGATTCCTTCTCAAGCAGAAATGGCAGTTGCGCAAGCGCCATGGCCTGGGGGTGCTTGAATCAAAAAAAGAATCATGGCAACCGCCAAGCCATCAGGTGCTTGCGGCCGCTTCCACTGTCCTTGTTACCTGAGAGATTCAGCCGCGGCTTGCGCTTGGGGCTTTGCTCCTTCGGTGCGCCGCACCTTGCATGCGGCGTCTCTCCAGACGGCTGTGTGTTTCCGGGCAGTACGGGACCTGAGCGATTATGGAAGTTTGCGCCTTCGGTGGCTGCCTTGCGGCAGCGCTCTCCTGCTTGAACGGCTTGAATTTACCACCTAAGCCCTGTTCGCCAAGGGCCCAGGGGGCATTAGTACAGGTCCAGCGGGGTGATTTGGCGGCTTAATAGTAGCCAGGGTGCAGACGGGGGCTTCAGCCTTCGCATACCGACCGCACAAAGGCCGCCTTGGCCTCGGTATAGGCCTCGCGGTCGGCCGGGTATTTGGCCGCCAGCTCGGCCTTGAGCGCCGCATAGTGCCAGGCCAGCGCGGCATCGGCGCGCAGCGCATCCCGAAATTGCAGGCGCTGCGCCCACACCGGGCCGCCGTGCACCACCAGGTGCAGGTGGTGGGTGCGGTGGCCGTCGGCCCAGCGCATCAGCCACTGGCGGTCGACCAGCGTCGCGTTGAATTCGGCCGAAGCCGTATAACCCTGCGCGCACAGCGGCGCCACCAGCGCCCTGGCCGCCGCCATGGAGGCCACACCGCCCAGGATGTCTATCACCGGCTTGGCCGCCAGCCCCGGCACCGCCGTGCTGCCCATGTGCTCAATCGCCATGAAGTCGCCGGGAAACAGCGCCAGCAGCCGCGTTCGCTCGTCCTCAAACATCGCGGGCCAGTGCGGGTCGTAGGCCCGCAGCGCCACCTCCTCGTGGATGGCGGCCTGCAGCGACTCGGCGTCCGTCATGGCCTTCACCGCTTTAGCGCCTTCAGCGCAGCGCCACCACGGCCCGGCGCGCCAGCACCAGGCGCTCGTCCAGGTAGGCGCCGTAAAAATCCGGAATCGCCGCGCCCACCAGCGGCTCGGCCAGTGCCTGCCCCTGCGGGCCCAGGAACAGCACCGTGGGCGTGAATGTCGCCTTGGCGGCCTTGGTCCAGGCGGCCGCCGTCGTGGGCTTGCCGTCAAAACCCGCCAGCGGCGTGCGGTTGTCGGTCACATTGAGCTGCCAGGCCTGAAGGCCGTTTTCCTGGCGCGCCGGCAGCAGGTAGTTGCGCCGCACCAGCTCGCAATATGGGCAGCCGGGCAGGGTGACCAGCAGCACCAGCGGCTCGCTGCCCGAGGCGGCCAGCCCGGCCGCCTCGGGCAGCGAAGCCGGCACGGGCAGGGCGCTGTCCTTGGCCTGGGCCTGCAGCGGCCAGGCCAGGCTGCCCGCCAGCGCGGCCGTGAAGCCGCGGCGGCCCACCGTCTTCATTCGGCGCACTCCAGCAGGATGCGCGCCAGCGCCGCGGGCTCGGTGACCATGGGGTCATGGCCGGTGGCCAGGTCCAGCACCCGTGAATTCGGCAGCCAGGCGCCGCCCCAGAATTGCGGGTCGCGCGCACGCAGCCGGCTGGGTGTGATGGTCGCCAGCGCCGGCGCGGTGCAGCTCACAAAAGTGCGCGGCACGGCCGCCACGCGCTGCACATCAAAATCCAGCGGCGCCTGGTAGGTGTTGCCCGGGTGCGGCGTCTGCCGGCGCTGCACCCAGTCGTGGTCGGCGCCCGCCAGGCCGTACACCTCGGGGTCGGGCGGCGGAAAGCTGAAGCAGGGCGAGGCCTGCGCCGCCACCATGCGCTTTTGCTGCGTGGCCGCATCGTGGGTGCTGCTCCAGCTTTCGCCCGGCTGCGGGACCACCGCATCCACATACACCAGGTGCTTGAGCCGTTCGCCCAAGCGATCCGCCACCGCCGTGCCTATCATGCCGGCGTAAGAATGCACGGCCAGCGTGACCTCGTGCAGCTCCTCGGCCTCGATGAGGTTGATCACGTCGTTGATGTGGGTATCGAGGTTGATCGCGGGCGACAGCAGGTGGGCCCGCTCGCCCAGGCCCGTCAACGTCACCGCAAAAGCCTTGTGGTGGTCCAGCTGCAAGACCTGCGCCACACGCCGCCAGCACCAGCCGCCATGCCATGCGCCATGCACCAGAACAAAATTGTGTTTCATTGCATCACCTCCTGCTTGGGGTTTTCCGCCTCAAATTGTCTTGCCGCCCTTTAGTTCGGACAGTTTCGCCTCGGAATAGTTCAGCAGCTCGCGCAGCACCTCATCTGTGTGCTGGCCCAGCAGCGGCGGCGGCAAATCGGTGCGCACCGGCGTCGCGCTCAGGCGAATGGGGCTGGAGACCAGCTTCAAGTCCTGCTTCACCGGATGCTGCCATTCGGTCACCATGCCGCGTGCCGCGATCTGCGGGTCGGCAAACACCTCGGCCAGGTTGTTGATCGCGCCGCAGGGCACTTTCGCGGCCTCCAGCGCCGCCAGCCAGTCGGCCTTGCCGCGCGTCTTCATCACGGCCTCCAGGATGGGCACCAGCTTGGCCCGATTCTGTACCCGGTTGCGGTTGGTGGCAAACAGCGGGTTGGTCGCGAGTTCAGGGATATTGGCCACCGCGCAGAACTTCGCATACTGCGAGTCATTGCCCACGGCCAGGATCAAGTGGTCCTTGCTTCCGTCGGCCGCGGGCGCCACCTCAAACACCTGGTAGGGCACGATGTTCTGGTGCGCATTGCCGGCCCGGCCCGGCGCCTTGCCGCTGACCAGATAGTTGGCGCCCAGGTTGGCCAGCATGGCCACCTGCGTGTCCAGCAGTGCCATGTCCACCTGCTGGCCCTCGCCGGTTTTTTCGGCATGGCGCAGCGCGGCCAGGATGGCCACCGTCGCATACATGCCCGTCATCAAATCGGCCACCGCCACGCCCACTTTTTGCGGCCCGCCGCCCAGGTCGTCGCGCTCGCCCGTCACACTCATGAGCCCGCCCATGCCCTGGATCGCATAGTCATACCCCGCGCGCTCGGCATATGGCCCGTTCTGCCCAAACCCGGTGACCGAGCAGTACACGATGCGCGGGTTGATGGCCTTCAGCGAGGCGTAATCCAGCCCGTAGCGCGCCATGTCGCCGACCTTGAAGTTCTCGACAAACACGTCGCAATGCGCGGCCAGCTCCCGCACCAGCGCCTGGCCCGCGGGCTGGGCAATGTCGCAGGTCATCGAGCGCTTGTTGCGGTTGGTGCCCAGGTAGTAAGCGGCCTCGGTGTCCGCGCCTTGCGCGTCTTTCAAGAAGGGCGGCCCCCAGGTCCGCGTGTCGTCGCCCGTGCCCGGCCGCTCGATCTTGATCACATCGGCCCCAAGGTCGGCCAAAGTCTGGGTGCACCAGGGGCCCGCGAGTACGCGGGAGAGGTCTAGGATGCGGATGCCGTCTAAAGAGTTCATGGGGGCATTTTGCCTCTATGAGGGCCGTCGGTCCTCACCCCTGCCCGAATGCGAGTGGCAATGGCGGTTTCGATGCATGAAATGTTTAAACTGAACATGCGGCGCCATTTTGCACCGCAGATTGAGCGGCAACTGCCCGGAAAATTGCAATGAAGAAAAACCAACCAGCCTGGGTGCGCACCTGGATCGTTATTTCCGTTCTTTGGGGGGCGGTTCTCGTCGGTCTGACCGTGCGGCTGCTTGCCAGTGGACCGTCTTTCGCCGCTTCAACTTCGGAGCCCTGTCCACAGCTTTTGCTGCGACCAGCTCCAGTTCTTGAAAAGGCATTGTTGGGCATACACCCTGAGCTGTTCTTCAAAATCATCATATGGCGTGACGCCAGGACAGGCGCAGAACTTTCGACGTTTCGCAAGGGTGAGCAGGTCCTGTCCTGCGGGACCCTCGAGGCCCGTGCCAAGATATTCCAGGTAGCTGCCCAAAGCGGGCTCATTCAGCCTCAGGTGCATTTGCGCACGAAGCTACTGGCGCTGATCATCGTCATGTCAGCACTCCTGCTTGCGCCAATCGTGTATCTCGCTCATCTTCCGTTCGCAAAGAGGGCTCCCTAAGTTCGGGCTCCGCCAATCCGAAACCTGGGCAACGCACGGCGCCGACATTTGCCATGATGAAAAAACGCTCCCGCTGCAAGCCCTCACGCTTATGTCATCGCCCTGTCCGTCATCAAATGCGGGACTAAAAATATGTACAAATGGACTGGTGATAGTGCGCCACCTGACTTCGATCAAGAGGTCGCAGACACGTATGTGGGGCGGTACATCTTGGTAGGTGTTACTTATCTGGATCACTCAGGAAAAGAACTGGAGCGTCTTCAGATGCACGGCGTGGTGGAATCTGCCGATACAAAAGGAATATGCATTTCTCTCTTGGGTAAGCGCCAAGGTGAGTCTTGGGTCATGCCGCCAACGCTTGATGCCATCTCATGGGCGAATCCCGGGATCTATACGCTGCACAGCACAGGTGAAGAGGTGGAAAATCCGGACCTGCTCTCAATGTGGACCGTCACGAAACCAAACCAGCACTGACGCCTAGGCCGTACTGGTGCGTCGTCTTAAGAGGCACAACACTTGGCATGATGAGAAAAACCATTCCCGCTCCAAACCCTGACGCTTATGTCGCCGCCCTATCCGGTTGGCAGCGCACCACGGTCGAACAGCTGAGAGCGGCCGTTCTGGGCGGCGCCGCGCTGGACGAAGTCATCAAGTGGGGCCACCTGGTTTATCTGTCTAACGGGCCTGTGCTGCTCGTCCGCGCTGAAGAAAGCCGCGTGCTGTTCGGCTTCTGGCGAGGTCAACGCCTTCGCGAAATGGACCCCCTGCTCAAACCCGGTGGCAAGTATGAAATGGCGACCAGAGAGTTTCACGAGGGTGACAAAGTCAACGCCGCCTTGTCGCGCCGCCTCGCCAAGGAGG
This sequence comes from Polaromonas sp. P1_A2, assembly GCF_056406895.1. NCBI lineage: Bacteria > Pseudomonadati > Pseudomonadota > Betaproteobacteria > Burkholderiales > Comamonadaceae > Polaromonas > Polaromonas sp. P1_A2. Next base: position 127,827 of record NZ_JBFTZI010000008.1, on the reverse strand, counting down.
CGGTTCGGCTCAACAAGGCGCTTGGCGATCCGACCAAGCTCTAGCGGTGCAAGCTGTCGCGCCAGGCTCCAACCTCAGCATCAAGCCATGAAAAAACTCATCGCCGGCGCCCTTGCCGCATTGGCTGTGCAAGTTTCAGTAGCGGCGGCTACCGAGCAGCCCATTTCCCTGGACACCGCCCACGGCCGGATCGCAGGTTCGCTGATGCTGCCGGTGAGCAGCGACAAAAAGATCCCGATTGTGCTGATCATTTCAGGGTCGGGCTCCACCGACCGTGACGGCAATAGCGCGGGTGTTCAGGGGAAAAATGACAGCCTCAAGATGCTGGCCCAGTCCCTGGCCGATGCGGGCTTTGCCTCGGTCCGTTATGACAAGCGCGGCGTGGGTGCGAGTGCCGCGGCGGCGGGCCGCGAGGCCGACCTGCGTTTGGACAATTTTGTGGAAGACGCGGCCGCGTGGATAGATCTGCTGGCCAACGATGCGCGGTTTTCAGGCGTTGCGGTGGTGGGCCACAGCGAGGGCTCCCTGATAGGCATGCTGGCCGCGCAAGGGCGGGCCGTCAGCGCATTTGTTTCTATCGCCGGGGCGGCCCAGGGCGCAGCCTCCATCCTGCGGCAACAGCTGGCACCCCAGCTGCCTGCGGACCTGGCCGAGCGCAACGAGGCCATCCTGTCCTCGCTGGAGAGGGGCGAGGCGGTGGGCGATGTCCCCGCAGCCTTGGCCGCTTTGTACCGGCCCAGCGTCCAGCCGTATTTGATCTCCTGGTTCAAGCGCATCCCCGCGTCGGAGATCAAGAAACTCCGCGTACCGTGCCTGATCCTGCAGGGCGACACTGATATCCAGGTTTCCGTCGCGCAAGCCATGGCGCTGGGCGCGGCGAAGCCGGATGCCGAGCTGCGCATCATCCCGGGCATGAACCATGTGCTCAAGCAGGTCCCTTTGGACCCGGCGCGGCAGATCGCCTCTTACGGCGACCCGGCCTTGCCGATTGCGCCCGGCTTGAGCGGGGCCCTGGTGCGTTTTCTCTCTGCACACCGGCCGCGTTAACAAGATCAATACGTCTTGTACGGCAAAAACTTCCCCGACAACACCACATTGACGCGATCGCCTTTTGGGTCGGGTTGCCGCACGATGTCCATGCTGAAATCAATCGCGCTCATGATGCCGTCGCCGAATTCCTCGTGGATCAGTTCCTTGATCGTCGTGCCGTAGACGCTCACGATTTCATACCAGCGGTAGATCAGCGGGTCAGTCGGCACGGGCGTGGGCAGCGAGCCCTTGTAGGGCACGACCTGCAGCCACTTTTGCTCTTCGGCCGTGAGGCCGAATATCTTGCCTATCACCTTGGCCTGTTTTTCGTCAAAGGTCATCTGGCCCAGGCAGCCGGCGGTTGTCCATTCCTTGCTGAGGCCGACTTTTTTGGCGACGGACTCCCAGGTGATGCCTTTGCTGACTTTGGCGGTGATGATTTTTTCGGTGATGTCGTTGCGGTTCATGGTTGGCTCCTATGTTGGGGAAGCCGTAGCAAACACCGTGCCCCGCCTTGTGGCGGCCGTTGCGTCTCAAGTGCGCCAAGGCGGTGCAAAAAGCCCTCAAGCTGCGCACCGGGCTGAGGCGGGTGCCCTTCGGGAACCAATCCACGGTGTTTAGCCCCGCGAAAAGCGGGCGCTGAGCTTCCAGCTGCCGTCTGCCCCGGGTTTTCCGGACACCACCAGCTGGCGAACGTTGGGATTCGGCTGGTCGAAGTCCTGGCGGGGCGCGGAAATGTCGAGCACGTCCAGCTGGATGGCGTTGCCTTCAAACTGCACGGTCAGGTGTTTGCCCTTTTGCGCCAGAAAGGCGGTGCGGCCCTCCAGCCTGACCTCAGCCTCGGTGGCCATCGCCCACCGGATGGTGCTGCCGGGGCGGGTGCCGAGAAGCTCGTCGTCAAGTTGCACCCCGTCATCCAGGAAACGGGCACGGCGGCTGGCCTGCGTGACCTGGCCGGGCAACAGCGCGGGGGTCAGGTCTATCAAGGCCTCGCGCTCGGCAAGCATGCGCAGCGTGGCCATGCCGCGGACACTGTGCGCCTGGCCGTCCAGCGTCAGCGTGTTGTGCGCTTCGGCAGAAAGCCTGAAGACCTGCCAGCGTGTTGAATCCGCCTTCATGTTCCACAGGTCTATGCCGCGTGATTCCAGGCTGCCGTAGTCCTGCATGCCGAGGTCTTTGGCCCAGCGCAGGCCATCCAGTTCGAGCACAAAACTGCCGGCATCCATATGCGCATGGCTGTGCGCCGCTCCGCCCGCCTTGATGGCGAACCACCACGCGTTGGGGTCGGACCATGATGAGCGCCAGATGGCGAGCGGCTGCGCCCCCTGGCCCGAGAAGCTGGTGGGCAGGGCATTTCCGCCCGTTTTGGTGGGCCACCACAACACGGAGAGAGGCGCGAAGCGGTCGGACAGGCCCTGCTGCTGGCGGATCATCTCGCGCGTGGCTGTCAACAGCGCGGGCTGGTCCAGTTCACGGGCCAGGTAGACGATGGCGCATGGCAATTCCTGGCTCTCGACGCTGTCGGCAAAATCGAAGTGCTTCCCGGACGGGCCGATGGCGTGTGTATAGAACTCGGCACTGCGCCTGAAGCCAGGCGCATCCAGCAAGCCCCAGTCGCCGCCTTTGCGGCCACGCAGTGCGGCGGCCAGCAGCACCGTAAAGCTGGTTCCGTAGCTCCAGTAGGTCGGCCCCTCCGGGTAGACCCCATCCGGGCGGTAGGCATTCAGCCCGATAAAGACGCCCTGGCGCGCCGCCGCGAGCAGATCGGCCGCAAGTGCGGGTTCATCGTCCTCCACGGCCAGCGCGCCGAGGACCATGCCGCCAATGCAAACCTGGTTCCAGTTGTTGGTGGACCTGAAAGCTCTGTTGCCGTGGCGCGCCTGGGCAATGCTCTTGTCGACCATCGCGGCGCGCAGGGCGGCACGGTCGCCGGCCGGCAGGTCATTCAAAAGCCAGCTGTAGGAAATGGCCATGCCCGTGGTGATCTCGGCGAGCTCCAGATAATGCTCCGGCCAGTCACTGAATGCGGCGATGGCGAGCATTTCCTGCCGGGCGCGGTCCAGGAAAACCCGCTCCCTCGTCACCCGGTAAGCGAAAGCCCACTGCAGGCTTCGGCGAATAAACTCGCGCGAGACACTGAGCGGGCGGCCGTCTGCGGGTTTGTGCTCCAGCGAAGGCAGGGCGATGTCACTGCGGGCGCGTGCCAGCAGTGCCGCGGTGAAGCGGTCAAGATCAGGGTCCGCTTTGCATCGGTCAGGCAGGGAAGACCAATCGCTTTCGCTGGCAAGCAGTGGTGGGTGAAGCTGAACTGTCGGGGACGATTCGGTCGTCGTCGCCTGCATGCTTGCGCACCCCGTCAACTGGGAGGCGACTGGAAACATCGCAGCAAGAAACTCACGGCGTTTGAAGAGCATCCTTTTTGTCCTTCAGCTTGCGTCAGCTTCGCAAGCTGTCCTGAGGCTCGCTAGTCCGTAAATTCAGTAAACATCGTGTCAAGGCAACGCCCGCTTGAGCCATTGCGTTCGTAGTAGTTCCAGCGGTACGCCATTTCCGTGTTGTCCCGGCAAGCCACACCTTTGTACAACTTGCCATAGGTGAATCTGGCACCCGAGGATGATCGATAGCTGTCATGCGTCTCAGCCACCAGGACGCCGTCTTTGGGATAAACCTTCAGCACGCCATAAGACGCATTGCTCGGTATGTCGTACTTCACATAGAGTGTGCTCCCCTCAGCATCCCGACCCGAATTTTCTATCAATATAAAAACAGCCTGTTGTTCCGCAACCAGCTCTTCCTGCGTCAGGTGGGTAAATGATTGGGACTGGATTTTTTTGCCAAATTTCAGTGCGGGGCCCAGCACCAGCAAAGGTTTTCGTTCACCCGTAGCGGCAGGGTTGAACCGGTGTTGAAGCGGCTTCTTGAACCGGTTGACGACAGCCGAGAAAATTTCATCGTCGCTGAAATTCTGGCTCTGCAGCTCCAACGCCCAGGCAGGGCTTGCAGCACATATCAGCATCACGGCTATGAACAGGGGTGTTTTGAAATACATCATCCGAGCTTATCAAGCCCGGGCCCTGTTCGGGCGGCCATGATTGCGGGCCCGCATCCTTGCGCGCAAAGTCCTGAGCTTTTTCAATACAGGTGCCGCGCACATCAACCATGAGCAAGCAACGAGCCCAGCTTGGTGCAAGGCCGGATGCTTCTCGCGCGCCAAAGCGGTGCAAAACGTCGCCTCCAGGCGGGAATCCCTGTAAAGTCCAAGGCATGCTTATGATTTCCGGGGCCGCTATGCGCCCCTTGCCGCGGCCGGTCGCCGCCCTTTTGACGGCCGTGGCCATGCTCACAGCCTGCAGCCCCACCCTGAACTGGCGCGAAGTGCGGCCCGAGGGCACGCGCCTGGCGCTGTTGCTGCCCTGCAAGCCCGACAAGGCGCAAAAAACCGTGCCCCTGGGCGGTCCGGCAACGCCGCTGTCCATGCTGGGCTGTGATGCCGGCGGCGCGACCTTTGCCGTGGCGGTGGCGCAGCTGGGCGATGCGGCCCAGGCCGCACCCGTGCTGGCGCAATGGCAAAGCCTGACGCTGGCGAACATGAAGGCCGGGCCCGCGCAGCTGGCGCCGCTCAAGGTTTCCGGCAGCGCTGGCGTACTGGTCAAGGCCCAGGGGCGTCGCCCCGACGGCGCGGTGGTCGAGGGGCAGGCCGCTTATTTCGCCCAGGGCGCGCAAGTCTTCCAGGTCGTGCTCTATGCCGACCGCATTGCGCCCGAGGTGGCCGAGACCTTTTTCTCCAGCCTTAAATTCGAATGATTCGAATGACGAGCGCCCAAACCTCTATGTCCGCCGCGCGCAATGCATCGGCCGCGCCGTCCGAAGCCGGCCGGCTGGATGCGTGGACGGGCGCCATTGTGTTCCTGGCCTTTGCCGCGGCCTACTTTTGCTCGGCGCTGGTGCGGGCCATCACGGCCACCTTGTCGCCGGTGCTGACGCAGGAGTTTTCGCTGCATGCGCGCGACCTGGGGCTGCTGGCCGGCGGTTATTTCCTGGGTTTTGCCGCCACGCAGCTGCCGCTGGGCACCTGGCTGGACCGCCATGGGCCCAAGCGCGTGATCCTGGGTTTTTTGAGCATTGCCGTGCTGGGTTGCCTGGCGTTTTCGCTGGCGACCAGCTTTGCCTGGCTGCTGGCGGCGCGTGTGCTGGTGGGCATGGGCGTGAGCGCCTGCCTGATGGCGCCGCTCACCGGCTACCGCCGCTGGTTCGAGCCGGCCACGGTCTTGCGCGCCAATTCCTGGATGCTGATGACGGGCTCGCTGGGCATGCTGGCCTCCACCCTGCCGGTGCAGTGGCTGATGCCGGTCACGGGCTGGCGGCCGTTGTTCTGGATACTGGCGGCCATGATTGTGCTGTCCATGGCGGCCATCGCCTGGGTGGCGCCGGTGTGGAAAACCGGCCATGCCGCGGGGCCGGCCGGGGAGGCTGAAGAGTCCGGTTACGCGCCCATCTGGCGCAGCCGCTATTTCCGCAAGATGACGCCCATGGCCTTCTTCAACTACGGCGGGCTGGTCGCGGTGCAGACCTTGTGGGCCGGCCCCTGGATGGTCAAGGTCGCGGGCTACACGCCGCTTGAGGCCGCCACGGGCCTGTTCTATATCAATGCCACCATGCTGCTGACCTTCTGGAGCTGGGGCATGGTCAATCCCTGGCTGTCGCGCCAGGGCTGGACCGCGACCCGGCTGATCACCTGGGGCGTGCCGGTCAGCATCGCGGTGCTGGCCTTTAACATCGCGGCCGGCGCGTCCACCGGCTGGCTGGGCTGGGCGCTGTTCTGCATGGGCTGCAGCGTCATGGGCCTGGCGCAGCCGGCGGTGGGCATGGCCTTCAAACCCTCGCTGGCGGGGCGGGCGCTGTCGGCCTACAACCTCATGATTTTTGCCGGCGTGTTTGTCGTGCAGTGGGGCATAGGCCTGCTGATCGACGTGTTCGCCGCCCTGGGCCTGGGCACGCTGGGGAGCTTCCAGGCGGCCATGGGGGTGTTATTGTGTTGTTGTATCGCCTCATATGGGTATTTCCTCAGTGTGCGCGCCGATAATTCAGTGGAACCCGAAAACCCATGAACGGCATCTTCATCATCGCCCACGCCCCGCTGGCCTCCGCCCTGCGCCAGTGCGTGCTGCATGTCTTCCCCGACAACGCGCCCGGCGTCGCCGCGCTGGACGTGCAACCCAACATGCCGCCCGAGGAAACCCTGGCCCAGGCCCGCATCATGCTGGCCCAGCTGGGCACCTCGCATGCGCTGGTGCTGGCCGACGTCTTCGGGGCCACGCCCTGCAACGTGGCGCAAAAACTCGTCGACGGCGTTCATTCCAAACTTATCACCGGCATCAACCTGCCCATGCTGCTGCGCACCGTGTCCTACCGGCACGAGTCGCTGGACGCCCTGGTGGCGCGCGCCCTCGTAGGCGCCACGCAGGGCGTGATGCAGGTCGCCATTACCGCACCGCAAAACCAGGTGCGCCGAAACCATGATCAAGACCAGCACGAACATCAGCAATAAGCTGGGCCTGCACGCCCGCGCCTCCGCCAAACTCACCAAACTCGCCGGCAGCTTCGGCTGCGAAGTCTGGATGAGCAAGGGCGAGCGCCGCGTCAATGCCAAAAGCATCATGGGCGTCATGATGCTGGCCGCCGGCCTGGGCAGCACCGTCGAGGTCGAGACCAACGGCAACGACGAGCAGGCGGCGATGGAGGCCATCCTCGCGCTGATCGCCGACAAGTTTGGAGAAGGCGAGTGACCTTTTCAGTCCACGGTCTTGCCGTCTCGCGGGGTATCGCGATAGGCCGTGCCGTGCTGGTCGCCTCCAGCCGCGCCGACGTGGCGCACTATTTCATCGAGGACGACAAGACGGCCGACGAGATCACGCGGGTGCGGATTTCGCGCAATGCGGTGATGGAGGAAATCACCCGCCTGCAGCAGGACCTGCCCAAGGACGCGCCGCACGAGCTGGCCGCCCTGCTGGACGTGCACCTGATGCTGCTGCAGGACGAGCAGCTGATCAGCGGCGTCAAGCACTGGATCGTGGACCGCCACTACAACGCCGAGTGGGCGCTGACCACGCAGTACGAAATCATCGCGCGCCAGTTCGACGACATGGAGGACGAGTACCTGCGCGAGCGCAAGGCCGACCTCGAGCAAGTGGTCGAGCGCATCCTGCGCCACATGAAGGGCGTGGCCTCGCCGGTGCAGCCGGCCGCCCAGGCGGGCGCGGGCCGCAAGCTCTCGCAGCAAGACCTGCTGCTGGACGACACCACCGACGTGCCGCTGGTGCTGGTGGCGCACGATCTGTCGCCGGCCGACATGCTGCAGTTCAAGCAAAGCCTGTTCGCCGGTTTTGCCACCGACGTGGGCGGCAAGACCTCGCACACCGCCATCGTGGCGCGCAGCATGGACATCCCGGCGGTGGTGGGCGCGCGCAGCGCCAGCCAGCTGATCAAGCAGGACGACTGGGTCATCATCGACGGCGACGCCGGCGTGCTGATCGTCGACCCCTCGCCCATCATCCTGGCCGAGTACGGCTTCAAGCAGCGCCAGGGCGAGCTCGAGCGCCAGCGCCTGAACCGGCTCAAGAACACTCCCTCACTGACGATGGACGGGCAGCGCGTGGAGCTGCTGGCGAACATTGAAATGCCCGAGGACACCCTGGGCGCGGTGACGGCCGGCGCGGTCGGCGTCGGGCTGTTCCGCAGCGAATTCCTGTTCATGGGACGCAGCGGCAAGCTGCCCGACGAGGAAGAGCAGTACCAGGCCTACCGCAAGGCGATTGAAGGCATGCACGGCCTGCCGGTGACCATACGCACGGTGGACATAGGCTCGGACAAGCCGCTGGACCGCCATGCCAAGGCCCAGGACACCCATTTGAACCCGGCGCTGGGCCTGCGCGCCATACGCTGGAGCCTGGCGGACCCGCCCATGTTCCTCACGCAGCTGCGCGCCATCCTGCGCGCGGCCGCGCACGGCCAGGTCAACCTGCTGGTGCCCATGCTGGCGCACGCCACGGAAATCCGCCAGACCATGTCGCTGATAGACCATGCGCGCGCCACGCTGGACAACAACGGCACGCCCTATGGCCCGGTGCGCCTGGGCGCGATGATTGAAATCCCGGCGGCCGCGCTCACGCTCAAGCTCTTCCTGAAGTACTTCGACTTTTTGTCGATAGGCACCAACGACCTGATCCAGTACACGCTGGCCATAGACCGCGCCGACGAGGCGGTCTCGCACCTGTACGATCCCTGCCACCCGGCGGTGCTGCGCCTGATCGCCGACACCATTGCCGAATGCGATGCCCAGGGCAAGGGCGTGAGCGTCTGCGGCGAGATGGCCGGCGACGTGGGCATGACTCGGCTGCTGCTGGGCCTGGGCCTGCGCAGCTTTTCCATGCATCCCTCGCAAATCCTGGCGGTCAAGCAGCAGATCCTGCGCGCCGACGCCTCCAAGCTGCAGCCCTGGGCCGAACAGGTGCTGGCCAGCGAGGACCCGGCCGCGCTGCTGCAGTCCGCCTGAGCGTTCAGGCGCCCCAGTTCTTCCCGGTCACCAGCCGCCAGGCATTGCCATAGGCGATCTTGTGGCGCGCGGCTTCGCTGAGCGGCGCCAGGATCAGGTTGCGTTGCCGGCCCATGGTGGTCCGGTACATGGATTCGACCGGCGGCCGGTAGTCGCTGGCCGCCACAAAGCGCTCGGGAAATTTCTCCAGCAAAGCCTGCCATTCGCTGCCCAGCCGCCCGCCCTGGAAGAGGGTGGAGTCGCGCGCGCCCGAAGGACGGTAGATGTTCTCGGGACGCGGCACCGCCAGGTCGAAATGCAGGCCGGGAAAGCGTGTGATCAGCGAGGCCACGTAAGCGGGGTTGTAGGTCTTGGCGCGCTCCGGGTAGCGGACCATGCCCAGGTGGCACCAGATGACCTGCGCCTTGGGGTAGCGCGCCAGCATGCCTTCCAGCACCGGGAGCAGGCTGTCTTCGATTTCGTAGTGGATCTGGAAGGCCGTGCCGGTGTCCTCGCTGAGCTGGAACAGCGCCTGGCCCGCGGGCCCGTCCAGCGGCACGGTGATGTCGCGGGCGAAGTTGCGGGCTTCAACCTGCTCGGGAGAGGGGTAGTGGCGAAATTCGTACTCCCCCATGGTGTGGTAACGGCCGGTCTTGAGGTCGCCGGCCACCTTGCTCACAAAGGCGTCGGGGTTGTTCCACCAGCGCGGGAACTCGCCGCTGCTGGTCGTGGGGATGAAATAGCCGGGGTACTGGCGGTGCAGCTCCAGCGAGGGCTCGGAGTCCGGTGAAAAGGCCGGCGCAAAAGCGATCTGCGCAATGTCGGTCTCGTCCATCCAGGCCATGATCTGGGGGATGTTGGTGGTGCCGGCCACATAGGTAGCCTCCATGTCGATGATGGGCAGGCGGCCCTTGTCGAGCATGCCCTGCAGCCGTTGCCGCCAGGCTTCGATGGAGGCGGCGCGCGCGGCCGGGTCGGCGGCACTTGCGGGCAAAGCTTGTGAAAAAGCCGGCAGGCTCAGGGTGGCCAGCGCGGCGGCCGGTGCTGCTGCGGCGCGCTGCAGAAAACGTCGACGATCCATGTGTTTGATCCCTCCTCGGGCCCCCCGGCCCTTGTTCTCGCCGCCTATCTTAGGGGAAGAGCCCCGCCGAAACAAAGCGAAACATGCCGCAACCGGCGCGAAAACACCGCCGCGCCCGGCGCGGGCACCATGAAGAACCTCAACACCTCCCGCAAGGCTCTTCATGAAACACCGCATCAAAAAAACCCTGCTCGGCCTGTTTGGCGGGGCGCTCATCATCGGCAGCCTGGGCGCCTGCTCGCACGGCGGCCACGGCTGGCATGGTGATCCGGGCTCACCCGAAGCGCGCGCCCGCATCGTCGAAAAAATCGGCTCGCGCCTGGACCTGGACGCCGCGCAGAAACAAAAGCTCGCCGTGCTGGCCGACAAGCTGCAGGCCCAGCGCACCGCCTTGCGCGGCACCACCGAGCCGCGCGAGGCCTTTCGCGGCCTGTTTGCCGGCAACAAGCTGGACCAGGCCGGCGCCAAAAAGCTGATCGATGAAAAAACCGCGGCCCTGCAGTCCGGCAGCCCCGAGGTGATCGCCGCCGCGGCCGACTTCTTCGACAACCTGCGGCCCGAGCAGCAGCAGAAAGTGCGCGACTTCATGGAGCGCGGCCGCCGCTGGGGCTACCGTGGCTGAGGCGCTGGTCTTTCTGCCCGGCCGCGTGGCGCGGCCCGTGCGCCGCGAGGCGGCGGCGGAGCCCGGCAGCGCCAATGGCGGCGTGCGCCTGCTGCTGCGCGCCGAGGGGCTGATGGTGCTGGCCGCCTCGGTGGCGGCCTATGCCCAGTTCGGCGCGGGCTGGGGCTGGTTCGCGGCGCTGTTCCTGCTGCCCGACCTGTCCTTCGCGGCTTACCTGGCCGGGCCGCGCTGGGGTGCGCTGGTTTACAACGCGGCGCATTCCTATCTAGGCGCCGTCGGCCTGCTGGCCGTGGGCGTGCTCGGTGCTTCGCCCCTGCTGCTGGCCGCGGCGCTGGTCTGGTGCGCGCACATCGGCTTTGACCGCCTGCTCGGCTACGGCCTCAAGTACGGTGCGGGTTTTGGCCATACCCACCTGGGCCGGCTCGGACCGCAGGACCCATGGTGATGGCTGCCCAGGCCTCGCGCATGCTGCGTGGTTTTCTGCTGCTGGAGGCCGGCCTGCTGGGCGCGGCCTCCATGGTGCATGCCGGCCTGTTGCTGCAAGGCCATGCCCATGGCCAGGCCCGCATTGCCGAGGCGGTGATTGCCGTGGTGCTGCTGGCAACCTGGGCCCTGAGCCTGCTGTGGTCCGCACGCACGCGCAGGCTGGCGCTGCTGGGCCAGGGCTTCGCGCTGCTGGGCACGCTGGTGGGCCTGTTCACCATCGCCGTCGGCATAGGGCCGCAGTCGGCGCCCGACCTGGTGTTTCACTTCGCGCTGGTCGCCTTGCTGCTGGCGGGGCTGTACTTCGCGCGCCGCGCGCACGCCTGAGGGCGAACCGCGATTTCTCCCTATGATGGTTGCATGCCCCGCATACTCCTGATCGACGACGACGAGCACCTGGCCGCGCCGCTGGCCGCCTACTTCGCGCGTTTTGACTTTGTGCTGGACAGCGCCCTGCGCCCCGGCGAGGGCCTGGCCAAACTGCGCGCCGGCACTTACGACGCGGCCATCCTGGACGTCATGCTGCCCGAGATGGACGGCTTCGCGCTGTGCCGCGAGATCCGCAAGGAAAGCGACATCCCGGTCATCATGCTGACCGCGCGCGGCGACGTGATGGACCGCGTGGTCGGCCTGGAGCTGGGCGCCGACGACTACCTGCCCAAGCCCTTTGAGCCGCGCGAGCTGGTGGCGCGCGTGCAGACCATTTTGCGGCGCCAGCGCGCCGTGGCACCGGCGGCTGGTCCGCGCCGGGTGTTTGAGGGCCTGGCGATCAACCTCGAAACCCGCGAGGTGCTGCGCCTGGGCGAGAAGGTGGAGCTGACCGGCACCGAGTTCGAGCTGCTGGCGCTGCTGGCGGCCGACCCGGGCAAGGTCTTCAACCGCGACGACATCCTCAACCGCCTGCGCGGCCACGAGGCCGAGCTGTACACACGCGCCGTCGACATCGTGGTGAGCCGGCTGCGTAAAAAACTCGAGCCGCTGGACTGCATCAAGACGCTGCGCAACGCCGGCTACACGCTGGCGGTGGGCAAGCCGGGCGCGCCATGAGGCGAAACCGCTGCCGCCCTTCGCGGCCCGAGCGCTGGCGCCGCCGCTGGGGGCATTCGCTGCGGCTGCGCCTGATCACGGTCTTCCTGCTGCTGGCGCTGGCCATGGGCGCGGTCTTCATGAGCGGCATGCAGCGCGCGTTTTCCAGCGGCTGGCGCGACGCGGCCAGGCCCCTGGTGAGCGACTATATGGACCGGCTGGTGGCCGACCTCGGCTCGCCGCCCGACCTGGGCCGCGCGCAGGCGCTGGCGGCGCGGCTGCCGATCTCGATACGCATAGAGGGGCCGCAGGTCAACTGGCAGTCGCACCCGGACCGGCAGTTCTTCGGCGGCCGCGCCAGCGAGTGGCTCAGCCGCACCACGGCCGACGGCCACAAGGTGGTGTTCGGCCCCGGCACCATTCCCTCGCACGGCATGTTCGGCTGGATCACGCTGTCGCTGCTGTTGTGCCTGCTGGTGGGCGCCTATGCCTATGTGCGGCGCCTGCTGCGCCCGCTGGACGACATACGCGCCGGGGCTGAGCGTTTCGGCCGCGGCGTGTTTGACACGCCCATCCCGCTGCGCCGGCGCGACGAACTCGGCGACCTGGCCGCGCGCATCAATACCATGGCGCACGACATCAAGGCCATGCTGGACGCCAAGCGCGGGCTGCTGCTGGCGCTGAGCCACGAGTTGCGCTCGCCGCTGACGCGCGCGCGCCTCAATGCCGAGCTGCTGCCGGTGCAGGGCGAGGGCAGCGCGCCGCGCGAGCGCGAGGCGCTGCTGCGCGACCTCGGCGAGATGCGCGACCTGATCAGCGACCTGCTGGAAAGCGAACGCCTGGCCAGCCCGCACGCCGCCCTGCAGCGCGAGACCGTGGACCTGGCCGCGCTGGCGCGCGAGGTGGCGGCCGACATGCCGCAGGCGGCCGCCGTGGTGCTGGACCTGGCGCCCGACCTGCCGGCGCTGGCGCTGGACCGCATGCGCGTGCGCCTGCTGCTGCGCAACCTGCTGGACAACGCGCTGCGCTACAGCGCCGGCGCGGCCCAGCCGCCGCGCCTGTCGCTGCAGGCTGGGGAGGGCGGCGGCGTGATGCTGGAGGTGCGCGACTTCGGCCCCGGCGTGGACCCGGCGCAGCTGGCGCACCTGACCGAGCCGTTTTTCCGCACCGACGGCGCACGCCAGCGCGCCACCGGCGGTGTCGGCCTGGGCATGTACTTGTGCCGGCTGGTGGCGCAGGCGCACGGCACGGCGCTGGAGGTGCGCAATGCGGCGCCGGGGCTGGCGGTGCAGGTGCTGTGGCGCTAGAGCGCTACTGACTGCCCGGCACACACCTCGCGCACGCAGGCGCGCAGCCAGCGGTGCGCCGGGTCGGCATCCAGGCGCGGGTGCCACAGCAAGGACACGGTGAACTCGGGCGTGGCGACCGGCAGGGCAAAGCTCAGCATGCCGGCGCGCAGCTTGCCGGTATGGCGTTCGGGCAGGCTGGCGACCAGGTCGGACGCATCGGCCAGGGCCAGCGCGGCCGAAAAACTGCCGACGATGGCGGCAATCTCTCTTTGCAGGCCCAGCGGCGCCAGGGCCTCGTCCACCGGCTCGGCGCCCAGGCCGCGCCGCGAGACGGCGATGTGCCTGGCGGCCGCGTAACGTGCGGGTGTGATCTCGCCTTCGGCCAGCGGGTGGCCCTGGCGCACCACGCCTATGAAGCGGTCGCGGAACAGGGCCTGCACGCGCAGCTCAGGCGCGGTGGCCTTGCCGATCACACCGGTTTCCAGGTCGACGTCGCCGTCGCGCAGCGCTGTGCTGTCCTTGTCGAGTTTCTGCACAAAACACAGGCGCACGCCGGGCGCTTCGGCGCCTATGCGGGCCAGCAGCGCGGGCCCGAAGTTTTCCACAAAACCTTCGCGGGTGCGCAGGGTGAAGGTGCGCACCAGTTGGGCCAGGTCCAGCTTTTCGGCGGGGCGCAGCACGGCTTCGGCGTCTTGCACCAACCGGCCGACCCGCTCGCGCAGCTCAATCGCCCGGGGCGTGGGAACCAGGCCGCGCCCGGCCCTGACCAGCAGCGGGTCGCCCGTGGTCTCGCGCAGGCGGGCCAGCGCCCGGCTCATGGCCGAGGGGCTGAGCCGCAAACGCCTGGCCGCCCCGGCCACGCTGCCTTCGGCGAGCAGCACGTCGAGGACCACCAGCAGGTTGAAATCGGGCATGGACATGCCCGCACCATAGCGCATTTGGGCCTGGTATGGCGTCAAACGCACGAATAAAGTGCAAATGCTGCGTCTTCCGCTATGACTGGCAAAAACCTACGCTTCAGGCAGCCCTGTTGCGGGTTTTGTCTAACTAAATATGAGAGCGGAGTCCATGTCCAAGCCAATCCCTACACAACCCGGTGCCGGCACGGCATCGCCGCCCCTGCCGCCCTCGGCTCGCTGGGCGCTGGCCAGCCTGTCGCTGTCCATGCTGCTGTCCGCGCTGGGCACCAGCATCGCCAATGTGGGCCTGCCCACGCTGGCGCAGGCCTTCAATGCCTCCTTTCAAGAGGTGCAGTGGATAGTCCTGGCCTACCTGCTGGCCATCACCACCCTGATCGTGGGCGCCGGGCGGCTGGGCGACATCTTCGGGCGGCGGCGCCTGCTGCTGGCCGGCATCAGCCTGTTCACGGCGGCTTCGCTGCTGTGCGCCGCTGCGCCCACCCTGGGGCTGCTGGTCGCGTCGCGCGCGCTGCAGGGCCTGGGCGCCGCCGTGATGATGGCGCTGACCATGGCTTTTGTCGGCGAGACGGTGCCCAAGGCCAGGACCGGCAGCGCCATGGGCCTGCTGGGCACCATGTCGGCGGTGGGCACCGCCCTGGGCCCCTCGCTGGGCGGCGTGCTGATCGCCGGCCTGGGCTGGCGAGCGCTGTTTTTTGTCAATCTGCCGCTGGGCCTGCTGGCCTTGTTCCTGGCCTGGCGCCACCTGCCGCCGGATCGCGCGGCCGGTGCCGAAAAAAACGGCAAAGCCGGTTTTGATGCGCTGGGCACGCTGCTGCTGGCCCTGGCGCTCGCGGCCTATGCGCTGGCCGTGACCCTGGGGCGCGGCAGTTTCGGTTCGCTCAATATCGCGCTGTTGCTGGCGGCGGCCCTGGGCGCGGCCCTGTTTGTGTTGGCCCAGTCGCGGGTCGCGTCGCCGCTGCTGCGGCTGGCGATGTTTCGCGACCGCATGCTGAGCGCCAGCCTGGTGATGAATGTGCTGGTCGCCACGGTGATGATGGCGACGCTGGTGGTCGGGCCTTTCTATTTGTCCCGCGCGCTGGGGCTGGGCACGGCCATGGTGGGGTTGGTGCTATCGGTGGGGCCGGTGATTTCCGCGCTGAGCGGCGTGCTGGCGGGCCGGCTGGTCGACCGCCTGGGCGCGCCGGCCATGGTGGCCGCAGGGCTAGCCGCCATGGTGGCGGGCTCGGCGGCGCTGTCCGTGCTGCCGGGCTTGTTCGGCCTGGCGGGTTATATCGCCGCCATCGCCGTGCTGACGCCGGGCTACCAGCTGTTCCAGGCGGCCAACAACACTGCCGTGATGGTGGATGTACAGGCGGACAGGCGCGGTGTGGTCTCCGGCCTGCTCAATTTGTCGCGCAACCTGGGGCTGATCACCGGGGCTTCCGTCATGGGCGCGGTGTTCGCTTTTGCCTCGACGGCCAGCGATATCACGGTGGCCAGCCCTGACGCGGTGGCCGGCGGCATGCGCATCAGCTTCGCGGTCGCGGCCGTGCTGGCCTCAGTCGCGCTGGCCCTGGCGCTGGCCAGCCGCGCGCTTGTGGCACGGCCTAGCGTGCCCGCGTGCCCAGCACCGCCGCGCCTATGATCATCGCCGCCGCCAGGCCTATGCTCCAGCTCAGCGCGCGGCCGCTGACCCCCATCAGCAGCGCGGTGGAGCCCAGCGGCGTGAGGTAGCTCAGGATGCCTATCTGCCGCGCGTCGCCGAGCTTGAGGGCCTTGTCCCAAAGGAAAAAAGCCGCGCCCAGCGGGCCCAGGCCCATCACGGCCAGCAGCAGCCCGTCTTGCGCCGACAGGGCCGCCGCCGGCTCCAGCGCCCAGTGGCACAGCAGCGAGAGCAGGCCCGACACCAAGCCGAACAAGCCTATGGCCGCGGTGGGAAAAGCCGGCACGCGCTTTGTCAGCAGCGAGTAGCTGGCCCAGATCAAGGCCGAGCCCAGCGCCGGCAGGTAGCCCCAGGACCAGCCGCTCGCGGCGGCCCCGCCGGCCGCGCCCAGGATGGCAATCGCCGCGCCGGCAAAACCCAGCAGGGCCGCGGCCACATGCACGCCGCGCAGCCGCACGCCGCGAAGAAACAGCGGCGCCAGCACCACCATGAACAGCGGCCAGAGGTAGTTGACCAGGTTGGCCTCGACGGCGGGCGCGTGGCGCAGCGCGATAAAGAGCAGAAAGTGAAAACCGAAAAGGCCGTAGACGCCCAGGGCCAGCGTGGCGGCGGGAATCTTCCACAAGGCGCGGTCCCGCAGCACAAAAGGCAGGGCCAGCAGGCTGCCGACCAGCAGCGCCACACCGGTCAGCAGAAAAGGCGGAACATGTTTGAGCGAGACCCCGAGCGAGGCAAGCAGCGCCCAGAGGGCGATGGCGCCCAGTGCATAAAGATTGGCAGGCATGCCGCGAGCATAAAAGCCGCCGCGACTGGCATCGTCGCGCAACAACGCTGTTCCAGCGCGCAACGACGTTCAAGGCCCGTGCCAGAGCCATGTGCGCCTGCCGTCCTACAGGAATGCCTACATCCGGTAACCAGTTTCACCTGGCGGGCGTGTGCCGGACACCTCCCGGGCGCGGCTGGCGCGTTCAATGAGGGTGCAGATGTTCTGACAACACACCGAGGCCCGCAGCCTCAAGGAGACCCTCATGAAAAAACTTTCCATCCTCCTGCTCTCGCTCGTGGGCTTTCTGGCCTTGTCGGGCTGCGTAGCCTATCCCGTGCCTTACGACAACGGGCCGCACTACCGCGGCGGCCCCGGCCCGGGCCCGCGTTATGACCGTGACGGCGACGGTGTCAGCGACCGCTACGACCGCCGGCCCAACAACCCCTACCGCTATTGAGGCTGTGACTGCCGCTTAAGGGCGGCCGTCAGCGCCGAGGGCGAGTGGTAGCCGCAGTGCAGCGCGGTGTCGGCCACGCTCATGCCTCGGCCGCGCAGTTGCAAGGCCAGGTCCAGGCGTTGCCGGCGCAGCCAGTGCATCACGCTCAGGCCGGTTTCGCGCCGGCAGCGCGCGGCGAACTGCGTGGGGCTTAAAAACACCTGGGCAGCGAGTTGCGCCACGCTGAGCGGTTCGTGCAGGCGCTGCTGCGTCCAGGCGGCCAGCTGTTCCCAGTCTATGGGGCGGCGGTAGCGCGTGGTGCGCGGCGCGTGCGGCGCCAGCGGCTGCCAGGATTCCAGCAGCAGGGCCGGGCCGTAGTGCTGGGCCAGGCTGCCGCGCTGCTGCAGCGCATGGGCCAGGTAGTTGCCCAGGGCCAGGGCCTGCGCGGCATGGGTCGGGTCGGCGGCGCAGCGCGCCCAGCCGGTATGCGGGGTGTCCAGCACGATGCAGCGGCTGCCTTCGCGCGATTCAAAGTCGTGGTGCTCGCCGGGCGCGATCACGCAGCCCTGGCCGGCCGCGACGCGGCGCCCGCGCCCCCGCACTTCGAGTTCGAGCACGCCGTCCAGGCCCAGCAAGACCTGGAAATGCGGGTGCGCATGGCTGCCGTGGGAAGCACCGTAGCGGCGCAGCGACAGGGAGCCTTGCGGCGCGTTCATGCTCCGTGGATCAAAGGGCGGCGGCAGCCGCGTCGGCCTTGTCGGCCACGCCGGCGGCGTGGGCCTGCTGGTCGGCATGGTAGCTGCTGCGCACCATGGCGCCCACGGCGGCGTGGGTAAAGCCCATCTTGTAGGCTTCCTCTTCGAACATTTTGAAGGTGTCGGGGTGCACGTAGCGGCGCACCGGCAGGTGGCTGGTCGAAGGCGCGAGGTACTGGCCTATGGTCAGCATGTCGATGTTGTGGGCGCGCATGTCGCGCATCACCTGCAGGATTTCCTCGTCGGTCTCGCCCAGGCCGACCATGATGCCGCTCTTGGTCGGCACCTCGGGATGCAGGGCCTTGAACTTCTTGAGCAGGTTGAGGCTGAAGGCGTAGTCGCTGCCGGGGCGCGCTTCTTTGTAGAGGCGCGGCGCGGTTTCCAGGTTGTGGTTCATCACGTCGGGCGGCGCGGCTTTCAGGATCTCAAGCGCGCGGTCGTCGCGGCCGCGGAAGTCGGGCACCAGGATTTCAATCGTGGTGGCGGGCGAGAGCTCGCGGATTTTCTGGATGCATTCGACAAAATGGCCGCTGCCGCCGTCGCGCAGGTCGTCGCGGTCCACGCTGGTGATCACCACGTACTTGAGCTTCAGCGCCGCGATGGTTTTCGCCAGGTTCAGTGGCTCGTTGACGTCCAGCGGGTCGGGCCGGCCGTGGCCCACGTCGCAGAAGGGGCAGCGGCGCGTGCATTTGTCGCCCATGATCATGAAGGTGGCCGTGCCCTTGCCGAAACATTCGCCGATATTGGGGCAGCTGGCTTCTTCGCAGACGGTGTTGAGCTTGTTCTCGCGCAGGATCTGCTTGATCTCGTAAAAGCGCGTGGTCGGGCTGCCGGCCTTGACGCGAATCCAGTCGGGCTTCTTGAGCATTTCGCCCTGCACCACCTTGACGGGGATGCGCGAGAGCTTGGCCGCGGCCTTTTGTTTGGCCAGCGGGTTGTAGCCTTCCAGGGCCTGGACTTCGCGGACCACGGGGTTGGCCGTGGTTTGGAGGGGGTCGGGTGTGCTCATGAATGTGTTTCGTGTTGGCGGCAGGTGGCTCAGGGCGCCAGGTAGGTGGCGAGCTTGCGGCCCAGCACATCCGCGGCTTCCTGCCAGCTTGCCGATACCCCGATTGTAGAAAGGTCTGTGGTTTGCAGTCCTACGTAACCGCAAGGGTTGATGCGCGAGAAGGGTTCCAGGTCCATGGCCACATTGAGCGCCACGCCGTGGTAGGTGCAGTGCCGGCTGACCTTGATGCCCAGCGCCGCGATCTTGCCCAGGCCGCGAAACGGGTCGGCAGGGTGCAGCGGGCCGGTCAGTGCGGCGTGCGAGGCCGGGTCGTCCAGGCGCACATAAATGCCGGGCGAGCCGGCCACGCGGTGGCCGGTGACGCCGAAGTGCGCCAGGGTCTTGATGACGGATTCTTCGATGCGGTAGACGTATTCCTTGACGTAGTAGCCGGCGCGCTTCAAGTCCATGAGCGGATAGGCCACGACCTGGCCGGGGCCGTGGTAAGTCACCTGGCCGCCGCGGTTGGTCTGTACCACCGGGATGGCGCCGGGATTGAGCACATGGTCGGGCTTGCCCGCCAGGCCCTGGGTATAGACCGGCGGGTGCTCGCAAATCCACAGCTGGTCGGGCTCGCCCTCATCGGCGCCCGGGTGGCGGGCGGCCGTGAAGGCCTGCATGGCTTCGTAGGTGGGTAGGTAGTCGACCCGGCCCAGGTAGCGTGGTTCTGCCTGCATTTTGCGGCGCTATCGTGGCCTAGAGGACCACCTTGACCATGGGATGCGTGGACAGCGTGCGGTAAAGCTCGTCGAGCTGTTCGCGGCTGGTGGCGGTGACAGTGACGGTGACGCCCAGGTATTTGCCGCCCTTGCTTTCGCGCAGCTCTATGGTGGAGGCGTCGAAGTTCGGGTCGAACTGGTGCGCCACCGAGGTGATGGCGGCGACCAGCCCGTCGACCTTGTGGCCCATGACCTTGATGGGGAACTGCGAGGGGTATTCGATCAGCGACTCCTGGCGCGAAGGCTCGGAGCCGGGGACTCCGATGATTTTCGGGGTGTCGGGCGATGTGGTCATTACAAGGGGTCCTTTCAGGCCTGTTTGGCGCGCTGGTATTGGGCGTACAGCTTGGCATAGATGGGGCCGGGCTTGCCCTTTTCCAGCCCGTGGCCCACGGGCTGGCCGTCCAGCAGGGTGACCGGCAGCACTTCCTTGGTGGCCGATGACAGCAAAACCTCGTCGGCCGCCAGCACCTCGGCGCGCGTGATGCGGCGCAGCTCAAAGGGGATGCCGGCGGCGCGGCAGATTTCCTCGATGAGGCCGAAGCGTATGCCTTCGAGCACCAGGTTGTCCTTGGGCGGGCCCAGCACCTTGCCGTCCTTGACGATCCAGACATTGCTCGAAGCTGCTTCGCTGAGGTACTCGCCGCGAAACATCACGGTCTCCACCGCGCCGGCATCGACGCTGATCTGGCGCGCGAACACCGCGCCCAGCAGGCTGGTGCTTTTGATGTGGGCTTTTTCCCAGCGGAAGTCGTCGGCCGTCACGCAGGCCACGCCGGCATCGCGCTGCTGCGCGCCGGGCAGCTTCATGGTGTTGGCCATCACGAACACGGTGGGGGTGAGGCCGGGCAGCATGGGATGGTCGCGCATGGCGACACCGCGGCTGAGCTGGATGTAGACCAGCTGGTTGCCGCTGTCGGCCGGCGCCCCGGAGGATTGCGCGTGGGCCGCGATCAGTTTCAGGGCCACGGCCAGCCACTCGGCGCGCGTCATCGGGTTCGGGATGCGCAGCTCGGCCAGGCTGCGTTCCAGTCGCGCCATGTGCTGCTCAAAACGGAACAGCCGGCCGCCGTAGGCCGGCACCACTTCGTACACGCCGTCGCCGAAGATGAAGCCGCGGTCCATCACGCTGATCTTCGCGTCCTTGAGGGGGGTGTATTCGCCGTTCAGGTAGCAGGGCGTGTCGGGAAGGCTGGGGGAAAGCGTGGTCATGGTGGCTTGAAACGAAGAAAAAAAGGAAGAAAAAGAAAGAAGCGTAAATACCCGATTGTCCAGGGTCCGGCGTTCAGCGGCGGCGGCGCTTGAACCAGATGCGCAAACGCCAGGCCAGCTTGACCAGCAGGTAGCCGGCGGCGGAACCCAGCAGCGCGAACAGGCCCATGCCCAGTATGGCAGGCCCGCCAAACGAAGCCAGCCAGCTGATCACACCCGCGCCCTCGGACATGGGCACCGGCGGCGGCGCGTCCAGCAGCAGGCTGCCGGCCTGGTAGGCCAGCCAGAGCCAGAAGCCCACGGTGAAGGGGTTGGTGATGAAGGTGATGCCGACGGCGACCGGAATATTGGCGCGCCACCAGACGCTGTGGGCGGCGGCCGCGACGATTTGTGCGAAGGGCAGGGCAAAGGCCCAGAAGATGCCTATGGCCGCGCCGCGCGCCACGGCTTCGTGCTGCAGCCGCCATAGCTGCGGGTCCAGCAGGCGGTGCGCCACGGGCCTGAGCCAGGGATGGGCGGCCAGCGCCTCGCGGGTCGGCACCGAGGCCTTCAGGCGCTCCAGCCAGCCGGTTTTTTTCCGGGGTTCGGGCCGCGCCTTCTTCACGCGAGAAAAATGACGGCGGCGATCGCCAGCGCGCCCAGTGCGAGATTGGCCATGGCCAGGGTGGCGATCTGGCCGACACGGCGCCCGCCTTCGGGCCAGTCGGACGCGGCCACGGCCTGCTTGAGGCGGCGATAGGGGCCGAAATACAGGTGGCCGAACAGCGCGAACATCAAAAGGCCCAGGCCGAACATCATGTGCCAGCCGGTGGGCGCGCTTTTCATGCCGACGGCCAGCAGCATGGCCAGGCCCGTCAGCAGCAGGACCGCGATGCCGGCCCACACCCCGACGAAGAAGCGCCGCAGGACCTGCACGATCAGCGGCAGGCGCTGCGGTGGCGCGAGCTGTTCGGCCGCGGCGGGGCGCAGGGCGAAGAGCATGAAGGAAATCCCGCCCAGCCAGGCGATGGCGGCGGCGAGGTGCAGGAATTTCATCAGGGCGTGCATGGGGGGATCTTTCCGTGGGGCGTTGTTGGCCGGCCCATTGTGAACCACTGCCCGGCGCCAGCCCCGGCGCCGGTGTGAGAGGCCCCTAATTCACCCGGGAGCGGGGTTTTTTATGGGGGTGCAGGGGTTTCTACGTATAATCAAGGGCTTTGCTAATAGCGGCCCCTGTAACTTTCCCGTAATTTGTAGGTTTCAGAATGACAAATTCGGCGAATTCGGCGACGGACCCGGTCCCCCGGGCAGTTACATATGAGCTTGAGGCGGACGACGAGGGTTTCAAGACCCTGACGCGGGAAGAAGCCCAAAAGCTTCGTGAAACGAGTCCGTCGATCTCCCCCTGGTCGGTATTGGCGGGGCAACTGGTGGTCGGGGTTTTGGTGGCATGTGCCGCCTGGGCGCTGACAGGCCAGCGGTCCGCCGGCTGGTCGGCGCTCTACGGGGCGCTGGCGGTGGTGATTCCGGCCGCGCTGTTTGCGCGCGGCTTGACCGGCAAAGTGTGGTCCATGAACCCAGGCACTGCGGTGGCTGGTTTCTTTTTGTGGGAAATGGTCAAGATCGCCTTGACGGTGGCAATGCTGTTTGCCGCGCCAAGGCTGGTTTCGATGCTGAGTTGGCCGGCCATGCTGGTCGGCCTGGTGGTGACAATGAAAACGTCCTGGCTCGCGCTGTTGTTCGCGGTCAGGAAAAATAAACTTTGAGGCGAGCAATAAATGGCTGCTGAGAATGCTGCTGGACATGGCGGTCCAACCGCCGGTGAATACATCGTTCACCACCTGACGCACTGGCGCAACAAGGAACTTGTTGGCCCGTTCGATCTGAGCGTCATCAACCTGGATTCCACCGTTTTCACCATCTTGCTGGGCGTGCTCGGTTGCTTCCTGCTCTGGAAAGCCGCCCGCAAAGCCACCTCCGGCGTTCCCGGCCGCTTCCAGGCCGCGGTTGAAATCCTCGTCGAAATGGTCGACGCGCAAGCCAAGGGCATCGTGCACAACGCCGAAAGCCGCAAGCTGGTCGCGCCGCTGGCCCTGACCGTGTTTGTCTGGATTTTCCTGCTGAACGCCATGGATTTGCTGCCGGTCGACCTGCTGCCCGTCATCTGGGCCTGGATTTACGGCGCCGCCGGCCATGACGCGCACCACGCCTACATGCGCTCGGTGCCCACCGCCGACCTCTCCATCACCATGGGCCTGTCCATGGGCGTGCTGATCACCTGCCTGGTCTACAACGTCAAGATCAAGGGCCTGGGCGGCTGGATCCATGAACTGTTCACCGCGCCTTTCGGCAACCACTGGGCGCTGTACCCCTTCAACTTCCTGATGCAGGTCATCGAGTTCGTCGCCAAGACGGTCTCGCACGGCATGCGACTGTTCGGCAACATGTATGCCGGCGAACTGATTTTCCTGCTGATCGCCCTGATGGGCGGCGCCTGGTCGCTGTCGGCGACCGGCATCGGCCTGGCCATAGGCCACATCATCGCGGGCTCGGCCTGGGCCATTTTCCACATCCTGATCATCACGCTGCAAGCCTTCGTGTTCATGATGCTGACGCTGGTGTACATCGGCCAGGCGCACGATCACCACTAACCCGTTGTCCCCGTTTTCCGTTTTTCTTTTTCTCTCGTAACCAAAGTCCTAAGGAGTCATCATGGAAGTTATTAGTTTTGTCGCTCTGGCCGCTGGCCTCATCATCGGCCTCGGTGCTGTCGGCGCCTGTATCGGCATCGGCATCATGGGCAGCAAATACCTCGAAGCAGCTGCACGCCAGCCTGAGCTGATGGGCGAACTGCAGACCAAGATGTTCCTGCTGGCCGGTCTGATCGACGCCGCTTTCATTATCGGCACGGGTATCGCGCTGTGGTTCGCCACCGCCAACCCCTTCCTGGCGCAAATCGCCAACCTGCCCAAGTAAGCATTGACCCAAGTCCCAAGAATGTCATTCCTTCGGGCCGGCTTGCAGCTGGGCCCCAAGGGAAAGGATGAGCAGTGAGCATTACCGGTACCCTTATTGTCCAGCTGATCGTGTTCCTGATTTTGGTCGGGTTCACGATGAAGTTTGTGTGGCCACCCATCGCGGCGGCCCTGGACGCGCGTGCGCAAAAAATCGCTGACGGCCTTGCTGCTGCCGACAAAGCCAAATCCGAACTTTCCGTCGCCAACAAGCGCGTGGAAGAGGAGCTGGCCAAGTCGCGCAACGAAGCGGCCGTGCGCCTGGCCGAAGCCGAGCGCCGGGGCCAGGCCCTGATCGAAGAAGCCAAGGCCAGGGCCACCGAGGAAGGCAGCAAGATCATTGCCGCCGCCAAGGCCGAAGCCGAGCAGCAGGCCGTGAAGGCCCGCGAAGCCCTGCGCGAGCAGGTGGCTGCGCTGGCCGTCAAGGGCGCCGAGCAGATTCTGCGCAAGGAAGTCAATGCCGGTGTGCATGCTGACTTGCTGGGCCGCCTGAAGACCGAACTCTAAGCGAGCATCAACATGGCCGAACTAGCCACCATTGCCCGTCCCTACGCCGAAGCGCTGTTCAAGGCCTCCGGCTCCGACCTGGGCGGCACCGCCGCCTGGCTCGACGAGCTGGCCGCCATCGCTGCGAATGCGCAGCTGCAGCAGTACGCCGGCAACCCCGGCGTCACTTCGGCGCAGGCGTTCGACGTGATTTCGGGCGTTGCCAAGACCAAGCTGCCGGACGCCGCGAAAAACTTCCTGCGCACGGTGATCGAGAACGGTCGCCTCAGCGTCCTGCCGGAAATCGCCGCGCAGTTCCGTGTCCTGAAAAACGCGCAGAGCGGTTCTTCCGACGCGACCGTCTACAGCGCTTTCGCGCTCGACGGCGCGGCGCTGGCCGACCTGTCGGCAACGCTGGAAAAACGCTTCGGCAAGAAGCTCAACCTCCAGGTTGAGCTGGAGCCGGCCCTGATAGGCGGCGTGCGAGTCGTGGTGGGTGACGAGGTGCTGGACACCTCGGTCAAAGCCCGTTTAGAGCAAATGAAAGTGGCGCTGATCTCCTGAGCCCGGTGCTCAGGCGCCACCCGCAGGTTTTTAGCCAACAACATACTGAAAGAAGGAAAGAGTCATGCAACTCAATCCCGCAGAAATTTCTGAACTGATCAAGAGCCGTATCGAAGGCCTGACCGGCAGCAGCGACATCCGCAACCAGGGCACCGTGGTGTCCGTCACCGACGGTATCGTCCGCATTCACGGCCTGTCCGACGTGATGCAGGGCGAAATGCTGGAATTCCCCGCAACCGCCGACGGCACCCCCACCTACGGCCTGGCGCTGAACCTCGAGCGCGACTCGGTCGGCTCCGTGATCCTGGGTGAATACGAACACATCGCCGAAGGCGACACCGTCAAGTGCACGGGCCGCATCCTGGAAGTGCCCGTCGGCCCCGAGCTGCTCGGCCGCGTGGTGAACGCCCTGGGCCAGCCCATCGACGGCAAGGGCCCGATCAACGCCAAGATGACCGACGTGATCGAGAAGGTCGCGCCCGGCGTGATCGCCCGTAAATCCGTCGACCAGCCCCTGCAGACCGGCCTGAAGTCCATCGACTCCATGGTGCCCGTCGGCCGCGGCCAGCGCGAACTGATCATCGGCGACCGCCAGACCGGCAAGACCGCCGTGGCCATCGACGCCATCATCAACCAGAAGGGCAAGGGCGTTTCCTGCGTCTACGTCGCGATCGGCCAGAAGGCTTCCTCGATCAAGAACGTGGTGCGCGCGCTGGAACAAGCCGGCGCGATGGAATACACCATCGTCGTGGCCGCCGCGGCTTCCGAGTCCGCCGCCATGCAATACGTCAGCGCCTACTCCGGCTGCACCATGGGCGAGTACTTCCGCGACCGCGGCGAAGACGCGCTGATCGTGTATGACGACCTGTCCAAGCAGGCCGTGGCCTACCGCCAGGTTTCGCTGCTGCTGCGCCGCCCGCCAGGCCGCGAAGCTTACCCCGGCGACGTGTTCTACCTGCACAGCCGCCTGCTCGAGCGCGCAGCCCGCGTGAACGAGAAGTATGTTGAAGACTTCACCAAGGGTGCCGTCAAAGGCAAGACCGGTTCGCTGACCGCGCTGCCCATCATCGAAACGCAGGCCGGCGACGTGTCCGCGTTCGTTCCGACCAACGTGATCTCGATCACCGACGGCCAGATCTTCCTGGAAACCAGCCTGTTCAACGCCGGTATCCGTCCCGCGATCAACGCCGGTATCTCGGTGTCGCGCGTCGGCGGCGCCGCCCAGACCAAGCTGATCAAGAACCTGTCCGGCGGTATCCGTACCGACCTGGCCCAGTACCGTGAACTGGCTGCCTTCGCGCAGTTCGCCTCCGACCTGGACGAGGCCACCCGCAAGCAGCTGGACCGCGGTGCCCGCGTGACCGAGTTGCTCAAGCAGGCCCAGTACTCGCCGCTGTCGATCTCCAACATGGCTGCCACGCTGTTCGCCGTGAACAAGGGCTTCATGGACGACATCGAAGTCAAGAAGGTCCTGGCTTTCGAACACGGCCTGCACGCCTACCTGAAGGACAAGAACGCGGCCCTGATGGCCAAGCTCGAAGCCAACAAGGCCATGGACAAGGACGCTGAGGCTGAACTGAACACGGCCGTGACCGAGTTCAAGAAGTCGTTTGCCTGATCTCGCCTGACCTCATCGTCAAGCAGGTAATTAAGCAACCCTCAGGAACCCCTTAGGAATCCATATGGCAGCAGGCAAGGAAATACGCGGCAAGATCAAATCGGTGGAAAACACCAAGAAGATCACCAAGGCCATGGAGATGGTGGCCGCCTCCAAGATGCGCAAGGCGCAGGAGCGGATGCGCGCTGCCCGTCCTTACAGCGACAAGATCCGCAACATCACGGCCAACTTGAGTCAGGCCAACCCCGAGTACACCCACGCGTTCATGGAGTCCAACGACGCCAAGGCCACCGGGTTCATCGTGGTGACGACCGACAAGGGTCTGTGCGGCGGCATGAACACCAACGTGCTGCGCGCCGTGACGGCCAAGCTCAAGGAAGTGCAGGCCGCCGGCCATGACGCGCGGGCGGTGGCCATCGGCAACAAGGGCCTCGGTTTTCTGAACCGGGTCGGCGCCAAGGTGGTGTCGCACGCGACGCAACTGGGCGACAAGCCGCACCTGGAAAAACTGATTGGCCCCGTCAAGGTGCTGCTCGACGCTTACAGCGAAGGCAAGATCAACGCGGTGTACCTGTGCTACACCAAGTTCATCAACACCATGCGCCAGGAACCGGTGGTCGAGCAGCTGCTGCCTTTGACGGCCGCGCACCTGCAGGCCGACAAGGACCAGCACGGCTGGGACTACATCTACGAGCCTGACGCGCAGACCGTGATCGACGACCTGCTGGTTCGCTACGTGGAAGCGCTGGTGTACCAGGCGGTCGCCGAGAACATGGCGTCCGAGCAGTCCGCCCGCATGGTGGCCATGAAGGCCGCCACCGACAACGCCGGCAGCGTGATCGGCGAACTCAAGCTGGTTTACAACAAAACGCGTCAAGCGGCGATCACGAAAGAACTTTCGGAAATCGTTGCCGGTGCTGCAGCGGTTTAAGCCGCCACACCCGATTTAAAGATTTAAAGAAACGGAAAAGGATTCAATCATGGCTCAGGCTCAAGGCAAGATTGTTCAGTGTATTGGTGCGGTGGTTGACGTGGAATTCGCGCGCGACCAGATGCCCAAGATTTACGACGCACTCAAGATGGAAGGCTCCGCGCTGACCCTGGAAGTCCAGCAGCAGCTGGGCGACGGCATTGTGCGCACCATCGCGCTGGGCACCTCCGACGGCCTGCGCCGCGGCAACGTCGTGTACAACACCGGCGCCAACATCACGGTTCCCGTGGGCAAGGCCACGCTGGGCCGCATCATGGACGTGCTGGGCGCGCCCATCGACGAGCGCGGCCCGGTCGACCAGACCCTGACCGCCCCCATCCACCGCAAGGCACCCGCGTACGACGAACTGTCGCCCTCGCAGGAACTGCTGGAAACCGGCATCAAGGTGATCGACCTGGTCTGCCCCTTCGCCAAGGGCGGCAAGGTGGGCTTGTTCGGCGGCGCCGGCGTCGGCAAGACCGTGAACATGATGGAACTGATCAACAACATCGCCAAGGCGCACTCGGGCCTGTCCGTGTTCGCCGGTGTGGGTGAGCGTACCCGCGAAGGCAATGACTTCTACCACGAGATGGCCGACTCCGGCGTCGTGAACCTCGAGAACCTCGGCGAATCCAAAGTGGCCATGGTCTACGGCCAGATGAACGAGCCCCCAGGAAACCGCCTGCGCGTTGCGTTGACCGGTCTGACGATCGCCGAATCCTTCCGTGACGAAGGCCGCGACGTGCTGTTCTTCGTGGACAACATCTACCGCTACACGCTGGCCGGTACCGAAGTGTCCGCGCTGCTGGGCCGTATGCCTTCCGCCGTGGGTTACCAGCCCACGCTGGCCGAGGAAATGGGCCGCCTGCAAGAGCGTATTACCTCCACCAAGGTCGGCTCCATCACCTCCATCCAGGCCGTTTACGTGCCTGCCGATGACTTGACCGACCCGTCGCCCGCCACCACCTTCGCCCACCTGGACTCCACCGTGGTGCTCTCGCGCGACATCGCTTCGCTGGGTATCTACCCCGCGGTCGATCCGCTGGACTCCACCAGCCGCCAGCTGGATCCGAACGTCGTCGGCGAAGACCACTACAACACGGCCCGCGCCGTGCAGGGCACGCTGCAGCGCTACAAGGAACTGCGCGACATCATCGCGATTCTGGGCATGGACGAACTGGCCCCTGAAGACAAGCTGGCCGTGGCCCGCGCCCGCAAGATCCAGCGTTTCCTGTCGCAGCCTTTCCACGTTGCTGAAGTGTTCACCGGCTCGCCCGGCAAGTACGTCAGCCTGGCTGAAACGATTCGCGGCTTCAAGATGATTGTGTCCGGTGAGTGCGATCACCTGCCGGAACAGGCTTTCTACATGGTCGGGACCATTGACGAAGCCTTCGAAAAAGCGAAAAAGGTGGCGTAAAGCGGCCATTTGAGCGATCCGCGTTGTTGGCGTGCTCAATGTGCTTTCTGCACATTTCCGCGCGCCGCCTAGCGGCTCATCTCAACTGACCACTTTCCATCCCCCTTTTTAATTGGAGTACGTATGAGCACCATTCACGTCGACGTCGTATCCGCAGAAGAGTCCATCTTCTCGGGCGAAGCCAAGTTCGTGGCATTGCCCGGCGAGGCTGGCGAGCTGGGCATTTACCCGCGCCACACGCCGCTGATCACCCGCATCAAGCCGGGTGCCGTGCGCATTGAAAAAGCCGACGGCACGGAAGAGTTCGTCTTCGTGGCCGGCGGCCTGCTCGAAGTGCAGCCCAACTGCGTGACGGTGTTGAGCGACACCGCCATCCGCGGCAAGGACCTGGACGAGACCAAGGCCAGCGAAGCCAAGGCCGCTGCCGAGGAAGCGCTGAAGAACGCCAAGAGCGACATCGACATCGCCATGGCCCAGTCTGAACTCGCCGTCATGGCCGCGCAGATCGCCGCCTTGCGCAAATACCGCCAGAAGAAATAAAAACCAGCCTTCCGGCTTTATCGCCGGATCGCGCCAAGCCCCTGCCGAAAGCCAGGGGCTTTTTTCATGGGCGGCGCATGAACGCTAATCCTTTCGCACTCATGCTGTTGCGCCGGCGCCTCAGCTTAACAACTGGAAACCCTAAATGACAGCCAGCGAGGGCGCCGCTGCCGTATCGTGGATCCAGGGATTCACGCTAACCGACGAGGTGGGACTATGAACAGCGCACTGGACAGTCTGACGTGGGACGAAGAGCTTTCGCCGCACCCCAGGGGACGACGTTCGCTCAGGACATGGATACGCCGCATCCTGGTTGTGCTGACGGGGTTGTTCGTCCTGGGCGTCTTGCTGTCGTCCTGATTCTTTGACTCTCTTATTGGAGCAGCGGCGCATCGGGCAGCTCATTCGCCTTGGCCTGCGCACCTTCCTCTGAGCCATCCACCGCGAAGTGCTGCATCAGCACCGCCGAAGTTTCTTCCAGCGCCTGCGTCAGCCCGTCCTCATAACGCTGCTCGCGAAACGCGGCCGCCATGCGCGCCACCATGGCCTGCCATTGATGGGGGTCGACATGCCGCGCTACGCCGCGGTCGGCGACGATCTCGATCGCACGTTCGGCCAGCAGCACGTAAATCAGCACGCCGTTGTTGTGTTCCGTGTCCCAGACGCGCAGCTTGCCGAACATCGTGACCGCGCGCTGGCGCGTCAGCGCGGCGATGGACGTGTGCCGGCCCAGGCGCCAGAGATAGCTCAGGGGCAGTGAGGCCTCCACGCAGATGCGGATCTCGCCGCTGTGGCGCCGTTCGCTCGCCGCCACGCGCCGCGCGAGCCGTTGCAGCATGTCGGGCGGAATCGCGCGCCGGGTATCGGAGGCGTCCAGCCACAGGTGTTTGAGCAGGGTCTTGAGCTTGTTGAGCATGATGGCTACCAGTCTCCCGAGGCGCCGCCGCCGCCAAAATCACCGCCGCCGCCACTGCTGAAGCCCCCGCCATCGCTGCTGCTGCTGCCGCTGCTCCAGCCGCCGCCACCGCTGCCTATGCCGCCGGAGGTCCAGCCGCCCGAAGAGCGGCGGCCCCCGCCCAGCGCACCCAGGCTGGCGACCAGCGCGAACACCGTGCCCACCAGGACGGCGAGGCCGGCCACGATCAGGCTGCTGGTGAAAATCCAGGCCAGCACGCCGACCACACCACCGGTGGCCAGCGAGCCGAATTTGCGCCCCAGGACCATGGCTGCTATGCGCCCGGCAATCGGCACCGCAAAAAACAGGAAGACGGCCAGGTCCGTCCACTCAAAACCGTCGTTGTTGCCGCTGCTGCCGCTGTGTTCCGGCGCGGGCAGGTTTTCGCCGCTGATCAGTGCAATGAGCTGGTCGGCCGCGGCATCGAGCCCGCCGGCGAAGTCGCCCTGCTTGAAGCGCGGCGTGATGGCCGTGTCTATGACCTGGCGTGCCGCCAGGTCGGGAATGGCGCCTTCCAGCGCCTTGGTGGTTTCTATGCGCACCTTGCGGTCGTTCTTGGCCACCACCAGCAGAAGGCCGTCGCCCACGCCCTTGCGGCCTATCTTCCAGCTGTCGCCCACGCGCTGCGCATAGGCGGCGATGTCTTCCGGCTGGGTGGTTGGCACCAGCAGCATCACCACCTGGGCGCCGCGGCTTTGTTCAAAGGCCGTGAGCTTGGCTTCCAGCGCCTCGCGCTGCGTGGAATTGAGCGTGCCGGTGCCGTCCATGACGTGGGCCGTCAGCGCCGGCACCGGCTGCACGCCGCCCTGCGCCCAGGCCGTCAGCGGCAGCCAGGCGGCCAGCAGCAGGCCCCCCAGCAGCCGGGCACCGCCGCGAACAAAAAGCATGGAGCGCCGCACGCTCAGGCCCGCCGTGCTCTTTATTTCTTGTTGAAGTCCACCACCGGCGGTGTGGAGATCTGCGCCTCGTTCTGCACCGAGAAGTTGGGTTTGACCTGGTAGCCAAAGACCATGGCCGTCAGGTTGTTCGGGAAGCTGCGCGTGAGCACGTTGTACTCCTGCACGGTCTGGATGTAGCGGTTGCGCGCCACGGTGATGCGGTTTTCCGTGCCTTCGAGCTGCACGCGCAGGTCGCGAAAGCCCTGGTTGGCCTTGAGGTCGGGGTAGCGTTCGCTGACCACCATGAGGCGGCTCAGCGCGCTGCCCAACTCGCCCTGCGCCGCCTGGAATTTGCTGAAGGCGGCCGGGTTGTTCAGGGTTTCGGGCGTCACCTGGATGGAGGTGGCCTTGGCGCGTGCTTCCACCACCTTGGTCAGCGTATCCTGCTCGAACGCCGCTTCACCCTTGACCGTGGCCACGATATTGGGCACCAGGTCGGCGCGGCGCTGGTACTGGTTCAGCACTTCGGACCAGGCCGACTTGGTCTGCTCATCCAGGCGCTGGAAATCGTTGTAGCCGCAACCCGAGAGCAGCAGGCCCAGCAGGGCCGCGAGGGTGAATGTCAAAAAGCGGGATATCGTCATGGCAATGCCTCCGAAAATGCAAGCCGCAACACTAACATAGTCGAATGTCCCCGCTGCCCACACCCTCCGCTTCCGGCAGCCCGCTGCAAGCCCTGCAGTCCGCCCTGCGCCCGCCGCCGCCCGCCCAGGCCAAGCCGCGCCTGCTGGTGGCCGGTGCCACCGGCGTGCTGGGCAACGAGGTGCTGCGCCGCCTGGTCGGCAGCGGCCGCTATGCGCACACCGAGGTGCTGGCCACCGAAGCCATGGCGACCGGGCTCTCCGGCGTCGGCATCGCGCTGGCGGGCGTGCCTTCGCCGATCGCGCAATGGGCCTTGAGGCCGCTGCCGGCGCATACCGGGCTGGTCATGTTCGAGCCGCCGCGCATGTATTACGGACGTGAGCGCACGCTCTGGACACCCGCGCCTTCGGAGCTGCCCGCGCTGGCGCAATGGCTCAAGCGCTGCGGCGTGCAGACCCTGGTCGTGGTGGTGCCGCACGCCACCGGGCGCCTGCCCGACGCGCTCAAGCGCGGCCTGGCCAACCTCGACGAGCAGGCCGTCGCCGCCCTGGGCTTTGAACGCCTGCTGCTGGTGCGCTCAGCCCGCAAGGCGCAGGATGCCGCGGGAAGAAATGTGCTGGAACGGGTCGCGGCCTGGATGCTGTCCACGCTCAAGTTCATGATTCCCCAAACCGAGCAGCCGGTGCGGCCCGCCAAGCTCGCCGAGTTCGTCGATGCCGCCCTGCAGGTGCTGCCGCCCGGCACCCATGTGGCCGCGCCCGAGCTGCTGTGGCAGGCCAACCAGAGCGGCAGCGGCCGCGGCGCGGGCCAGGCGGGCGGCGGCATGCAGGGCGTGGTCCAGGCCTGGCTTGCTGCGGCGCGCAATCCCGCGCAGAATTCAGCACCAAACGCCAAGCCGGATTGAAGCCGCCATCCCCTTGCCCGAACTCTTTTTGATCGTCCCCATGCCCAAACCCAAAGTCCCGCCCGCCAGCAGCGGCAACGCCGATGACATCGAGGCGGCGTTTTACGACGCGCTGCAAACCGGCGACATTGAAAAACTCATGGCCTGCTGGGGCGACGAGGACGACATCGTCTGCGTGCATCCCGGGGGCGCCCGCCTCGTGGGGCCGGCGGCCATACGCGCGACCTTCGATGCGATGTTCTCCAACGGCACCATACGCGCGCAGCCCATCAAGGTGCGCAAGGTGGAGGCCATGAGCGCCAGCGTGCACAGCGTGCTCGAGCGCATCGAGGTGCTGACCGAAGAAGGCCCGCGCCACGCCTACGTCATCGCCACCAACGTCTATCACAAGACCGCGCAGGGTTGGCGCATGGTGGCCCACCATGCCAGTCCCGGCACGCCGCGCGAAATGCAGGAAGTGTCGGAAACGCCCACCGTTCTCCATTGATCCGGCTGCGCATGGAACCCGCCATGAACTATGCCGCGCCCTGGTGGCTCCCGGGCGGCAACCTGCAAACCATCTGGGCCGCGCTGCAATCGCGCCGCTTCCTCGGCCCGCAGCCGGTGTTTCGCCGCGAGCGCTGGACCACGCCGGATGAGGATTTTGTCGATGTCGACTGGCTGGTCACGGACGACGCGACTCCGGAACCCAAACCCTTACTGGTGGTGTTCCATGGCCTGGAGGGCTCCTCGGCCAGCCACTACGCCGAAGCGCTGGCCGATGCAGCGCGCCAGCGCGGCTGGGCCTGCGCGATTCCGCATTTCCGCGGCTGCTCGGGCGAGATCAACCTCGCGCCGCGCGCCTACCATTCGGGCGACTTCGCCGAGATCGACTGGATACTGCGGCGCTTCGCGGAACAGCGCGGCGGGCCGGTGATGGCCGTCGGCATCTCGCTGGGCGGCAACGCGCTGATGCGCTGGGCCGGCGAGATGGGTGCCGAGGCCCGGCAGGTGGTGGCCGGCATCGCCTCAGTGTGCTCGCCGCTGGACCTTGCCGCCAGCGGCTGGGCCATAGGCCGGGGCTTTAACCGCCTGGTCTATACCCGCATGTTCCTCAAGACCATGGTGCCCAAGGCCTTGCAAAAGCTCGAGCAGCACCCCGGGCTCTTCGACCGCGAGCGGCTGCTGGCTGCGCGCGACCTTTATGCATTTGACGACGTCTTCACCGCACCGCTGCACGGCTTCAAGAACGCCGACGACTACTGGTCGCGGGCCTCGGCCAAGCCGCACCTGCACCGGATTGCCGTCCCCGCGCTGGCCCTGAACGCGCTCAATGATCCCTTTGTGCCGGCGTCCAGCCTGCCGCAGGCTTCGGAGGCGGGCCCGCACGTCACGCTGTGGCAACCGGCCCAAGGCGGCCACGTGGGCTTTCCCTCGGCGCCCTTCCCGGGCCATGTGCGCGCCATGCCCGACGCCGTCACCGCCTTTCTGGCGGCGCAGTTATAGCTCCGCGCGCAGAATAGGCTTATGGACGACATAGTTCGGCAGGCGATTGCCAAATGGCCCAATGTGCCCGACTGCTACGGCTGGCTCGGGCTGGACGCGCGCGGCAACTGGTATATGCGCGACGACAGGGCCCAGGCCGCCGGGCCTTTTAGCGGTGTCCCGGGTGCGGACCCCGCGCGCAACAAGGCCGCCAAGGGCTCGCTGCTCAAGCACGACAAGCTGATCGACTTCATCCAGCGCAATTACGAAAGCGACGCCGGCGGCCGCTGGTTCTTCCAGAACGGCCCGCAGCGCGTCTATGTGGAGCTCGAAGCCACGCCGCTGGTCTGGCGCGTGGGCCCGGCGCCGTCCTTCGCCGTCACCGCGCACACCGGCGCGGCCGCGCGCGCGCAGCGCTGCATTCTGGATGAAGCCGGGCGGCTTTATCTGGAAACCGACCTGGGTTTTGGCCTGGTCCACACCCAGGACATGACGCATGCCGCCGATGCGGTGGAGCAGGGCCTGTGGGTACCCGAGGACTACAAGGCCCGCGACCTGCCGGCGCGCTTTGCTTATGTGCGCAGCCCGCAGGCGCAGCAGCAGCAAAAGTAGCGGCCATGAAAAAAGCCGGTCGAAACCGGCTTTTTGGGAAACTGCGTGAGGGCTTACTTGGCCGCGCTGGCTGCCGCTTCGGGCGCGGACGCTGCCGCGGCAGGCGCCTTGGGTTCGGCAAACTTGCCGCCGGCGGCTGTCGTCATGTAGACCACGGCCTTGCCGATCTCGATGTCTTCAAAGTCGCCGCCGCCTTGCGCGCCCATGGCGCCCTTGCCCTTGAGGGCCGAATGCCAGAGCGTGTCGAAGCCGGTCTTGATGCGGGGGCCCCAGGCGCCCGCGTCGCCGAACTTCGGTGCGCCGGCGGCGCCCGTGCCGTGGCAGGTCACGCACTGGGCTTTGTAGACTTCTTCGCCGGATTTGAGCGGGCGGTTCGCATCACGGATTTCAACCGAACCGATTTTCTGGATGCGTTGTGCGACGGTTTTGGCGTCTTCGTTGGCGCCGGCGGCCGGCTTGTTGGCCGAGGCGACGTAATAAACCAGGCCGATGATGGCGAAAACGGGGACGACAAAAGAGAAAAAAACCGCTGCCAGCAGCTGCTGGGGCGTCTTGATCGGGCCAGTGTGGGCTTCTTCGTGGGCCGTGGTGTGGTCGTTTGCGCTCATGGCGTCCTCAAAAAACTAAAAATCGGGGGGCTATCGCGTATTGGTGGCGCGCCTGTACAGCGCTTGCTCAGCAACCTCGCATTATAGCTGGGGCTCTTGCCGGGCCCGGGGAGTGCCGCGGCCGGCTGGTAGAATCGGACACGCTGCGCGGCGTGAATCGCCCGCGCGGCGCAAATGCCCCGATTTCGCGCCTTCCCCGGCCGCGAATTCCGGCGCAAACCGTTTCCAGCGTTGCGGCTGTAGCTCAGTGGATAGAGTATTGGCCTCCGAAGCCAAGGGTCGTGGGTTCGATCCCCGCCAGCCGCACCAATTGCCGTCGCCGTGCCGCAGGACCCAGCCTGCGAAACTAACGAGACGGCCGCCAGGATTTCAGCAGCTCCCGCGACGCGGCGCAGGCCCGCGCGGCGCGCTGCGGCAGTCCCAGTTCCGGATGGGTCTTGCCGGCCGGCGCCTCCACCGATAAGGGGATATCAGCCGGCAAGGCATCCATGTAATCCTTTAGCGGCAGCTCGCCTTCGCCCGGGAACAGGCGTCCCTGGCGCGCTTCGTCGGTGACGCCGGCGTCGGTCGGGTCCTTGAGCGGCGCGTCGCACAGTTGTACCGAGCCGAGCAGGGCGGCCGGGATCTCGCGCAGCATGGCGGCCGACCCTCCGGAGCGGTACAGGTGCAGCATGTCCACCAGCAGCCTGCCGTTGGGCCGTGCCGCGCGCGTGACGATTTCCAGCGCCTGCGGCAGCGTGCCGACGATGCGAAAGCGCATGAACTCCAGGTCCACACCGAGGCCGACGCCGGCGGCAAGGTCGCACAGCACGCCGAAGTTGTCGGCCAGGCGGCCGAAGTCCGTGTCGTCGCCCGAGACGCTGAGGCGCCGTGCACCCAGCTCGGCGGCCAGCGCCACGGTGGCGGCGTAGTCGCCCACGCGCAACTGCGGCGCGACAGAGAGGAACTCCACGTCATGCACGCCGACGCCGGCATCGGCCAGGCGGCGGCGCCATTCGATGACCGTGGGCCGGCTCAGCGGATAACACAGGCCGCCGGGCACGGCGGGAAAGACGCGGATGCCGACCTTCTGGTAGCCGGCCTGGGCCGCGAGGTCGAAGAAGGCCGGCGGCGCCGCGTCCAGCACGGTGAGATGGGCAAGAGACAGTGGAATCATGGTGTTATTTGTGGAGGATCTGGCCGAGGAAGTCGCGCAGCCGTTCATGTTGTGGGTTGACAAAAAACGTCTCGGGCGGCCCCTGCTCGACGATCTCGCCGCGGTCCATGAACAGCACGCGGTCGGCGACGCTGCGCGCAAAACCCATCTCGTGCGTAACGCACAGCATGGTCATGCCTTCTTCGGCCAGCCCTATCATGGTGTCCAGCACTTCCTTGACCATCTCCGGGTCCAGCGCCGAGGTTGGCTCGTCGAAGAGCATGATCTTGGGCGTCATGCACAGCGCCCTGGCGATCGCCACGCGCTGCTGCTGGCCGCCCGAGAGCTGCGCCGGGTACCTCTTCGCGTGTTCGGGTATGCGCACGCGCGCCAGGTATTTCATCGCAATGGCTTCGGCCTCGGCCTTGCCGGTGCCGCGCACCTTCATGGGCGCGAGCATGCAGTTCTCCAGCACCGTGAGGTGCGGGAACAGGTTGAACTGCTGGAACACCATGCCGACCTCGGCGCGCACCGCGCTGACGTTCTTCGTGCCGGCGCCCAGGTCCATGCCGTCGACCACGATGCGGCCCTTCTGGAAGGGCTCCAGGCGGTTGATGCAGCGTATCGTTGTCGACTTGCCCGAGCCCGAAGGCCCGCAGATGACGATGCGCTCGCCCCTGCGCACCGTCAGGCTGACGTCGTTCAGCACCTGCGCCGCGCCGAACCACTTGCTGACGCCCTCCATCGCGATGATGGTTTCCTTGCCGGCGGCGCGCGGCACCGCGTGGTCCGGCGCGATGCCGGAATCCCTGGAGATCATGGTCCTTGCTCCGCTGTGCAACTATTTCGCCACCACGGCGGGCAAGGCGGCTTCGGTCTCGCCGGAGGCCGGCATGTCCGTGCGCATGTCCTGCCCAATCCATTTTTTGTAGAGCGAGCCCAGTTCGCCGCTGGCGATCTTGCGCGCGATGAAGCCGTTGATGTAGTCCGCCCATTCGCGCTCGCCCGGCCGCACGGCCGCGCCCTGGTAGCCGCGCGCCACCACGAGCTTGATGTCGTATTTGCCGGCACCGGCGATCTGCGCGATCGAGCCGAGCTGCGTGTGCGCCGCGCCGGCCAGGTCCACCTGGCCCGACAGCAGCGCCTGCACCGCCGCGGCATCGTCGTCAAAACGCTGCACGGTCGCGCCGGAGTTCGCCTTGGTCATGGCCGAATCCTGCACGCTGCCGCGCGGCACGCTGATGCGCAGGCCCTTGAGGTCGGCATAGCCCTTCATCGCCGGAAGCGATGTCTTGCCGATCAGCACGGTCTCCAGATAAGAGTAGGGGCGCGAGAACAGCACCACCTTCTGCCGGTCGGCCAGGATGGTGACGACCGCGGCCAGCACGTCCACCTGCCCGGTCAGCAGCGCCGCCGTGCGGTTGGCCACCGTCACCGGCGTGAACTCCGGCTTGACGCCGAGGTCCTTGGCGAGCATTTCCGCGAACTCGATGTCATAGCCGGTCAGCTTGTTGTCCTTGTCGCTGAAGCCCCAGGGAACCTGGGCGACCTGCGCGCCAACCTTGAGCACGCCGGACCTTTTGATGTCGGCCACTTTCTGCGCGTGCGCCAGGCCGGCCATGGTGAGCGCGACGGACAGGGCGATCAGGTTGCGGCGGGTGAATTGTCGAATCATGGTTTGTCTCCTCGAATGAATGCGGAAATCCGCGGGTCTTGCGTGATGGGATCAGCTTGCAACGGCAAAGCGCTTCTCCAGCCGCGCGCTGTAGCGCGACAAGGGAAAACAGATCGCGAAGTAACAGGCCGCCACCAGCCCGAAGGCGAGCAGCGGTTTGTAGGTGACGCTGGAGACGAGCTGGCCCGAGCGAGAGAGCTCGACGAAGCCGATGATGGCCGCGAGCGAGGTGCCCTTGATCAGCTGCACCAGGAAACCGACGGTGGGCGCAAACGACATGCGCAGCGCCTGCGGCAGCACGATGTGGCGCATGCGCGTCCAGTAGGAAAGGCCCAGTGCGTGCGCCGCTTCCGACTGCCCGCGCGGCACGGCCTGGATGCCGCCGCGCCAGATCTCGCCCAGGAAGGCACCCGCATGCAGCGTCAAGCCCACGGCTGCCGCGACCCAGACATTGACCTTGAAGCCGAACACCGGCAGGCCGTAAAACACCAGGAACAGCTGCAGCAGCATGGGCGTGCCCTGGAAGAAGTCGATGAACACCCCGGCCGCCACGCGCAAGGCCCTTACCGGTGCGGTGCGGGCGAGCGCCACACCCAGCCCGGCCAGGCCGCCGCCCAGGAAGGCGATGGCCGAGAGCTGCAGCGTGGCCCACAGGCCGCTGGCAATGACCCAGAATTCAGTGAGCGTGAAGTCGCGAATCATGGCGGCCTCACCGGGTGGGGTAAGAAAAGTAGAAGCGGTCTACCAGCTTGAAGACCGTCGAGAAAACCGTCGACATTGCCAGGTACAGCAAGGCGGCGACGATGTAGACCTCAAAGCTGCGGAAGGTGTCCGAGTCGATGTTCTGGGCCACCGAGGTCAGCTCCTCCGCGGAGATGGAGGAGACGATGCTGGTCGTCAGCAGCAGCATCACGAATTGCCCGGCCAGCGAAGGGTAGACCGTGCGCAGCGCAGGCTTGAAGATGATGTGGCGAAAAGTCTGCAAAGGGTTCAGGCCCAGCGCGGCGCCGGCCTCGAACTGGCCGCGCGGCACCGATTCAATGCCGGTGCGTATGATCTCCGCCGAAAAAGCACCCAGGTTCAGGCTCAGCGCCGCCACCGCCGCGGTGTTCGGCGTCAGGCTCAGGCCCAGCGAGGGCAGTCCGAAAAAGATGAACAGCACCTGCACCAGGAAAGGCGTGTTGCGGACGATCTCGATATAGCTTTGCGCAATCCAGCGTAGCGGCGCGGCCGCGGAGCGCTTGCCCAGAACGGCCAGCAGGCCTATGGCCATGCCAATCGCCACCGCGATCGCCGAAAGCCGCAGCGTCAGCCAGCAGCCCTGGGCGAATTGTTCCCAGTGCGGCAGCAGCACCGCGAAGTTGAAGCTGTAATTCATGTCTGTCGCTCTTGTCTCGTGAATAGGTTTTTTGGGGAACCGACATGGGCGCGCCGGCCCGGCGCCCTCGGGCTTGGCTTTCTAGGCCGGCAGCGAAACCGCGCTCCCCGTGCTTGCCGCCTGCGTCACCGCCAGGGTCGCCTCCAGCGTACGGAAACCGTC
This sequence comes from Polaromonas sp. P1_A2, assembly GCF_056406895.1. Taxonomy (NCBI): domain Bacteria; kingdom Pseudomonadati; phylum Pseudomonadota; class Betaproteobacteria; order Burkholderiales; family Comamonadaceae; genus Polaromonas; species Polaromonas sp. P1_A2. The sequence goes on along the minus strand of NZ_JBFTZI010000008.1, from coordinate 88,267 downwards.
CTGCGCCGAACACACGGGCGCTTCGCGGCCTTCGATGAGCGCGGCGAAATGGCGTAGCTGTTCGGTGTAGGGGCAGCCTAGGTGCAGGGCCGTGCGCTCCATGGTCAGCGGGTCGTGCCAGCCCTGGGCTGGGCCCTGGTCCTGGCGGTAGCGCCAGACTTCCAGGCGTGGCAGGGTCAGCGAGCCTTCCGTGCCTGAATAGAAATGCGCGTTGATGTCCTGGCGCGGGAAGCGCTCCGCCTCGCCGGCTGCCAGGTCCCAGTTCCAGGGCGCGGCCGCCGTGTCCGACACGGTGACCGTGCCCAGCGCGCCGTTGCGAAAGCGCAGCGCGACCACCGCGGTGTCCTCGACGCCGAAGCCGCGCACCGCGCTGGACGCCAGCGCCTGCACGCTGTCGATTTCCCCGTAGAGGTGGCGCATCAGGTCGATGTCGTGGATCAGGTTGATCAGGATGGGGCCGCCGCCCGGCTCGCGGCGCCAGGCCACGTCGAAGTAGTCGCGCGGCTTGAGCCAGGTGCACATCACGGTGGCGCTGACCGGCCGGCCCAGCGTGCCGGCGGCCACGATGGCCTTGGCCTTGCGCATGATGGGGTTGTGGCGGCGCTGGTGGCCCACCAGCACCGGCAGCCCGGTGGCGCGCGAGGCTTCGCAGATGCGCAGCCCGTCGGCCAGCGTGTCGGCGATGGGTTTTTCGACCAGCACGGCGGCGCCATGCGCCAGGCAGTCGACCGTGATCTGGGCGTGTGTCACATTGGGCGTCGCGACGATCACGCCTTTCGGTTGGGTTTCGGCCAGCAGGCTTTGGTAGTCGGGGAAGCAGGGCACGCCGATGGCGCTTGCGAAGTCGGCGGCTGCCGGTGTCGGGTCGGCGATGCCGGCCAGTTTCACGTCCGGGCTTTTGAGCGCGCGGTCTATGTGGGTGATGCCGATCAGGCCGGCGCCGATCACGGCGATAGGAAGTCTGCTCATGGGTCCTTTTTTGATGAGGGCTGCTGTTGGGCTGGAGTCTAGTAACAACAAAAATATCTACAATCCGCAAATAGTTGATTCGTATTCAACGAATTGTTGATAATCAAGGCCATGGACCTGAAGGATCTGCACGTGTTCTGCGAGGTGGTTCGCCGCTCCGGCTTTGCCGCCGCTTCGCTGGAGATAGGCACGACGCCGGCGCACATCAGCAAGCGCATTGGCATCCTGGAGGCGCAACTCGGCGTGCGCCTGTTCCACCGCACGACGCGGCGCGTGGTGATCACCGAGGACGGCGAGCGCGCCTACCAGTGGGCGCGGCGCATCCTGGACGACAGCAACGCGATGTCCGAGGCCTTCAGCAGCGCCAAGAGCGAGCCTTCGGGCCAGCTGCGCATCGCCACCAGCCAGCGCCTGGGCCGCGAACATGTGGCGCCCATACTGTCCCTGCTTGGCACGCGTTACCCCCGCATCGAGGTCTGGCTTGAGCTGCTGGACAGGCGCGTGGACTTGGTCAGCGAGAACTTCGACCTCGACATCCGTGTCGGCGAGCCGGCCCAGCCGCAGCTGATTGCGCAGCGCATGGTGGAGAGCTGGCGCATCCTGTGCGCCTCACCCGAATACCTGGCGCGGCGCGGCCACCCCAAGTCGGTGGCCGAACTGGCCGAGCATGAATGCCTGCTGTACCGCGAGCGCGAGCAGCCCTTCGGCACCTGGCGCCTGACAGGGCCCAAAGGGCCGGAGTCCGTCAAGGTGACCAGCCGCTTCAGCTCCAACCACAGCGACGTCGTGAAAGGCTGGAGCGTGGACGGCAAGGGCATTTGCCTGCTGTCGATCTGGGATGTCGCGCAGCCTTTGCGCGACGGCCGGGTGGTGAGGGTGCTGCCCACACACCACGAACCGGCCGACGTCTGGGCCATGACCAGCACCCGCTCGGCCGGCTCGGCCAAGGTCAGGGTCTGCGTCGAGTTCCTCAAGGAACAGCTGGTGCGGGGGCCGCACGCGCTGCAAATAGGCGCGCGCTCGTCACGGCCAGCCTAGGCCGCGAACAGAGGCCCCGCGCGGCCCCCCGCCTGGCCGGGTAAGGGGAGAAAAGCCTCTTTGGATACTTTAAAAGTATCCAATAGCCCGAATTAAGATATTTTACATGCTGCACATGCGTTCCTAGAATCGCGCCAAACAGCCGGGATTTGCAAGTTGTTACAGCTTGCTTTTCCGGTGGCCGGGCAAAAAGATCGTCAAGGAAACGCTGGACTTGCAGTCCATCTGTGTCGCGTATGCGGGGAAGCCGCCATAGCGCACAAGGCGTGAAGCCATGTCGATCTCCGTATTTTTGACAAGCGGGGGATAGGCATGATGTGCATTCGCAATCGATGGTTACAAGTTGTCGTGGCAATGGGCCTGGCTTTTCTCTGTGTGCGCCTTTTTGCCGCGGCCGACAAAACCGCTGGCGAACCGCCCAAGGAGCAGGTGATTGACCTGGAAACCGCGGGCGCGGCCTATCCCTTTGCGGTCTATTCCAACATCGACCTGCGCCGTCCGGATCCCGGCATCCGGCGCGCGGTGGTTTTTGTGCATGGCGTGCAGCGCGATGCCGACCGCTACTTCGGCGTGGGCCTGGGGCTGCTGCAGGCCGCGCGGCTGGACGCCTCCAGCACCGTGCTGCTGGTGCCGCATTTCCTGACGGCCTCGGACCCGTCGCCGGACGGCAGGATCCCGCTCTGGCGCGGCGGCAACTGGATGCAGTGCCAGGAGTCCCGCGGCAAGGAGGCGATCAACTCCTGCGGCGTGCTCGACGATATCGCCCGCTACCTGAGCGCGGACAAGCGTTTCCCCGTGCTCAAGGAAATCGTCTTCATCGGCCACTCGGCCGGCGGCCAGCTGATGCAGCGTTATGCCGTGCTGAACAACAGCGAGGAGGCGCTGCGCAAGGCGGGCATACGCGTGCGTTATGTGGTCTCCAGCCCGTCCTCCTATCTGTACCTGGATGCCAACCGCCCCGAGGGCGAGGACTTCAAGCCGGTCAACAGCATCCTCTGCCCCGGCTACAACAATTTCCGCTACGGCCTGGGCAACATGGTCCCTTACGGCCAGGGCCTGGACGGCGAACAGCTGTTCAAGCGTTATGCGGCGCGCGAAGTCCTCTACCTGGTGGGCGCGCAGGACAACGACCCGGCCTACGAGTCCCTCGACAAATCCTGCGGCGCCGCCCTGCAGGGTACGGACCGCCTGAACCGGCACAGGAACTACCTGCGCTACGAACAATTTCTGGCCCGCAAGTGGGGCACGCCCGTGGCGCGCGCCGTCATGGTGGTGCCCGACGCGGGCCACGAGGCGGCCGACATTTTTGAATCGCACGAGGTCGCCGCAAAAATTTTCCCGGCCGCCGGCCACTAGCAAAAAGCGGGGACAGCATAAGGACACACAGGGACAAACAGGGACAAACAGGGACGCGCCGAAACGCGGGCACACGAAGAAAACACGGAAGAAGCCCACGGCGCGCGCACAACAACAAGACAGAAAACGAATACATGATGGAATCCCCACGCCTTGCCGCACCCCGGCGAAAAATCCTCGCGTCGCAGATTTGCGCAATGCTGGCCGCCGCGCCCTTCACCCTGCCATTTGCTGTCCATGCGCAGACGCCACCCAGCGCCGGTACCCTGTTTGACGCGAACCGGCAGCAGCTCTCGCCCACGGAAAACACCGGCGCGCCGGCAGCCGTGCAGCGCCCCGCGCGCATCGAGAAAGAAACGGAAGGCAGCGATGAAGGCCAGGGCCTGGCCGCGGGCGGGCCGGGCGTGCAGGTCACGGGCTTTGTGCTGAGCGGCAACCGGTCCCTGCCGGCTTCCGAGCTGCAGGGCCAGTTGCAGGAATTTGTCGGCCGCGAGCTGGACTTCGCCGGGTTGGGCAAGGCCGCCGCCAAGGTCACCGCCTACTACCGCGCGCGCGGCTACCTGGTGGCGCGCGCCTACCTGCCGGCCCAGGAAATACAGGGCGGCGTGGTCGCCCTCGGCATCCGTGAAGGCGTCATAGGCCGGGTGGTGGCCGAGCCCGACACCAATGTGCGCCTGGACCCGGAACTGATAGGCCGGCACCTCGCGGGGCTGCAGCCGGGCGAGGTGATCCAGGAATGCGACCTGGAAAACACGCTGCTGCGCCTGTCCGATATCGCCGGCGTGACGGTCAAGGCGGTGCTGCGCCCGTCGGCGGAGCCGGGCGCCACCGACGTCATCGTCAAGCTCAGCGAAATGAGCGCGATCACCGCGCGCGTGAGCATAGACAACGGCGGCAGCTTTTACACGGGCGCCAATCGCCTGTCCGCCAACCTGAGCCTCAACGACGCACTGGGCATGGGCGAAAGCTTCAGCCTCAACACGCAGCAGACTTTTGAAGGCCTGCGTATCGCCGGCGTCGGCTACCAGCAGCCTTTGGGCACGACGGGCCTGACGGTGGGCGCGAACTTCGCGGGCCTGCAGTACAACATCGGCAAAAATCTCAAGGAGGTCCAGGCCAGCGGCGAGGCCCGCATCAGCACGCTGTTCCTCAATGCCGCGCTGCTGCGCAGCCGGCGCGCCAACGTCAATGCCTCGCTGGCGGCGGAATACCGGCATTTCCAGGACACCACAGGCGGCACCACCGTCGACAAATCCGCCCATGTGCTGAGCGCGGGCCTGTTTGGCGACTGGCGCGACGATTTCACCGGTGCGCCGGCCAGCAACAGCTGGAATGTGCGCATGGGCATGGGCCACCTGAAAAAAGAAACCGCCAACGACGCCGCGCTGGACCGCTTTACCGCCAACGCGGCCGGCGACTACAAAAAACTCAACCTGTCCTATAGCCGCCTGCAGCAGCTGGGCGGCGGCTTCTCGCTGCTGGGCTCCGTCAGCGCGCAGTACGCCGACAAGAACCTGGACGCGTCGGAAAAAATGAGCCTGGGCGGCTCGAACGGCGTGCGCGCCTACCCGGCCGGCGAGGCCGCGGGTGACCAGGGCATGCTGGCCCGGCTGGAACTGCGCAAAACCCTGGGCGTCGTCGGCAACGCGGTGGTGGAAGGCGCGCTGTTTGCCGACGCGGGGCGCGTGACCATCAACAAGAAGCCCTGGGATGCCAGCGAAAACCGCGCCAGCCGCTACGGTTACGGCGTGGGCCTGAACGTCTACCACAAGGACCTGGTGTTCAACGCGAGTTTGGCGATGTCGCCCGGCGTCAACCCGACCAGCGAACCGAAAAGCGCGCGCCGCCTGTGGCTGTCGGTCTCGGGTTCGCCCCAGGCCTTTACCGGCCTGGCTTCCAGCAGCAGCGGCGGCAACCGCGGCGAGGATTTCGAGGAAGCGCAGGACGGCATGCTGTTTTACGGCTCGCTGGGCATCATCCCCGAATACGTGAGCCGCTCGGACTCGACACCTGCGGCACCCGCCGACCAGAGCAAGCTGGCCACGCCCAACGGGCGCAATATGTCGGGCTTCTGGCGCGCGCGCGACAACGTCTCTTATATAGGCGCGCGCGGCGGCATCCCGATTTACGAGCAGTGGAAGCTGCTGTGGCAGCTGGAGCTGGGCCTGTCGCTGAGCGCCGGCGCCGCCGGCGTTGATGCCTCGCCGGATTGGACGCACAGGCAGGAGCTGCGCAACACCGGCGTGGCCGTCGCCCATCCCGACGCCGGCACCGCGATGTACGGCAACTGGGACATGCCGCTCAAGGAGAGCACGACTTCCTTCGACCCCTTCGGCGCCACCACCAGCGCGGCCCACTACAACATCATCGGCTCGCCGGGTTTTGCCACCAGCATCACCCGGAATTCGGGCCCGGTGGGCACGGCGGCGGTGAACAACAACGACGATGCCGCTTTCAACCGCCGCCAGGCCGGCGTGTACGGCTACTGGACGCCGAAGATGGGGGGCTTTCAGCTCAAGCTGGCGTACTCGAACAACGGCATGAAGGCCGCGCCCGACGTGGACACCGGCTACCTCTACGGCGGCAGCCTGTCCTATGAGAACGGCGGCTTCTCCGCCGTGGTGGCAGCCGAGCAGCACATCAACTACTTCGGCATCGCGAGCCTGGGCCGCAACGCGCGCGGCGTCGGCACCAACACCCACGTCACGCAGGGCACCACCTCGGACGACTACAGCGTGCGCTACGGCGTGGCCTACGACTTCGGCGACACCAAGGTCTCGCTGATCGCCGACGAGCTGCGCTACGCCGAGTCCGGCGTCGTCAACACCAGCGTCACCTCCAGCGACATGTCCAGCTACCGCCGCCGCGCCTACATGGTCGGCGTCACCCACAAGATAGGCGCCTGGCAGCTGCGCGCCAGCCATGCCAAGGCCTTTGCGGGCGACTGCACCATGATTTCCGGCAACGGCGTGAACTGCTCGACCGAGGGCATGGGCGCGACTTCCCAGGCGATCGGCTTTTCCTATAACTGGAGCAAGCAGCTCAGGATCTTCGGCCAGTACGTGGTGCTGCGCAACCAGCCGCTGGCCAACTACAACTACGCCGTCGCCGGCGTGTTCGGCACCTCCGGCGTAGGCACCACGATTCGCGCGATCGGTGTCGGTATCAACTACACATTCTGAGGGGCTCGCCATGACGCACCAACCTTCCCCGGCTTCTTCCATTCATGCGGCGCGTAAAAATCGCCCGAGGCTGACGCCGCTGACGGCCGCCATGCTGTCGGCGCTGTGCAGCATCTACCCGCTGCGGGTATACGCGCTGGATCCCGGTGCCCTGCCGACCAACGGCCAGGTCACGGCCGGCAGCGGCAGCATCAGCCAGAGCGGCAACGTGATGAACGTGGTGCAGGGCAGCGACCGCATGGCCGCGACCTGGAACACCTTCAACATCGGCAGCGCGGCCAGGGTCAATTTCGCGCAGCCCTCGGCCTCGTCGGTGGCGCTCAACCGCGTCACCTCCAGCGACGCCTCGCAGATCATGGGCCAGCTCAATGCCAACGGGCAGGTCTACCTGATCAACCCTTCGGGCATCCTGTTCGGCCAGGGCTCGGCCGTCAACGTCGGCGGCCTGGTGGCCAGCTCGCTGAATCTCTCCGACGCCAACTTCATGGCCGGCAACAACCGTTTTGAAGCCGGCGGCACGGGCGGCGCCGTGATCAACCAGGGCAGCATCGTCGCGGCCGACGGCGGCTACGTGGCCTTGCTGGGCGCGCAGGTGCGCAACGAGGGCAGCATCACGGCCCGCCTTGGCAGCGTGATGCTGGGCGCCGGCGAAAAAGTCACGCTGGACTTCAACGGCGACGGCCTGATCACCATGCAGGTCAGCGACCCTTCGCTGGGCGCCAGCGTGGTGAACCAGGGCCTGCTCAAGGCCAACGGCGGCGTGGTCGTCATGTCGGCGCGCTCCGGCGACGCGCTGATGTCCCATGTGGTCAACAACGAGGGCGTGATCGAGGCGACCAGCCTGCAGCGCCGCAACGGCGCCGTGCTGCTCGATGGCGGCGGTGCGGGTGTCGTCGCGGTCAGCGGCCGTGTCGACGTTTCGGGCCGCGGCGCCGGCGAAACCGGCGGCAGCTTCAAGGCCCTGGGCCAGTACGTCGGTGTGTTCGACGGCGCGCGCATAGACGCCTCGGGCGACGCCGGCGGCGGCACCGTGCTGGTGGGCGGCAACTACCAGGGCAGCGGCACCGAGCGCCAGGCCGTGGGGACCTTCATGGGCGAAGACGCCCGCATCCAGGCCGACGCGATCAGCAGCGGCGACGGCGGCAAGGTCATCCTGTGGTCCACCGACAGCACGCGCTTTCACGGCGGCATCACCGTGCTGGGCGGCGGGCAGGCCGGCAGCGGCGGCTTGGTCGAGACCTCGGGCCACGCCCTGGAGGCGACGGGTTCGGTGGATCTCAGCGCGGCCTCCGGCAAGGGCGGAACCTGGCTGATCGACCCCTACAACATCAACATCACGAGCACGGCGAGCGTCGGCGCGACCGGGAGTTCCCCATTCACCTCCAGCGGCGCGGCCAGCTCCAACCTGAGCTCAGCCGTGCTCAACGCCTCGCTGTCCGAAGGCGCCAACGTGATCGTCCAGACCTCCGCCGTCGGCGGCACCTCGGGCGACATCAATGTGCTGGACAACGTCAAGGGCGTGGGAAATGCTTCGCTGACCCTGCAGGCGCACCGCAACATCATCATCGGCAGCCGCAGCATCTCCAACGGCACCGGCAAAAGCCTCAACGTCTCGCTGGTCTCCAACTACGGCGACACCGGCAACGGCTCGGTGGCATTGACAGGCAGCACCATCACCACCAACGGTGGGGCCATCACCATCAGGGGCGGCAGCAATCCGCTGACCGGCTATGCCGCCACCAACCAGAGCGGCGCCTCGGGCGTGGCGATCACCGCGGGCACCACGCTGAGCACCAGCGGCGGCAACATCACGATACGCGGTGCCTCCACCTCGACAAGCTCCAGCACCAGCGCGGTGAATATCTCAGGCTCCACGCTCAATGCCGGCGGCGGCAATATCTCCATCCTGGCCAACGTCGGCATCGCCAGCGGAACCGGCGACGCCTTTGTGCTCACCGGCGGCAGCAATGTCCTGACCAGCGGCGCCGGCTCGATCACCGTGGACAGCAGCAACCTGGGCAGCGGCAACGGCACGCGCATCTTCAGCACCAACAACACCCTGGCCGCCAGCGGCTCCGGCAACCTGACGATCAGCGGCAACGCGACTTCCGGCTTCGGCGTACTGATCTGCTCGACCGCCAGCGGCTCCTCGCAGCAACTCACCGTGGGCAGCGGCAAGCTGACGGTCCAGGCCAATTCCAACGGCTTTGCCGGCGCCGGCCGCGGCGTCTACCTGGCGGCCTCGGGCACCGGCGGCGTGGTGCTCAATGCCACGGCAGGCGGCGCCATCACGCTGGGCGGCAGCAGCACCGGCAGCTACGGTACCGTGCTCAATTCGACGGGCTCGGGATCTTCCATCAGCATCTTCTCGGACGGCGCCATCACCGTGGCCGGCAACACCTCGGGCGGCACCACGCCCGCGCTGGGGCTGCTGAGCTCGGGCAGCGGCGCCAGCGCGGCCACCGCTTCGAAGATCAACATCAACACCACGGCGGGCGCACTCAAGCTGCTGGCCAACAACAGCGTGGTCAACCCGACCACCGGCTCGTTCAAGGCGGTGTCGCTGGACGCCAGCGGCGCCTACGCCAGCATCAACCTGGGCACGCAGTCGGGCACGCTGACACTGGACGGCACCAGCTACTCGGGCCGCGGCGTCGACATCGCGCCCTCCGGTGCCAATGCGGCGATCAACATCAGCACCGGCAGCGGCGCCATCGCCGTCAACGGCAACAGCACCAGCAGCTTCGGCGGCTACGGCATTTTCCTGAACTCCACCGGCAACGCCAGCGGTGTCAACGTCACCACCGTGAGCGGCGACATCACTTTCCGCGGCGACTCCATAGGCACCTCGGACGCCATCTCGCTGGGCGGCAGCGCTTCGAGCACCAACTCGGTCAACAACATCGCCTCGCAGGGCGGCAACATCACGCTGCTCGGCAACTTCCACTCGCCGAACGTCGCGGAGCTGGACCACGGCATCGCCATCCAGAGCGTCACCAACCGCATCCAGACCACAGGCTCGGGCAACGTGACGCTGGTCGGCAATGCCGCCGACCAGGGCAACGGCGTCAGCATCTACGGCGGCGGCAAGGCGCTGCTCAGCGTCGAGAACGGCGCGCTGGCCATCACCGGCAGCAGTGTTTACGGTGACGGCGTCGGCGTGCTGACCGGCAACAACGTCATACGCGCCACCGGCAGCGGCACGGTGAGCGTGGCCGGCAGCTCCACCTACGGCAGTGGCGTCACCCTCTACCCTTCGACGGCGACCAGTTCCGCCGCCATCTCCACGGTGTCGGGCAAGCTATCGGTCACGGGCAACAGCGGCGCGGCCTCGGCCGCGCCGGCGGTGCTGCTGCGCAGCGCGGCCTCGGGCGCCGCCAACGGCGTCAGCATCACCTCGGGCAGCGGCGACATCGACATCCAGGCGACGGCCGCGGGCTCCGGCGAGGGGCTGTCCATCGTCGGCAGCAGCGCCAATGCCTTCAACACCGTCAGCACGGGCGGCGACGGCAGCCTGCGCGTTTCGGGTTCGGGCGGCAGCTACGGCGTGCGCATAGACGGCGGCACCAACAAGCTGCAGGTGGAGAACGGCCTGCTGCTCATCAGCGCCAGCGCGCCCAACGGGCAGCCCTTCAGCCAGTCCTCGGATGTCACGACGATTGCCGCCACCGGCTCCGGCACCGTGCTGCGCAACCTGGGCGGCACCATGAACAACAGCCTGACCAGTGCCGCGTCGGCTGGCGCCACCGCCGCGCTGCAGACCGAAATGGCCGGCGGCGACTGGATGGCGCCGCTTGCGGGCGACACCGCGGCGCCGTCCCCCGGCATCGGCACGGACAGGCTCACCATTTCCGTGCTGGCGCCCGGCGCCGATCTCAATGCATCCGCCGGGGGAAAAGACGATGCGACGCCTTGAGCCCGCGCCCGCCGCGGCGACCATCCGTTTCCTGCCGCCGCGCCGGACCGGGCGGCGGGTGCTGCTTGCGCTGCTGCTGGCATCGCTGTCCGGCGCGGCCATCGCCACGGACAAAACCTCCGGCAAGGCCGAGCACGACAATTTCCATTTCCTCGGCGAAATGAACAAGGCTTCCACCGTGATGGTGGTGGAGACCCGGATCGTGCCGCCCGAGCTCGGTAAAAAAATCGCGCGGGCGGTCGACCAGGTGATCCGCGACGGCAACCAGCCCGGCGCCAAACGCCCGGGGGACTACCTGCAGTACGAGCCGCTGATCCTGGCGCTGGCCGGCCCCGACGGCTCGCGCATGCATTCGGGCCGCAGCCGGCAGGACATCCTGTCCACCACACGGCGCCTGATGCAGCGCGAGCGCGCGCTGGCCCTGATGGCCGCGATGATCCAGTCGAAAGCGCAGCTGCTGGCCGTGGCCGAGAAAAACCTGGACACCATCGTGCCGGCCTATACCAACGGCGTGCAGGCCCAGCCCACCACCTACGCGCATTACCTGCTGGCTTTTGCCTCGGTCTTCGGGCGCGACAGCGCGCGCCTGAAGGAAGCCTATGCGCGGCTGAACCTGAGCCCGCTGGGCGCGGGCGCGCTCGGCACCTCGAGCTTTCCGGTCAACCGCGAGCGTCTGGCGGAACTGCTGGGTTTTGACGGCGCGCTGGAAAATTCCTACGACGCGGCCCAGCTGGGCGCGCTGGACCAGGGTGTGGAGCTGGTGGGCCTGTGCAGCAACGCGGCGCTGATGATGGGCCTGCTGGTGCAGGACATGCACGCCCAGTACCACCAGGCCGCGCCCTGGATCACCCTGCAGGAAGGCCGGCTCACCGGCACCAGCAGCATCATGCCGCAAAAGCGCAACCCCTATGCCCTCAACTCGCTGCGCTTGCAGGCCAGCGAGGTGGTGGGCCGCGCCTTCACCTACCAGCTGGAGGCGCACAATGTCACGCCCGGCATGCCCGACTACAAACGCGACCAGGTCGAGAAAACCCTGGAGCTCACCACCGATGCCTTTGTGAAGCTGGCCGAGCTGATGAACAACCTCGTCATCGACCGCAGCCGCGCCCTGCAGGAAGTCGAGGCTGATTACTCCACCACCACCGAGCTGGCCGACATCCTGCAGCGCGACTCCGATGTCCCGTTCCGGGTCGGCCACCATTTCGCCTCGGACCTGGTCAGCTACGGGCGCGCCCACAAGCTCAAGCCTGCCGAGATTCCCTTTGACGTCGTCAAGCAGCTGTACACCGAAGCGGTGAAGGCCTTTGATTTCCCGCGCACGGAATTCCCGCTCACGCGGGATCGCTACCAGACCGCGCTGAGCGCGCAGAACATGCTGGCCTCGAGCAAAGGCCTGGGCGGCCCCCAGCGTGCCGAGACCACCAGGATGCTGGCGGCCGAAAAGCGCCGGCAGGACCAGGACGCCGCCTGGCTCAAGGCGCAGGAAGAAAAACTCGCGCTGGCCCAGCGGAAGCTGGACCGCACTTTTTCCGGGCTGTTCCAATGAGCCTGGCGTCGGCAACGGTGATACTGGCGTTGCCGGAGGGGCGCCATGGCTGAGGACTTTTTTTCGCTCGAGAACTTTGAATACCTGTGCTACTCCCGGCAGCAGGAGCCGGCCGCGCGCGAGCTGGTCAAGCTGCTGCTGCTCATAGACAGGAACTACGGCAACCTGGATGGCAATTTCGCGCTCAGCCTGTCGGCCGCCGTGGGCGCGCAGGAGCGCGACGCGCACGGCCTGACCCGCATCACCAGCGCCATCTCGGCGCTGTTTTCCGACCCGGGCTTTCACGTCACGCCAAACGGCTTCGGCCAGCTCATCAACTTCCAGCGCTGGCTCTCGGCGCTGTTCGCCGCCAGCGCCTTCGTCCACTGCGACCACATCCTGAAGTCGCTCAACTTCCTGGGCCCGGGCGCGCCGGAGTTCCACGTGAGCGAGCAGGACCTGGTGAAGTTCTGCATCCTGTATTCGCCCGAATCGGAAATCCCGCTGGACGCGGAGCTGCTGTGGCGGCAGAACAAAAAACTGGCCGCCGCGCTGTTCACGGCCCTGCTCTCGCCGCGCTTTCTCGGCTCGCCCGCCGCGCACTCCAAACGCGAGGCTTTGCTGGCCTGGCTGCCCGATCACCTCGAGGAAATCGACAGCCTGGACCTGCTGCCGCTGGGCATCCTGCACGACGTGTACATGCATTGCAGCTACGCCGACCTGCCCGGCCGCCATGAGATCAAGCGCCCCATCAACCGCCTGATCCGCAAGAAGCTGGAGGCGCTGGGCCTGGCCCGCGTGCCGGCCACCCTGACCCTGGCCAGCGCCGACAAACCCGTCATGCTGGTGCTGCTCGAGTGGTTTTCCGGCGGGCATTCGATTTACCGCACGCACTCCAGGAGCATGGAGGCCGCGCGCCGGCATTTCTACGTGGTGGCCGTCGCCTATCCCGGCAACATCGACGAGCTGGGCCGGGCGGTGTTCGACGAGGTCGTGGATTTCGAGGTGCCCAACGACATGATGGCCTGCCTGCGCCAGCTGCACACGCTGGCCTGCGCCCTCAAGCCCGCGGTGTTCTACATGCCCAGCGTCGGCATGTTTCCCATCACCATGTTCGCGGCCAACCAGCGCCTGGCACCGGTGCAGGTGGCCGCGCTGGGCCATCCGGCCACCACGCACTCCGACCGCATCGACTACATCAGCGTGGAAGACGACTTTGTCGGCGACCCGGCCTGCTTCAGCGAAACCCTGCTGCGCCTGCCGAAAGACGGCCAGCCTTACCGGCCGTCCGCCATAGCGGTCTCGCTGGAGAGGCCGCGGCGGCAGGACTCGCCCGTCGTCAACATCGCCGTGGCCTCGACCACCATGAAACTCAACCCGAAGTTTTTGCTGGCCTGCCAGAAGATACGCGCCGGCTCGCGCAAGCAGGTGCGCTTTCATTTCCTGATCGGACAGGCGACCGGCCTGATCTACCCGCAGGTGCTAAGGGTGGTACGCCGCTACCTGCCGGACGCCGAGGTCTACGCCCACCAGCCCTATCCCGACTACCTCGCCATCTTCAGCCGCTGCGACATGTTTTTGAGCCCTTTTCCGTTCGGCAACACCAACGGCATCACCGACGCGATGACGGTCGGCCTGCCCGGCGTGTGCAAGACGGGGCCCGAGGTGTTCGAGCATATTGACGAGGCCCTGTTCCGGCGCCTGGGCCTGCCGGACTGGAGCATTGCCGCCAGCGTGGAGGGCTACGTCGCGGCCGCCATTCGCATGGCCGACCACTACGAGGAGCGGGCCGCGCTCTACCGCCGGCTGGAGCGGCCCGAGTGCCTGGATGCCCTGTTCCTGGGCCGCGCGGAGTGCCTGGGCGACCGCCTGCATCAGATCTGGTTGGCGGCGGCCGGGAGGTCCTTGCCCGACAGGGCTTGATGCATGGCCTGGCGGTCCAGCGCTTTTTCCCAGGCACAGACGGCGATGCAGGCCACACAGTTGCCGATCACGTTGGTGAGGGAGCGGCATTTCATCAGCCGCTCCACGCCCAGCAGCAAGACCATGCCGGCCAGGGGAATCAGGTTCAGGCTGGCCAGCGTCGCGGTCAGGGCCACGAAGGACGAACCGGCGACGCTGGCGGCGCTCTTGGACGTCAGCATCATGATGCCCAGCAGCGACAGCAGCTGCCAGAACCCCAGGTCGACATGTGCCACCTGCGCCAGGAAGACCGCCGCCATCGCGATGTAAAGATTGCTGCCGTTCAGGTTGAAGCTATAGCCGGCCGGCAGCATCAGGCGCACCACCGGTTTGGCGCAACCCATTTTTTCCAGCTTCTCGACCAGGCCCGGCAGGGCGGCGATCGATGAGCTGGTGAAGAAGACCAGCAGCAGCTCTTCCTTCACATAGGCGACCAGGCGGAAGATGTTGCAGCCGGCGGCGCGCGCGACCAGGCCCATCACGACGAAGACAAACAGGATGCTGACCAGGTAGATGGCGGCGAGAAAGTGCAGCAGCGGCAGCGCCGAGGATATGCCGTAGCGGCCTATCATGAAGGCCACGGCGCCGAAGGCGGCCAATGGCGCCAGCTTCAGGACCATGCCGACCATGCCGTAGAACACCTGCTGCACGCCTTCAATGAGCTCCAGCAGGCCGCGGCCGCGCTCGCCCACGCGCGCCAGCGCGATGCCCGTCAGCAGCGCCAGCAGCAGGACCTGCAGAATGCTGTTGCCGGTGAAGGCGCCAGCGAAGGTCGAGGGAATGATGTCGAGCAAAAATCCGCTCGCGCTTTGTGTGGCCGGCGCGGGCGCCGCGTGCTGCGCGGCCTCGACGGCAAAAACCGGCGCGAAGCCCTTGCCGGGCGCCAGCAGCAGGGCGCCCACCATGCCCGCCGCCAGCGAGAGCGCCGTCATGGCCTCGAAGTAGAAGAAGGCCTTGACGCCCACTTGCGTGGCCTGCAGCCGGTTGCGCATGCCGGCGATGCCGGACACCACCAGGCAAAAAATCAGCACACCGATCAGCATGCCGACCAGGCGCAGAAAGCCGTCGCTCAGGGGTTTCATCAGCGCGCCGGCGGAAGGGAAGAAATGCCCCAGCAGCATGCCGGCGGCAAAGGCGAAGGCCATCTGCGCGATGGGATGGCGAAGTGTTTTTCTGGTTCTGGTCATCGACCGCCCAGTCTACGGGTGATCTTGCCGCGGGGCTTCGCGAGCCGCGCCATACGGTGGATTTTTGGGGATGGGCGGTGAGTGTAAAGACGCGTAGGTGTCATCCTGCGCCCAGGGCATATACCTAAAATCCGAATGCAATATTCCTGATATCTTTAAAAGATGGGCTGAGGCGATGGAACTGAGATGGAACTGAGACACCTGCGCTACTTCCTGATGGTTGCCGAGGAGCAGCATTTCACGCGCGCCGCCGAGCGGCTGAACATGCAGCAGCCGCCCTTGAGCCACCAGATCCGGCTGCTGGAGGAAGAACTGGGCTTCGAGTTGTTCCGCCGCCATCCCAAGGGCGCGGCGCTGACGGCCGGCGGCGCCGTGTTTGTGCAGGAGGCCAAGGCCATACTGCGCGGCGTCGAGCAGGCCGCGGCGCGCGCGGCGCGCGCCGCGCAGGGGTTTGAAGGCACGCTGGCCATAGGCTTTACCAGTTCGGCCGCGGCCCATCCCCTGATTCCGGGCATCATCCGCGCCTACCGCGACGCCTATCCCGATGTCCACCTGGACCTGCGCGAAGCCAATGCGGCCGAGCTGACCGAGGGCATAGACCGGGGCAAAGTCGATGTCGCGATTTTGCGTTCGCCCGTCAGCCATCCGCGCGGCGTGCGTTTTTTCTCCCTGCTGGAAGAAGAGATGCTGCTGATCCTGCCGGTGGGCCACGCGCTGGTCGTGGGCGCCGCCAAGGACAAGATGCCGTTCGTTGACTTGAGGTCCCTGGCCGATGAGCAGTTCATCCTGGTGCGCAGGCACGGCGCACCGGGCATGTATTCGGACCTGATCGAGGCCTGCGAACAGGCGGGCTTCACGCTCAAGATCGCCACCGAGGTCGAGCGCATGCTGACCAACATCAGCCTGGTCGCGGCCGGCGCGGGCGTCTCCGTCGTTCCAGCCTCGATGAAAAATTTCCACCGCGAGAGCGTGGTGTACTGCCGCATCCGCAATGCCAGGCCCGCGCTGGTGGCGCCCATCACGCTGGTGAGCCGGGATGACAGCGACTCGCCGGCCGAAAAGAATTTCCTGGACCTGGCCAAAAGTTTCGCGCGCCAGCACAAGGCCGCAGAGCAGGCGCGCCGCGCATAGGCGTCGAATGTCTCGGTCTCTTGCACGGTGCGCAAACGGTGCCGGCATGAAAGGACCGCTGGCTTGCTATCTGCGAAGATAGCGTGCTTTATTTCCAGCAAACCCAGGAGCAGGCATGCAAGACGCTATCCATCCCCAGAGGCTTCAGGCCTCCCCGCGCGCATGACGGCGGGCGGGCAACTGGGTTTCGGTTTTGACGAGGCCCTGCTGGCGATGGCCGCCGAGGCCGCTGCCGCCAAGCTGCGCAAGCCCAAGGCGGCGAAGGCGCCCAAGCCCGTGGCGCCCGAGGCCGCGGCACTTCCTCCCGCCGCGACGGGCGAGAGCCCCGAGGCCATGGCCCAGGCGCTGGAGCGCCACCCCGACTACCGCGTGCTCAGGCGATTGGTGCCGGCCATGGAATTTCCGCAGGCGCCGCAGGGGCCCGTGGCCCATGTGGTGATCCTGGACACCGAAACCACGGGGCTGGACGCCTCGCGCGACCAGATCATGGAACTGGCGCTGCTGCGCATCCAGGTCGACACGCAAACCGGCCTCGCGACCGGCCCGGTCCGGGTTTATGACGGGCTGCGCGACCCGGGCATGCCGGTGCCGAAAATCGCGCGCGAAATCACCGGCATCACCGACGCGATGCTGGCGGGCCAGGAACTGGACATGGCGCGTGTCGCCGGCCTGCTGGACGGCGCGGACCTCGTCATCGCGCACAACGCGGGTTTTGACCGCCCTTTCGTCGAAGGCCTGATTCCACAGGCCCAGGCGCTGAACTGGGCCTGCTCTTTCGCCGACATCGACTGGACGGCGGCGGGCCACAGCTCGGCCAAGCTCAGCTACCTGGCCTCCGAACTTGGCTGGTTTTACGATGCGCACCGCGCGGAAATGGACTGCCATGCGCTGCTGGCGGTGCTGATGGCCGAACTGCCGGGCCAGGGCGTCAACGGCCTGGCGCACTTGTTGTCCACTGCCCGCCTGCCCAGCTACCGCCTGCAGGCCACAGGCGCGCCTTTCGCCGCCAAGGAGCTGCTCAAGAACCGCGGCTACCGCTGGGACAGCACCGTCAAGGTCTGGCACACGCGGCTGGGCGGCGATGCCGCGCTGCAGGCCGAATGTGAATGGCTGCAGCGGGATGTTTATGGCGGGCGGGCCGCGCGGCTGGCCTGGGAGCGTTACGACGCGACCAGCCGCTACTCGGGCCGCGCGGGCACGCCGGGATGGGCGCAGCTGAACAGCTAGCCCGTTCCAGTTCGTCGGGAACATTTCGTGTGCCGGCGATGTCAGACAAATCCAGGGATGAATCCAGGAGCTACCCCTATGACCATGGTTAAAACTGTTTCCGCGGCGGCCCTTGCCGCTTTGTTGGCCGCGGGCTGCGCCGTCGGCGTGCAGCCCGGCATGTCGCGCGAGCAGGTTCTCGCGAGTTATGGAACGCCCACGCGCACAGTGGCGCTGGCCTCGGGCACGCGCCTGCAGTATTCCCGCCAGCCGGCGGGCCAGTCAGCTGTGATGGTCGACCTCGATGCCGCTGGCAAGGTGGTGAGCGTCAGGCAGGTCCTGAACCCGCAGGACTTCTCCAGGATAGAAGTCGGCAAATGGACGCGTGCCGACGTGGAGCGCGAGTTCGGGCCTCCCGCGAAGGTCGACGGCGTGGTCTCCTGGTCGGGCGACATCATGACCTACCGCTGGCGGGACGGCGACCAGGACATGTTCTTTTTTGTCTATCTCGATGCCGGCTACGTGGTGCGGCGTGTGGGTCAGGGCATGGAGTTCCCGATCAGGATGAACGACCGCTTGTAAGGCGGTCTCCGGTATTTGCTCTCAGTCGCGCGAGGCGACGCGGCCTATCTCGGGCCAGCGGTGGTGCAAATACATCCAGGCCGTGAGCCCTATGCACATCATGCCCAGCGACACCGCGGCCAGCGCGGGCGTGGAATGCATGACCAGCGGCGCGACGATACCGGCCACGATGCCGTTGGCGGTGGAGCCGATAAAGGCCTGTAGTGACGACGCCATGCCGCGCCGCTCGGGATACAGGTCCAGCACCAGCAGCGTGACCACCGGCACCATCAGCGCCCAGCCGAAGGCGAACACCGCGATCGGGAACAGCGCCCAGGAGGCATGCGGCGTGAACAGCAGGTTGGCCGTGAGGTTGAGCAGCGAGGTCAGCAGCATGATGACAAAGCCGTGGCGTATCTGCTGCTTGGGCGCGATCTTGCCCGCCAGCCGGCCGCTGAGCCAGGCGCCGGACATGATGCCGGAAATGGTGAGCAGGAAAAACCAGAAGAACTCGGTGGGCTGCAGCGCCAGGTGGTCCCCCAGGAAGGCCGGCGCCGACAGTACGTACAAAAACATGCCGTTGAAGGGCACGCCGCTGGCCAGCGCCAGCAGCAAAAAGCGCGGGCTGGAGCCCAGCTGCCAGTAGCCGCGCATCAGGTGCCGCACCTCAAACGGCTGGCGGTCCAGCGGCGGCAGCGTCTCGGGCAGGAAGCGGAAATTGGTCGCCCACAGCACCACGCCCACACCGGTGAGGAACCAGAAGATGCTGTGCCAGCCCAGGTGCACAAACAGCCAGCCGCCGACGATGGGCGCCAGCGCGGGCGCCACACCGAAATAAATCGTGACCTGGCTCATGACCTGCTGGGCCTGCGCCGGCGGGTACATGTCGCGGATCACGGCGCGCGAGACCACGATGCCGGCGCCCGTCGACAGGCCCTGCACGGCGCGGAAGAACACCAGCTGGCCTATGCTTTGCGACAGCGCGCAGCCGGCCGAGGCCAGGGTGAACAGCGCGATGCCCCAGAGCACCACGGGCCGGCGGCCGAAGCTGTCGGCCAGCGCGCCGTGGAACAGGTTCATGAAGGCAAAGCCGAACAGGTAGGCCGACAGCGTCTGCTGCATCTGCACTGGCGAGGCGCCCAGCGACTGCGCGATGCCCGAAAACGCCGGGATGTAGGTGTCTATGGAAAACGGCCCCAGCATGCCGAGGATGGCCAGCAGGGCGGCGAGTGTCCAGCGCGGGGCGCGCCAGAGCTGGTCGGCATTGGGGTTCATGCGTTTTTGAGTTTGAGGGCGGTTTCGTAGAGTTCGTTGCGTCCCAGGCCGGTGATGTCGGCGGCCAGCTTCACCGCGGTCTTGAGCGGCAGTTCGGCCAGCAGCAGCTGCAGCACCCGCGTGCCGTCCTCGGCGCTTTCGGGCGCGGCGCACGGGTGCAGCACCAGGGCGAATTCGCCGCGCGTGCGCTGCGGCCCCGCGGCCAGCCAGGCCGCGAAGTCCTGCGCCGGCACGGTTGCGATTTCTTCAAACTGTTTGGTCAGCTCGCGGCCCACGGTGACCAGGCGTTCCCCCAGCACGGCCATGGCGCGCGCCAGCGCCTCGATGCGGTGCGGCGCTTCAAGAATGACGACGGCCCGCGTATCGGCCTGCAGCGCCGCGATGGCCTGGTCGCGTTCGCCGGCCTTGCTCGGCAAAAAGCCGGCAAACACAAAACCGGTCTCGCCGCCGGGGCTGGCCAGGCCGGCCACGCTGAGCACCGTGGTGACGCTGCTGGCGCCGGGCAGGGGCATGACGGCCAGCCCGGCCGCGCGCACCGCCGCGACCAGGCGCGCGCCGGGGTCGCTCACGGCGGGCGTGCCGGCATCGCTGACGTAAGCCACGCGCTCGCCGCGCTGCAGGCGTTCAATCACCAGGTTCGCGGCCTCCGCCTCGTTGTGCTCGTGCACCGCGAGCAGCGGCTTGTCGATGCCGTACTGGCGCAGCAGGGGCTGGGAGTGGCGCTTGTCCTCGCAGGCAATCGCGTCCGCCAGCTGCAGCACCTGCAGCGCGCGCAGGCTGATGTCGGCCAGGTTGCCTATGGGCGTGGCCACGACGTACAGCGCGCTTTCCGGATAATGCTGCATGCCCGCCGCGGCGCGCGCCGCATCCAGGGCCAGGTCGAAAGAAGCGTTCAATGTGGTTTTCCAGAAAGGTTTCCAAGGTCCCGCCGGTGGGCGCGGCCGCCGAGGCGCGGCCCCTGCCCGGGCAGGTTACCACCAAGTCGCGCGGCGATGCCGCGGAATCCGCCGCGCGCGCCTACCTGGTGCGGGCGGGGCTGCGCTTTGTGCAGGCCAATTATCGAACGCCGGGCCGCGGCGGCGGCGAGATCGACCTGGTGATGCGCGCGCCCGACGGCACGCTGGTGTTTGTGGAGGTGCGGCAGCGCGCGGACGACCTGCACGGCGGCGCGGCGGCCAGCATCAGCAGTGCCAAGCAGCAGCGCATCGTGCTGGCGGCGCGCCACTACCTGATGCGTTTCGCGACCCCGCCGCCCTGCCGTTTTGACGTGTTGCTGGTCAGGGGCGCGCTCGGTGAAGGTTCGGGCGCCGCCATCGAATGGCTGCCCGCCGCGTTCGACGCTTCGTGAACCGTGCCCGCCGCCAGGCGGGGCGCCTGCCGGGTCAGGTCTGGAATTCGCTCGGGTGCACGGTCTCGACCATCTTGTTGTCGCGCAGGAAGGTGACGATCCAGTGGCCGAACTTCTGCGTGAAATGCACGGGGACGGCCTGGTTGAGGGCGAGCGCGATGGATTGCCGCACGGGCAGGTCGATGTCGCGCTTGTCCGAGGGCGGAACGTCCACACGTATCAGCATGAAGGTGTCACGGTCCTGGAGCTCCACGCTCGGGAACGGCCATCTCGCGGCCGTCGCCTGCATGAAGGCGGCGGTCACATTCCTGACGACCTCGGGATCAAAGACGGGACTGCTCATGTGCGTGGGACTGGCTTGTTAAGTAACCGTATGTATATCGATGATGGCGCAAATTTTCCGCAGGCGGCCGCCGTGCGCCGCATTTGTGGAATGAACCGGGCATAGTTCCTGGAACTAGTTCCGCTTTTTGTGCCTTGATGTTCGCGGTGGGCCCGCCTCCCCCGGAGGCGGCGGTTTTTTCGCAAAGCCCTCGATTCTATAAAGTTTGGCGGGGCGGGCCGGCCGTCGCGAGCCTGCCGCCGCCGAGCCGGTGTGACGTGGTGCTGATCAACGGCGCGCTGGGCGCGGGGGGCTGGCGGCGCCATGGAATGGCTGCCTGCGGCGTTCGACGCTTCTGGATCGTCTTGAGCTGCCCATCCGGGTCTGCTGTTTCCATCCGCTTTTTGACTGAAAGAAAACGTAAGGTTTGTTTTGCTTGGAAAGAACAGGCAGAGGCACCCGCGGCAGGATTGCCAGTTGGCTTTATGAGCCAAATGAGCATCCAGTTCAACAGGCATGAAGGTAGTTTGCTATTCATTTTGTAGCAAATAAGGTGCGTGCCCAAGTTGCCGCGGGTTGGGCCGCAGCCCTTGGCGGCGACGTTCTCGGGTCTTTATTCCCTTTCAGCGTCACCGTTGCCAGTGATAGCCTGTCGTGGCTTTGCGGCAGGCGAGGTGCCCGCAGGGTCGCAAAAGGTCCCCTCCGTGCGTCAATGGCGGCCAATCGCCAGCGTCGCAAGCCGCGGGCCATGCCATTTCAGTGACACCCATCCAAGGGGGGGCGACATGATCGTTGATGAACTGAGCAGCTTCTACGTTTTGCGTACACCGGACAAGCTGGACGACAACTCACCCCATCCCCGCGTCGTGCCGGCCTATGGCCGAAGCGCCACGGATGAGACCCTGGCGTATCTCAATGACGTCAAGGCCCTGATCCACCAGGGCGACTGGCGCACGCCGCTGAGGGCGCGCATCAAGGTGGAGGCAGCCCTGGAGACCTGGAAGGGCGGGCGTTCGCCGTTTGCCATCGGGTTTGCGCCCCACGTCAAGGCGCTGCGAAAGTTTGCCGAAGCCCGCAGCGAAGGCCGCGCCCTCGACTATGTGCTCAGCGAGTTTGTCACGCACGGCGCCGCGCTCGGCAGCAACCTGGACAAATGGCTGGGCGAAGAGTCGGGCGTGCTGACCGAGGCTTTGCTCCAGATGGCGGCCCG
This sequence comes from Polaromonas sp. P1_A2, assembly GCF_056406895.1. Taxonomy (NCBI): domain Bacteria; kingdom Pseudomonadati; phylum Pseudomonadota; class Betaproteobacteria; order Burkholderiales; family Comamonadaceae; genus Polaromonas; species Polaromonas sp. P1_A2. The sequence continues at coordinate 66,079 of NZ_JBFTZI010000008.1, read as the reverse complement.
GCGCGCCGCACTGGCCGACGTGCTGCTGGCCGCCGTGCTGTGCAACGATGCCACCGTAGACCGCGAAGGCACGGCCGCGACGATTTGCGCGATGGAGTCGATTGAGCGGCTGCTGACTTCGCGGCGCAACCCTGACCGCCTGCTGGCCTGGGAGCCCGCCATCCTGCAGGGCATCCTGGTGTTCCCGATTGAAGCGGCGCCGCCCAAGCCGTCCATGTTCGGCAACCTGCGCAAGCGCGACCTGGAGCTGCTCAAGGGCGAGCCTAAGCCCACAACGCCGTCCGAGCCGATACGGCCGGTACACCAGTATGTGGGTGACCTGGTGGTGGTCAAGCAGCACCTGCTCTCGTATGCCATGGGTGAAGTCGCTCATATTGAGAACGTGCTGAAAAGCGAAAACTACCAGCGTTCGTTCCGCAATTTGAAGCGCGACGAGGTCCGGCTGCTCAGCGAAGAGATCCAGGAATCGGTCACCGAGCGCGACCTGCAGTCGACCACGCGTGACGAATTCAAGCGTGAGTGGTCGGCGCAAAAGCAGGACAACCTGACCTTGCAAGGCGGCCTCAATGCCATGGTCAGCGGGACGACGGGGACCGGGCAGTACGTGATCACCGCGGGCGCCTCGGCCAGCTACAACCGCAGCACCGAAACGCGTGAAGCCGCCGCCCAGCAGCATGTCGGCGAGATCGTGTCGCGGGTGCAGGAAAAAATCACCGACCGGGTCCGCACCGTGCGCGAGTCGATCACCACCTCGGAAATCCGCGACACGACCACGCACGGCTTCAACAATGTCCAGGGCGACGGGCACATCGTCGGCGTGTACCGGTGGATTGAAAAGAAATACCAGCTGCACCTGATCAATTACGGCCGGCGGCAGTTTTATGAATTCATCATCCCGGAGCCCGCGGCCTTCTGGGCCAGCCTGGAGGGCATGCGTGCGTCCAGGATCGCAGGGCCGGCGCCCCTGCCGCCCCTGCTGCCGGGCGATGGGCAGGGCGCGGCTCCCAGGGAAATCGATTTGGGTGACTTTGCGTTGAGCCGTACGGTGCGCGGCGTGCCGCAGCGGCTTGACGAGCCCGTGCGCTGGCACGACATCGTCACGCTGGCGGGCCAATGGGGCGTGCAGCTGGAGCTGCCGCCCAGGCTGACGGAGCAGGCCCATGGCATGGCATCGCTCACGCCGGATGACAAGCCCGATGAAAAGGCGCTGGCGCATAAATTTCGCGCCAACATCAACGGTGCGGACACCGACTGGTGGGAGTCCCTCAACTCCAAATCCGCCGTGCCGGAAGCGGGCATCAAGATCCCGGCCGGCTACGCCGCGGAAGACGGTGAAATCGCGTTCAAGACATGGCAAAAGGCCCGCCTCAAGCAGCCAGAGCTGGCTTTGCACGAGACCAACTCTTTCGTGCATGAAAACGGCTATGTCACTTTGCTGATGGGCGGGCGCCGTTTCACGCTGATGGTGCCGGTGGCGGGCGCGAACAATGGCGCGGGCGGGTTCGTCTATGGCCTGAACCAGGCGCTCCAGGAGCAGGGCCAGGGCAGGGTGCATCTTGAAGGCGAAGTCTCCATCGGGGTGACCACCACGCTGGAGGCGGCGATTTTTTCCATCCGCCTGGACTGCGTGCGCACGGCCGCCAAAGAGCGCGAGTGGGCGGAAAAAAGCTATGCCGTCTTCATGGACGCCTACCGCGCCCGGCAGGCCGAGCATGCGGCAGCCCTGCAGCGCGCCCAGCTCGACAACGCGCGCGTCGACATGGTCCGCCCAGATTCTTTTTACCGGGAAGTGGAGCGCAATGAATTGAAGCGGGCCATCATCGACATGCTGATGGGCCTGCAGCTGCCGAGCCTGGCGGGCAATGTGCTGGCGGCGTCCGGCGACGGCAGCCTGCCGGCCATCAATCGCCAGGCCCTGCCCGCCTATGGCGTCATGATTGATTTCTTCGAGCGTGTGTTCGACTGGGCGAACCTGGCTTATCGCTTCGAAGCCTATTTTTACGGCCGCGGCGAGCAATGGGGGGCGCTTGCGACCGCCTACAACGCCGACCCGCAGTTCGCGCGCTTCCTGGGGGCCGGCGCCGCGCGCGTGCAACTGCCTTGCCTGCCCGGCATGGAGCCGCTGGTGGACCTCTACCTCAATGGGCAGTTCCTCAATGACCCGAGCCGGATGGTGCCGTGGTTCTCACGCCAGCAGCCCATCGCCGAAGACCTGGCGCGCGCCGCCCGCGACGGTTTTTCGCTGTCGCCGGGCCGCGTCACCATCGCGGCCGGCGCGCGGCGCGCGACTGTGCGCGGGACCAATTTCAGCGAACCCGCGGACCTGCAGCGTGAAGTGCGCATAGGCGGCAAGATCTATGTGGTCAAGGCCATCGCCAACCCTTTCACTTTTGATCTGGACCGGCCGGTCGCCGCCGCGGTCGACGATGCCTTGTTTGAAGTGGGGGGCATTGTTGTCGGCGCGCCCATCGATATTTCGCTGCCGACCACCCTGGTGGCCATCGATACCCCCACCCTGACCCTGCCGGCTTTTCCCGGCCGTTATGCCTGAGCCCATTTTTGGCCATCCAGGCACAAGCGGAAATCGCAGATGCTGACCGAACCCGGTGAGATGGTGCCAGGCCAGCACTTCGTGCTGGCCATTCCCGAGCGGGTCACTGAAACCCGCGGCAGCTACGGCAGCGCCGCTGTGCTTGACTTGCTGAAGGCGGAAGCCGAGCACCCGATGCCGGCGGGTGAGCCTTTGCGGCCGCAGGACCTGCTGCTGGATGTGCATGAGGCCGTGCCTGAAACAGGAAAACCTTATGGCTCGCTGATCAAGCTGTCTTTTGACGTGGCCTCCAAAGATCTGGCCGCGGAGTTCAAGGCCTGTTGTGAAATGGTTTTTTCCATCTACGGCCGCGCGGCTTTCGAGGCGATCCATGGCGCCATCGTCGGTGTCGCGCGCTGGCCGGTCAAGGAGTTCGGCCTGCGCGGTGACCCTCCGATGGTGCTGCATCCGGAATCGCCGCGCCGCAAGCTGTTCAATCTCTGGGCGCTGGAGCGCGAGCAGACCAAGCAGCGCATCGCGCAGATACAGGCGGCGATGGCTGCCGACATCGCACTGTTCGCGCGCATCCGCCTTGCGCGGTCGGGTGTGGAGGCGCTGCGGGAGGCTTCGCTGCTGTTTGAGTTGGGCGACAGCGCTGATCCCGGCAAGCAGGAGGCGGCTTTTAGGGGCCTGCCGGGGCTTGCCGATCCTTATCCGCTCAAAGCCGGCCGGCTTGAGCGGCTTTTTCAGGCCCTGCTCGACATCGCCGAGTGGAAAGCCCGGCTTGAGAAGATCACCCAGGATGCGAACCGCAAGGGACTGGCCGTGGCGCTGACCGCGATGACGAGTTACCACAACCCCGGTGCGTTCAAAGGCGCCGAAGCAGCCTCGCTGGCCGCCCGGCAGGTGCGCAATGAGCAGCTTGCGGCGTTCGCCGTCGAGCTGGCCCGGATCGGCCTGGAAATGCCCATCATGTTCAGGCTGCACGCCACCGACCTGCCGGCCATGGCGATGAACCTGCAGCTCGATCAGCCGCGCCGGCCGGCGGCGCAAAACGCGGGGGATTTTTTCCGCTACCTGTTTCCGCGCCGTGAAATCTGGCTGCAGCTGGAAAAAGTGATCGATGCCTCGCGCGAGGTCGGCGCCGAGTTGCAGGAAAGCCCGGACAAGGTCTGGGCCTACCCGTTCCTGGTGCATGGCTACCTGGAGGATGTGGCCATTGAACCCGGGACCCTGGCTTATGCCGCCGCCGAAGACAGATTGGCCGAGGAGGGTGAGCCGTCCCTTCTGCAAAAGGCCTCGATGGCGGCCGGGACCGGTGAGCTGATGGCCATGGCGCTGGGCTCGGCCGAGGTGCCGCCTGTGGCTGCGACCATCGCGATTGTTTCCACGCTGCTGGGTGTGGCGTCGACGGCCGAGGAAGAATACAAAAAGTGGCGCGAGCGGGCCGCGTCCTGGACGCATGTCGACCCAGGCAAAAGCCTGGCCGCGGGGCCGGGCTATGCCTGGTCGGTCTTCAACGTCGCGATGACGGCCATCGACGTGGCGGGACTCAAGGGCAATGCCAAATTGCTCAAAGGTAAAGGCGCGGTGTCGCCATGAGTACGGGCGGCGGACAGCAGCAGGTGCGAAAGGCCACGGCCGCGGCATTCCAGCTGCCTTTCGGGTTTTCTGTGGTGCTGGGCCGCAGCTGGCGCTCCATCTTCACGCCGCTGATGGGGCTGTCGCCCGAAGTGGCCCGTGCGGCCGACTTCTACATCAAGGCCGCCGTCCGGCTTCGCCATCATGCGTCCGAAGGCAGTTTTCTGGCCTATCTTGAGGCCGCGCACAGGCTGGACGGAAAACTTGAGGGTTTGAGCGGTGACTACCTGGAGCCAATCTTTCGCGACGTGGAGACGCGCTGCCTGGCCTATCAGACCCTGGGCCCGAAGGGGGTGAAACTGCCGCAGGTGCGGCCCCGCAAGGTGTTCCAGGACCGCCTGGACGTTCTGCGCGAGGTTGACGTGGCGCGTATGCAGAGCCGTTTCAATCGCAATTTGCACCAGGTCGACAAGGACTTGCGCGAGGCGCGCCAGCTGGATCTGTTGCCCGCATTCCGGAAACTGGGCAGTGTCATCGGGCCGGATTTTGACGAAGCCTGGGCGCCGGTTTTTGAGTACCTGGCAAAACACGAAGCCGGCATTGCCGCGGCGATGAACCGGCTGAAAAATGCGGGCGGCCAGGGCCAGGACGTATTGGCGCAGGCTGCGAAGTCGGTGCAGGGCTATCGCAGCAAGATCAAGGGACTGCTGGGCGAGGCCTATGTGCGCAAGTGGAGGCACTGGCTGGACATGAAAAGTGTGCTCAAGGAGATGGCCGAAGTCCGTGTGCTTGAGCTCAACCGCGCCGCGCGCGCCAATGGCCAGGACGTGGTCTGGTCGCTTCTGGAGGTACCGCCGGGCAAGATCCGCCTGGACAGCCAGGAGACCTGGGACGAAGCCCTGCTGATCGTCGAGGAGGCGCGCGGCGGTGCTCCCTATCGCCGTGCCGATGTCTTCGCGACCGCGCAGGTCAAGGTTGAGGAAGACCTTTCTGCGTTGATGCAAAGCTGGAAAGACGAACTGCGTGAGGGCAGTTTTTTCAGCAGGAAGCAGGCGTCGGCCTTACCCGTCGTGTCCGTCGAGCACAAAGGCGGCGGCACGGACCTGTTTTTTGTCGTGCCGCCGGATCCGAACCACCGCCCGATCCGCTGGGCGTTTGCCCCTGAAGGCGTCAACATCCCGATGGCTGATGTCAGATTGCTGGAGCGCGCCGGGCTTCAAGTGATTACCCGGGAGATCGACCGCCCCATCGCCGACTTCAACGTGGTCGCAGACGGGTTGATGCATTCGCTGACGCTTGCGGCGCCGTAAAAACGGCCCCTGCCCGCTGTCACCCGCTTTAACAATTCACCCTGGCAGAGCCGGCCAATCCCGGGTACAAAAGCGGTTTTCGCCTCTGTAAGTTCTTGATTTGCATAGGGTGCGCCGTTGGACCCGACGGCTTGCCATTCGGCCGTCACGATCAGGCGCAATCCCGACCCGCTATCATTGGCGCATGCTTGAACAACGCATTGAACAGCAGTTTATCGACAGCGCCGACCTCAAGTACCAGGCCGCCCAGGTTCTTTCCAAACCGGTCGCGGCGGCGGTGCAGGCCATACTGGCCAGCGTCACCAGCGGCGGCAAGGTGCTGGCCTGCGGCAACGGCGGATCGGCCGCCGACGCCCAGCATTTCGCCGCCGAGTTCGTCGGCCGCTATGAACGCGAGAGGCCCGAGCTGGGCGCGATCGCCCTGACGACGGACAGCTCCATCCTCACCGCGATCGCCAACGACTACGATTTTTCGGTGATCTTCTCCAAGCAGGTCCGCGCGCTGGGCGTCGCCGGCGATGTGCTGCTGGCCATAAGCACCAGCGGCAACTCGGCCAATGTGCTGGCCGCCATCGAGGCAGCCCACGAGCGCGAGATGACCGTGGTGGCCCTGACGGGCCGCGGCGGCGGCAAGATCACCCATGCCCTGCGTGAAACCGATGTGCATATCTGCGTGCCGCATGAGCGGACCGCGCGTATCCAGGAAGTGCACCTTCTTGTCCTGCATTGCATCTGCGATGGCGTGGACACCCAGTTACTTGGCGATCAGGAGACCTCTGTATGAAATGTGTTTCGTTTAAACGGCTGACTTTGACCGTGGTCGCGGCCACCCTGTTGGGCGGCAGCCTGACGGCCTGCTTCCCTCTGGTGGTGGGCGGCGTCGCGGGCGGCGCGCTGGTGGCGACCGACCGCCGCACCTCCGGCGCGCAACTGGAGGACGAGGGCATTGAGCTGCGCGCCACCAGCCGCATCCGCAGCAATGTCGGCGAGCGCGTGCACGTCAACCTCACCAGCTACAACCGGCAGGTGCTGCTCACCGGCGAAGTGCCGAATGCCCAGGACAAGCAGCTGGTCGAGCAGATCGTCGCGCGCGTGGAAAACGTGAGTTCGGTGGTCAACGAACTGTCCGTCATGGGCGCCTCGACCCTGACGCAGCGCTCTTCCGATGCCCTGGTCACCGGCCGCGTCAAGGCCATGCTGCTCGATGCGCGCGACCTGTCCTCCAACGCCTTCAAGGTGATCACGGAGCGCGGAACGACCTACCTGATGGGCCGCGTCACGCAGCGCGAGGCCGATCGCGCCACCGAGGTGGTGCGCTCCACGCCCGGCGTGCAGAAGGTCATCCGCATTTTCGAGATCATCAGCGAGGAAGAGCTGGCGCGCATGCTGCCGTCCAAGCCTGCCACGCCGCCAGCCCAAAGCACCAAGCCCGCGGGCGGCTGAACCAAAAGCAAAGCGGCCGCACCGGACAAGCCGGTGCGGCCGCTTTTTTTTGCCTGTGGGGTGGGCTTAGCGTAAGCGCTTGACCAGGCTCGAAGTATCCCAGCGCTGGCCGCCCATGGCCTGCACGTCCGCGTAGAACTGGTCCACCAGGGCGGTGACCGGCAGCCGGGCGCCGTTGCGCTTGGCCTCGTCCAGCACCAGGCCCAGGTCCTTGCGCATCCAGTCGACGGCGAAGCCGAAATCGAATTTGTCGGCGACCATGGTCTTGCCACGGTTGTCGAGCTGCCAGCTTTGCGCCGCGCCCTTGCCGATCACCTCCAGCACCTGGTTCACGTCCAGCCCGGCTTTCTGGCCGAAGGCGACCGCTTCGCTCAGGCCCTGCACCAGGCCGGCGATGCAGATCTGGTTGACCATCTTGGTCAGCTGGCCGGCGCCGCTGGCACCCATCAACGTGAAAGCCTTGGAAAACGCCATGCCGGCGGGTTTGACGGCGTCGAAGGCCGCCTTGTCGCCGCCGCACATCACGGTGAGCGCACCGTTCTGCGCGCCGGCTTGGCCGCCCGACACCGGGGCGTCGATAAACTGCAGGCCCAGCTTGGCCGCCGCCGCGTAGAGTTCGCGCGCCACGTCGGCCGAGGCCGTGGTGTGGTCGACAAAAATGGCGCCCGGTTTCATGCCGGCGAAGGCGCCGTCCGCGCCCAATGTGACGGCGCGCAGGTCGTCGTCATTGCCGACGCAGCAAAACACGATGTCGGCGCCGGCGACGGCCAGGCGCGGCAGGGCGGCCTGCGCCGGCTTGCTCGTGGCCGCGAATTCGGCAACCCAGGCGGCGGCCTTGGCCGCGCTGCGGTTGTAAACCGTGACGCCGTGCCCGGCCAGCGCCAGGTGGCCGGCCATGGGGTAGCCCATGACGCCCAGGCCCAGGAAGGCGACCTGGCGGGGGGACGATGATTCGTAGGTTTTGGAGGTGGTGCTGGACATGGGAATGGATTCAGGGAACGGATGCGTGGGAAGAGAAGAAAGAGAAAGAAGAGAGCCGCGCCGGCGCGAGGCCGGCGCCTCGCGCCTTAAACGATGGCGAAGTTTTCGGTGCCGGCCGACAGGTCGGTCGACTTGGCGCGCTGCGAATTGAGCTTGATCTGCAGGCGCAGGTCGTTCACCGAGTCGGCATTGCGCAGGGCATCTTCGTAGGTGATGAAGTGGCTTTCAAAGGCGTCGTACAGGGCCTGGTCGAAGGTCTGCATGCCCAGGTTGCGGCTTTTCTTCATGATCTCCTTGATCTCGGAGACTTCGCCCTTGAAGATCAGGTCGGAGATCAGCGGCGAGTTGAGCATCACTTCCACCGCGGCAAAACGGCCCTTGCCGTCCTGCTTGGGCACCAGGCGCTGCGAGATCATGGCCTTGAGGTTGAGCGACAGGTCCATCAGCAGCTGGGTGCGGCGCTCTTCGGGGAAGAAGTTGATCACGCGGTCCAGCGCCTGGTTGGCGCTGTTGGCGTGCAGCGTGGCCAGGCACAGGTGGCCGGTTTCGGCGAAGGCGATGGCGTGTTCCATGGTTTCGCGGTCCCGTATCTCGCCCATCAGGATCACGTCGGGTGCCTGGCGCAGCGTGTTTTTCAGGGCCGCTTCCCAGCTGTCGGTGTCCAGGCCCACTTCGCGCTGCGTGATCACGCAGTTCTTGTGCGCGTGGACGAACTCCACCGGGTCTTCAATCGTGATGATGTGGCCGTAGGACTGCTCGTTGCGCCAGTCGACCATGGCGGCCAGCGTGGTGGATTTGCCCGAGCCGGTGGCGCCGACCAGGATGGTCAGGCCGCGCTTGCTCATCACCACTTCCTTGAGCACCTGGGGCACGCCCAGCCCGTCGATGGTGGGCAGCGTGGCCGGAATCGTCCGCATGACCATGCCGACCTTGCCCTGCTGGATGAAGGCGTTCACGCGAAAGCGCCCGACGCCGGGCGGCGAGATCGCGAAGTTGCACTCCTTGGTGCGCTCAAACTCCGCCGCCTGCTTGTCGTTCATGATGGAACGCGCCAGCGCCAGCGTGTGGTTGGCGTTGAGCGGCTGGGGCGACACCTTGGTCACCTTGCCGTCCACCTTCATGGCCGGCGGAAAGTCGCCCGTGATGAACAGGTCGCTGCCGTTGCGGCTGACCATGAGTTTGAGCAAGTCGTTGATGAATTTACTGGCCTGGTCGCGTTCCATGAGCGACTCCTTTCAAACAGATTCTGTTGTCAACGAAAGACGGCGGACTTAGCCGGGGAAGTTTTCCGGTATCTTGGCCTTGCCGCGCGCTTCCGCGGGGGAAATGACGTTGCGTTTGACCAGGTCGGTCAGGTTCTGGTCCAGGGTCTGCATGCCCACGCTGTTGCCGGTCTGGATGGACGAATACATCTGCGCGACCTTGGCTTCGCGGATCAGGTTGCGGATGGCGGAGGTGCCCAGCATGATCTCGTGGGCCGCGACCCGGCCCGCGCCGTCCTTGGTCTTGCACAGCGTCTGCGAGATCACCGCCTGCAGTGACTCCGACAGCATGGAGCGGATCATTTCCTTTTCCTCGGCCGGGAACACGTCGATGATCCGGTCAATCGTCTTGGCGGCGCTGGAGGTGTGCAGCGTGCCGAAAACCAGGTGGCCGGTTTCAGCGGCCGACATGGCCAGGCGTATGGTTTCCAGGTCGCGCATTTCGCCCACGAGGATGGCGTCCGGGTCTTCACGCAGCGCGGATTTCAGCGCGGCGTTGAAGCTCAGCGTGTGCGGGCCGACTTCACGCTGGTTGATCAGGCATTTTTTGGATTCATGCACGAACTCGATGGGGTCTTCCACCGTGAGGATGTGGCCGTACTCGGTTTCGTTCAGGAAGTTGACCATGGCCGCCAGCGTGGTGGACTTGCCCGAGCCCGTGGGGCCCGTCACCAGCACCATGCCGCGCGGCTTGAGCGCCAGGTCGCCGAAAATCTTCGGGGCGTTGAGCTGCTCCAGCGTCAGGATCTTGGACGGAATGGTCCGCAGCACGGCACCGGCGCCTCGGTTCTGGTTGAAGGCATTGACGCGAAAGCGGGCCAGTCCGTCGATCTCGAACGAGAAGTCGACCTCCAGGAATTCTTCGTAGGTTTTTCGCTGGGTGTCGTTCATGATGTCGTACACCATGGAATGCACCTGCTTGTGGTCCAGCGGGTCGATATTGATACGCCGCACGTCGCCGTGAACCCGAATCATGGGCGGCAAGCCAGCCGACAAATGCAAGTCAGACGCCTTGTTCTTGACGCTAAAGGCCAGCAACTGCGTGATATCCATCCCGGGACCCTTTTAAAAATGACTCAACTAAAGTTTACAGTTCGATTATGACCACGATTGTGCGCAATCTCCAGCTTGTCCGTGACCGTATCACCACGGCCTGCTTCGCCGCCGGGCGCAACCCGGCCACCGTGCGGCTGCTGGCCGTGTCCAAGACCTTCGGCGCCGAAGCCGTCGCCGATGCCGCCTCGGACGGGCAGCGCGCCTTCGGCGAAAACTATATCGCCGAGGGCGTGGAGAAAATCCTCGCGCTGCGGGGCCGGCCGGGCGGCCAGGCCCTGGAGTGGCACTGCATAGGCCCGGTGCAAAGCAACAAGACCCGCCTGGTCGCCGAGCATTTTGACTGGGTGCAGTCGGTCGACCGGCTCAAGATCGCCCAGCGCCTGAGCGAGCAGCGGCCCGACGGCCTGCCGCCGCTGCAGATCTGCCTGCAGGTCAACATCGACGGCGGGGCCAACAAGTCGGGCCTGGCGCCGGCCGAGGTCCAGGCCCTGGCGCAGGAGGTCGCGCAACTGCCGCGCCTGGTCCTGCGCGGCCTGATGGCCATTCCCGAACCCGCCGCCGATTTTGATGCGGCCTGTGCGCTGCATGCCAGGACCAAGGCCGTTTTTGATGCGGTCAATGCTTCGGGTGTCCTGCCGACACCTATGGATACCTTGTCCTTGGGCATGACCGCCGACCTGGAGGCCGCCATCCATGCTGGCAGCACCATGGTCCGCGTAGGCACCGCCATATTTGGTAGTAGATAGCCCCCACGGTCACTCACTTCGTGTAGTTCCCGAGGCCTTGCAGGCCGCGGCTCGCGAGGCGCTTCGCCTCTGTCGCCCGTCCAGGCCTGCTCAAGCAGGCCTGGAGCCGCGGGCTCCAGCCCCTCCGGTGCCGCTGCGCCTGAGGCTCGGCAAAGCCGGTTCCTCGGCCCCTGCTAGTAAAGAGAGATCTCTTCGGGCTACTTTTTCGGTGGGGTGATGGGTTTGATAGTGCCGCAGTCGGCCGACAGCCATTTGCCCGTGGCATCCATGGTCATTTTCTCGGGCTTGCCCTTGACGGTGGTCGTGGTGTTCATCTTCATGGTGTAGCCGGTGTCGCCGTTGAAGGTCATCACGCCTTCGCCGCTGGAGGGCGGCTGGGTGCAGGCGTAAGAGAACTTCATGGTGTTGCCGCTGCGCGGCGACTGGGTGGTCTTGCAATCGCCTTGCTGCTGCTGCGGCAGCTCATTGCGCTCGGCCATTTCCTTGGTGATGCATACCTTCATGCTCATGCCGCCGCCGCTGCCGGGCGCCATGGACATGCCCTGCTTGGCCATCATGTCCTGCATCTGCTTGCGCTGCTCGGGCGGCATGCTGGCCATCTGCTTTTCCATATTGGCCATGGCTTTTTCCATTTCGCCGGAACTCGACTGCATTTTGTTGGTGATTTCCCACAAGCCGGGCTTGGTGGTTTGCGCTTGAGCGCCGGCGGCGAAGGCCAGTGTGGCACTTGCCAGCAGAAGAGATATGGATTTCATGGGCACTCCTGGTGAGGTCTGACTGGGAGGGGGTGGTTTGTGCTCGCATTATGGCCAGGGAGCGCCGCCTGGCAAGCCCCGGCGCGGCCTTGCCACAACGGCGGGCCCGGTTCAGCGCATGAATTTCCCGCCGCGCCCGATGATGGTCAGGTCGGTGAAACGCGAGCCTTCGTGGCTTTTGGGCGCGTAGCTGATGGTGAAGCCGCCCATGTTGTGGTCGCGCAGCGATTCCAGCGCCGTGGTCAGGCTTTCGCGGGTCAGGGGTTTGCCGGCCCGGCGCAGGCCTTCGGTGAAGACCTTGGCCGCGAGAAAACCTTCCATGCTCGAGAAATCAAAATCCTTGTTGCCGGCTTCCGTCATGCGCTGCTGGTACTCGCGCACGATGGCCGAGGAGGGCGTGTAGGGAAAGGGCACGACCTGCGAAATCGTCACGCCGGCCCCGGCGTCGCCCAGCTCCTCGGCCAGGGCCTTGGAGCCGACAAAGCTCACGTTGAAAAACTGGCCGCCGTAAGCCTTGGCGCGGGCCTGCTTGATCAGCGCGGCGCAGGACTTGTAGGCGCTGATCTGTATCACCGCTTCGGGCGCGGCCTTGAGGATCTCCGCCAGCGGCGCGGCCACGTCCACGCTGTTGCGCTCGACGGTGACGCTGGCTGCGGCCTTGAGGTTGCGTTTGGCCAGCGCCCGCGTCACGCCCTCCAGCCCGGCCTTGCCGTAGGAGTCGTTCTGGTAGAAGACGGCGATCCTGGTGATGCCGACGGTGCTCAGGTGCTGCACGATGCGCTCGGTCTCGTCAAAGTAGCTGGCGCGCACATGGAAGATGTTGCGGTTGAAGGGCTCGCGCAGGGCCTGCGCGCCGGTAAAGGGGCCCACCAGCGGAATGCCGGCCGCGTTGATGGCCGGCACGGCGGCCAGCGTGGTCGGTGTGCCGACCGAGCCGATCAGCGCGAATACCTTGTCCTCCTCGATCAGGGCCTTGACCGCGGCGGCGGCCTTCTCGGGCTCGTAGCCGTCGTCGCGCGAGACCAGCTTGAGGCTGCGGCCGTTGATGCCGCCCGCCGCATTCACCGCATTGAAGTGGGCCAGTATGCCCAGCTGCATGCGCTTGCCCAGCTCGGCCGCGGGGCCGGTCTGGGCGGCGAACTGCCCGACCAGGATTTCGCTGTCGCTGACACCGGTTTCCGCGCAGTGCGCGGTGCCGGCGGCCAGCGCCAGCAGCAGCGCGCCGAACCGGGACCATGGCTGGTTGTTCATCAGGAAGCCCTCCGATATTGTCCGCAGCCGGGGATACGGCTGCGCTACCTATGCAATCCACCACCTAGGTGTTGTGGTGCCAAGGTATCCCAAGCCCGCAGGCTTGGCAACGCGGTTAGCCCCCGTTCTTGCGCTTTCGGCACCTCAAGAGCGGCAAAAATGCCGCAAAAGTCTCGAATTGCACGATTTGGGTCTCGAGAGAGGTTTCAAACGCCCAGCGCCAGCCGGGTGGTGCTTTTGACTTCTTCCATCACCGCGTAGGTACGGGTTTCACGCACGCCCGGCAGCTGCCACAGCACGGTGCCGGCGAAAGAGCGATAGGCCGCCATGTCGGCCATGCGGGTCTTGAGCAGGTAGTCAAAGCCGCCGGCCACCATATGGCATTCGGTGATTTCAGGGTGGACCTGCACTGCCGCCTTGAAGGCTTCGAAGACATTGGGCGTGGTGCGGTCCAGCAGCACCTCCACAAACACCATCATGCCGGCGCCCAGCTTGAGCGGGTTCAGCAGGGCCTCATAGCCCAGGATGTAGCCGTCCCGGCTCAGGCGCTGGACCCGGGCCAGCACCGCGGTGGGCGACAGGGCCACGCTTTCGGCCAGCTTGAGGTTGGAAATCCGGCCGTCCTGCTGTAAAACATTCAGGATTTTGAGGTCTATGCGGTCAATTTCTGCGGAGGCTTCAAACATGAGTAGTGAGTTATTCGGTTATTTTCTGAAATTTAGCGGGAAACTCATCATTATTCAACGGAACATCGATGCATCCACTGAATAAGTGCCCCAAACCGTGAAATCCTCCATGGAGCCCCTGATGTCCACCTCCCCGCGCCTGCCTTTTCCCTACCGCCCTGAATCCGAGATCGTGGCCGGCCAGCTGCGAAGCCTGGCCGGCGCGCTGGACTGGGCGGCGGCGGCGCATTCGGCCCAGCCCTGGGTGCAGGCCGTGCGCGACAACCCGCCGCCTTTCTGGGCCATGGAAAGCCTGCTCAAGGAATACCCGATTTCCAGCGCCGAGGGCCTGGCCCTGATGCGCCTGGCCGAAGCCCTGCTGCGCGTGCCGGATGCCGAGACCGCGATTGCGCTGACGGCCGACCAGCTCGGGCGTGCCGATTTTGACGGTGCCGGCGACGGCGTGATGGCGCGCCTGTCGGCCTCCGCGATCGCCATGTCCAAGCTGTTTTTGCCCGAGGGCGGCCACCCCAACTTGATGAGCAAGCTGGGCGCGCGCACCGTCGTGGCCGCCACCCTGCGCGCCGTGCAGCTGTTGGGCCGGCAATTCGTGCTGGGCCAGACCATTGGCGACGCCATGGGCGAGGCCGACGACAGCCGCAAAAAAATCCCCAACCTGCGTTTCAGCTACGACATGCTGGGCGAGGGCGCGCGCACCGACGCCGACGCGCTGCGCTACCTGGCGAGCTACACCCATGCCATCCAGGCCATCGCCGCCGGCGCCAGCAGCAGCGGCCCGACCGAAAAAAACGACGGCATCTCGATCAAGCTCAGCGCGCTGCACCCGCGTTATGAAGACGCCCAGCGCGAACGCGTGATGGCCGAACTCGTGCCCCGCGTCTGGGGCCTGTGCGAGCTGTCGGCCCGGGCCAATATCAACCTCACGATAGACGCCGAGGAAGTCGACCGGCTGGAGCTTTCACTCGACGTCTTTGAAGCGCTGGCCGCGTTGGTGGCCCAACACCACCCGCAGTGGCAGGGCTTTGGCTTGGCCATGCAGGCCTACCAGACGCGCGCGCTGGACCTGATCCATCACATCGCCGCCATCGCCCGCAAATACAGGCTGCGCCTGATGTGCCGCCTGGTCAAGGGCGCGTACTGGGATTCGGAAATCAAGCGCGCCCAGGAGATGGGCCTGCCGCACTACCCGGTGTTCACGCACAAGCACCACACCGACGTGTCCTACCTGGCCTGCGCGCAGGCCTTGCTCGCCGCACCCGATGCGATTTACCCGCAGTTCGCCGGCCACAATGCCGCGACCATTGCCGCCATCCTGCAGATGGCTTCGCGCAACGCCGTGCCCTTTGAGCTGCAGCGCCTGCACGGCATGGGCGAGGGCGTGTTCCGTGAGGTGCTCAAGAACCCGCTGATCAGCTGCCGCGTCTACGCCCCCGTGGGCGCGCACCGCGACCTGCTGGCCTACCTGGTGCGCCGCCTGCTCGAGAACGGCGCCAATTCCTCCTTTGTGCACCAGCTCGCCGACGAGTCGGTCGGCATGGGCGAGCTGCTGACCTCGCCGCTGCGGCTGGAGCCCGAGTCTTCGCTGCCGCTGCCGCCCGCGCTCTACGGCCCCGGCCGGCCCAACAGCCTGGGCCTGGACCTCACGGTGGCCAGCATGCGCGCGCCGCTGCTGACCGCGCTGGCCACCACCTCCGTGCCCGCAGTGCCGGAGTTTGATCCCCGGCAGGCCGCGGCTGCGGTGGAGAAGGGCGTCGGCGCTTACCAGCAATGGCGCAAAGTGGACGTGGCCGGGCGCGCTGCCATCCTGCGCCGCGCCGCCGACACCATGGAGCGGCAAATGCCCAAGCTCTGCGCGCTGCTGGTGAAGGAAGCCTTCAAGACCTGGGGCGATGCCGTGTCGGAAGTGCGCGAGGCGGTGGACTTTCTGCGCTACTACGCCAATGAGGCCGAACGCATCATGCAGCCGGTGGCCCTGCCGGGTCCGACCGGCGAGACCAATGAGCTGCGCCTCTCGGCGCGCGGCGTCTGGGTCTGCATCAGTCCCTGGAATTTCCCGCTGGCCATCTTCACCGGCCAGGTCGCGGCTGCGCTGGCCACCGGCAACGCCGTGCTGGCCAAGCCGGCCGAACAGACGCCCGGCATTGCCTGGGAGGCGGTGAAGCTGCTGCATGAAGCCGGCGTACCCGAGGGCGCGCTGCAGCTCGCGCACGGCCCCGGCGAGACTGTGGGCGCGGCGCTGGTGGCGGCGCCCCAGGTGGCCGGCGTGGTGTTCACCGGCTCCACCCAGGTCGCCAAAATCATCAACCGCGCGCTGGCCGCCAAGGACGGCCCCATCGTCCCGCTGATCGCCGAGACCGGCGGCATCAACGCCATGCTGGTCGACAGCACGGCCCTGCCCGAGCAGGTGGCCGACGCTGTGGTGCAAAGCGCGTTTCGCAGCGCCGGCCAGCGCTGCTCGGCGCTGCGCCTGCTGTGCGTGCATGAAGGCATCGCGGACCACGTGATCGAAATGATCCAGGGCGCGGCGCAGGAACTGGTGGCCGGCGAAACCGCCGATCTTGCCACCGACGTCGGCCCGGTGATAGACCGTGAGGCCTTTGACAATATCCAGAAGCATTTGCAGCGCCTGGGTGCCAGCGCCAAGGTGCTGGTCACGCCGGCGGCACCGGCTGCACCGGTCAACCTCATTCCGCCCGCAGCCTTTGAAGTGCGCAGCCTGTCCGAGGTGAAGGACGAAATCTTCGGCCCCGTGCTGCAGGTCGTGCGCTGGGGCAGCGGCGAGCTCAAGGATCCGCAGGCCGTGATCGCGCAGATCAACGCACTCGGCTACGGCCTGACCCTGGGCATACAGACCCGCATAGACTCCCGCGCCCAGGCCCTGGCCGCGGCGGCCCATGTCGGCAACATTTATGTGAACCGCAACATGATTGGCGCAGTGGTGGGGGTGCAGCCGTTCGGCGGAGAGGGGCTCTCCGGCACCGGCCCCAAGGCCGGCGGGCCGCATTACCTTTACCGTTTCTGCGCTGAGCAGACGGTCACTGTGAATACGACGGCGGCTGGCGGGAATGCCGCGCTGCTGGCGGGCGGCGCTTGAGGGTTTGCTCGCCCTCGCAGGCGGGCGTCAGATCTCAATCTTGCTGCCCAGCTCCACCACGGAGTTGTTCGGCAAATTTAGGAAATCGGCCGCGCCGCTGGCGTTGTGGTGCATCTGCGCAAACAGCTTCTCGCGCCACGGCGCCATGCCGCTGCCAATCGTCGGGATCACGGTGTCGCGCGAGAGGAAGTAGCTGGTGGTCATGGATTCCAGCTCGCAGCCGCGGCCCTTGATCTGCTGCAGGGCCTTGGGCAGGTCCAGGTCGTTCTTGAAACCGTAGTGCACATTGACCTGCCAGCAGTCATGTCCTAGCGCCTGGATCTCCAGGCGCTTGTTCATGCCTATCCAGGGAATCTCGTGGTTGCGCACCGTGACGAACAGGTTCTGCTCGTGCAGCACCTTGTTGTGCTTGAGGTTGTGCAGCAGTGCGTTGGGCACGCTGCCGGGTTCGGCGGTCAGGAACACGGCCGTGCCTTCGACGCGGGCCGGCGGGCTTACAAAAACGGCGTCCAGGAAGCTGGGCAGGTCTATCGCGTCGGCGCGCAGTTTTTCATTGAGCAGGTGGCGGCCTTCCTTCCAGGTGATCATCAGCGTGAAGACGGCGCCGCCTATGACCAGCGGGAACCAGCCGCCGGCGAACAGCTTCATGAGGTTGGAGGCGAAGAAGGCGAAGTCGACGAGGAAGAAAACGCCGGTGGCGGCGATGCACAGGCTCAGCGGATACTTCCAGCCGTAGCGGATCACGTAGAAGGTCAGGATGGTGGTGATCAGCATGTCGGTGCAGACCGCGATGCCGTAGGCGGCCGCCAGGTTGCTGGACGAGCGGAACATCACCACCGCGAGCACGATGGTGATGAACAGGCCCCAGTTGACGAAGGGCATGTAGATCTGGCCGGTGTCGCGCACGCTGGTGTGCTGAATGTTGAGGCGCGGCAGGTAGCCCATCTGGATGGCTTGTTTGGTCACGCTGAAGGCGCCGGTGATCAGGGCCTGCGAGGCGATCACCGTGGCCATGGTGGCCAGGCCCACCAGCGGCAGCAGTGCCCATTCGGGCGCCATCAGGTAAAAAGGGTTCTTCACGGCGGCGGGGTTGCTGATCAGCAGCGCGCCCTGGCCGAAGTAATTGAGCACCAGCGAGGGCATGACCACCGAGAACCAGGCCAGGCGTATCGGTTTTTTGCCGAAGTGGCCGAGGTCGGCGTACAGCGCCTCGGCGCCGGTCACGCACAGCACCACGGCGCCCAGGATGATGAAGGTGGTGCCGGGATTGGCCCACATGAACATGACGGCGTAGTGCGGGCTCAGTGCCACCAGGATGTGGGGGTTGGTGGCGATCTGCGAAATGCCCAGCAAGGCCAGCACGGCGAACCAGATCAGCGTGATGGGCCCGAAAAACCGGCCTATGCCGGAGGTGCCGTGCTTTTGCACCGCGAACAGGGCAAACAGGATGATCAGGGTGATGGGGATCACGCCCTGCTTGAAGGCCGGCGAGACGACTTCCAGGCCCTCGACCGCCGACAGCACCGAGATCGCCGGGGTGATGACGCCGTCGCCGTAAAACAGCGAGGTGCCGAAAATGCCCACGACCAGCAGGGTGCGGCGCAGCTGGGGTTTGTCCTTCACCGCGGTGGAGGCCAGCGCCAGCATGGCGATCAGCCCGCCTTCGCCGTTGTTGTCGGCGCGCAGGACCAGCGCCACATACTTGATGGAAACGATGACGGTCAGCGTCCAGAAGAAAATGGACAGGATGCCGTAGACGTTGTCGGGGGTGAAGGGAACATGCCCGGAACCGAAAACTTCCTTGACGGCATACAGAACGCTGGTTCCGATGTCGCCGTAGACGACACCGATGGCGCCCAGGGTGAGCGCCGCGAGTGATGATTTTTGACTAGACACAAAAACTTCCCGTCTTTGCGCCAGGCCCGTTCAAACGGGTCCCAAGCGGGCGGGAATGGTTACCTTTGGGAACGCTATTTTGCGCCCGGGGACCCGGCTTGCAAGTCGGCGGGCACCCCTAAATCCAACTAATCCCGATTTTGTTGCACCGCAACAACTTGTAACAAGAGGAGGGCGCAGCACGTGCTTGGGGCTGTCTCCGGCCTATTGCCGGTTAATGCTATGTATTTAATAGTAGGCCGCCTATAGCGCATGGGGGGCGGCCCCGAAAAATCCTAAAAAGCCATCAAAAAACCCCCTTGCGGGGGTTTTTCAGTCGTAAACCTCGGCGTCCGGGTCGGTGGCTTCGAGTTCGTAGCTTGCCGCCAGCATGGCCAGCCGGGCGATCACGCCATACATATAGAAGCGGTTGGGGCTGCTGGAGCCGGGTTTTTCGCCGGGCTGCGGCAGGCGGCCGCTGTCGGCAAAGGCCAGCGGCACAAAGCTGGCGCCGGGCGCGTTGAGGTTTTCGTCCACGCCGCGCTCGGCATGCACGCGGTAAAAACCGCCGACCACATAGCGGTCCATCATGTAGACCACGGGTTCGGCCACCGCGTCGTTGACGCGCTCGTTGGTCAGCACGCCTTCCTGGATGATCACTTCGGACAGCGCCTGGCCATCCTTGGTGGTGCTCATCTTGTTCTTGGTCTTGCGGTTCAGCGCGTCCAGGTCCTTGACGTCGCGCACCGTCATGATGCCCATGCCGTAGGTGCCGTTGTCGGCCTTGACGACGACAAAGGGCTTTTCGTTGATGCCGTACTCCTTGTACTTGCGCTTGATCTTGGTCAGCAGCGCATCGACATTGGTGGTCAGGCACTCCATGCCGGTGTTTTCGGCGAAGTTGACCTCGCCGCACTGCGCGTACATGGGGTTGATCAGCCAGGGGTCTATGCCCAGCAGCTTGCCGAAGCGCTTGGAGATTTCTTCATAAGCCTTGAAGTGGTGCGACTTGCGGCGCACCGACCAGCCCGCGTGCAGCGGCGGCAGCAGGTACTGCTCGTTGACGTCTTCCAGGATGCCCGGGATGCCGGCCGACAGGTCGTTGTTCAGCAGGATGGTGCAGGGGTCGAAGTCCTTCAGGCCCAGGCGCCTGTCGGTGCGTATCAGCGGCTCGATGGTGATGGTCTCGCCGGTCGGCAGGTTCAGTGTGGTGGGCGCCTTGATCTCGGGGCTCAGCGAGCCGAAGCGCACATTCAGGCCCGCCTGGTGGAAGATGCGCTTGAGCTGCAGCACGTTGGACAGGTAAAAGCTGTTGCGCGTGTGGTTCTCGGGCACGACCAGCAGGTTGCGCGCTTCGGGGCAGATTTTTTCGATCGCGGCCATGGCGGCCTGCACCGCCAGCGGCAGCATTTCGGGCGTCAGGTTGTTCCAGCCGCCGGGATACAGGTTGGTGTCCACCGGGGCCAGCTTGAAGCCCGCGTTGCGGATGTCGACCGAGCTGTAGAACGGCGGCGTGTGCTCCATCCACTCCAGCCGGAACCAGCGCTCGATGGCCGGGGTGGAGTCCAGCACGCGTTGTTCGAGTTCGTTGATGGGGCCGTTCAGGGCGGTGATGAGGTGCGGAACCATTCGGCCACTTTCGATAGGTGATTCTGTTATTTGCTTCGGCTATAGCTGACCGAATTCTAGGGAGATTGGGATGCGGTGCCTGGGTTACAAGGGGTAACGCCAGCCAAGCCATCCAAAAATCCGTGGGCCGGCTTCGCGGCCCGGCATGCCCTCAGGAGCGCACTTCGCCCTGCCCCAGCACCACATATTTGAGGGAGGTAAGCCCCTCAATGCCGACCGGCCCGCGCGCGTGGAATTTGTCGGTGCTGATGCCGATCTCGGCACCCAGCCCGAACTCGAAACCATCGGCGAAGCGGGTGCTCGCATTCACCATGACGCTGGCCGAATCCACCTCGCGCAGAAAGCGCTGGGCGTGCATGTGGTCGCGCGTGAGGATGGCGTCGGTGTGGTGGCTGGAGTAGTGGTTGATGTGGGCGATGGCTTCATCAATCCCGTCCACCACCTTGATGCTGATGATGGGCGCCAGGTATTCCTCGTACCAGTCCTGTTCCGTCGCGGCCGTCAGGTTGGCGCCTTTAACGCCCGCCAGAATGGCCTGCGACTCGGCATCGCAGCGCATTTCAACGCCCTTGGCGGTGTAAATCGCGCCGATTTTGGGCAGAAACTGCGCCGCCACGCCGCGCGCGACCAGCAAACCTTCGCTGGCATTGCAGGGGCTGTATTTTTGGGTTTTGGCGTTGTCGGCTACTTTCACGGCCATGTCGATATCGCAAGGGTCGTCGACATACACATGGCAGTTGCCGTCCAGGTGCTTGATGACGGGCACCTTGGCATCGCGGCTGATGCGTTCAATCAGGCCCTTGCCGCCGCGCGGGATGATGACGTCCACATACTGCGGCATGGCGATCAGCTGCCCGACGGCCTCGCGGTCGGTGGTGGGCACCAGCAGCACGGCGTCGGGCGGCAGGTCGGCGTCGGCCAGGGCTTGCTGCACCAGCGCGGCCAGCGCCTTGTTCGATTCAATGGCTTCCGAGCCGCCGCGCAGTATGCAGGCGTTGCCGCTCTTGATCGCGAGCGAGGCGGCCTCTATCGTCACATTGGGCCGGCTTTCGTAAATCATGCCGAACACGCCTATGGGCACGCGCATCTGGCCCACACGTATGCCGCTGGGCTGCTCCTTCATGCCGATGATGTCGCCGATCACGTCGGCCATGGCGGCCAGCTGCTCGCAGCCCTGGGCCACGGTGTCAATGATCTTGGGCGTGAGCTTGAGCCGGTCCAGCAGGGGACCGGCCAGGCCGGCGGTTGTCGCGCGCTCCAGGTCGCGCTGGTTGGCGGCCTCCAGCGCCGCCGTGTTTTTGCGCAGCGACTTGGCCAGGTTCAGCAGGGCTTTGTTCTTGGCGGCGGCCGGCGCGCGCGCGATCTCGGCCGAAGCCGCCTTGGCCCGGGAGCCCAGCAGTTCCATCAGGCCTGCGACATCGCCCGCGATATCGCTGGAAGAAGAAAGGGCTTGGTGGGAGTCGGGCGCGTTCATGGGGCCATTTTAGGCCTGCCGCAGGGCGCCCACGGCGCCGGGGGCTATGCCTGGCGGGTGCGGCCCGGTGCCGCGCATTGCTCGCACACCATGCCTGCCAGCCGGTGCAGGGCCTGCCAGCCGTCGGCGGGCCAGTCGGGCTGCTTCAAGCCCTTGACGATGCCGTCGACCTTGTGGGCGGCGTGCAGCAGATTGGCCAGGGTGGTGTCGCCGATCTGCGGCAGCACGCGCTCGAACAATTTTTCCTTGATGCCCCAGACGCGGTTTTCGCGCAGCGCCATGGGCATGGGCCGGCCTGCGCTAATGGCGTCCTTCACGCGTTTCATGCTGCGGATGTCTTCGGCCAGCGCCCAGTGCACCAGCACCTCGGACTCGCCCTCGGATTGCAGGCCGTCCAGCATGCGCGCCACGCGCACGGCCTGGCCGCCCAGCACGGCTTCGGAGAGCTTGAAGACGTCGTAGCGTGCCACGTTGAGCACGGCGTTCTCGACTTGGTCGAAGCTGAGAACGCCGTCGCTGCCGCCCGATTGGGCCGGGTAGAGCAGGCCCAGCTTCTGGATTTCCTGGTGCGCCGCCAGCAGGTTGCCCTCGACCCGGTCGGCGAAAAACTGCAGCGTGCGCTGGCCTTCCTCGCCGGCGGCCACGCGCTGGCCTTGCTGCTGCAGGCGCTGGGCGATCCACTGCGGCAGGCTGCGCCTGTCTATCGGGTCGAACTTGACGGTGATGCCGAAGCTCTCAAGCGCGCCGAACCAGGCGCCCTTGGCTGTCATGCTGTCCAGCCGCGGCAGCATGACCAACGTGAGCGTGCTGTCGTCGCCCTGCGCGCGCTCGGCGATCTGCTGCAGCGCGACCGAGCCGTCCTTGCCGGGCTTGCCGCTGGGAATGCGGATCTCGACGATCTGCTTGTCGGCGAACAGGCTCAAGGAGCCGCCGCTGGCCAGCACCTCGCTCCAGTCGAAATGCGCGCCGGCCACGGTGTGCACCGTGCGCTCGGTGTAGCCCTGGGCGCGCGCCGCGGCGCGCAGCGCGTCGGCGAACTCCTGCACCAGCAGGGGCTCGTCGCCGTGCAGGGTGTACAGGCTCTTCAAGCCGCGCTTGAGGTGTTCCTGGAGTTGGGCGGGGGCCAGATTCATGTCGGGGAGTTTAGCGGGCGGATCAGGGTCAGAGCTTGGTGGTGGACAGCAGCAGGCTGGTCTCGGTATTGGCAATGCCCTCGAGCAGGCGTATGCGGCCCAGCACGCGGTCGAAGGCTTCCAGGCTGTCGGCCTGCAGTTCGGCCACCATGTCCCAGCGGCCGTTGGTGGTGTGCAGGGCGCTGACGGCCGGGTCGCCGCGCAGCGCGGCCAGCACCGCGTCGGTGCGGTTGCCCTCGACCGCCACCGTCATGAAGGCGCGTATGCGGTGGCCCTCGGCCTGGGGCTTGAGGCGCACCGTGTAGCCGGTGATGGTGCCGTCGGCCTCCAGCCTGGCCAGCCGGTTCTGTACCGTGCCGCGCGAGACCCGCAGCACCTTGGCCAGCGAGGCGACGGAGGCCCGGGCGTTGTCGCGCAGCAGGGACAGCAGTTGGCGGTCGGTATCGTCCATAGGCCAATTTTATTGGCGAAACGCCAATATGGGCTGACTATTTGTTCAAACAACCCGAGAAATTGATCAGTCTACTGACTTTTCTTTGCCATGGGGGTTGCGGACAATGGAAATCAACATAAAGATGGGAGCCCCACCATGGTTGACTACATTGGCATTGAAAGCATCCAGAAAATCGTGCGCCAGCGCGGCGCCGCCTCCTTTATCGAAGGCCTGGCCGGCGAGATCGAGCATGACTACCGGCGCTGGAACGATTTCGACAAGTCGGCGCGCCACGCCATCCATTCGCCCGACGGCGTGATCGAGCTGATGCCGACCAGCGACGGCCACCAGTACTCCTTCAAATACGTCAACGGCCATCCCAAGAACACCGAGCTGGGCCTGCTGACGGTCACCGCCTTTGGTGTGCTGGCCGATGTGGATACCGGCTACCCGCTGCTGCTGTCCGAGCTGACCATCACCACCGCGCTGCGCACCGCCGCCACCTCGGCCCTGGCCGCGAAGTGGATGGCGCGTCCCGACAGCCGCGTCATGGCCCTCATCGGCAACGGCGCGCAAAGCGAGTTCCAGGCGATTGCCTTTCACCACATGCTGGGCATACGCGAGATGCGTCTCTTCGACATCGATGCCGTGGCCAGCGACAAGCTGGCGCGCAATCTGCACGCCATGGGGCTGCAGGGCTTGCGCGTGACGGTGTGCCGCTCCGCTGCCGAGGCCGTGCAAGGCGCCGACATCGTGACCACCATCACCGCCGACAAGCGCAATGCCGTGATCCTGACGCCGGAGATGGTCAAACCCGGCATGCACCTGAATGCCGTGGGCGGCGACTGCCCCGGCAAGACCGAGCTGCACGCCGACATCCTGCTGCGCAAGGACGCCCGCGTGGTGGTCGAGTTCGAGCCGCAGTCGCGCATAGAGGGCGAAATCCAGCAGATGCCCGAGGACTTCAAGGTGGCCGAATTCGCTGACGTGCTCAAGGGCACGGCCGTGGGGCGCGCCTCGCCTGAAGAAGTCACGATATTCGACTCGGTCGGTTTCGCGCTGGAGGACTATTCGGCCCTGCGCTACCTGCACAAGCTGCAGCTGGCCGACCCGGCCCTGCGCCGGCAGATCGACCTGGTGCCGCGCCTGGACAACCCCAAGGACCTGTTCGGCTTGCTGGCACCGGCCGCAGCCCGTACAGTCAAGGCACCCCGTCCCGATACCATCCCTGAAATGACCTCTTGATGAGCATTCCCGTTGACCTGATAGGCGCGCCCACCGACATAGGCGCGGGCAGCCGCGGCGCTTCCATGGGCCCCGAGGCCTTGCGTGTGGCCGGCATCCGCGAGGCGCTGCACGCGCGCGGCCTGGAAGTGGCCGACACCGGCAACCTGGCCGGCCCGACCAATCCCTGGCTGCCGCCGGCCGACGGCTACCGCCACCTGGCGGAGGTGGTCGAATGGAACAAGGCCGTGCATGAGGCCATGTACCAGAGCCTGGCCGCGGGCCGCCTGCCCATCCTGCTGGGCGGCGACCACTGCCTGGGCATAGGCTCCATCAGCGCCGTGGCGCGCCATTGCCGCGCCAGCGGCAAAAAACTGCGCGTGCTCTGGCTGGACGCCCACACCGACTTCAACACCAACACCCTCACGCCCACCGGCAATGTGCACGGCATGCCGGTGGCCGTGCTGTGCGGCCACGGCCCGGCCGAACTTACCGGCATAGGCGGCGCCACGCCGGCCATGAGCCCCTCGGCGATACGGCAGGTCGGCATACGCAGCGTGGACGAAGGCGAAAAACGCTTTGTGCGCCAGGAGGGGCTGGAGGTCTTCGATATGCGCTACATCGACGAGATGGGCATGCGCCACACCATGGAAAAAGCGCTGGCCGGCATGGATGCCGACACGCATCTGCATGTGAGCTTTGACGTGGACTTCCTGGACCCGTCCATCGCGCCCGGCGTGGACACCGCCATCAAGGGCGGGCCGACCTACCGCGAGGCCCAGCTGTGCATGGAAATGATCGCCGACACCGGCCTGCTGGGCTCG
The DNA here is from genome assembly GCF_056406895.1 of Polaromonas sp. P1_A2. Classification (NCBI taxonomy): domain Bacteria; kingdom Pseudomonadati; phylum Pseudomonadota; class Betaproteobacteria; order Burkholderiales; family Comamonadaceae; genus Polaromonas; species Polaromonas sp. P1_A2. The sequence goes on along the minus strand of NZ_JBFTZI010000008.1, from coordinate 40,792 downwards.
CTGGACGTGATGGAACTGAACCCGGCGCTGGACGTGCGCAACGGCACGGCCGAAGTCGCGGTGGACCTGATCGAAAGCCTGTTCGGCAAGAGCACCCTGATGCGGGCTTGATGCCCGCCGGCACGGCCTAGAGTTCCGTCACGGCCGCCAGTCGGCGCATGATCTGCTGCACCACGTCGCTTTGCATGTCGCGGTACAGCAAGGCTTCCTCGGCTTCCTTGGCCAGCACGGCGGATTCGTTGAAGCTGATGTCGCGCTGCTGCAGGATTTCGGTCTCGGGAATCAATTCCTTGCCCGCCAGCGTGCGCAGCTTGAAGCGAAAGCGCAGCCGCAGCTGGAACTCGCGCACCTGGCCCGAGGCGTTGGTGCTGAGCACCACCTTCTCGCGCTGGTCGCCCAGCACGTCGAGGATCACCTGTGCTTCGTTGATGCGGCGGACGTCGGAGATCACCTCCACCTTGCGGGTCGATTGCAAGGAGCGCCTGAGCTCCACGCCCAGCGCCGAGCTTTCGCCCAGGGACGAAAAAAGCGTGCTGAAGGCGAAGTTGGGCGCCTTGCGCAGGGCGAAACCGCAGCCGCCCAGCGTGAGGGCGGCGGCCGCGGCCGACAGGGAAAGGAATGCGCGACGCTGCATGGGCTTGCCTTCTTTTCGTTAAAACGGTCTCAGATGACGATGTTGACCAGGCGGCCGGGCACCACGATCACTTTTTTGGCGGGCGCGCCCGCGGCCTGTTTGGTAAAGGCCTCGGATGCCAGCGCGGCCGCCTCGATGGCGGCCTTGTCGGCGCCGGCCGGCACCGTGACGGCGCCGCGCAGCTTGCCGTTGATCTGCAGCACCAGTTCGATCTCGTCCTGCTGCAGGGCGGCGGCGTCCACCTGCGGCCAGGGCGCGTCGAGCAGCTCGCCGTGCTGCGCGGCATAACCAAGCTGCGACCACAGCGCATGCGCCAGGTGGGGTGTCGCCGGGTACAGGCAGCGCAGCAGGATGCCGAAGCCTTCGCGCAGGGCGGCGTCCGAACCGGCGGAGGCCGCGCCCTTGAAGTCTTCCAGCGCGTTGAGCAGCTTCATGTTGCCCGACACCACGGTGTTGTACTGCATGCGCTGGTAGTCGTAGTCGATCTGCTTGAGCACCGTGTGGATCTCCAGGCGCAAGGCCTTGGTGTCCTTGTCGAACGCGGGCGCGCCGCCCTCGGGCTGTTTGCCGGCGCCGAGCTTGACGCCGAAATTCCAGACGCGGCGCAGGAAGCGGTAGGAGCCCTCGAGCGCGGCGTCATTCCACTCCAGCGTGGTGTCGGGCGGCGCGGTGAACATGGTGTAGAGCCGGGCGGTGTCCGCGCCGTACTTTTCGATCAGGTCCTGCGGGTCGACGCCGTTGTTCTTGGACTTGGACATGGTGGTCCAGCCCTCGTAGGGCACCGGCAGGCCGTCGGCCTTGGCGGTGGCGGAGAGCACCTTGGCGTGCTCGTCGCGCACGATGTCGAGCTCGTGCGCCCAGAAATACTGCTTGCCGGTGGTGGTGCGCGCGAAGGCTTCGTTGAGCACCATGCCCTGCGTGAGCAGCTTGGTGAACGGCTCGTCGACCTTTACCAGGCCCAGGTCGCGCATGACCTTGGTCCAGAAGCGCGCATAAAGCAGGTGCAGGATGGCGTGTTCGATGCCGCCTATGTACTGGTCCATGGGCATCCAGTAATTGGCGCCTTCGGCCACCATCTTGTCGCTGTTCTTCGGATCGCAGTAGCGCATGAAGTACCAGGACGAGTCGACAAAGGTGTCCATGGTGTCGGTCTCGCGGCGCCCGGGCTTGCCGCAGACGGGGCAGACCACGCCGGCATGAAAGCCCGCGTGTTTGTGCAGCGGGTTGCCGGATCCGTCGGGCACGCAGTCTTGCGGCAGCACCACGGGCAGGTCTTTTTCCGGCACCGGCACGGCGCCGTGCTCTTCGCAGTGGATGATGGGAATCGGCGTGCCCCAGTAGCGCTGGCGGCTCACGCCCCAGTCGCGCAGGCGCCAGGTGGTCTTTTTCTCGCCCAGGCCCTTGGCCGCGAGGTCGGCCGCGACGGCCTCCACGGCCGCCTTGAAGGACAAGCCGTCGTATTTGCCGGAATTGATGGTGATGCCCTGCTGCTTGTCGCCGTACCAGTCGGCCCAGGCCTCCAGGCTGTAGGCCTGGCCCTTGACGTCGACCACCTGCTTGATGGGCAGGCCGTATTTTTTGGCGAACTCGAAGTCGCGCTCGTCGTGCGCCGGCACGCCCATGACGGCACCGTCGCCGTAGCTCATCAGCACATAGTTGCCGACCCAGATTTCGACCTTGCCGCCGGTGAGCGGGTGCGTGACAAAAAGGCCCGTGGGCACGCCTTTCTTTTCCTGCGTGGCGAGTTCGGCTTCGGTCGTGCCGCCGGCCTTGCTTTCCTCGATGAAGGCCGCGACCTTGGGGCTGGCGGCGGCGGCATGCAGGGCCAGCGGGTGCTCGGGCGCCACGGCGCAGAAGGTCACGCCCATGATGGTGTCGGCGCGCGTGGTGAAGACGTACATCTTGCCGTCGCCGATCAGCGTGCCGGAGGCATCCTGGATGTCGTGCGTGAAGGCAAAGCGCACGCCTTCGCTTTTGCCTATCCAGTTTTCCTGCATCAGCTTGACGCGCTCGGGCCAGCCGGGCAGCTCGTGGCTGACGCTGTCGAGCAGCTCTTCGGCGTAGGCCGTGATCTTGAGGTAATAGCCCGGGATTTCGCGCTTTTCCACGGTGGCGCCGGTGCGCCAGCCCTTGCCGTCAATGACCTGTTCGTTGGCCAGCACGGTCTGGTCGACCGGGTCCCAGTTCACGACCTGGGTCTTGCGGTAGGCAATGCCTTTTTCCAGCATCTTCAGGAACAGCCACTGGTTCCACTTGTAGTAGTCCGGGTCGCAGGTGGCGACCTCGCGGCTCCAGTCGATGGCCAGCCCCATCGCCTGCATCTGCTTTTTCATGTAGGCGATGTTGTCGTAGGTCCAGCGGGCCGGCGGCACGCCGTTTTTCATGGCGGCGTTTTCGGCCGGCAGGCCGAAGGCGTCCCAGCCCATGGGCATCAGCACGTTGTAGCCCTTCATGCGCAGGTGGCGCGTGAGCATGTCGTTGATGGTGTAGTTGCGCACATGGCCCATGTGCAGCTTGCCGCTGGGGTAGGGCAGCATGGAGCAGGCGTAGTATTTCTTGCGGCCGGCATCCTCCGTCACGCGGTAGGCGTCGGCGGCGGTCCAGTGGGCTTGAGCGTCGCGCTCAACGTCGAGATGGTTGTATTTGTCTTGCATGGAGAACCGGGAAGGCGGAAAGCGGAACAGGAAACAGGAAAAAGGCCGGGCGGCGCGGGCCGTTGCCGGGAATCCCCGATTTTAGGGGCTGGGCCGTACCGGCGTGGTTTAGCGGTTCGGGGCCGAGGCGGAAGGGTTGTCGGCCACAAAGCCTATGCGGTTGAGCCCGGCTTTTTGCGCCAGGCCCATCACCTGCACCACCTTGCCATAGGGCACACCCTCGTCGGCCCGCAGCTGGACCTCGGTCTCGGGGTCCTGGGCGGCGGTCTCACGCAGCCGGCCCGCGAGTTCGTCGGTGTTCAGGGGTTTGTCGTTCAGGAAAGCCTGGCCGGATTTGTCGACCACCAGCGTGACGAATTTCGGGGTGTCGGCCGGCTTGGCGGCGTCGCTCTTGGGCAGGTCCAGCCGTATGCTGCTGGCCAGCAGGGGCGCAGTGATGATGAAGATGACCACCAGCACCAGCATCACGTCCACCAGCGGCGTGACGTTGATCTCGCTCATGGGCTGCGGGCCCTGGGTGCGTTCAAGGCGTCCAAAAGCCATGGTCGTCAGGCCTTGTGTGCCACAAGTTCACGCAAATCGCGCGCGAAGCCTTCCAGGTCGGCTTCGATGCGGCCTATGGAGCGGCCGAAGATGTTGTAGGCCAGCACGGCCGGGATGGCCACGGCCAGGCCGGCGGCCGTCATGATGAGGGCCTCGCCGACGGGGCCCGAGACCTTGTCGATGGTGATCTGGCCGGCCGAGGCGATGCCGACCAGCGCGTGGTAAATACCCCAGACCGTGCCCAGCAGCCCCACGAAAGGCGCGGTGGAGCCGACGGTGGCCAGCAGCACCTGGCCGAATTGCAGCTTGTGCAGCACGGCGTGCAGCGCGTCGCGCAGCACGCGGGTCAGTTGCTGGGACTTGTCGCCCGCCGTGGCCAGCGTGCCGGCGGCCGGGAGTTTGGTCGCGGCGATCAGCGGCAGCACCAGCGCTTCGCGGTCGAAGGCGGCGACTTTTTCAGCGGCCTGTTCCATCGAGGCCGATTGCCAGAAGGCCGCGGTGCTGCGCGCCACGTCGCCGGCGGCGCGCTGAAGCAGCCAGGTTTTCCAGAGGATCACGACCCAGCTCGCCACCGACATGGCCAGCAGCAGGATGGCCACCAGCTGGCTGACGACGCCGCCTTGGGTCATGAGGCTCAGGAAATCCATGTGGGTCACACCTTTGAGTTGCCGCGGCCCGGGCCGCGCTTATTTTTTCAGGCCCAGCACGTCGAACATGTCGAAAAGCCCGGTGGCGTGCCCGTCCAGGAAACGGGTGGCGCGCAGGCTGCCCTGGGCGTAGTTGCTGCGGCTGGACGACTTGTGGCTGATCTCGATGCGTTCGCCGGTGCCCAGGAACATCACGGTGTGGTCGCCCACCACGTCGCCGCCGCGCACGGCGGAAAAGCCGATGGACAGCGGGTCGCGCTCGCCGGTCACGCCTTCACGGGCATAGACGGCGCAGTCCTTCAAGTCGCGGCCCAGCGCGCCGGCGATGACCTCGCCCATCTTGAGCGCGGTGCCCGAAGGCGCGTCGACCTTGTGGCGGTGGTGGGCTTCGACGATCTCGATGTCGTAGCCGGTCGAAAGTGCCTGGGCCGCCATCTCGAGCAGCTTGAACGTGACGTTGACGCCCACGCTCATGTTGGGCGCCATGACGATGGCGATATCCTTGGCGGCGGCGGCGATTTCGGCTTTCTGCGCATCGGAGAAGCCGGTGGTGCCTATGACCAGCTTGACGCCCATCTCGCGGCAGGCCGCCAGGTGGGCCAGCGTGCCTTCGGGGCGGGTGAAGTCGATCAGCACGCGGGAGTCTTTCAGCCCCTGGCGGATATCGGCGCTGATGGCCACGCCGCTGGCGCGGCCGGTGAACGCGGCGGCGTCGGCGCCTATAGCCGGGCTGGAGGCCAGGTCAAGCGCGCCGGTCAGCTGGCAGTCGGTGCTGGCGTTGATTGCCTCGATCAGCATCTGGCCCATGCGGCCGCTGGCACCCGCCACCGCGACCCGGTGGCGGCGGGCCTGGTTGGCAACCGCCCCGCTCACTGTTTCGGGCTTTCGAGGGGAGGGTAGCTGGCGGCCGGCGCGCCGGCGGGCACGTTCGCGGACGTTGCGGCGGTGCTGTCCGCAGCCGGCTTGGATTTTCCGGCGGCCTTGACCAGCTGCTCTTCGGTGGCTTCAAGCACGGGCACCTCGCCCAGTTTGCGCCGGTTGCCCAGCTTGGCGATGAATTCGGTTTCGCTCGGCATGGCGTCGCCTTCAAAACGTTCCAGCTGGTCGTTCTTGAAGAACACGGTGTATTTGTAGGACTGGGGTTCCACGCCCTGGCGCTTGAGCGTAAAGACGTAGTCCCAGCGGTCGGCGTGGAACAGGCTGGCCATCAGCGGCGTGCCCAGCGTGGCCTTGACCTGGTCGCGCGTCATGCCGGCTTTGAGCTGCTCGACCTGCTCCTTGGACACGAAGTTGCCCTGGATCACGTCGACCTTGTAGGGTGTGACCCAGTTGATCGGGTTGGCGGAGCTGGCGCTCATGCCGCTCAGGCTGCTGCAGGACGCCAGCACCGTGCAAGCCAGGAGCAGGAAAGCGGTTCGGGCGCCGTAACGATGATTTGCAGGCATGGCTGACATAGTAAGGGGGTGTAGCGATATGATTGTTCATTGTAGCGGCTGGGGGCTCCCGGCCGGCATCTGCCCGGACGGGCCGCATTGCCGCTTTACACCGGTTTTACCCAGAGAGTTTTCCCATGAGCAACATTGACGAGCTGAAAAACACGGGTTTGAAGGCCACGCTGCCGCGCCTGAAGATCCTGGAAATTTTTCAGGCGGGCAAACAGCGCCACATGACGGCCGAAGACGTGTTCCGGGTCCTGCTCGAAGAACGCTCGGATATCGGCCTGGCCACCGTTTACCGGGTGCTGACCCAGTTCGAGCAGGCCGGCCTGCTCAATCGCAGCAACTTCGAGTCCGGCAAGGCGGTTTACGAGATCAACGAAGGCCAGCACCACGACCACCTGGTGTGCCTGGACTGCGGCAAGGTCGAGGAGTTCTACGACGCCGAGATCGAAAAACGCCAGCAGCTGGTCGCCAAAACCAAGGGCTTCGCCATCGCCGACCACTCCCTGTCCATTTACGCCAACTGCACCAAGGACAAATGCCCCAACCGCAGCACTGGCACGCCGGTCAGGCACCACCATTCTTGAGGGGTTCGGGGGTAATCCGGCAAAGCGCAGAAGGTTTATTCGCGCCTTCTAATCATCCTGTTCCATGGCTCGTCGGTGCCTTTCGACGAATTCCTGGTAAGTATTGATGCCGCGCAGCTGCAAAATCGCGTTGCGCACCGCGGCCTCGACCAGCACGGCGATGTTGCGGCCGGCCTCCACCTGGATGATGACCTTGCGCACCGGTATGCCCAGCACGTCCTGCGTCAGCGGTTCATAGGGAATGCGTTCGTAGTCGCGCTCCAGCGTCTCGCGGCGCACCAGGTGCACGATCAGCTTGAGGCGCATCTTGCGGCGCACCGCCGTCTCGCCAAAAATCGCCTTGATGTCGAGCAGGCCTATGCCGCGCACTTCAAGCAGGTTTTGCAGCAGCTCGGGGCAGCGCCCCTCGATCGTGGTCTGGTTGATGCGGTACAGGTCCACCGCGTCGTCGGCCACCAGGCCGTGGCCGCGCGAAATCAGCTCCAGGCCCAGCTCGCTTTTACCCAGGCCCGACTCGCCGGTGATCATCACGCCCATGCCCAGGATGTCCATGAACACGCCGTGCATGGAGGTGCGGTCGGCGAAATGTTTGGACAGGTAGGCCCTGAGCACATCGATCACGAAGGCGGCCGACTCCGGCGTGGAAAACATCGGCAGCTGCGCGCGCTCGCACATGGACAGCAGCGTGTCGGGCGCCACCTGGCCGTCGGCCACGACCAGCACCGGCGGCTCCAGTGTGATGATGCGGGAGATGCGGCGGGCGCAGTCCTCGGGGCTGGCGTTGGTCAGGTAGGCGACCTCGCGCTCGCCCAGAATCTGCACGCGGTAGGGGTGGATGTAGTTGAGGTAGCCGACCAGGTCGGCGCCGGAGCGGGCGGCCCGCACGGCGACTTCGTCGAAGCGCCGCTCGGAGGCGCCCAGGCCGGCGACCCATTCCCATTTCAGGGAGGCGCGGTGGTCTTCAAATAAAACGTCGGCGCTGACAACGGTGGGCTTCATGCCGGCCTGTGGTGCGGGAAAAGAGCCCGGTGCGGGCTAGGAGCTGACTTCGTGGACCGAGTGCCAGGAAGCGATCAGGTGGTGCAGTCCAGCGGCATCGGTGCTGGTCTTGAGCTGCTCGCGCAAGGTGCTGTCGCTGAGCAGTTCGGCGATTTCCGAGAGGATCTCGAGGTGTTTTTGCGTGGCGGCTTCGGGCACCAGCAGGAAGATCAGCAGGCCCACGGCCTGTTCGTCCGGCGCGTCAAAGCCGATCGGCGACTGCAGCAGGAACACCGCCGCCATGGGGGCTTTGAGCCCTTTGATGCGGCCGTGCGGAATCGCCACCCCATGGCCGAGGCCGGTTGAGCCCAGGCGTTCACGGGCGAACAGGCTGTCGGTGATCAGCGCCCGGTTCAGGCCGTGCTGGTTCTCGAACAGCAGCCCGGCTTCTTCAAAAGCACGCTTTTTGCTGGTCGCTTCGACGCTGACCAGCACTTGGGAGGGGGGCAAAATTTGCGAAAGACGGTTCATAACAATCTTTTAGTCGCCGAATTATGCACTTTGCAGCGGGTTTGCTGGGAAAAGAGGCATAAAAAAGCCGCTTGAGCCTTCAAGCGGCTTTTTTCATGCAACTTGCGCAAACCCGGTGCCGGTCGCCAAGGCGGACTCTCCAATCGAGCCGCGTCGGGAACAGCGCGCACCCTTGGCGGGGCGGCGCACCGGCTCGGGCAAAAAACGGGTAGGCCCTTCAGGCCTGGCGCTTGGCGGCAACGTGGTGGTGGTCCTGGGTTCTGGTTTTGTAGCGTCCGACCTGGCGGTCCAGCTTGTCGGTCAACTCGTCTACGGCGGCGTAAAGATCAGCGTGGGAACTCTCGGCGAACAGGTCGCGGCCCTTGACATGCACATTGCACTCGGCCCGCTGGCGTCTTTCCTTTTCTTTCATGTTGTCCACTGTCAACAGGACTTTTACGTCCACTACCTGGTCGAAATGCCGGGTAATCCGATCCAGCTTGCTGGTCACATAGCCGCGCAGCGCGGGGGTGACTTCAAGATGGTGACCGCTGATCGTCAAGTTCATAAAGAGACTCCTTTTCCAAAGTTGGAGCTGGGGTTGAAAACGCCACCCGGCCCGTGAGGGGAGGGCGGCAGACGGGGACAACGCTCTTGGATTTACTATGCGCCCGAAGGCCGTCAATTGCAACCGGGCTTGCAATAAATAATGAAACCTTCTGAAAATCCACTTGACCGGTATGGCGCCGCCTCCGCGAAGCCGGCCGGGGCGCCGCCCCCGCGGGCGCGGCAAGCGCTTGATTTCGCAGGCTTTTTGCGGCCGGCGCCATGCGAGCGCGGGTGCCAGGCTTGCGGGAAATCCGCATGGGCGGCATCATGCGGACAAGGTTCACGCTGGCTGCTCCGGGGCCGAAACAAGGCCCATCCAGGACCGGGCCGCTGTGTGCCCGGCTGTAGGAAAACCATAACAACAGGCCTCTTCACGACCATGCACCGCCTGCTCTTCCCTTGTTCGCCTCCGACCAGGCCCGGCCATGTCGCTTGAGACCATTATTTCCTCCGCATTGACCCGGCCCGACGAGGAGCGCAATGCCCTGGTGCTCATGGGCGGCGGAGCCCGCACCGCCTACCAGGCTGGCGTGCTGCATGCGCTGTCGACCATGCTGAGCCTGCAGGGCGGCGCGGCCGGCGAGCGTTTTCCATTCAGCATCCTGGTGGGCACCTCGGCCGGCGCGCTCAATGCCGCTTTCCTGGCCAGCCGCGCCGGCGAAGGCCTGCAGGCCTTTGCCCAGCTGGCGGCCTTCTGGACCACGCTGCGGTCCTCGCATGTCTACAAACTCAAGGTGCCGGCCTGGATACGCTCGAGCCGCATCGCCGCGGCGCTGTTTCTGTCGCAGCAGGTGCGGGCGCAGCAGGCGCTGCTGGACAACACGCCGCTGGTGGACACCTTGCACCGCACCATCTCGCTGGGCCGCATCGAGCAGGCCCTGCAGGACAGGACGCTGCGCGCCGTGGCCGTCACGGCTTCAAGTTACAGCAGCGGCGTGCACTGGACCTTCTGCCAGATGGCGGCGGGCCGGCAGTCCGACCTGTGGAGCCGCCCGGGGCGCCGCGCTGAATTCCAGCCCATCACCATCGAGCACCTGATGGCTTCCAGCGCCATCCCCTTCCTGTTTCCGGCCACGCCGCTGTGGGTGGACGGCCATCCCGAGTTCTTTGGCGACGGCTCCATGCGCCAGAGCTCGCCGCTGTCGCCCGCGCTGCACCTGGGCGCCGGCAAGGTGCTGGTGATAGGCGTGGGCCAGCCCGAACGCGCCGGCTTTGTGGGCGGCGGCAACGGCGCCAGCGTCACCGGCCGGCCTTCGCTGGGCGCGATTGCCGGCCATGCCATGGCCAGCGTTTTCCAGGATACGCTGCAGGCCGACGTGGAGCAGGCGCAGCGTGTCAGCAAGACCGTGCGCCAGATGCCGCGCGAGATCGCGGCCATCATGCCCTACCGGCCGGTGGACATCCTGGCGATCGCGCCCTCGCAATCGCTGGACGCGCTGGCGCAGGCCCATGCGTCCGAACTGCCCGCGGCGACCTACAACGCCCTGGCGGGCCTGGGCGCGCTGGGCGCCAAGGGCAGCCCCGGCGGCGCGGCGCTGGCCAGCTACTTGCTGTTCGAGCCGGGCTTTGTGAAGGCGCTGATGGCGCTGGGCGAGCGCGATGCCTATGCGCGCAAGGACGAGCTCATCGCCTTTTTTATGTAGCCTAAGCCGGACCTGAAATGCCATAATCGCCGCTGTTCAATTACGGAGAAATCCTTGGAAAGCAGCCCTAGTCGCTAGCTTTCAACACCGCAGACTGACGCAAGCCTTGCAAAGGCTCACGTTCAAAAGGGGGTTGAAAGCGATGCACCATCCCACCGCCCCTTTACCGCGCTTTGCGCAAGGCCCGAGCGCAGGCCTTGTGTGCAGCCCCCTGAACCGATAGGCAGTCAGTCATGCTCAATATTTTCACGCTCGCCAACGGCCGGCTTTTCCAGGAAGAAATCGAATCCCTGGAAGAACTCTCCCGGTTCCAGCCCATCTGGGTGGACCTGGAATCTCCAACCCTCGAAGAAAAACGCTGGATCAAGCAGTACTACGGCTTGTCCATCCCGGAAGACGCGATGGACGAGGACATCGAGGAGTCTGCGCGCTTTTACGAGGAAGACAACGGCGAGTTGCACATACGCTCGGACTTCCTGATCGCCGACGACGCCGAGCCGCGCACCGTGCGCGTGGCCTTCATCCTGAACCTTGTCAACGACGACCTCAAGAGCAAGGGCGTGCTGTTCTCCATCCACGACGAGGACGTGCCGGTGTTCCGGCTGCTGCGCATGCGCGCGCGCCGCGCCCCCGGCTTGATCGAGGATGCCAAGGAGGTGCTGCTCAAGCTGTTCGACGCCGACGCCGAATACTCGGCCGACACGCTGGAAGGCATTTACGTCGAGCTCGAGAAAGTCAGCACCCAGGTGCTGTCGGGCGACGTGACCGACGCGCTGGCCGGCGAAGTGCTGGGCAGCATCGCCCGCCACGAAGACTTGAACGGCCGCATACGCCGCAACATGATGGACACGCGCCGCGCCGTCAGCTTCATGATGCGCAGCAAGATGCTCAATGCCGAGCAGTTCGAGGAGGCGCGGCAGATCCTGCGCGACATCGACTCGCTGGACTCGCACACCGCCTTCCTGTTCGACAAGATCAACTTCCTGATGGATGCGACGGTCGGTTTCATCAACATCAACCAGAACAAGATCATCAAGATCTTCTCGGTGGCCAGCGTCGCGCTGCTGCCGCCCACGCTGATCGCCAGCGTCTACGGCATGAACTTCAAGCTCATGCCCGAGCTGGACTGGTCGCTGGGCTATCCCTACGCCATCCTGCTGATGGTGGCCAGCGCCGTCGTGCCGATGTGGTACTTCAGGAAACGCGGCTGGCTGAAGTAGCCGCCGCGCCGCGGCCGCTCATGCGTCGCCGTAGACCGGCTCGCAGCGCACCTCGGTCTTCACCGAGTTGGCGATGAAGCAGGCCTCGTGCGCGTCGTGGTGCATCTTGGCCAGCTCTTCGCGGCTGGGCTGGTGCTCGCCGGAAAACGCCACTTCGGGATGCAGCGTGACCACGGTCATGGCGACCTTGCCTTGCGCGTTCTTTTCCATGACGCCGACTGCCGCGTCGAAGTAGCGGTCCACGCGGAACTTGCGCTTGACGGCCATGGTCAGGAACCACAGCATGTGGCAGCTTGACAGCGCGGACACAAAAGCTTCTTCCGGGTCCAGCGCCGACGCGTCGGACATGGGCAGCGGCACGACGCTGGGCGAGGACGAGCCGGGCACCTCCAGGCCGCCGTCAAATCGCAGCAGGTGGCGGCGGCTGTAGCGGTTGTCCAGGAAATTGGCGTCCTTGCGTTCCCACAAGGTTTGTGCGGTGTAGTGCGACATGTTGCTAGGCCCGGAGTGGATCAGTGGAAGAAGTTGCGCAGCGCCCGCGCGGTGGCCTCGGGCTGCTCTTCGGGAATGAAATGCCCGGCCGCCATGGCCTGGCCGCTGACTTCGCCGCTGCACTGCGCCTGCCACAGCGCCAGCGGGTCGAACAGGCGGTGCACCACACCTCGCTCGCCCCACAGCACCAGCAGCGCGCAGGCCAGCTTCAGGCCCTGCGCGCGCCCGTCGCGGTCATGCTCCAGGTCTATGCCGGCGCTGGCGCGGTAGTCCTCGCAGGCGGCGTGCAGTGCCTCGGCGTTGCAAAAGCTGCGCTCGTATTCGGCCAGCGCCCGCGGCTCGATGTAGTTCAGCCCGGCGCTGCCCCAGCCGCCCAGCTTGGCGTGCAGGTAGGCCTTGGCGGTTTCCGGGTGGTTGGCGCCCATCATGATCTCGGGCAGCGGCGCGGGCTGCAGCATATGGAACCAGTGGTAATAGGCGCGGGCAAAGGCCATATAGGGTTCGGTCATGCTGCGGCCCTCATACATGTCGAGCGTGGGCGCGATGTCGATGATGCAGAGCTTGGGCACGCGCGCCGCGTGGTCCAGTGCCAGCCGATGCGCCACACGCCCGCCGCGGTCGTGGCCGCACAGGAAGAAGCGGTTCACGCCCAGCGCATCCATGACGCCAATCATGTCGTGCGCCATGTTGCGCTTGCTGTAATTGCTGTGGTCGGGCAGGCCCGCCGTCTTGGAGGAGTCGCCGTAGCCGCGCAGGTCGGGCATCACCAGGAAATAGTCGCCGGCCAGGCGCTGGGCCACGCGGTGCCACATCACATGCGACTGCGGAAAGCCGTGCAGCAGCAACAGGGCCGGGCGTACCGGGTCGCCGGGCACCACACGGGAAACCCGCGCATTGATGGATGCGCCGTTCACTTCGAAGTTGCGCAGCTCAAACCCGTCAAACCAGCTCATGGAGCCTCCCGGTGAGATTCAACTCTTGCGTTGGGCTAGCGTCGCGTTCCGCGTGCCCCGTCTCATGCGGGACGCGACGCCAGATATTTTTGCAGATTCGCGGCCGCCTGGGCCCGCACTTTGTTACGCAGAAAAGGCGCCCAGCCCAGCAGCAGGCCGGGCGTGCCCAGCGCCTGGCGCGACCAGGCCCAGAAATCGAAGCGGTCGCGGTGGCGGCTGATGAGCCCCTGTTCGTTGAACTCGAACTGGCCGTCGATCACGTTATGCACCATGCGCCCGGTGGCGCTGAAGCGGTAGTCGGCCTCCCAGTGCGCCTTGCCGGTCTGCGCGCCGGCCTCGATACCGCTCCATTTCAGCTTCCAGACGTCGGCGCCCTTGGCCTTGGTCACATCGCAGAGCATGTGCCACATGCCGGTGACCTCCTTGTGGCCGCGCAGCGAGAAGGCCTCGTCGTCGAACTGGGCATCGGGCGCGTAGCAGGCGGCCATGGCGTCCGAGTCGAGGCGGGCGAAGGAGGCGTAGAAATTCTCGAGGGTGATCTGGTTGGGATGCATGCTGTCTCCTGGTCGGGGATGTCGGTGAGGATCGGGTCCGCGAACTCTATAGCGGCCGGCGCGGGGCGGGCGTCACTCAGGCGTCAGCCGGCTTCTTGCGGCGCTTCCGGCGCCTCCGGCTCTTGCAGCAATTGCAGCAGCCGCCGCAGCGCGTGCGCCACCGTGGCGCCGCGCACCGCGGCCCGGTCGCCGTCAAAGCGCCTGACTTCCGACACCAGCCGCCCCGGCAGCGCGAAGCCAAACCATACCGTACCCACGGGTTTGGCGGCGCTACCGCCCGTCGGGCCAGCCACCCCGGTGACCGCCACGGACACCTGCGCGCGTGAGTGGCTGATGGCGCCGGCGGCCATGGCACGCGCCACTTCCTCGCTGACCGCGCCGTGGCGGGCGATCAGCGGGGACGGGACGCCCAGCAAATCCGTCTTGGCTTCGTTGGAATAGGTGACAAAGCCGCGCTCAAACCAGTTGCTGGAGCCGGCCAGGTCGGTGCAGGCCGCGGAAATCATGCCGCCGGTGCAGCTTTCGGCGGTGGCCAGCATGCGGCCCTGGGCCTGCAGCAGGCCGGCGAGCTGTCCGGCCAGCCCGGCTACGCCGTTCACCAGAACCTCCAGAGCGCGATCACCAGCAGCGTGCAAAACGCCGCCACGAAGTCGTCAAACAGGATGCCAAAGCCACCGCGCCAATTAAAGCCCTTGAAGGCTTGGTCGGCCCAGGCCACGGGGCCGGGTTTGACGGCGTCAAAAAAGCGGAACAGCCCGAACGCGGCCAGCTGGGCCCCGAAGTCCGCCGGCATCACCAGCCACAGCACCAGCCAGAAGGCCACGACTTCGTCCCAGACGATGCTGCCCGGGTCCAGCACCTTCATGGCCTTGGCCGTCACGGTGCAGGCCCACCAGCCGGCCAGCGTGGAGGCGGCGATCAGCCAGCCCATCTCGGCCGGCGTGAGCCACTGCTGCAGCACCAGAAAGGCCAGCCAGGCCCAGAGCGTGCCGGCCGTGCCGGGCGCGACCGGGCTCAGGCCGGCGCCAAAGCCCAGGGCAATGAAGTGCGCGGGATGCGTCAGCAGGAATTTCGCGGTAGGCCGGAAGGCGGGCGGCGGCGTGGTGTCGGTCATGTGTGGGGGTGGGCGGCGAATGCCCGGGGCAGTGGCTGATTTTGTCACAGCGGTTTCACACGCGGCCGGCACAGTCCTGCGATTCAGCAGACAAGAGGGAATTCGGGATGAGCAAGCACAAACAGGTTTTGAACAAGATGAACGCCTTGACCCTGGCCGCCGCCTGCGCGCTGTGCCTGGCGGCCGGCAGCGGCCGCGCCCAGACGGCGCCGGCCGTGGAGGCCGTGCTGGCGGGCCATGCGTCCCTGGCCGCCGATGCTTCGGTGGCGGCGCCGCGCGATGCGGGGCCTTTTTTCGCCACGGCGGGCAAATTCGCCAATGCCAAACGCCAGCGCAACGAGCAGCTCGGCAGCGAAAACGCCAACACCTTTGTCGGCGACCCCAAATACCCGCGCGCCTCCGGCGGCGCGCTGCCCATGAAGGGCCAGTCGGTGCAGGGTTTTTCGGGCATCGTCTCGCTGGGCAAGGGAGAGTTCCTGGCGCTGACCGACAACGGCTTCGGCAACAAGGTCAATTCGCAGGACGCGCTGCTGATGGTGCACCGGTTGTCCGTGGACTGGGGCAAGGGCCGGGTCCTGCGCCGCGGCACGACCTTCCTGAGCGACCCCCATAAGCGTATTCCTTTCCACATCCAGAACGAAAACACCTCGCGGCGCTACCTCACGGGCATCGATTTCGACCCCGAATCCCTGCAGGTGGTGGGCAATGAATGGTGGATAGGCGACGAATACGGCCCCTACCTGCTGCGCACCGACTTCCAGGGCCGGGTGCTGGGCGTGATCGAAACCGTCATCAAGGGCAAGCTGCTGGCCTCGCCCGACCACTACATGCAGGGCCGCCTACCCAACCTGCCCGGCGAAGCCTTGTTCGAGGTGCGCCGCTCCAACGGTTTTGAGGGCATGGCCAAGTCACCCGACGGCAGCAAGCTTTATCCCATGTTTGAAGGCCCGCTGTTCGACACCACGGCCAAAAGCGTCGAAAAATCCGGTGACAAGACCTATGTGCGCATCAACGAGGTGGACGCGGCCTCGGGCAGCTACACCGGCAAGCAGTGGAAGTACTTGCTCGAGGAAGTGGGCAATGTCGCGGCCGACTTCCAGCTGCTGGACGCCACCACCGGCCTGGTGATAGAGCGCGACGACAGCACCGAAGGCCAGGCGCCGGCCTGCCCGGGCGAAGCGCGCACCGATTGCTTCACGCGGCCCGCGCGTTTCAAGCGCGTCTACAAGATAGACTTGGCGGCCGCCGATGCCGATGGTTTTGTGCGCAAAGTGGCTTATATCGACCTGACCCGCATCGCCAACCCGCAGCGCCTCGCGAAGCTGGGGCCCAATGAAGCGGTGTTTTCGCTGCCGCACCTGGGCCCTGAGGGCCTGGCGATAGTGGATGCGACCCACGTCGTGCTGGTCAACGACAACAATTTTCCGTATTCATCGGGCCGTGAAATCGGCAAGCCCGATGCCAATGAGCTGACTTTGCTGGATATCCGCGCGTTGGTCGACGCCAGATAACCCGGCCGAATCAACCGGCAGGGGGTCAGCGGATCAAGTCTCCTTCGTGGCTGAACCACTCGGCCCAATAGTCTATGCAGGCACGGATTTTCGGCAGCCGATGGCGCCCGCCCAGCGTCACGGCATGGATGGGCACGGGCTGCTCGTCGACAAAGCCCGGCAGTACCGGCACCAGCAGGCCGCGCCGCACCAGGGGCTCGGCCGCCAGCATGGCAAAGCGCGCTATGCCCAGACCCTGAAGGGCCAGCTGGCTGGTGGTGCCGGTGGAGTCGGCGCGCCAATGGCCGTCTGCCGTGATCACCACGGGCTGGCCGTCGATGATGAAGGGCCAGCGGTTGAGCGTGGTCGCGCCGCTGTTACTGATCAGGCGGTGCCGGCCCAGGTCGTCGGGGTGCTCGGGCGTGCCGTGGGCCTCCAGATAGCTCGGCGTGGCGTATAGCCTGCGCCCATGCGTGCCGATCTGGCGCATTACCGTGTTCTCGTTGGTGTGCGTTCCGCTGCGGATCGCGATGTCGACACCGTCGCGCACCATGTCCACCAGGCGGTCGTCCACCTTCAGTTCCACACGAACCTGCGGATGGCGCTGGCTCAGCCCTTCGAGGCTGGGCACCAGCAGGTATTCGGCCATCACCGTGCTGGCCGCCACCCGCACCCAGCCGCTGGCCTCGCCGCTCTGGCTGGCGAACTCGCCTTCCAGGTCGTCCAGTGTGTGTGTCATGCGCCGGCAGTAGCCGAGAAAAGTCTCCCCCTCGGGCGTGAGGGTCAGCGCATGCGTGCTGCGCTGCACCAGCCGCGCATTGCAGGTTTTTTCGATGCGGGCGATGGCGCGGGACACCTGGCTGACAGGCACGCCGCGCGCGCGGGCCGCGGCCGAGAAGCTGCCCAGCTCGGCCACGCGTGCGAACAGGTGCATGTCGTCAAAGTTCAGGTTCCGCATGCCGGCCATATTACCCATCGCCGGGCTTTTTGTTTTGCGCCTGGTGCAAGACGCATTTGCGCCGCGGGTGGTTTCCGGCGGCGGCGGTTTTGCGCACAGTGGAGCCGTACCCCAACTGAAAGGACGCTCTCATGAATTCCGCCTACACCGCATCCGAAGAAAGCCGCCTGGCCGCCGCCGCGATGGCCGAGGCGCGGCATTTGCGTGCCCTGGCACCGGCCCAGTTCTGGTCGGTGCTGGGCCGCCTCGCGCGCGGCCTGGTGCACGCAGCGCGCCCAGGCGCCGGCATTCGCCCTCAGGCGAAGTGATCGAAAGAAGCGTAGCGCCGCTCCATCAGCACGCCGGCCGCGTCCAGCAGGCGCAGGCCGAGGACCGTGTCGATGCGGCCTATGCGGCTGACGGGCGTTTGCGCCTGTCTTGCCGCTGCCTGCACGGCTTCGCGGGCGTAGACCGGCGCGGTGAAGGCGAGCTCGTAGTCGTCGCCGCCGGCCAGTGCGAACTCCAGCTGCTTGTCCGCGCCAATGCCGGTTCCGGGCCAATCCGGGTGGGCGCAAGCGGCCACCAATTGGGCGGCGAGCGCCGTCTCGAGTGTGGCGCCCACGCCTGAGGCGCGCAATATGTGCTGCAGATCGCCGATCAGGCCGTCGCTCACGTCAATGGCCGCCGAGGCGATGCCGCGCAGCGCCTGGCCCAAGGCCACGCGCGGTGTGGGTTGCTCCAGCCGGCGCCTGGCCTGGGCCAGCAAGCCGGGCGGCAAGGGCACGGTGCCGCGCAGCGCGTCCAGCGCGAGTCGCGCGTCGCCCAGCGTGCCGCTGACGTACACATCGTCGCCGGCTTTTGCGCCCGAGCGCAGCAGCGCCTGGCTTTTGCCGTTCAGCACGGTCACTTCGCCGAACACGGTGATGCAGATATTGAGCGGCCCCTGCGTGGTGTCGCCGCCCACCAGTTCGCAGCCGTGCGCATCGGCCAGCGCCAGCAGGCCTTGGGAAAATGCGGCCAGCCAGGCTTCGTCGACCCGCGGCAGGGCCAGGGCCAGCGTGAAGGCCAGGGGTTTGGCGCCGCAAGCGGCCAGGTCGCTCAAATTGACGGCCAGCGCTTTGTGGCCCAGCGTGAGGGGGGCCACGTCCGCGAAAAAGTGCCGGCCCTCGACCAGCATGTCGCTGGAAATCGCCAGCTGTGTGCCGGGCGCGGGCTGCAGCAGCGCGCAGTCGTCGCCCACACCCAGCGCCGCGCGGGCGGCGGGGCGCGTGAAGTAGCGCGCAATCAAGTCGAATTCACCCATGGCGCAGAGCATACAGGCTGCACCGGCGGGGATTTCAGGAATTCTGCTGGTGCGTCACGCCGCCGCGAAAACGTTCCGACGCCTGGCGTATGACTTCGGCCAGCAGGTGCTCCTCGCCCTGCCTTTCGCGCAGCCAGCGGGCGTCGTTGTCGCCGCGCTCCACACTGTTGCGCAGCAGGTGCAGCGAGGCGCCCGCGCCCATGGCGGTGGCGTGGCGCTCGATCCGCGCCATGGTCTGCAGGATGTGTTCGCGCAGCGGCATGTGGCCGCCGGTGGCCGGGTCCACGTAAACCGCGTCCAGGCCGAAGCGGCAGGCCTGGAAGCGGTTGTAGGTGTAGACCAGGTAGTCGTCCTCGGTGGGCACAAAGGGCTGCTCGTGCATGAACCAGGAGGCCAGCGACTGGACAAAGCCCGCCAGCGCGGTGGCGCGCTCCACCGTGAGCGGCGTGTCGAACACGCGGATCTCGATGGTGCCGAACTCCGGCTTGGGCCGGATGTCCCAGTAAAAGTCCTTCATGCTCTTGACCACGCCGGTGCGCGTCATCTTGTCGAAGTACACGGTGAAATCGTCCCAGGTCAGCGCGAAGGGCGCGCGGCCCGAGAGCGGGAAGGCGAACACCGAGTTGAGCCGCGCCGAGTCGAAGGCCGTGTCCTGGCCCTGCACATAGGGCGAGGAGGCCGACAGCGCGATGAAATGCGGGATATAGCGCGACATGCGGTGCAGCGTGAGCAGCGCGCTGTCGGCGTCGGGGCAGCCCACATGCACATGCTGGCCGAAGATGGTGAACTGCTTGGAAAGATAGCCGTAGAGCTCGGACAGCTCGCGAAAGCGCGGCTTGTCGTAAATGCGACGCTCATGCCACTGCTGGAAGGGGTGGGTGCCGCCGCCGACCACGGCGATGTTGAGCTTGTCGGCGCTCTTGACCAGCGCGTCGCGGATCTGCGAAAGCTGGCCCAGCACCTCCGATGCGTTGTGGCAGATGCCGGTCGAGACCTCAATCATGCTGGAGGTCATCTCGGGCACCACGGCGCCGGGCAGCGGGATTTTGGACATCAGGCGCAGCATGTCCTCGGCATAGGGCGCGAGGTCGTAGTCGTGCGTGTTCACCAGCTGCAGCTCAAGCTCCACGCCCAGCGACAGCGCGGCCGATTTGTGAAAAGGTTCAAGGCTCATGGACGGGTCCGGATGCGGGGCCGCGCGTGAGCGGCGCCCAGGGTTTGGAACTTTCGCCGGCGCGGTAAATGGCCACGGTGGCCAGCACCGCGCCCAGCACCTCCATCAGCAGGATGGCGGGCAGGGCCACGCTGGCGATCTGCCGGCCCAGGGCGCCCGAGGCCGTGGCGAACTGCGACACCAGCAGCAACGCGACCGAGGACATCGGCGACATCGCGCAGCCCACCCACAGCGCCTGTTTCCAGCTGGCACCGCTGCCCGCATTGCCGATGGCGACACCGATGATCTTGGCCGCCATGCGCGCCAGGACCATGGCGATGACCAGACCGGCCACCGGGCCGCTCCAGTCGGCCTGCGCAGCCACCACCGAGACCAGCACGAACATCAGCATGGTCAGCATGGCGGAGGCCGTGCCCATCTGCCGCGGCCACGACCAGGGGCGCGGGTTGAGCTGCTTGAGCAGCATGCCGCCCAGCAGCGCCGCCAGCGGTGCCGAACCGCCGAAGTGGGCTGCCAGCGCGGCGCCGGCGGCGATCAGGGCCAGCAGCAGGATGGCGGTGTTTTCGCTGGTGGGGCTCATCACGCGCAGCGCGGTGCGCAGCGTGAGGGCCAGCACCGCGCCCACCACCACCGACAGTCCCAGCACCACCAGCACCGGGTAGAGCGTGCTGAGCACGCTGGCCACACCCGATTCGGGGCGGTGCATCATGCCGGCGCGGGCGCTGCACAGCGTGAGGGCATAGAGCGTGCCCAGCGTGGACAGCACCAGCGCGCGTTCGGTGACCGGGCCGGCCGCGCGCGTGTCTATGGCTACGCGCGACAGCACGGCCGGCGAAGCGGCCATGGCCAGCAGGGCCAGCGGTTCAGCCACGGCGACGCGCACGCTCATCGCGCCCAGGGCCCAGTACACCAGAATAAAGGTCAGCGCCGATTCGGCCAGGCTTTGCACCAGCACCATGGGGTTGTGGCGAAACCAGCGCAGCGGGATGCGCCCGCCGGCCTCGAACAGCACCACGGCCACGCCCAGTTCCAGCAGAAAGAGCCCCGTGCCCTGCAGCGGCCAGACCGCGCCGGTGAACCCGGCCAGGCCGGCAACGCCGCCGACCAGCGAATAGCCGACCACCTTGGGCAAACCGGTATAGCGGTTCAGCAGGTGGCCCGCGGCGGCGGCCACAGCGAGAAGGATGGACCACTGCACGGTCGGCAAGCCTGCCGAAGGTTTGATCCATTCGGCCCAGATGGCCAGGATGTCATTCATGGGGGATGGGTCTCCACTCTGATGGGAACTTCTGCAGACAGGCCCCTGGAGGCGGCCTGTTGCGCGTTGGTCGGCCGGCCTTTACGGCCTGGGGCCCGGTGGGTTTGCGCGAAACGAAACTTGTTGCATTAATTTACAGGGGCCTCCGGTGCAGGCCTGTAGGACAAGGCCGGAAATGCCGCCCGATGCGTGTTGGGTGAAGAGTTCAACGGCGCAAACCAAATGGGGGTGTCACCATCGGGGGCCGCGGGACTGGCTTTGCCAGACCGCAGGCGCCGTCCCCTCGAGGGGAGAACAGGCTACACGCAGTGAGCCTGGACAGGGGTGAGCCTATTCAGGCATGAAGAAGCTGCGCGGATGGCTGCGCCAGCGCGCCCAGATCGCTGCGCGAATGCGGGCGCGGTCCACATTGCTCACGTTGTGCGCTTGCAGGGCCAGGCGGAACGCGAGGTAAAAACTCACGCCGAGGTTGAGCGCGCCTATCAACGGAATGGCCGCGACGCACCACCAGATGGTGGAGTGCCTGAAGGCTTCCAGGCCCAGCGAGGCGCCGGCCGCAGCCAGCTGGCCGGTGGACAGCGTGACGTGGCGCGCCTGGAGTTCCGCGCCGAAGAAACCGGTGAAGGCCGGGATCAGCCCCAGCATGAAGCCCAGCGCGATGTTGGAGGCGAAGCCCGAGATGTTGTCGCGCATGAAGCTTGACCAGCGGGCCGCGCGCTCGCTGCCCAGCACGGCGGTGATGCGCGGGTTGTGGCGCATGGCCGAGTCCAGGCGGTGCAGCACGAACCAGTTTTCGGTCCAGCCCGCGATCATGCTGGCCGCGAACAGGATGCCGCCGGTAAAGCCCGCCCACATCAGCGTGGGGCCCAGCAAGGTCAGCGTGCCCAGCACATGCTCGGCCTCGGTAGGGCTGATCATGGGCCGGCCCAGCAGCAACAGCACCAGCGTGTTGACCAGCAGCACCGCGGGCACCACCATGAACACGTTGCCGAAGACCGCCGCCACCTGCGAGCGCACCAGGTGCGTGACCTCGTCGACAAAAGCTTCGATGGTGCTGGCGGCATCGGCCGAGCCGAGGTCCTTGAGCTTGGCCGCCATGGCCGGCGCCGTCATGGCCGGCTGCTTGGTGGCCAGCGTGAAATGCAGCAGCTGGATCAGGACGAAGCTGGCGGCATACATGAGGCCGGACCAGAAGCCGCCCCAGAAGGCCGAAAGCCCCACCGCGACGATCATGAACTTGAGCAGCGTGGTGAGGGCCGTGACGGCGCCGCCGCCCATGGCCTTGCCCAGCATTTCACGGTATTCGCCGCGCGTGCGGGTGATGTAGGTCTCGCCGGTCTCGGCGCTGCGCTCGGCCACCTTGGCCGACAGCAGCGTGGAGTTGGCGCTGATCAGCGCGCTGATGCTTTTGCCCTCTTGCGCGGTGATGACGCGGCGCCCCAGCAGCTTGACGGCCGCCATGGCCGGCTTGGGCGAGACCAGGCTGTCGAGCAGCTCGCGCACGCGCAGCATGCGCTCGCGCAGCTGGCGCAGGCGAAACACCATGCCGACCGAAATGCCGTTTTCCTCCAGGTGCGTGTAGATGCTGTTGACGGCCTGGCGGCAGGCGTCCAGCCGCTCGCGGTATTGTGCGATCGCGGCCTGCAATTGCGCCTCGTCCCGTTCGGGCTTGAAGAAAGCGTTGCGCAGCCCGTCGATGTCGGCCGGCAGCGCATGAAAGGCGCGCGCGTGCGGGGTGGCGCGGTTCATGCGCAGGCGCAGCTCGGGGGCGAAACCGGTGGCGCGGATCTGCGCCGTGCAATAGGCCAGCGCGTCCATCAGGCTGTAATGCCAGTGCAGCGTGTCCATGTCGGGGCTGGCCGACAGCAGCAGGGTGAGCCGGGCGATTTGGGGCTCCTCGAGCGCGCCCATCCACTGCGCGTCAAAGCGGGTGGGCGCCACCAGGGGAAACAGCTCGGAGGCGTCGACGGTCTCGGGCGTGCCGGGCAGCCATTTGCGGCGCAGGCGCTCGGCCAGTTCACTGACGAAGGCCGTGCGCGGCGCGAAGCCGAAATCGGCCAGCAAGGTGGTGATGTCGACTGTCTGGATCAGCGTCTGCCACCAGGCCTGCAGGCGCGCGCGCAGCTCGGGCTGCATCTCGACGGCATCGATGAAGGCCTGCACCCGCGCCACCGCGGCCGGGACGGACGTCTCATCGCCGCGTATCCATTCGAAGAGCTTGATCAGCCAGACATGGCGCTGGGCCAGGCCGGCGTCCGGATCCAGCGCCTTGAGCAGGGATGCCAGGTCTTTCATCGGGCGGTCAGGACCGGGGGCCTAATGCAGGACGCGGCCGGGCGGGACGCTGCCATTGCCGTTGTGCGCCTCCAGCACGAACATGGGGATGGGTGCCTCGAAGCGTTCGCCGTCCTCAGCGACGCAAAAATAGCTGCCGTGCATGGTGCCGCTGGGCGTGCGCAGGCGCGACCCGCTGGTGTACTGGAAGGATTCGCCCGGCTTGAGCAGCGGCTGGTGGCCGACCACGCCCAGGCCCTTGACCTCCTCGTTGTGCCCGTTGGCGTCGCTGATGACCCAGTGGCGCGAGATCAGCTGGGCCGTCACTTCGCCGGTGTTGGTGACCGTGACGGTATAGGAAAACCCGTAGACATGGTCTTCCGGCGCCGATTGCTCGGGCAGGTACTGGGGAACGACTTCGCAGGAGAACTGGTATTTGGGCATGATGGGCATTGACCAACCATGTTAACCGCCTGCACCGGCTGTTGGCCGGGCGAAACAGCAACACCGCGGCAGGCGGCGGGCCCGGCTTGCTGCGACAATCCTGCCATGCCTAAAAACCAGCCGCCCACCTACCGGATCGCCCCTTCCATCCTGTCCGCCGATTTCGCCCGCCTGGGCGATGAGATCAAGGCCGTCATCGCCGCCGGCGCCGACTGGATCCACTTCGACGTAATGGACAACCACTATGTGCCCAACCTGACTTTCGGGCCCATGATTTGCCAGGCGCTCAAGCCGCACGCCAAAAAGGCCGACGGCACCCCGGTGCCTGTGGACGTGCACCTGATGGTGCAGCCCGTCGACGCGCTGGCCGCGGCTTTTGCCGACGCCGGCGCCGATCTGATCAGCTTTCACCCCGAGGCCTCCGGCCACGTGCACCGCAGCGTGCAGGCCATCAAGGCCAAGGGTTGCAAGGCCGGGCTGGTGTTCAACCCGGCCACGCCGCTGGATGTGCTGGACTGGATGATCGAGGATATCGACCTGATCCTGATCATGAGCGTCAACCCCGGCTTCGGCGGGCAAAGCTTCATCGACTCGGCGCTGCGCAAGGTCGAACAGGCGCGCAAGCGCATCGAAGCCTCGGGCAAGGACATCCGCCTCGAAGTCGACGGCGGCATCAAGGCCGACAACATCGCGCGCGTGGCCGCCGCCGGCGCCGACACCTTTGTGGCCGGAAGCGCCATTTTCGGGAAACCCGACTACAAGGCGGTCATTGACGCCATGCGGGCGGAACTGGTGAAATAGGCCGGCACGCGACGACGCCGACCCGCGCGCCAACCCCGGTAACCGGCCAGGCCGGACGCCGGCCCCCCGCCACACATGGAGGAGCCGCATGACTGAAGCTGTAAGCCAGCAAGACGGGCAGCGCCCCGCGCGCCGAGCCCGCATCCTGGTGGTGGACGACACGGCGGACGTCCGGTTTTTCCTGGTCGCCCTGCTGCGCGACGACTATGAGGTGGAGGCCGCCGAGTCGGGCGAAGAGGGCCTGCAGGTGGCGCTGTCCGAGCGGCGCCCTGAAATCATCCTGCTGGATGTGATGATGCCCGGCATGGACGGCTACGAAGTCATGCGGCGGCTGGCGCGCGACCCGCGCACGGCCGACATTCCCGTCATCTTCCTCACGGCGCTGAGCAGTGTGGAGGAGGAGCAGTTCGGGCTGGACCTGGGCGCCACCGACTACATCACCAAACCGATCAGCCCGCCCGTGCTGCTGGCGCGCGTGAGGCTGCACCTGGAGCGCAGCGCCAATGCCAAGCGCCTGAAGACCCTGTCCGAGCAGCTGTCGCGCTATCTTGCGCCGCAGGTCTACCAGTCGCTGTTTGATGGATCCCGCCAGGCAGAGATCCAGACCCAGCGCAAGCGGCTCACGGTGTTTTTCTCGGACATCAAGAACTTCACCGCCTCCACGGCGCAGTGGCAGCCCGAGGAAGTTACGTTTTTGCTCAACAGTTACTTTGAAGAGATGTCGCAGATCGCCGCCGAGTACGGCGCAACCCTGGACAAGTTCATCGGCGACGCCATCGTCATCTTCTTCGGCGACCCCCACACCCTGGGCCCGCGCCAGGACGCGGTGCAGTGCGTCAGGATGGCCGTCGCCATGCAGCAGCGCATGGCCGAGCTGCGGCAGCGCTGGAAGGCCATGGGCATCCCCAAGGCTTTCGAGATACGCATAGGCATCAACTCGGGCTTTTGCGACGTCGGCAACTTCGGCAGCAACCTGCGCATGGACTACACCATCATCGGCCGGGAGGTGAACCTCGCGGCCCGGCTGGAGCAGGCCGCCGAGCCCGGCGGCATCCTGATTTCCAGGGATACCCACGACCTGGTGCAGGGCGACATCGAGGTCGAGGAGCGCGAGCCGGTGATCGCCAAGGGGTTTTCCGAGCCCATCACGGTCTACGCGGTCCGCAAAACCCCGGCCCCGCCGGTCGCGGCGGCGGCGGGGGTGATCCAGTGCGACCGGCCCGGCCTGCGCCTGGAGCTGGACCCGGGCCGCCTTACGCCCGTGCAGCGCGCGGAGGCCGTCGCCGAGCTGCGCAGGGCGCTGGACAGCCTGGAGCCCGCGCCGCAGGCCGGTGCCGGCGCCGCCGCGCCGGCACCCGCGGCAGATGCCGGCGCGCAGGCCTCCCGCCTTGCCGCCGTGCAGGCGGCGGATGCGGCGGGCGCCGGCGATGAGGCGCTGCCGGACAGCATTGCCGGAATCAACCTGACGGTGGGCTTGAGCCGGGCGATGAACATGAAAGGCTTTTACATCTCGATGCTGCGCCGATTCATGGACGGCCGCGCGGACACGCCGGTGCGCATCCGCGAGGCGCTGGCGGCCGGCGACCTGAAGGCGGCGGAACTGCTGAGCCACTCGCTGCGCGGCGTCTCGGCGCAGATAGGCGCCACGCAACTGCCGCAGGACGCCGAGGCGCTGGAGCAGGCGCTGCGCGACAACGCGCCGCGTGAGGGCGTCGACGAGCTGCTGCTGCGCATGGAAGAATCGCTTGGTGAACTGATGGAGGCGCTGCGCTCGGCCTTGCCGCCGCCCGATGCCGTGAAATCGCCATGAACACCCGGGCCGGCCCGCTTGGTGTATCTTCTTGCTACGGGCCTACGCCATTCGGGCCGGCCCTGGACCCTTAGAATCATCAGGCAGGGCGCCCAGGCGCATGTCATGCCCCTTACCCACAGAGAGGAGCTACACCGTGCAGTACAACGACATCTACGCAGTTACGCCCAAAGGCCAGCAAGAGCTGCGCAGCGCCGCCACCACGATTTCACCGCCCGAGGTGGAGCTGCTGGTGCGCCTCGACGGCATCCTGTCCATAGCCCAGATACGCCAGAGCGTGGGGGAAGCCGTGGGCGCGACGCTGGACAGCACCGTGAAACTGCTGCTGGCCAAGGGGCTGGTGACGCAGGTCGCGCCGGACCCGTTCGCCGCCTCACTGCAGTTCCAGCTGAGCCCGACGGCGCTCACGGAGGCGGGTGCCGAAGCCGATCTCTGCGCGGCCACGCTCAAGAAGTCCAACTACTACGTGCGCATCGCCCGCAAGCGCGAGCACCCGCGCCAGCACGCGCCCGGCGAACGCCTGTCGGCCATCATCGTGGACGACGACGAGCACCTTGCCAAATTCCTGAACCACTACCTGACCTTCGAGGGTTTCGACGTGCGGGTGGCGGGCTCGCGCGCCGAAGTGGTGGCCGAGTTCCGCAAGACGCCGATTCCCGACCTGGTGCTGCTGGACGTCATGCTGCCCGATGCCGACGGCTTTGACATCCTGCTGCGCATCCGCTCGCACCCCCAGCTCAAGGACATTCCCGTGATCATGCTCACGGCGAAGGCAACGCGCGAGGCGGTGCTCAAGGGCCTGGCCAGCGGCGCCGACGGCTACATCACCAAGCCCGTGGAGACCGAGTCGCTGCTCCAGGCGGTCCGCACCGTGCTGGGCTCGCAGTAGCGCGCGAGCATGGCGAGATGAGCCGCTTTTCTGGTCAACCAGGCCTGCCGGCTCAAGTGCCATGAGGCTGCCTTTTCGCGCCACCATCAACGTCGCGCTGGGCGCCGGGATGGTCTTGATCATCCTGAGCATCGCGGCTTCCTATTTCACGATCAATTCACTGATCAGCGGCACGCAGAGCGAAACCGAGGCCCGCGAAACGGTGCTGCTGCTGGAGCAGGTCGTCTCGGAATTCCAGGCGGCGGAGTCTTCGCAGCGGCGCTACCTGCTGACCAACGTTGCCAGTGACATGGCCGCCTACCAGCGGGCCCGCTCGCTGAGCCAGCAGGCGCTACAGCGCGTGCATGCGCAGGCCGGCACGGGCAAGGACTGGCGCGCCCTGGGCGAGGCCATGACGCGCCGCTTCGAGCTCATGGAGCTGGCCATCACCGCCCGGCAGCAAACCGGGCTGGACGCAGCGGCC
Source organism: Polaromonas sp. P1_A2 (assembly GCF_056406895.1). Taxonomy (NCBI): domain Bacteria; kingdom Pseudomonadati; phylum Pseudomonadota; class Betaproteobacteria; order Burkholderiales; family Comamonadaceae; genus Polaromonas; species Polaromonas sp. P1_A2. The sequence goes on along the minus strand of NZ_JBFTZI010000008.1, from coordinate 13,372 downwards.
GCCATTGTCGGCAACGCGCCCAACCGCCAGCTTCATGACGAGATAGAGGCGCTGGTGGCCCGCATCAAGGTGGCCGAAACCCAGACCCTGGAGCACTCGAAAGAGGAGACGCGCCAGACCGCGCAGACCGTCAAGCAACTGATCCTGCTGGGCGGGTTGTTGTGCCTGAGCGTATTCGGCTGGGCCATCCAGATGATTGTCCGGGCGCAGGAAAAGCGCCGCCGCATCGAGGCCAGGCTTTCCGACAGCGAGGCCATGAGCCGGGCCGTGACCGAGAGCATGGCCGAAGGGCTGGTGACGGCCACCCAGGAGGGCATCATCGTCAACGCCAACAGCGCCGCCCGCCATCTCTTCGGCTACCGGCTCGACGACCTGGTGGGCCGGGAAGTGACCATGCTGCTGCCCACGCGTTACCGCATGGGCTTTCAGGCCTTCTTTGCGAGCCTGGGCGGGCGCCAGCGCGGCTTTCGCGAATGGGACGTCAAGGTCCTGGGCCTGCGCCACGACGGCACCGAGTTCCCGGTGAACGCGTCCTTCGGCGACGTCAATGTCGGCGGCCGCCGCCTGTTCACCGCGATCATCCACGACATCACCGAAAGCAACCGCATCAGCGACGCCCTGCGCAGCAGCGAAGCCCAGCTGCGCGAGCTGACCGACGCTGTTCCGGCCTTGATCGCCTATGTCGACAGGGAGGAGCGTTTCCGGTTCCACAACCGGGCCTATGAAGAGGCCTTCGGCCTTGTGTCCGAACAGATACAGAACCGGACCCTGTTCGAGGTCATGGGGCCGCAGCTGTACGAGCAGGTCAAGGGCCATGTGCAGGAGGCGCTGGCGGGCTACTCGGTTCGCTACGAGTGCGTGCAGGTGACGCCCGGCGGTGAGCGGCGCGAATACGTCATGAGCCATTTCCCGCGCTACGGCGAGGGGGAGGAGCAGGGCACGGTCATCGGTTTTTCCTCGCTGGGCAATGACGTGACCGAGCTCAAGCGCATAGACCGCATGAAGAGCGAGTTCGTCTCCACCGTCAGTCATGAGTTGCGCACGCCGCTGACCTCGATACGCGGCTCGCTCGGGCTGGTCTGGGGCGGTGTGACCGGTGAGCTGCCGGCGCAGGCCAAAAACCTGGTGGGCATCGCCAAGAGCAACTGCGAGCGGCTGATCCGGCTCATCAACGACATCCTCGACAGCGAAAAAATCGAATCCGGCAAGATGAGTTTTGAGCTGCGGCCCATGGAGCTGGAGCCCTTGCTGGAGCAGGCCCTGGCCGCCAATGAAGGCTTCGCGGAGCAGCACGGCGTGACGCTGGTGCTGGGCAGGATGGAGGCGCCCGTGCAGGTCTGCGTCGACAGCGACCGGTTGATCCAGGTGGTGACCAACCTGCTGTCCAACGCCATCAAGTTCTCGCCGCCGGGAGGCGCCGTGCAGGTGTCGCTGCGCACGGACGCGGCGCGCGCGCGCGTGGAGATTACCGACAGCGGCCCCGGCATTCCGGATGAATTCCGCCAGCGCATCTTCCAGAAGTTTTCGCAGGCCGACTCATCCGACACGCGGCAAAAAGGCGGAACCGGCCTGGGCCTGAGCATCTCCAAGGCCATCATCGAGCGCATGGACGGAAGCATAGGCTTCAGCACGGAAAGCCGGGTGGGTACGACCTTCTTTTTCGAGCTGCCCGTATGGCGGGAAGCGCCGCCGGTCACGGCGCCCATGGAGCTTGACGGTGTGGCGCGCCCGCGCGTGCTGGTGTACGAAGACGATCCCGATGTGGCCCAGCTTATCGGCATGATGCTGGACAACGGCGGCTATGCCGTGGACATGGCGCACACCACCGAGCAGGCGCGCGACCACCTCAAGATGGAGTCCTACGCGGCGATGACGGTGGACGTCAGGCAGCCCTATGAGAGCGGGTTCTCGCTGATACGCGAGTTGCGGGCGAACAAGCGCACCGCGCGCCTGCCGGTGCTGGTGTTATCGGTCACCGCCGCGGAGGCGCGGCAGCAGCCCGGCAGCCAGACGCTGGGGATCTCGGGCTGGCTGGAAAAACCCCTCGACGAGCAGCGCTTGCTGGGCAGCCTGGACCGCGCGATCCAGGCCAGGCGCCGCGCCGCCTCTTGAGCGCCGTTCAGGGGTAGAGCATTTCCTTGTTGATGCTGATGCAGCCGCCCGGCATGCGGATCAGGTACACATGGTGGGTGGGCGAATACGGCAGCACGCTGATATTGCGCCCTATCACGTTGAGCGGCTGCGCATAGCGGAAGTCTTGCAGGGCAACGTCCTGGCAGGACTTGTTCCAGGTGCTGACGGTGTCATAGCCGACGTCGCAGCCGCCCATCAGGCCGGGACTGAAAAACGCGCTGACAAAGGTGGTGCCCGCGGGCCCGCTTTTTTCAATCGAGGCCGAGAAGGCCGAGGCGGCCGGCGCCACGCGGTTGGCCATCAGCATCACGGCATAGCCGCCCTCCGGCCCGGTCAGCACCGGGCCCAGGGTGCGCAGGGCCTTGGAGCAGCTGGTGATCCCGGCCCCTGTCGCCAGCCGTTCAAAGGTGTTGGCGCCGGGCGGCACCGCGGCAAGCGGCGCGGGTGCAGGTGCGGGTGCAGGTGCAGGTGCAGGTGCAGGTGCAGGTGCAGGCTGGGTCAGCGTGGGCCCCGGCATCGCCGCGGCAAACAGTGCGGCACAGGCCGCGGCCAGCCGCCGCAGTGCTTTGTTGCGGCATCGGTCTTGAGAAAAAGCATTCATGGCATTCCTGGAAGGTCGGTGGCGGCAATGGAAAAAGCGCAGGCCTAGCGTAGCGCAGAAAGCCGGGCGCCAGGCAGTGGGTTCTGGCATGATCGCCGCTCCGCTTGCCACCTTTCACCGGCTGTTTTGCATGAATCCTGCTGTTCTGACGCTCACCCATTTCGACGCCGCCATGGTGGACCTGGACGGCACGCTGGTGGACACCCTGGGAGATTTCGTGGCCGCCGTGAACGCCATGCTGGCCGAACTGGGCAGGCCGGGCCAGGCGCAGGCGCTGGATGCGGCGACCGTGGGCCGCATGGTCGGCAAGGGCTCCGAGAATCTGGTGAGGACGGTGCTGGCGCATGCCGGTGAGGACCTGCCGGCGCGCTACGCCGAAGCGATGGCGAGCTACCAGCGGCATTACGCCGCCATCAACGGCTTGCACTCGGCGGTGTATCCCGGAGGGCTGGAAGGCTTGCGCGCCCTGCAGCAGGCCGGGCTCAAGCTGGCCTGCCTGACCAACAAGCCATTGGCCATGGCGCGCCAGCTGCTCAAACTCAAGGGCCTGGACGGTTTTTTCAGCGAGGTCTTTGGCGGCGACTCCTTCGCGCGCAAAAAGCCCGACCCTCTGCCGCTGCTCAAGACCTGCGAGGCGCTGGGCAGTGCGCCCGCGCGCACCCTGATGATCGGCGACTCCAGCAACGACGCGCGGGCCGCGCGGGCGGCGGGCTGCCCGGTGCTGCTGGTGACCTACGGCTACAACCACGGCGAGCCGGTGCGCGAGGTCGATGCCGACGGCTTTGTCGACTCGCTGGCCGAACTGCGCTTCCAGAAATAGCACTGGGGCGGTGAAAACGGCAACGGGGCTTGCGCCCCGTTGATCATCCGAAAGCCGCAGGCCTTATTTACCGAGCAGCGCGTCCTTGAGTTTCCAGTCAGCGGGCTGCGGGCCCAGCCAGATGCGCACCAGGGCGTTGAAAAACTCGGCTTCCTTGAAGGGCTCGCCTTGCGGTTTGCCTTTGACGGAAATCACGGTGCCGGTGCCGGGAATCCAGTCGATGGTGAAGCCTTCGCCGGCCACCAGCTTCTTCTGGTCGGCAAAAAGCTGGCCCATCCTGATCAGGCCGGGGATCAGCTTGGACATTTCCGCCTTGGGCGCGTTTTCGGTGAAGGCGGTGGTAAAGCTTTTGCCCAGTTCGTTGGAGTCAATCTCGCGCAGCAGGGTGATGCTGATGCGCTTGGGGCCGGCCATGGTGTAGACCTCTTCGGGGGTGGAGGCCTTTTTGGGCAGGTACATGCCCGCCACGTAGACTTTGAAGACGGCCTTGTAACGAATGCCCGCGCCATTGAGCTGGAGCTTGGTGCCGTGAAGCTCCACCGGGTCGTCGAGTTTGACGCCCGCCACTTCCATAGGTGCGGCAAGAATGCCGAATGAGAGCAACAGGCTGGTCAGGCCCGCGATGCATCGCGCTGTCAAAGTCATGGGCTGTCTCCAAAGAAGGGTTGAAATAGAACGAGCGTTCTTTTTTTATGTCACCATTCTCGAGTTCAGGGGCGGCCTCTCGCAAGAGGGTTTGCGAGATAAGCATTAGTACTAGTTTGTCCCGGCCATGCTTGCCCGGTGCGGGCCGGTCCCGGTCTTTGCTACACTTTGCCCTACATGTTCATTCATCGCATCATTCAAACAGGTTGTGGCGACCGGGGAGCCTGGCCCTGGCGTACCTGTCATTTCTCGCACGCCTGAGGCGCATGCGGGCCGGCGCGTTACCACGCTGCCATCGGCCCGCGCAACTGCCGCAGGTTCTGCGACACCCCCCTTTCTCATCGATGCCCTCCCGAGAGGTGCATCCCGGCCCCGGTCCTCGGGGCGTTTTGAATGACCGGCGGCGGCGCCTCTTTGCGCTTTGCCTCCCAGCGAAGGATTTACCGTGATCACTGAACTCGAATTTAAAAGCCTGGCCGGCCAGGGCTACAACCGCATTCCCCTGATGGCGGAGGCGTTTGCCGACCTTGAAACGCCGCTTTCCCTCTACCTCAAGCTTGCGCATTCCAAGGACGGCGGCAAATTCAGCTTTCTGCTGGAGTCCGTCGTCGGCGGCGAGCGCTTCGGCCGCTATAGCTTCATCGGCCTGCCGGCCCGCACGCTGGTGCGCGCCTCGGGCTTTGGCGCCGACCGGGTCACCGAGGTGGTGACGGACGGCCGCGTCGTGGAAACCTCGGCGGCCAACCCGCTGGACTTCATCGCCGACTACCAAAAGCGCTTCAAGGTCGCGCTGCGGCCGGGCCTGCCGCGGTTTTGCGGCGGCCTGGCCGGCTATTTCGGCTACGACGCGGTGCGCCACATCGAGAAAAAACTCGAAGCCAGCTGTCCGCCCGACACCCTGGGCTGCCCCGACATCCTGCTGTTGCAGTGCGAAGAGCTGGCGGTGATCGACAACCTCTCGGGCAAGCTCTACCTGATCGTCTATGCCGACCCGGCCCAGCCCGAAGCCTATGCCAACGCCAAGAAGCGCTTGCGCGAACTCAGGGAAAAACTCAAGTACTCAGTCAGCGCCCCGGTGGTCAAACCCTCGCAAAGCTATCCGGCCGAGCGCGACTTCGCCAAGGCCGACTACATCGCCGCCGTGGAGAAGGCCAAGCGCCTGATCGAAGCCGGCGACTTCATGCAGGTGCAGGTCGGCCAGCGCATCAAGAAACGCTACACCGAGTCGCCGCTGAGCCTGTACCGCGCGCTGCGCTCGCTCAACCCCTCGCCCTACATGTATTACTACCACTTCGGCGACTTCCATGTGGTGGGGGCTTCCCCCGAAATTCTGGTGCGCCAGGAACAAGTCAGCGAAGGGCAGAAGATCACCATCAGGCCCCTGGCCGGCACCCGCCCGCGCGCTTCCTCGCCCGAGGCCGACAAGGCCGTCGAGCAGGAACTGGTCAACGACCCCAAGGAGCGCGCCGAGCACGTCATGCTGATTGACCTGGCGCGCAACGACATAGGCCGTATCGCCAAGACCGGCACGGTGAAGGTCACCGAGGCCTTCGCGGTCGAGCGCTACAGCCATGTGATGCACATCGTGAGCAACGTCGAGGGCGTGCTGCTGGATGGGATGACCAGCATGGACGTGCTCAAAGCCACTTTCCCGGCCGGCACGCTGACCGGCGCGCCCAAGGTCCACGCCATGGAAATCATCGACCAGCTCGAACCCACCAAACGCGGCCTCTACGGCGGCGCCTGCGGCTACCTCAGCTATGCCGGCGACATGGACGTGGCGATTGCCATACGCACCGGCATCATCAAGGACCAGACGCTGTATGTGCAGGCGGCGGCCGGCGTGGTGGCCGACTCGGTGCCCGAGCTCGAATGGAAGGAAACCGAAGCCAAGGCGCGCGCGCTGCTGCGGGCGTCCGAGCTTGTCGAGGAGGGCCTGGAATGAGCACGACCATCCGCCCAACCGTGGAGCACTGCCATACCATGGCCGACGTGCGCCGCAACATCGATGCGCTTGACGACCGCATCGTGGCGCTGGTCGCCGAGCGCAGCGCTTACGTCGCGCAGGCCGCGCGCATCAAACAAAGCGCCGGCGAGATCGTCGACAACGCGCGCATCGAATTCATCGTGGACCGCGTGCGCGCCCAGGCCCGCGCGGCCGGCGCCCCCGAGGCTGTCCTGGAAGCGGCCTACCGCGCCATGATCGCCGCATCCATTGATTTTGAGCGCGGCGAATTCCAACGCCTGCGCCAGGAGGCCTGAACATGAAGCGCAGCAAACTCTTGATGATCGACAACTACGACAGCTTTACCTACAACATCGTCCAGTACTTCGGTGAACTGGGCGCGGAGGTCGAGGTGTTTCGCAATGACGAAATCAGCGTGGCGGACATCGCCGCCTGCGCGCCCGACCTGCTGGTGGTCTCGCCCGGGCCGTGCTCGCCGGCCGAAGCAGGCATCTCGGTCGCGGCGATCCAGCATTTCGCCGGCAAGCTGCCCATCCTGGGCGTCTGCCTGGGCCACCAGAGCATAGGCGCGGCCTTCGGCGGCAACATCATCCGCGCGCAGCAGCTCATGCACGGCAAGACCAGCGTGATCACCACCACGCAAGAGGGCGTGTTCGCCAATTTGCCCGAGCAGTTCGTCGTCAACCGTTACCACTCGCTGGCGATTGAAAAATCGTCCTGCCCCAAGGCCCTGGCCGTCACGGCCTGGACGGACGACGGCGAGATCATGGGCGTGCGCCACAAGGAGCTGCCCATCCAGGGCGTGCAGTTCCACCCCGAATCGATACTGACCGAGCACGGCCACGCCATGCTGAAAAACTTCCTGGAGCAAAGCGCATGAGCCAGGCATTTGTGGATTTACGCAGCGACACCGTGACCCGGCCGACCGCCGCCATGCGCGAAGCCATGCTGGCCGCGCCGCTGGGCGACGACGTGTTCGGTGATGATCCCGCCGTCAATGGACTGCAGGAAAAAATCGCCGGTCTGCTGGGCTTTGAGGCCGCGCTGTTTGTGCCCACCGGCACGCAGAGCAACCTCTGCGCCATCCTGAGCCATTGCCAGCGCGGCGACGAGTACATCGTCGGCCAGATGGCGCATTGCTACCGCTGGGAAGGCGGCGGTGCGGCGGTGTTCGGCAGCGTGCAGCCGCAGCCGCTGAACCACCATAGCGACGGCACGCTGGCCCTGGCCGAGATCGAGGCGTCCATCAAGCCCGACGACGCGCATTTCGCGCGCACACGCCTGCTGGCGCTGGAAAACACCCTGGGCGGAAAACTGCTGCCTTTTGACTATGTGCAGCAGGCCACCGCGCTCGCGAAAAAGCACGGCCTGGGCCGCCACCTGGATGGCGCGCGGCTGTTCAATGCCGCTGTCGCGCAGGCCGCGCAAACAGGCGGCAGCGCGCTGGCCGAGGCCAAACGCATCGCAGGATGCTTTGATAGCGTCTCTGTCTGCTTCAGCAAGGGCCTGGGCGCGCCTGTCGGTTCGGCGCTGTGCGGTTCGCGCGAGTTCATCGCGCGGGCGCACCGCATCCGCAAGATGGCGGGCGGCGGCATGCGCCAGGCCGGCATGCTGGCGGCGGCGGCTTCGTTTGCGCTGGACCATCATGTGGGGCGCCTGGCCCAGGACCACGCGCTGGCCAGGCAGCTGGCTGACGGCCTGGCCGGCATTGAAGGCCTGCAGGTTGAAGCGCCGCAGACCAACATCGTGTTTGTCGACCTGACGGGCGCGGCGCGCGAGCAGTCCGCGGCCCTGCTCAAGCACCTGGCTGGCAGGGGCATACAGGCCACGGGCCTGTACCGCCTGCGTTTTGTCACTCACCTGGATGTGGATGCCGCCGGCGTGGACCGCGCGGCGGCCGCCATCCGGGAATTCTTTCGTCGCTGAGGAGCCGCCATGCCAGATTTCCAACACCTGTTGCTGTTTATCGCGGCCGGCTGGCTGCTCAACCTGACGCCGGGCCCTGACGTGCTTTACATCGTGACCCACTCGCTGCGCTCGGGCGCGCGCGCCGGCATCGTGGCCGGCCTGGGCATCACCGCGGGCTGCTTTGTCCACATCTTCGCGGCGGCCGTGGGTGTGGGCGCATTGCTGGCCACGTCGGCCCTGGCCTTTACCGTGCTCAAGTGGATAGGCGCGGCCTACCTGCTGTGGATAGGCGCGAAGATCCTGCTGTCCAGGGCACCCCAGGCCACGACCGACCTCGCCGCGGTCGCCGCCGCCGAAGCGCCCAAGCCCCTGAAGGCGATTTTTATGGGCGGCTTCTGGACCAATGTGCTCAATCCCAAGGTGGCGATTTTTTTCCTCGCCTTTGTGCCGCAGTTCATCGCACCGGGCACTGAAAACAAGGCGCTGGCCTTTGTGCTGCTGGGCATGCTGTTCAACCTGAACGCCATTCCGGTCAATTCGGGCTGGGCCGTGGCGGCCGCCTGGATGGCCAGGCGCGACGCCGTGCAGCGCGGCATGCACTGGCTGGACCGTGCGGCCGGCGCCATGTTCATCGCGTTTGGCCTCAAGCTTGCCTTTACCGATAATCCCGCGAATTGAGCCTTACTCCAGCCCCGGAACAAACAAGCGAGACACGCCATGCCCCATACCCACAAAATCACCCCGCAGGAAGCGCTGCAGCGCACCATCGAACACCGCGAGATCTTCCACGACGAGATGCTGCACATCATGCGGCTCATCATGAGCGGCGAGATGTCGCCCGTGATGATGGCCGCGCTGATCACCGGCCTGCGCGTCAAGAAAGAGACCATAGGCGAGATCACCGCCGCCGCGCAGGTGATGCGCGAGTTCTCCACCAAGGTTCACGTGGCCGACAAAACCCACCTGGTCGACATCGTCGGCACCGGTGGCGACGGCTCGCACACCTTCAATATCTCCACCTGCTCCATGTTTGTGGCGGCGGCGGCCGGCGCCAAGGTCAGCAAGCACGGCGGGCGTAGCGTGAGCAGCAAGTCGGGCAGCGCCGACGTGATCGAGTCGCTGGGCATCCATATTGGCCTGAAGCCCGAGGCCATCGCCAAGTGCATAGAACAGGTCGGCGTGGGTTTTATGTTCGCGCCCAACCACCACCCGGCGATGAAAAACGTCGCCCCCATCCGCAAGGAACTGGGCGTGCGCACCATCTTCAACATCCTGGGCCCGCTGACCAACCCGGCCGGCGCGCCCAACATCCTCATGGGCGTGTTCCATTCCGACCTGGTGGGCATACAGGTGCGCGCCCTGCAGCGCCTGGGTGCCGAGCATGCGGTGGTGGTCTACGGCAAGGACGGCATGGATGAGGTCAGCCTGGGCGCGGCCACCGTTGTCGGTGAACTCAAAAACGGTGAAATCACCGAATACGAAATCCACCCCGAAGACTTCGACATGCCCATGGCCAGCAACCGCGCGTTGCGCGTGGAAACGCCCGAGCAGTCCAAGGCCATGCTGCTGGGCGTGCTGGACAACCAGCCCGGCGCGGCGCGCGACATCGTGATCCTCAATGCCGGCGCGGCGCTGTACGCTGCCAATGTGGCCGACTCCATGAAGGCCGGCATAGGCCTGGCCCGCGAGGCGCTGGCCTCGGGCGCGGCCAAGGCGCGCCTGCAGCAGCTGGTTTCCACCACCCAACAACTTGCGGCCTGAACACCATGTCCGACATCCTCGACAAAATCATCGCCGTCAAGCGCCAGGAAATCGCCGAGGCGGTTCGCAAGAAACCCTTGGCCGTGATGCGTGAAGACGCCGAATCGCGCGTGCTGACGCGCGACTTCGTGGGCGCGCTGCGCGCCAAGATCGCGGCGGGCCAGCCCGCGGTGATCGCCGAAGTCAAAAAAGCCAGCCCGTCCAAGGGCGTGCTGCGCGCCGACTTCATCCCGGCCGACATCGCGCAAAGTTATGCCGAGGGCGACGGCACGCTCAGCGCGGCATGCCTCTCGGTGCTGACCGACAAGCAGTTCTTCCAGGGCAGCGTCGACTACCTCAAGCAGGCCAGGGCTTCGTGCAGCCTGCCGGTGCTGCGCAAGGACTTCATGGTCGACCCTTACCAAGTCTATGAGGCGCGTGTCATGGGCGCCGACTGCATCCTGCTGATCGCCGCCTGCCTGGACGATGCGCAGATGAAGTCGCTGGAGGCGCTGGCCATGTCGCTGGACATGGCGGTGCTGGTCGAGGTGCACGACAAGGCTGAACTGGAACGCGCGCTCAAGCTCAAAACGCCGCTGATCGGCATCAACAACCGCAACCTGAAAACCTTCGAGGTCTCGCTGGACACCACGCTGGGCATGCTGGGCCAGGTTCCCGCGGACCGCTTGCTGGTCACCGAGTCCGGCATCGCCACGCCGGCCGACGTAAAACGCATGCGCGACGCCGGCATCAACGCCTTCCTGGTCGGCGAGGCCTTTATGCGCGCCGATGAGCCGGGCCTGGCGCTGGCGCAGCTGTTTAGCGGCAAGTAAACCAGGAGGCGGTGCAGATGAACCCTCCGGACCAGCTGCTGAGCGCGGACCCCGCGGACTGGCCGGTGGCACCCGGCTGGCGTCCCACCACCGAGGCCTTTTTCGCGTCCCCTACCGGCGGCAAGCTGCTGGATTTCCTGCAGGGCCGGCTCGCGCAAGGCGCGGTGATCTTTCCGCCCCAGCCGCTGCGCGCGCTGGAACTTACGCCGCCCGAAGAGGTGCGCGTCGTGATCCTGGGCCAGGACCCCTACCACGGCCGGGGCCAGGCCGAGGGGCTGGCCTTTTCCGTCGCGCCCGGCGTGGCCTTGCCGCCTTCGCTGCGCAACATTTTCAAGGAACTGCAGCGCGACCTGGGCACGCCGCCGCCCAAGTTCCCGGTGCCCGGCGGCAGCCTGGTGAAATGGGCCACGCACGGTGTGCTGCTGCTCAATACCTGCCTCACGGTGGAAGAAAGCCAGCCGGCCAGCCATTCAGGCAAAGGCTGGGAAGTGTTGACCGACACGCTGATCCGCCAGGTCGCCGACGGCGACCACCCGGTGGTTTTTATGCTGTGGGGCTCCCATGCCCAGAGCAAGCGGGCCCTGATTGACGCCAAGCGCCACAAGGTGCTGGTGGCCAACCACCCTTCGCCACTGTCGGCCCTGCGCCCGCCCTTGCCTTTTATCGGTTGCGGCCATTTCTCGCAGGCGCGGGAATGGCGTGACGCGCACCCGAAACCCTAGCGTTGGACGGCAAGCACTAATTTAACAAGGGGCTGTGAGCGGGCGCCCTAGAACTCCTGGGGGAGGCTGCCGACATAGTCGCGCCGGATATTGACCGTGCTTTGTTGGCCCAGCGCTTCAAAGTGGCGGCGCAGCCAGCGTTTGGCCGCGCCCTGGCCCATTTCAAACAGTTTTTCGATCATGGCGCCGTCGGCCGACATCTTGCTCGACGAGGGCAGGTTTTCCAGGGCCTCGCCGCCGTCGATGCGGTGCAGCAGCAGGCTTTTGTACTTCACGCCTTCCTGCAGGCGCCCGTCCGCCAGCAGGCGGTTGATGAAATCGATGGTGCGCATCTGGGACAGCAGGCTGGCGTTAAAGGTCAGCTCGTTCACCCGGTCCATGATGTCTAGCGGCGTGTGGGGCACCTCGGGCCGCCGCAACGGGTTAATCTGCACCACGATGATGTCGCGGCTGCTGCATTCGCTGATCAGGGGCAGCAGGGAGGGATTGCTGGAAAATCCACCGTCCCAATAAGACTGGCCGTCAATTTCCACCGCCTGGAACAGCGTGGGCAGGCAGGTGGAAGCCATCACCGCCTGCAATGTCAGGCGTTTGCCCGAAAAGATTTCGGCCTGGCCGGTGTTGACATGGGTCGCGGACACAAAAGCCTTGGGCAGTTGCAGGGCGGCGACGGCGGGAAAGTCGATTTCCGCCTGCAGCAGCTTGCGCAGGGGATTGATGTCCAGCGGGTTGGACTGGTAGGGCGACAGCCATTGGCTCATGGCGTTGCTAAAAAAGTTAGCGCCCACTTTATCGGAGGGCCAACCCCCCAGAAGCATCTTGCTGATGCCGTCGGCCATGGAGCCCAGGCTGCCCATGGCGGCCACGCCCTGCCAGATCCGGGCCAGCGAGGCGCGGGCCGCCTCCCGGGGATTGGGCGTTCCGCTGTCTTTGTGCGCGGCGACGGCAAATCCGTGCGCCAGCGCCACGGCATTGACCGCGCCCGCGCTGGCGCCGCTGATGCCGTCGAACTGGATGCGCTCGTCCTGCAGCAGGGCGTCCAGGACGCCCCAGGTGAAGGCGCCGTGGGAGCCGCCGCCCTGCAAGGCCAGGTTGACCCGGCGCTGGGAGGAGGGGTCGGGCGGCGAGGGGATTGGGGGCGGGGTGCTCATGAGGTATTTTTAATGCTTTTTGCGATACCCGGGGATTCCGTCCGACATAAAACCGTGGCATAATCCGAGGTTCGCTTGAAGGATGGGTGCCCGAGTGGCTAAAGGGGGCAGACTGTAAATCTGTTGGCTAACGCCTACGCTGGTTCGAATCCAGCCTCATCCACCAGATTTTTGTTGATTTTTGGCAGGCGGACAGTGCAAGGCAGTCGCAAAAAGCGGGTTTTGAGCTGTGAGTGGTTTGATGTGAGTTGAATTGGCAGAGCTGCGCGGGAGTAGTTCAATGGTAGAACCCTAGCCTTCCAAGCTAATGACGCGGGTTCGATTCCCGTCTCCCGCTCCACAAAGTCGCGGTTTTGTGGTGTTTAAGGGCTCTGTTGGTTGGTCTTGCGTTGGATTGCGGTGGGATTGAAGTCGTTTGACTTTTTGAAGAATTTAAGCCCTTTTGGCTCAGTGGTAGAGCACTCCCTTGGTAAGGGAGAGGTCGCGGGTCCGATTCCCGCAAAGGGCACCAATTTTGAGCCGGCGCAGCATGCAAGGTGCTGCGGCTGGCGGTAGTGATTCACTGGTTTTGTAACTCTTTATAAATTTCTGGAGTTGAAAAAATGGCAAAAGGCAAATTTGAGCGGACCAAGCCGCACGTCAACGTAGGCACGATTGGCCACGTGGACCATGGCAAGACGACGCTGACGGCGGCGATCACGACGGTTCTGGCATCGAAGTTCGGCGGCGAAGCCAAGGGCTACGACCAAATTGACGCGGCACCGGAAGAAAAAGCGCGCGGCATCACGATCAACACCGCCCACGTCGAGTACGAAACGGCCAATCGCCACTACGCCCACGTGGACTGGGACTG
>NZ_JBFTZI010000007.1:152500-159079 GCF_056406895.1 Polaromonas sp. P1_A2 | reverse complement strand
TACACGCTGACGGCCACCAACAACGGCACGCAGCCGCTGTCCACGCTGTTTGTGAGCGACTCCACCGCGGCCTTCACCGGCTTTGTGTCGGCCGCCTGCCCGGGCACGCTGCCCACGGGCATCACGGCCTGCACGGTGACGACGCAGCCGGCGGTCAATGCGCAGGGGGCGCTGAAGTGGACCTTCACCGGCTCGCTGGCCTCGGGCGGGCAACTGATCGTCACTTACCGCGTCAAGGTCGACCAGTAGGCCGGAGCAAGACCCGGCTAAAGCATCTCATCCGGCGCGAGCGGCCCTATCAGCTTGAGCATCAGCTTCAGGCCCAGGCTTGCGTCCGGCTCCACCCGGGAGTCCTTGAGTTGCGAGCCCTGGGGTGCGCGCCAGACCATCTGCCCCTGCTCGTCCAGTTCCACGCGGTAGGCGCCGGCGGCCAGCGTGGGTTCGATCAGGCGCGTGGCCTCGGCCGAGATGGCGCGGTTGCGGATGACGATGGCGACTTCGCTGTTTTGCAGCTGGGAACGCAGGTCCAGGTTCATGGAGCCGACCACCAGCAGGCGGTCGTCCATCACCACCACCTTGGAATGCAGGCTGGCGCGCGAGCCGCTGGTGGAGCCGCCCGTGGAGCCGCCGCCCAGCGCCGATGAGCCGAAGCTCGAGAAAGAGCCTTGCTGCTCGGCGCGCATTTCATAGAGCTCTATGCCCATGTCGAGCAGGGCCTTGCGGTAGCGCGCGTAGCCGACATGGGCTGCGGGCGCGTCGTTGGAGGCCAGCGAATTGGTCAGCACGCGCACGCGCACGCCGCGCCGGCGCAGTTCGGCGAACTGCGCCATCATGCGTTCGCCTGGCACGAAGTAGGGCGAGACGATGAGCAGATTGCCCTTGGCCTGCGACATCAGCTGCAGCAAGCCGTCCACCGTGGTGTCCTGGGATTCGCCGGTGGTGTCGGCATCGGCGGCGATCTTGGAGGGTTTGTCGACCAGCAGGACGGAAGGCGCCCAGGTCCAGGTCAGCAGGCGCAGGTCGGTGGAGTCGGGCAGCGCGGCGGCCGATGCGGCGGAAGCCGCGGAGGCATTCGATTCGGCGATGGCGGCTTGTGTGGCGCTGGCCAGCGTCGCCGGATCTTCCCGGTTGAGCTTGGCGGCCTGGGCGCCGGCGGGCGGTGGCTTGAGGGCCTCGATCTCCTTGGCGGTCATCAGCGACTGCACCGGGTAGGCCAGCGGGTTGTTCCAGTACTGGTCGAAGCTGGCGGACAGGTCGCGCGCGATGCGGCCGGCCGCGATGATGTCGATGTCCACAAAATTCGTGCCCTTGCTCTGGCCGAAGTAGGTTTCCCCCAGGTTGCGGCCGCCCGTGATGGCGACCGCGTTGTCGGCCACAAACATCTTGTTGTGCATGCGCCGCTGCATGCGCGCGGCGTCCTTGAGGTTGCTCAGAATGCGCATCACCATGGAGCCGCGCCCGCCGGGCAGGGGGTTGAACAGCCGCAGCTCGAAGTTTTTCTCGAAGGCGAGCTTGAGCACCTGGGCGTTCTTGCCCGAGGTGTTGAAGTCGTCCAGCAGTATGCGTATGCGCACGCCGCGGCCGGCGGCCTCGCGCAGGGCCTCGAACATGCGCTCGGTGGTGTCGTCGGCAAAGATGGCGTAGTACTGGATGTCCAGGGTTTTCTGCGCGGCCTTGATCAGGGTCATGCGGCTGGTGAAGGCGAGTTCGGCGTCGCCCACCAGCGCAAAGCCGGAATCGTTGCGTGTGCCGGCCTTGGCGGCGCGGGCCGCCACCAGCGCGCCCAGCCGGGTTTCCTCGGGCTTGGCCAGGGCGGTGGACACCGGCCTGTCCACCTCGCTGGGCAGGGAGGCGCAGCCGGCCAGCCACAAGGCGGTGACGGCCAGCGCCAGCGCCGGCAGCAGTTGCCGGAAGGCCGGGAGGACGAGCTTGCGGGAAATCGCGCTGGGGGCGCTGGGGGTGGTCGGCATGGTGCGGACCACTGTAGCCTAAGCAGATGCGCCGGATGGCGGGGCCGCCTGCGCAGGCGCCGACTCTTTGTGTAGGAGCCCGGCTTGACCGCGCAAGCCGTGCCCGGAGGGACCTACCAAAGAGAGTGGGCGCTTACGGCGGCAGCTTTACGATGACAACGTTTCCCAGCGCTGCAGTGCTTCCATCAGTTCTTCCTCGATCTTGCTGTTGCGCGCATTGAGCTCGGCCGCCCGTTTGGCATTGGTCGTGTAGAGCGTGCCGTCGTAAAGCTCCTGCTCAATCGCCTTTTGCTGCGACTCGAGCTGCTGGATCAGCGCCGGCAGGCCGTCGAGTTCGCGCTGTTCCTTGTAGCTGAGCTTCTTTTTGGCGGTGGGCGCTTCGCCGGCGTCCTTCCTGGGCTCGCTGCTGGTTTTGCCGGCGGGCTTGGGGCTGGAAGCGCCGGGGCCGGGCCGGGCGCCGCCGGTGATCTGCGCGGCACGCTTGGACTGGGTGATCCAGTCGGTCACACCGCCTTCGTATTCGCGCCAGAAGCCGGGGTTCTCGGGCGTGCCTTCATAGGCGATGGTGCTGGTGACCACGTTGTCCAGGAAGCGCCTGTCGTGGCTGACCAGGAAAACCGTGCCCTCGTAGTTCTGCAACAGGTCTTCCAGCAGCTCCAGGGTGTCGATGTCCAGGTCGTTGGTCGGTTCGTCGAGCACCAGCACATTGGCCGGCCGGGCAAAGAGGCGCGCCAGCAGCAACCGGTTGCGCTCGCCGCCCGAGAGGGTGCGCACCGGCGAATTGGCGCGGGCCGGCGAGAACAAAAAGTCGGTCAGGTAGCTTTTGACGTGTTTTTTGGCGCCGTTGATCTCCACCCATTCGCTGCCGGGGCTGATGAAATCTTCCAGCGTGGCGTCCAGGTCCAGGCTGTCGCGCATCTGGTCGAAATAGGCCACCTGCAGGTTGGCGCCCTGGCGCACCTTGCCGGGCGGCGTGGTTGCGTCGGGCTGCAGCTCGCCCAGGATGAGCTTGAGCAGCGTGGTCTTGCCGGCGCCGTTGGGGCCCAGCAGGCCGATCTTGTCGCCGCGCAGCAAGGTGCCGGTGAATTTGTTGACGATAAGCTTTTCGCTGCCTGGGTGGCCGAAGCTTTTGCTCACGTTGCTGAGCTCGGCGACGATCTTGCCGCTGCGCTCGCCGCTGGAGACATCGAGGTTGACGCGGCCGACGGCGTCGCGCCGGGCCGCGCGGTTGGCGCGCAGGGCTTCGAGGCGGCCGATTCGGGCCACGCTGCGGGTGCGGCGTGCTTCCACGCCTTTGCGTATCCAGATTTCTTCCTGCGCCAGCAGCTTGTCGGCCTTGGCGTTGATGACGGCCTCCTGGGCC
This sequence comes from Polaromonas sp. P1_A2, assembly GCF_056406895.1. Classification (NCBI taxonomy): domain Bacteria; kingdom Pseudomonadati; phylum Pseudomonadota; class Betaproteobacteria; order Burkholderiales; family Comamonadaceae; genus Polaromonas; species Polaromonas sp. P1_A2. The sequence continues at coordinate 155,746 of NZ_JBFTZI010000007.1, read as the reverse complement.
ATCTGCTCTTCCTTTTGCACCAGGTACTGGGCAAAGTTGCCGGGGTAGCTGTTGAGTTTGCCGCGGTCCAGCTCGACGATGACTGTGGCGACCTGGTCCAGGAAGGCGCGGTCGTGGGTGATGGTGATGATGCTGCCGTTGAAATTGACCAGCAGTTCCTCCAGCCAGGCGATGGAGTCCAGGTCCAGGTGGTTGGTCGGCTCGTCGAGCAGCAGCACGTCGGGCTTGGCGACCAGCGCCTGGGCCAGTGCCACGCGCTTCTTGGTGCCGCCCGAGAGCGAGCCGACGATGGCGTCCTTGTCCAGGTGCAGGCGGTGCAGGGTTTCTTCTACACGCTGCTCCCAGGTCCAGCCGTCCAGCGCCTCGATTTCCGACTGCAGGGCGTCCAGGTCGGTGTTTTCGTCGGCCGCCAGGTATTGCTCGACCACGTGGCGGGTGCGCGCCAGGCCCGCGCTGGCCGCGATGAACACGGTGGCATGCGGATCCAGGCTGGGCTCCTGCGGCACGTAGGCGATGCGCAGGTTCTGCTGCAGCTGCAGCGTGCCGTCATCGGGTTTTTCGAGGCCGGCGAGGATTTTGAGCAGGGACGACTTGCCGGTGCCGTTGCGGCCTATCAGGCCTATACGCTGGTTGCTCTCAAGGGAAAAATCTGCGTGGTCCAGCAGTGCGACGTGCCCAAAAGCGAGTTGGGCGTCCAGAAGGGTAATAAGTGCCATATAGAAGGGGGATTATCCGTCCCCGGGCGCAGGCCGGCGTCCACGCGGCGTTCATGGCGCCCCCGGGCTGGTGAATACAAGTCTTTACGATTGGCGGCCTGGCCGGTGTGGCGCGGCCGCCCTATCGCCTGCCGGGGCTCGCCGATATAGTCATCGGCTTGGGCGACGCATCACTGAGGGAGATTTCGTGGAACTGCAAATCAACGGCCGGCTCGTCCAGGCCGACGCCGATCCCGGCATGCCCCTGTTATGGCTGCTGCGCGACGTGCTGAACATGACCGGCACCAAATTCGGCTGCGGCGTGGCGGCCTGCGGGGCCTGTACCGTGCGTATCGACGGCCAGGCCGCGCGCTCCTGCTCGGTGCCGGTGTCCGCCGTGCTGGGCAAGCGCATCCAGACCATTGAAGCGCTGGGCACGCCGGACAAACCCCACGCCCTGCAACTGGCCTGGATCGCCGAGCAGGTGCCGCAGTGCGGCTACTGCCAGTCGGGCATGCTGATGGCCGCCGCCGCGCTGCTCGAGGCCAACCCCAGGCCGACGGATGCCGACATCGACGCGGCCATGACCAATATCTGCCGCTGCGGCACCTACCAGCGCATACGCGTGGCCATCAAGCGGGCGGCCGCCATGGCGCCCGGCGGCGCCGCGAAGAAGGCCAAGGCATGAAGCGGCGGGCCTGGCTGTTCAGCGCGGCGGGCGCGGCCGGCGCACTGCTGGTCGGCTGGGGCGTGCTGCCGGCGCGCTCGCGCCTGGGCAGCGCGGCCCACCCCTGGCCGGTCGGCGCGGAACCTGACCTCACGGGCGTGGTCTTCAACGGCTGGATCAAGATACGGGCCGACGGCGGCGTGGTGCTGGCCATGCCGCGCAGCGAAATGGGGCAGGGCGTGCACACCGCGCTGGCCATGCTGGTGGCCGAGGAGCTGGATGTGCCGCTGGCGCGGGTCAGCCTGGAGCAGGCCGGCTCCGACGCGATTTACGGCAACGTCGCCATGCTGGTCGGCAGCCTGCCCTTCCATCCGCTGGAGGTGGACGACTATGCGGCGCAAGGCGCGCCCCGGGTGCGCCCGACCAAGGTCCGGCTCGGCGAATGGATGGTGGGCAAGCTGGCGCGCGAACTCGGCATCAACGCCACGGGCGCGTCGTCCAGCGTGGCCGACGCCTGGGAGGTACTGCGCACGGCCGCGGCCACCGCCCGCGCCTCGCTGCTGGGGGCGGCGTCGTTGGACTGGAAGCTGCCGGTGGATGAGCTCAGCGTCAGCAAGGGCATCATTTCCCATCCCTCCGGGCCCTCGGCCCACTACGGGGAACTGGCGAAGTTTGCCGCGGCGACGCCGCCGGGCGAAGTGATGCTCAAAAGCCGCAGGGACTGGAATCTAATAGGGCGCAAGGCCCCGCGCCCGGATCTGCCCGCCAAGGTCAACGGCACAGCGGTCTTCGGCCTGGACGTGCGGCTGCCGGGCATGCTGTACGCCGCCATCCGGCTGTGCCCCATGCTGGGCGGCTCGGCCGGCGCCATTCATACAGAGGTCGCGCTGGCCGCGCCCGGCGTCGAACGCCTTGTGCGCCTGCCTGCCTATGCGGGCTCCACCGCCGGTTTCGCCGTGGTGGGCAAAACCTGGTGGCAGGCGCAGCAAGCGGCCCTGGCGGTGCCGGTCGATTGGCAGCAGCGTCCGGCCGGCGGGCTGGACAGCGGCGAGATCGGCAAGGCGCTGCAGGCCGCGCTGGATCACGAAGCGGGTTCCACCTTTTATGAAAAGGGCGAAATCGACAAGGCCGAAGCGGCCGCAAGCCGCAAAGTCGAGGCCGTGTACAGCGCGCCCTACCTGGCCCATGCCACGCTGGAGCCCATGAACTGCACCGCGCAGCTCAAGGACGGCAAGGTCTGGTTATGGGCCCCCACCCAGGTGCCGCAAATGGCGGTGGCCGTTGCCGCCCGTGTGGCGCGCGTCGCGCCTGAGGATGTCCATATCACCGTGACTTTGCTGGGCGGCGGCTTTGGGCGCCGGCTGGAGGTCGATTGTGTGGCCCAGGCCGTGCGTGTGGCCCTGGAATGCGGCGGCCGTCCGGTCCAGCTGATCTGGGCGCGCGAGGAGGACACCACGCACGACTTCTACCGGCCCATGCAGCGGGCCAGGCTCAGCGCCTCGCTGGACGCGGCCGGCAAGGTCGGCGGCCTGCGGATTCGCTCGGCCGGCGATGCCATCACGCCGCGCTGGCTGGAGCGCAACCTGCCGGCGCTGGCCGCGCCTGTGGAAACGCCCGACAAAAGCGCGGCCGAGGGCTTGTTCGACCTGCCCTATGGCTTTGCCAGCCAGAAGATGTCGCATGTGGCGACGCGCTCAGGCGTGCCTGTGGGTTACTGGCGTTCGGTGGGGCATTCCCACAATGCTTTTTTCTCGGAAAGCTTTATGGACGAGCTGGCCCTGGATGCGAAGCAGGATCCGCTGGCCTTCAGGCGCTCTCTATTAGAGGAAGCACCCCGGCACCTGGCCGTGCTCGACCTGGCCGCCGCCAAAGCGGGATGGGGCA
>NZ_JBFTZI010000007.1:0-147500 GCF_056406895.1 Polaromonas sp. P1_A2 | reverse complement strand
AAGACGAAAGTCGACGTATAGGGTGTGACGCCTGCCCGGTGCTGGAAGATTAAATGATGGGGTGCAAGCTCTTGATTGAAGTCCCAGTAAACGGCGGCCGTAACTATAACGGTCCTAAGGTAGCGAAATTCCTTGTCGGGTAAGTTCCGACCTGCACGAATGGCGTAATGATGGCCACACTGTCTCCTCCTGAGACTCAGCGAAGTTGAAATGTTTGTGATGATGCAATCTCCCCGCGGAAAGACGGAAAGACCCCATGAACCTTTACTGTAGCTTTGTATTGGACTTTGAACAGATCTGTGTAGGATAGGTGGGAGGCTTTGAAGTGTGGTCGCTAGATCGCATGGAGCCAACGTTGAAATACCACCCTGGTGTGTTTGAGGTTCTAACCTAGGTCCATTATCTGGATCGGGGACAGTGCATGGTAGGCAGTTTGACTGGGGCGGTCTCCTCCCAAAGTGTAACGGAGGAGTTCGAAGGTACGCTAGGTACGGTCGGACATCGTGCTAATAGTGCAATGGCATAAGCGTGCTTAACTGCGAGACTGACAAGTCGAGCAGATGCGAAAGCAGGACATAGTGATCCGGTGGTTCTGTATGGAAGGGCCATCGCTCAACGGATAAAAGGTACTCTGGGGATAACAGGCTGATACCGCCCAAGAGTTCATATCGACGGCGGTGTTTGGCACCTCGATGTCGGCTCATCTCATCCTGGGGCTGTAGCCGGTCCCAAGGGTATGGCTGTTCGCCATTTAAAGAGGTACGTGAGCTGGGTTTAAAACGTCGTGAGACAGTTTGGTCCCTATCTTCCGTGGGCGCTGCAGATTTGAGGAAGCCTGCTCCTAGTACGAGAGGACCGGAGTGGACGAACCTCTGGTGTATCGGTTGTCACGCCAGTGGCATTGCCGAGTAGCTAAGTTCGGAAGAGATAACCGCTGAAAGCATCTAAGCGGGAAACTCGTTTCAAGATTAGATCTGCCGGGGCCTTGAGCCCCCTAAAGAGTCGTTCAAGACCAGGACGTTGATAGGTCAGGTGTGGAAGCGCAGTAATGCGTTAAGCTAACTGATACTAATTGCTCGTGCGGCTTGACCCTATAACTTTGATTAATTCGAAGTTGTTATGCCAAGTTGACGCATTCAAAAAGCACAGCCCAGCAGCTGTGCGAATCTAAATACAAGCTGATTGGCTCTATGAATTCGATGGATTGTTCTTTGGACAATCTGTCAAAAAGTTATGCCTGATGACCATAGCAAGTTGGTACCACTCCTTCCCATCCCGAACAGGACAGTGAAACGACTTAGCGCCGATGATAGTGCGGATTCCCGTGTGAAAGTAGGACATCGTCAGGCTCTTACAGCAAGGAACGCCCGGTTGATTTTTGATCAACCGGGCGTTTTCTTTTGTGCGCCCGGTATTTAGCCAGGCGACTCGAGATTTTAAAAAAGCCCGCATGAATCCATGCGGGCTTTTTTCATTTGTGAGGTGAGACGAGGGGGCGCAAGAAGATGTTCCAGGGAAGCAGCTCGGCGAAACGGAAGACAAAACTCCAAACGCCAACCCGGAATTGACCAAGCCTACTTAAGCATTCGCGATGTAGCCACCGTCTCTTTGTGCGACGCCGGCCGCGACCAGCTCGGCACTGAGCTGCTCTATCCACGCGCGGGCGGGGATGCCGGCGAAAAACTTGGCATGGATCTGCATGAAATACGGCGTTTCAAGAGCCCACTGCGCAAACGCATCGAAATCCTGACGCTGGGTTTCGAGTAGTTTGAATTTCAGTAAGACTTTTGCGGCGTGGTGAGCATGCCTGCTTGGGTTGCTGACAAACGATTCCAGGCGCTGGCGCGCACGCATCAGCACTTGCGGTGCATACGCGAAGACGCGGCCATGCCCGGGAACAACGGTTTTTGGGTTTAAGCGCTCGATCAAATCCAGTGTCGCGGCCACTTGCGAGAACGCACCCGCCCCTTCGAGTTCGGGAAACACCACACCAAACCCGTTTTCCCACAAGGCATCCGCAGAAATAAGCACGCGACTTCGCGGTTCGAAGAAGATCAGCGAGTGGGGATCATGACCGGGCGCGGCGTGAACCTCCCACATTTCAGTTCCAAAAAGCAGGGAGCTCCCCGGCTGCAGCGCCCGCGTGAAGCCAAACTGCGGGCAAAGCTGCCCGGTGGGCAAATAAGTCAGCGCCACCGGGTCCCATTCAGCGACCTGTTGCGCGTGGCCGGGAGGAATCAAGGTGCGGAGATCGGGGTAGCGCGCCTGCAAAGCCGCATTGCCGCCGCAGTGATCACTGTGCAAATGTGTGTTGATGAGGGTATCGAGCGGCCGCGGGCCCAAAACGGATTCCACCAAGGCCAGCGTCTGCGGCGCATGTGTGCAATACCCGCTGTCCACCAACACGGTTTCGTCGCCGCCGGTGAACAAAATGTTGTTGGCGGAAAGCCAGCCGCGCTCAAAAACATGCATCCCCGGCGGCAAATCCGGCTGGGCCATCAGCAAATTTCCGCGAAAAAGTACTCAGGCTGACGCACGCAACTCGCGCCTGAGGATTTTTCCGACATTGGTTTTGGGCAGGTCATCGCGGAATTCAATGTATTTGGGGCGTTTGTAGCCGGTGAGATGTTGCTTGCAATAGGCGCTCACTTCGTCTTCGGTCAGTGTAGGGTCGTTTTTTACGACAAAAACCTTGATGGCTTCCCCTTGTTTGTCGTCTGCAATGCCGATGGCCGCGCATTCGACAACGCCGGGGCACAGGGAAATCACGTTCTCAAGTTCATTGGGGAATACATTAAAGCCCGAGACGATGATCATGTCCTTCTTGCGGTCGATGATCTTGGTGTAGCCGCGCTCGTCCATGATGCCGATGTCGCCGGTGCGCATAAAGCCGTCAGGGGTGAATGCCTTTTTGTTTTCCTCCGGTTGCTGGTAATAGCCCGTCATGACCTGCGGGCCCTTGATGCAAATCTCGCCGGACTCGCCCAAAGCGAGCGATTTCCCCTCATCGTCCTTGATCGCGACCTCAATGCTGGGCAGGGGCAGGCCTATGGTGCCGGTGAATTCCTTGTTGATCACCGGGTTGTTGGTGCCGATCGCGCAGGTCTCGCTCATGCCCCAGCCTTCGATCATGGGGCAGCCCGTCACCTGAAGCCAGTGCTTCGCCGTACCCTCGGACGCGGCCATGCCGCCCGCCTGGGAGACGCAGAGACTGGAAAAATCAACTGTCTTGAACTGCGGATGTTGGAGCAGTGCATTGAACAGCGTGTTGACCGCCGGCAACATGTGAAAGGGCCGCTTCTTGAGAACCTCGATGAACTTGCCGAAGTCGCGCGGGTTGGGAATCAGCGTCAGGTGGGCCCCCCAGCGGATGGTGAGCAGGCACAGCGTCAGCGCGAATATGTGGTACAGCGGCAAGGCCGCGATGTTGTTGGTCTTGCTGACGTCGCCCACGCGCTTCAAGGCGGGTGTGAACCATGCCTCCGCCTGCAGGATCGCGGCAACAATGTTGCGATGGGTCAGCACCGCACCTTTCGACAGGCCGGTGGTCCCGCCGGTGTACTGCAGAAAGGCAATGGAATCCAGCGTGCTCTGAGCGGGCTTGAGCGCCATGCGGCTACCCTCGGCAATCGCGCGGTTGAAGGTGGTGACAGTGCGCCCCTCGCTCAAAGGCAGTTTATAGGCCGGCACCAGTTTGGCGAGGTGGCGCACGGCAAACGTGATCCACTGGCCGTACCAGAAACCGAGCAGGTCGCCCATGGAGGCTACAACGACCTTCTTCACCGGCGTGCGTTCAATCACCTCCGCCAGGGTGGCGGCGAAGTTTTCCAGGATGACGATGGTCGTCGCGCCTGAGTCGCGCAACTGGTGCTCCAGCTCACGCGCGGTGTACAGCGGGTTGACGTTGACGCAGGTGTAACCCGCCCGCAAGATGGCCGCCATGGTGACGGCGAACTGCGGCACATTGGGCAGCATGATGGCCACGCGAGCGCCGGGCTCCAGGCCCAGGCTCTGCAGCCAGCCGCCCAACGATGTCGAGAGTTCGTCGAGTTGCCCATAGCTCATCCAGCGGTCCATACAGACCGAGAACGGCTTGGCCGCGTTCTTCTTGAAGGAATCCTCCAGCAGATGGGTGAGCGAGCGGAACTGTTCGGTGTCGATCTCGTGCGATACGCCTTCGGGATAACTCTTGAGCCAATGCTTGTTCATACAAACTCCTTGCGGCTCATTGTGAAAGCCGCCTGGCGGAATCCGTATGGGGCTTGTCCTAATGCGGGCGCGATATCAGGGCCCGGCAGCGAGCAAATGGCCTAATCTGGTCTCGCAGGTGACAGCATCGTCCTCAAACAGGGAGTGGATCCACGCCGTCTCGCGGTCTTTGATCAGTCTGAGGAACTCACTCGCGCCGCGCATGGTGGCGAAGGCATCAAAGCCGGTCTCCAGAAAATGTTGCAAGGAATTCAGCCCGGCTGCAGCCGCGGGTCCGCGCATCATTTTGAGCAAGGTGCGAAGGCCGAACATCCGGGTCAGGCGGTCGAGTTCCTGCCCCAGATGCAGCACCACCTCCAGCTGCCGCTTGCGCGCGGCGATATCCCCCACGCGCCGCCAGCAGCGAATATAGCGGGCACATACATCGCTCTGGGGCATGCTCCCTGTGTCCGCCAGCCACTCGCGCGCCATCAGGTCATCAAGTTGTTCCGTCAGCGCGTGCACCTCCGCCAGCGCGGCCGCGGTGTTGACCACAGGCTGCGGGAAAAGTTTGGCGATGGTGCCGGCGATGCGCGCGAACTGCTGGTCGCGTTCGGCATAGTCCTTGTCGCTGTAGAGCTCCTGCAGAAAAAACGTGGCCGCGGTTTTATACCGGTGGCTGTGCAGCAGGTCGGAATAGGTGGCCTCAAAACGGCGTGCCTGGAAGCGCTTGAGCTCGGCATTGGCTTGGGCCAGCGGCGCGTCGGCCCTGTGCTGCTGCCTGAGCTTCGCCACAGTCTCCAGCGCGTCGTGTATTTGTTGTGCGGAGGCGTCCATACAAACCCGGAGTTTATCTAGGTACGGGCCCCTATTGAAACCTAAATGCGCGTGCGAAACTTCCAGCATGCAAAGAAGAACGCTCCTCAAGCTAGGCGCCGCCTCAGCCGCTGTGCTGCTGGTGGCTGGCGGCACGGCCGCGTTGCTGCAGCCGGGCCTGGCCGGCGGCGTGCTGAGTGCATCGGGGCGTGAGGTGTTTTCAGCCATAGGCCGGGCCGTGCTCGACAAAACACTGCCGGCCGATGAAGGTGCACGGCAAATCGCATTGAACGGCCTGCTCAGCCGCATCGACGTGCTGGTGCAGTCTTTACCGCCGCACGCGCAGGCCGAGCTGTCGCAGTTGCTGGCCCTGCTGGCGAGTGCCGCAGGCCGGCGCGCGCTGGCCGGTCTGAACCAGCCCTGGCACCAAGCCTCTGTCGCCGATATCCAGCAGTCACTTCAGGACATGCGCCTTTCCAGGATGGCACTGCGGCAGCAAGCCTACGCCGCCTTGCACGACATCACTGCGGGCGCGTATTTCTCCGATCCGGCGAGCTGGGCGCTGCTGGGATATCCCGGCCCCATGAAGATATAAAGACCTCCGAAAGCAGCATGAGCCAACTGAAAGACCCGATCCGCGAAGGCCTCGCGCGCGGCTGGAAAGTGATGGGCGGCGCGTTGCCGCCAGCGCCCGAAACACTCAGCTGCGATGTCGCCATCATAGGCAGTGGCGCCGGCGCCGGCGTCACGGCCGAACTGCTGGCCAAGGCCGGCCTGCAGGTGGTGATGGTTGAAGAGGGGCCGCTCAAAAGCAGCAGCGACTTTAACCAGAAGGAATCCGAAGCCTATCCTTCGCTCTACCAGGAGAGCGCTGCGCGCAAGACCGAAGACAAGGCCATCAACATCCTGCAGGGACGCTGCGTGGGCGGCTCCACCACGGTGAACTGGACCAGCTCCTTCCGCACGCCGGGCTCCACGCTGAAATTCTGGCAGGAGCAGTTCGGGCTGGACGGCTACACCACCGAAGCGCTGGCGCCGTATTTTGCCCAGGCGGAGCGGCGCCTGAATATCACGCCCTGGCTGGTTCCCCCCAATGAGAACAACGACCTGCTGCGCAGGGGCGCGGCCAAGCTGGGAATTCCCGCGTCGGCCATTTCGCGCAATGTCAAAGGCTGCTGGAACCTCGGCTCCTGCGGCCTGGGTTGCCCGACCAACGCCAAGCAATCCATGCTGGTCACCACCATTCCCGCGGCGCTCGACAAAGGCGCGCAACTGCTGACCGAAACCCGCGCGGAAAAGTTTGAGTTGGCCAACGGCAAGGTCACTGCGCTGTTATGCCGCAGCCTGGGCACGTCCCCCGGGACGGCGGGCGGGGGCATCAAGATCGTCGCCAAACACTATGTGCTCGCCGGCGGCGCCATCAATTCGCCGGCCGTGCTGCTGCGCTCGCAGGCGCCTGACCCGCATGGTGTGCTGGGCGCCCGGACCTTTTTGCATCCGGTGGTCATGTCCTCCAGCGTGTTCGAGCAAAAAGTGGAAGCCTGGAACGGCGCGCCGCAAACCATCTATTCCGACCACTTCCTGGAGACCCAGGCGATAGACGGCCCCATAGGCTACAAGCTCGAGGCCCCTCCGCTGCACCCGGTGATTTTTGCGTCGACCGTACCGGGCTTCGGCCAGGGCCAGCACGACTTGCTCAAATCCTTCCCCTACAACCACACCCTGCTGGCGCTGCTGCGCGATGGCTTCCATGACGCATCAAGGGGCGGGCAGGTCAAGCTGCGCAGCGATAACTCCGCCGTGCTGGACTATCCGCTGACGGATTACGTCATGGAAGGCGGGCGCAGAGCGCTGCTGTCGATGATGGAAATCCAGTTCGCGGCGGGCGCAAAACAGGTGCTGCCGCTGCACGAGATGGCCCAGTCCTATACCTCCTGGGCGCAGGCCCGTGATGCGGTCAAGGCCTTGCCCATGAAGCCCCTGCTGACCCGGGTGGTAAGCGCCCACGTCATGGGCGGCTGCGGCCTGGCCGGCAACGAACGCCAGGGCGTCACCCGGCCTGACGGCGTGCACTGGCAACTCGAGAACCTGTCCATCCACGACGGCTCGCTGTTCCCGACCAGCATAGGCGCGAATCCGCAGCTGTCCATCTACGGCATGGTGAACCGCCTGGCGCAGGGCCTGGCGGCCAGGCTCTCGGGCCGTGCTGTCACACTGGTCTGAGATACTGCGGCTTGCTACCGCTTCCTTCTCCTTTGCCTGACCGATGCTGGCCCAACTACAAAGACTCATCACCCTGTCCCTGGTCGCCGCGGCCTTTGGCTGGCTGTTCTGGTTTCTCGGCGACGCCCCGTTGCTGGCCGTCGCGGGCTTTCTGGCCATTGCGCTGGGGTACACCGCTTTCCTGGCCCTCGAATTCGTCTTTCTCCACCACGTCAACAAGCGGGATCCGGAGCCCCGGCCGAGCTGGGGGGAACTGCTGCGTGCCTGGCTGGGGGAGACCCTGACGGCACCGCGCGTGTTCTGCTGGCGCCAGCCTTTTCGCATGAACGTGGTACCGGATCAGCTTTTGCCTGCCGAGGCCATCCGTGGGCGTCGCGGTGTGGTGTTTGTGCACGGGTTCTTTTGCAACCGCGGTTTGTGGACGCCCTGGCTCCAGCGCGTTCGCGCAAGCGGACGGGCTTTTGTTGCCGTCAACCTCGAACCCCTGTTCGGCTCCATCGATGACTATGCGCCGCAAATTGACGAGGCCGTGCGCCGGGTCACCGACGCCACGGGGCTGCCGCCGCTGCTGGTGTGCCACAGCATGGGCGGGCTGGCCGTGCGGGCCTGGCTCAAGCGCATGCGGGCCGAGGCCCGTGTCTTCCACGTGGTCACCATAGGCACGCCGCACCGCGGGACCTGGCTGGCGCGCTTCGGCCACGGCCACAACGGCCGCCAGATGCGGCTGCAGTCCGACTGGCAGGCGCAACTGGACCACGAGATGCCGGCGGACCGCCACGCGCTGTTCACCTGCTGGTACTCCAATTGCGACAACATCGTGTTCCCGACGTCCACCGCCACCTTGCCGGGCGCCGACAATCGGCTGATCCGCGGCGCCGCCCACGTGCAGATGGCATTCCTGCCCGAGGTCATGGAGGCCACCCTGGCCATGCTGGAGCGCGAGCCGGGCTGAACAACCGCGCCGCCGGAGCGCGGAAATCCGGCAGTCCGCGCGAATTCATGTGAATTTCTCACAAAAATGACCCGGCATATTCACTATCTACATTGGGCCGGGCTTTTTATGCTCATCTTCATCTATTTGTAGGATGGAGCGCCCCCCGTGACCCTGTTTGCACAGCCCAATGCCGCCTTCCTGGAGGCCTCGCCTTCATTCCCCCTGGACGACGCCGATTCGGTGCCCGCCTTGCTCGCCTGCCTGGTGGATGAGCTTGCCCACGGGGTGCTTGTCGTCAGCGCCCAGGGAAAACTCCTGCACGCCAACCCGGCTGCCCGGCGCGAGCTTGACCGCGGCGTCGTACTGGGTGCGGAGCGGGGCGAGTTGAAAGTCCTCATGCCACCCGATGCCAAGGCTTTCCAGACCGCCCTGGGCAAGGCCATAGCGGGCAAGCGCGGCCTCATCAGGCTGGCGGGCGAGGGCGTGGATTTCACCCTGGCCCTGGTGCCGCTGCAGCGCCAGATGGGCGTGCCCTGCGACCGGATCGCACTGGTGCTGTCGCGTGTGGGTGTGAGCGAGTCCGGTGTGTTCGGCGCGTTTGCCCGCAACCACGGCCTCACCCACACGGAAGAGCAGGTGCTGGTCCTCCTGTGCCGCTGCCTGAGCACGCCCGAGATCGCCATCCAGATGAAAGTCGCGGTCTCCACCGTGCGCAGCCACGTGCGCAGCCTGTGCGCCAAGACCGCTTCCAGCGGCGTCCGGGAACTGGTCAACCGCGTGGCGATTTTGCCACCCATCGCCCCCTCGCCGGTCGGACAGATTCATTGATCGCCGCAAGGGGGCGGCAACGTGCTAGATTACGGCTCATCATGAGTCCGCATATACCTCCCGAAGAAGATCTTTACGCTCACTTGACCCCCGAATTACGCACCCTCGCCATGCGCGGCGTGGTACGCACTTACCCCAAGAAGGCGGTCGTCATCAACGAAGGGGAAATCGGGGACAACCTTTACGTGCTGCTCAAAGGCAGCGTCAAGGTGTTTTCCATGGACGAAAGCGGCCGTGAAATCACCTACGGCCGGATTCACTCCGGCGACTACTTTGGCGAGATGTCGCTGGACGGCGGACCCCGCTCCGCCTCGGTCATCACCCTGGAACCTTGTACCTGCGCCGTGCTGAGTCGTGCCGAAGTGAGTGAGCACTTGGTGTATGAGCCCGGATTTGCCATAAATCTGGTGGTCCAAGTTATTCGCCGGGCGCGTGCCGCCACGGAAGCCGCCCGCAATATGGCGTTGCTCGACGTATATGGGCGATTGATTGCCGTGCTGGAAGAGCACGATGACGTGGCGACCCGCGATACCGCAGAGGGTGTGACGCTGGAGTCCATCACCCACCAGGACATCGCCAGCCGTGTCGGCGCCTCGCGCGAGATGGTGAGCCGCCTGCTCAAAGACCTTGAAAAGGGCGGCTACATCGAGATGGGCACCAAGCGCATCACCCTGCTCAAGAAACTGCCCAGCCGCTGGTAGCGGCGAAGGCGTCTTATATCGCGTTGAAGATCCGCCGCGTTTCCTGCGGCGCTGCGTCACTGGTGCCCCTCAGCCGGACCGCCGAACTGCTGTAGGTGCCTGCAGCCCGAATCCCCGTCATGATGGGATTTTCATCACTGAACGCCGCGGTGCTGGGGGTCTTCACCACGCCGGGCCGCTCTGGCCTGCTTGCATCGGGGTCAGGCTTCTGCGGGGAGTAATGCGCCCAATGCGACCCCACGATCCGCGTGCCGCCCACGGACACCGTCTTGCGCCCGGTGGCAATGCTGTTGAAGTTGCCGCTGCGCCGGATCAAGGTCGGATTGTCGGGGTGATCCACGAAAGAGCCCGGGTTGCCGCTCATGTCGTACAGCTTGTCTTCAAAGTGCGACTGGCGCCCGCCTCGTGGGCCGGTCACCACGTCGTCACGTTCCACATAGGCATCTATCGTGACCTTGCCCGGCTGCGTGTTGGTCAGCTTGATCTGCCACACGCCGCTGGGGGCCGTGGCAGTGCCTTTGTCGAAGCTGAAGGTGGGCGCCAACGCGATCAGCGCGCAAGTGCCGTGCGTGCCGGTTGCCACGCTTTTGGGATAAATGAGCGCGCACAGCGGCTGCGTGCCGTTGCCCGTCCACATGCGTGATTCGCCGAATTTCAGGGCCGGCAATGCCGTGTGCCCAGGGGGCGTGATTTCTATCTTGATGCCATCGGCCTGCGGCGGCAACCACAGCTCCAGGAAGTTTTCGGTCAGGTCGTTGGGTTGCCCGCGCCAGTGGAGGGTTGCGTGCGCATTTTTGGCGAGCGTGAGGTTCGCATGCGTGCGCTGCTGGTAGCTGTTGCCCGCCGCCAGCACGATTTGCAGCCGCTGGCCGCACAGGGTGATCAGCTGGTCCATCGCCGCTTCCAGCAGTGAGCTTCCGTCATGCGGCCCGGCCAGGGTGCCAAAGCTGATGTTGGTCACGACCTTGGTGTCCTGCGCGCAGCGCGACAGGACGTACATCAACCCGTCAAGCACATGGATGTTCAACGAACCACCCGACGTGTCGGCCACGGTGCCGTAGTCCAGCTGCACCGCGATGATGTCGCAGCGGCTGGCCTCGTCGTCGGCCAGGGCCCAGCTGGCCGGCCCGTCAAAGCCGGGGGGGAGATCGGCCATCTGCGCCATCAGCGTGCGCGGACCGCAAGCCAGGTCCAGCACATGTGTGCCATGGTTGACACGCTTTTGCAGTGACTTCAGCTTGAAGTGCCGGTAGACCTCGCCCTCATCCACCAGGCCGTTGTAGCTGCGCTGTTGCATCGCGCGATTGATGTCGGCGGCCGTCAATTCATGGCCATAACCCAGGCCGGCCGGCGATTGGCCCACGCCCTTGCCGTCTTGCCGCCAGAAATACCGCGTGCGCGCCTTGCCTTTGTGCAGGAAATTGGCATTCGCGAAAGCCAGCCCGTCGTCGATGAGCGCCATCACCTTGCCCTTGAGCAGGGGCTGGGCGCCGGTCGTGCCGGCGGAGCCCGGGTTGTCGGTATGAAGGCCTGCGGCCAAACCCAGCTCCAGCCGTTTGACCAGCGCATGCAGGCTGCCGCCCGGTTGAATGTGCTTGAAGAACGCCGGCCTGACGCGGGCCGTGCAGTAGCGCAGCCCAAGCGGTGCGGCGCTGGAGGTGTATACGGGCGGCACATGCAGCCATTGCGGCGAGGCCGCGCCTATGAATTGGGCGATGCTGACGCCGGGGCTGAGTTCAATCGCTATCGGAAGCCACTTCGGCTGTGTGCCGCCATAGCCTGCGAAGCTATCGGTCTCGGCCCATACCAGGTAGGGGTCAAAGCCATTCGTCGCGTCCGGCTTGGCCCAGTCAATGCCGGTGAAGCCGCCCTTGGGAAGTTTGTGCCAGGTCATGGGTGTCCTTATTTCAGGGGGGCCCACTCTTTGACCGCCTTGGACCACATGAAGGCCAGCAGCGGCGAGGCCGCCACGGTACCGATCCTGCTGAGGTACTGGTAGTAGCCGCTGTGGTTGTCGTCCATGGAAACACGCAGATCGAAATCGACGACCTTGCCCTGGGCGTCATGGAATTTGCGGCCGTCGAAACCGCGTTCGTGGAGCTGGTTGTTGCCAAGGCAGCGCGCCGCGAAAAACTCGCCCAGCGCTGTTCCGAGCAGCCGGCCCACGGCGCTGTCCACCGGATAGTGCAGGCCTGCCACCGTGCGGTTCACGGCGATACGCGCCGCTTGCCGTTCCAGTTGCTCCCGGTATTTGGCCCCCGTGCCGTTGGCGTTTTCAAGCAAGGCCAGCAGCACCGTGGCGACGGCGAAGGCTTCGGTGGCGTGGCCACTGGGCCAGCTGGCATGGCCGGGAGTGTCTATCATGGGCTGGATCTGCGGTGACAGCTCCATGGGCCGTGGGCAGGCGAAGGCGTGCTTGAAGCGCATTTCCACGTCGGACGTGAAAGTCAGTACCAGGGTGATCAGCTCCAGCGTCCATTTATGGCGGTGCGGCTGCAGGCCCACGATGGATCCCCAATACGGGACTTGGGGCGTCATCTGGCTCAGGATTTCGCTGCCGCGGTCTTCACGCAGCTCCGCGTAGTTGGCCACCAGTTCCACCTGCTGCTTGAATACCTTGGCCGTGGGCCGGATCAGGCGGACAATGGCGTGGTCCTTCAGCGGCCTCTTGTTGAGGTCCACAAATGCCAGAGTGACCGACTCGCGGGCGTGCTGGACACCGAAGTGAAGGCCACCCAGGAGCTCAAGTTCGCAGATCTGCAACCGACGATCGGCCGACCACTGCTTCAACCGGTCCGGCCTGTCGATAGGCAAGGGGAGATTGACCGGCAAAGTAGCGCCCTGGAAAGGGCCGCTGAGCGCCGCGCTGCTCTTCGTCATGCCATCGGCCAGCAAAGGGCTGGCGGCGTCGGCCATGATGGCAATCCCGCCAATGCCGCCGATTCCCCCAATGCCACCGATTCCACCAATCCCGCCAATCCCTCCAATCCCCCCGATGCCGCCCAATTGACTCATGAAATACTCCTTCAAATAAACATTAATGCTCTGGTATGCCGGCCGTGCGGAATGCGTGCGCACACCGAAGCCCGAATGCCGATTGATTGCTGGGCGAGCGGCTCAGGAAGCCGCTGACGGTAAAGCCGGGCTCAAGCTGCAGAAGTTCGCGCATTGCGGCCCGGGCAGATTCAATCCTGTCCAGCTCCACCTCCGCGATGATCAGGGCCCGCAAGGTGGACGTGTGCGTGCGGTTCGCGCGCAGGGAGCGCTGCGCGAGTTCGCTGGCGCGCGCGTACTCGCTTGCCGACAGGGCGGCCGTTGCCGCCAGGGAGTCGTAAAAGTAGCGCAATGGGTCGAGGGGGGACAAGGCCAGGGCCTTTTCGGTCTGCACCATCGCGAGGGCGCCTTCGCCCTTGAAGGCGTGCAGCGTTCCCTTGAGAAGGCAGGCGAGCGAGTCGTTGGGATTGATGCTCAGCGCCTGGTCGTAGCGCTGTGCGCCTATGTCGAGCTTGCGCAGCAGGTTGGTGTGCGCGAACCCATCCACAGTGAGCGCCAGCGCGCAGCGCGGATCGTGGTCGAGTGCCCGTTTTGCGCAGTCCAGCGCCAGCATGGCTTCCCGCGCCGGATCCTCGGCCCACCCTTGCTGCACACGCAGCACATGCCATTTCGCCAGCCAGGCATACGGGATCGGGTGGCGGCGGCTGCGGTCGATCAGATGTTCCAGCATCTGGCGAGCGCGGTCGAATTCGCTGAACGCCGTGCGGTGCATCAGCGCCACCGCGCCCAGCAGCAGGGTATACCCTTCCAGGGTCGGCAGCGCTTGCCCGTGGACCCGCTCCAGTTCCTGCGACATGACCGAAGAACTGACGGCGGCCACGAGGCGCTCAATCAGTTCGTCATCCATGGAAAACAGGCCTTGCACCTCGCCCCTCAGGTTTTCCGCCCAGACCACGTGGCCGGTTTTTGCGTCAATCAGTTCCACAAACAACGCGATCTGGGAGCCCACGCTGCGGCATGTGCCGGAAAGAATGTAGCTGGCGCCCAGGTGGCTGCGAATGTTTTCCACGGCCTCATGCCGCTCGCGGAAGACCGTGGTGGAGAGGCGGGAAATGACATGCAGTTCCGAGGTTCTTGAGAGCGCCGCGATGACGTCATCGGCCAATGCCTCTCCCAGCATTTCGTGGCCTGCTTCGGAACTGCGCATGGCGAACGGGATGACCGCGATGGCCGGGCGCAGGTCCAGCCGGACCGCGCTGCCGGTGTTGATCGGCGCATGCTCGCCGGGCGGGCCGATGCGATACGCCCGCACGGGCTTTTCAACGTGCTTCAGGTAGCACTCGCCCATGTCGTCGACGTCGGCGTCCAGTGTGGGAACAAGCTGATCGCGCAACTCGGCGGAAATCACGATTTCGCTGGGGCCGGCCAAGGTACAAAAGCGAGCCGTCAGGTTGACATCGGTGCCGTAGATGTCGTGCTGGTCCGTCACAAAGCTGGCCAGGTGGCCGCCTATGCGCAGGTGCATTTGTCGCTGGGGCGGCAGCCGGGTATTAGCCTGCTGGCTGAAATCCTGCAAAGCAAACGCCGCTTTGATGCCGCCTTGCGCGTTAGCAAATTCCAGCATCAGCCCGTCACCCAGGCTTTTGACGATGCGGCCGCCATGCTGCGGCAGAATTTGCTGCTCGGCTTGCAGCACCAGTTGTTGCCACCTCTGTACGAAACCATCTTGATCCTGCTCCATGATCCTGACTGACTCCACCACATCCATGACCAGCAGCACCTTCGTGCTTCGGCCCATGCGGGTAGGTAATTCGGTCGGGGGGTTCATCGTAAATGGTGTAACAAAGTTTTACCTCCTCATTTTGGAGGAGAACGCGGGTAATGGAAATACTGTGCGCGGCTTTATCTACAGAAACATCGGAATTGTTATGCTTGAGCAAAACCCATGGTAGATTGCATTTAGCTGCGGTTTTGATGCACAAAAGATCCGCTTTGCGGCTGCCTTATACAAAAACTGGGATGAACGTCGCCATCCTATGTCGCGGATGGGCTAGCCGCCTTGGGAAAATATCGTCCGCAGTGTTCAACTTCTGATCCTGTGCTGAAGGCGATGGAGTGCCAGGTGAGCGAAAAGACCATTGGGATTTCAGATTGGATTAATTTTGCGCGTACTAATTGGGGCCGGTGTTTTTTCAGCGACAGGCTCCCTCCCGTTTCAAATATTGCCTTTTCTGATTCTGTCTCTCGTGTCGGAAGGGCGCATTGATATCGTTTATGCCGGATGGGTGGGCTCTGCATATCTCATCGGGATGCTTTTCAGCACCCTGTTATTGCCTCTTTTCAGTGTGATCATCACGCTGGGACAGTTCAGCGTGCAAAAGAGCTATTCGACGCTTGCATACTTCCTGCCGCAGCAGTATTCCGGCATCGTCCCGCCCGAAGAGCGCCGTCAGCGCCAGGCAACGCGCGCGGTGCTGCGAATGGTGCTTGGGCGTACCGGTGTCGCTGCCGCTGACGTTCGCATTGGCACGGGAGCCTATGGCAAGCCTTGTTTGGTGGATTGCCGTGCCATCGGTTTCAGTTTGCCGCATTCGGGCGGCTTGAGCCTGTTGGCATTTGCGCCCCGGCTTTTTTCGCACTGAAGGGCCGAATTCGTGAAACCCGCCTACCGCTGTTTTTGTTTTGCCGTCCCGTCCAAACTCTTTCGCAAGCTTGCCGAAAAATCAGGGGAGGAAGGGCGCCAGCGAATTGACAGCCACATCGAGCACAGCATGCGCTTGCGCACGCATCGCCATGTCTGCGCCAAGCAGGCGGTGGTGCCCCGCACGGTCCAGTCTCCCCAGGGCTTCATGCCTGCACAGGCTTACCGCCGCAGTATTTTTAATGCCGGCTTCGACACCGACCTGCCGGGCAAGCCGGTGCGCCATGAAGGAGACAAGCCGGTCAAGGATCGCGCTGTGAACCAGGTCTACGACAACACCGGCATCGCCCTGGATTTTTTCCACCAGGTTTTCGGGCGGGATTCCCTGGACGACCGCAGCATGCGTGTGGAGTCGGCCGTGCATTTCGGCAAGGACTTTGCCAATGCCATGTGGACCGGCGAGCAGATGGTCTATGGGGACGGCGACGAGAACGTGGGGGGCTTCACCGAGGCGCTGGACATCATCACCCACGAACTGAGCCATGGCGTCATCCAGCACATGATTCCCGGCGGGCTGGGTGTGGTCAAACTGGCGCGCAAGGACCGCGAGTTCGAGGAGCAGACGCATGTGCTCCAGGGCCAGGCTGGCGCCCTCAATGAATCTTTCTCCGACGTCATGGGCAGCATGGTCAAGCAGTGGCATCTGGGCCAGACGGCGGCCCAGGCCAACTGGCTGCTGGGCGAGAACATGCTCGCGCCGCAGCATGGCAAGGCCATACGCTCGCTCAAGGATCCCGGCAACCGCAAGCTGACCTGGTACGACGACGACCAGTTCAAGACCATGGAACAATACGTGGACGGTGCCGACGTCCACGACAGCTCGGGCATTCCCAACCATGCGTTTTACCTCGCTGCCCGAAAAATAGGCGGCTTCTCCTGGGAGAAGGCCGGCCCCATCTGGTACGAAGCCTTTCCCAAGCTCAAGCCCAAGGCCAGCTTTCTGGATGCGGCGCGGGCGACAAGCCGTGTGGCCAGTGCGCGCTTCGGCAGTAAGTCAAAAGAGTACATGGCCGTGGTCTCGGCCTGGCAGGCCGTGAAGGTCCTCCCCTAAGAAGCTATTCTCAGACAAAGCCACTCCAAGCCACTAATGCCTTGATTTGTTCCGGGGCTCGTGCAACGATTCGCTTAGTGGTTTTTCCTGTTGTGGAGAGGGATAAATAGAAGATGTCGTTGCGCTGCGTTTCGTGCCTGACCGTGAATCCGGTGAGCAACCGGTTCTGCGGTAACTGTGGCGCCGCTTTCGGGCTCAGTGTGCAAGAGCCGTCCAATTTGCCCTCGCCGGTCTCTGAAATCCAGTGGGGTGCACTCAAGCACGCCACCATTCTTTTTGCAGACGTCGTCAGTTCTACGGAGCATGTGGCCGGCCTGGACCCCGAGCAGGCCATGGAGCAGTTGCGGCCCGCCGTGCAGCGCATGTGCAATGCGGTGGAGCGTTTCGGCGGCACCGTCGTGCGCACGCTGGGTGACGGCATCATGGCCTTGTTCGGCGTGCCTCGCGCGCTGGAAGGTCACGCTAGCCTGGCCTGCGAGGCAGCGCTGGCGATGCAGGCGGCCTTCGAAGGCCCTGACTCGAGCCTGCGCATACGGGTCGGCCTGCATTCGGGCCAGGTTGCGCTGGACCCCGAGGCGGTCGACGCCACCCGCGGCGGCGGCGTGCACGGCCACGCGATTCACCTGGCCAGCCGTGTGGTGGCCCTGGCTGAGCCCGGCGGCATCTGCATGACGGCCGACTGCCTGGCGCTGGTGCGCTCGGCCTGCGACGTCCGGCCCATGGGGAAACATCCGCTACGGGGCATCACCGAGCCCGTCGAATTGCACGCCCTGCTGGGCATGAAAAACGACGTGCAGAACCACAGTTTCCATGAGGCGGCGCTGTCGCTTTTTCGGGGACGGTCGCAAGAGCTGGCCGCGTTGCAGGACGCGCTGCGCAATGCCGAGAACGGCGAAGGTTCCGTGATTGGCTTGTCAGGCGCGCCCGGCTCAGGCAAGAGCCGGCTCTGCCACGAATTTGCCCAGTGGTGCCATCTGCGCCACGTGCCCGTCTTCGAGGTCAGGACACAGCTTTACGGCCATGCCACGCCCTTGCAGCCGGTCCTTCAGTTGCTGCGCAGCTGTTTTTTCCACATCACGCCGGCGCACGATGCCGCAGCTGCGCGGGAATGCATTGTGCGGGGGCTCGCAAAGCTGGGCGCCGTCTCTGCGGACGACCTCGCATTGCTCAGCGAGTTCCTCGGCGTGGCCGACGCGAACAGCCAGTCTTGCACCCTCAACCCCAAGGCGCGGCGTGCCCGGCTGCTGGGCTTGCTGCATGAACTGGTGAAGCAGGCTGGCGCCGCCACCTCCGTCATCGTTTTCGAAGACCTTCATTGGCTTGACGACGCCAGCGCGGAGTTTCTCTCGGCCCTGGTTGCCGCTGTAGCCGGAACCAGGACACTGCTGCTGCTCAACTACCGGCCGGGTTACCAGGCGCCCTGGTGGACGATGCGCCACTTCCGGGCGATTCAGCTGGCGGACCTGAGTCTGTCCGATACGGAAGAGCTGGTGCGCGAGCGGCTCAGGCATTACCCCGAGTTGCTTGATTTTTTCCCGCTTATCGTGGAACGCTCCGCTGGGAATCCCTTTTTTGCAGAGGAATTGGCGCACTCGCTGATTGAAAAGAGTGTTGCACTGGCGGCTTCAAGCCAGAAAAAATCCGATATCGCCTCGCTGGCGCATGCCCTGCCGGCGACCGTGCAGGCCGTCATCGGCGAACGCATAGACCGGCTGGTGGTCACCCAGAGAACGCTGCTGCATGTCTGTGCCGTGATCGGCAAGGAAATTCCGCTGGCCGTGCTGCAGGACGTTGCCGTGTACCTGGTGAGCCAGCTGGAAAGCGGCCTGGACGGTTTGTGCGAGGCCGAGCTGCTGCAGTTGCTGCGCGAGATCGCGGGCGGGCGGCGTTTCGCCTTTCGCCATCCGCTCATCCAGGAGGTGGCCTACAGCACGCAGCTCAAGGCGCGGCGCGCCAACCTGCACGCCGCGGTCGCGATCGCCATGGAGGCGCACTACAGCGCGCAGCCGGGCGAGTTCGCCGCGCTGATCGCCTACCACTACGAAGCCGCCGGGCAATTGCTCAATGCGGCGCAGCACGAGGCGCGCGCCGCGAAGTGGACCGGCTCCACGAACTCGGCGCAGGCCATCAAGCACTGGCGCAAGGTCTGGACCCTGCTGGATGGGCAGGAGCGCTCACCGCAGGTCAACAGCCTGCGGGCCCTCGCCGGCGGAAGAATCGTCTACCTGGGCTGGCGGGAGGGGCTGAGCCCCGAGGAAGTCCAGAAGATCACCCAGGAGGCCATCGGCCATGCCAGCGAAGCCGACAGCCGGCTGGTGCAACTGCTGCTGTTCGCGCAGGGGCGGATCCTGCAGTCCGGCGGAGGCGCAGCCGATGATTATGTGGAGTGCGTCCTCAAGGCCTTGTCCCTGACGCCGCCCGGCAGGGATGCCGGCCGGGTCGCGATGCTGAACGTGGCCCTGAGCCAGGCCTATGCCTGGGCGGGCCTGCTGGAGCAAGGCCTGGCGGCCAACGATGCCGCCATGCAGGGCGTCGCAAGCATCGACCAATTCGACCGGGAATTCATCGATTTCAGCATTGAGCAATGGGTGCTCGGCATTCGTGCGCGCCTGCTGATCCGCATGGGACGTTTCGACGACGCCAGGGAATGCCTGCAAAAGATGCTGTCGGCCGACGAGGGTCCGGGCGATCCTGTGATCGGGCAGATCGCTCACCACCTGCATGTGGAGCTTGCGGCCGCGACGCAAAATACCATGCTTGCCAAGGAGCACGTCGCTGTCGTCGTGAATCTTGCGCAACAATATGCCAGTCCCTATTCAAAAATCTTTGCGCTCTGGTGCTCGGGGCTGGCCGAGGCCAGTGCGGGAAATTTCTTCGCTGCTCAGGAAAGTCTTGCTGCGGCCTTGAGTCTTATTTCGAGCACAGGGGTGGCGGTGGAGTTTGAGGCGGAGATTCGGGCCTGCCTGGCGGAGTGCCATCAAAAATCGGGCAATCTTGAGCTGGCGCTGGAAGCTGCCAGGGAAAATATCGGGATATCCAAGCCTCGGAACAACCGTCTGGCCGAGTGCCGCGCGCTGATCGTCTGCGGAGGGGTCTTGAGCCAGAAAGCAGATGCCGGTTCCTGGCAGGAGGCGCTTTCACTCTTTAACCAGGCCGAGCAGCTGATTCGCCTGACGGGCGCCAAGATCTATGAGCAGACCCTGCATAGCGAGCGCGGCCGCGTTTTGCAATTGATGGGGAACTGAGTCCGTAGCTCAGGGTAACCGCACCAGCAGGGTGTACTCGCGCATGCCGTAGTTGTCCAGCACCTCCACTCCGGCGCCGAACTCCCGCGCGCAGTGGTCGCGCCAGACGGACGACGGGGCCCTGTAGAGCTCGGGCTTCGGGTCTGCGTCGTGAGTC
The DNA here is from genome assembly GCF_056406895.1 of Polaromonas sp. P1_A2. Lineage (NCBI taxonomy): Bacteria > Pseudomonadati > Pseudomonadota > Betaproteobacteria > Burkholderiales > Comamonadaceae > Polaromonas > Polaromonas sp. P1_A2. The sequence goes on along the minus strand of NZ_JBFTZI010000007.1, from coordinate 127,662 downwards.
AGTGGCGCGAGAAAGTTGACGGCAAAGCCGCGGCGGCTGGTAAGCCGCAGCGCGGTCAGTGTTTGCGCAACGAACTCGGTCCAGAGTGCGTCAGACTGGTCCAGCTTCACATTAAAGATGCCGCTGGCAATCGAGTAATCCGCTACGCGGGGGCTCTTGCTGGCGACGGCAAATTCCGCGTTGCCGCGCTTGCGCCACAACCGCCGTGCCTGCGCAATCATGGCCTCGGATAAATCCACGCCCAGATAGCTGATCTCCTTTCGCCGGTGCCGCCTGGCCAGAAATGCCAGCAGAGCGCCGTAGCCGCAGCCGACGTCGGTCAGGGAGAAGGGCGCTGAAAAGTCGCACAAACGCAGGAGTTGCACGAAGCGCAACTCCTGAGTCGGCCGGCACGGCCAGTCCACCCCCAAGGGGGTCGGGCCGTAAGTTTCGACCTTTTGCGTGTAGTACTGGCCAATCGCCGAATGCAAAGCCGCCAAGGCGGGTTCAGCGGACAGGTGCCCGGTCATCGCGGCAATCGGCCAGACGGCTTATTTCTTGGCGCGTTTCTTGGCCGCTGGCTTGGCCGCCGGCTTGTCGGCAGGTTTCTTGGCCGCCGAAATCGGCTGCATGGGGATGGAGATCGTCAGGTAGTCCTGTTCCAGGTAGTGGATGGGCTGGCTCTTGTCGATGATCTTCACTTCCGTGTTCGACTTGTCGCCGCGCATGTCGTGGGAGGTGAAAAAAACCGGCAGCGGTGTTTTGGAAGCCAGGTTCTTGATGAGCGCGTCCACGATGGCGGCGTCGCCATCCAGGCCCTTTTTGTTGGAACCATGGCGGTACAGGTTGCCCAGCAGGTTCTGCCAGAGGTTTTTGACCTCGTTGTTGCGCGCACCCAGGTTGAGCGCGGCGCAGCTCATCTTGAACGAACGGCCCTTCTTGAAGAGCTTGAACTCCTTTTGCAGGGCGACCATTTCCAGGATGCCGCCGAAATGCGACTCTTTGCCCTGCGAGGGCGCAAAGCGCAGGTTCAATTCATCCAGCATCGTTCCGATGTAGATGTCGTGTTCTTTCATGAAATAACCCATAGATTTCTCCTGCTGTTTCGATTGATGGAATGACCGCGGTGTTTTTGTAACTCTGCTACGGGCGTTGAGCGCCTCTTGTCAGGAGCCTTGTTTCCCCCGAAAACCGGTCATTTCGTGGATAAGGGAAAAACTCCTCATTTGGAAGGATATCGTAAGCGAAGTAACAAACTATTACGCCCTCTTTTTGTAGGAGGGATTACCCGGTAGGCAAAGAATTAGACCCGATCTCGCGCTTGTGAAAAAAAACCGCTTCGAAGAGTGCCCTTGCACCGCGCTTTTTCCGGACATTGCCGACAAAATAAGGGCCCTAGCTTCCTGAACCCCCCAGAACACAACAGCGAGAGTCCGGTATATGCCCTTGATCGTGGTGATTGATGATGACGCAGGCACGCGCATGCTGGTCACCCAGGTGCTCAAGAAGGAAGGCCATGAGGTCATGGAGGCCGACGACGGCGCCAAGGGCCTGGAGCTGATCCGCGAATTCAGGCCGGACGTGGTGGTCAGCGACATCCAGATGCCCCAGCTGGACGGCTTCGAGGTGCTCGACAGGGTGCGCAACGACGACGCACTGGCCACCACCGCCGTCATTTTGCTGACCTCGCTGCAGGACCGCACCCACATGCGCCAGGGCATGACCACCGGCGCCGACGACTACCTGACCAAGCCCTTTGCCCCGCAAGAGCTGCGCGAAGCGGTCAACGCGCAGCTCAACAAGCTCACCCGGGCGGAGGCCATGCGCGCCCAGGTGGTGGACAAGGCCGTCCAGCTGGCGCTGGTGGAGCAAGGCCAGAAGATCAGCGACCTTTACGAGATGCGCATGGCGCAGTCGTTGAGCCAGCAGTGGCCCGAAACCGGCGCGGTGCAGGACAACGACAAATTCGCCAGCGCGACGGTGCTGTTCGCCGACATGCGCGACTACGGCCTGTGGACGCAGTGCCTGTCCGGCCCGGAACTCAGCGACGTCGTCAAGCGGCTCTACAGCAGCGTCGGCGACACCGTCTACCTGTTCGGCGCGCACTACATGCAGTTTGTCGGCGACGGCATGTTGTGCGTGTTTGTCGACGCCGCCGACACCCAGTCGGTCAACCACGGCCTGCGCGCGATTCGCGCGGCCCTGGGGCTGGCCGATGCCACCAAGCGCATAGACACCTATGTGCGCCAGCGCTTTCCGGAGCGGGGCCTGCCGAACTTCGCCCTGGGCGTGGCCCTGCACACCGGCCCCGTCGCTTTTGCGCGCCTGGACGGGCTGATAGGCCGATCCGGCCAGACCACGCCCATAGGCGACACGGTAGCCGCCGCGCTCAGGCTGTTCCAGGGCCAGCCCTCGCTGGACTGGACCATCGCCGCCAGCGTGCAGGCCACGCGGCTGGTGACCGGCGCGGTGCGCACCGGCCGCCGCGCGCTGGTGCAGATCGCGGGACGCGCCAAGCCGCTGGATACCGTGGAAATCGTGGGGCTGGCATGAGCGCGCGCCAGATGGCGGCCGCGGCAGGCAGCCTGCGCGGGCGCAGCTGGTCGCTGCGCGCGGTGCTGGTCACCAGCTTGCTGCTGTTTTCGCTGGTGCCGGCCGCCACCGTGGGCTGGTTCTTGTACCGCAGCAACCTGCAAAGCGTGCAGACACTGGCCGAAAAAACCGTGGACGGCGTGGCGCAGCGGGCGCAGATCAGCACCCAGGAGCACCTGGCGCAGGCCCACGTCGTGCTCAACGGCCTGGTCCAGGACCAGCCCGGCGAGGCCGGTGTGGCGCGCGCCCGCCAGCTGATCCAGAACCCCAACCTGTTCGAGCAGACCGCGTTTGCCATGACCCGCATGACGCCCCAGGTGCCCCACATGGTCCTGGCTACCCATCGCGGTGAATACCTGGGCGTCGAGGCGCTCGCCTCGGGCGGCGGTCACGCCACGCAGGTGGCGGTGCGCAAGGAAGGCGGCCAGGGCCGCACCTTCTTTTCCGCCGAATATGCCGGCGACCGCCGGCAAAAAACCAGCACCGAGGCCGCGAACCATGAGCCCCGCACCCGCGCGTGGTACCAGGGAGCAATGGAGAACAAGGGCCGCAGCTTTACCGCCGTGGCGCCTTCGGAAGCCCACAACCAGCTGCTGATCACCCTGTCGCAGCCTGTTTACGGCGCGGACGGCGGCTCGCTGGGCGTCTTCGCTGTCGACCTGCACCTGGCGCGCCTCAAGGAACTGCTGCAGACCATGGTCTTCAGTGCCCACGGTACGGCGTTCCTGCTCGACGAGAACGGCTTGTTGGTCGCCAACTCCACCATAGACCCGCTGTTCTCCGCGGCGCAGGGCAAGCTTGAGCGCAGGCGACCGATGGACAGCCGCAATGCCATCGTTCGCAGCGCCTACAACGAAGTGGCCTCCAGCCTGGGCAGGACGCTGCCCGACAGCGTGCAGCGCGTGGCCTTTCTGCATCGCGTGCCCATGGAGGGCGACACCCTGATCGTGGTGCTCAAGCCTTTCGGAGAGAACCTGGGCTTGCGCTGGAGCCTGGTGGTGGCTGCTCCCGAGAGCGATTTCGCCGCCGCCAGCCAGGCGGCCTTGCGCAACACCCTGGCCGTGATGGCCTTCGCACTGGTGCTGGGCGCGGGGCTGGCGACCTGGCTGGCCTACCGCCTGAGCCGGCGCTTCCGGGGCTTGAGCGTCGCCGCTGCCCAGCTGGCGCGCGCCGAGGTGCCGCAGGTGCAGCAAAACGCCCGCATCACCGAGGTGCGGCAGCTGTCGCAGGCCATGCACGACAGCGCCGAGGAAATCCTGCGCAACCGCGCAGCCATCGACGCGCAGAACATCGCCCTGCAGGACGCCAACGAGACGCTGGAGGCGCGGGTCGCCAGCCGCACCGCCGAGCTGGCGGCGTCCCGCGAGGAGGCCCTCGCCGCGGCGCGCGCCAAGGCCGCTTTCCTGGCCACCATGAGCCACGAGATTCGCACCCCGCTCAACGGCGTGGTGGGCATGACCACCCTGCTGGCCGACACGCCGCTGGATCCCGAGCAGCGCGACTACTTGCACACCATGCGCGTTTCCAGCGACCAGCTGCTGGGCGTGATCAACGACATCCTGGACTTTTCCAAGATCGAGTCCGGCAAGCTGGACCTTGAAAACGAACCGCTGAACCTGCTGGCCACCATCGAGGAGGCCTGCGACATAGGCGCGCCGCGCGCGCGCGAAAAAGGCCTGGAGTTGCTGGTCGACATGGGCGACGAGCTGCCCACCTGGGTGCGCGGCGACGTCACGCGCCTGCGCCAGGTGCTGCTGAATTTCGTCAACAACGCCGTCAAGTTCACCGAGCGCGGCCAGGTCATCGTCTCGGCCCACGTGCTGGAGGACGCTACCCCCGAGCGCGGCGGGCTGATCGAATTCCGCGTCAAGGATTCCGGCATAGGCATTCCGCTGGACCGGCAGTCCGCGCTGTTCCAGTCCTTCACCCAGGTCGATACCAGCACCACCCGCAAGTACGGCGGCACCGGCCTGGGCCTGGCCATCTGCAAACGACTGGCCGGCCTGATGGGCGGCGGCGTCGGGCTGGAGTCCGCACCCGGCCAGGGCTCCACCTTCTGGTTCACCGCGCGGCTGGGTTATGCCGATGCGCCGGAGATCGCCCAGCTGTCCTCGCTGCACATGGTCAGCCTGGCCGGCAAGCGGGTGCTGGTGGTGGACGACACCCCGGTCAACCTGCGCATCCTCGACAAGCAGCTCAGGCGCTGGGGCATGGAGCCAGCCCTGTTCGAGCGCGCCAGCGAAGCGCTGGACTGGCTGCGAAGCCAGCCGCCCGTGGACGTGGTGGTGACCGACATGCACATGCCCGAGATGGACGGCCAGACCTTTGCGCAGACCCTGCGCGAGCGTCACCCGGGCACCCGCATCGTGCTGCTGACCTCGGGCACCATGCCCACCGGCGAGCAGGCCAGGGTGTTCGACGCGCGCCTGCTCAAGCCGTACCGGCAGTCCCAGCTGTTCGAAGCCATCGCCCGCGTCACCTCGGCGCAGGAAGCGGCCAAGGCCGTGGCCGAAGCCGGCAAGCCCGAGCTGCGCAACCAGTTCATCCTGGTGGCCGACGACAACGCCGTGAACCTCAAGGTGGCCCTGGCCATGCTGGCCAAACTGGGCTACGAGGCCGCCACCGCCCTCAACGGGCGCGAGGCAGCGGACCGTGTGGCCGCTTCGCTGCGCCCCGAAGGCGGCGTGAGCAGCCGCGACGGCCCGCGGCCCTATGCCGCCGTCCTGATGGACGCCAACATGCCCGTGATGGATGGTTTTGCCGCCTCGCGCGAGATCATCGCGACCCACGGCGCGGCCGCGCCGCCCATCATCGCGCTGACGGCTTCGGTGCTCGAAGAGGACCGCCAGCGCTGCCTGGCGGCCGGCATGGTGGGCTTCCTGCCCAAGCCGCTGCGCATCGACGAGCTGTCGGAGGCGCTGGCCCGCTACGCCCGCAAGCCCGAGGATGCCGGCGCCGCGAGAATCATGGCGGCCGAAGCCATGCCGGCCCAGGGCACGTCGCCGCAAGCCGGGGCGCCCTCAGTGGTCCTGATGGACTGGAGCCGGCTGGAGCAGTTCAAGGAATTCGACGACGAGGAGCGCAGCATGACGCGCGAGGTGATTGCCTTGTTCGCCAGCGACGCGCCGAACCGCATCGACGACATACGCGCGGCGCTGGAGGCATCGGACAGCGCCGAACTCTCGCGCGCCGCGCACGCCCTCAAGGGCGCAGCGTCCAACGTGGGCGCCGAGGCCCTCAGCGATGCCTGTTTTGTGCTCGAGCAGTCCTGCCTGCAGGGCCAGTGGCCGGCCGATGCGGGCCAGCAGGTGGCGCGGGTGTGCGAACTGGCCGAGCGGACCCGGCACGCACTGAACGACTGGATGGCCAGCCCCGCTTAGGCCGCAGCCTGCGTCCGGGCCAGCTCTTTGTAGAAAGGCGTGAAGTCCGGCTCCGTCAGGCGCAACAGCGCCTCAAAGCTGTCGATCACGAAGTATTGCTGCTGGAAGGTGTCGATCTTGTAGGTCGACGACATGCAGCGCAGCAGCTCGGCCTTGTCGCGCAGCGGGATGCGTTTGGGCTCGGGAGACTCCACGCTCCAGGCCAGTTCGCCCGGGCTGCTCAAAATGCCGGCGCCATAGGCGCTGACGTCATGGCTGCCGTTTTTGTCGCGCATCAGGCCGAACTCTATGGTGTACCAGTACAGGCGCGAGAGCATCTCGACCGCGCCGGGAATCGGCTGCGTCCCATGGGTGCCGTGCTCCAGCGCATGCGCCTTCAGCGCGCCCTTGCCGTAGGCCTGGATATGGTCGGCATAGCTCGGGTCGAACAGCAGCGGCACATGGCCGAACAGGTCGTGGAAGATGTCGGGCTCGACGATGTAGTCAAACTCGGCCGGTGTGCGTATCCAGTCCGTCACCGGGAATTTGCGGTTCGCCAGCAGCGTGAAAAACGGCACCTCAGGGATCAGCCCCGGCACGCCCACCAGTTGCCAGCCGGTGGCCTTGAAGAGGCGCGCGTTGATGTCTTCAAAGCGCGGGATCGCGTCGCTCGCGCCCAGGCTGGGCAGGGCCTTGATAAAGGCGCTGCAGGCCCGTCCGGCCAGCAGCGCCGACTGGCGCGTGTAGAGGCGCCGGTAGGTGTCGTGGTCCTGCGCGGTATAGGCCGCGTAATTTTGCGGGCAGGTGTAGTCCGCGTTGACCTGGCCGCCGCGCGCATAGTCGCCGCGCGGCGGCCGGTCGGACTGGCCGTACACCGCCGGCGGCGGGGTGCTATTGCTTTTGCTGTCGGCTACTTCAGCCATTGGCTCTCCACACGTTGGTATTCACCGCTGGCGCGCGCCAGGTGCAGCCACTGGTCGACGTAGGCCTTGAAGGGCACGTCGCCGCGCGGCAGCAGGTAGGCCATTTCGCCGTACTGCAGCGGCTTGTCGGGGTTGATCGCGCACAGGCCCGGCTTGAGCCTTTGCTGGGTGATGGCCTCGGCCGATTCGGTGACGAACACGTCGGCGCGGTTGGCCAGAATTTCGTCAAAAATCGTCAGGTTCTCGGGGTTGAGCCGCATCTGCGCTTGCTTGAAGTTGGCGCGGGCAAAACGCTCGTTGCTGCCGCCCGGGTTGAAGATCACGCGCGTCGTCGGCTTGTCGATGTCGGCCACCGTCTGGTACTTGGCCACGTCGGCGCAGCGCGCGATAGGCGTCTTGCCGTTGACCATATAAGGGGCGCTGAAAAAAGCCTTCTTCTGCCGCTCGGTGGTCACCGAAATGCCGCCCACGGCCAAGTCGCATTTGCCGGCCGTCATGTCGGGCATCAGGTTGGACCAGCTGGTCTTGACCCATTCCGGCTTCACGCCCAGGCTGGCCGTCAACGAGGCCATCAGGTCCACGTCTATGCCCTCGAAGCTGCCGTCCGGCTTCTGGAAGCTGAAGGGCTTGTAGTCGCCCGGCGTGCAGATGCGCAGCACGCCGGCTTTTTGCACGGCGTCCAGGCTGGACGCGGTCTGGGCCGAAGCGGCGCCGCAGGCGAGCAGCGATGCCGAGGCGAGGCCGAGCAGGGCCAGAGGGCGTTGCAGTTTCAGGCGAAGGGACATGGCAATCTCCGTAAGGGGGTGGTCGATGGGAGCTTTATTGTGCCCCCGCTTTTCAGGCTGCCTTTGCGTCCGCCAGAACCCCGCGGCGCATCTGGTCCAGTTCGATGCTCTCGAACAGCGCCTTGAAATTGCCCTCGCCGAAGCCGTCGTCGCCCTTGCGCTGGATGAACTCGAAGAAGATCGGCCCCAGCTGGTTTTCGCTGAAGATCTGCAGCAGCAGCGCGCCTTTTTTGCCGTCCACCAGGATCTTGCGCTTTTTCAGGTCCGCCACGCTTTCGCCGTGGCCCGGGATGCGCTTGTCGACCAGCTCGTAGTAAGTGTCTATGGTGTCCAGCAGCTTCACGCCGCTGGCGCGCAGCGCATCCACCGTGGCGAACAGGTCGTTGCTGCCCATGGCGATGTGCTGAATGCCTTCGCCCTGGTAGCGGTCCAGGTACTCCTGGATCTGGCCGGCCTTCTCATTGCCTTCTTCGTTGATCGGGATGCGGATCTTGCCGCAGGGGCTGGTCATGGCTTTGCTTTTCACGCCGGTGACCTGGCCTTCGATGTCGAAGTAGCGGATCTCGCGGAAGTTGAAGAGCCGCTCGTAGAAGCCGGCCCATTCGTCCATGCGGCCGCGGTGCACGTTGTGCGTCAGGTGGTCGATATAGGTCAGGCCGTGGCCCGCCGGGTTCAGCGCATCGGCCTCGACGCCGGGCAGGGGCTCGAAGTCCACGTCGTAAAAGCCGATGTTGCCGATGTCGCCGGGCTGCGCGCCATTCTTGCCGCGCCACTTGTCGATGAAATAAATGATGGAGTCGCCGATTCCCTTGATGGCCGGAATGTTGAGCTCGCCCGGGCCCGCCGTGTGGGCATAACCCCAGGCGCCCAGCGAAATCGCGCGCTCATAGGCGAATTTGGCGTCCTTCACGCGAAAGGCGATGGCGCAGACGCTGGGGCCGTGCTGGCGCGCAAAGCGCTGCGCGAAGGAGTCGGGTTCGGCGTTCAGGATGAAGTTGATGCCGCCCTGGCGGTACAGCGTCACGTTCTTGTGGCGGTGTTTGGCGATCGGCTTGAAGCCCATGCGCACAAACAGCGCCGCCATGGCGGCCGGGTCGGGGGCGGCGTATTCGATGAACTCGAAGCCGTCCGTGCCCATGGGGTTGTCCCATGCCGCGCCTTGTTCAAAGTTCAGGGCGGCGTCGGTGCGTGCATTCATGCATGTCTCCAGAATGTTGGGGGTATGCATGGGACTTTAGCGGCGCCGCCCATCAGTTTTACTGCGAAATAGGGCGTTTGAATTGCCTTGAACGCAATAAAACTGCAAAATAAGTGACATGGAAACACTCGACAAGCTCGATCGCCAGATTCTGCGCAAACTTCAGGACGACGGCCGTGCCACCTACGACCAGCTGGCCGAACAGGTGGGCCTCTCGCCCAGCGCGGTGCTCAGGCGCGTCAAGCGGCTCGAGGAGAGCGGCGTCATAGACCGCTATGTGGCGCTGGTCAAACCCGAGGCCGTGGGCCTGGGCCTGACGGCTTACCTCAACGTACGGCTCGAAAAACACACTGAAAGCCACAAGCGCAACCCCATGGACCTGTTCCGCGCCAGCGTGCAGACCTGGCCCGAGGTGGCCGAATGCGCGGCGCTGACAGGGGAAATGGACTATCTGCTGCGTGTACTGGTCGAGGACATGGCCCACTACAGCCGCTTCATCATGGACACCCTGCTCAAGCACCCCAGCGTGCAGGACTGCAAAACCAGCTTTGTACTGGACCGGGTCAAGGCAACCACAGCCGTGCCTTTGTGAGGTCTGGGCGAGTCAGCCCCGCGTCAACAACCGGGTAGCCAATGGCTGTGTGCTGGATTTGGCAGGACGCGGGCCTGAATTTTGTTGTTGCGATGCAACATTTTTCCCTCCAAAGCCGATTCACTATGATTTTGATAGCTTATTGAGTCCTATTGACGGGCCAAGTGCCTGGTTTTGGCTGGCCTCCCTATTGAGGGCCTTTGAGAAGCCCCTAGGCTGGGAATTCTAGGGAAAACCCTTATATTGAAGCCATGGTTTCACCCGGCACACTTTTAAAAGCATCCTACAACGCGAGCAAGGAGTTCTTCCGCCCGCCTGTAGCAGAGACGCGCGCGCCCCAGCAGCAGCCTGCCGCCGCCCCGCACGTCCAGCCAGTCATGGTCCCCATCCGTTCCATAGGCCCCAGCCACGGGGAACGCATCGCCACCCATTTGCTGGCCCTGGGCGAACACGACCGTTATTTGCGCTTCGGCTACGCAGCCAATGACGAGCAGGTGCGCCGTTATGTCGACAGCCTGAACTTCGACCGCGACGAGATCTTCGGCATCTACAACCGCAAGCTGCAGCTGATCGCCATGGCCCACCTGGCGCATTCGACCGACCCCAACCTCAAGAGCTGCGCTGAATTCGGCGTCTCGGTGCTGGCCCAGGCCCGCGGCCGGGGCTACGGTTCGCGCCTGTTCGATCGCGCCGTGATGCACGCCCGCAACGACGGCGTCGACATGATGTTCATCCACGCGCTCAGCGAAAACACCGCCATGCTCAACATCGCCCGCAAGGCCGGCGCCACCATCGTGCGCGACGGCTCCGAAAGCGAGGCCTACCTCAAGCTGCCCCCGGCCGACCTGGATTCGCGCATGACCGAAATGGTCGAAGAGCAGATCGCCCAGACCGATTACCGCCTCAAGGTCCAGGCCAAGCAGTTCTGGGACTTGCTGGGGGTGATCCAGGAAGTGCGGCAAGGGGTCCGGGACGGTAGGGACCGGATGCCCATGTAGTTTGGGTGACCTGGCTGGTCGGGCTGTCTCTCTGCTGAGGGCGGTTGGCCGGGGGTTGCCCGGCGGCAACTCACTTTTCTTTTGCTTCGCCAAAAGAAAAGTAAGCAAAAGAAAAGGCGACCCTGGTGTCTGCGTCCCTCCGCTTCGCTACGGGCAACCTGCGGTGCTCGGTCCAGCCGGGGTCTGGCTAAACTCGCTACGCTGCGCTTCGCTCAGACAACGCCAGCCCTGATCCGTCTGGACCTCCGCTCCTCGGCGCATACACAAGGGGGTGGGGACAGGAGTACCAATACCGAATACCTGAAGAAACAAGGACACGCCATGGCGTGTCCTTGTTGGTATTTGTCTTCTTGGTTTTCTGTCCCCGCTCCAGATTGCCCCGTCCTGGCTGGGCCGAGGAGCGCAGACGTAGGCGGATCAGGGATCGCGCTTGTTTGAGCCGAAGGCGAGTTTGCGCGAGACCCCGCCGTAGTCGAGCACCGCAGGTTGCCCGTAGCGCAGCGAAGGGACCCAGACTGCGGGTCGCCTTTCTTTTGGGCACTTTTCTTTGGCGAAGCAAAGAAAAGTGCCTCGCCCGCCGGGGCGAGACCCGGCTCGCTGAACTAAGAAAAGCGCGCGCCGCCGGCGTAAGACCCGGCTCAACCACTACAACCAAAGATTTCGTCCAACCCCAACCCGATACTCAATTGCTATCAAACAAGTAGCACCACAGCCCCAGTCACAAAAGGTTGGCAGGAGAAATTTCCTGTAAACCCTGCCGCCCCACCCTCACCATCAAAGATTTCAGCTATCCTTACCCCCTTCACAACTACCGACCGCCATCACGTGTCCGACGTTCCCCCCAGTCGGTCTTCCAGGCCAGAAGACAAGCGAGGCTTTCTGCAAAAGCTCGCTGAAATGCTCCACCCCGGTCCCGACTCGAAAGACGAGTTGATCGAAACCCTGGTGGAGGCCCAGGACAATGACGTTATTGGCGCCCAGAGCCGTGAAATGCTCGAGGGCGTGATCCGCATGGCCGACATGACGGCCGGCGACGTCATGGTGGCGGCGCCGCGCATGGATGTGATCAACATCGACGCGCCTTTCGACGAGTTGCTGCACCTGGTCATAGACACCGCCCATTCGCGCTTTCCCGTCTATGAAGGCGAAAAGGAAAACATCCTCGGCATCCTGATGGCCAAGGATTTGCTGAAACTGCAGCGCGCGCCCGAACTCAACATCAAGGCCTTGCTGCGCCCCGCCGTCTTCGTGCCCGAAAGCAAGGGCCTGAACGACCTGCTGCGTGAGTTCCGCGGCAACCGCAACCACCTGGCCATCGTGATCGACGAGTTCGGCCGCGTGGCCGGCCTGATCACGATTGAAGACGTGCTTGAGCAGATCGTCGGCGAGATCGAGGACGAATTCGACATTGCCGAGGACGAGGGCGACATCTTCGGCCTGACCGACCACACCTACCGGGTCAGCGGCGACACCTCGATAGAGCGCGTCAACGAGGCTTTCGGCGTGACGCTGCCGGAAACCGATTTCGACACCATAGGCGGGCTGGTGGCGCACGAGATGGGCCATGTGCCCAAGCGCGGCGAACACTACGCGCTGGCCGGCCTGCAATTCACGGTGCTGCACACCAAAGGTGGCGCGGTGCGCTGGTTCAAGGTATCGCCGGTATCCGCCGGCGTCTGACGACACACACAATAAAGTAAAGAGGGCAATATATGGCACGGGACTCGATCCACAGCATGATGTCCCACCTGCCGACCTTGCCCGCCTTGCTTGAGCATGCGCGCAACCTGCCGCCGCGCAAGGGCTTCTCGCCCTTCCAGCTGGTCATGGTGCTGATCGCCGGCTGCCTGCACGCCGCCAGCATGGCCTGGCCCTTTGATTTCGGCTTTGTGCAGGGGCAGCCCCTGGGGGGCATGCAGCTGCTGGCGATGTTCCTGTTCGCCGCGCAGATCGACAGCTGCCGCTCCATGAAGCGCGCCGCCTGGCTGGGCGTCGCCTTTGGCACGGCCATGCTGTGCAGCACTTTCTGGTGGCTGTTCATTTCCATGCACTTCTACGGCGGGCTGGCCGCGCCGCTGACGGTGCTGGCCGTGGTGCTGCTCGCGGCCTTTTTGTCGCTGTACTACGCCGCGGCGGGCGCGCTTTTTGTGCGGCTGGCGCCGCGCCGCAAGCTGCCGCGTGCCCTGGTGTTTGCCTCGCTGTGGCTGCTGGCCGAGCTGGCCCGCGTTGAATTTTTCACCGGTTTCCCGTGGGGCGAGGGCGGCTACGCCCATGTGGACGGCTGGGCCCGGCCGCTGGCCGCCTGGGTGGGCGTGCACGGCATCACCTTCCTGGCGGCGCTGGCCGCCGCCTGGCTGGCCATGGCCTTGCGCGCTTCCCAAATGCAGTGGGTGACCGCCATCGCCATCGTGCTGGCCGGTTTTGTCCTGTCCTACCTGCCGGTGCAAAGCGCCTTGCCGGGCGCGGCGGGCTCCACTGCGGCCGCCGAGCCGCTGCAGGTCACGCTGCTGCAGGGCAACATCCCGCAGAATGAAAAATTCCAGAGCGGCACCGGCGTGGCCACCGCGCTGCAGTGGTACGGCCAGCAACTGCGCGACGCAAGGACGCCGCTGGTGGTGGCGCCCGAGACCGCCATTCCGCTGCTGCCCATGCAGTTGCCCGACGGCTACTGGCGGGCGCTGCAGTCGCGCTTTGCCACCGGGCAGCAGGCGGCGCTGGTCGGCATGCCCGTGGGCAGCCCGCAGGCCGGTTATGCCAACTCGGTGGTCGGCTTCAAGCCCGGCCAGCCCGAGCTCTACCGCTTTGACAAACACCACCTGGTGCCTTTCGGCGAATTCGTTCCGCCCGGCTTTCGCTGGTTCATCGACATGATGCGCATCCCGCTGGGCGACTTCAACCGCGGCGCGGTCGGCCAGGCTTCTTTTGAATGGAAAGGCCAGCGGCTGGCGCCCAACATCTGCTACGAAGACCTGTTCGGTGAAGAGCTGGGCGCGCGTTTTGCCGACCCGGCGCTGGCGCCCACGATTTTTGTCAACGTCAGCAACATCGCCTGGTTCGGCAATACCGTGGCGATAGACCAGCACCTGCAGATCTCGCGCATGCGCGCGCTCGAATTCAGCCGCCCCATGATCCGCGCCACCAACACCGGCGCCACCGTCATCATCGACCATACCGGCAAGGTCACGTATTCGCTGGAGCGCCACACGCGCGGCGCACTGGTCGGCGAGGTCGAGGGCCGCAACGGCATCACGCCTTATGCTGAGTGGGTGTCGCGCTACGGCCTGTGGCCGCTGTGGGGCCTGGGCCTGGGCGTGGCCCTGCTGGCCCTGTTGTTCCGCCGTCGCTAGATAGGTTTACCCCGTCGGACGCTCACTGCGTGTAGCGCCTTCCCCCTTCCAGGGGCGGCGCCTGCGGCCTGGCAAAGCCAGTTCCGCGGCCCCTGCTGGCCCGGAGGGTGTTTCGGTGAGTTGGGTGTGCTCAGTGCGTTGCTGCCATCACGCCGTGCAGTAAATCCGGGATCATTTCCAGCATGCGCAGCGCATCCTGGCCCGGCGGCGTGCTGGTGGCGAAGTACATCTGCAGCGGCGCGTGGGCGAACTCATGCAGCGGCACCGCCGTCAGAGAGGCCGGGTCCAGGTTGCTGGCCGTGAGAAAGTCCACCACTGTCCAGCCCATGCCGCGCCTGACCAGCTCCAGCGCCAGCCGCGAGGTCTGTACCTGCAGGCCCGCCGGGGCGCTCAGGCCCAGGTGGCGGGCCAGCTCGTCGATCGAGCTGCACATCGGGTCCTCGCCCACCAGCCGTATCAAGGGCATGCCGGCCAGGAAGGACATCGGGTTCTGCCGGCGCGCCCGCACCGCGCGCTGCCAGATCTCGCGCGTGACGGCCAGGTAGAGCGGCCCGCTCACCAGCGTCGTGCTGGTCAGCAGCGGGTGCGGGTGTTCATAAAAGCCCAGCGCGAAGTCCACGCCCCGCGTCAGCAGGGCCTGCACCATCTGGTCCTGGTGCAGGGTGCGCACCTCGACGCGCACGCGCGGGTGCCGCGCCATGTGCCGCTCCAGCACCAGCGGTAAAAATTCGTGGCTGATGGACGGGATGGCCGCCAGCCGCACCTGGCCGTCGGCCGCCTGCCGCAGGTTGACGGCCATGCGCTTGAGTCCGTCCAGCTTCTGGTGGATTTGCGTGGACTCCTCAAACAGCACCCGCGCCTCCGGCGTGGGCGCCAGCGAGCCCTTGCCGCGCGTGAACAGCTTGTAGCCCAGCTGCAGCTCGGTGTGTGAAATGGTCTTGCTGACGGCCGAGGGCGTGATGCAGATCAGCCGCGCGGCCGCGCTCATATTGCCCGTCTGCATGACGGCCTGGAAGACTTCAAGTTGCCTGAGGTTCATGGTTGTGCCGGGCGCCGAAGCGGCAAAAAAGGGGTTGCTTGCCGCCGGGGTGTGAGTTTTATTCATACCCCTCGTTACATTATGCATCGCCACTTTTCGAGGGGCTGGCTACGATGAGCCACCTTTGGCCTGGTGCCGGAGGAGACATCGGGACGCAGGCCAAGGCATTGACACTTTTTCACAGCTGTCTTTCAGGGCCCGCGACCCGGCAGAACTATTTCACCTTCCTGGGATATCTCATGCAAATCGCTTCCACCCTCCTGAAAATGGGCGCCGGGCTCGGCCTCGTCGCCTTCACCGCGCTGGGCACGCCAGCCTCCGTGCTCGCGCAAACCGCCGGCAAACCCAATGTCGTGATCCTGGCCACTGGCGGCACGATTGCCGGCGCCGGCGCTTCGGCCCTGAACAGCGCCACCTACGCCGCCGCGAAAGTGCCGGTCGACAAGCTGCTGGCCGGCCTGCCCGAACTGGCCAACATCGCCAACGTCAAGGGCGAGCAGGTCTCGCAGATCGCCTCGGAAAGCTTTACCAACGACAACCTCATGAAGCTGGGCAAGCGCATCTCGGCGCTGGTCAAGCAGTCCGACGTGGACGGCATCGTCGTCACCCACGGCACCGACACGCTGGAAGAAACCGCCTACTTCCTCAACCTCGTGATCCGCACCAGCAAGCCCATCGTGGTGGTGGGCTCCATGCGTCCCGGCACGGCGCTGTCGGCCGACGGCGCGCTCAACCTGTTTGACGCCGTGAGCGTGGCCGCCAGCAAGGATGCGGCCGGCAAGGGCGTGCTGGTCACCATGAACGATGAAATCCAGAGCGGACGCGACGTCACCAAGACCATCAACATCAAGACCGAGGCCTTCAAGAGCCAGTGGGGCCCGCTGGGCATGGTGGTGGAAGGCAACAACTACTGGTTCCGCGCGCCCGTCAAGCGCCACACCGCGCAGTCTGAGTTCAATATCGACGACTTCGATGCGCTGGCGCCAGTGGAAATCGTTTACGGCTACGGCAACGTCTCGCGCACCGCCCTGGACGCCGTCGCCAGGACCGGCATCAAGGCCCTGATCCACGGCGGCACCGGCAACGGCTCGGTGGCCGACCGCATCGTTCCCGCGCTGCAGGAAGTGCGCGCCAAAGGCATACAGGTGGTGCGCTCCTCGCGTGTGCCCGAAGGTTTTGTGCTGCGCAACGCCGAGCAGCCCGACGACAAATACGACTGGGTGGTCGCGCACGACCTGAACCCGCAAAAAGCCCGCATCCTGGCCGCCGTGGCCCTGACCAGGAACGTGGACAGCAAGGAACTGCAGCGCATCTTCTGGCAGTACTGAGTCTTTCCGGGGCGGAAAGACAAAAGGGCGATGCCGGTAACGGCATCGCCCTCTTTTCATGGGCCGGTGGGGCCTGGCTGCTTAGAGCTGGCTCATGCCGCCGTCGACGATCAGTTCGGTACCCA
The DNA here is from genome assembly GCF_056406895.1 of Polaromonas sp. P1_A2. Taxonomy (NCBI): domain Bacteria; kingdom Pseudomonadati; phylum Pseudomonadota; class Betaproteobacteria; order Burkholderiales; family Comamonadaceae; genus Polaromonas; species Polaromonas sp. P1_A2. The sequence continues at coordinate 111,397 of NZ_JBFTZI010000007.1, read as the reverse complement.
CGATGAAGGCAGCGTCGGGCGACGACAGGTAGACCACGGCGCTGGCCACCTCATCGGGCGTGCCGAAGCGCTTGACCGGCACTTGCGCCTGGATGCCGGCGGCCAATGCATCCAGCTGGTCGGCGGGCACGCCCAGCTTGCCGTAAAGCGGCGTCGTCACCGGGCCGGGGCTCACCACATTGACGCGGATGCCGCGCCCCACCAGTTCGGCCGACAGCGTCTTGGCCAGCGAAATCAGCGCGGCCTTGCTGGCGGCATAGACGCTGGAGTTGGGCATGCCGATGTGGGCGTTGATGGAGCCGTTCAGGATGACGGCCGCGCCCGTGTTCAGCAGCGGCGACAGCGCCTGGATCGCGAAGAAGGCGCCCTTCACGTTGACGTTGAAGGTTTGGTCCCACAGCGCTTCGTCCACGCTTTCGAGCGGGGCGAATTTTGCGACGCCCGCGTTGATGAAGACCGCGTCCAGCGTGATGCCCTGGGCGCGCAGCGCGCCGGCCAGCGCTTGGGCGGCGCCGCTTTCGCCTGCGTCGTTGCGCAGCGCAATGGCGCCTTCGCCCAGTTGGGCTTTGGCTTGGTTCAGCGTGGCCTCGTCGCGGCCGGTGATGATGACGCGGGCGCCTTGTGCGGCGAATTGCAGCGCCGTGGCCAGGCCGATGCCGCTGTTGCCGCCCGTGACGAGCACGGTCTTGTTGGCAAAACGGGGTGTGAAGGAGGCGGTTTGTGCGGTGGTCATATCAGTTTCCTTGAGTCGTTTGTTGAAGGGGTTTCTGGTTCGGCGAGCCTTCTGGCTTGCCGATGGGTCCAATGTACGATTCATGTTCTCTAAGAAGAAGGCCTGAAAAGTGTTTTAATCATTCAGGTTTTATGAATATCAAGCACTGGAGACGCCGCCATGGACCGTTTGCGAGCTTTTGAGGTGTTTGCCGCCGTGGTGGGTCGCGGCAGTTTCACGCGCGCGGCCGATGCGCTGGACACTTCGCCGGCCAACGTCACGCGTTACATCAACGAGCTGGAAGCCCACCTGGGCACCCGCCTGCTCAACCGCAGTTCGCGCAGGCTCTCGCTCACCGAAAGCGGCGAGGCGCTGTATGAGCGCAGCAAGTCCATCCTCGAGGAGGTCGCCGACGCTGAAGCGCTGGCCTCGTCGGCCACCTTGCAGCCGCGCGGGCGCCTGCGCATCAACGCGCCCGTGAGCTTCGGCATACGCCAGCTGGCGCCGCTGTGGCCGCGCTTCATGCAAAGTTATCCCGGCGTGGAGCTCGACATCGCGCTCAGCGACCGCGTGGTCGACATCGTCGAAGAGGGCTACGACCTCGCCATCCGCATCTCGCGCGCCGGCCCCGCCACCCACGCGGCGCGCAAGCTGGCCACCTCCTGCAACATCGTCTGCGCCGCGCCCGCCTACCTCAAGCAGCACGGCAGCCCCCGGGTGCCGGCCGACCTGGCGGCGCACCGCTGCCTGGGCTACACCTATGCGGCCACCGCCAATGAATGGCATTTCGTCGACGAGCAGGCGCGCCCGCACAAGGTCAAGGTCCAGTACGTCATGCATGCCAACAACGGCGACACGGCCCGTGAAGCGGCCCTGGCCGGGCAGGGCATCATCTGGCAGCCGGCCTTTCTGGTCGGCGACGACCTGCGCGAAGGGCGCCTGCTGCCCTTGCTGCCGGGTTACCGCATGCCCGACATCGACGTGCTGGCCGTCTACCCCAGCCGCCGCCACTTGAGCGCCAAGGTCCGCGTGATGGTGGATTTCCTGGCGCAGGCCTTCAAGGACGGGCCTGCCTGGTACGTACCGCCCGACGCGGCCCCCGCGCGCCGTCGCCGCGTAAAATGACCGGTTTAGCACTGCCGCCGACGCGGCCTTGCCTTTCCGGCGCCTGCACAGGCGCCGCGCTTTTGTCCTGAACCCATTCCTATGCTCACTTTCCAGCAAATCATCTTGAAGCTGCAGTCCTACTGGGACGCCCAGGGCTGCGCGCTGCTGCAGCCCTATGACATGGAGGTCGGCGCCGGCACCTCGCACACCGCGACCTTTCTGCGCGCGCTGGGCCCCGAGCCCTGGAAAGCCGCTTATGTGCAGCCCAGCCGCCGCCCCAAGGACGGCCGCTACGGCGAGAACCCCAACCGCCTGCAGCACTACTACCAGTACCAGGTCGTGCTCAAGCCGGCGCCCGCCAACATCCTGGAGCTCTACCTCGGCTCGCTCGAGGCCCTGGGCTTTGACCTCAAGAAAAACGACATCCGCTTCGTCGAGGACGACTGGGAGAACCCCACGCTGGGCGCCTGGGGCCTGGGCTGGGAAGTCTGGCTCAACGGCATGGAAGTCACGCAGTTCACCTACTTCCAGCAGGTCGGCGGCATAGACTGCAAGCCCGCCACCGGTGAGATCACCTACGGCCTGGAACGCCTGGCCATGTATTTGCAGGGCGTGGACAACGTCTACAACCTGGTCTGGACCGAAGGGCCCGACGGCGCCAAGCTGAGCTACGGCGACGTCTACAAACAAAACGAGGTCGAGCAGTCCACCTACAACTTCGAGCACAGCGACGCCGATTTCCTGTTCACCGCCTTCAGCGCGCATGAAAAGCAGGCCAAGCACCTTATTGAGGTGCAACTGGCCCTGCCGGCCTATGAGCAGGTGCTCAAGGCCGCGCACAGCTTCAATTTGCTCGATGCGCGCGGCGCCATCAGCGTGACCGAACGCGCCGCCTACATAGGCCGCATCCGCAACCTGGCGCGCGCCGTGGCACAAAGTTATTACGAAAGCCGCGAGCGCCTGGGTTTTCCGATGGCACCGCGCGAGTGGGTGCAGCAGTTGCCCAAGAAAGCCGCCTGAGGACTTCGCGCCTTACTCCGCCGCACCCGATGCCCACCATCTTTTCCCATATTGCCGTTCCCATCGCCGCCGCCGTGGCCCTGGGCAGCAAGCGGATACCGCCCTCCATGTTGGCGGCGGGCATGGTCGCGGCCATTCTTCCCGACTTTGACGGCATTGCTTTCAAGCTCGGCATCCATTACGGTGGTATCTGGGGCCACCGCGGCTTTACCCACACCCTGGGCTTTGCGCTCCTCGCTGGCCTGATTGGCGCGTGGCTGGCGCGGCATTGGAAACTGGCGCCGTGGCAAGGTTATGCCTGGATAGCACTCTGCATGTTTTCGCACCCGTTGTTGGATACCCTCACCAATGGCGGCGTGGCCATCCCGCTCTACTGGCCCCTCTCTGAACAGCGGTTTTTCAGCCCCTGGCGGCCCGTAGAGGTTTCTCCGGTCTCTTTTTCCCGATTTTTCACGCAACGCGGCGCCGACGTGTTGCTCAATGAAGTCCAAACCATCTGGCTGCCGCTGATGGCCGCGGCCCTGGCTATTTTTGCGCTCCGACATTCCCGAAAAAACCAATGAACGCTTCCCAAAACCTTCTCGTAGAACTGTTTGTCGAAGAACTGCCGCCCAAGGCGCTCAAAAAACTCGGTGATGCCTTTGCCGGCGTGCTGTTCGAGCAGCTCAAGGCCCAGGGCCTGACGGCCGATGCTTCGGCGCTCACCGCCTTTGCCTCGCCGCGCCGCCTGGCCGCGCATGTCACGGCGGTGGCCGCGCAGGCCGCCGACAAGGCCGTTTCGCAAAAACTCATGCCCGTGGCCGTGGGGCTGGATGCCTCCGGCAATGCCACGCCCGCGCTGCTCAAAAAGCTGCAGGCCCTGGGCGCCGACGCGTCGGCGGTCGCCGGCCTCAAGCGCGCGCCCGACGGCAAGGCCGAGGCGCTGTTCTACGACAGCACCGTCAAGGGCGCGACCTTGGCCGAGGGCTTGCAAAAAGCCGTGCTCGAAGCGATTGCCAAACTGCCGATCCCCAAGGTCATGACCTACCAGCTGGCCGACGGCTGGAGCGACGTGAAGTTTGTGCGCCCGGCGCACGGCCTGGTCGCGCTGCACGGAAGCGCCGTGGTGGCCATCGAGGCGCTGGGCCTGAAGGCCGGCAACAGCACGCACGGCCACCGCTTTGAGGCCGCCGTGGATCCGGTCGTCTTGAAAGACGCCGACAGCTACACCGCGACCTTGCAAAAAGACGGCGCGGTGATCGCCAGCTTTGCCGCGCGCAAGGCCGAGATCGCCAGGCAACTGGCGGCGGCCGCGGCCAAGGTCGGTGGCGGCGTCAAGGCGATTGAGGACGACGCGCTGCTCGAGGAAGTGACAGCGCTGGTCGAGCGCCCCAATGTGCTGGTCTGCGAGTTCGAGAAAGAATTCCTCGGCGTGCCGCAGGAATGCCTGATCCTCACGATGAAGGCCAACCAGAAATACTTCCCGCTGCTCGACGCCGCGGGCAAGCTCACCAACAAGTTCCTGGTCGTCAGCAACATCAGCCCCAGCGACGCGAGCGCGGTGACAGGCGGCAACGAGCGCGTGGTGCGCCCGCGCCTGGCCGACGCCAAATTCTTCTTTGACCAGGACCGCAAAAAAACCCTGGCTTCGCGCGTCGAAGGCCTGGGCAAGGTGGTTTATCACAACAAGCTGGGCACCCAGGGCGAGCGCACGCAGCGCGTGCGCGCGATTGCCGAGGCCATCGCCAAACGCCTGAATGCCGATGTGGCCGGCGTGCAGCGCGCCGCCGAACTGGCCAAGACCGACCTGGTGACCGACATGGTCGGCGAGTTCCCCGAGCTGCAGGGCACCATGGGCCGCTATTACGCACTCAACGACGGCCTCAGCGCCGACGTGGCCGACGCGATCGAGGATCATTACAAACCGCGCTTTGCCGGCGACGAACTGCCGCGCAACACCGTTGGTGTCATCGTCGCGCTGGCCGACAAGCTGGAAACCCTGGTCGGCATGTTCGGCATCGGAAACCTGCCGACCGGCGACAAGGACCCGTTCGCGCTGCGTCGCCATGCGCTGGGCGTGATCCGCATGCTGGTCGAGAAAGACCTGCCGCTGGGCTTGGCCGAACTGGTCGAAAGCGTGCAGCCGGTGTTCGGCGACAAGATACAGGACGCCTCCGTCGCCCTGGTTGATTTCATCTACGACCGCCTGGCCGGCTCCCTGCGCGAGCAGGGCTACAGCGCGCAAGAGGTTGATGCCGTGCTGGCGCTGCGCCCCCAGCGCCTGGGCGACGTCGCCAAGCGCCTGGCCGCCGTGCGCGCTTTTGCCGCGCTGCCCGAAGCGCCGGCCCTGGCGGCCGCCAACAAGCGCGTCGGCAACATCCTCAAGAAGGCCGAAGGCACGGTAGCCGCCGCCATCAAGCCCGAACTGCTGCAGGAAGCCGCCGAAAAATCCCTGGCCGAGGCCCTGAAAACCGTCGCGCCCAAGGCCGAGGCGGCTTTTGCGTCCGGCGACTACGCGGCTTCGCTGCAGGCGCTGGCCGCGCTGAAGGCGCCCGTCGATGCCTTCTTTGACGGCGTGATGGTCAATGCCGAAGATCCGGCGCTGCGCGCCAACCGACTCGGCTTGCTGGCCACCCTGCACCAGGCGATGAATCGCGTGGCTGACCTTTCCAAGTTGGCAGCGTAAGCTTCCAGGCAAAGGCAAACACCATGAAACTCGTCATCCTCGACCGCGACGGCACCATCAACAGCGACAGTGACGACTTCGTCAAGACGCCGGACGAATGGCTGCCGCTGCCTGGTTCGCTGGAGGCGATCGCGCGGCTCAACCACGCGGGCTGGCATGTGGTGATCGCGTCCAACCAGTCGGGCCTGGGGCGCGGCCTGTTCGACGTGGCCTCGCTCAACGCCATGCATGCCAAGATGCACAAGATGCTGGCCGCCGTTGGCGGCCGTATCGACGCGGTGTTCTACTGTCCGCACAGCCCCGAGGAAAGCTGCACCTGCCGCAAGCCCTTGCCCGGCCTGTTCGAGCAGATAGGCGCGCGCTTCGGCGTGCAGCTGGCGGGCGTGCCCACGGTCGGGGATTCGCTGCGCGACCTGCAGGCCGGCGCCGCGGCGGGCTGCGAGCCGCACCTGGTGCTCACCGGCAAGTCGGCCAGGTACCGGGCCGGCGGCCAGCCGGAAGGCCTGCCGGCCGGCACCACGCTGCATGCGGACCTGGCGGCTTTCGCCGATTTCCTGCTGGAACGCAGCGCCCGGCCGCTGCCGGTGGCCATCTGAACCCCAAGCCCGCGGAACACTTTTTCGCCTCTTCGCCCTGACCTGATAGCCGGAACCCCGCCATGCCTTTCATCCGCTCCGTCCTGCACCTTCTGTGGATGGCCGTCACGGTCGTCCCCTGGGCCATCTTCGTCATCATCGCCTCGGTCTTCGTGAGCGGCACCACCATGTACTGGATGTGCGCGGGCTGGCTGCGCGTGGCGGTCAGCGGCGGCACCTTCATCCTGGGCATCAAGAACCGGGTGAGCGGCATGGAAAACCTGCCCACGGGCGAGACCAGCGCCGCCGTGCTGCTGCTCAAGCACCAGAGCACCTGGGAGACCCTGTGCATGCCCACCCTGATGCCGCACCCGCTGGCCTATGTGTTCAAGAAAGAGCTGCTGTATGTGCCTTTCTTCGGCTGGGCCATGGCGCGCATGGACATGATCCACATCGACCGCAGCCAGCGCGCCCAGGCCTTCAACAAGGTCGTGGTGCAGGGCAAGCGCCTGATGGCGCAGGGCACCTGGGTCATCATGTTTCCCGAAGGCACGCGCATCCCGCGCGGCCAGAAGGGCGTTTACAAATCCGGCGGCACGCGCCTGGCGATCGAAACTGGCGCGCCGGTGATCCCGATTGCCGTCACCTCGGCCAAATGCTGGCCGCGCAAGGCCTTTATCAAGACGCCGGGCATTGTCGACATCTCCATCGGCAAGCCCATCCCCAGCGCGGGCCGGCAGCCGGACGAGCTGATGCGCGAGGTGGAAACCTGGATAGAGTCCGAAATGCGCCGGTTGGACCCCGAGGCCTATGCCGGCGCCGCCGCCAATACCTGAGCAGTGCCTGCGCCTATCATCACGCCGCGCTAAACTGCCATGATGCAACGGCTTCTCCAGTTCACGCTCGACCTGTTTGACGCCCATCCCGCGCCGCCGGCCCGCGCTGCAAACCCGAAAAGCGCAAAACCGCCGGCAAGGCCGCGGGCTCAAAAACCGCCCACTTCCACCCCGCGGCCGCCGGCGGCTCCCGAACCCGAGTTCATCGGCCCGCAGCTGCCCGCCCAGACCCTGCAGCAGGCCCTGGCCCCGGCCACTTTCCGCCATCCGCGCGCCACGCGCGAGGCGGTGCTGGACGGCATCCTGGTGGCCTACGAATTCCGCCGCGGAAAACGCAAGACCATAGGCTTTTCAGCCGGCGCCGAGGGCCTCACGGTGAGCGCGCCCAAATGGGTGCCGCTGTATGAAATCGACAAGGCCGTGCTGGAAAAATCCGGCTGGATACTCGCCAAGCTGCAGGAGACCCGCGAGCGCCACCAGCGCATGGAGTCCGCGCGCATCGACTGGAAGGACGGCACCACCCTGCCTTTCCTGGGCGAGCAGGTGATTGTGGTGATAGACCCGCGGCACGCCTTCGGCGGCGTGGGCGCCGAACTCAAGACCCGCGCCACCGAGGTGCTGCTGCAGGGCAATGAGGGCGCGGCCGGCGACATGCTGCCCGGCGTGGCGCAGATGACGCTGCACGTGGGCCTGCCCCACAACGCCTCGGCCGAGCAGATCCGCGATGCCGTGCAGGCCTGGCTGATGCGCCAGGCCAAGCGGATTTTCATCGAGCGGCTCAACCATTTCGCGCCGCAGCTCGGCGTGCAGTGGCACAAACTCAGCCTTTCCAGCGCCGGCACGCGCTGGGGCAGCGCCAGCGCCGACGGCTCCATCCGGCTGAACTGGCGGCTGGTTCATTTCCGGCAATCGGTGATCGACTATGTGGTGGTCCATGAACTGAGCCATTTGCGTGTCATGGACCACAGCCCGCGTTTCTGGGACACCGTGCGCACCATCGTGCCCGATTACGCCGAATTGCGCGGCCAGCTCAAGGACGAAGCGATTCCGCGCTGGTAGCTGGGGGAGGGCGCCAAGGCGGCGCAGGGCAAACCCTTTGCCGGGGCTGAATCGGCGATAACAAAGTAGTACAGCTTGGCGTTACTTGTTAATATGACAAAAATATCAAAAATGCCAAAAACACCAGGGACTTGATGTCGTACCTCCAAAGCACTTCCATGAACGACAAGCTCATACTCGTAGTTGAAGACAACCCCGACCACCTGGAGCTGACTGTCTTGACTCTGGAGGAGCAGGGCGTGACGGCCGAGATCGCGGTCGCCCGCGACGGTGTGCAGGCGCTGGACTACCTGTTCGGGCAGGGGGCCCACGCGGGGCGCGACACGCAGCGACAGCCCTCGTTCATCCTGCTGGACATGAAGCTGCCCAAGCTCTCGGGGCTGGATGTGCTGCGCGGCGTGCGCGGCAACCCGCTCACGGCCCTGGTGCCGGTGGTCATGCTGACGTCCTCCAGCGAGCGCTCCGACATCGTGGCCTGCTACCAGGCCGGCGCCAATGGCTTTGTGCGCAAGCCTGTCGATTTCGGAGACCTTACGGAAAAACTCCAGCGGCTCCAGGCCTATTGGCTGGATGTCAATGAATCGATCGCGGCCGGTTGATACGCCCGCGGGGCGGGCCGCCTGTGCGGCCCGGGCGGGCTCCTGAGCGATGGCCGCGATGAAGGTTCAGATCACGCTGCGGACCCGCCTCGTCATATTGGTGCTGGCCGCGATTGTTCCGCTGTTCGGCCTGTCCATCTTCAAGGCCGTCTACAACGCCGACGTCGCCGTCGAGCGGGCCATGACCGACCTGCAGTTCGCGGCCTCGCTGGCGGCCTCCAACCAGCAGCAGCTGGCCGAGACGGCGCGCCAGGTGCTCACCGCCGTCGTCCATGCGCCCGAGCTGCTGAGCGGCGAGGACGGCAAGACCGTCAAGGGCGGCAGGGGCGGCCGCTGCGACGCCTACCTGGTGCAGCTGAACCGGCTGTTTCCGCTGTATGCCAACCTGGGCGTTGTGGGCATGGACGGCCGGGCCCTGTGCAACGGGATTCCCAATTCGACGCTGAACTACCTGGGCGACCGGGCCTATTTCCGCGAGGCCGTGGCCCGCCGCGAATTCGTGACCGGCGAATACATCGTGGGCCGCGCCACGGGCATACCCTCCATCACCTTCGCGCTGCCTCTGCTGGACCGCGAGGGGCGGGTCGTGGTCGTGGCCTATGCCTCGGTCGACCTCGGTGAAATGGCGAAGACGGCGCTGAGCATCCAGCTGCCGCCCGGCGCCGCGCTCGGCATCCACGACCGCAACGGCGTGCTGCTGGCCGGGAAACCGGCCCTGCCCATACGCGTGGGCCAAAAAGCGGCCAGCCCGGTATTGCGTGAGGCGGTCAAAACCCTGAGGACGGGCACCGCCGACGGCCCGGACGGTGCAGGCAAGCGCCGGCTCTGGGCCTTCATGCCCAGCAGCAGTAATGTGGGTGAGGCGTTTTTTGTGGCGGTCAGCCTGGACCACAACCTCGTGGTGGGCGCCACCCAGCGGCAGCTCTGGCTGGAGCTGGGCGTGCTGTCCCTGTTGGCCTTCCTGAGCGGCTTGCTGGCCTGGATGATGGGCGGGCGCGCCATCGTGGTCCCCACGCGCAACATCCTGGAGGCGACCCGGCGCATCCAGGACGGGCGGCTGGACGTGCGCATCCCGGTCACATCGTCCGACGACGGCGGGGAATTCTCCCGGATCGCCGAAGGCTTCAACCGCATGGCCGAATCCCTGCAGAAGCACCGCGGGGCCCTGGAGGCGGAACTGGCGAACAGCGAAGCCATCCAGCACAGGCTGCAGGACGCCCAGCGCCTGGGGCGCATAGGCTATTGGCAGCTTGACGTGCGCAGCGAAGAGACCTGGTGGTCCGATGAGGTCTATGACGTGCTGGGGGTGGACAAGGCGACCTTTGCCACAAATCGCGATTCGTTTTTGCAGCTGATCCATCCCGCCGACCGCCAGGACTTCAAGGCCAGGCGCGACGCCGCCGTGGCGGCCGGCCTGCCGCTGGACGTCGAGTTCCGCATCATCACGGCCGCCGGCGAGCTGCGCTGGATCCACCTGGTAGGCCGCGCCCATGGGCCGCAGGACGGCCAGCCGGGCCAGGGGCCGCGCCGCTCCGGCGTGCTCCAGGAGATCACCGACCGCAAGCAGGCGGAACTTGAAATCGCCCGCGGCACCGAGTTGCTCAACCGCACCGGCGAGCTCGCGAAAATCGGCGGCTGGGAAGTCCAAGTCGACACCATGGCGCCCTACTGGTCCCAGGAGATCTACCGCATCCATGACATGGAGCCCGGGGCCAGGCTCAGCATAGGGCAGGCGATCCGGTCCTATGCGCCGGAAGCGCAGCCCATCGTCAGGGCCGCGGCCGAAGCCGCCTTTCGTCACGGCACGCCATGGGACCTGGAGCTGCCGCTCATCACCGAGAAAGGCCGGCGCATCTGGGTGCGCACGCGCGGCCGCGCGTTGCAGCGGGACGGCAAGGTCGTGAGCCTGGTCGGCGTGCTGCAGGACATCACCGAGCAGCACCAGGCCCAGGAGCACCTGCGGCTGCTGGAGTCCTGCGTCGCCCGCCTCAACGACATCGTGCTGATCACCGAGGCCGGGCCGATTGACGAGCCGGGCCCGCGCATCGTTTTTGTCAACGATGCGTTCGAGCGCCGCACCGGCTACACCCGCGAGGAGGTGCTGGGCCGCACGCCGCGCCTGCTGCAGGGCCCCAAGACGCAGCGGGCCGAACTGGACCGCATACGCGGCGCGCTGCAGGCATGGCAGCCGGTGCGCGCCGAACTGATCAACTACACCAAGGACGGCCAGGAGTTCTGGCTGGATCTGGACATCGTGCCCATCGCCGACGCCAAGGGCCGGTACACGCACTGGGTGGCGGTCGAGCGCGACGTCACACAGCGCAAGCGGGCCGAGCAGGCGCTGATGGACAGCGAGCAGCGCTACGCCGCCCTCTTTGAGATGGCGCCTGTGCCCATGTGGGTGTTCGACGTCGCCACCTCGCGTTTCCTCAACGTCAACAAGGCTGCGGTCGACAGCTACGGCTACTCGGTGGAGGAATTCCTGGGGATGACCCTGTTCGACATCCGGCCCGAGGCCGAGCACGCGCGCCTGGAGCGCGCGCTGAGCGACAACTCGGTCGAGAGAAAAGGCTCCTGGCAGCACCGCCGCAAGGACGGCTCCATCTTTTCCGCCCATGCGGTGTCGCGGCCCATCCAGTACGCCGGCGTGCCCGCGCGCTTTGTACTGGCAATGGACGTCACGGCCCAGCTCAAGGCCGAGCGCGACGTGCAGGAGCACCTCTTTACCCTGCAGCGCGCGGCCGACGCCGCCCAGGCCATCACCTGGCACCAGACGCTGGAAGGCACCATGCATGAGGTGGCCGAACAGGCCCGGGGCGTGGTGGGCGCCCACCAGTCCATCGTCAGCCTGACCGTGAACAGCGACTGGAAGCAGGCCATCAACGCCCTGTCCCTGTCCGACAAATACGCGAAGTACCGCGACCTCATCGAGCCGCCCGACGGCACCGGCATTTACGCCATGGTCTGCCAGACCAACCGCTCCATGCGCATGACCCAGGCCGAACTCGAAGCCCATCCGCGCTGGCGCGGCTTCGGCAGCTATGCCGACAAACACCCGGCCATGCGCGGCTGGCTGGCCGTGCCGCTGACCGGGCGCGACGGCCGCAACATCGGCCTGCTGCAGCTGTCCGACAAGTACGAAGGCGAGTTCACGCAGCAGGACGAATACGTCGCGCTCGAGCTGGCCCAGCTGGCGTCCATCGCCATCGAGAACGCCCGCCTGCTGGAGGAAGTCAGCCAGCTCAACACCGGGCTGGAGCGCAAGGTTGCCGAGCGCACGCTGGAACTGGAGCGCCAGCAGGCCTTGTTCCGCGGGCTGGCCGAGCAGGCGCCCCAGGTGGTGTGGACCATCAATCCCGACGGCGCGGCCACTTACTTCAACCGCGCCTGGTTCGAACTGGTGGGCGGCAAGCTCGAGGACTGGACCGGCACGCAGTGGTTCTCCGTCATCCATCCCGAGGACCTTCCCGAGGTCAAGGCCACCTGGGAGACCGCCAGGGCCACGCAGACCCAGTTCATGGGCATACGCCGCGTGCTGGCCCGCGACGGCAGCTGCCACACCATGTCCTACCGCGCCTCGCCCGTCATCGACGAGCAGGGCCGGGTGGCTTTCTGGGTCGGCATAGACGCCGACATTACCGAGATCAAGGCCATCGAAGCCGCGCTGCGGCTGTCCAACCACGAACTCGAGGCGTTTTCCTATTCCGTGTCGCACGACCTGCGCTCGCCGCTCAACACCGTGGACGGCTTCAGCCGCCTGCTGGCCAAGCAGCTGGGCACCAACGCCGGCGACAAGGTCTCGCACTACCTGGCGCGCATCCAGGCCGGGGTGGCGCAGATGGGGCAGCTCATCGAAGACCTGCTGTCGCTGGCGCAGGTCTCGCGCGCGCCGCTGAGCAACAAGTCGGTGGACCTGTCCGCGCTGGCGCACAGCATCATGGACGACTGGCAGGCGCGCGACCCGGACCGCAAGGCGGTGATCACCATCGAAAAAGGCCTGAGGGCGCACGGCGACGCGCGCCTGGTCCGCGTGGTCATGGAAAACCTGCTCGGCAACGCCTGGAAGTTCAGCTCCCACGAGGGGGTGACCGAGATCACCGTCGGCCACACGCAGGACGCCGCGGGGCTTCCGGTGTACTTTGTGCGCGACAATGGCGCCGGTTTTGACATGGCCTACGCCGACAAGCTCTTCAACCCCTTCCAGCGCCTGCACGCCGCGTCGGAGTTTCCCGGCACCGGCATAGGCCTGGCCACTTCCAGCCGGGTCATCAAACGCCACGGCGGCAGGCTGTGGGCGGAGTCCTCGCCGGGCCATGGCGCGACCTTCTTCTTCACCCTGCCCAAAACCCCGCACACCTCTTGATGTGTCCTGATGTGACGCAATGTGTCTTCGGCGGGATTAATTACCGTGGTTGAAGTCTGTTTTAACGTCTTTTCTGCTGTTTTTACTAGGGTTTAATACATCGAATTGATTAAAATGCGAAAAATGCCAAAAACAATCCTTTACGAGACTGATCATGCGTGAACCCAAGTCTTTCGAGGCCGCCATCACCGCTTCGGATTTCTCGAGCGAGGATTACTGCGGCACCAGCTACGCGGCCAAGCTGCTGGGCCTGTCTGTCGCCACCGTGCAATCGCTGGTGGAAAAGGGCGAGATCGAAGCCTGGAAAACGCTGGGCGGCCATCGCCGCATCGCGCTGCAATCCATCAATGCCTACCTGGCCAAGAACAGCCCGCAACTCTCGCGGGCCGACACCGACCCCAAGCACCGCCTGCGCGTGCTGATGGTGGAAGACGACGAAAACACCCGCGAGTTGTATCGCTGCCAGTTCGAGGACTGGGACTTGCCGGTCGACTGCACCTGGATGCCGTCGGCGCTCGAAGCCATGATGGACATCGCGAGCATGCGGCCCGACCTGCTGATCACCGACCTGTCCATGCCCGGTGTCGATGGCATCGAAATGCTCAAGGCCTGCAAGCGCAACCTGCAGCTCGCCGACATGCAGATTGTGGTCATCAGCGGCCTGGCACCCGAGGCCGTCCAGGCCCGCGGCGGCCTGCCGCCTGAAGCCCATTTGCTGCAAAAGCCGATCAACTTTGACTGGCTGCATGGTTATGTCACGGCCTTGGTCACGGCTAATCGCAAGTGGAGACACTGACTGTGAGCCCCCACGCTTTTCACTTCGCCTTCGGCTGCGTGTAATGCGCTGCCCCCCCGAGGGGGCCGCCCGCCTGTGGCCCGGCAAAGCCGGTTCCACGGCTCATGCTGGTGTGGGGAGCCGCTAAATCGCTTCGGCTGTTACGCTGAACCGGTAGATGCCGTCGGCATCCAGCCGGCGCGCAAGCTTTTTCTGGAACCACAGCGCATGCAGATGCGCCACCGCTTCGCCCATGGCAAACGTCGTCTGGTGCAGGTCCAGCTTGCGGGGGAACATGATGGGCAGGATGTCGGCGGCGCTGCAGGGGGCTGCTTCGCAGGCCTGCATGACTTCGGCCAGGCGGTCGCGGTGGTGGTCGTGCAGCTGGCCTACGCGGGTGTGCAGGCCGCGAAACGGTTTGCCGTGCGAGGGCAGCACCAGCGTGTCCTTGTCCAGCGGCAGGAACTTGTCGATCGAGTCCAGGAACAGCGTGAGCGAGTTGGCTTCGGGCTCCAGGTCGTAGACGCTCACATTGGTGGAAATGCGCGGCAGCACCATGTCGCCGCTGATCAGCGTGTCCAGTTCCTTGCAGTGCAGGGCGATGTGTTCAGGCGCGTGGCCGTAGCCGCTGATGCAGCGCCAGTCGCGCCCGCCTATGCGCAGCGTCATCCCGTCCATGATGCGCACATAGCTGGCCGGCACCGCGGGCACCATGCCCGGGTAGTAGCTGGCGCGTCCGCGGATTTTTTCGATGGCCTCCGGGTCGACCAGGCCGTGCGAGGCAAAAAAGCGCGCCGCGCTTTCGCCGCCGAAACCCGTGGTGCTTTGCGAGCCTATGCGCGCCGAGTGGTAGTCGGTGGCGCTGACCCACAGCCGGCAAGCCCAGCGCTCGCACAGCCAGTACGCCAGGCCGATGTGGTCGGGGTGCATATGGGTCACGATGACGCGCAGCACCGGCAGGCCTTCGAGCTGGGTCGCGAAAATCTCCTCCCACTGGGCCTTGGACTCCTCCCGGCTGATGCAGCAGTCGACAATGGTCCAGCCCTGGATCTTGGCGCCCGCCCGGTTCGGGTCGTCCATCTCGTCGCGCAGCAGCCACAGGTTGATGTGGTCCAGCGCGAAGGGCAAGGCCATGCGTATCCACTTCACGCCGGGTGCCACTTCCAGCGCCCCGCCCGAGGCGGGCAGGGTGTCGCCGAAGGGGTAGTGCAGTTGCTGTTCAAGGAGGTTCATGGCAATATTCACGGTATATTTGACGTTTACGTAAACGTCATATTCAGCCATTGTAGGGACCGCGCCTGTTTCGCGCTGTCGCCCCCGTTTGCACAGGACTTCACCCACCACCATGGCCACCACTTACACCATCAGCGACCTGGCAAAAGAGTTCGACCTGACCACGCGCGCCATGCGGTTCTACGAAGACATGGGTCTGCTGCAGCCGCTGCGCGAAGGGGCGGGCGGCCGCAACCGCGTCTACACCGCGCGCGACCGCACCCGGCTCAAGCTCACGCTGCGCGCCAAGCGCCTGGGCCTGTCGCTGACAGAGGCCAAGGAAATCATCGACATGTACGACAGCCCGCGCGACACCGGGCCGCAGCTGCGCAAGTTCCTCGCCATCCTGGCGCAGCACCGCGCACAGCTGGAGGAGCAGATGACCGAGCTGCAGGGCAACCTCGAGGAGGTGAAAACGCACGAGCGCGAGGCCAAGGCGCTGCTGGCGAAACTTGAGAAGGCGAGGCAGGCGGCGTAGCGGTGGCCTGCTTTGCGACTAGCCCCATGACGATGGATTCCCTGCGCCGCGCGGCCCTGGTCCTGTTCGCGGTGGGCCTGCCCGCTCTCGCGGCGGCCCAACAAGGCTGCACCGGTTCATTCCTCAACCCCCAGCAGCGATTTCCGTTCAACGAAGCGCGGGCGGCCGGTGCGCCGGCGGTGTTCGGCCAGGGCCTGCCATTGGAGAATGTGACGTATCGCGTGGCCGGGGATCCGGAAGCCCATTCGCTCGAGGAGTACCTGGCCCGTTTCTGCACGACGGGACTTCTCGTCTTGCATGAGGACCGGATCGTCTATGAGCGATACCTGCAGGGAACCGGCGCCCAGGATGCGTTGCTATCGGCGTCCATGTCGAAGACGATCCTGTCGCTGCTGGTCGGCGTGGCGGTCGCGGAAGGCAAGCTGACGCTGGGCACCACCGTCAGGCAGGTCTTGCCCGGCTTCGAAGCCAGCGCGTTTGCCGACGACACGGTGGAGGATCTGCTGCGGATGGCCACCTCGGCCAAACTTCATGCCGCCTACGGGGCGGGCGCGATATCGGACAACCGCGCGACCGACCCCACCGTCTCGCCGCGCCAGAGCATGCGGCGCTACCTGCAGGAGAAGACGGACCGATCGCCCGCCGGCAAGGCCTTCAGCTACAACGGCGCGGTGACCGCGTTGCTCGGCCTCATGCTGAGCGAGCGTACCGGCATGAGCAACACCGCGTATCTCGAGGACAGGATATGGTCGCGCCTCGGGGCCGAGGGCAGCGGCTTCTGGATCAAGAATTTTCACGGCGAGGAGGGCGTTCAAGGCCAGTTCGCCGCGCGCCTGCGCGACTACGGCCGGCTGGGGGCGCTGGTGCTGAACCGGGGGCAGGCGGCAGGCGGGCAGGTCGTGCCCGCCGCGTGGGTCGACGAGATGGTTGTGCTGCGGCCGGACAAGCCGCAGCCCAAAGGGGCCCCGTTTTATGGGTTGCACGTCTGGATACCGCAGGCGGCCGGCGGCCGGTCTTTTTTCTGGGGCGTCGGCGGCCAGAATATCTTTGTCGATCCCGTCGCTCGCATGGTGATCGTCCATACGGGTAATTCGCGGGAAGCGCAATTTGCCGGCGACGCGCATCTCTTTCCTCTTCGGGACGCGATTGCACGGACGCTCAGGTCGCGCACGAAGCTTTCGCAGCCCTTGGACAGTTCCTCCACCAGCAGGCATAATTGACGTTTACGTAAACGTCAACTCAACGGAAATCATCTTCCGCACGTTCAAAGGGCTTTTTCATGGACGCACCCGCCGCCCCCTCCGCGCTGTTCCGCCGCATCGAAGCCAGCTTTTTGCGCCAGGGCCTTATGCAGCACCTGGGCGCGCGCCTGCTGCGCGTGGAGTCGGGCCTGTGCGAAGTGGCGCTGCCCTGGTCGGACAACGTGACCCAGCAGCAGGGCAGTTTCCACGGTGGCGCCATGGGCGCGCTGGCCGACATCGCCGGTGGTTATGCGGCCCTCACCGTGGCCGCGGAAGATTCCGAGGTCACCACGGTCGAATACAAGATCAATTTCATGGCCGCCTTCCGGGACGGCGAGCTGCGCGCCCTGGGCCGCGTCGCCAGGGCCGGCAAGCGCATCATCGTCACCACCGCCGAGGTCACGCACTTCGCCCCGGACGGCAAACAAAGCGCCTGCGCCCTGATGCAGCAGACCCTGGTGCCGGTGCCCAAGACCTACTGATCCACCCATCCCCACAATCCAGCCTTCAAAAGGACGCCCACCATGACCAACATGCCCGGACTCAACTTCATGCTCGGTGAAGACATAGACGCCCTGCGCGACGCGGTGCGCGAATTCGCCCAGGCCGAGATCGCCCCGCGCGCGGCCGAGATCGACCGCAGCGACCAGTTCCCCATGGACCTCTGGCCCAAGATGGGCGCGCTCGGCGTGCTGGGCATCACCGTGGGCGAGGAATACGGCGGCGCCAACATGGGCTACCTGGCCCACATGATCGCCATGGAAGAGATCAGCCGCGCCAGCGCCTCCGTGGGCCTGTCCTACGGCGCGCACAGCAACCTCTGCGTCAACCAGATCAAGCGCAACGGCAGCGACGAGCAGCGCAAAAAATACCTGCCCAAACTCATCAGCGGCGAACATGTGGGCGCGCTCGCCATGAGCGAGCCCGGCGCCGGCAGCGACGTCATCAGCATGAAGCTCAAAGCTGAGGACAAGGGCGGCTACTACCTGCTCAACGGCAGCAAGATGTGGATCACCAACGGCCCCGACGCCGACACCCTGGTGGTCTACGCCAAGACCGAGCCCGAGCTCGGTGCGCGCGGCGTCACCGCCTTCCTGATCGAAAAAGGCATGAAGGGCTTTTCCGTCGCGCAAAAGCTCGACAAGCTCGGCATGCGCGGCAGCCACACCGGCGAGCTGGTCTTCAACAATGTGGAAGTCCCCGCCAGCCAGATCCTGGGCGGCCTCAACAGCGGCGCCAAGGTGCTCATGAGCGGGCTCGATTACGAGCGCGCCGTGCTCACCGGCGGCCCGCTGGGCATCATGCAGTCCGTCATGGACAGCGTCGTGCCCTACATCCACGACCGCAAGCAGTTCGGCCAGAGCATCGGCGAGTTCCAGCTCATCCAGGGCAAGGTCGCCGACATGTACACCGTGCTGCAGGCCGGCCGCGCCTTTGCCTACACCGTCGCCAAAAACCTCGACATGCTGGGCACCGACCATGTGCGCCAGGTCCGCAAGGACTGCGCCTCCGTCATCCTCTGGTGCGCCGAAAAAGCCACCTGGATGGCCGGCGAGGGCCTGCAGATCCACGGCGGCAACGGCTACATCAACGAATACCCGCTGGGCCGGCTCTGGCGCGACGCCAAGCTCTATGAAATCGGCGCCGGCACCAGCGAAATACGCCGCATGCTCATAGGGCGCGAGCTGTTCGCCGAGACCATGTGAGGCCGGTGCCCATGCCGGTGATACATCAGAGCGCGAAATGGGTTCTTGTGCTCGCGCTTGCCGCGCTTCTCGGCGCGTGCGAGAAAGATGAGCCCCTGCCCAACAACGCTGCGTCCGTCGAAGCGGACGCCAGCTTCGAATGCCCTGTTCCCGAAAGTCTGCGGGGAAAGGTGAGCAATATTTTTGTGGAAGGCTCAAGAATCGGGGAGCCGAGCGGGAACGAACTCGCCCTGGAGGGCAGTTTTGTGGCCTACACCGTGGGCCTCACCTTGCAGGATGGCTCCAGCGCCAGCATCCAGCTTGAGGACACCATGAATTTCAGTGCCAAGGGCCTGGCGCATCACACGGCGTGCGAGCAGTTCAAATGGAAAAGCCTGGGCAACCTCACCCTGTTTGAATATACCCACGGAGGGGGAAACCCCTATCCCGCCCAGCAGCTGATGTATTCGCGCGGCGCCACCCCGAACTTCAAGGACCTGCACGCACTTCTCGGCAAAGATAGCCCCGGCTTTTTTGAAAGCCAGGGCGAGCGCTGCCTGGCCGGACTGGTCAAAGGCGACGGTGAAGTGCAGCGATGGTGTTACCAGGACGGCAAGCTGCACCTCACCCGCAAGATGCTGGATGCCTCGGTTGCCGGCAGCGAGTACCGGTTTGTCTGTGATTTCTCCGGCGAAGGCCCCTTGCTGGTCGACGCATCGATCATGAAAGCAGCCGGGCCGGACCGCAGCCCGCCGGGGGCCGACAGCGACCAGCTCGCCACCGATTTCAGGGAAAAATGCCTGGCCGAAAAATCGCTTTTGAAGCCGAAGGCCGTCGATGAAAAATGATTTCAGCCGCCTCCCGGACGGCATTCCCGCCGGCAGGTGAAAATACGCCCATGACCACCTCTCTCCAAGACCTTTTTGCCCATAACCGTGCCTGGGCCGCGCAAATGGAGGCCGAACGGCCCGGCTTCTTCACCGGCCTGGTGAAGCAGCAGACGCCCAGGTACATGTGGATAGGCTGCTCCGACAGCCGCGTGCCCGCCAACCAGATCACCGGCCTGGAGCCCGGCGAGGTGTTTGTGCACCGCAACGTCGCCAACATCGTCGTGCACTCCGACCTCAACGCCCTCTCGGCCATCCAGTTCGCGGTCGAGCGCCTCAAGGTCAAAGACATCATGGTCGTCGGCCACTACGGCTGCTCCGGCGTGCAGGCCGCGCTCGAAGGCGCGCGCATTGGTCTCGCCGACAACTGGCTGCGCCATATCCAGGACGTGCGGCATCGCCACCGCCAGCTGCTCGACAGCCTGCCTGAAGAAGTGCGCGCGCAGGCCCTGTGCGACATCAATGTCGTCGAGCAGGTCGTCAACGTCTCGGTCAGCACCGTCATGGTCGACGCCTGGGCGCGCGGCCAGGAAGTCACCGTGCATGGCTGGGCCTTCGGCGTGCACGACGGCTTGTTGCAGGACCTGCAGATGAGTGTTGCCGGCCCCGACCAGCTCGACCAGCTCTACAGCAAGGCCATAGACCGCGTCTGGGACATGTGGATGGCGCGTGCCCGTGCCAACGGCGGCACGCAGCAGCAGAAACTGGTATAGCCCGCATGTTCCCGCAGCGCCTGGACTCGAGCATCGCCTACGACATCGCAAAGGCGATGATGGACGGCTTCAACCGCCACTACCAGCTGTTCCGCACCGAGTCCGCGCGCGCCAAGCACCGCTTTGAAACGGCCGACTGGCACGGCCAGCAGCGCGCCCAGCGCGAGCGCATCGAGTTCTACGACCTTCGCGTGCGCGAGGCCTCCACCCGGCTGGAGCGCGAGTTCAAGGCCGGCGAGCAGCCCATGGACGTCTGGCAGCAGGTCAAGCTGCACTACATCGGCCTGCTGGTCAACCACCACCAGCCCGAGCTTGCCGAGACCTTTTTCAACTCGGTCACCACCAAGATACTGCACCGCAGCTATTTCCAGAACGATTTCATCTTCGTGCGCCCGGCCGTCAGCACCGAGTACATCGAAAACGAAGAGCCCACCGCCCAGCCCACCTACCGCGCCTACTACCCCACGCGCGACAACATGCGCGACGTGCTGCTGCAGCTGGTGCGCGACTTCGACCTGCGCCTGCCCTTTGAAGACCTGGAGCGCGACGCCGGTTATGTGCTCGAGGCCATCAGCGAGCGCTTCGCCGACGTCAAGCTGCGCGCCAACTTCCAGATCCAGGTCCTCACCAGCCTGTTCTTTCGCAACAAGGGCGCTTACGTCGTCGGCAAGATCATCAACGGCTTCAACGAAGTGCCTTTTGCCCTGCCCGTGCTGCACAACAGGGCCGGTAAATTGGTCATAGATGCCGCGCTGTTCGGCGAAGACGATCTGCTGATTCTTTTCAGCTTCGCGCGCGCCTACTTCATGGTCGACATGGGCATTCCCTCGGCCTATGTGCAGTTTTTACGCAGCATGATGCCGCACATGCCGCGCGCCGAAATCTACAACGCGCTGGGCCTGGCCAAGCAGGGCAAGACGCTTTTTTACCGCGACTTTTTGTACCACCTGCGGCACTCCACCGACAAGTTCCGCATCGCGCCCGGCATCAAGGGCATGGTCATGCTGGTGTTCGACCTGCCGTCTTTTCCCTACGTCTTCAAGGTCATCAAGGACTACTACCCGCCGCAGAAAGACACCACACGCGAGCAGATCAAGGGCAAGTACCTGCTGGTCAAGCAGCACGACCGCGTGGGCCGCATGGCCGACACCCAGGAATACAGCGAGGTTGCCTTCCCGCGCGACCGCTTCGACGACGAACTGATCGCCGAGATCGAAAAATTCGCGCCCAGCCAGCTCGAGATCAGCGACCGCGACGGCGACGGGCAGACCGAGGTCATCATCAAGCACGTCTACATCGAGCGCCGCATGATCCCGCTCAACATCTACCTGCAGGAGGCCTTCGACGCCGGCGTCACCGAGCCCGCCGCCAAGGACCAGATAGAGCGCGCCGTCGTCGAGTACGGCAATGCCATCAAGGACCTTGTGGCCGCCAACATCTTCCCCGGCGACATGCTCTGGAAGAACTTCGGCATCACGCGCCACGGCAAGGTCGTGTTCTACGATTACGACGAGATCGAATACATCACCGACTGCAACTTCCGCAAGGTGCCCGCCGCCCGCAACGAGGAAGACGAAATGAGCGGCGAGGTCTGGTATTCCGTCGGCCCCAAGGACGTGTTCCCCGAAACCTTCGAGCCCTTTTTGCTCGGCAACGACGCGGTGCGCGAGGTCTTCATGAAACACCACGCCAACCTGCTGGATGCCGACTTCTGGCAAAAACACCAGGCCCGCATCCAGGCCGGCCATGTGCACGATGTTTTCCCCTACGAGCGCGAAAAGCGCTTTATCGCGCTGCACAGCCCCGGCGAGGCCCACGACGAAGTGCTGACCCAGCTGCCGCCCGAACCGGCTTTAACAGGCCTCAGCGGCCTGACGCCCTGAACCAGCCCAACAGTGACCGGAACAAACAGCGAGGCAAGAAAGACATGACGATATCAACTCCACTCATCAGGGCTTGGGCGCTTTTTGCGGCGCTGGCCTTTTTCTGCGGTTTCGCTTTCTCCCAGGACATCTCGCTGTTACCCAAATACGGCAATGGACAAAAGAGCGAACAGCAAAAAGCGGCAGACGCCGAATTCCTGAGCCAGGTTGACGCCCGCTACCCGGGTGACAGGCCAAAGGCGGCGAAAGAGGTCTCGGATCGGGGCTGGCAGTTGCTGCGCCAGGGCAATCTGGCAGATGCCATGCGCCGCTTCAACCAGGCCTGGTTGATTGACCCGAAGAGCGTGCCCTCGCTATGGGGAATGGCCGCAGTGTCTTCTTACAGTGACCAGGGCCTTCTCGCTTCATTGAGCCTGTTTGCGGAAGCCGAAAAGCTGGCGCCCGACGACATCGATCTTGCCGTTGACTACGCCAAAACCATCGGTATTGCGGCAGGCGTGGTGAGCAACCCCACCATGATGGCCGAGGCTCTCAGGCGTTATGAGGCCATCTACAAAAAAGCACCGGGCCACACGCTCAACCTGCAAAACTGGGCCATCGCCGACTACACCAGCGGCAATTACCGTATGGCCTGGACGCATCTGAAACTCGCCGAGGCCACACCGCAACGAGCCCATATCGACCCGAATTTCGTCAAGGCGCTGGAGGCAAAAATGCCCCGGCCCGCCAACTAAGCTGAATCAACTGAAAGGAAACACGACCATGTCCAACCCCAACCAAGATTCCATCGTCATCCTCGGCGCAGCCCGCACCCCCATGGGCGGTTTCCAGGGCGACTTCACCAGCCTCTCGGCCCACGACCTGGGCGGCGCCGCCATCAAAGCCGCGATTGAGCGCGCCGGCATCGCCCCTGAAAAAGTCGACGAAGTGCTGTTCGGCAACTGCCTGATGGCCGGCCAGGGCCAGGCCCCGGCGCGCCAGGCCGGCTTCAAGGGCGGCCTGCCCGCCAGCGTGGGCGCGGTCACCCTGTCCAAAATGTGCGGCTCCGGCATGGAAGCCACCATGCTGGCCCACGACCAGCTGGTGGCCGGCAGCCGCGACGTCATGGTCTCCGGCGGCATGGAAAGCATGACCAACGCGCCGCACCTGCTGCTCAAGGGCCGCAGTGGCATCCGTATCGGCCACGACCGCATCTTTGACCACATGATGCTCGACGGCCTCGAAGACGCCTACGAGCCCGGCCGCGCCATGGGCACCTTCGGCGAACAGTGCGCCGACAAATACAAATTCACCCGCGAGGCGCAGGACGCCTTCGCCACCGCCAGCGTCAACCGCGCCAAGGCCGCCACCGAGTCCGGCGCCTTCAAGGCCGAGATCACCCCCGTCACCGTCAAGGGCCGCAGCGGCGATACCGTGATCTCCATCGACGAAGGCCCGGGCAAGGTCAAACTCGACAAAATCCCCACGCTCAAGCCCGCTTTCAAGAAGGACGGCACCATCACCGCCGCCTCCAGCTCTTCCATCAACGATGGCGCAGCCGCCCTGGTGCTGGCCCGCGAATCCACTGCCAAGGAACTGGGCGCCAAGCCCATCGCCCGCATCGTCGGCCACGCCACCTTCGCGCAAGAGCCAGAATGGTTCACCACCGCACCGGTGGGCGCCGTCAACAAGCTGCTCAAGAAGATAGGCTGGAGCGTCAAGGACGTGGACCTCTGGGAGGTCAACGAAGCCTTCGCCGTCGTGCCCATGGCCGCGATGAAGGAACTCGGCATCAGCCACGACATCGTCAACGTCAACGGCGGCGCCTGCGCGCTGGGCCACCCGATTGGCGCGTCCGGCGCCCGCATCATCGTCACGCTGATCCATGCGCTCAAGGCGCGTGGCCTGAAAAAAGGCATCGCCACGCTGTGCATAGGCGGCGGTGAAGGCACGGCACTCGCCGTTGAACTGATCTGATTTGTCGTGAAGGTCCTCGTCATAGGCGCATCGCGCGGCATAGGGCTTGAGTTCACCCGCCAGTACCTGGCCGAAGGCGCGCAGGTCATTGCCACCGCGCGCGACGACGAAGGCCTGCAGCGCCTCAAGGGCCTGGGCGCCAAGGCCTTGCGCCTGGACGTGGCCCAGCCCACCAGCATCAGCGGCCTGGCCTGGCTGCTGGACGGCGAGGAAATCGACATCGCCCTCTATGTGGCCGGCGTCTTCCCGCACGGCGACGCGCTGAGCCCGCCCACACGCGAGGCCTTTGACAACGCCATGCACACCAATGTGCTGGGCGCCATGCAGGCCATCCCGCAGGTCGCGCCCCTGGTCGAGGCGGTGCGCGGCGGCGGCGGGCGTTTTGCCTTTATCAGCAGCGCCATGGCCAAGATAGACGGTGTGGACAGCAGCCGCGGCTGGGTCTACCGCGCCAGCAAGGCCGCGCTCAACATGGTGGTCGCCTCGGCCCAGCACGACTACCCCAAGGCCATCATGGTGGCCCTGTCGCCGGGCTGGGTGCAGACCGACATGGGCGGCAGCGGCGCGCCGCTCACCACCGTCCAAAGCGTCACGGCCATGCGCGCCGCGCTGGCCGGGCTGGGGCCCGAGCACAAGGGCGCTTTCCTCGACTACGACGGCCGCCCCTTCGGCGCCTGGTAGGCCTTTCACGGCTTCTTTTCTTTTTCACATTCATCGCAAGGCACACCATGCTGCTCAACCAGGACCAGGAAATGATCCGCGACGCGGTCCGCGCGTTCGCGAAAGAAGAACTCTGGCCCCATGCCGCGCGCTGGGACAAGGAGCACCACTTCCCCGTTGAGGCGCACAAAGGCCTGGCCGCGCTGGGTGCCTACGGCATCTGTGTGCCCGAAGAGTTTGGCGGCGCCAACCTGGACTACCTCACGCTGGCCCTGGTGCTGGAAGAAATCGCCGCCGGCGACGGCGGCACCAGCACCGCCATCAGCGTCACCAACTGCCCCGTCAATGCCATCCTCATGCGCTACGGCAATGCCCAGCAGAAAAAGCAGTGGCTGACAAAGCTGGCGCAAGGCGAGATGCTGGGCGTCTTCTGCCTGACCGAGCCGCACGTCGGCAGCGATGCATCGTCGCTGCGCACCACGGCCGTCAAAGAGGGCGACGAGTATGTGATCAACGGCGTCAAGCAGTTCATCACCAGCGGAAAGAACGGCCACGCCGCCATCGTCATTGCCGTGACCGACAAGGGCGCCGGCAAAAAAGGCATGAGCGCCTTTATCGTGCCCACCAGCGCGCCCGGTTATGTGGTCGCACGGCTGGAAGACAAGCTGGGCCAGCATTCCAGCGACACCGCACAGATCAATTTCGACAACTGCCGTATCCCGGCCGAGAACCTGATCGGCAGCGAAGGCGAGGGCTACAAGATCGCCCTGGGCGCGCTTGAAGGCGGGCGCATAGGCATTGCCGCGCAAAGCGTGGGCATGGCGCGCAGCGCATTTGAATTCGCCCTCGACTATGCGAAAGAGCGGCAAAGCTTCGGCACCGCCATCTTCAACCACCAGGCCGTGGGCTTTCGCCTGGCCGAATGCGCAACGAAGATAGAAGCTGCGCGTCAGTTGATCTGGCACGCCGCCAGCCTGCGCGATGCCGGCCTGCCCTGCCTCAAGGAGGCCGCCATGGCCAAGCTCTTTGCCAGCGAAATGGCCGAACAGGTCTGCAGCGTGGCGATCCAGACCCTGGGTGGCTATGGCTATGTGAACGACTTCCCCGTTGAACGCATTTACCGCGACGTGCGCGTCTGCCAGATCTATGAAGGTACCTCCGACGTGCAAAAAATCATCATCCAGCGCGCCCTGGCCTGAGGAGATAACAAATGCCCATCACCAAAGGATTCCGCGCCCTGGTCGACGAGGCCATGGCCCAGGTCAAGACCTACAGCGTGGACGAGGTCAAGGCGCGCCTCAAGGACCCGAAGGTGCAAATCGTCGACATCCGCGACGTGCGTGAACTCAGCGCCGGCACCGTCGTCGGCAGCTACCACGCGCCGCGCGGCATGCTCGAGTTCTGGGTGGACCCGGCCTCGCCTTATCACAAGCCCCTGTTCGCCGACGAGGGCAAGGAGTTCATCCTGTTCTGCGGCGCGGGCTGGCGCAGTGCCCTGGCCACCAAAACCCTGCAGGACATGGGCATGCGCAATGTCGCCCATATCGACGGCGGTTATGCCGAATGGGTCAAACAAGGCGCGCCCACGGAGACACTGGAAGAACGCAAGGCCAAAAAGGGCTGATGGCGCAGATGCCCCAGCCCGCAGCTTCCCAAGCCTGCCCCTGCGGCCGCCAGGCCAGCAAGCGGCCCCTGGCCTATGCCCAGTGCTGCGGCCGCTACCTCGACCACTTTGACACCGCCCCCGCACCCGACGCCGAGTCGCTGATGCGCTCGCGCTACACCGCCTTTGTCGGCGAGCGCGCCGATTACCTGCTCGCCACCTGGCATGCCAGCCACAGGCCGACAACGATTGATTTCGATCCCGGCGCCAAATGGCTGGGCCTGGAGGTGCGCAGCCACCGCCAGCTTGACGCCACGCATGCCGAAGTCGAATTTGTCGCGCGCCAGAAAAGCCCGGGCAGCCCGGCCGTGCGGCTGCATGAGCGCAGCCGCTTCGTGCATGAAGATGGCCGTTGGTACTATGTGGACGGCGACATCGCCTAGGCAAACGACAAGAGGGGAGAGGGCGTCCATGTTGTTCAAGGAAACCGTTTGAGCCGCAGCTGGAAAATCGCCGCCTGGGCCCTGCGGCTGCTGGCGGTTCTGCTCTTTATCTGGGCCGTGCTCATAGAGCCACGCTGGGTGGCCTACCGCGAGATCAGCGAGACCGTCCCAAACTGGAAAGGCCCGCCCGGCCTCAAGGTGGCCGTCGCCTCCGACTGGCATTTCACCAAACGACCGCTGTGGCGCGTCATGACGCTGGAGCGCGCCCGCGCCATCGTGGCCGAGATCAACGCCGCCCAGCCCGACGTCATCCTGCTGCCCGGCGACTTTCTTGCAGACCGCGACTATCAGCCCGAGATTGCCGCCACGCCCGAAGACGAGATCGCGCGGGTGCTGGGCGGACTCAAGGCGCGGCTGGGCGTCTATGCCGTCATGGGCAACCATGACTGGTGGCACGACGGCGCGAAGTTCACCGCCGCCTTCCAGCGCGCCGGCATCCAGGTGCTGGAGAACCAGGCCGCGCCCCTGCCCGGCACCGCCCTGTGGGTGGTCGGTGTGGGCGACGACGATACCGGCCATTCCGACCCGGTGCGCGCCATGACCGCGGTGCCAAAAGGCGCGCAAGCCCTGGTCTTCATGCACGAGCCGGCCAGCCTGTTCGAGCTGCCGGCCGTGCGCGGCCTCATCGTGGCCGCCCATACCCACGGCGGCCAGGTCAGCCTGCCTTTCATAGGCGCGCCCATCGTGCCCGGCGCCGGCCCGCGCGACTGGGCCTACGGCTGGATAGAGCACGGCGACAATCGCATGTACATCACCAGCGGCCTGGGCGTCAGCATCCTGCCCGTGCGCTTCAATATGCGGCCGGAATGGGTGATGTTCACACTCGCCGCCCCGGCAAAACCTGAACTGGACATGAAAGCGGAACCATGAAATTCGACGCGGTGTTATTCGACTGTGACGGCGTGCTGGTCGACAGCGAACCCATTACCAACGGCGTGCTGCGCGACATGCTTGAAGAGCGCGGCTGGAAGCTCAGCCCCGCCGAATGCATGCGCATCTTTGTCGGCAAGGCCGTCAAGGACGAAGCCGCGCTGATCGCCGCCAACACCGGCAGTCCCTTGACCGAAGAGTGGATGGTCCAGTTCCGCGAGCGCCGCAACCAGGGCCTGATGCGCGACCTCAAAGCCATCAGCGGTGCCGTCGACGCCATCGCCAAAGTCCATGCGCTTTACGACGGCCGTATCGCCTGCGCCTCGGGCGCCGACCGCTTCAAGGTCGAGCTGCAGCTTGAGAAATGCGGTTTGATGCCCTTCTTCAAGGGCCGCATCTTCAGCGGCCACGAGCTGCCGCGCTCCAAACCCTTCCCCGACGTCTACCTGGCCGCCGCCGCGGCCCTGGGTGTGGACCCGAAACGCTGCGCCGTGGTCGAAGACACCGTGACCGGCGTCACCGCCGGCGTGGCGGCCGGCTGCACCGTCTTCGGCTACAGCCCGTCCGAACTGGGCCATGACGCGCCCACGGCGCTCAAGGCCAGCGGCGCTACCCATGTCTTTACCGACATGGCCGATCTGCAGGCCTTACTAAGTTGATGGGTTGAGGCGACCATGGCAAATCAATATTGGGGCCTTTGTTATCGAGTTTGCCAATTGGTGAAACGCCTTGAGCGGAGTTCCTCAATGCTGAAAGCAAAGCCATGTTCCGGTTTCTAAAGAGCCTGCTGACCTGGGCCTTGTTTTTCTTCGGCGTGGTGGTGATGGTGGCGTTGGCGCTGCAATGGTGGCCATCGGAGAAACCTGCGGCACAAACACTGAAGTTCAATCAAGAATCCTGCGAGTACTCCGTTGAACTGAGCCCGCGGGAGTGGGAAGTCAAGCCTTACATCACCAATACCTATGCACCGGTGAAATCGGGCCGCACGCCTGAGGCCTATCTGCATTTCCTCGCCAATTGGTCTCTTGGCCACCTGTATGACCCCGCCGTATGCACCCGCACCGGCGATGGGGATGGCCATGGCCAAACCGCCGACGGCCTGCGGGTTCACTATGAAACCGTCCAGTGCCGGCCTGAAAAGCAGACGGTGTTTTCGGGGCCCCCGGGACAATACCGCTTGTACGGAACCCTTGAAGGGCGCGGGATTTCCCTGGGCGCGGGCCTCTACGCCGACAACAAAGAGGCTCTCGAAAAATACCGGTCGCAGCTGGTGGCCGTCATGGCGACGCTGAAACTCCAAACCTGCAAGAGCGATCTGGCGTTCGTGCGGTGAGAATCGATATGACAACAGGAGGAAAAGCATGAAGCCGTGGTATCAATACCTTTGGAGCCTGCTCAAATGGGGTGTCGTGGGAGTAGGCGCAATAACCTTGCTTTTGATCGTATGGTCAAAAATCTGGCCGCACCGGATCACCGACACCGCGTTCGTCAGTTCAGGCAATCAGGGCTGCCAATTCACGTTCGACATCGTTCAGGGTAACTGGATGTCTGACACAGTGGCCGGTACGCAGGGCTTTGTGCCCAAGGGGACAAAAACAAAACCAGCCGTCTTCCTGAATGGCGTGCGCTTCTGGAGCAGCACCGAGGTGGGCGGTTGGTACATACCGCAGTCCCGGAAATGCACCTTCGAAAACCGGGGGGTGATCACCACCAAAGACGGCGCCAGCGCGACGTTGTATCTGGCCAGTCAATGCCCGGCCGGTGGCGATTGGTACCCGGACCATGCCACGCAGAACCTCCTCTATTCCTATGTGCCCCAAGGTAAGGAGGCCGACATCATCTGGATGGCGTCCGACGACCGGGCCGGCTTGCTTAAACGCGAGGCGGAGCTGAAGACCATCGTCAAGTCCTATTCCACTAATCATCCGGACTGCGTTGCCACCCGCAAAACCAGGTAGCGAAGCGCTGGGGACCGATATTTTTACGAAGATGTCGATTTGGTCGAATTCGTTCGTCGTAGAGGTGTCATCAACCACTTTTTTGAAGGAAACACCATGAAATACCTCTGCCTCGCCTATTACAACCCCGCCGACTTCGCCGCCATGGCGCCCGCCGACGTACAGGCCCTGGTCAGCCAGTGCCCGCCCAAGGACAAGGAACTCAAGGCCACCGGCCAGCTGCGCCTGAGCGCCTCGCTGGGCGAGCCCGAGCAGACCATTCGCATCCAGCCGCGCGGCGGCAAGCCCAAAGTCACCGACGGCCCCTTCACCGAAATCAAGGAACTGGTGGGCGGCTTCTTCATCATCGAGGCCGACAGCCGCGACGAAGCCGTGCGCCTGGCCTCCATCCACCCGGCCGCCACGCTGGGCGAACAGGTCGGCTGGCGCATAGACATGCACCCCATTGGCTTTTTTGAGCAGTACACCGGCAAGGCCTGAAAACCCGCACACGGGCCGCCCCAGGGCGTGCCGCCATCCGCCGTCTCGGGGACAATGGCGCGCATGAATTCATCGCACATGCTGCCCGGCCTGGCGCGCCGGGCCTGCCGCCTGCTGGCGGTGCTGCTGGCCGTGCTGCTGGTGGGCTGCGCCAGCACCCGGCCCTGGATCAACAGCCCCCTGCCCGGCGGCGAACTGCCGCCCGACCCCGACAGCGTGCAGGCCCTGCAGGCCAACGCGCCCGAGGACCTGTCCATGATCATGGCCGTCACCTTCTCGGGCGGCGGTGCGCGGGCCGCGGCCTTTGGCTACGGCGTGCTGCAGGCCATGCACGAAACGCCGGTCCGCTGGAACGGCCGAGACATCAGGCTGCTGGACCAGGTGCGTTATGTCAGCGGCGTCTCCGGCGGCAGCATCATCGCCACCTATTACGCGGCTTTCGGCAATGAAACCTTTACGCGTTTTGAGCCCGAGTTTTTGCGCCGCGACTTCCAGCACTCGCTGATCAGCTTCGCGCTCAAGCCCGGCAACCTCTATGACCTGAGCTCCCCCTGGTTCGGCCGCAGCCAGCTGCTGGCCCAGCGGCTGGATGAGCTGTATCGCGGCCGCAACTTCGGCGATCTCTGGTCCCGCCCCGGCCGGCCGCGCCTGCTGGTCTCGGCCACCGATTTGTCGCTGGGCTCCAGCTTTGATTTTTCGTGGAACCAGTTCTCCCGCATCTGCTCAGACCTCTCCAGCGTGCCCCTGTCCTTCGCGGTCGCGTCCTCCTCGGCCGTGCCCCTGGTGCTCAGCCCCATGACGGTGAAGAACTACGCCGGCAGCTGCCGCCCGCTGGCCGAGGAAGAGGACGCCGCCCAGGGCGGGCCGCGCGGTGACTACCGAACCCGCATGTTCCGCTCGCAACTGAGCAGCTACCAGGACGCCGCGGCCCGCCCCTACATCCACCTGGTCGACGGCGGCGTGGCCGACAACCTCGGCGTGCGCAGCCTGCTGGACCGCTCCCTCAGCGAAGGCGGCATACGCCGCACCCTGCGCGACCTGCCCAAGGGCGTGGTGCGCAAGCTGGTGCTGATCACCGTGAATGCCGAGCGCGATCCTTCCGAGCGCATCGACGAAAGCGGCAAGGTGCCCACCACGCTGCAGGTGGTGGACGCCATGCTTTTCGGCACCGGCGCCCGCGCCACCCAGGAAACCCTGGCCATGCTGGGCGACCTGGCCCGGCAGTGGCGCGCAGAGCTGCGCGCCGCCTCCGACGGCCAAAGCGCCTTTGCCAAAGACGCCGAAATCCACGTCATCAACGTCAACCTGCGCGACGCCCCCGAAGCCATGGAACGCAGCCGCCTGCTGCAAATCCCCACGGCGTTTTCGATTCCGGCCGAAGACGTCACCCGGCTCATCCACGCCGGCCGCAAGGTGCTGCAGGCTTCACCCGCCTTCCAGGAGTTGCTGCAGTCCCTGCCGCCGGCCGGCACGCAGGCCGGCACGGCCAGCCCCTGAGGCCGGCGGCTGCGCGCTGGCCCAGGAGATTCCGCCCCAAGGCTGAAGCTGTTCAGTCTCAAGGCGGTTTGATCAATCCCGCAATCGCCTCCTGGTACGCCTCGAGCAGCGGCGTGTTCATCGCCTTGCTTCGGGTGATCCTCAGTGGGTCCGGGCCCGGCATGTTCACATAGCGGTAAGCCAGGGTCTGTTTTTCGTACAGGGTCATCAGGTGTTTCTCCGCCGCCTTGGCCTTGGCCAGGTCAAAAATATCCGTCGACAGCAGGTTGTGAAACACAATCGCCGCCGGGGCTTTCTCCCAGGGGGCGGCTTCGAAGGTGTTGCCCTTCAAGATGGCCAGGCGTTGCTGCAGGGTGTTGTAGTCGGTTCCCCAGTTGTCCCCGGGCCGGGCCCGCTCCCGGCTGTCGTCCCGGCCGGCCAGCACGAGGTACCAGACGCCGTCAATCTGGTTCAGGTAAACGGGCTGCAGACGGGTGCTCACGGAAACCGGGGGCTGGCCCGCGGCGGGCTCAAAGCTCAGCCGGGTGCTGCGCAGGCGAACCTCGCCGAGTTCGCGCAAACGAATCAAGTCCAGGCGTTCATAAGTCCTGCCCGTTTCCACGACCATCCGGGCGCCGTTGGCCAGGCGTATTTCCTCGCGCCAGGCCAGCTCAAAAAATTTCGGATGCAGGCCGATCACCGCGATGTACAGCGCCGCCAGCCCCGCCGCCAGTGCGATGCCTGAAACAAGCAGCTGCGGCTTGGCGGGCCGGCTCTGCGCGGCCGTAAAACCGGCATTCAGCCATTCCATGTGGTGTTTGTAGCACCAGGCAAACACAAAACTGCCTGCCGCCAGGCTGGGCAGCACGGTGAAAAACAGCGAGAAGATCCGGGCCTCCTCTCCCAGCATGGCGAACGGCGCAAGATTGATCAGCGCAACGCAGGCGATGCCGAACGCGGCCGCGATCACCACGCTGGAGGCCTTCAAAAAGGCCTTGAAAAAAAACCTGCTCCCTGAGTGCATACGCCCGACTCCCTTGTTGGCCTGTTGCCATGGATGCTTTCCAGGACCCTCCCGGACCTGCCCAATTGTCCACACAAGCAGGCCTGCGGAGAGCGCGGGGGAGGGCGCAGTGGGGATCCCGCCTTTCCCTGGGTGCATGAATGGGCCCGCGGTGCTAAGCTGCCAGCCCGACTTTTAAAAATCAAGGTGAGACCATGCCCGGACTTCTGCCCAATGTCGACCCCGACGGTTTGCTCGAATTCTCCGTCGTCTACACCGACCGCGCGCTCAACCACATGTCGCGCAGCTTCCAGGGCGTGATGGGCGACATCTCCGCCATCCTCAAAGAGGTTTACCACGCCCATTCCGTTGCCCTGGTGCCCGGCAGCGGGACCTACGGCATGGAAGCCGTGGCCCGCCAGTTCGCTGCCGGCAAACATGTCATGGTCGTCCGCAACGGCTGGTTCAGCTACCGCTGGACGCAAATTTTCGAGATGGGCAACATCCCCGCCTCACACACCGTGCTCAAGGCCCGCAAGACGGCGGCAGGCGCCCAGGCGCCGTGGATTCCCGCACCGGTGGCCGACGTCGTCGCCGCCATCGCCAAGGAAAAGCCCGCCCTGGTCTTTGCCCCCCACGTCGAAACCGCCTCCGGCATGATCCTGCCCGACGGCTATTTGCAGTCCGTCGCGGCCGCCGTGCATGCCGTGGGCGGCCTGTTTGTGCTCGACTGCATCGCCTCCGGCGCCATGTGGGTCGACATGAAAGCCACCGGCGTAGACATCCTGATCTCCGCCCCGCAAAAAGGCTGGAGCAGCTCACCCTGCTGCGCCATGGTCATGCTCAGCGAACGCGCCCGCACCGCGATTGAAACCACCCAGAGCTCCAGCTTCGCCTGCGACCTCAAGAAGTGGCTGCAGATCATGGAAACCTACGAAAACGGCGGCCACGCCTACCATGCGACCCTGCCCACAGACGCCCTCACACGCCTGCGCGCCACCATGAAAGAGACGCAGGACTACGGCTTTGCCAAAGTGAAGGCTGAACAAGAGGAGCTGGGCCGCAAGGTGCGCCAGCTGTTCGAAAACCGCGGCCTGCCCAGCGTGGCCGCTGAAGGCTTCAAGGCCCCG
This sequence comes from Polaromonas sp. P1_A2, assembly GCF_056406895.1. Taxonomy (NCBI): domain Bacteria; kingdom Pseudomonadati; phylum Pseudomonadota; class Betaproteobacteria; order Burkholderiales; family Comamonadaceae; genus Polaromonas; species Polaromonas sp. P1_A2. Next base: position 77,888 of record NZ_JBFTZI010000007.1, on the reverse strand, counting down.
GGCGTGGTGGTCAGCTACACCACCGATCCCGACATCCAGTCAGGCAAGAAGTTTTTAAACGAGGGTTTGCAAACCGCCGCCGGCGTGCCGCTGCAATGCGACGAAGGGCCTGACTTCAAGACCTTTCGTGTGGGGCTGTTTGGGCTGGAGAAGTGGCATAACGTGGACCGGACTGTGGCGAATCTGGCCGGAGCTTTGGATGGGATTGGGGTGGGGGTCAAGGCTGCGGAGGCCCTGGTTTGAGTTAAAAATCCTGTGATCCCAGGATTTTGTTGGTTAAATATCGGTTTTCCGATAAAAATCCTGTGATCCCAGGATTTTATTGACCAAATATCGGTTTTCCGATAAAAATCCTGCAATCACAGGATTTTTATGCAAATACCTATCCACTCCGTCGCCGAACTTGGCCTTGCGCTTAGGGCGGTGCGCCGCAGCAGCAGAGTCCGCCTCGACGACATGGCCGCCACGGTCGGCGTGAGCAAGCAGTTCGCTTCCGACCTGGAACTCGGCAAGGAAACCGTCCGCATGGGCCTTGTCTTCAAGGTCTTGGAAGAGATGGGCCTCAAGCTTTGCGTCGACATCCCCGACACTTCGGGTGCCGAACTCAGGCTGTTGCAGGGCAAAGCCGGGCGCAAGCCCACCCCCACTAATAACAATAAGCGCTAAGCCGTGCGCACACTCAACGCTTACCTCAACGACCAGCATGTCGGCACCCTCAGTGAGGGTAACGACCTTTGGAGTTTCGAATATGACCCCGCATGGTCGCAGGCCCCCGGCAGCTTCGACCTTTCCCCAGCCCTGGACCGCGCAAACCCGTCGCACCAGGACGGCGCCACCCAGCGGCCCGTGCAGTGGTACTTCGACAACCTGCTGCCCGAAGAAACCTTGCGCCAGGCCCTGCTCAAGGATGCTGGTATCCAGGGTGACGACGCCTTTGCCCTGCTGCAATACCTGGGAGCGGAATCCGCCGGCTCGCTGGTGCTGCTGCCGCCTGATGCGCAAGCGCCCGCGCGCGGCAACCTCAAAGTCCTGCACGATGAAGAACTGAGCCAACGCATCTGCGATCTGCCGCGCAAATCCCTCAGCAGCGGTGCGCCCAAGCAGATGTCCGTCGCCGGTGCCCAGCACAAGCTGCTGGTGGTCTACCGCAACGGCGATCTTTTTGAGCCCATGGGCGGCGAGCCCTCCACCCACATCCTCAAACCCAACCACCTGAGCGACGACTACCCCAGCTCCGTCATCAACGAATACGCCATGCAGCGCCTGGCCACCCGGCTGGGCCTGGGCGCGCCCGCCGTCCACCGCCGTTATGTGCCCGAGCCCGTCTACCTGATAGAGCGCTTTGACCGCGCCGCGGACGCGCAAGGCATCACCCAGCGCTTGCACGTCATCGACGCCTGCCAGCTGCTAAACAAATCGCGCGGGTTCAAAAACACGTCCGCCAGCCTCGAAGCCGTCGCCGCCTGCATCACGCTGTGCCGCAACCGCGCCGAAGCCAGGCTGCGCCTGTACCGCTGGCTGGTGTTCAACCTGCTCATCGGCAACGATGACAACCACCTCAAGAACATTTCCTTCCGGGTCAGCGACCAGGGGATAGAAGTCTCACCACCTTACGACATGCTCTCCACGGCGGTGTACCACACGCCCGCGTATGCCGAGGCGCGCGCGATGTGGCCGGACGTCCAGCTCATGATCCCGCTGCCCGGCGCCGTGCGCTTTGGCGAAGTGAACCGAGAGGCCGTGCTGGCCGCGGGCGAAGCGCTGGGCTTGAATCGGCGTATCGGTGAGCGTGAGCTTGATCGTTTGGCCAAGGCTATGCCCGAGGCTATGCAGGCGGTGACGGCTGAGATCGAGGCTCAGAACACGGACGGACCGGCGGAGGCCAAGATGTTTTTTGGGGGCGAGTTGAGGCTGCTGCGTGCGGTGGAGCGTGTGGTGTTGCCGTTCATGCTTGGGCGGGTGAGGGTTTAGACATTGCCGGCCGCATGTCCGGTGCCGGCGTGGTGGAGATGCCCTGGTCCAGCGCGGCCTGATGCTGTGCCAGCAGGGCGCGCTGGAATGCCGGGCGTTGCTCCAGCTGCTGGCGGTAACGGCGCACGGCGTCGGGGAATTGCGTTGCCAGGCCAAGGTGGCCGGCCAGCATGAGGGCGTAGTGGACAGACACATCGGCTGCGGTGAAGCGGCCGGCGCAGAGAAACTCCTGTTGTTGCTGCAGGGCGGCGTCCATGGCTTTCAGCCGGGCGAGGAACCAGCGGCTGTAGTCTTCCGCGACCTGGGGCTGTTTGCGCGCCTCGGGTTCGAAATGGGTGTAGCGCAGCACCAGGGTTTGCGGAAAGGTCAGTGTGGCCTCGCCCATGTACAGCCAGTTCAGGTAAGCGCCATAGGCTGGGTCTGCCAGCGGGACGTCCAGCTGGCCGGGGCTGTGCCGTGCCGCAAGGTATTGGCATATCGCCGCGGATTCGGTCATGCGGGTGTCACCGTCCACCAGCAGCGGCACGGTGCCCAAGGGGTTGTCCGCCAGGAATTCGCGGGCCAGCGCACGTGGCGGAAAAGGCAGCATGCGCAGCGTGTAGGGCACGCCCAGCTCTTCGAGCATCCACAAGGGGCGGAACGAGCGGGCGCTGACGCAGTGGTGAAGGGTGATCATGCGCACAGTCTAGGACTCCATGCGTCACAAGTCCTGCCATGAAAGGGGCAAATCAGGCCAGCGGTGGCTGGTTTCCTTGCCGAAACTCTGCCGGCGAATGGCCGCTCCACTCCCGAAACGCCCTCGTAAAACTCTTCTCATTCCGAAACCCCGAAGCCTCGGCCACCTGCTTGATAGGCTTTGAAGTCCGCAGCAACAAGTCTTTCGCTTTCTCAAACCGCACCTCATCCTTGAGCTGCTGCAGCGAAGCCCCTTCCTCCTGAAGCTGGCGATGCAAAGAGCGCGGCGACATATTGAGGGCCACCGCCAGGGTTTCCGCGGTATGGGATGCGCCTGCTGCCGGGTTTGCCAGTGCCTGCCGCACCTGCTCCACGAGCAAACGATCGCGCCGGTACTGCAGCACCGTCAAAGGCAAGGCCCGCTGCAGCATCTGCTGCAGGGCTTTTTCATCACGCCGCAGCGGCAAGGCCAGGTAACGTGCATCAAATTTAATCTCGGCCTGCGCGGCCTTGAACTGCAGGCCCGGGCCGGGGAACATCAGGGCGTAGGCCTCGACATGGGCCGGCGCCTCAAACGGGAAGCGCGCGCCCTGCAGCGGAATCCGCGAATCCACATACCAGCAGGCCAAGCCGTGGATATTGCGCAGTACGTGGACCAGGCCAAATTCGCCGACCTGGCCTGGCGCCTTTTCTTCCACCGTGATCGCGGCCGTATCGCCGCTGGTGGCCAGGCGAAGCATGATGTCGTCGGTGATCAGCGCATGGTGGCGGCACCAGCGTTTGAGGGCTATGCCCAGATTCGGTGAGCTGATCGATGCACGGGCCAGCATGCCGTAGCTGCCCCAGGGCAGTTTGCGGCCAAAGGCGCCCAGGCCTTCGTCGTCGAGTTCCTGCATGGCGGCGCCGGAGAGGACTTCCATCTGGCGGGCCGTGATGTGGGCGGTCGGCTGTTTCAGCTGGTTTGGCGTGATCTGTGCCAGTTTCAGGGCCTGGTCCGGGCTGCTGCTGTAGCGTTTGTACGCGGCTACTATGCTTCTGGCAAAGGCCATGGGTGTGGCGGCGATGGGCGGGTTGGCGGGGCTGCGGGAGGGCATGAGCTGATTCTCCGTGTCGTTGGCAGGATTTGCAACCTTGTTGGCGGCCTCCCGGGGGCGGGTTTTCGCTAAGCTGGCTGTTTGGCGCTAAGGTAGGACCTCTGCGCCCGCCCATGCCTTGTCAGCGCCCCCATCAGGAAAAAATCCATGTCCGCTCTTGAGACCCAGCTCAACGCCCGTTCCGCCGACTTCCAGGCCAATGCCGCCGCCATGCGCGCGCTGGTTGACGACCTGACGGCCAAAGTCGCCAAGGCCGCCCAGGGCGGCGGTGATGTGGCCCGTGCGCGCCACACCTCACGCGGCAAGCTGCTGCCGCGCGACCGGGTGCAGATGCTGCTGGACCCGGGCACGCCTTTCCTCGAGCTGTCGCCACTGGCCGCGTTTGCCATGTACCCCGACCGCGACGGGACCGACAGCGCGCCCTGCGCGGGCGTGATCGCCGGCATAGGCCGCATCAGCGGTGTGGACTGCATGATTGTGTGCAATGACGCCACCGTGAAGGGCGGCACCTATTACCCGATGACGGTCAAAAAACATTTGCGCGCGCAGGAGATCGCGCAGCAGAACAACCTGCCTTGTGTTTACCTGGTCGATTCGGGCGGCGCCAACCTGCCCAACCAGGACGAGGTGTTTCCGGACCGCGACCATTTCGGCCGCATCTTTTTTAACCAGGCGAATATGAGCGCCCAGGGTATTGCGCAGATCGCCGTCGTGATGGGCAGCTGCACGGCCGGCGGCGCTTATGTGCCGGCCATGAGCGACGAGACCATCATCGTCAAGAACCAGGGCACCATTTTTCTGGGCGGCCCGCCGCTGGTGAAAGCCGCGATCGGCGAAATCGTCAGTGCCGAAGACCTGGGCGGCGGCGATGTGCACACACGCCTCTCGGGCGTGGCCGACCACCTGGCGCAGAACGATCCGCATGCGCTGGCGCTGGCGCGCCGCGCCGTGGCCAACCTGAACCGGCAAAAACAGCCCGGGCAAGTGCTGCGCACGCCGGTGCCGCCGCTGTACCCGGCCGAAGAACTGTATGGCGTGATCCCCACCGACACGCGCAAGCCTTATGACGTGCGCGAAATCATTGCGCGCATTGTGGACGGCAGCGAGTTTGCCGAGTTCAAGGCGCGTTACGGCGCCACCCTGGTCTGCGGTTTTGCGCATGTCGAGGGCATGCCGGTGGGCATCATCGCGAACAACGGCATTTTGTTCAGCGAATCGGCGCAAAAGGGCGCGCATTTCATCGAGCTGTGCTGCCAGCGCAAGATACCCCTGGTGTTTTTGCAGAACATCACGGGCTTTATGGTTGGCAAGAAATACGAGGCCGAGGGCATTGCGCGCCACGGCGCCAAGATGGTGATGGCCGTGGCCACGGCCCAGGTGCCCAAGTTCACCATCATCATCGGCGGCAGCTACGGCGCGGGCAATTACGGCATGTGCGGCCGGGCTTATTCGCCGCGCTTTTTGTGGATGTGGCCGAATGCGCGCATCTGCGTGATGGGTGGCGAGCAGGCCGCCGGCGTGCTGGCCACCGTCAAGCGCGACGCGATTGAAGCCAAGGGCGGCAGCTGGAGCGCCGAAGAAGAGGCCGCCTTCAAGCAGCCGGTGCTGGACCAGTTCGGCCACCAGTCGCACCCTTATTACTCCAGCGCACGGTTGTGGGACGACGGCGTGATTGACCCGGCGGATACGCGGCGTGTGCTGGCGCTGGGGCTTTCGGCCACTTTGAACCAGCCGATTCCCGAGACCAAATTCGGCGTGTTCCGCATGTAGGCCTGAGCGGCGCACATGGACAACATCTACATCACCCCCGAGCACGAACTGCTGCGCGAGCAGGTCGCGCGCTTTATTGCGCGCGAGGTTGAGCCTTATGCCGCTGCCTGGGAAGAAGAAGGCTGTGTGCCGCGCGAGGTACTGCGCAAAATGGGCGAAGCCGGCCTGCTGGGCCTGATGTATGAGGCCGACTACGGCGGCGCCGAGGCCGATGCCTTGACCAACCTGGTGTTTGCCGAGGCACTGTCGCAGTCCACCTTTGGCGGCTTCATCATCACGGTGCTGGTGCACACCGACATGGCCAGCCCGCATTTGTTCCATGCGGGCAATGCGGCGCAGAAGGCCCAATACATGCCGGACGTGATTGCCGGCAAGACGATTACCGCGGTCGGCATCACCGAACCCGGCGCGGGTTCCGATGTGGCCGGCATGCGCATGACGGCCAAACGTGATGGCGACGAATGGGTGCTTAACGGCACCAAGATGTTCATCACCAACGGCGTACATGCCAACCTGTATTTCATCGCGGCCAAAACCGGCATGGCGCGCCACGATGTGTCCATGTTCATCGTCGAAAAAGGCACGCCGGGTTTTACGGTGGGCCGTGCGCTCAAGAAGACCGGCTGGCTGTCGTCCGACACGGCTGAGCTGGTGTTTGACCATGTGCGCATCCCGGCCGGCAACCTGCTGGGCGAGGAGGGCAAGGGCTTTTATTCAGTCATGAAAAACTTCCAGACCGAACGCATCGCCCTCGCGGCCATGGCGGTGGGCCACTGCACCCAGGCGCTGAAAATGACGCTGGACTATGTGCGCCAGCGCCAGGCTTTCGGCGCCACGCTGTGGGACAAACAAACGATTCGCCAGCGCATCGCCATGCTGGACGCCAAGACCCGCGCGGCGCGCCAGTTCATGTACCACTGCGCGTGGTCGGTCACCCAGGGGCGCGACATTGTGCAGGAGGTTTCCATGCTCAAGGCGCTGACGGGCGAGCTGGTCAACGAAGTGTTGTTGACCTGCCAGCAGTTTCACGGCGGCATGGGGTTTATCCGCGAGACAGCGATTGAACGCCTGTGGCGCGATGCGCGTGTGCTGGGCATAGGCGGTGGTGCAACCGAGGTGATGCTTGAAGAGGTGGCAAAACGTTATGACTGACATCCATCGTTTATGGTTGCTGGGGGCGCTGCTGTGCACCGGCCTGGCCGGCCAGGTGCGTGCGCAGGAGCCCGAGCTCAATGCGGCACTCAATGAGTCCGTGCTCATGGTCTCCAAAAAGGCGCTCATAGGCAGCACCGAGCTTGAAACCACGGTGTACAAGCCCGACGGCCCCGGGCCTTTCCCGGTGGTGGTGATCAACCACGGCAAGTCGCTGGGGGACCCGCGCTTCCAGTCGCGCTACCGGCCGTCCATTGCGGCGCGCTATTTTTTGCAGCGCGGTTATATGGTGCTGGTGCCCATGCGCCAGGGCTTTTCCAAATCCAGCGGCGGTTATATAGGCGGCGGCTGCAATGTGGAAAGCAACGGCCGCGTCCAGGCCGAGGACGTCAAGGCCGTGCTCGACTACGCGCTGGCGCAGCCTGATGCCGACAAAAACCGCATCCTGGTGATGGGCCAGTCGCATGGCGGCTGGACCACGCTGGCCTTTGGCACGCTGAATTACCCCGGCGTCAAAGGCCTGGTCAACTTTGCGGGCGGCCTGCGGCAGGAAAGCTGCGCGGGCTGGCAGGCCAACCTGGCCAGGGCCGCGGGCAGCTACGCGGCCGAGACCCAGCTGCCCTCGCTATGGTTCTATGGCGACAACGACAGCTATTTTTCGCCGTCCACCTGGCAGGACATGGCGGCGCGCTACAACAGCGGCGGCGAGAAGGCGCGTGTGGTCGCCTTCGGCACCTTCGGCAGCGATTCGCACAGCATGTTTGGTTCCAGCAAAGGCCAGGGCATCTGGCAGCCTGAAGTCACGCGTTTTCTTGAAAAAATTGGCCTGCCCAGCCAGCCCCTGCCGGCGTATGCGCGCTTTGCGCCCTCGGGCCCCAAAACCGAGCTGCCGCCCAAGACCGATTTTGCGGCCATCGATGAGGAGCCCAAGGTGCCCTCGCTGTCGGCGGCCGGCAAGGCGGGCTACAAGGTCTTCCTGGGCAAGGATGTGCCGCGCGCCTTTGCCATAGGCCCCGCCGGCGGCTGGGGCTGGGCCGAGGGCGGCGACGATCCCGCCAAACGCGCGCTGGACAGCTGCAACCGCCACGCCACCACCGCAAAATGCAAGCTCTATGCCGTCGATCACGACGTTGTCTGGACCACACCATGAACCACCTGAGCATCCATACCGAGGCGCTGGTCGCCACCGTCACCCTGAACCGCCCCGAGGTGCGCAATGCCTTTAACGAGGAGGTGATCGCCGAGATGACCCAGGCCTTTGTCGAGCTGGGCATGCGCGACGAGGTGCGCTGTGTGGTGCTGGCGGCCCAGGGCCCAGCCTTTTGCGCAGGCGCGGACCTGAACTGGATGCGCAGCATGGCCGACTACACCTACAAGCAGAACATGGAGGATGCGGGCCGCCTGGCGACCATGCTTCAGGCTGTTTATGAATGCCCCAAACCCGTCATTGCCCGCATACAAGGCGATGTGTATGCGGGGGGCATGGGACTGGTCGCGGCTTGCGACATGGCCGTGTCCGTTGATACGGCCGGCTATTGCCTCAGCGAAGTCAAGCTGGGCCTGATCCCGGCCACCATCAGCCCTTATGTGATTCGGGCCATGGGCACACGCGCGGCGCATCGCTACTTTTTGACGGCCGAGCGTTTTGATGCGGCCGAGGCGCTGCGCATCGGTTTTGTGCACGAGGTCGTGGCGGCCGAGGCGCTGGATGCCAAGGTGGCCGAGCTCGTGAAAGCCCTGGTCAATGCCGGCCCCGAGGCCGTGAAGCTGTGCAAAAAGCTGGTGCAGGACGTGGCGGGGCAGGCCATCACCCACGAACTCACGCAGATGACGGTGCAGGCCATTGCCGATGTGCGTGTGAGCCCCGAGGGCCGCGAGGGCGTGCAGTCCTTTTTGCAAAAGCGCAAGCCTGATTGGTTGCCGACCAAACCATCATGAACACCCTGGACACCGCACAACTGATCGCCCTGGCTGGCGCGCTGGGCTGGGCCAGCGGCGTGCGCCTCTACCTGGTGGTGCTGCTGACCGGGCTGGCCGGTTTTATGGGCTGGGTGCAGTTGCCGTCCGGCCTGCAGCTGCTGGCCCACCCGGTGGTGCTGGGCATCAGCGGCTTTATGGTGTTTGTCGAGTTTTTTGCCGACAAGATCCCGGGCCTGGATTCTTTGTGGGATGTGGTGCATGGCGTGATCCGCATCCCGGCCGGCGCGGCGCTGGCGGCCGCGGTGTTTGGCGGCGACAACGGCCTGGGCGCGCTGGTGGCGGCCCTGCTGGGCGGCACGCTGGCGGCCACCAGTTTTGCCGCCAAAGCCACCACGCGCGCGGCCATTAACACCTCGCCCGAGCCCTTTAGCAATATCGGCGCCTCGCTGCTCGAGGACGGCCTGGTGCCGCTGGGCCTGTGGCTGGCGATTGTGCATCCGCTGGTTTTTGTGGTGCTGCTGGCCCTGGTGCTGGTGCTCAGTGTCTGGCTGATACGGGTGTGCTGGCGATTCTTGCGTCAGCTCTTTATCCGCGTGGCGCGGATTTTCAGTGGCAGGCCGGACCCGGGAACCACCGCCGCTTTTACCTTGAAGTCTCCTTTCTCAAAACAGAACGACCACCATGTTTAAAAAAATACTGATCGCGAACCGCGGAGAGATCGCATGCCGTGTTGCAGCGACCGCCAGACGCATGGCCATCCAGTCCGTCGCCGTGTATTCCGATGCCGATGCGGGCGCCAAACATGTGGGCTTTTGCGACGAAGCGGTGCACATAGGCGGCAGTGCGCCCAAGGACAGCTATCTGCGCTGGGAGCGCATCATCGAAGCGGCCAAGGCCACGGGCGCCGAGGCGATTCACCCGGGCTATGGCTTTCTGAGCGAGAACGAGGAGTTTGCCCAGGCCTGCGCTACCGCCGGCCTGGTCTTTATAGGCCCGCCGGCCTCGGCCATCAAGGCCATGGGCTTGAAAGCCGAGTCCAAACAGCTGATGGAAAAAGCCGGTGTGCCGCTGGTGCCGGGTTACCACGGCAGCGACCAGGATCCGGCGCTGCTCAAGCGCGAGGCCGACCGCATCGGCTACCCGGTGCTGATCAAGGCCAGCGCGGGCGGCGGCGGCAAGGGCATGCGCGCGGCGGACAAGAGCGAAGACTTTGAAGCCGCGCTGGCATCCTGCAAGCGTGAGGCCATCAACAGCTTTGGCGACGATGCGGTGCTGGTTGAAAAATACGCGCAGCGCCCGCGCCATATCGAGATACAGGTGTTTGGCGACACGCACGGCAACTACGTCTACCTGTTCGAGCGCGACTGCTCGGTGCAGCGCCGCCACCAGAAAGTGCTGGAAGAAGCGCCGGCCCCAGGCATGACCGAAGCCATGCGCAAGCAGATGGGCGAGGCGGCGGTCGCGGCCGCGCGCGCCGTGAACTACGTGGGCGCCGGCACGGTCGAGTTCATTGTCGAGCAGCGCACAGACGGCAGCATGAACTTCTTCTTTATGGAGATGAACACGCGCTTGCAAGTCGAACACCCGGTGACCGAAGCGATTACCGGCCTGGACCTGGTCGAGTGGCAGTTGCGTGTGGCCTCGGGCGAAAAGCTGCCGCTGGCGCAAGAACAACTGCGCATCACCGGCCACGCCATCGAGGCGCGTATCTGTGCCGAAACGCCCGACAACAATTTCCTGCCGGCCACCGGCAGCCTGCATGTCTATAAAAAGCCGGTGCACACCGCGTTTGAGCGCGGCCAGGTGCGTGTGGATGACGGCGTGCGCGAAGGCGATGCGATTTCGCCCTATTACGACTCCATGGTGGCCAAGCTCATCGTGCACGGCGCCACGCGTGAAGAGGCGCTGGCCCGGCTGGACGACGCGCTGGCGCAGACCCGCATCGTGGGCCTGAGCACCAATGTGCAGTTTTTGCGCTATGTGGTGCGCAGCCCTTCGTTTGCCAAAGCCAACCTGGACACCGCGCTGATACAGCGCGAGGAAGCCGTGCTTTTTAAACAGGAGCCCGTGGGCCTGGCCATGGCGGCCGCCGCGGCGGTGGCCAAGCAGCTGCTGGACGAGCGCGCCCTGGCGGGCGACGACCCGTTCAGCCGCCGCGACGGCTGGCGCTCGCATGGCGTGGTGCAGCGGCGCTTTGAGTTTGAATTCCATGGCGAGCCGGCCAAGGCGGTGTTGACCTACGGGCATGACGGTGCGCTGCATCTCGCGCTGGGCGATGCCGCGGGGCCATTGCTGTTTGCTGAAACCGCGCAGGGCATAGAGATTCAATTCGCGGGCCAGCGCATGACGGCGGCCGTGTATGCGCAGGGCGAGCTGGACCATGTGTTTACCGCCAAGGGCGCGACGCAAATCCTCTCCATAGACCTGCTGGCCCATGCGGGCGAGGCCCAGGCCGAGGGCGGCCGCCTGACCGCGCCCATGCCGGGCAAGGTGGTGTCCTTTGCGGTGAAAGCCGGCGACAAGGTCAGCAAGGGGCAACCGCTGGCCGTGATGGAGGCCATGAAAATGGAGCACACGATTGCGGCCCCCGCCGACGGCACGGTGCAGGAATTGCTCTATGCGCCGGGCGACCAGGTCAACGAGGGTGCGGAATTGTTGAAAATAGCCGTTTGAATTTGTTTTGCTTCAAACGGGATTTTTTTCATGCGCATCAGTTTTTGCTGTTCCGACACCAAACCCCAGCCCTGGGTAGACGGCCTCAAGGCCGCTTTTCCGGATGCCGATGTGAGCTTGTGGTCCGCCGGCGCGGAGCCGGCCGACTATGCGGTGGTCTGGGCACCGCCCCAGCAGTTCTTTGATGAGCAGACGCGGCTCAAGGGCATCTTCAATATAGGCGCGGGCGTGGATGCGCTCATGAAGCTGAAACTGCCGGCCGGCGTGCCGGTGGTGCGGCTGGACGATGCCGGCATGTCGGCGCAGATGGCCGAGTTTGTCTGCCATGCGGTGATACGCCACTTCCGCGAGCTGGACGGCTACGAGGCCGACATTGCCGGGGGCAAGTGGTCATACCGCAAGCCGCGTTTGCGCACCGACTATCCCATAGGCGTGATGGGCCTGGGGGTGCTCGGTGAGCGTGTGAGCCGTGCGCTCGCGCAGTTTGACTTTCCGGTCAATGGCTGGAGCCGTTCGCCCAAGGTGGTGGAGGGCGTGCGCTGCTATTCAGGCGAGGTCGGCAGTGCGGGCTTCCAGGATTTCCTGGCGGCCAGCCGTTTTCTGGTCTGTCTGCTGCCGCTGACGCCGGACACCCAGGGCATCATGAACCGCGACACGCTGTCGAGGCTGCGGCCGGGCGGCTATGTCATCAATGTGGCGCGCGGCGCCCACCTGGTGGAGGAGGACCTGCTGGCGCTGATAGACAGCGGCCAGCTGGCCGGCGCGACGCTGGATGTATTCCGCACCGAGCCGCTGCCGTCGGAGCATGCCTTCTGGAAACACCCCAAGGTCACCATCACGCCGCACACCTCGGCCCGCACGCTGCGCGAGGAAAGCATTGCCCAGATCGCCGGGAAAATACGCAGCCTGGCGGCCGGTGCGCCCATAAGCACCCTGGCCGGCGTGGTTGACCCAAAAAAGGGATACTGAAGATGTGGCCCCCACGGTCGCTCGCTTCGCGTAGCTCCCTGCCCCTCTTCTCATTACCGGAGGGGCCGCTGCGCCTGCGGCCCGGCAAAGCCGGTTCCGCGGCCCCTGCTTGCAGGAGAGAGCCGACGCCCGTACCTCTTGAAAGAGCCCCATGAAACTACCTTCCAAAGTCAAGCTCGTCGATGTCGGCCCCCGCGACGGTTTGCAGAATGAAAAAGCCCAGGTGCCGGCCGCCGTCAAGATAGAGCTGGTGCACCGGCTGCAGGACGCGGGCCTGACCGAGATTGAGGTCACCAGCTACGTCTCGCCCAAATGGGTGCCGCAGATGGCCGACAACGCCGAGGTGATGGCCGGTATCCAGCGCAAGCCCGGTGTGCGCTATTCGGTGCTGACGCCCAACATGAAAGGCTTTGAAGCCGCGGTTGCGCCGCCCCGTGAACTGTGGCCCGACGAGATTGTGGTCTTCGGCGCGGCCAGCGAGGCCTTCAGCCAGAAGAACATCAACTGCTCGATTGCCGAAAGCATCGAGCGCTTCCGTCCCGTGGTCGAGGCCGCGCGTGAAAAAGGCATTTATGTGCGCGGCGCCATGTCCTGCACCGTGGGCTGCCCTTACGAGGGCGAGATCGCGCCCGAACGTGTGGACATGCTGGCCGGCCTGATGAAGGGCATAGGTGTGCAGCATGTGGGCGTGGCCGACACGATAGGCGTGGGTACGCCGCTCAAGGTGCAGCGCGCGCTGGACGCGACGCTCAGGCACTTCGACATCAACGATGTGTCGGGCCATTTCCACGACACCTACGGCCAGGCCCTGGGCAACACCCTGGCTTCGCTGCAGATGGGCGTCTGGCAGTTCGACACCTCCTCGGCCGGCCTGGGCGGCTGCCCTTTTGCCAAGGGCGCGACCGGCAATGTGGCGACCGAAGACGTGGTCTATTTGCTGCACGGCATGGGCATCAGCACCGGGATTGACCTCGACAAGCTGATCGATGCCGGAAAATTCATCAGCGACTTCCTGGGCCGCAAACCGAATTCCCGCGCCGCGACGGCGCTTCTGAACAAACGAGCGAATTGATATGTGTGGTGCTGAACTGAAGAGCTTGCCTGAGGGTGTTCAACGTGTGGCGGCGGTGCTGCGCGAATGCGGCCATCCGCATATGCCCGTGATGCTGGACGATGCGGCGCGCACCGCGCAGCAGGCGGCCGATGCGCTGGGCGTGCGCCTGGGGCAGATCGCCAAGAGCATCATCTTTCGCCGCAAGTCGGACGATGCCGCCGTGCTGGTCGTGACCTCGGGCGACAGGCGGGTCGATGAACGCAAGGTCGAGGCCCTGGTCTGCAGCGACGGCAAGCGCGTGGGCCGCGCCGATGCGGATTTTGTGAAAAGCAAGACCGGTTTTTCCATAGGGGGCGTGTCGCCCGTGGGGCATATCAGCCAGGCCGTGGTGCTGGTGGACCTGAGCCTGATGCGTTTTGACGAGGTCTGGGCCGCGGCCGGCCATCCGCATGCGGTGTTCAAGCTGATGCCGCAGGAGCTGGAGCTGCTGACCGGCGCGCCGGTGGTCGACGTGGCCGTGGATATGGGCGAGGAGGCCATCGCGCGCGAGCAGGCCGTGGCCCGGGTGACGGAGCGCGGCCGCACGGTGGAGGCCGCGGGCGACGATGTGCCCTCGCCCTGCATCTCGGTGTGCCGCGTGAACGCCGACAGCGGGCTGTGCGAAGGCTGCTTCCGCACCCTGGGCGAGATCTCGGCCTGGGCGCGCTCCGGCCCCGAGGCGCAGCGCGAACTCTGGCGCACCATAGGCCAGCGCATGGCGGCGGTACGGGCCTGAACATTCAAGGGAGAGGATTTCATGAAGCACATCACTTTTTATTTTGATTTCATCTCTCCCTATGCCTACCTCGCTTTCGAGCAGCTGCCCGAAGCCCTCAAGGGCCTGAGCTACAGCGTCAGCTACCGGCCCGTGCTGTTTGCCGCCATGCTCAAGCACCACGGCCAGCTGGGCCCGGCCGAGATCGCGCCCAAGCGCGACTGGACCTACCGGCAGGTGCTGTGGCATGCGCACAGCAAGGGCATCGCCATGCAGATGCCGGCCAGCCATCCCTTCAACCCCTTGCCGCTGCTGCGGCTGGCCAGCGCCTGCGGCACGCCCGACGATCCGGCCAGCCCCAACCGCTATGTCTGCGAAACCATGTTTCGCCATGTCTGGCAGGGCGGCGCCGAGGCCGCGGATGCGCAGCGGCTTGCGGCGCTCGCGGCGCAGCTTGCAGCGCAGCGCGCGCTGGGTGATGACGAGGCCAAGGCGCAACTCAAAAAGAATACCGACGAGGCGATTGCGCACGATGTGTTCGGTGTGCCCGCGATGGAAGTCGACGGCAAAATTTTCTGGGGCTTCGATGCACTGCCCATGCTGCGCGAATACCTGCTGGGCAACAGCTGGTTTGAAGGCGAAGGCTGGAATGGCGTGAGCAAGGTCGCCGTGGGCATTTCGCGCAAGGCCTGAGCGCGTAAGCACGCGTGCAGGCGTGTAAGCGAGTTTTACGCGGCGCGTAAAAAGGTTCTAGGCGTTTTCCCGGAGCGGCTTCGTATGCTGAAAAGTTTCTCAAGGGTTTCCCCTTGAGTTGTCAGCCACGCATAAGTTTCACGCAAGCTCCTGTTATTTTCACGTCAGAGCTAGGTCAGGGACTCCAAAAATAATCAGTGCAGCTTCCATACCGGAGGCCTTCACTATTTGGAGACACACATCATGGCAACAGCCGTCGACAACAGACCCATGACCGCCGAGCAGAAGAAGGTGATCTTCGCCTCTTCGCTCGGCACGGTATTCGAGTGGTACGACTTCTACCTCTACGGTTCATTGGCCGCCATCATCGCCAAGCAGTTCTTCAGCGGACTGGACGCGGGCTCGGCCTTCATCTTCGCGCTGCTCGCGTTCGCCGCCGGCTTCATCGTGCGCCCCTTCGGCGCGCTGGTGTTCGGCCGGCTGGGCGACATGATCGGCCGCAAGTACACCTTCCTGGTCACCATCGTGATCATGGGCTTGTCGACCTTCATCGTGGGCCTGCTGCCCAACTACGCGTCCATCGGCGTTGCCGCGCCGGTGATCCTGATCGCGCTGCGCATGCTGCAAGGCCTGGCGCTGGGTGGTGAGTACGGCGGCGCCGCCGTCTACGTGGCCGAGCACTCGCCCCAGGGCAAGCGCGGCGCCTACACATCCTGGATCCAGACCACGGCCACGCTGGGCCTGTTCCTGAGCCTGCTGGTGATCCTGGGTGTGCGCACCGCCATGGGCGAAGCCGCTTTCGCCGACTGGGGCTGGCGCGTTCCGTTCATCGTCTCCATCCTGCTGCTGGCCGTGTCGGTCTACATCCGTTTGTCGATGAACGAGTCTCCCGCCTTCCAGAAGATGAAGGCCGAGGGCAAGACCTCCAAGGCCCCGCTGTCCGAGTCCTTCGGCCAGTGGCGCAACCTGAAGATGAAGATCGTGATCCTGGCGCTGATCGGCCTGACCGCCGGCCAGGCCGTGGTCTGGTACTCGGGCCAGTTCTACGCGCTGTTCTTCCTGACGCAGGCGCTCAAGGTGGACGGCCCCACGGCCAACATCCTGGTGGCCTACTCGCTGATCCTGGGCACGCCTTTCTTCGTGATCTTCGGCACGCTGTCCGACAAGATCGGCCGCAAGCCCATCATCATGGCCGGCTGCCTGCTGGCCGTGGTCACCTACTTCCCGGTGTTCACCGCGCTGACCAAGGCCGCCAACCCCGACCTCGCCGCCGCGCAAGCCAAGAACAAGGTGATCGTGACCGCCGACCCGAACGAGTGCTCGTTCCAGTTCAACCCGACCGGCACCGTCAAGTTCACCAGTTCGTGCGACATCGCCAAGCAGGTGCTGGCAGGCGCATCGGTGAGCTATGACAACGTCGCCGCACCCGCCGGCACGGTGGCCAGCATCAAGATCGGCGAAAACGCCATCCCCAGCTACACCGCCAAGGGCCTGAGCGCCGACGACGCCAAGAAGAAGGACGCCGAGTTCAAGAAACTCATCGCGGACGACCTGAAGGCCGCCGGCTACCCGAGCAAGGCCGACCCGGCCAAGGTCGACAAGGTGATGGTCACCCTGATCCTGTTCTACCTGGTGGTCCTGGTGACCATGGTCTACGGCCCGATCGCCGCCATGCTGGTCGAGCTGTTCCCGACCCGCATCCGCTACACCTCGATGAGCCTGCCGTACCACATCGGCAACGGCTGGTTCGGCGGCCTGCTGCCCACGACCGCCTTTGCCATCGTGGCGCAGACCGGCAATATGTACAACGGCCTCTGGTACCCCATCATCGTCGCCGGCATGACGCTGGTGGTGGGCACCTTGTTCATCAAGGAAACCAAGGACGTGGATATTTACGCCAACGACTGATTGGTGTGATCGCCGGGGCGGGCCCAGCGGCCCGCGCCGGTTCTTGAGGCTGAAGAGCCTTGTGATATTTGCAGGCCCTCGTCATCCATGTGCCGGGGGCTTTTTTTTGGCCTTTTTTTGTTTTTGTTTTTTTGGAGAAGAGAAAAATGTGGAAACTCGTGCTCGGATTTATCGTGATCGCAGGCCTGGCCCTGTTCCTCTTGAACAAGGGCGGCGACATCGACCTCAGCGGTGAAAAGCATGGCGCCTTGCCCGCGCCGGCAGCGCCGGCCGCCGCCGCTACCCGTGCCGTGGCGTGAGGTATTGCCGCAAGAGGCGTTTTCAGTTGCAGGACATGGCCGCGACCCGTGCCCAAAAAGGTGCATTGGTGCTAAAAATGGGGTAAATTGAATCAGGGGCAACAAAAAAGTGTCACAAATGTCTCTGCATTACGCACAGCAGTCTGCGTTCCCCCTGGCGTACTTACTGGAGACCCGCTGATGATTTACACCAAGACGGAATTGGGCCAATCCGCATTGCAAGACCGTTCCATCCCGATGACACCGAGGCAACGCTCGGCGTTCATCATGTTTGACGGCAAGCGCAGCATGGAAGAGGTGGTCAAGGCCACCGCGGGCCTGGGCGTCACGGCTGAAGATATTTCCCACCTGCTGTCGCTGGGCCTGCTGGCGCCCGCCGCGGTGCAGCCGCCGGCCCCACCCGCCGCCCCGGCGCCCGCCGTGTCCGCGCACAACGCCGACGGCTCACCCACGCTGAGCGCGCAGGAACACTATTCCAGGGCCTACCCGATCGCCACGCGGCTCACGGCCGGCCTGGGCTTGCGCGGTTTCCGGCTCAACCTCGCGGTGGAAGCCGCGACCGACATCGACAAGCTCAAGGAACTCGCGCCCAAGATCAAGGAAGCCGTGGGCCCCGAGAAGTTCAAGGAACTCGAGAACGCCCTCTACTTCTGAGCAAATCTGACGACCTGACACCGCGCGTCTGCGACTTCGCAAGCGGGGGCCGCGAACCGGCTCTGCCGGGCGCAAGGCGCCTGTCCCCCACGGGGGGAGGTGACGCTACACGAAGTGAGCGTCGGCAGGGGGGCTACCTTTTAAGGGGGCTACCTTTTAAATTTGCCGTCCGTGCCAATGATGGACAGGTCGGCGAAGTCCAGGCCGGTGTGGTCTTCGGGGCTGTAGCTCACTTCCAGCCCGCCAATGTCGTACTTGCGCAGGCCTTCCAGCGCCGCCTGCAGTTTTTCGCGCGTGGGCTTGGCGCCGGCGCGGCGCAGGCCTTCGACCAGCACCTTGGCCGCGGCAAAACCTTCGAGCATGGCGGGGCTCACGTCGGCCTGGCCCTTGGCCTTGGCCAGCTCCTGGGCTTCCTTGACCATGGGATAGGCGATGGAGCGTTCATACGGAAAGACCTGGGTCACGATCACGCCGCGGGCGTTGTCGCCCAGGCTTTTCACAAAACCGCCCGAGGCGTTGTTCGACAGCGTGACGAGCTGCGCCGTGGAGCCGGCCGCGCGGAAGGCCTTGACGCCGTCGACCACGGCCTGGCCCGAGGCGACCATGATGACGGCCTGCGCATTCGACTGGTAGACCTTGGGCGCGATGGGCCCGAAGTCGGGCTTGCTGCGGTCGAATTTTTCAAGGATGGCCGGCTGCAGCTTGGCCGTGGCCAGGCCTTTTTGCGCGCCCATGACGCCGTCGGCGCCGAAGCTGTCGTCGGCATAGACGATGCCGACCCGGGTGATGCCCATGGAGGCGAGGTGGGTGACGGCTTTTTCGGCTTCGCGCTGGTAGGTGGCGCGCACATTGAACACATGTTTCCTGACAGGCTGGTGCAGCACCATGGCCCCGGTGGACGGGCCCACCAGCGGCACGCCGTGTTTGTCGAGCAGGGGGATGATGGCCTCGGTGTGCGGCGTGCCGCGCGTGAGGAACAGGGCCACCACGTTTTGCTCTTCCACCAGCTTGCGGGCGTTTTCCGCCGCAAGCTTGGGATCGAACTTGTCGTCGACCGACACCAGTTCCACCTTCTGCCCGTTCACGCCGCCCTTGGCGTTGACGGCATCGATGTAGAGCTTGGCGCCTTCGGTGGTTTCCTTGACGCCGGCGCCCACAGGGCCGGTGAAGCCCGCGGTCTGCCCGACAAGTATCTGTGCCTGGCCCAGCTGGGCCAGGGCGGCCAGCACAAGGGCCGCGCACCAACGTTTTGTTGTTGACATGGTATGTCTCCTTAAATCGATCCCAGGTCGGCAAAGTTAAACACGAAAGCGCGAAAACAGTCAGCAGGAAAACCAGAATGCGCCCTAATTGGCGGCGGCAAAAGTGCACAAAAGGGGCATTAATCCGCATACTCCGCACGGCCAGAGGCTTTGCCTAGAATGTTTGACCTCTTCAGGAAAGACCGCACTCATGTCCCAGGGAACCATCCGCATCCGCGGCGCGCGCCAGCACAACCTCAAAAACCTCGACCTTGACATACGCACCGGTGAAATGACGGTGGTCACCGGCCCCAGCGGCTCGGGAAAATCCTCGCTGGTGTTCGACACCCTGTTCGCCGAAGGCCAGCGCCGCTATGTGGAAACTTTCTCGGCCTACGCGCGCCAGTTCCTGGACCGCATGGACAAGCCGGCCGTCGACAAGGTCGAGGGCGTGCCGCCTGCCATCGCCATCGACCAGACCAACCCGGTGCGCAGCTCGCGCTCCACCGTGGGCACCATGACGGAGCTCAACGACCACCTGAAGCTGCTCTACGCGCGCGCCGCGCAGCTCTTCGACAAACAGACCGCGCAGAACGTGCGCCACGACACGCCCGAATCGATTTACGCCGAACTGATGGCACGCACCAAAGAAAGCGACCCGCGTGTGGTGCTGACCTTCCCGGTCGAGCTGCCCGGCAACACCAGCGCCGAGCAGGTCGAGCAGTGGCTGTCGGTGAGCGGCTTCACGCGCGTGCATGCGCAGCGCGATGTGGCCACGCCGGCCGGCCCGCACAAGCTGCTGGACGTGGTGGCCGACCGCTTTCGCACCCACGCGGTGGAGAAGTCCCGTGTGATGGATGCGATTGAAACCGCGCTCAAGCGCGGCGGCAGGCTCAACGTGTACGTGCAACACGCCGAGGATGGACAACCCGACGTGATGTGGCGCTTTTCGACGGGCCTGCATTGCCCCGACAGCGACCTGCGCTACACCAACCCCACGCCCTCGCTGTTCTCCTTTAACTCCGCCATGGGCGCCTGCGAGACCTGCCGCGGTTTCGGCCGCGTGATCGGCGTCGACTACGGCCTGGTGATTCCCAACGACAAGCTGACCCTGCGCGCCGGTGCCATCAAGACCATACAGACGCCGGCCTGGAAGGAAGCCCAGGACGATTTGATGCGCCACGCGGAAGCGGCCGGCATTCCGCGCGACACGCCCTGGTACAAGCTCACGCCGGCGCAGCAGGGCTGGGTCATCAACGGCATGCCGGGCTACAAGGACGGCAACTGGAACAAGCAGTGGTACGGCATCAAGCGTTTCTTCGAGTACCTCGAAAGCAAGGCCTACAAGATGCACATCCGCGTGCTGCTGTCCAAGTACCGCAGCTACACGCCCTGCGAAACCTGCGGCGGCGCGCGCCTCAAGCTCGAGTCGCTGCTGTGGCGCCTGGGCTCCAAGGAGGCCGCCGACGCGGTGCTGCCGCCGGTGCAGCGTTTCATGCCGGTGGGCGTGCAGTGGAGCCGCGAGCAGCTCGAAGCCCTGCCGGGCCTGGCGCTGCACGACCTGATGCGCCTGCCCATAGACAGGCTGCGCGAGTTTTTCAGCGGCCTCTCGCTCAACGTGATGGGCGACGACGCGGAGATACAGGCGCTCAAGTCGCTGTTCGAGGAAATCCAGACGCGCGTCAAATACCTGTGCGACGTGGGCATTGGCTACCTCACGCTGGACCGGCAAAGCCGCACGCTTTCGGGCGGCGAGGTGCAGCGCATCAACCTCACGACGGCGCTGGGCACCTCGCTGGTCAACACGCTGTTTGTGCTGGACGAGCCCTCCATAGGCCTGCACCCGCGCGACATGAACCGCATCACCCAGGCCATGCACAGGCTGCGCGATGCCGGCAACACCCTGGTGGTGGTGGAGCACGACCCGGCCGTGATGCTGGCGGCCGACCGCATGATAGACATGGGCCCGGGCCCGGGAGAGAAGGGCGGCCAGATCGTGTTCGACGGCACGCCCGAGGACCTCAAACATGCCGACACGCTGACCGGCGCCTACCTGGGCTCGCGCAAGCAGGTGGGCATGGGCTTCAAGCGCGCGGTGACCGAGAACACGCCGCGCCTCATCCTCGAAGGCGCGCGCGACCACAACCTGAAAAACCTCACGGTGGATTTCCCGCTGCAGCGCCTGGTCTGCGTGACCGGCGTCAGCGGCTCCGGCAAGTCCACGCTGATGCAGGACATCCTGGCGCCGGCGCTGCTGCGCCAGTTCGGCAAGGCGACCGAGACGCCGGGCCTGCACGACCGCCTGATGGGTGCCGACCACCTGACCGACGTGGTGTTTGTCGACCAGTCGCCCATAGGCAAGACGGCGCGCTCCAACCCGGCCAGCTATGTGGGCGCCTGGGACGCGGTGCGCGACCTGTTCGCGCTGGCGCCGCTGGCCAAGCAGCGCAGCTACACCGCCACCAAGTTCAGCTTCAACAACGGCGACGGGCGCTGCCCGACCTGCGGCGGCTCGGGTTTCGAGCACGTCGAGATGCAGTTCCTGAGTGACGTCTACCTGCGCTGCCCCGACTGCGACGGCAAGCGCTACCGCGCCGAGATCCTCGAGGTGACGATTGAACGCAAGGCCGTAGGCGACCTCAAGCCGCGGCTGCTCAATGTGTCTGACGTGCTGGACCTCACGGTCAGCGAGGCGATTGCCCTGTTTGCGCAGGACCGCGAGGTGGTGCGCTCGCTGCAGCCCATCGTGGACGTGGGCCTGGAATACGTGAAGCTGGGCCAGCCCGTGCCCACGCTGTCGGGCGGTGAGGCGCAGCGCCTGAAGCTGGCGGGCTTTTTGGCCAATGCCAGCAAGACGGTAAGCGCGAGCAAGCAGGCGCTGGCGCTCAGGCAGCCCGGCCGCGGCACGCTGTTTTTGTTCGACGAACCGACCACCGGCCTGCATTTCGACGACATCGCCAAGCTGATGCGCGCGCTGCGCAAGCTGCTGGAGGCCGGCCATTCGCTGATCGTGATCGAGCACAACCTCGACGTGATCCGCTCGGCCGACTGGCTGATAGACCTGGGCCCCGAAGGCGGCGAGGGCGGCGGCCTGCTGGTGGCCCAGGGTACGCCCGAGGAGGTGCGCAAGCACCCGACATCCCACACGGCGCTGGCGCTGCGCGAGTACGAGCAGGCCATGGGCAAGGTGCACGGCGTGGAAGAGTCGCGGCCCAAGGTGTGGGCCACGCGGCCGGCGTTCTCGAACCTGATCCAGATCGTCAACGCCAAGGAGAACAACCTCAAGAGTTTGTCTGTCGACATTCCGCGCGGCAAGTTCAATGTGGTGACCGGTGTCTCGGGTTCGGGCAAGTCCACGCTGGCCTTTGACATCCTGTTCAACGAAGGCCAGCGCCGCTACCTGGAGTCGCTCAACGCCTATGCGCGCAGCATCGTGCAGCCGGCGGGCCGGCCCGAGGTGGACGCGGTCTACGGCATCCCGCCCACCGTGGCCATCGAGCAGCGCCTGTCGCGCGGCGGGCGCAAGTCCACCGTGGGCACCACCACCGAGGTCTGGCATTTCCTGCGCCTCTTGTATGTGAAGCTGGGCATACAGCATTGCACCAAGGAAGGCGCGGCCGTGATGCCGCAAAGCCCTGAAAGCATCGCGGCCCAGCTGCTCAAGACCTACCGCGGCCAGCACATAGGCCTGCTGGCGCCGCTGGTGATCGCGCGCAAGGGCGTCTACACCGAGCTGGCCGACTGGGCGCGGCCGCGCGGCTACACACATTTGCGCATAGACGGCGAGTTCCTGCCGACCACGGGTTTCCCGCGCATAGACCGCTTCAAGGAGCACACGGTGGAGCTGCCGGTGGCCGACATCCATGTGTCGCCCGAGAACGAGGCCGCCCTGCGCGCCGCGCTGGCGACCGCGCTGGAACACGGCAAGGGCGTGGTCCATGTGCTGGCGCCGCTGGACGGCCTGCGCGGGGCGATGATGGCCGGCGCCAGCGCGAAAAACATCGGCAAGCTGATTGCGTTTTCAACCAAGCGTGCCTGCCCGGTTTGCGCGACCTCGTATGCCGAACTCGACCCGCGCCTCTTCAGCTACAACAGCAAGCACGGCTGGTGCCCCGACTGCGTGGGCACGGGCGTCAAGCTCACCAAGGAACAGCGCAAGGTGTTTGACGACTCGGTGATGGATGACGACAACAAGGGCCGTGAGCAGAGTTTTGCCGAGCCCGAGGTGGAAGACGTGGCCGGCACCGCCTGCCCGACCTGCGAAGGCACGCGCCTGAATGCCACGGCCCGCGCGGTGAAGTTCGCCGGCGTCGGCATTGCCGACATCGCGGCGCTGTCGGTGACCGACGTGCGGCGCTGGGTTGAGAAGCTCACACTGCTGGGCCGCGAGGCCGGCATTGCGCGCGACCTGATTCCTGAAATCAAAAGCCGGCTCGAATTTCTCGAGGATGTGGGCCTGGGCTACCTCACGCTGGACCGCGGCGCGCCCACGCTCTCGGGCGGCGAGGCGCAGCGCATACGCCTGGCGGCGCAGCTGGGCTCCAACCTGCAGGGCGTTTGTTATGTACTGGACGAACCGACGATTGGCCTGCACCCGCGCGACAACCAGATTTTGCTGGGCGCCCTGGGCAAGCTCAGCGACCGCGGCAATACCCTGGTGGTGGTCGAGCATGACGAGGACACCATACGCCGCGCCGACAACATCATCGACATAGGCCCGGGCGCGGGCAAGCGCGGCGGCACGCTGGTGGCGCAGGGCACGGCGGCGCAGCTGTCGGCCGTGCCCGAGTCGCTGACCGGCCGCTACCTGGCCAACCCGCTGATACATCCGCTGCATGCGCGGCGCGAAACGCGCAAGGGCGCGGCGCCGGCGGCCGCGGTGAAGGAGACCACCGTGGTTGCCGACGCCAAGCCCGTGAGCAAACAGAAGGCGGCCCTGCTCAAGGCCGCGGCGCTCAAAGCCGCCGCGGCCAGCGCCAGTGCGCTGCACAACGCGGCGCCGGTGGCCGCCGGGCCTTTCACGTCCTGGCTCACGGTGGTCAATGCCGACCTGCACAACCTCAAGGACGTGTCGGTCACCGTGCCGCTGTACCGCCTGGTGGCGGTGACGGGCGTGTCGGGCTCCGGCAAGTCGACGCTGGCGCGCGACGTGCTGCTGACCAATGTGCATGCGGGCGTGACGCAGCGTTCCACCAAGTCCGGCCGCGACGCCGACGACAAGGGCAAGACGCCGGACTGGACCGGCTGCGAGCGCATCGAAGGTTATGCGGCGGTGGACCGCGTGCTGGAAGTCGACCAGACGCCTATCGGCAAGACGCCGCGCTCCTGCCCGGCCACCTACATAGGCTTCTGGGACACGATTCGCAAGCTATTTGCCGACACGCTGGAAGCGCGCGCGCGCGGTTACGGCGCCGGGCGCTTTTCCTTCAACACCGGCGAAGGCCGCTGCCCGACCTGCGAAGGCGCGGGCGTGCGCACCATAGGCATGAGCTTTCTGCCCGACGTGAAGGTGCTCTGCGAAACCTGCCATGGCGCGCGCTTCAATCCCGAGACCCAGGCCGTGACCTGGCGCGGCAAGAACATCGGCGACGTGCTGAAAATGGAAGTGGACGAGGCGGTGGACTTCTTCGCGTCCATGCCCAACATCAGCCACCCGCTGCAGCTCTTGAAAGACGTGGGCCTGGGCTACCTCACGCTGGGCCAGCCTTCGCCCACGCTGTCGGGCGGCGAGGCGCAGCGCATCAAGCTGGTGACCGAGCTGAGCAAGGTGCGCGACGACATCACGCGCCGCGGCCAGAAGGCGCCGCACACGCTTTATGTGTTGGACGAGCCCACGGTGGGCCTGCACATGGCCGACGTCGAAAAGCTGATCCATGTGCTGCACCGCCTGGTCAACGCCGGCCACAGCGTGGTGGTCATTGAACACGACCTGGACGTGATCGCCGAAGCCGACTGGGTGATTGACCTGGGCCCGGACGGCGGCAACGCCGGCGGGCGTGTGGTGGCCTCCGCGCCGCCCGAGGCGGTGGTCAAGCTGGGGACGCATACCGGGAAGGCCTTGGAAGGCGTTCTGGCGCGAGCTTGAACACCCCCCGTCCAGGCTCACTGCGTGTAGCTGTTCCCCCCTCGAGGGGGCGGCGCCTGCGGCCTGGCTAAGCCAGTTCCGCGGCCCCTGTTGGCTTGCTGTGGGTTCTGCAACCAAGGTGACAGCCCTTCAGGTGTTGCCCTGATGCGGCGATGGCGGGCGGCACGCATGATGTGGGCTGCCCGCCAACCGACCAGGAGACACCCCATGCAACGCCGCCCCTTTCTGCACACCGCCGCCGCCCTGGCCCTGATCGCCGCGGGCGCCATGCCGGCCCAGGCGCAGACCTTTCCGGCCAAGCCGATCAAGCTGGTGATCGCGTTTCCGGCCGGTGGGCCGACGGACATCACCATGCGCTCACTGGCCGACAACGCCGGCAAGATCCTGGGCCAGCCGGTGATTGTGGAGAACAAGCCCGGCGCGGGCGGCACCTTGCCGGCGCAGCAGATGCAAAGCGCGGCGGCCGACGGCTACACGCTGGCGCAGATTCCGCTGGGTGTGTTCCGCCTGGGCTACACGACCAGGATCAACTGGGACCCGGTCAAGGACATCAGCTATGTGATCAATGTGACCGGCTATGCCTTCGGCATCGTGGTGCCGGCCGACAGCCCGTTCAAGACCTGGGCCGACTTTGTCGCCTATGCCAAGGCCAACCCGGGCAAGCTGACCTACGGCTCCACCGGCACGCTGACCAGCCCGCACCTGACGACGGAACTCGTTGCGCAGAAAGCCGGCATTGAACTGCAGCACGTGCCCTACAAAGGCAGCGCCGATTTGATGCTGGCACTTGTCAGCGGCCAGCTGATGGCCGGCGCCGACAGCACCGGCTTTGCGCCGCAGGTGGAGGCCGGCAAGCTGCGTGTGCTCAATACCTGGGGCGAGAAGCGCCTCGACAAATTCCCGAACGCGCCCACGCTGAAAGAGCTGGGCTACGACATCGTGCAGAACTCGCCCTTCGGCATAGGCGCGCCCAAGGGCACGCCGCCCGAGGTGGTCAAGCGTTTGCACGATGCCTTCAAGAAGGCCATGGAAGAGCCCAGCTACGTGGCGGCGCTGGGCCGCTATGACATGCTGCCCAACTACCTGAGTTCGGCCGACTACACGAAGTTTGCGCAGGACACGGTAGTCCGCGAAAAAGTCTTGATCGACAAGCTCGGCTTGGCTAAACCAAACTAGCGGGCTCGATGCCGGCCAGTACGAACAGCTCGTCGGCCAACTGGTCGGCAAGAGCTGCTTCCACGCCCGAGCCAAAAATCAGCCGGTAAACAATGGGGGCCATCATGTGGTCCAGCACCTGCTGCACCGTGGGTGTGGCGTCGCCGCGCGCCTGGGCCCGGCTCACCAGCAGCGTGGCTTCGGCGCGGCGGTTTTTCAGGCAGTTGGTGTCTTCCGGGCCGGCCAGCGCGGCCGCCGCCTTCAGCATGGAGGTGCATCCGGGCTTGTTGAGGTGGGTGATCAACTCCCGGGCCCAGGCCGCGAGTTCGGCCTTCAGGTCGCCGGTCTCGGGCAGGGGGCGGTTCGGGTCCAGCCGCTGGGTCGCGGTTTCGCCGAGCAGGCCGTTCACGTCGCCCCAGCGCCGGTAAATGCTGGAGGCGCTGACGCCGGCGCGCTCGGCCACGGCCGGCACGGTCACCTTGTCGCGGCCTTCCTGGGCAATCAGTTCTTCGAGCGCCTTGCGCACCACGGCCTGCACCTGGGCGCTGCGGCCGCCTGGGCGCTTGTTCTGGGGTGTTTGTGGAATGCTCATCAGGGCCGATTTTAGCCTAAAAGCAATGATCTTTGCGTTAATTTTCAAACCGGTATAGAATTCACAAACGCAAATAAATTCGCTTTAAGAAAGTCGAGCGTTTCCCATGAGCACACCCGCCGCCCCCTCTTTGCAAGCTTCTTCCGTGACCAAGGCATCCCGCTGGCAATTGCCGCCCGCGGCCGCCTTCCCGCTGCTGGCCGTCCTGTTGTTCGCTTTTTTTGTGGCGGGCAGCGCGCCCTCGCCCCTGTTTGTGGTGTTCCAGCAGCAGTGGGGCTTTTCGCCGGCGCTGCTGACGGTGGCGTTTGCGATCTACGCGATTGCGCTGCTGGCCTCGCTGCTGGTAGCGGGTTCGCTGTCTGACCACATCGGCCGGCGGCCCGTGGTGTTTACCGCCTTGCTGCTGCAGGCCGGTGCGATGCTGACTTTTCTGCTGGCCGAGGGCATCAACGGCATCATCGCCGCGCGCATTGTTCAGGGCATCGCGACCGGCATGGTCAGCGGCGCGCTGACGGCGGCGGTGGTGGAAGCGGCCCCGGCCGCGCAAAAACGCCTGGGCGCAATGATAGGCAGCGTTTCGCCGCTGGCGGGCCTGGCCGTGGGCGCGCTGCTGACGGGCGTTGCGGTCAAGTTTGCGTTGCACCCGGTGCCGTTGGTGTTTGGCGTGCTGGCCGCCATTTGCGTGGCGGGTGCGCTGGCCACCCTGTTCCTGCCTGAAAGTGTGACGCCGCGGCCCGGTGCGCTGGCCTCACTGGTGCCGCGCATTTCGGTGCCGGTGCAGGCGCGCGGCGAGTTTGTGCGCGGTGTGCCGACCATGCTGGCGGTCTGGTCGCTGGCGGGCCTGTACCTTTCGCTGGTGCCCTCCATGCTGCAGCAAATCTTCGGCATCCACGACGGCATCGTGAATGGGCTGGCAATCTCCATCTTCTTCGGCCTGGGGGCCGCCTCGCCGACCTTGCTCAGGAGCCTCTCACCTGTGCGCATGAGCGCCCTGGGCATGAGCTTGCTCGCGGCCGGCGTGGGGCTGGTGGCGGTCTCGTTGGCCGCCCATTCCGTGGCCTTGTTTTTTGCCGGCACGGCGCTGGCCGGTTTCGGCGGCGGCTCGGCTTTCTCGGCCCAGGTGCAGACCCTGGCCCCCCTGGCTCAGCCCCATCAGCGCGCCGAACTGTTCGCCGCGCTGTATGCCACGAGCTACCTGGCTTTCAGTGTGCCGGCCATGCTGGCCGGCCGGCTGATCGCGCCGCTGGGCCTGCCGGCCACGGTGGAGGGTTATGCCACGCTGGTGCTGGCGGTGGCCGCGCTGGGCGCCTGGCTGCGGTGGACTTCGGTGCGCCGCGCGGCTTAACCCTAACCCAGAAGGGCGCGGGCTACTTCGGTAAAGCCCGCGCCGCGCTCGCCACGCGTCACATAACGCGGCAGGTGTGCGAGCTGCGGCACAAAGCGCGCAATATTCGCCACGCCCACGCTGTTGGCAAAAGTCTTGAACATCAGCTGGTCGTTGGTTGAATCGCCGATGTAGGCCCATTGGTCCATCTCGGCGTCCAGGTCGCGCTGCCAGCGTTCGCGCACTATCCAGCGCGCGCCCTCAAGCTTGTTGTGCTCGCCGTACCAGCCGTTGATGTGGATGCTGCTCACGGTGGCGTGCATGCCCTCGCTTTTCATCAGCGCCACGACGGCGGCGATCTGCGCATCCGTGAGCCGGGTGAACTCGCTGTGGTCTATGGCGATGTCGGTCTCGCGGCCCGGTGAGTCGGTGGCGCGGGTCACGCCGGGCAGCTCGCGCTCTATCCGCGCCAGCACGGACTGCATGCGGGCGAAGTTGCTGCTGCGCGTCGCCGCATCTTGCTGGTAGATCTTGGACAGCGGTCGTGGCGCGGCGCTTGTGGCATCCGGCAGCAGCGCCACGGCGCCGTTCTCGGCCACGATGGCATCGACGGGCCAACGCGCCGCGAAAGGCTCACTCCAGCCCACGGGCCGGCCGGTGATGGCCACCACCCTGAGTCCTGCGGCCTTCAAGGCACCCAAAGCCTGCAGCGCATCGGTGGTGATTTCCCCCTCGGTGGTCAGCGTGTCGTCGATGTCGGTAAAGAGGCCGGTGACGGCCCGGCGTTGCGCGGCGGGCCAAAGGGGGAGTTCTTGCATGGTGAAATTTTCTCACGGGGATGTACGTCATCAGTGGGTGCCGCGGAACCGGCTTTGCCGGGCCGCAGGCACCGTCCCCTGCAAGGGGAAAAGGGCTACACGAAGTGAGCCCGATAGGGGTGTGCCAATTTTTCGGCTTTGCCGGCCCCAGGCGCCGCCCCCTTGAGGGGGGAGCAGGCTACACGAAGTGAGCCTGAACGGGGGAGTTCGGTATAATCATGGCTTCCTGAGGAGCGTTGCAAGCCACACCACGTGGACCAGGCTCAGGACTTCATTGCAACCACGCTCACCCGCATGCGCTGTCTCTCAAGCCGGGTGAATGACTGAATTCCCCCTTCCTTGAATGCCGCATGCCCGTGGCGATTTTGCCCAGTTACGTTTGATTTTTGGAGAACCGTATGAGCGCCGTCTTGAAGCCTTCCACCGACCACATCATTGCCGACATTTCGCTTGCCGCCTGGGGCCGTAAGGAACTGAACATCGCCCAGACCGAGATGCCCGGCCTGATGGCCATCCGCGAAGAGTTCGCGAAGGCGCAGCCGCTCAAGGGCGCGCGCATCACCGGCTCGCTGCACATGACCATCCAGACCGGCGTGCTGATCGAGACCCTGCAGGCCCTGGGCGCCGACGTGCGCTGGGCTTCGTGCAACATCTTTTCCACGCAGGACCACGCCGCCGCCGCGATCGCCGCCGCCGGCACGCCGGTGTTCGCCATCAAGGGCGAAACCCTGGCCGACTACTGGGACTACACCCACCGCATCTTCGAATTCAACGGCGCCAAGGGCACGCCTGAAGAAGGCCCCAACATGATCCTGGACGACGGCGGCGACGCAACGCTGCTGATGCACCTGGGCACCAAGGCCGAGAAAGACGCCAGCCTGATCTCCAAGCCCACCAGCGAAGAAGAAACCTGCCTGTTCAACTCGATCAAGGCCAAGCTCGCGCAAGACCCGACCTGGTACAGCCGCCGCCTGAAGAACATCATCGGCGTGACCGAGGAAACCACCACCGGCGTGCTGCGCCTCAATGAAATGTCGGCCAAGGGCACGCTGGCCCTGCGCGCCATCAACGTCAACGATTCCGTCACCAAGTCCAAGTTCGACAACCTCTACGGCTGCCGCGAATCCCTGGTCGACGCGATCAAGCGCGCCACCGACGTGATGGTGGCCGGCAAGGTCGCCGTGGTGGCCGGCTACGGCGACGTGGGCAAGGGCTCGGCCCAGGCCCTGCGCGCACTGAGCGCCCAGGTGTGGGTGACCGAGATCGACCCGATCAACGCCCTGCAGGCCGCGATGGAAGGCTACAAGGTCGTGACCATGGAATACGCCGCCGACAAGGCCGACATCTTTGTGTCCGCCACCGGCAACAAGAACGTCATCACCTACGCACACATGGCCGCGATGAAAGACCAGGCCATTGTCTGCAACATCGGCCACTTCGACAACGAAATCGACGTCGCCTCGCTCGAGCAATGCAGCTGGGAAGAGATCAAGCCGCAAGTCGACCACGTGATCTTCCCGGACGGCAAGCGCATCATCCTGCTGGCCAAGGGCCGCCTCGTGAACCTGGGCTGCGGCACCGGCCACCCGAGCTTTGTGATGTCGTCCAGCTTCGCCAACCAGACCATCGCCCAGATCGAGCTCTTCACCAAGAAGGACGCTTACGAAGTCGGCAAGGTCTATGTGCTGCCCAAGCACCTCGACGAAAAGGTCGCTCGCCTGCACCTCAAGAAGGTCGGTGCTGTGCTGACCGAGTTGAGCGATGAGCAGGCTGCTTACATCGGGGTGTCGAAGGCCGGCCCGTACAAAGCCAATACCTACCGCTATTGATTTTTCGTGGCTACTGCGCGACCCGATAGCGGCGTTGCGGGTCCCGATCAGGCAATCCTCATGCACCTCAAGTGCATTCCGGTTGCCTGACACCCGCGCCTTGCTCTCGGGCCGCTCGCTACACCCTTGAGGCCGACGGAATACCGAGAACCACCACATGCGCGCTGACCTCTTCCTCGTTGACCACGGCCATGCCGCCACCCGCTCCCAGGCCCAGCGCCTGATTGCCTCGGGCGTGCAGTGGCGCGCGGAAGCGGACGCCCCCTGGAAAAAGGTCGCCAAGAACGGCGACGAGATTCCTGAAGGCGCCGAGCTGCAGCTGCTGGACACTACCGAAGCCAAGTACATCTCGCGCGGCGGGCTCAAGCTCGAAGGCGCGCTCAAGGCCACGGGCCTGAAGGTGGCCGGCCTGCGCTGCCTGGACATAGGCCAGTCCACCGGCGGTTTTACCGACTGCCTGCTGCAGCACGGCGCCGCGCAGGTGGTGGGCGTGGACGTGGGCCACGGCCAGCTGCATGCCAGCCTGCGGGGCGACCCGCGTGTGGTCTGCATCGAAGGCCTCAATGCGCGCTCCATGACGGCCGCCGACCTGGTGGCCGGCCATGCGGGCGACAGCGGCGACATGGATTTCGCGGACGACTTTGATGGCGACGCCGAGGACGATGAAGAGGCCGGCCCGGCGATGGAAGCCAACTTCGACTTCCTGACCGGCGACCTGTCTTTTATCTCGCTCACGCTGGTGCTGCCCGCCGTGGTGCGCCTGCTCAAGCCCGGCGGCGATTTGCTGATGCTGGTCAAGCCGCAGTTCGAGCTGCAGCCCGGCCAGATTGGCAAGGGTGGCATCGTGCGCGACCCCGCGCACTTCGCGTTTGTGGAAAAGCGTTTGCGCGATGCCTGCGCGGCCCTGGGGCTGGAGGTCAAGGCCTGGCTGGACTCGCCGATTGAAGGCGGCGACGGCAACCGCGAATTTTTTATCCAGGCCGTCAAGGGCCGCGACGTGGCCGGCGAAGACCAACCGCTGCCGGCCGCGCCGCAGCGCAAGGTCGCCAAGCGCGTGCCGCGCGCTGAACTGCGTGCATCGCGCGCACCGCACGAAGACTCCGAACTCGCGCATGCCGGCCAGCCCGGGCCGGCGCGCGGCAAGCGGCGTGACAAAAAAACCGATAACGACGAGTGAGATCCGAGATGAACCTGCCTTTGAGCTTTGAATTTTTCCCGCCCAAGACGCCCGAAGGCGCGGCCAAGCTGCGTGCGGCGCGCCAGGCGCTGTATGCGCACAAGCCCGAGTTCTGCTCGGTCACCTTCGGCGCCGGTGGCTCCACGCAAGAGGGCACCTTCGGCACCGTGAAGGAAATCCTGGACGAAGGCGTGGCCGCGGCCTGCCATTTCTCCTGCGTGGGCGCGACCAAGGCCACGGTGCGCAAACAGCTGGCCGAGCTGCGGGCCATGGGCGTCAAACGCCTGGTGGCGCTACGCGGCGACCTGCCCAGCGGCTACGGCGCCGGCGGCGAGTTCCATTACGCGAGCGACCTGGTGGCCTTTATCCGCGAGGAAACCGGCGACGCTTTCCACATCGAAGTGGCGGCCTATCCCGAAGTCCACCCCCAGGCCCGGTCGGCTGACGCCGACCTGCAGGCCTTTGTCAAAAAGGTCAAGGCTGGCGCCGATTCGGCGATCACGCAGTATTTTTTCAATGCCGACGCTTATTTCCGCTTTGTCGACGATGCGCAGGCTCTGGGCGTGGACCTGCCCATCGTGCCGGGCATCATGCCCATCATCAGTTCCACGCAGCTCATGCGCTTTTCCGACGCCTGCGGCGCCGAGATTCCGCGCTGGGTGCGCCTGCGCCTGCAGGGCTTTGGCGACGACACCGCCTCCATCAAGAGCTTCGGCCTGGATGTGGTCACCGGCCTGTGCGAGCAGCTCTACGCCGCGGGCGTGCCCGGCATCCACTTCTACACGATGAACCAGGCCGCGGCGACGACCGAAATCATCGGGCGGTTGCAGCGGGCCTGAGCCCGGCCACCCATGCGCGAGGGTGTGGTTCGCAGTCTTCGTGCCGCTGGTGCGGCAGCCTTGATCGCCTGGCTGGCGGCCTGCACGACGGCGCCGACCGCGCCCATCGGCCCCCGCACGACAACATCCCGGCCCACACCGGCACCGCAGCATGACGCGCCCGGCCAGGCCGTCGATGAAGTGTCGGCCCCTGTCCCCCTGACCGAGCGGCCCCGCCCCGAATTGCTGGGCGGCGAAGTGCCGCGCGAGTTCCAGCGCGGCACCGCCTCCTGGTACGGCCCGCGCTTTAACGGCAGGCGCACCGCCAGCGGCGAGCGTTTTGACATGCGCGAGTTCACCGCCGCCCACCGCACGCTGCCCTTCGGCACCCTGGTGCGCGTGCACAGCCTGGTCAACGGCCGCGACGTGGACGTGCGCATCACCGACCGCGGCCCCTACGCCGGCAACCGCATCATCGACCTGAGCCGCGCCGCGGCCGAAGAACTGGGCATGCTGGGCATGGGTTTCAAGGAAGTGGTGCTGCTGGTGCCGGAGTCCACGCCCGAGGTGGACGTGGCGCCGCCGCCGGCCCGAAAATCGGCGCGCAAGCCGCGTCGCAGGCCTCCCACCACCCAGCGCTAGCCAGGCGTTGCGGCAAGGTGCATAGCCCGCTTAACGGGAAAAGGCGGCGGCGCTGATGACTTTCAGGACGAGAAAAACCAGGAACAGCATCACGCCACCAATTCCGATAGACATGATTTTTGCCGACGTGTTGCTGGAAACAACCACGCCAATGCCGATGCCCAGAAACAGCAGGGCGGGAAGGGCGGTAAAGCCCCCGGTCACGGGAAGCAGCAGTACGCAAGCTCCCCCGACCACAAAAAGGGGAATGGCGACACAGGCCTTCAGGATTTTGACTCCCAGCGACGAGGGCTCCTTGGGTGGCACCACCTCCGCCGGGGCTTCCTTTTGCCTGGTTTTCGCAAACGGCCGGAACTCTCCGTCAGGTTTTTCGGTGGGCTTCCAGCCGTCGGGATGGGTGAAGGTGGCCTCGCAGTTCCAGCAGGCCAGGTCGTCGGTGCCTGTGAGCTGGGCGGCGCAGTTTGGGCAGTACATATGAGATGTTTCCCCGATCTCTGTTAGGTGTAGCCACCATTGTGGGAGGCTGTGCGTCGCAGGTCCCGCTCCGCAAGATTTCAGTCCACATTGTGCCCGGCGCATCCCACTGGCCCGTAGGGTCAATAAAACCCATAGGCGGAAATTGCCTCAATTTATTAGAATTTCAGTAATTCCTGAAAATTCAATAAGTCAAAGAGGCCCGGCGCCATGAATCTTCCTCCCCTGACCCAGCGTTTTGTCCTGCATTTCGGTGAAATGGGCAGCCGCTGGGGCATCAATCGCACCGTGGGGCAGATTTATGCCCTGCTTTATGTGTCCCCTCGGGCCTTGAATGCCGACGAAATCGGCGAGGCGCTGGCGTTCTCGCGCTCCAACGTCAGCATGGGGCTCAAGGAGTTGCAATCGTGGAACCTGGTGCGCCTGCAGCACCTGCCGGGCGACAGGCGCGAGTATTTCCAGGCGCCCGAAGACGTCTGGGCCATCTTCCGTACCCTGGCCGAGGAGCGCCGCAAGCGCGAGATAGACCCGACGCTGTCCATGTTGCGCGATGCGCTGATGGAGCACCCTTCGCACGCGGACGACATCCACGCGCAGGCGCGCATGAAGCAGATGCACGACCTGATCGAGCTCATGACGGGCTGGCTGGCCGACGTGCAGAAAATGGATTCGGCCACGCTGGTGAGCCTCATGAAGATGGGCGCCAAGGTGCAGAAGCTGCTGGAGATGAAAAACAAGGTTGCCGGCAGCATGAAGGCAGGTTTGACAGGCCGGGCGGCATCCCCCACAGTGGCAGCCACGCCTTCCGATGCGCCCGAACCCGCGGCGGCGCCTGCCAACCTTCCCGATGACACCAGGAGTTGACGATGGACGGACTTGACGCATTCCTGTTGGCCCGCATCCAGTTCGCGGCCAACATCACTTTCCACATCCTGTTCCCGACCATCAGCATCTCGCTGGGCTGGGTACTGCTGTATTTCAAGCTGCGCTTCGTCAAAAGCCAGGACCAGTTCTGGATGGACGCCTACCAGTTCTGGGTGAAGATCTTCGCGCTCACCTTCGCCCTGGGCGTGGTCAGCGGCATCACCATGAGCTTCCAGTTCGGCACCAACTGGCCGGGTTATATGCAGAAGGTCGGCAACATCGCCGGGCCGCTGCTGGCCTACGAGGTGCTGACGGCCTTCTTCCTGGAGGCCACCATGCTGGGCGTGATGCTGTTCGCGCGTGAACGCGTCAGCGAAACCATGCATACCGTGGCCACCCTGCTGGTGGCGGGCGGCACCACGCTGTCGGCCTTCTGGATCCTGGCGCTCAACTCCTGGATGCAGACGCCCGCGGGCTTTGAAATGATCAACGGCCAGGCGCATGTCGTGAGCTGGCTGCAAGTCATCTTCAACCCGTCTTTCCCCTATCGCCTCGTGCACATGCTGCTGGCCTCGGGGCTCACGGTGGCCTTCTTGGTTGCGGGTGTGTCGGCCTACCGCTGGCTGCGCGAGGACCGCGGTGCCGAGGTGATGGCCGGGCTGAAGACCGGCATCTACATGGCCGCGATGCTGATCCCGCTGCAGATCGTCGCGGGCGACCAGCACGGCCTGAACACCCTGGAGCACCAGCCGGCCAAGCTGGCCGCGATGGAGGGCATCTGGAAAACCGAAAAAGGCGTGCCCGCGATCCTGTTCGCGCTGCCGGACGAAAAAGCCAGGGAAAATCGCTATGAGATCGCGATTCCCAAGC
Organism: Polaromonas sp. P1_A2; assembly: GCF_056406895.1. Classification (NCBI taxonomy): domain Bacteria; kingdom Pseudomonadati; phylum Pseudomonadota; class Betaproteobacteria; order Burkholderiales; family Comamonadaceae; genus Polaromonas; species Polaromonas sp. P1_A2. Next base: position 42,413 of record NZ_JBFTZI010000007.1, on the reverse strand, counting down.
TGGCCTCGCTCTACCTCACGCACTCGCTGGACGGCGAGGTCAAGGGCCTGGACCAGTTCGAGGGCAAACACCCGCCGGTGGCGCCGGTGTTCTGGGCCTTCCGCATCATGGTCGGTGTGGGTGTGCTGATGCTGCTGGTCAGCTGGGCCAGCGTGCTGCAGCTGGCACCCTGGAAGAAAGACCCGGCGCGCACGCTGACGGTCTGGCACGCGCGCGTGCTGGTGGCCATGACCTTCGCGGGCTGGATTGCCCTGGTCGCCGGCTGGTATGTGACCGAAATCGGCCGCCAGCCCTGGCTGGTGACGGGCGTGCTGACGGCGGCCGACGCGGCCTCCAAGGTGCCGGCGCCGCGCATCGCGCTGACGCTGTCGCTGTACCTGGCGCTGTACGCGGTGCTGCTGGCGTCCTATGTGTCTGTGGTGTTCTACCTGGCGCGCCACAAAAAGCATGCGGACAAGCCTTTCGGCGACGACAACACCGCCGGCGAAACCGAGAAGGACCTCAATGTCGTGAACTATCCCGAAAAGGAAGGAGCTCCCCATGCTTGACCTGGCCCCCGACCTGACACAAGCCGCCGGCTGGATGCCCATCGTCTTCCTGGTGGTGATGGGGCTGGCGATGCTGGCCTATGTGATCCTGGACGGTTACGACCTGGGCGTGGGCGTGCTGATGCACCGCGCCAGCGACGACGACAAGGACACCATGATCGCCAGCATAGGCCCCTTCTGGGATGCCAACGAAACCTGGCTGGTGCTGGGTGTGGGCATTCTGCTCACGGTGTTCCCGCTGGCGCACGGCGTGATCCTGGGTGCGCTCTACCTGCCGGTGGCCTTCATGCTGATAGGCCTCACGCTGCGCGGCGTGGCCTTTGACTTCCGCGTGAAGGCGCGCGCCAGCCACAAGCCGCTGTGGAACCGCATGTTCTACACCGGCTCGCTGCTGGCGAGCTGGTCGCAGGGCTATATGCTGGGCTCGCTGATCACCGGCTTCGCCACCACCTGGTGGACGATTGTGTTCAACGCCGTTATCGGCGCCGCACTGGTGGCGGCCTATTGCCTGCTGGGTTCGGGCTGGCTCATTATCAAGTCTGAAGGGGCGCTGCAGCTGCAGGCCGTGCGCTGGGCGCGTGCCAGCCTGTGGTTCACCATGGCCGGGGTGGCGGCGATCTCCATCGCCACGCCGCTGGTCAGCCACAGCATTTTTAACAAGTGGTTCTCTTTCCCCAACATCGTGCTGCTGCTGCCCATTCCCGCCGCCACGCTGGTGCTATTCGGCGTGATCTACCGCAGCCTGCAGCGCCTGCCGGTGCGCCTGGCGCAGGGCAATGAGTACGGCGCCTGGGTGCCTTTCGGTGCCACGGTGGGCGTGTTTTTGCTGGCCTTTTACGGCCTGGCCTACAGCCTGTTCCCGTGGCTGGTGATAGACAGCCTGGACATCTGGAAAGCGGCCGCCGCGCCCGAAGCCATGGGCGTGATCCTGGCCGGGGCGGCGGTGGTGCTGCCGATGATCATTGGCTACACGGTGTTCGCCTATCGTGTGTTCTGGGGCAAGAGCACTGCGCTGAAATATTAGCCCCCACGCCCCCCCACTGCGTGTGGGTCGCTGCCCCCCGAGGGGGCCGCTGCGCCTGCGGCCCGGCAAAGCCGGTTCCGCGGCCCCTGCTGGTGCAGAGAGAGCCCCTCGGTCTCCGTGTTTACAAGCTGATTTCGGGCGCAGGGGCTACCGCTTCGAGTTCCAGCAGGAAGGCTTCGGCCGATTCGTAGCGCTGCTCGGGGTCTTTGGCCATCAGCTTGTTGACGACGCCTTGCAGGTCGATATGGGCGGCCGGCAGCGGGGGCGTTTCGGCGTTCAGGTGTTTGGCCAGCAGCAACTCGAGCGACTCGGCGATGTAGGGCCTGCGGTGGGCCAGCATTTCGAACAGCATCACGCCCAGGCTGTAGAGGTCTGACTTGGCCGTCACCTTGCGGCCGGTGGCCTGCTCGGGGCTCATGTAATAGGGTGTGCCCACCACATCGCCGTGGTGGGTTTGCGTCAGGCCCATGTTTTGCGACTGCATGATGGACTTGGCGATGCCGAAATCGGCCAGGGCCACGCTGCCGTCGGCGCGCAGCATGACGTTTTCGGGCTTGATGTCGCGGTGCACGATGCCGTGCGCATGGATGGCCGACAGGGCCTGGGCGACCTCGCGCGCGACCGTCAGCGCCTGCGGCCGCGTCAGGCTGGGGCCGAACAGGCTGCGCAGGTCGCCGCGCTCGAAGTATTCCATCGCGATGTAGGCGTGTTCGTCGGTAAAACCCTGGTCGTAGATCTTGATGACGTGCGGATGGTCTATCTTGCAGAGCAGGGCGTATTCCTGGATGAAGCGCACCAGGTGCTCGGAAGCCTCCTTGCCGCGCGAATCCAGCACCTTGAGCACGATGGGCAGGCCGTCGGATTCGCGCTCGCTCAGGTAGACCTCGGTCATGCCGCCCGCGCCTATCTTGCGCGTGATGCGGTAGCCCTTGAGCCGCACCGGCTCGCTGCCGGCGTCGAAACGCAAGTCCTTGAGTGCCGAGAGCTTGGAGTCCAGCGCGCCCTTGACGGCGCGCGCGGTGATGTCGGAGTTGGCGCGCACCGCGTCGCTGATCTCACGCGCTCGCTCGGTCAGGCTGGCCATGCCGTGGATCTTGTCTTCCATGGTGGTGACCAGGCCGGTGACCTCGGCCACGTCGATGGCCAGGTTTTTGCCCGGCACCACCAGCGAGGTGTGGGTTCCCGTCTGTATGCCGGTGCCGGCCAGGGCCAGGGCCTCCTCGCTGGCCATCACGGTCCAGCCCATTTCCTCGGACGCGCTTTCCAGGCGCGCGGCCAGGGTCACGGTTTCGCCCACGGGCGTGACTTCCTTGTTCTGCTGCGTGCCGAGCTGGCACAGCGTGACGGCGCCGCTGTGGATGCCCACGCCCATGGCAAAGGGCGGCAGGGCGCGCGCGCTGAAGCGTTCGTCGAGCCAGTCGCGGAATTCATGCGTGGCCAGCGCCATGGCCAGGGCGGCGGAAATCGCGCGCCGCGGGGCCGGCAGCGGCGAGCCGGTCATGGTGTCGGAAAACACGGCCATCAGGCCGTCGCCTATGAACTTGATGTGGCGGCCGCTGTTCTTGAGCACGGGCTCGGAGGCGCGCTCGAAGTATTCGGTGAGCAGCTGCGAGACTTCGGCGGCGCTGAGCTTTTCGGCGATGGAGGTGAAGTTGCGTATGCTGGCGACCAGCACGGTGGCGCTGGAGAGCTCCTCGGTCTGCGCCGTGGCAGGGATGTCCATGGGGATGGAGTCGGGCTGATCGCCGCTGATGCGGTGTGAAAAGGCCGCGCGCAGCCGCTGTTCGCCGGCAGCCACCTCGGAATCTATGGCCTCGCGCACCCGCGCTTTTTTCTTGAGCTGGGCGTTCACCGCGTCCAGCAGCTCGGCACGGCTGAAGGGCTTGGACAGGTAGTCGTCGGCGCCGGCCGTCATGCCGCGGCGCATGCTGTCGCGGTCGTCGAGCGCGGTGAGCAGCATGAAGGGGGTGTTGGCCAGTTCACGGTCGGCGCGCACGGTGGCCAGCAGCTCGAAGCCGTTCATGCCGGGCATGCCGACGTCGGAGATGATCAGGTCGGGCCGGCTGGCGCGGGCCAGCGCCAGGCCTTGCAGGCCGTCGGGCGCGGCGGCGGTCTCAAAGCCCTCGAGCTTGAGCAGGCGCACGATGTTGCTGCGGATGGCGTCGTCGTCTTCAACGATCAGGATCAGGGTCATGTCTATCCTCAGGAGATGGGCAGGCTGACCGTGAACCGGGTGCCCGCGCCTGGCGTACTCGCCACCTCGATTTTGCCGTGGTGCAGGTCGACCGCATGTTTCACGATGGCCAGGCCCAGGCCGGAGCCCTGCCGGTTGCCCACGTTGGAGCCCCGGTGGAAGCTTTCGAACAGGCGCGGCAGGTCCGACGCCGGTATGCCTATCCCCTCGTCGCCGACCTGCAGGATCAGCTCGTCACCCTCCTGGCCTTGCCGGCGGTCCAGCGTCAGCACCACCACGCTGCCGGGGGCCGAATACTTGCAGGCGTTGGTCAGCAGGTTGGTGCAGATGTGGCGCACCAGCCGCTCGTCGAGCATGACCAGCTGCGAAAACGCGTCGTGGCCCACCGGCGCCTCGAATTCGATGGCGTGCTGGCCGGCGTCGCTGGTGTGCACCTCGGTCACCAGCTTGCGGCACAGCGCCGCGATGTCCAGCGGCCGCAGGTTGAGCCTGAGCTTGCCGGCATCGGCCTGGCCGACGGTCAGCATGTCCTCGAGCATGCCCTGCATGCGCTTCACTGCGACCACCAGGTCGGCCATGATGTCCTGGCGCTCGCGGTGCGTGATTTTTTCGCCGTAGTGCTCAATCAGTTCGGCCGAGGAAAGAATCGTGGCCAGGGGCGTGCGGAACTCGTGCGAGGCCATGGAGACGAAGCGGGTCTTGAGCTCGCCCAGCTCGCGCTCGCGCACCAGCGCGCGCCGCGTTTCCTCGTCGGCCTCCTTGCGGCGCGTGATGTCCACATAGGTCCAGACCGAGCCGTCCTCGGGCCGGCTGCGGTCCAGCGCCGAGCCGTCCAGCTGCACCCAGATCAGTTCGCCGTTCTTGCGGCGCATGCGCGCTTCGGCCGAGAACAGGCCGGTCTGCGTGATCTGCGTGTAGGCCAGCGCGCCCAGGCGTTCAAAGTCCTCGTCGCTCGGGTAGTGCACGCGGGTTTCCTGGCCCAGCAGCTCGGCCGGGCTGTAGCCCAGCATGGCGGCCAGCGTGCGGTTGAGCCACTGGTGGCGCCGCTCCTTTAGGAAGGTGACGCCGACGGCGGTGGTCTCCAGGATGGCCTCGCGCTGCACCAGCGCGCTTTTGAGCTCCTCGTCGAGGCGGCGGCGTTCGCTGATGTCGGACATCAGCACCAGCAGGGCCGGCTCGCCGTCCCATTCGATGCGCGTGCCGTAGATGCTGGCCCAGCCGGTGCGCAGCGCGGGCGCCATGGCCTCGCGCGGCGGCGTGATGAAACGGGCCTCGTAGGCATTGACCATGGTGCCCGACTGCATGAGCTCGCGCCGCTGCTGCACCATCAGGCGGTCGTCGGGATGGATCAGGTGCATGGAGGGCAGGCCTATGAGCACGCCGCCGAACAGCGCCTGCGCGCTGGCGTTGGCGAAGCGGACTATGCCTTTTTGCACCACCAGGATGGTGTCGTTGACGTTTTCCACCACGGCGCGGTAGCGCTCGGCGGCCGAGCGGGTCAGGGCTTCCAGCCTCTTGCGTTCGGTGACATCCTTCAGGAAAAAAAGATCCGCCGGCGCGCCTTCCCAGTCCACCAGCACGCCATTGATTTCCACCCAGGAGACGGTGCCGTCGTCGCGCCGGAATCGCGCCTCAAAGGCCGGAACGACATTGCCGGCGGCGCGCAGCTTGTGTTTGCCGGAAACAAAGTCGCGGTCTTGCGGATGGATGAACTCGATCATGGGCCGGTCGGCCATGGTTTCGGCCTGCGTGCCCAGCAGGGCCAGGCAGGGCGGATTGGCGAAGCGCAGCAGGCCGTCCTGGCCGACGCAGATGTTTTCGGTCGCCAGGTCGACCATGGTCTGGTAGCGCGCCAGCGAGGCGCTCAGCTCGCGTGTACGCAGCGCGACCCGGCGCTCGATTTCGGCTTCCACGGTATCTTCTTGGGCCGCGCCTCGCCCGCGGCCAGGTGCGGCCGTGGTGGCGGAAGAGCTTGGATGGGCCTGGGCGGGCATGGAAGATCGTGAAGCGCCGGTGGGAAAAGAGATGGGTGGAATGCGGGGCAGGGGGTACGGGCAACCTTGCCACAACTCATTGCGGCGGTAAAGACAGGAAAACATGCGCGCCGCGCGGCGCAAACCGGCTAGGCGGCGCGCGCAGACTGCTTTCCCGCGATGCTTCAGCCGCCGTGCTCGAGCGTGAAGCCCGCGTTGCGGTCCTGGCCCAGCAAGGCGACCATTTGCGGCAGGGCCGCCTGCAGCCCGGCCTTGAGCGTGTGCGGCGGGTTGATGACAAACATGCCGCTCGCGGGAAGCCCGGGGCGAACGACCTCGCCGCTTGTATCTGTCGTTAATTTGCTCGATTTAACCGTTAAAGTGGCATTCAGCCAGCTGCGGCTGCTTTTGACGGCCAGGGTTTTGAGTTTGCGCGGCAAATCGTGCGCTTCGGGCCGCGGAATGATGGGGTACCAGACCACATAGGTGCCGGTGGCAAAACGCTTGAGGGCATCGGCCATGCAGGCCGCCACGCGCCCGTAGTCGCTTTTCATTTCGTAGCTGGGGTCGCACAGCACCATGGCGCGGCGGGCCGGCGGCGGCAAAAAGGTTTTCAGGGCTTCAAAGCCGTCCTCGCGGGCCACGGCGACCTGGCGGCCCACGCCCAGCTGCTCGATGTTGCCGGAAAGCGACTTGAAATCAGTGGGGTGCAGCTCGAACAGCTTGAGCTTGTCGCGCCCGCTGAGGAATTGCTGCTCGATAAACGGCGAGCCCGGGTAAATCTTGAGGTGGGCGATGTCGCCGCTTTCGGCGAACTGCGGGTTCAGGCCGCGCAGCAGGTCGATATAGTCCTGCAGCAGGGGCGTCAAGGCCGCTGGCGCTACGGTTTTAGGAGCGGCTGGTGCCTTTTTGGCGGGGGCCGGAGCCGCTTTGGGCTCGGACAGCAGGCGGAAAATGCCTTCCTGGGCTTCGCCGCTGGTTTCGGTGTAATCGCCGTCCAGCCGGTACAGGCCCGCGCCCGCGTGGGTGTCGATCACGGTCAGCGCCGTGTCCTTCTGGGTCAGGTACTTCATCAACGCGATCAGCGTGGTGTGCTTGAGCACGTCGGCGTGGTTGCCTGCGTGAAAGGCGTGGCGATAGGAAAACATGGCCTATCCTACCTTCTTGCCGGGGGGAAATGCCTCAAAAACGGCCGAATATTGACGCAAGTCCTTGATTTTTCATATAATCGAGGGCTCTGCAGCGCCTAGTGGTTCCGCGGCGGAGCTAGATATCACTGCCTAAGAGGTTCTCATCAGAAGAACACCGACCGCAGAAAAGAACCCGACAAACCATTTTTTCGAAAGAAAACTCATGAAAACGTTCAGCGCAAAACCCGCTGACGTGACGCACGAGTGGTTTGTGATTGACGCGACCGACAAGGTCCTCGGACGAGTAGCCAGCGAAGTTGCTCTCCGTTTGCGCGGCAAACACAAGGCCATTTACACGCCTCACGTCGATACCGGTGATTTCATCGTCATCATCAACGCAGCCCAGCTGCGCGTCACCGGCGCCAAGTCGACCGACAAGATCTACTATCGCCATTCCGGATATCCAGGCGGCATCACTGCCACCAACTTCCGCGACATGCAAGCCAAGCACCCCGGCCGCGCTTTGGAAAAAGCCGTCAAGGGCATGCTGCCCAAGGGCCCGCTCGGCTACGCCATGATCAAGAAACTCAAGGTGTACGGTGGTGCAGAGCACCCGCATACCGCCCAACAGCCCAAAGTGCTGGACATCTAAGGAGCAATTGATGATTGGTGAATGGAACAATGGCACCGGCCGTCGCAAATCCAGCGTCGCCCGTGTGTTTATCAAAAAAGGCACCGGCAAGATCACGATCAATGACCGTGACATCCAGGTGTTCTTCGGTCGTGAAACCTCGATCATGATCTGCCGCCAGCCCCTGTTTCTGACGAACCACGTCGAGACGTTTGACATCATGGTCAACGTCCACGGCGGCGGCGAGTCCGGTCAGGCCGGCGCGGTGCGCCACGGTATCACCCGTGCGCTGATCGATTACGACGCAACGCTGAAGCCGGCCCTGAGCCAGGCCGGCTTTGTGACGCGCGATGCACGTGAAGTCGAACGTAAAAAAGTCGGTTTCCGTTCTGCCCGCCGTCGCAAGCAGTTCAGCAAGCGCTAATCCGCTTCGCTCCCAAAAAAGCCGCCTGGTTTGCGCCAGGCGGCTTTTTTCATGGCCGATGCGTTTTTTCGGCTGTTTCGGCTGCCTGCTTGCCGTTAAGGGTGTGGACGGGCAAAACACCCGGATGCAAACCCTTACCTCGGTTTGCCGGGTTAATACTCGATGCGGGCCCCGTCTGCGTGCACAATGCATTCCCGAACCGAAAACCGCAGGGCCTTCCTTGAAATTTCGCCTGTTCCGCCGCCGCCTGACCATCAGTTCCCCGCGCATGTCGGTGCGCAGCTCGCTCCCCTGGCCTCTGCGCTGGATCGCCGGCGCCCTGATGCTGGGATTTTCGGGCGCCATCGCGCTGTGGGCCTTTGAATTCGGCAAGGGCATCACCGGCACGGACAGCGGCAGCAAGGAGGAACTGGTCCTGCTGCGGCAGGAAGTGGCCAACTTGCGCGCGGACCGCGACAAGGCCCAGTCCATTGCCAACACCTCGGGCAGTCTGCTGACCGCCGAAAAAGCCGCCCAGGAAAAAATGATGAGCCAGATCCGGCAACTGGAGGCCGACAACCGCGGCTTGCGCGACGACCTCGGCTTTTTCGAAAAACTGCTGCCGGCCGGCAGCGCCGAAGTCGCCACCATTCGCAGCCTGCAGGCCGAAAAACTGTCCGACACCCAGCTCAGGTGGCAGGTGCTGGTCATCCAGGCCGAAAAAGCCGCCCCGAATTTCAACGGGAAACTGGACCTGACCGTTCATGGGACCCAGGCCGGCAAGCCCTGGAGCATGACTTTGCCCGGAGGTCCGCAAACTTTACAGTTCAAACAGTACCGGCGTGTGGAAGGTGTCCTCGACTTGCCCCCCCAAGCCGTGGTACAAACTGTTACAGCTAAGGTCATTGAAGGAACAACGGTCAGATCCGCCCAGACTTTTAAGCTTTGAATTCCCCCCGCCATCCCGCCCACCGCCACACCGACCCAGCACAGGAATCTTGTATGTTTGGAAAAAAGAAACAGCCGCCCATCAAAAGCCTGATTGCCCAGGGCAGCTGTATTGAAGGCAACCTCAAATTCACCGACGGCCTGCGCATAGACGGCGAGGTCATAGGCGACATCCGTGCTGCCGAAGGCGGCTCCAGCATCCTGGTGATCAGCGAATCCGCCACCGTGACCGGCTACATCCACGCCGACCATGTCATCATCAACGGCCGTGTCATGGGGCCGGTGCATGCTTCCGAGCTGCTGGAGCTGCAGCCCAAGGCCAAGATAGAGGGCGACGTTTCCTACAAGGCGCTTGAAATGCACCAGGGCGCCGTCATCTTTGGACAGTTGCGCCCCACCACGCACCCCGAGCTGGAAGAAAAACCCACGCTCAAGCTGGCGGCCAACAATATCTGAGCTAACGGGCTCAATTTGGCGAGTAAGCGCTCACAAGTAGGGCGACGCGGCCTAACACGCATGGGCGTTATGGTTGATTGAATTGCTGTACTATTTGCCCATCAGCGCCGCCAGAGCCTGAGCCCTGAATCGCGGACGCTGTTCGCCTTGATGATCAATTGGAGTTCCCCATGAGTGCCGTAGCCGAAAATATCCAGACCGACATGCCCGCGCCCTTTGTCTTCACCGACAGCGCTGCGTCCAAGGTGGCCGAGCTGATCGCCGAGGAAGGCAATCCCGACCTGAAGCTGCGTGTGTTTGTGCAGGGCGGCGGCTGCTCCGGCTTCCAGTATGGTTTCACCTTCGATGAAATCACCAACGAAGACGACACCACCATGACCAAGAACGGTGTGTCCCTGCTGATCGACGCCATGAGCTACCAGTACCTGGTGGGCGCAGAGATCGACTACAAGGACGACCTTGAAGGCGCCCAGTTCGTCATCAAGAACCCCAACGCCACCAGCACCTGCGGCTGCGGCTCCAGCTTCTCGGCCTGAGGCGCTCCCCAACGCTCCCGCTTTCAAAGCCGCCCTTGAGGCGGCTTTTTGCTGCCCGGCGATTTCCTTCCTCTGTTCAAGGCGGTGAACCAAGTCCGCTATTTCCCCTCTCTCATCCATGCAAGCAGAAGAAAAATCATTGCGTGTGCTGCTCTGGCTGGTGGCCATAGGCTTCTTCATGCAGACGCTGGACGCCACCATCGTCAACACCACCCTGCCGGCCATGGCCCGCGGCTTTGGCGAAAGCCCCTTGCGCATGCAGTCGGTGGTGGTGGCTTATTCCCTCACCATGGCCATGCTGATTCCCGCTTCGGGCTGGATCGCCGACCGCTTCGGCACGCGGCGTGTGTACGTAGGCGCGATTTCCTTGTTCGTCATCGGCTCCATTGCCTGCGCAATGTCAGGCAACCTGGTGCAGCTGGTGGCGGCGCGTGTGGTGCAGGGCATGGGCGGGGCGCTGCTGCTGCCGGTGGGCCGGCTGGCCGTGCTGCGCGCTTTTCCGCGCGAGCGTTTTTTGCAGGCCATGAGCTTTATCGCGATACCCGGCCTGGTCGGCCCGCTGATAGGCCCCACCCTGGGCGGCTGGCTGGTCGAGGTGGCCACTTGGCACTGGGTGTTCCTGATCAATATTCCGGTGGGGCTGCTGGGCGCGGTGGCGACGGTGTTCTATATGCAGGACAACCCGCGGCCGCAGGTGCCGCGCTTTGACCTGCCGGGTTATCTGTTCCTGGCCTTCGGCATGGTGGCCGTCTCGCTCGCGGTCGACGGGCTGTCGGGCCTGGGTCTGAAGCAGGCCGGTGTGCTGGTGCTGCTGGTGTTCGGCCTGGCCAGCCTCACCGCCTACTGGCTGCACGCCGCCAGGCGCCCCGACCCGCTGTTTTCGCCCAAGCTGTTTTCCGTCCCCACGCTCAGCATAGGCCTGCTGGGCAATCTGTTCTCGCGCCTGGGCAGCTCATGCATGCCCTTTTTGGTGCCGCTGCTGCTGCAGGTCAGCCTCGACTATTCGCCGCTGCAGGCCGGCATGATGATGGTGCCCGTCGCCGTGGCCAGCATGCTGGTCAAGCGCGTCACCACGCCGCTGATCACGCGCTACGGCTACCGCCGGGTACTGGTGACCAACACCGCGCTGGTGGGTTTCACCATGGCGAGTTTCGCGCTCGTCACGCCGGCCCAGCCGCTGTGGCTGCACATCATGCAGCTGGCCTGCTTCGGCGCGGTCAACTCCATGCAGTTCACCGCGATGAACACCGTGACCCTGCGCGACCTCGACACCACCATGGCCAGCAGCGGCAACAGCCTGCTGTCCATGGTGCAGATGCTGGCCATGAGCATGGGCGTGGCCGCCGCCGGCGCGGTGCTGGCCGCTTTCACGGGCTTTTTCGGCACCGGCGAAGCGCAGCAAACCCTGCACGCCTTCCAGGCGACCTTTGCCGCGATGGGGCTGATCACGCTGGCCTCGGCGGGAATCTTCTGGCAGCTCTCGCCGGAGGTGAGGGTGGTGAAGAAGGCTGAAGCTTCCGAGGCTTCGGGTCAGGGGTAGCTTTCTGCCGGGTCTTGCTTCGGCGGGCGCGCCTCTCTGCATTCTTATCTCCTCGGTTCTCTTGCTGAGGGCGGCTGGCCGGGGTTGCCCGGCGGCAACTCACTTTCTTTTGCTTCGCCAAAAGAAAGTAAGCAAAGAAAAGGCGACCCTGGTTCCTGCGTCCCCTGCGCTTCGCTCCGGGGCAACCTGCGGTGCTCGGTCCAGACGGGGTCAAAAACAACTCGCTTCGCTCAAACAAGTTTTTGCCCTGATCCGTCTGGCCCTGCGCTCCTCGGCGCATCCACAAGGGGTGGGAGAAAAAATACCAATACCGAAAACAACAAGGACACGCCATGGCGTGTCCTTGTTTGTATTTGTCTTCTTGGTATTTCGGTATTCGGTTCCCGATCCCGATTGCCCCGTCCTGGCTGGGTCGAGCACCGCAGGTTGCCCGTAGCGAAGCGGAGGGACCCAGACTGCGGGTCGCCTTTCTTTTGGGTACTTTTCTTTGGCGAAGCAAAGAAAAGTGCCTCGCCCGCCGGGGCGAGACCCGGCCAGCTGAACCAAGAAGAGGAAGGAGGAGGGTGAGGAGGAAGAGCGCGCAAGGCCGGAGCAAGACCCGGCCAACTCAACTAACTAACGCCAAAGCCCCAAAATCCCCAACCCTCTCCCCCAAACCCGCCTCCACCAGCTCAAACGCATCCGTCAACGCGGGCAGCTTGCCGTGGATCTCTGCGCTCAGGCGGGGCAGCAGGTACTCGCGGTGGTTCCAGAATACGCCGCCGCCCAGGCTGATGCGTTCCAGGTCCAGGGTGGCGACCATGTTGTAGAGGCCGCGTCCCATGACGCGGCACAGTTCGTCGACGATGGCCTGGGCGGCCGCGTCGCCGGACTGTGCGGCGCTAAAAAGCGCGGAGGCGCCGGGATAGCCCGCGCCGGCGAAGCGCCTTGCGATCGCGTTGCCGGCGATCACGCCTTCGAGGTCACCCCTGTTGCCGCAGCCGCACAGCGCGTCGCTGTGGTCGCTGACAAAGGTGTGGCCCGCGTGGCCGGCGTTGCCGTGTTTGCCGCGCAGGATGCGGCCGTCCACGCAGAGGCCGAAGCCTATGCCGGTGCTCCAGGTCACGTAGGCGCAGTGGCTGTAACCCTGTAGCGCGCCCCAGCGGCGCTCGGCCTGCAGGGCGCCCACACCGTCGTTCTCCAGTTGGAGCTTTTCGCCAAAACGGGCCCGCAACGGGGCTTCCAGCGGCACGCTGACCCAGTCGTTGGGCAGGCCGCGCGCCGGGCCGGCCATGCCGCCGCAGATATTGGGATTGGAGATCTCCAGCATGCCGCCCGCCATCACAAAAGGGCCGCAGGACGACACGCCGACGGCCGTGATGTCCTGCTCGGCGATGCCGGCGGCCTCGCAGGCCTGGCCCAGCATGCGCAGCACCTGGCGTGCCACGGCGTCCGTCGGGCCGGATTTTTCGGTGGGCTCCACGCGGCGGGACTGCAGGACCCGGGAGGCCTGGGCCAGGCTGAGCTCCTGCCCGGCTTCTATCAGGCTGACCGCGATCTTGGTACCTCCCAGGTCGACGCAGGCTTTCATGGCGAGATGTTTTCCTTAAAGAATTTTGGCAAGCAGGCTGGCGATAAAACTCAGCAGGATGGTGGTGGTCAGCGGGATGAACCATTCGCGCCCGAACAGGCGAAAACGCAAATCCCCGGGCAGCTTGCCGAAACCCAGCTTCTGCAGCAGCGGACTGAACCAGCTGATCAGCATCAGGGCCAGGAAGATGACGATAAACCAGCGGATCATGGTGGCCAGTTTAGAGCGTATGCATGCGGTCGCCGGCGGCAAAGCCCATAGGCTCCCAGACCGGACGGCCTTTGGCCCCAAAGGCGATCACCTTGAACAACTCGCCCATCTCGTGCTCGGCGACCAGTTTTTGCACCATGGCGCGCTGCTCCAGCGGCGCGCCCTCCATGCCGTCGACCAGGCCGCAGTTCAGCAAAAAGCGCCCCTGGCTGGTGTAGCCCAGCACTTGCAGCCCGGCCTCCTGGCCGGCCAGCGCGATGCCGGTGAAGTTGACATGCGCTGTGATGTCCTTGCCGCCCACATCGGCCAGCGCATCGGCGTCCGCCAGGTGGCCGCGATGGCACATCACCGTGCCCATGCTGCGCTGCGGATGGTAGTACTCGTGCTCCGGAAAGCCGTAGTCGAGCAGGAAAACTGCGCCGGCCTCCAGCCGATCGGCCAGGGTGGCGACAAAACCCTCTGCCTGGGGATGGATCTCGGTGAGGTAGTCATGCGCACCTTCCACGTCGAAAGGCGGCCGCAAGTCCGTGCGCTGGTCGGCATAGGCAAAGCCGCCCCCGTGCAGCACCACACCGCGTTCATGCCAGACACCCTGCAGGCGCGCCAGCAGCTTGACCGGCATGGCGTCCAGCACCTCGTTGCCCAGCACCACGCCGCGCATCCTGGGCGGCAGTTCCGCCGCCCACTGCACCTTGTCGCCATAGGCGGCCAGCCGTTCGCGCTGGCGCGCCTGCAGGCTGCCCGAAAGATCTACGATGGTGTAGCGCTCCAGCTTGGGCCCCAGCGCCTGCAGCACCTGCTGCGCCAGCGCCCCCGAGCCCGCGCCGAATTCCCAGACCTCGGCCGTGCCGGTGGCCTCAAGCGCCTGGGCCGCCTGGCGCGCCAGGGCCTGGCCAAAACGCGGCGAGAGCTCGGGCGCGGTGACAAAATCGCTGCCGGCGCCCGGCATCAGGCCGAATTTGCGTGAATCGTTGGCGTAATAACCCAGGCCTGGGGTGTAGAGGGCCAGGGCCATGAATTCGTCAAAACCCAGCCAGCCGCCAGCGGCCTCAATGGCCTTGGCAATGTGGGCAGCAAGGCCGGTCGTTAAAATGGGGGTATCGGTCGTCGGGGTCATGGGGTCACCACCCGCCATTGTCGGCGATCCCCACGGCCTCTTCAGCCCGCGCCCCGCCACCTTTTTTGCCCCCTTTTTGAGCCTCAACGCCCGCCCATGAACCCAACTCCGTCCTCCCCACCCGTGGTCCTCGTGACCGGCGCCTCGCGGCGGCTGGGGCGCGAGATCGCGCTGGCGCTGGCGGCCGGCGGCTGGCAGGTGGCGGTGCATTACCGCGCCTCCGAAGCCGAGGCCATGGCAACCGTTGCCGACTGCGCCAGGCTGGCGGGCGTCTCGGCGGCTTTCCAGGCCGAGCTGGGCGACGAGGCCGCGGTGCGCGGCCTGCTGCCGGCTGTGGTGGCGCGCATGGGCCGGGTCGATGCGGTGGTCAACAACGCCTCCACCTTTGAGGAGGACAGCGCCGCCAGCTTCGGTTTTGCGGCCCTGGACAAGCACCTGCACAGCAACACCGGCGCCGCCGTGCTGCTGGCGCAGGCGCTGCACGCCCACATCGTGGCGCGTGGCGAGGGCGCGGAAGGTGAGCAGGGCGCCCAAGGCACCGTGGTCAACCTGCTGGACCAGAAGCTGTGGAACCAGAACCCCGATTTTTTCAGCTACACCCTCTCCAAAGCCGCGCTCGAAGCGGCCGGCACCATGCTGGCGCTGGCGCTCGCGCCCCGGGTGCGCGTTATCGGCGTGGCGCCAGGCCTGACACTGACCAGCCATTTGCTGAGCGACGAGCAGTTCCAGGCCCGGCACAAGCTGTCGCCGCTGGGCCGTTCCTCCACGCCCGCCGACGTCGCGGCCACGGTCAAATTTGCGCTGGAAAACCGCTCCATCACCGGCACCACGCTGCTGGTGGACGGCGGCCAGCACCTGATGAAGTTCGAGCGCGATTTTTCGCTGATGTAAGCCGCAACCGCCTCTTGCCCCCACCCACACACCACAGACTGGCGCCATGTACAACACCCGCGGAACCCAGACCCTGAACCTCAGCGGCTTGCGTTTTGACGCCAACCTGGGCATTCTGGACCATGAAAAAACCGCGCCGCAGCCCATCCAGGTCGATGCCGAGCTGAACCTGGGCACGCAGCCGCTGCTGCCGCACGACGACGACATCCACCATGTGCTGGACTACCGCAAGGTGCGCCAGATCATCATCAGCGAATGCACGGCCGAGCACATGAACCTGCTGGAAAGCCTGATCGGCAAGCTGGCGCACCGGTTGATGCAGCTGCCCGGCGTGCTGGGCGTGCGCGTGAAGATCGCGAAACTTGAAATTTTTGACGACTGCGAAGTGGCCATTCGCATCGAGACGGGGCAGTGGTGAAGCTATGGGAGCGAATGATATGAGCGCAGTCTGGGAAGAAGCCGTGGCGCAGTACGAGCAGCAGGAAAGCTCGACGCGCGTGCAAAACAGCATGAAGATAGAGCGGGAAGACCACAAGCTCGAAAAACGCCTGTGCCGCGAAGTCGGCCGCGCGATTGTCGACTTCAACATGATTGAAGAGGGCGACAAGGTCATGGTCTGCGTCTCGGGCGGCAAGGACAGCTATGCCATGCTCGACATCCTGCTCAAGCTGCAAAAGCGCGCGCCCATCAACTTCGAGCTGGTGGCCGTCAACCTCGACCAGAAGCAGCCCGGTTTCCCCGAGCATGTGCTGCCCGAGTATCTGAGCAAGCTGGGTGTGCCCTTCCACATCGAAAACCAGGACACCTACAGCATCGTCAAGCGCGTGATCCCCGAAGGCAAGACGCTGTGTTCGCTGTGCTCGCGCCTGCGCCGCGGCATCCTGTACCGCGTGGCCGGCGAGCTCGGTTGCACCAAGGTCGCGCTGGGCCACCACCGCGACGACATGCTGCAGACTTTTTTCCTCAACATGTTCTTCGCGGCCAAGCTCAAGGGCATGCCGCCCAAGCTGGTCAGCGACGACGGCAAGAACGTGGTGATACGCCCCATGGCCTACGTCACTGAAAAAGACCTCACGCGCTGGGCCCAGGTGCGCGAATTTCCGATCATCCCGTGCACGCTGTGCGGCAGCCAGGAAAACCTGCAGCGCAAGCAGGTCGGCAACATGCTGCGCGAATGGGAGAAAAAATTCCCCGGCCGGCTCGAGAACATGTTCGCCTCGCTGCAGAACATCGTGCCCTCGCACCTGATGGACAACAAACGCCACGACTTCAAGGCCATCAAGGCCACCGGCGTGGCCGATGCCGACGGCGACAAGGCCTTCGACCCCGAGGAGTTCCGCGAGCCGGCGCTGCCGGGGCTATCCGTCGTGGGCATCACTTCGCGCTGAGGAAGCCTTTCTTCAACAGCTGACTCCGGGGAGCTTATGAAACGCGCATTCGCAGTGATTCTTTCCGTCGCCGCCATGGCCATGCTGATGGCGGGCTGCTCCACCGTGCGCGTGGTCGACAGCGACGTCACCGCCTTCTACAACTGGAACGGCCCGCCCCCCGCGCCGGCCACGCCTTATCGTTTTGAACGCCTGCCCTCGCAGCAGGCCGCGGGCAGCCAGCAGGACCATGTGGAAGGCCTGGCGCGCACCGCGCTGGCCAAGGTGGGGATGGAGCTCAACCCGCCCGCCGCGCGCTACAGCGTGCAGATCACGGCCAACACCCAGATCGTCGACCGTGGGCCTTATGGCTACAGCCCCTACGGCGGCTTTGGCTTCGGAAGCGGCGTGTTTGTGGGTGGCGGCAGCCGCGGCGCTTCGGTCGGCCTGTCGTTTCCGATTGGCGGCGGGATTGCCGAGCCGCCTTATTTCAAGCGCGAGCTGAGCATCGTGATGCGCGATTTGCGCACCAACCAGGTCAGCTTTGAAACACGTGCCCTGCACGACGGCGTCTGGGGCGACACGCTGGCCGTGCTGCCCGCCATGCTGGACTCGGCCCTGCGCGGTTTCCCGCAACCGCCCGCCGGCACACGCCGCATCAACGTGGAAATACCCAGGTGAGTATGGAACCAACGCGCATCATTGCCATTCGCCATGGCGAGACCACCTGGAACGTCGATACCCGCATCCAGGGCCACCTGGACATCCCGCTCAATGAAACCGGCCGCAGGCAGGCCGAGCGCATGGCGCGGGCGCTGGCCGACGAGCCCATCAGCGCCATCTACGCGAGCGACCTGACCCGCGCATGGGAAACCGCGCAGTACCTGGCCCGCGTCCAGGGCATGGAAGTGACACGCGAGGAAGGCCTGCGCGAGCGCGGCTTTGGCGATTTCGAAGGCAAGACTTTCGCGGAGATCGAGGCCTTGCTGCCCGACCAGTCCATGCGCTGGCGCAAGCGCGATCCCGAATTCGCGCCGGCCGGCGGTGAATCGCTGATCGCCCTGCGCAGCCGCGTGGTCGCCACGGCCGAACGCCTTGCGGCCGCGCATCCGGGCGAGCTGATCGCGCTGGTCGGCCACGGCGGCGTGATGGACGTGCTCTACCGCGCCGCGACGCGGCTGGACATCCAGGCGCCGCGCACCTGGGAACTCGGCAATGCGGCCATCAACCGCCTCCTTTGGACGCCCGAAGGCTTTACGCTCGTCGGCTGGGCCGACACCCAGCACCTGGACGATGGCACACTGGACGACAGCGCAATTTCCGGCGGCTCGCCAGACCCGCTGGGCGCGCCATCACAAATACCAGAAGAGATAAGACGCACCTCATGAGTACCATGCCTTCCCGCCTGGCCGAACTGATAGGCAAGCCGGTCAACGATATCGACACTCCCGCCCTGGTCATCGACATGGACGCGATGAAACGCAATCTCGCGCGCATGGCCGAATTCGCGAAAAAACACAACGTCCGCTGGCGCCCGCATGCCAAGCTGCACAAAAGCGCCTCGCTGGCCAAGATGCAGGTGCGCGCCGGCGCGGTCGGCGTCTGCGTGCAGAAGACCTCCGAGGCCGAAATCATGGCGGCCGGCGGCGTCACCGACATCTACATCAGCAATGAAGTCATCGCCCCGGCCAAGCTGGCGCGCGTGGCCGCGCTCGCGCAAAAACTCGCGGCCCAGGGAGGCCACCTGGCCATCGCGGTCGACAGCACCGAGGGCGTGATCCGGCTGGCGCAGGCCATGACCGAGGCGCGCAGCGCCACCGGCGTGGCCACCGTGATCGACGTGTTTGTCGAAATCGACGTCGGCCAGGGCCGCTGCGGTGTCGAGCCCGGCGCCGCCGCCGTCACGCTGGTGCTGGAAATCCGCAAGCACCCGGCCCTGCGTTTTGCCGGCCTGCAGGCCTACCATGGCAAGGCCCAGCACATGCGCAGCGCCCATGAAAGGCGCGACGCCATCGCCAAGGCCGTCGAGGCCGTGGTGCTCACGCGCAAACTGGTCGAGGCCCAGGGCATCACGGTGGACCTGGTGACCGGCGCCGGCACCGGCAGCCTGATGCTGGAAGCGGCCAGCGGCGTCTATGGCGAGCTGCAGGCCGGCTCCTTCATGTTCATGGATGCCGATTACGCAAAAAACGAGCGAGACCCGGCCCAGCCGCAGTTCGAGCACGCGCTTTTCATCAAGACCCAGGTCATCAGCACGCACGGCGGCCACGCGGTGTGCGACGCCGGCCACAAAAGTCACGCGATCGATTCCGGCCTGCCGCTGGTGCATGCCTTCGACACCGAAAGCGAGCTTGAGTTTTTCAACGGCGGCGACGAGCACGGCATCCTGCGGCCCGCCGGCGAGAGCAAGCGCCTGCCCGGCCTGGGCCGAATGCTGTGGCTGATCCCGG
Source organism: Polaromonas sp. P1_A2 (assembly GCF_056406895.1). Classification (NCBI taxonomy): domain Bacteria; kingdom Pseudomonadati; phylum Pseudomonadota; class Betaproteobacteria; order Burkholderiales; family Comamonadaceae; genus Polaromonas; species Polaromonas sp. P1_A2. The sequence continues at coordinate 23,425 of NZ_JBFTZI010000007.1, read as the reverse complement.
GGCACTGCGACCCGACCGTGAACCTGCACGACTTCATGATTGGCGTGACGGGCGGCCTGCGCAGCGGCACCGTGCAGCGCATCTTCCGGGTCGACGCGCGCGGCGCGCTGACCTGAGCCGCCCGCCGGGCGCTAGAAGTTCACGCCGTAAACGGCATACATGGGTGCAGCCGCGCCGTTGATGCGCCCGCCGCGGTACTCGGCCTCGCGCGCCGACTGCAGCACCGCCTCATTGAGCTCGGCATGCGTGGACGACAGCACGCGCGCATCGAGCAGCTTGCCCTCGGCATCCAGCAGCGCAATCACCACGACACGGCCATGAATACCCTGCGCGCGATACGCCTGCAGCGCGTCCAGCGCGCCGGGCTTGCGCACGCGCGCGATGGAAATCTTCTGCCCCATGCCGTCGCCGTCCTGCATCTTCGGTGCCTGCGGGTGGTCGGCGTAGAGCTTGCTCATTTGCTTGAACAGCTCGGGGAATTCCGGCAGGCTGGAACTGGCCGCCAGCGGCACGGCCAGGTTGGGCGTGCGCGGCGTGGGCGGGTTGCCGGTGGCCGCGCAAGCCGCCAGCATGCAGGCCAGGCCCAGGAGGACGGCAGACATCCGGCCCGCAAATGCAGAAAAAAGCCTGAAGTTAAACCGTTGCGTCATGATCTCGCGGCCATTGCTTCAGTGTCATGTTCGTGGATGACCAGGGATGTAGACACCATGAGTACTCCATAGGCCAGGCAGGCAAGCGCCCCCAGCCAGGACAAAAAATTCCAGGCGTTGTAGTGGCCCGGATTGGTTTTCAGCTCTTTGGCATAGTCCGGTGACGCGCCGGGCAGGCCACGTGCCGCGCTGTAGTCAAGCGCGGCATCGCCCAGAAAGTAAAACCCCGCAATGCAGGCGACCACGCCAAGGAAAAATATAAAGGCCCTTCGCCACTCGATTTTGAGGAAGAAAAATACCAGCGCAAGACTTACGCCACCCGCGAAAAAAAGCTTTCCCGTCACCTTGGGCGATCCCAGCGGCAGCAGTTGTTGCCATATCCAGGGCAGGGGCGCGAACAGCCATTCGGACGTGGGCGCCAGCCCGCTCCATCGCAGCCTGGCGAGGGCGCCGCCGGACACCTCCGCCAGGACAATGAGGCACAAGCAGGTGGCCACGGCAACGTAGCAGACATGGCGAAATGTCTTGCAGGCGGCCGCCGAGGCGCTCGACCAGTGGCGCTGCACCAGGTGCGTAGCCCATCCCAGTGCCAGGAGAGTGGTCCCGACCGCGCCCAGCCATGCGGCCGCTCCCCGCAGCATGGCGAAGCCCTCCAGCACAAACACCGGCAGGTAGCCGAACAGCACGCCGCTCAAGGCATAGGCCAGCAGGACGGCCACTGTCACGCCCAGCCCCGTTGAATTGAAGAAGCGCTGCTGGACGCTGGCCTTCGTCCAGGCCGCCTTGGGGTCCGCCGCCGCCGACAAGGCCACCCACCGCCCCATGTTCAGGCGTTAAACATGTCGTTGCCGCTGGCCGGTGGCGCCACGCCCAGGTGGCGGTAGGCGGCCAGCGTGGCGATGCGCCCGCGCGGTGTGCGCTGCAGATAGCCCTGCTGGATCAAATAGGGCTCGATCACGTCTTCAATCGTGTCGCGCTCCTCGCCTATGCTGGCGGCGATGTTGTCCAGGCCCACAGGCCCGCCGTCGAAGCGGTGGATCACGGCTTCGAGCAGTTTTCTGTCCATCACGTCAAAACCCTGCGGGTCCACGTCCAGCATGGCCAGCGCCTTGTTGGCGATGTCCAGCGATATGTGGCCGCTGCCCTTGACGTCGGCATAGTCGCGCACGCGGCGCAGCAGGCGGTTGGCGATACGCGGCGTGCCGCGCGAGCGGCGGGCGATCTCAAAGCCGCCGTCCTCGTCGATGGGGGCGTTGAGCAGCTTGGCGCTGCGCCGCACGATGCGGGCCAGTTCGTCGGGCGTGTAAAACTCCAGCCGCGCGACGATGCCGAAGCGGTCGCGCAGCGGGTTGGTCAGCATGCCGGCGCGCGTGGTGGCGCCCACCAGGGTGAAGGGCTGCAGGTCCAGCTTGATGCTGCGCGCCGCCGGGCCTTCGCCGATCATGATGTCGATCTGGTAGTCCTCGAGCGCGGGATAGAGGATTTCCTCCACCACCGGGCTCAGGCGGTGGATTTCGTCGATGAACAGGACGTCGTTTTTTTCGAGGTTGGTCAGCAGCGCCGCGAGGTCCTTGGGTTTTTCAAGCACCGGGCCCGAGGTCTGCCGCAGGTTCACGCCGAGCTCGTGCGCGATGATGTGGGACAGCGTGGTCTTGCCCAGGCCGGGCGGGCCGAACAGCAATACGTGGTCCAGCGCCTCCTGGCGCTTCTTGGCCGCGCCTATGAAGATTTCGAGCTGGTCGCGCACCTTGGTCTGGCCCACGTACTCGTCAAACAGCTTGGGGCGCAGGGCGCGTTCAATGGCCTCCTCGCCGGGCGAGGCCGGCGCGGCGGACATCACGCGCTTGGCGGGCGGGAAGTCGCCGGGGGAGAAGTCGTCAGTTTGAATGCTCATGGTTTTAAATTGGGCAAGAGCCGCTCTTGTCAATTTTTCGACTTAACGCATTGCATAACGCTTTAACTCTTTGCTGATACTTCTCTCGAATGCAGGAGACGTCGGACCGGCATTGGTTTCTGCTCAACAGCCATTTAGCATGGGTCGACCTGGCCTCGCCTGGAATGTCTTCTCCCGCCCCATATTTCTCGTACCAAAGTTCAGCCACCTTGAAATCAAGCTCCGACAAGTTCCAATCCAGGCATATGGATTTTTCAACGAGCGTAGATGTTTTTCGACAATCGAAGGATGGCGAGAACGGTTTTCCTTTGCGCGACTCTATCGAAACTGAATTGATATCCTCGGGGTGACTGCAAACAGTACTGCAATCAGGACCAATTTCCAGCGTATAGGCTTCATTTTTGGCGTCAAGTGGGGGCATTGTCTTTACCAATATTTGACATGCCTTGCCCGGCGGCGCTTTTGCGCTTTCCCCTTCCACCGGGGATACAACGATTGCCGAACCTTTTCGAACACCCATGCCGGTAAAGCCACATTCCAGAAGTCGCGCCCAAGACCGCGAATAGTCCGTGTATTCCAGAGATACGCCATAGGTTTGATCGCCAAACCTTCGAATCAACAACTGGTTGATTGCAGGCTGTCTGCAAGGTTGTTCATGCTCTGCCTCAGGCGGTGAGGTGTATCCACCAAGAAGCACCTGACAGGGGGCAATTTCACGAAGAAGGATGCCATCGGGCGATTGAGCAAAAACCCCGGTCGACGATAAAAACAAATTCGCTGCCAGCAACGTCGAACCAAGAGTCGACAAGAACCGCATCATTTCGCCAATGCCTTCAGCGCCAGCTTGATGCCGTCGCTTACGCCTATGTCCTTAGGCAGGGCTTTGAGCGCCAGCGCCGCGTCACGGTCGCTGTAGCCCAGCGCCACCAGGGCCTGCAGGATGTCGGACTGGGCGTCGTTGGCGACGCTGACCTGCACGCCGATGTCGGCGCCCAGCTTGCCTTTCAATTCGAGCAGCAGGCGTTCGGCGGTTTTTTTGCCGATGCCGGGCACCTTGATGATGCGGCCGGCCTCCTGCTGGGTCACCGCCTGCGAGAGTTCCTCGACGCTCATGCCGCTGAGCACGCTGAGTGCGGTGCGCGGGCCCACGCCGGAAATCTTGATGAGCTGGCGAAAGGCCGCGCGCTCGGTGGCGCTGCCGAAACCGTAGAGGATTTGCGCGTCTTCGCGCACCACGAAGTGCGTCAGCAGGCTGACTTTTTCGCCCAGGCCGGGCAGGTTGTAGAAGGTGCTCATGGGCACCAGCACCTCATAGCCGACGCCGTTGCAGTCCACCAGGATTTCCGGGGGATTTTTTTCGGCCAGCTGGCCTGAGAGTCTTCCAATCATGGGCAAATCTTATCAGTCGTGCCCGGCGCCGTACCAGGCGGCGCTTCACCAGCGAGCAGGCGAGGGCAGAGGGCCCAGGATCGGGCCGGAATTTCAGGATTCCCGTGAAAACGCGGCCCTCTATAGAATCCGACGAAAGAGGGGGAGTCAAAAGAAATGTCGATCTATCGATTGAAGCCGCGTTTCCAGGCCCTGCTCAGGCCGCTGGTGGGCCGGCTGCACGCCTTGGGCGTGACGGCGAACCAGGTCACGCTGGCCGCTTGCGTGATCTCAATGGCCCTGGGCCTGTGGCTGTTCTTCGCGCAGCCTTCAGCAGCCGCTTTCGCCCTGATTGCCGTGTGGATGCTTGTGCGCATGGGCTTCAATGCCATTGACGGCATGCTGGCGCGCGAGCACGGCCAGCAAAGCCCCCTGGGCGCTTTTCTCAACGAATTGACCGACGTTGTGTCGGATGCCGCGCTGTACCTGCCTTTTGCTCTGGTGGCGCCCTTCAGTCCTTTCTGGCTTGGCGCGGTGATCGTGCTGGCCGGCCTCAGCGAATTTGCGGGTGCGCTCGGGCCCACCATAGGCGCATCGCGCCGCTATGACGGTCCCCTTGGCAAAAGCGACCGGGCTTTTGTCTTCGGCGCGCTGGCGCTGTATGTCGCGGCGGGCTGGCCCTTGCCCGCATGGGCCGCCTGGCTGATGCCGCTGCTTGCCGCGCTCATCGCATGGACCATCGTCAACCGGACGCGCCTGGCCGTGGCCGAGGCCAAGGCGCCTGCAATTCACACCCACAACACCTCCAAGGACTGAATGAGCACTTCCCGCACCCCCGACGAACGCCACTTCAGCACGCACGACGGGCAATCCCTGTTTTACCGGCACTGGCCCGCCACGCAGGGCCCGAGGCGTGGCGCCGTCGTGCTGTTCCACCGCGGCCACGAGCACGGCGCGCGCATGGCGCACCTGGTGGATGAACTCCAGCTTCCCGATTTCGACTTTTTCGCCTGGGACGCGCGCGGCCACGGCCGCTCACCGGGCCAGCGCGGCTACAGCCCCAGCTTCGCGACCTCGGTGCGCGACGTGCAGACCTTTATCGACCACATCGGCGAGGCGCACGGCGTGCCGGAGCGCGATATCCACGTCATCGCCCAAAGCGTGGGGGCGGTGCTGATCGCGACCTGGGCGCACGATTACGCGCCCAAGGTTCGCGGCCTGACGCTGGCTTCGCCGGCTTTCAAGGTCAAGCTCTACGTGCCTTTCGCGCGCGCCGGGCTGGCATTGATGCACAAGCTGCGCGGCCTGTTTTTTGTCAACAGCTACGTCAAGGCGAAGTTCCTCACGCACGATCCCGCGCGCATCGCGAGCTACGAAAGCGACCCCCTGATTTCGCGCCCCATCGCGGTCAACATCCTGCTGGACCTGTACGCCACCTCGGACCGCATCGTGGCGGACGCCAACGCCATCACGCAGCCGGTGCAGCTGCTGATCTCCGGCGCCGACTGGGTCGTGCACCACAAGCCCCAGCACCGCTTCTTCGAGCGCCTGGGCAGCGCTGTGAAGACCAGGACCGAGTTGCCCGGGTTTTTTCACGACACGCTCGGCGAAAAGGACCGCGCACCGGCGGTGCTGGGCATACGCAGCTTCATCCTGGAGCGCTTTGGCGCCCCCACACCGGCTGTCGACCTGCGCGAAGCCCACCTGCGCGGTGAAACGGCCGACGAATCGCGCGCGCTGGCAGAGCCGCTCTCACCCTTGTCGCCGCGCGGCGCTTACTGGGCACTGACCCGCGCCGGCCTGCGTCTGGGCGGCCTGCTTTCGCGCGGCGTCAAGCTGGGCCATGACACGGGTTTTGATTCCGGCAGCACGCTGGACTATGTCTACCGCAACCAGCCCGAAGGCGCGGGCCCGCTGGGCCGCAACATCGACAAGACCTACCTCAATTCAATAGGCTGGCGCGGCATCCGCCAGCGCAAGATTCATGTCGAGGAGTTGCTGCGCGAGGCCATGGAGCGCCTGGCCGCGCAGCACCGCGAGGTGCGGCTGATGGACATCGCCGCAGGCCACGGCCGTTATGTGCTGGATGCCGTGTTGTCCAGCCCGGTAAAGCCGGCTTCCATCCTGCTGCGCGATTACAGCGACATCAACGTGCGCGACGGCCGCGCCCTGATCGCGGAAAAAGGACTTGCCGGCGTCGCGCAGTTCGTGCAGGCCGACGCCTTCGACCGCGACAGCCTGGCGGGCGTCGTGCCGCGGCCGACGCTGGCGGTGGTTTCCGGGCTTTATGAGCTCTTTCCCGACAACGCCATGGTGCGCCGCTCGCTCGCCGGTGTCGGCGACGCGGTGCAAGAGGGGGGTTACCTGGTCTACACGGGCCAGCCCTGGCATCCGCAGCTGGAAATGATCGCGCGCGCGCTCACCAGCCACCGCCAGGGCGAAGCCTGGGTCATGCGCCGCCGCACCCAGGCCGAGATGGACCAGCTGGTGGAAGAGGCGGGTTTTCGCAAGATCGCCCAGCGCATCGACGAATGGGGCATCTTCACAGTTTCCCTCGCGGTACGTCGCGGCGCATGACAAGCTGGTTCGCGCGACGGCCCTGGAAGCGCGCGGCCGCGTGGCTGGCGCTGCTGGGGCCGCTGTTTTACGCCGCCTACGGTTTTGCCAACTGGTGGGCCGCCTCCCGCGCGGTGGTGCCGACGCTGGCCTTCGACTGGGAGCGCTCGCTGCCGTTCTGGCCGTGGACCATTTTTCCCTACTGGACGATCAACGTCTTTTACGCGCTGTCGCCGTTCCTGGCGCGCGATCGCCACACCCTGGACCGGCACGGCGCGCGGCTGCTGACCGCGACCTGCCTGGCGGTGGCCTGTTTTGTGTTGTGGCCGCTGCGTTTCAGCTTCGGCCAGCCGGAGGTCAGCGGCGCGCCGGCCTTTCTGTTCAATGCGCTGCGCAGTTTCGACCAGCCTTTTAACCAGGCCCCTTCGCTGCACATTGCGCTGGCCGTCATCCTGTGGGACTGGTACCGCCGCCTGATAACTGCTGCCTGGGCGCGCGCCGTGCTGCACCTGTGGGCCTTTGCGATCTGCGCGTCGGTGCTCACGACCTGGCAGCACCATTTCATCGACATTCCGACCGGCGCGCTGCTCGGGCTGGTCTGCGTGTGGCTGTGGCCGCTTGAACGGGTGGCGTCGGTGCCGCAGGGCTGGCGCCTGGCACGCGAGGGGCGGCGCTGGAAGCTGGCGGGGCTTTACGCCGTGGGGGCGCTGGCTTTCCTGGCTGCGGCGCTTGCCCTTGGCGGCATGGGCCTTTGGCTCACCTGGCCTGCCGCGTCGCTGGCGCTGGTGGCATTGAACTATGCGGGCCTGGGCGCACGCGGCTTCCAGATGGACAGGCGCGGGCGCATGCGCTGGGCCGCGCGCTGGCTGCTGGCGCCCTACCGGCTGGGCGCCGCGGTCAATGCGCGGCTGTGGACGCGCCGGCTGCCGGCATCGGTCGAGGTCGCGCCGGGCTTGCGCTTGGGGCGCATTCCGACCCTCGCCGAATGGGAGGCCGCGGGGCGGCCCCGGCTGGTCAGCCTCAGCGCCGAATTGCAGCTGCCGCCCGTGGAGGGCGCGCGCTGCGTGCCCTTGCTGGACCTGGCTGTGCCGGCGCCGCCGGCCCTGCGACGCGCGGCCGGCGTGATAGACGGCCAGCGCCGCACCGGCAAGGCGGTGTGGGTGTGCTGCGCGCTCGGGTTCTCGCGCAGCGCCGCCGCGGTCATCACCTGGCTGCGCCTGCACGGCACGGCCGCAAGCCTGGTCCAGGCCGAAGGCCTGGTGCGCCAGGCGCGGCCGCAAATCGTGCTGGGCGCGGCATGGCAGCAGGCACTCGACCACGCCACCCGCCGGAGGGCGCCATGAACGATATCGACCGCGCCCTTTGCGCCGCCACGGCCAGGCTGCTGCAGGCCGCCCGCGTGCCGGCCGCATGGGGGCTGGCCCTGAGCGTGGTGGCGATCGCCGTTCTGGCCCTCACCGGGCGCTCCCTGCCCATGCTGTCCGCGCTGGCCTTTGGCGCTGTGGCCATGGCCGGCGTGCTGGAACGTTATTTCGCTTTCCGCCTGCATTTCGACGCGGGTTTGTTCAAAGACCTGGCCGGCGGCGCCGTTGCCTCGCTGGGCGATCTGGACGGCGCGCTGCAACGGCTGGGCTTGCGCCCGGCCACCGGCCAGCCGCGTGCGCTGGAGAGCCGTGTGGCGGGCGCGCGCCGGCTGCTGCGAAGCCACGGCATCGCCGTGGCCTGCCAGAGCGGCCTGTTCCTGCTGGCGTTGCTGACGCAGGACCTGCGCTGAACGCGCATCTCCTTTGAAAGGACTTGTTTTCATGAGTAGATCCCCTCAAAGCGGCCTGGGCCTGGCGGCGGCCGCATCCGCCTGGCTGATTGTGCTGGCGGCCCGGCTGCTGACCGGCGTGCGCGGCATCTGGAGCGGCACGACGCCCAAGGCTGAACAGACGCTTTATTTTGCCAACCACACCAGCCATGGCGACTTCGTGCTGCTGTGGGCCACGCTTCCGGCGGACCTGCGCGCCATCACGCGGCCGGTGGCGGGCCAGGATTACTGGGAGGCCTCGTCGCTGCGGCGCTTTATCGGCAATGACGTGTTCAACGCGCTGATGATCCGGCGCGATGGCGCCGCCGGCCAGCCCGGCTCCGACCCCGTCGGGCAGATGACCGAAGCGCTGCTCGCCGGGGACTCGCTGATCATGTTTCCCGAAGGCACGCGCAACACCGGTGACGATGTGCTGCTGCCGCTCAAAAGCGGGCTCTACCACCTGACGCGCGCCTGCCCGCAGGTGCGGCTGGTGCCGGTCTGGATAGAAAACTTGAAGCGCGTGCTGCCCAAGGGCACCCTGGTGCCCATTCCGCTGGCTTGCACCGTGCGCTACGGCGCGCCCATAGCGCTCGCCGAGGGTGAGGATAAAAATACCTTTATCGCGCGTGCGCGCAAGGCCATGCTGGACCTGCGGCCGGAATACGACCGGGCGGAGGACGCGGCGCCATGAACATCTCCCCCTCTACCCAAACCACGCTGATGCTTTTCGGCGGTGTCTTCGGCGTGCTGCTGCTGGCTTCCGGCATAGGCGCGCTGCTCAAGTGGCGCGTCGCGCGCGGCCAGCCGCACCCGGTGATCGACAACCTCAACTCGCGCGTGAACGCCTGGTGGGTGATGATAGGTGTCATCGGCCTGTCTTTCGCCTGCGGCAGGAACGGCGTGATCGTGCTGTTCTACCTGATCTCCTTCTACGCGCTGCGCGAATTCATGAGCCTGGCCTACACGCGGCGCGGCGACCACCATGCGATCGCGGTCGCGTTCTTCATCGCGCTGCCCGTGCAGTACTTCCTGATCTGGATCGACTGGTACGGGCTGTACTCCATCTTCATCCCGGTCTATGCCTTCCTGGTGCTGCCCATTCTTGCCGCGGTGGGTGGCGACACCAAGCGTTTTCTGGAACGCACCTCGAAAGTGCAGTGGGGCCTGATGGTCTGCGTGTTCTGCATCAGCCATGTGCCGGCGCTGCTCACGCTGCAAATCCCGGGGTTTGAAGGGCGCAACCTGCTCCTGATCGCCTTTCTGGTGATCGTGGTCCAGGGCAGCGACGTGCTGCAGTACGTCTGGGGCAAACTTTTCGGCAAGCGCAAGGTGGCGCCCGAGCTGTCGCCGTCAAAAACCTGGGAGGGCCTGGTCGGAGGTGTTGCCAGCGCCACCGCCCTGGGGGCGGCGCTTTACTGGACGACGCCTTTTAACCCCGGGCAGGCGGCGCTGATGGCGCTCACCATCTGCATGATGGGATTTTTCGGCGGCCTGGTGATGTCGGCCATCAAACGCGACCGCGGCGTGAAAGACTGGGGCACCATGATCGAAGGCCATGGCGGCATGCTGGACAGGCTGGATTCGGTGGTGTTCGCGGCGCCCATCTACTTCCACGCGCTGCGCTATTGGTGGGTGCCGTAAAGGCAGCCCCGCGCCGCCCGTCCGGGGGGCAAACCCGGCGGGCCCCGCGGCCTTGATATTGGAGAGACAATCACCCATCTGCCTGTATCCAGCCGGCCAGGCCAGGTGCAACCCTCCCGGAAAGCCCGCCCTTGATCCTTCGCCACACCTTCACGCCGCCCAACAACACCCGCATGGGCCATTTGTGCGGGCCCATGGACAGCCATATCCGCACCATAGAGGCGGCGCTGGACGTCACGATCGCGCACCGCTTTGAGCAGTTCAAGATCGACGGCACCAAGGTCAAGGCGACCTTGGCCCTGGAAGTGCTGCAGGCCCTGTACGAAATCGCCCAGCGGCCCATAGAACCCGAAACCGTGCAGCTGATGCTGGCGGGCGACACGGCCCTGAGCACCGCGCCCGACGGCGGCATCACGCTGTCGACCCGGCGCGCCGACCTGCGCGCCCGCACCAACAACCAGGGCACCTATCTGGAAAACATCGCCACGCACGACATCACCTTCGGCATAGGACCGGCCGGCACCGGCAAGACCTACCTGGCCGTGGCCTGTGCGGTCGATGCGCTGGAGCGCAGCACCGTGCAGCGCATCGTGCTGACGCGTCCCGCGGTTGAAGCCGGCGAGCGACTGGGGTTCTTGCCGGGCGACCTGAGCCAGAAGGTGGACCCTTACCTGCGCCCGCTGTACGACGCGCTGCACGAGCTGATGGGTTTTGAGCGCGTGCAAAAGGCTTTTGAGCGCCAGCAGATCGAGATCGCGCCGCTGGCCTTCATGCGCGGCCGCACGCTGAACCACGCCTTTGTCATTCTCGACGAGGCGCAAAACACCACGCCCGAGCAGATGAAGATGTTCCTCACACGCATAGGCTTCGGCAGCAAGGCGGTGGTGACGGGCGACGTGAGCCAGGTGGACTTGCCGCGCACGCAGCTCAGCGGCCTGGTGGACGCCGAGCGCGTGCTCAAGCGCATCAAGGGCATTGCCATTACCCGCTTGACCAGTTCCGACGTGGTACGCCACCCGTTGGTGGCGCGCATCGTTGACGCGTATGACAAATCCCCCAGCCTGGTTGCACCGGTTGAGGAGGCCGCCGAACCGGCCGCCGCGCCGGCCCGCCGCGCCAGCGCAAGGAGCCGCAATGGCTCTTAAGCAACTCAGCCTGTCGCTGCAGTTTGGCGACCTTCAGAACGCCGCGCGCCACCGCGCGGCCCTGCCGCGCCACAGCGTGGCCCGCTGGATACGCCACGCGCTCGCGCATGACGGCGAGATCACCGTGCGCATCGTCGATGCCGAGGAAGGCCGGGCGCTGAACCGCGACTACCGCCGGCGCGACTATGCCACCAATGTGCTGACCTTCGACTACACGCAGGAGCCTGTGGTCACTGCCGACCTGGTGCTGTGCGCGCCCGTGGTGGCCCAGGAAGCGAAAGACAACAAAAAGACGCTGCAGGCCCACTACGCCCATATGCTGGTGCATGGCACCTTGCATGCCCAGGGCTGGGACCATGAAACCGGCGAGCAGGACGCCGAAGCCATGGAGGCGGAGGAAATCCGCATCCTGGCGGGCCTGGGTTTTAAAAACCCCTACCGCTGAATGTCCGGGCCCCCTCAGGACTTCCACTTGTCCAGGTAGGCCGCGTAGCCGGCGCGCCAGGACGGTGTGCCGAAGACGCCGCTGCTCTGGTGCACCACGGAAATCGGCCAGGTGCCCATGCTGAGCCCCAGCTTTTCGGCCTCACGGCAAAAATCGAGGTCGTAAAAATGGAAGTTGAAACGCTCGTCAAAGCGCAGGCCTTTGTCGATCAGCAGCTGGCTCTCGCAGGCCAGCCACAAACCATCCAGCAGCTTGACCGGCACACCTGACGGGCCAAAGACGCTGAGGTTGGAGGAGGGGAAGCCATCACCGTGGCCCACCACACCGCTCAGGTTTTCGCGAGCATCCCAGGTGAGGTTTTCATCAATAAAGGCCCAAGCCGGCTGGCGCGGCACGCGGCGCAAATTGCCGGCCAGGCCGACGATGTTGTATTTCTGGATGCCTTCCCGCAAACGGTCGGCCCAGAAAAAGTCGCAGAGGTGCAAGTCGTCATGGCAAAAAACCAGCAAGGCCGGCTGCGTGCGCGCTTCCTCGATGGCCTGGTTGTAGACGGAGGGCAGGCCGGCGGTATTGCTTTCAAACACCCGCACCTGGATGCCGCCCAGCGGGTAATAGAGGGCCAGTGAGCGGCCCAGCGCGGTTTCGGTGAAGAAATTGTCAAAACTGGAGCGCGTGGCGACGACAAAACGGATCATGGGTAGCCTAAAGAGTGTGCAATGCCGAGCCGACAGCGATACATTGCCCGCCGCCGACTCACCTGCCGGTTTATACCTCAGCCGCGCTCATCAGCTTGCCGGGTCAATCCGCAGCGGGATGGTCACCGGCCCGTCATTGACCAGATGCACCTTCATGTCGGCGGCAAACCGCCCGGTTTGCACCTGCGGATGCAGTGCTCGAGCCTGGGCCACAAAATAGTCGTAGAGCCGGCGGCCTTCGTCGGGCGCCGCCGCGCCGGTGAAGCTGGGCCGGTTGCCGCCCGAGGTATCGGCGGCCAGCGTGAACTGGCTGACGACGAGCAGGCCGCCCTGGACGTCCTGCACCGACAGGTTCATCTTGCCCGCCTCGTCGGAAAAGATGCGCAGCTTGAGTATCTTGGCCAGCAGCTTGTCGGCCTGCGCTTCGCTATCGCCGCGCTCGGCGCACACCAGCACCAGCAGCCCGGGCCCGATCTGCCCGGCGGTCTCGCCCTCGATCACCACGCGGGCCTCGGCCACACGCTGCAGCAGCGCCTTCATCAGTCGGCCACGCCGGCGGCGACGAACAGCGGCTTGCCCACCGGCCCCGCGAGAAAACTCACGAACTGCTGGGCCAGTTCCTGCTGCTTGCCGGAGGCCAGCGGCGCGGCGGTGTAAGCGGTGTAGTTCTGCACCTCGGCCGGCACCGGACCGACGAATTTCAGGCCCTTGCCCCGGTAGAGCAGGATTTCGGTGATCGCGCCGAAGCCGATTTCCTGGCCCTTGCCCTTGATGACGTGTTCCATCACGGCGGCGCCGTCGGGGTAGCGCGTGGTTTTGCCCTCTACCTGCGCATAGACGTCCATCTTCTTGAGCAGGCCTTCAAGGTACAGGCCGGTGGAGGCGCGGTTGAACACCAGCGAGTCGGCGGCCAGCACCGAGCGCTTGAGCGCCTCGGCGCTGCTGATGTCAGGCGCGGCCGCGCCTTCACGCACGGCCACGCCCATGCCGACACGGCCGACGTTGGCGCGTGTTTCGGCCAGCTTGCTGGCCGACGCGAATTCGCCGATCACGGCGGGCGGCGCGATCACCACGTCGAAAGCCGGGTTGGACTCCATGCGCTTTTTCAGCTCGGGCGCGGTGTTGAAGCTGATTTTCACGCCGTGGCCGGTCTGTTTTTCAAACGCGGCGGCCGCGGCCTTCAGGCCCGGCTCGATGGCGCCGGCGCTGAGGACCGCGATGTCCGCCGCATGCGCCGTGAAGGCCAACAGCGCGCAGGCAAGGGCCTGGACGGGAAGCAAGATGCGTTTCATGGAAGCTCCTGGGCGAAAAAGGGCTGGGAAATTATCGGGGGAGTATCGAAAAAAGAGGTCGGCCTTCAGATGAGGTCGGCCTCGTCGTCAAAGTGGGCTTCCACATCGCTGGGCAGCAGCTGGATGGTGGCGCGCAGGCCGGGCACGGCGCTCATCAGGGCCTGCTCGACGCTGGCGCGCACCGCCGCGGCCCGCCCCAGCGACCAGCTGGCCGGCATGTGCATGTGCAGGTCGACAAAGCGCCGCTGGCCGGCGCGGCGCGTGCTGAGGTGGTCAAAGCGGATGGTGGGATGGCCGAAGTCTTGCAGCACTTTCTGGATCTCGGCCATCACCTCAGGCTCCACGGCCTCGTCCATCAGGCCTTGCGAGGAGCGCCACACCAGCTGGCAGCCTTCCCACAGGATGTTGAGGGCTACCCCTATGGCCACCACGGCGTCCAGCCAGAGCCAGCCCGTCGCGATCACCGCGCCTATGCCGACCACCACGCCCGCCGAGGTCCAGACGTCGGTCACCAGGTGTTTGGCGTCGGCCTCCAGCGCGATCGAGCGGTGCGCGCTGGCCACGCGGAACATGACCCAGGCCAGCAGGCCGTTGAGGGCCGAGCTGCCCACCGCCAGCGCCAGGCCCCAGCCCATTTTTTCGAGCGGCTGCGGGTTCAGGATGCGATGGGCCGCGGCCCAGATGATGGCCGCCGCCGCGCCTATGATCAGCGCGCCTTCAAAGCCGGAGGAAAAATACTCGGCCTTGTGGTGGCCGTAGGGGTGGTCGTCGTCGGCGGGCCGCTGCGCGATGGTGACCATGGCCAGGCCGAACAGCGCGCTGGCCAGGTTGACGAAAGACTCCATCGCATCCGACAGCAGCCCCACCGAGCCGGTGATGTACCAGGCCGTGGTCTTCAGCGCGATGGTGAGCACCGCGACGGCCACCGAGGCCAGCAGCATGCGCTGCGGCGTCAGGGCCTGGAAGGTGGTTGCGTTCATGGCGCTATTGTGTACGACGGTGATGGCGCCAAGGGTTGTTCCCAAGGCCGGCGCCCGGCGCGGCCGCTAGCATGGGTGCGCGCCGCAATCGCTGCGCGTGATCACAAACACAATCAACCGCTCCTGAGGAAACACCCATGAAACTCCAGAAACGCAAAGTCGCCCTGGTGCTGGGCACCGTGCTGGCCGTGTCGGCCGGCGCCCTGTTCGCGCAGGCCTCGGGCCTGACGCGCACGCTTGTCGGCAAGGCGGACGTGTCCGTGCCCGGGCGCGAGGCCGTGGTGGCCCGCGTCGACGTGGCGCCCGGCGCCAAGGCCGGCCGCCACACCCATCCCGGCGATGAAATCAGCTATGTGCTCGAAGGCGAGGCCACCTTGCTGATCGACGGCCAGCCGCCGCGCCAGGTCAAGGCGGGCGAGTCCTTCGTCATTCCGGCCGGCGTGGTGCACGATGCCCACAACACCACCAATGCGCCCATCAAACTGGTCGGCGTTTACGTTGTCGAAAAAGGCAAGCCGCTGGCCTCGCCGGCACCCTGAACCCGCGCGGCGGGCTGCACCGCCTGCGCGCTGCAAGCTCCGGTCGCCGATGCGACAATAGCCGCCGGAGTAAAAACAACAATGTCCTATCCGCATCTGATCGCAGCCACCGCGCTGGCGCTGGCTGCGGCCGGCGCGCATGCGCAGGCCCCGTCGACCAACACCCCACCTCCCGTCCCCGAAGCCCCAGGCATTGCGGCCGCGCCGGCCGCCCCTGTTGAAGCCGCCACCCGGCAAGCCGGCTTCCTCAAGACCCTCAAAGGCGGCGTTCAGTTGCAGGAAGCACCAGGCGCCGCGACGCGAGCGGCGCAGGCCGGCGATGCGCTGCTGCCCGGCGGGCGCATCACGACAGGCCCCGACTCCGCCGCCAGCCTGGTGCTGCGCGACGGCAGCACGCTGGTGCTCGGGCCGTCCTCACAAATGGAGCTCAAGGCCTTCAGCTTTGACGCCACCACCCATGAAGGCAATTTGCTGGCCTCGCTGCTCAAGGGCTCGCTGCGCATGATCACCGGCCTGCTCGGCAAGTCGCACCCGGAAGCGGTGCGCATCGAAACGCAATTTGCTTTTGTCGGCGTGCGCGGGACGGACTTCATCGTGCAGGCGGACGAGCAGCCATGAGCTGCCGTCCATGCCTTTTGATCCCCGTCACGCTGGCCTGGCTGCTGGCGGCCTGTTCGGTCCCCAGTACCCGTGTGGTGCTGCTGCCGCAGGAAGGCGGTGCACCGTCCGCCGTGGTGGTGCGCGCCAGGGCCGGTGCCGTCGCCGAGACCACCGTGTCCCAGCCCTACCAGCGCGCCACCGCGGCATCGGGTGCCGCCGGTGCGCCGCGGCTGGACCAGGCCGACCCGGCCAAGGTGCAGGCCGAGCACCGCTCGTTGTTCGAGATGGCGCCGCCCAAGCCGCAGCGCTACACGCTGTATTTCGATGCCGGCGGCACGGTGCTCACGGCCGAATCGCAAGCGGTGCTGGAGCAGGTGCTGGCCGCGGCGCTGGCCCGCAGCGGCGGCGACATGGTGATCACCGGCCACACTGACACCGTGGGCTCGGGCGCCAGCAACGACGCCCTCTCGGCCCAGCGCGCGCAGCAGGTGCGCCAGATGCTGGCCGAACGCCAGTTCCCCGCCGCGCGCATCGAGGCCGCGGGCCGGGGCGAGCGCGAGCTTGCCGTGCCGACGGCCGATGAGGTCGACGAGCCGCGCAACCGGCGCGTCACCATCGAGGTTCGTTAAGAAATCAGGAGCGCGGCTTAACCCAGCGTCACGCGCGCGAACTTGCGCTTGCCGACCTGCAGCACATAGGTGCCGGCCGCCAGCTTGAGCGCCTTGTCGCTGACCACGCTGGAGTCCACGCGCACGCCGCCGCCGTCGATCAGGCGCGTGGCTTCGCTGCCCGAAGGTGCCAGGCCGGCAGCCTTGAGCAGCGCGCCTATGCCCATCGGCGCGCCGGTCAGCGACACCTCGGGAATCTCGTCGGGCACGCCGCCCTTGCTGCGGTTGATGAAGTCCTGCTCGGCGGCGTCGGCCGCGGCGGCTGAGTGAAAGCGCGCGGTGATTTCCTTGGCCAGCGCCACCTTGGCGTCCTTGGGGTTGCGCCCGCCTTCCACTTCGGCCTTCAGGGCCGCGATGTCGGCTTCGCTCCTGAAGGACAGCAGCGTGTACCACTTCCACATCAGCACGTCGGAGATTGACAGCACCTTGGCGAACATGGTGTTGGCGTCCTCGCTGATGCCGATGTAGTTGTTCTTGCTCTTGGACATTTTTTCAATGCCGTCCAGGCCCTCGAGCAGCGGCATGGTCAGGATGCACTGCGGCTCCTGGCCATATTCCTGCTGCAGGTGGCGGCCCATCAGGAGGTTGAACTTCTGGTCGGTGCCGCCGAGCTCGAGGTCGCTCTTGAGCGCCACCGAGTCGTAGCCCTGCATCAGCGGGTACAAAAACTCGTGCACGCTGATGGGCGTGCCGGCCTTGAAGCGGTCGTGGAAGTCGTTGCGCTCCATCATGCGGGCCACGGTGTAGCGCGAGGCCAGCTGGATCATGCCGGTGGCGCCCAGCGGCTCGCTCCATTCGCTGTTGTAGCGGATTTCGGTTTTGGCCGGGTCCAGCACCAGGCTGGCCTGGCGGTAGTAAGTCTCGGCATTGGCCTTGATCTGCTCGGGCGTGAGCGGCGGGCGCGTGCTGTTGCGGCCCGAAGGGTCGCCGATCAGGCTGGTGAAATCGCCTATAAGAAAAATGACTGTATGGCCCAAATCCTGGAGCTGACGCATTTTGTTCAGCACCACGGTGTGGCCGACATGAATGTCAGGCGCGGTCGGATCCAGGCCCAGCTTGATGCGCAGCGGAACCCCGGTGGCCTCGGATTTGGCCAGTTTTTGTATCCAATCGTTTTCCGGGATCAGTTCTTCGCAGCCTCTCAGGGTGGTCGCGAGGCCCATCTTTACACGGTCGGTGATGGGGTATTTTGTAACAAGCGCTTGATTCATAAGGGTTTTTCACATGTCGGGGGATTGTCCGACAGATATACTGGCGGCTCTCCTGCATCCAGCGCGCCATTTTAGTTGGCCTGCAAATTGCTGATCAGGAACCACATCGTCTGGATGGCTCAGGCCCCACCCCTTTATCCAGGGCTGGCCATCAAAGCTCTCCATGTTTTATACAGCAGTCCGGCGCTTCGCAGCGTCCGATGCATTTTTGTTGGGAATTTTGTCTTGAAACTGCCAATCCCTTCCCAGATACTGCTTCCCGTCGCCCACAGCCTTCGCCGCCACCCCAAACGTGTTGCCGCCAGCCTCGCAGTCCTGCTGCTGGGTACCGGTGTCACGGCCTTCGGTGTGGCGCCCATGGCGCCCGATGCCGCCGACCTGCCGGTGCGCCAGGTGCTCGAAGCGGTGGAGTCCCTGCCCACGCAGGCCCAGACCGATTCCCTGACCGATTTCCGCTTCAAGCTGTTCCGCACTGAAAGCACGCGCAGCAGCGACACCGCCGACTCCTTGCTCAAACGCCTGAACATCGACGACAGCGCGGCCGCCGCCTTCCTGCGCAGCGACGCCAATGCGCGCCTGCTGCTGTCGGGCCGCGCCGGCAAGAACGTGACGGCCGAAGCCAGCGACAGCCAGCAGTTGCTCAAGCTCAGCATGCGCTGGCCTACCGACGACGAAACGACCTTCAAGCGCCTGGTCATCGAGCGGGGCGCCACCGGCTTTACTTCCCGCGTTGAAACCGCGCCGTACGTCGCCACCGCGCGCCTGTCCAGCGGCAGCATCCAGACCTCGCTGTTCGCCGCCACCGACGATGCCCGCATCCCCGATGGCGTGGCCGTGCAGATCGCCGAAATTTTCTCCAGCGACATCGATTTCCGCCGCGCCCTGCGCAAGGGCGACCGCTTCAACGTGGTCTATGAATCCCTGGAAGCCGACGGCGAGCCGCTGCGCACCGGCCGCGTGCTGTCGGCCGAATTCGTCAATGCCGGCAAGCCCTACCAGGCCATGTGGTTCCAGCCCCCGGGCCTGGACGCCAACGGCGCCGCCCAGAAAGGCGGCTATTACACGCTTGACGGCCAGAGCCTGCGCCGCGCCTACCTGAGCTCGCCGGTCGAGTTCTCGCGCATCAGCAGCGGCTTTTCGATGCGCTTTCACCCCATCCTGCAAAAGTGGCGCGCCCACCTGGGCACCGACTTCGCGTCACCCACCGGCACGCCCGCGCGTACCGTGGGCGACGGCGTGGTCGAGTTCTCGGGCGTGCAGAACGGCTACGGCAACGTGGTCTTCATCCGGCACCGCAACGGCCATGAAACCGTCTATGCCCACCTGAGCAAGCTCATGGTGCAAAAAGGCCAGAACGTGAGCCAGGGCCAGACCATAGGCCTGGTCGGCAGCACCGGCTGGGCCACCGGCCCGCACCTGCATTTCGAATTCCGCGTCAACGGCGTGCACCAGGACCCGATGATGATCGCCAAACAAAGCGAGGCCATCCCGGTCGCCGCGGCTTCCATGCCGCTGTTCAAGCAGCTTGCGGTGGGCGTGAGGACTCAGCTCCTCGCGGCAGCCAGCATCACCCAAACGCGCGCTGAATAACCGGCTTGCGGCAGAATAGCCGCATGCTGGATTACTACATAGGCCTGATGTCAGGCACCTCGCTCGACGGTGCCGACGGCGTTCTGGTGGCGTTTGAGGGCGATAAGCCGAAGGTCCTTGCCGCCGCGACCGAAGCTTTCAGCGCGGCCTTCCACGCCGAACTGCTGGCGCTGAACGCGCCGTCTCACAACGAACTGCACCGCGCCGCCTTGGCCGGCAACCAGATTGCCGCGGTGTATGCCAGGGTCGTGGCCGCGCTGCTGGCCCAGGCCGCGGCGCAAGACATCTCGCCGCTGGACATCCAGGCCATAGGCGCGCACGGCCAGACCGTACGGCACCAGCCGCAAAGAACATCAAGCGAACCCGCGGGCGCGGGCTACACGCTGCAACTCAACAATCCGGCCTTGCTGGCCGAACTCACGGGCATCCGCGTGGCGGCCGATTTTCGCAGCCGCGACGTGGCCGCGGGCGGGCAGGGCGCGCCGCTGGTGCCGGCTTTTCACCAGGGTGTCTTCGGCCGCGAGGATGCCACGGTCTGTGTGCTCAACCTGGGCGGCATTTCCAACCTCAGCGTGCTGCCCAAGGCGGGCGCCTCGCCGGTGCTGGGTTTCGACTGCGGGCCCGGCAATGCGCTGATGGATGCCTGGTGCCGCCGGCATACCGGCCAGGCGTACGACGCCGGCGGCGCCTGGGCGGCCGGCGGCACGCTGCTGCCCGCGTTGCTGGACAGCCTGCTCGATGAACCTTATTTCTCGCAGCCGATTCCCAAAAGCACGGGCCGCGACCTGTTCAGCGAAGCCTGGCTGGCCGGCAAACTCCAGCCTTTTGCCGGCGAGCGGCCCCAGGACATCCAGAACACCCTGACCGAGTTCACCGCCAGGGCCTGCATCCTGGGCGTGAGCGCCTATGGGCAGGGCAGCGAATCGTTAATCGTGTGCGGCGGCGGCGCCTTCAACACCCACCTGCTGGCGCGCCTGCAGGCCGGTTTGCCGGCGCTGCGCGTCAGCACCTCCGACCAGCACGGCTTGCCGCCGTTGCAGGTGGAGGCCGCGGCTTTCGCCTGGCTGGCGCGGCAACTGGTGCTGGGCAAACCGGGCAACCTGCCCAGCGTGACGGGCGCGCGCGGCCTGAGGGTGCTGGGCGCGGTCTACCCCGCCTGAGGTCTAAGGCAAGTCCTTGTAAGGCTCGGGTTGCGCCGCATCGCGCGGCCCCACGGTGCTCAGCCTGGCTTTCAGCGATTGCGGCCGCCCGGTCAGGAGGGCCGCGTAGTTGGTGGTGTTGGACAGCACTTTTTTCACGTAGTCGCGCGTCTCGCTGAAGGGAATGCTCTCGGCCCAGATCGCGGCGTCCAGCACCGGGCCGTTGCGCCAGGTGCGCGGCCGGCCGGGGCCGGCGTTGTAGGCGGCCGCGGCCATGGGCATGGAGCCGTTGAAGTCGTCCAGCGCGAACTTGAGGTAGGCCGTGCCGATCGCGATATTGGTGTCGCGGTCGTTGAGCTGGTCCTGCGAGAAGCCTTCCAGGCCTATCTTTTTGGCGGTCCAGCGCGCCGTGGCGGGCATGACCTGCATCAGGCCCGAGGCACCCACGCCGGAGCGCGCGTCCATGATGAAACGGCTTTCCTGGCGGATCAGGCCGTAGACATAGGCCGGGTCCAGGTTGATGGACTGGGCGCGCTTGGTCACGGTTTCGCGAAAAGGCATGGGATAACGCTGCTCAAAATCGATTTCGCCCTTGGTGCGGTCGCTGGTGTTGATGCAGCGGTCCCAGATCTGGCGGTCGCAGGCGAACTGGGCGGCCGCCAGCAGCTCGCGGTCGGCCATGCCGCCGCGCTGGTGCAGGTTGGTGCTGTAGTTCCACTCGCGCGCGCCTTCGGGGCGCAGGCCTATGGCGATGGCGTAGGCGGCCCGGTTCAGGCCCGGGTTGGTCCGCGCGGCTTCTTTTTCCTCGGGCGTCAGTGGCGCGGGTTTGGCCGGCACGGTGATTTTCTGGCCGAGCTCCTCGAGCGCGAGCTGCTCGTAAAAACCGCGCACCGACGCGAAGGACTGCAGCAAGGCCAGGGCTTCGGCGCGCTGCGGCGAAATCGTGATGCCGGTGGGAATGGTCTGGACCACGCCGGGCGTGGTGGCCACGACGGCGGGCTTGGGCGGCGCGTCGGGCGGCGCGGTGGCCAGCAGCGCGCGCGCCTTCCAGTAACTCCATGTCGGGTCCTTGCGCGCGTCCTCGCTCATGGCGTTGACGGCCGCCAGCACCAGCGGCCAGTTGGGCTGGTTGCCGGCGCGCAGCGCGGCCCGCACTTTCCAGCCGAGCATGTCGTCGCTGAGGTCGCTGTCCTTGGTGACTTTCGCGAAATACTCCAGCGCGTCGCCGGCCGGGGCCGCGCCCAGCCGCGTGGCGGTCTGCCGGCCTATCACGCCCCAGACCCAGTTGCGCTCTTCGGTGTTGAGCTGCATGCCCCATTTGTTTTCAAGCTGGAAGGCCGCGCCCTCGATGTCGCTGATCGCCATCTTGATCAGCGCCAGCGTGATGATCTCGCGCCGCGCCTTGCTCAGCGCGATGTGTTTGCCGGCCAGGAACTTGATGGGGCTGGCGTTGAGGTCGTTGACCATGCCCGCGGCGTCGGGGGCGACGATCTGCACGGCGGCCAATGCCGAGCGCGGGCGATTCGCCTCGGTGGCCAGCCGGGCCTTGACCCAGGCGTCCTGCGGCGTGAGGTTTTTGGTGCCCACCAGACGCTCGGCGGCCGAGTTGCAGCCGTCGTCGGCCTCGCGCTGCGCGTACCAGTTCTTTTTGACCTCCTCGGCCAGGCGCGCATCGGGCGCCGGGTTCTTCAGGTGCTCGACCAGCAGCGCATAGCAGCGCACTTCCTTGTCGTCGTTCATGCGGTAGTTGGGATACTCGGCGGCAAAGCCGGCCCAGTCACGGCGCTGGCCCAGCAGCAGCAGCCAGTCGTTGCGCAGCCGGTCTTCCTGGTAGGTGCCGGCGTAGCGGCTCAAAAAGTCCTGCACCTCCTGCGCGCCGGCTTCGCCCAGGCGCAGCTTGAGATCCCAGTAGGCGGCCCAGGGCTCCAGCGCGTGGCCCCTGGCCTGCGGCAGCAGCTGCGCCAGCCGGGCCCTGTCGCCGCGCTTGAAGGCCTTGTTCATCTCGATGATCACGTTGTCGGCCGCGCTGGCGGGCGCCTGGGCCGCGGCCGGGGCAAGCAGCGCGAAGCAGGCCATCGCGCCTAAAACCGGCGCCAGGGCCGCTGTGCGCAGGGGACTGGTAAGAAATTTGTATAGCATCTGGGACATTATGGACAAATTAAGCACTCGCAAAGCGCTGGTTGAAGCCCGTTTGAACATGCCGGACCGCCTGGAGCGTGCCGACCTGCTGCAGCGTGTGATGCGCATCTGGCTGGTCGGTTCCACCCATGAGGTGATTGGGGCCTATTGGCCCATCAAAGGCGAGTTTGACCCGCTGCCCGCGCTGTACCGCTGGCAGGAAGACGCAATCCTGAGTCAGGATTCTTCGTCAAACCCGGCACTCGCCGAAGTGGAAACCGCCCAGCTCGCCACCGAAAGCATTGCGGCCCGGTCGCCGCGCAAGATAGGCCTGCCGGTGGTCAACAAGCTGCACAAAACCCTGACTTTCCACGCCTGGTACCCCGGCTGCCCGATGGAAGAAGACGCCTACGGCATCCCGAAACCAAAAGATACAGAGGTGATTATTCCCACCCTGCTGTTCGTGCCCTGCGTGGGCTACGGGCCCGGCGGCTACCGGCTGGGTTATGGCGGCGGTTTTTACGACCGCACCCTGGCCACCCTGCAGCCGCGCCCCTTTACCGTGGGGCTGGGCTATGCGCAGGGCTGGCTGCCGGACATGGAGCCGGAGCCGCACGATATCCCGCTGGACGCCATCCTCAATGACAAAGGGGTGGTTTGGCCGGTTTGATTTGGCCGGGTCTTGCTCCGGCCTTGCGCGCTCTTCCTCCTCCTACCTCTTCTTAGTTCAGCTGGCCGGGTCTCGCCCCGGCGGGCGAGGCACTTTTATCGAAACCCGCAAAGCGGGTTTTCTTTGTTCGCCAAAGGCGCGCTACGCGCGCGGGGTTTGCTCACTTCGCGCAGCGAAGTTACGCAAACACCAAAAGTACCCAAAAGAAAGGCGACCCGCAGTCTGGGTCCCTCCGCTTCGCTGCGGGCAACCTGCGGTGCTCGAGTCAAGCGGGGTCTCGCTCGAACTCGCTACGCTGCGCTTCGCTCAGACAATCGCGAGCCCTGATCCGCTTGCCTCTGCGCTCCTCGGCCCAGCCAGGACGGGGCAATCGGGAACCGAATACCGAAATACCAAGAAGACAAATACAAACAAGGACACGCCATGGCG
>NZ_JBFTZI010000006.1:0-211351 GCF_056406895.1 Polaromonas sp. P1_A2 | reverse complement strand
CGCCCCCGCCGCGCCCGCGGCCCCCTCCACCGCGGCCGGCGACCGCGTGTTCCAGCCGCTGCAGGGCAACACCGGCTTCGAGATCGCGCGCGGCGACATAGACCGCGTGCTCGACGTGCCGGTGCAGCTGACCACCGAGCTGGGCCGCACCCGCATCACCATCAAAAGCCTGCTGCAGCTGTCCCAGGGCTCGGTCGTCGAACTCGACGGCCTGGCCGGCCAGCCCATGGACGTGTTCATCAACGGCTATTTGATCGCGCAGGGCGAGGTGGTGGTCGTCAACGACAAGTTCGGCATACGCCTGACCGACATCATCACGCCCTCCGAACGCATGCAGAAGCTGAACCGATGAAGCGTGCCTTGTTTCGCGGGCTCACCGCCCTGCTGCTGGCCGGTATCTGCCTGTCGGCCGCCGCGGTGCTGCCCACCGTGCCCACGGCCACCGCCGAGCCGGTGCGCTCCTCTTTCGGCGCCGCCGGCCTGCTGCAGGCCGGCCTGGGCCTGGCCCTGGTGCTCGCGATGATTTTTGGCTGCGCCTGGCTGGCGCGGCGCTTCGGCCTGCAGGCCGGCGGCAGCAGCCGGCTGCTCAAGGTGGTCGCTAGCGCCATGGTCGGCCAGCGCGAGCGTGTGGTCGTCGTCGAGGTCGGCGGCCAATGGCTGGTGCTGGGCGTGGCGGCCGGGCAGGTCCGCGCGCTGCACAACATGCCCGCGCAAACAATTCCCGAGGCCGATGCGGCGCCCACCCTGCCAGGCTTTGCCGGCGCCGGTGCATTTTCAAACAAGCTGCTCGAATCCCTGAACAAGCTCAAGAAGCGCGATTGATGAAGCCGAATTTTCCCGGCCTGCGCCGCCGCGCGGGCGCCCTGCTGCCGGCCCTGCTTGTGCTGGCCATCATGCTGCTGCCCGCGCTGGCCTCGGCCCAGGGCCTGCCCGGCATCACCAGCACCAAGGGCCCGGGCGGCAGCCAGACCTGGTCGCTCAGCGTGCAAACCCTGGTGCTGCTGACCTCGCTGTCATTCTTGCCGGCGCTGCTGCTGTCCATGACCAGCTTCACCCGCATCCTCATCGTGCTGGGCCTGCTGCGCACGGCCATAGGCACACAGTCCTCGCCGCCCAACCAGGTGCTGGTCGGGCTTTCGCTGTTCCTGACCTTTTTTGTCATGTCGCCGGTCTTCGACAAGGTGCACAGCACCGCCTACAAACCTTTTTCTGAAAACAAGATCAGCGCCGAGCAGGCCCTGGAGCGCGGCGTCGAACCCTTCAAGCAGTTCATGCTCAAGCAGACCCGCGAAGCCGACCTGGCCCTGTTCGCCAGGCTGGCCCATATCGAAAAACTCGAAGGCCCCGAGCAGGTGACGCTGCGCATCCTGCTGCCGGCCTTTGTGATCAGCGAACTCAAAACCGCCTTCCAGATCGGCTTCACCATCTTTATCCCCTTCCTCATCGTCGACCTGGTCGTCGCGAGTGTGCTGATGTCCATGGGCATGATGATGGTGCCGCCGGCCACCATCTCGCTGCCCTTCAAGCTCATGCTGTTTGTGCTGGTCGACGGCTGGCAGCTGCTGATAGGCGCGCTCGCGCAAAGCTTCTACCTTTAGGGGGCACCGATGACACCCGAATCCGTCATGGCGCTGGGCTATGAGGCCATGAAGCTCTCCCTGCTGCTGGGCGCGCCGCTGCTGCTGGTGGCCCTGGTCACCGGCCTGCTGATCAGCCTGTTCCAGGCGGCCACCCAGATCAACGAGATGACGCTGTCCTTTATCCCCAAGCTGCTGGCCGTCTTCGCCACCCTGGTGATTGCCGGGCCCTGGATGCTGGGCCTGGTGCTGGACTACATGCGCAACCTGTTTTCCTCCATCCCGCAGCTGGTGGGCTGAGGCCGGGCAAGCAAAGAAACCCATGCAGCCGGTTTTTTCGGCCACCTCGGGCCAGCTCAACCTCTGGCTGGTGTTTTTTTTATGGCCTTTTGTGCGCATGCTGGCCCTGATCAGCACTGCGCCCCTGTTCAGCGAACACGCCGTGCCGCGCCGCGCCAAGGTCGCCCTGGCCGCGCTGCTGGCCGTCGTCGTCGCGCCCACGCTGGACGCCATGCCGGCCGTGCCCATAGTCTCCGCGGCCGGCTTCTGGATTTTGGTCCAGCAAATCCTGTTAGGCGCGGCCATGGGTTTTTCCATGCGCATGGTTTTCGCGGCCGTGCAGGCCGCCGGTGAATACGCGGGCCTGCAAATGGGTTTGTCCTTCGCGTCCTTCTTCGACCCCACCAGCGGCGGCAACACCATGGTCGTCGCGCGCCTGCTCAACGTCATGGCCATGCTGATCTTTCTGGCGGTCGACGGCCATTTGATGCTGGTCATGGTGCTGGCCGAAAGCTTCCAGGCCTTGCCGATTTCCGACGCACCGCTGGCGGCCGGCGGCTGGTTTCTGCTGGCCAATGCCGGCGGCGCGATCATGGCCGGCGGCCTCATGCTGGCCCTGCCTTTGATCGCCACCCTGCTGACCCTCAACCTCGCCATGGGCATCCTGAACCGTGTCTCACCGCAATTCAGCATTTTTGCGGTCGGCTTCCCCATCACCCTGCTGGCCGGCATCGCCATGCTGCAGCTGCTGATGCAATACCTCGCGCCCTTCC
The DNA here is from genome assembly GCF_056406895.1 of Polaromonas sp. P1_A2. Classification (NCBI taxonomy): domain Bacteria; kingdom Pseudomonadati; phylum Pseudomonadota; class Betaproteobacteria; order Burkholderiales; family Comamonadaceae; genus Polaromonas; species Polaromonas sp. P1_A2. Next base: position 208,722 of record NZ_JBFTZI010000006.1, on the reverse strand, counting down.
TGGAGCCGCGCTTCGCGGCGGCGTTTGCGGGGACGCTGGGGGTTTTGCAGGGGTTGCGGCAGTAGGGCCATTACCAGCCCTCTCTTGCTGTCTTCCGGTTTTTTCTTCGAGAGACTTCCTTCTGGCCACGAGCCGTGTGAACCTCCTTTATGCTGAGAACCTGTGGAAACGCGGGAACGACACGGCCAAGGGGCTTACAGCATGAAGTTTCAAGATTTTCGAACTCAGATTTTTCTTACCAACGCCATCACTACACTCCTGTTGCTTTCGCATGTCGAATCATCGATAGCGAAGCCCGCAGCAGACGCTACAGCCAAGCCGGCTTGTGTTTTTTCAGAAGATGCCCAGCAACAAGCGCGAAGGCTTGTGGAGCGCACCGCCGAATTCAAGACCGTTCAACGCGAGGCAAAGCAGGCAACACCGGTGGGCCGCGTCGCCTACATCGACGGCATGGACCGGCCGGTGTTATGGAAAGGCAGATGCCATCAGAGCGTGACGGTCTATGTCGACAGGCTGAACCGTTTTGAACGCCGATTCACCATGTTGGTAGACCTGGGAGCAGGCAAGCTGTTCCTGGAAGATATCAATGGCGAGTACCAGGCGCTGAAGAAGCCAGTGCCTGGCCGGGCCAAACCGGTTGCCCGCCCTACAGGTAGTTAAACAAGGCAATCTGCTGGATCCGCACAAAGGTCTGCTGGCTGGCCTGGAGCGCAGTCTGGCGCTGGTAGAACTCGGCAATCGCGCTGGCGTAGTCCAGGTCCTGCAGGTCTGACAAATAGCTTTTGTCGTAGAGGGCGCGGCTGTCACCGGTGTCGCCCAGGGCGTCGAGTTCCTGCAGGCGGGTGCCGACCGAGGCGCGCACCGTGAGCACGTTGTCGTGGGCGTTGGTGATTTTGCGGTTGGCGGTGCTCAGGGCATTGAGCAGTTTGGCCTGTGCTTCCGGGCCGGCGCCGTTGACCGGGGCGCGCAGCGCGGTGATGGCGTCGCTGATGGCGGCGAAGACGTCGGTGCCGGCGTTTTTGGCGGTGGAGGCGTGGAAGCTGTCGCCGGCCGCGGGCGCGCCGGTGATGCTGAGCTGCAGGCCGCCGAACTGGATGGGGCTGCCGGGCGTGAAGGTGGTGGAAGGCACGATGGCGACCGGCGGCACGGTGTTGGTGTCGACCTGGTAGGTGGTCGGCGTGGTGAAGGTGATGACGAAGTCTTTTCCGTAGTTGGGGTCGGCGATATTGGTCACCGAGGTCGCGCCGAACACGCCGCTGCCGGTGTTGCCGGCCTGGGCCTGGGTGACATAACCCGCGCCGCCCTGCACGCTCTGGAAAATGCTGCGGCCGTCGTCGCTGCCGGCCATCTGGCGCGACACGTCGACCTGCATCAGGCGCTGGCCCTGGTCGCCGGCATAAAGAATGCTGCCGTCGGGCTGTTTCACAAAAGGCGGGCTGCCCGTCTTGAAGCCGGCAAACAAGAACTGGCCGTTGCCGTCGTCGGTGTTGGCCAGGCCCTGCAACTGGTCAAACGCGCTTTGCAAGGTGGTGGCCAGGGTGGCGCGGTCGGCGTCGGTCATGGTGCCGTTGCCGGCCTCGACCAGCAGGCTTTTGACGTTCTGCAGCACGGTGGTCACGCTTTGCAGGGAGTTTTCTTCGAGCGAGAGCATCTGCCCGGCCTGCTTGCGGCTGGTGGCGTACTGCGAGTTCAGCGCGATGGACTGCGAGACCGCCAGCGCGCGCGTGGCGCCCAGCGGGTCGTCCGAGGGCGCGAGGATTTTGGTCATGGCGCCGATTTGCTGCTGCACGCGCAGCAGGCTGCTTTGCTGCGAGCCCATGGCGCTCTGGCTCTGTTCATAAAAAGACTGGGTGCTGATACGCATCATGGGCTCCTTAGTTGATCCCGAGGACCGCGTCAAACATGGTCGATGCCGTCTGTATGACCTTGGCATTGGCCTGGTACATCTGCTGGAACATCAGCAGGTTGGCGGTTTCCTCGTCCTGGTTGACGCCCGAGACCGACTGCTGGGCCGAGCGTATCTGCGTGGCCAGGCTGGTCTGCGCCGTGCCGGCGATCTGGATCTGCCTGGCCTTGTTGCCGACGCTGCTGACCAGCTGCGCGTAGGAATCGTTAAAGCTGGCCGTGCCGCCGCCCATGGTTTTTTTGTTCTGCAGCGCGCCCAGCAGCAGCGCGTTGCTGCCGTCGGAGATGCCGCCGGTGTTTTTGTCCACGGTAAAGCTGTCGCCGTTGGCCGGCGTGCCGCTGATCGTGACGCTGATGCCGTTAAAACTCAGGGTCGCGCCCGGTGTGTAGCTGACGGAGGCGCCGGGCGCATAGGGGCTGGCCGGGTCGGGCGTACCGTCGGCGCGCGTCACGGTCACGGCCGCGCCGGCCGGGAAGCCCGACAGCTGGTTGGTGGCCGCGTCGTAAGTGAGCGTCACCTTCGCGGCCAGCGGCGTGGCGGGGTAGGCCGCATCCACCTTGCCGGCGCTGATCTTGCCGCTGCCCTGGTTGGCGGCCGTGTTGCCGGTCACGATGGGCGAAGCCGCCGCGATCTTGGCCGGGTCGCTGACCAGCACCGTGAGGTCGCGCGCGCCGGTGCGCGTGGGCTGGATCAAAAACGAATCGCCGGGCGCGCCGGCGCCGCTGGCCAAGGTCAGCGTGACGCCGTCAAAGCTCGTGGTGTTGGCGGGCGCGGCGCCCGGGAAACCCGCGGTCATCGGTATCACCTGGTTGTCCGACAGGCGGGTCAGCGTGTAGCTGGGGCCGGCGCCCACGTCCAGGCGGTAGTCGCTGGTGGTCAGCTGGCTGGTGTTGGAAAACGAGGGCGTGAGCACCAGGTTGCCGGTGTTGCGGCTGTTGGCCAGCAGGCCGGGACTGGCCTGCGAGAAGAAGTCGCCGCCCAGCGCGCCGTTCAGGTCTATGCCCAGTTTGTGCTGGGCGTTAAAGGCGTCCGACAGCGCGATCGCGATACGGCCCAGCGCGTTCTGCGCGGGGGCCAGGGTTTCGTTGCGGAACTGCATCAGCCCGCCCAGGGCGCCGCCGCTGAGCATGCTGTCCGGCATCTGCACCGCCATGCCGGCCGCATTGACCACCGCGACGGCCGTGCGGCTGGGGTCGGCCGCCGAGCGTACCGCCGCAAGCTTGTTGGCGCTGTCGCCCAGCACCAGGGACTGGCCGTTGCCAATGGTGATGTTGTACTGGCCGCCGTCCTGCACCACCAGCTTGGTGCCCACCAGCAGCCCGAGCTGGTTGACGAGCTGGTCGCGCTGGTCCAGCAGGTCGTTGGGGGCCTGGCCGCCCGAAGCATTGCTGAGCAGGGCCACCTGTTTGTTGAGGCTGGCGATCTGCTCGGCATAGCTGTTGATCTGGTCGACGGTGCCCGAGATCTGGTCGTTGGTCGTCTTGTTCAGGCCGCTCAGGTACTGGTCCATGGAGCGGAACTGGTTGGCCGCGGCCTGGGCGGAGCTGATCAGCTGCTGGCGCGCGGCCGGGTCGGCCGGCGTGTTGGCCACCGCCTGGATGTTGGTGAACAGCGACTGCAGCTGGGGCGCCAGGCCGGCTTTCTGGTTGGCCAGCAGGTTGTCGATCTGGCTGATCTGCGTGTAGTAGGTCGTCAGCGACTGGTTCAGCGACTGCGCCTGGTTGAGCTGCGAGGCCAGGTAGGCGTCGTAGCTGCGGGTCACGTCGACCACCTTGGCGCCGCTGCCGAAGAAACCCACGCTGGCACGGTACACGCCGCCAGCGGTTGCGACCTGCGCGGACTGTCGGCTGTAGCCGGGCGTGTTGACGTTGGCGGTGTTGTGGCCGGTGGTCACCAGCGCGGCCTGGGCAGCGTTAAGGCCGCTCAGCCCGGTGTAAAACATGCTATTGGACATAAATCGGGTCTTTCACGGGGCGCTCCCCTGGGGAGTGCCGGCACACACTAGATATATAGAGAGATAACGGCCTGGGCCTGGGGAACTTGAGAGTGAGCTCAAGCACATCCCGGTTTTCTGCGGGTACGGCCCGCGAACCGACTGTTCAGAGCTGTTCACAAAACCCAGCGAAGCGGTCCTGGCTAGGCGCGCCGCCGCAGACAGTGCACCAGCACGGCAAGGCGGCGCAACAACGCCAGGAGGGTTTTTGAACGGCTCCGGCTCAAGCCGTCAGCGAGCGCTGCCAGCGTTTCGCGCGTTCCTCAAACCGCTGCCGGCGTTCTTCCTCGGCCTGGCCGGCCTTGTAGACGGAGTCGCCAATCAGGCCCTTGATTTCCCGGACCGCCGCCGCGCTGCGCTGGGCCAGGCTTTTGACTTCGGCGGCCATCAAGGCAAAACCCCGGGCCTGCTCGCCGGCATGGGCCGCTTCGGCCGCGGCGTGGGCCAGGGAGCGGGTGCGCAGCGCGATGCCGTCGATCATGCCTATGATGTCGGCGACTTTTTCGGCCGGCAGCGGGCCGGCGGCCAGGCCCGGGCAGTCCAGGGTGGAGGCCGGCGATTTTTCTTCAATCGTCGATACAGGATGGCTGGTGGTCGTGTGCATGCGCACTCCTTGAAAATCAATGGTGTCGGCTTGCAAGGCCATGCCCGCGGCACGCCTCGCCCCTGCTTATCGGCCGGCTGCGGCAAAACTTGAGCAATTTGCCACGCCGCGCCGGCTCTTTTTCTTAGAAAGTCTCCCAGCTGCCGCCACCCGCGCCGGCCGCCAGCGGCGGCGCGATGGCCTGGCGGGCCTGGGGCGGCTGTTTCGGTGTCGCCACCGATCGAACCGGGCTGGCCGGGCGGCGCGGCGTGGGCTGCTGCTGTGGCATATCGCCCCCTTGCAGCTTGAACACGCTGACCGCGTCCGACAGGCCGCCGGCCTGCTCCTGCAGCGACGAAGCCGCGGCGGCCGCCTGCTCAACGAGGGCCGCATTCTGCTGCGTGACCTGGTCCATCTGGGTAATGGCCTGGTTGATCTGTTCGATGCCGGAGGTCTGCTCCTGGCTGGCCGCCGTGATCTCGGCCATGATGTCGGTCACCCTCTTCACGCTGTCAACGATCTCGTCCATGGTCTTGCCGGCCTCGGCCACCTGGCTGCTGCCCTCCTCGACCTTGCTCACCGAATCATCGATCAGGGTCTTGATTTCCTTGGCCGCTGCCGCGCTGCGCTGGGCCAGGTTGCGCACTTCGGCGGCCACGACCGCAAAGCCCCGGCCCTGTTCGCCTGCACGGGCCGCTTCCACCGCCGCGTTCAAGGCCAAGATATTGGTCTGGAAGGCGATGCCGTCAATCACACCAATGATGTCGACGATTTTTCTGGAAGAGGCGTTGATCGCGCCCATGGTGCCTACGACCTCAGCGACCACCGTGCCGCCCTTGACGGCAACACTCGAAGCAGAGACCGCCAGTTGGTTGGCCTGGCGCGCGTTGTCGGCATTCTGTTTGACGGTGCCCGTGAGTTCTTCCATGGAAGCGGCGGTTTCTTCAAGAGAACTGGCCTGCTGCTCGGTGCGCGATGACAAATCATGGTTGCCGGCCGCGATCTCGCTGCTGGCCGTCGCGATGGTGCCGCTGGCCTGGCGGATCTGGCTGATCACACGCGCCAGCTCCTGCTGCATCTTGTGGATGGCATACAGCAGGCTGCGGCTGTCGCCCTTGCGCAGCGCCACATGCACCGTCAGGTCGCCCTGGGCCACGCGGTCCACAACGGTCGCGGCATAAGCCGGCTCGCCGCCTATCTGCTGGCCCAGCATGCGCGCCATCACCACGCCCAGGCCCACGCTGGCCGCGATGCCGCCCAGCACCAGCACCACCATGGCCAGGCGCGAGTTGCGGTAGGTGGCGGCCACATGCTCCATGCTGGCCTTGGCCTGCCCATCGCTGTAGGCCACCATCTGCTGCAGGATGTCCTCAACCACACGTGATTCCTTGAGCAGCACGGCGCTGTCCTCGGCCACCTTGCCGTCGTACTGCGAGGAGTCCAGCGACTGCTTCATCAGCAGGACCACAAAGTCGTTCATCCGCTGCTTGAGCTGCGGCATTTTGGCGGCGTACTGCTGGTACAGCGCCAGGCCCTTGGCTTCGTCTTCGAGCAGCGGCTTGACCTCGGCCATGCGGTCCTCAATGCCTTGCAGGGCCGCCCCTATGTCTTTTTTGCCGGTGTTGCGCTCGCCCATGGACGAGGCCGACAGCAAACCCAGCTGCGCCCGGCTGGCGTAGACCAGGTGGATATTCGCCTCCTGCACGCCCTTGAGCGCGAGCACCTCCTGGTTGTAGAGGTTCTCGGTGGCGGCGCTGATGCGGCCCATGTGGAAAATGCCCAGCCCGCCGATGATGGCGCCTATGGCCGCCACGATCAGAAAGCTGCCGACCAGTTTGGTCATGACACGAAGTTGATGAAACCATTGCATATTTTTATTCCTTGTAGGGTCGCGGATGCCCGCGCCGGATTAACTCAACTCAAAACTAAAGCGTCTCCCAGTCATCGCCTGCCAGGGCGATCTCCTTTTTCGTTGCGGGCTTGCGGCCGGGCGAGGCGATGGCCTGCCGGGCCGGGGGTGGTTGTTTGTGCGCCGCGGCCGGCCCCATGGCCTGGGCGGGCCGCTGCACGGCATAGTGGTCTTCAAGCTTGAACACGCTGACCGCGTCCGACAGCACATGGGCCTGCTCCTGCAGCGAAGAGGCCGCTGCGGCCGCCTGCTCAACGAGTGCCGCGTTCTGCTGCGTGACCTGGTCCATCTGCGTGATGGCCTGGTTGATCTGCTCTATCCCCGAGGTCTGTTCCTGGCTGGCCGCGGCGATCTCGGTCATGATGTCTGTCACCCTCTTCACGCTGTCAACGATCTCCTCCATGGTCTTGCCGGCTTCGGCCACCTGCTTGCTGCCCTCTTCAACCTTGTCGACCGAGTCGCCTATCAGGGCCTTGATCTCCTTGGCGGCGCCGGCGCTGCGTTGCGCCAGGCTTCTGACCTCGGCCGCCACCACCGCAAAACCCCGGCCCTGTTCACCGGCACGCGCCGCTTCCACGGCGGCATTGAGCGCCAGGATATTGGTCTGGAAGGCGATCCCATCAATCACACCAATGATGTCGACAATCTTTCTGGACGATGCATTGATCGCGCCCATGGTGTCCACCACCTCGGCCACCACGCTGCCGCCCTTGACGGCGACGCTGGAAGCCGACACGGCCAGCTGGTTGGCCTGGCGCGCGTTGTCGGCATTCTGTTTGACGGTGGAAGTCAGCTCTTCCATGGACGCTGCCGTCTCTTCGAGCGAACTCGCCTGCTGCTCGGTGCGTGATGAGAGGTCATGGTTGCCGGATGCGATCTGGCTGCTGGCCGTTGCAATCGTGTCCGTGCCGCTGCGCACATTGCCGACAATGCCCACCAGGCTGTCGTTCATGTTCTTGAGGGCCCGCATCAGCTGGCCGGTCTCGTCGCTGCTGTTCACCACGATGCGGCTGGTCAGGTCCCCGGCCGCCACGGTTTCGGCCACCTTGAGGGCCCGGCTCAAAGGCCGGGTGATGCCCAGCGTGAGCCACCAGGACAGCAGGCCGCCCAGCGCCAGGGCAACGGCGGCCATGGCGGCCAGGCTGAGCCGGCTCGAGCGGTACAGCAGGTCTATGCCGCTGACGGTGCTGTCGATATGGGCCTTCTGGAAAGACAGCATGGCGCGTATGCTCGCGTCGTAGGCGTCCAGCGCCGGTACCAGCTGCTTGTCGACCAGCTCGAGCGCCTCCGCCGCCCGGCCTTCGTCTTTCAGCTTGAGCGCCTGCGCGCGCAGGCCGACATAGGCCGCGCGTTTGGCCAGGCTGTCTTCGTAAATCGTTTTTTCCTCGGGCGTGTCCAGCATGGCCAGCAGCTTTCCCGAGGTCTCGGTGATGGTGAGGCTGGTCTTGGCGATGGCCTTCTGGAAGTATTGCTGGTCCTGCGCATCGGTGGTCTTGACCAGCGCGAAGGTGCGCACGCTGTTGGTGCTGGTGGCCACCAGCCAGTCGGCCGCGAGCCGCTCCTTGACCAGGGCGCGCTCGGCCATGTCGCTGGTGGCATGGCCCACGCTTTGCAGCCGCCAGATGCCCAGGGCCGCGATGGCGGTCAGGAACAGCAGCACAAGCGCGAAGCCCAGGCCCAGGCGTGTGCCGATTTTGAAATTACGGATCATCATGAAAAAACTCTTGGATGTGGGGTGCTTGTTTTAATTCGCGGCCTGGTGCTGCTCAAGCGCTCATCTGCCGCATGATGCGCACCAGTTTTCCGCCGTACTCGGGATCGGTCGCATAACCGGCGCGCTGCAGGCCGTGCGCGGCCTCGGCCGGGTCGCGCGCGGCCAGCACGCCGGAATAGCGCGGGTTGCCGGCGAGGAATTTCGCGTAATCGGCGAAAGCCTCGTCATAAGAGCCATAGGCGCGGAAGGCGGCCCGGGTTTTCTGCGGCACGCCGTTGAGGTATTCGGTGGTGGCGCTTTCGGCCACGGCGCCCTTCCAGCTGCGGTCGGCCTTGATGCCGAAGACGTTGAAGCTGCTGCTGCCGTCTTCCTTGCGGATTTCGCGTTTGCCCCAGCCGGACTCCAGCGCCGCCTGCGCCAGAATCAGCTGCGCGGGCACGCCGCTGGCTTCGCTGGCGCGCTGCGCGGCCGGCAGCAGGCGTGAGACAAAAGCCTCGACATGGGCCTGCGGCAGCGCGCTGCGGCTCAGTGTTGCCTGCGCCGTGGCTTCTTCATACAACGACAGGTCGGGCGCGCGGCCCAGGGGAACAGCCGGCGTTGGAAGCGGCAGCGGAACAGCTTTGGGCTCCGCCACGGCGGCCTCGCCGCCCGCCATGCGGCTGAGCTGCGCATACATGGCATCGGCCAGGCCCAGGCCGCGGCCCGACAGGTTTTGCGCGAGCTGCTGGTCCAGCATGGAGGTGTACATTTTTTCGGACTGGCTGCCGAACAGGCCCTCCGAGGGTGTGGCTTCGCGCATGCTCTTGAGCACCATGCTCATGAACATCACTTCAAACTGCTTCGAGGCCTGCCGCATGCCTTCCTGCGGCGAACTGCGCGCCGTGCGCCGCAGCTCGTCCACACCCTGCACGTCCAGCGACAGGCGCTGGTCGAGCACGCCGGCGGCCGGGGTGTTGAAACCGCTGGTACCGGAGACCGAGGTATTGCTCATGTGGCCTAGATGATTTCAAGTTCGGCGCGCAGCGCGCCCACAGCCTTCATGGCCTGCAGGATGGAGACCAGGTCCTGCGGATTCGCGCCCAGGGCATTGAGGCCCTTGATCACCTCGGCCAGCGAAGCCCCGCCCTTGACGACCTGCAGCGCGCCGCCGCCCTGGCTCAGCTCGATCTGCGAGCGCTGGGTGGCCACCGTGTTGCCGCCGGAGAACGCGCCGGGCTGGCTGATCACCGGGTCGGTATTGATCACCACCGACAGGCTGCCATGCGCCACCGCGCAGTCGTTGATGCGCACCGCCTGGTTCATCACCACCGAGCCGGTGCGCGCATTGATGACCACCCTGGCCACGGCCTGCGAGGGATTCACGTCGATGTCCTCGATGCGGGCCAGGAAACCGACACGTTCCTCAGGCCGGGCCGGCGCGTTGACCTGGATCACACGCGCGTCCAGCGCCTGCGCCGTGCCGGGGCCGAAGCTGCGGTTGATCGCATCCACGGCTTTTTGCGCGGTGCCGAAATCGGTCTTGTTGAGTTCAATCGTCAGCGTGCCGTCGCCGCCCAGCGGGGACTCCACCGCGCGCTCGACAATCGCGCCGGCCGGGATGCGGCCCGAACTGAGCTGGTTGACCTTGACCTGGGTGCCGCTGGCCGAGGCACCCGCGCCGCCCACCACCATATTGCCCTGCGCGAGCGCGTAGACCTGGCCGTCGGCGCCCTTGAGCGGCGTCATCAGCAAGGTGCCGCCGCGCAGGCTTTTGGCATTGCCCAGCGACGAGACCGTGACATCTATGGCCTGGCCGGGCCGCGCAAAGGGCGGCAGCACGGCGGTCACCATCACGGCCGCCACGTTCTTGAGCTGCATATTGGTGCCGGGCGGCACCGTCACGCCGAGCTGGCCCAGCATGTTGTTGAGGCTTTGTGTCGTGAAAGGCGTCTGCATGGTCTGGTCGCCGCTGCCGTCCAGGCCCACCATGAGGCCGTAGCCGATCAGCGGGTTGTCGCGCACGCCCTGGATGCTGGCCAGGTCCTTGATGCGCTCGGCTTGCACCGGCAGCACCGGCAAGGCGATCAGGGCCGGCAGCAGCAGGCACAGCCTGAGCGCCCGGGCGCCCGCAAAGGTGAAATGAGGCAGGGAGTGCGGCATGGTCAGAACGGCAAGACGTTGAGGAAGACGCGCTGCAGCCAGCCCATGGTCTGCGCTTCGTCGATATAACCCTTGGCGCTGTATTCGATGCGTGCGTCGGCCACTTGGGTTGAGGGCACGGCGTTGTTGGCGCCCACGGTGCGCGGGTTGACCACGCCGGAAAAGCGTATGTATTCCGTGCCCTGGTTGATCAGCATCTGTTTCTCGCCGCTGACCAGCAGGTTGCCGTTGGCCAGCAGCTCCACCACGGTGACCGTGATCACGCCGTTAAAGGTATTCTTGGAATTGGCGCCGCCCTTGGCGCTCATGGTGTTCTTGCCGCTGGCGTCGGCGTCCTGGTCGCTGGAGACCAGGCCGCTGAGCAGCTTGGGCACCAGGCCCAGGGCCGAGGTGGCGCTGCTGGTCCGGCTGGCGTCGGCGGCCGAATTTTTGCTGGCGTTGATGTTCTCGTTGATGACGATGGTCAGGATGTCGCCCACCTGGCGCGGCCGCCTGTCCTCGAACAGCGCCTGCGCGCCAAAACTGGTGCGGTAGATCGAGCCATAGGCCGGCACGGCCGGCCGCGGCTGCGCGTCGTAGCGCGCCGTCATGGGCTGGTGCACGATGGGCTCGCGCGGCAGCTGGGCGCAGCCGCCCAGCAGCAGCCCGGCGGCGGCCAGCGCACAGCCGCGCATCACAGCTGCGCCAGGCGCGCGAGCATCTGGTCGGATGTCTGCACCGCTTTGCTGTTGATCTCGTAGGCGCGCTGGGTCTGGATCATGTTGACCAGCTCCTCCACCACGTTCACGTTCGACGACTCGACGTAACCCTGGTTCAGCACGCCCGCGCCGTTCTGGCCGGGCGCGGTCTGGTTGGCGCCGCCCGAGGCGTCGGTTTCCACATAGAGGTTCTCGCCCTTGCTCTCCAGGCCCGCGGGGTTCATAAAGGTCGCGAGCTGGATCTGGCCTATCTGCACGCTGGCGCTGGAGCCGCCCTGGGTGATGGAAACCGTGCCGTCGCGGCCAATGGTCATACCGGTGGTGTCCTGCGGCAGCGTGATGGCCGGCTGCAGCGGGTAACCGTTGGCCGTCACCAGCTGGCCGTTCTGGTCGGGCTGGAAGGAGCCGTCGCGCGTGTAGGCATTGGTGCCGTCGGGCATCAGCACCTGGAAAAACCCGCTGCCGTTGATGGACACGTCGCGCGGGTTGTCGGTCTTGGTCGGATTGCCCTGGGTGTGTATGCGCTCGGTCGCCACCACGCGCGCACCTGTGCCGATTTGCAGGCCGGAGGGCATGCGGGTCTGGTCCGAAGTCTGGCCGCCGCTTTGGCGCAGGTTCTGGTACAGCAGGTCCTCGAACACCGCGCGGCTGCGCTTGAAGCCCGTGGTGCCCACGTTGGCCAGGTTGTTGGAGACCACGTCGAGCTGGGTCTGCTGCGCATCCAGGCCGGTCTTGGCGATCCAGAGGGAACGAATCATGGGAAAACTCCTGCGGGGGAAGTGTCAATAAAGGGTGTCGACAAAAGGCGCCAAGGCGTCAAAGGCCGGCTCAGCTCGACAGCAGCTTGTTGGCCTGCTGCTCGTTGTTCTCGGCGGTCTGCAGGGTCTTCATCTGCATCTCGAAACGCCGCGCATTGGAAATCATCTGCACCATGGCCTCGACCGGGTTGACGTTGCTGCCTTCCAGCGCGCCGGTCTGCAGGCGCACATCCGGGTCGGCCTGCGGCGCGGGCCGGCCGGCCTGCATGCGGAACAGGCCGTCGTCACCGCGCACCAGGTCGGCCGCGGCCGGGTTGACCAGCTTGAGGCGGCCGACTTCGGCCGCGCCCACGGCAGGGTCGCCCGCGCCTAGGGCGGTGAGCACACCGTCGCCGCCCACCACCAGCGCGGAGCCCGGCGGCACCACCAGCGGGCCGGCGTCGCCCATCAGGGGGCGGCCGCCCTGCGTGCTGACCTGGCCCTCGGCGCCCACCTGCAGGTTGCCCAGGCGCGTGTAGGCTTCGCTGCCGTCGGGCATCTGCACCGTGAGCCAGCCCTCGCCGCGCACCGCGACGTCCAGCGGCCGGCCGGTCTGCATCAAGGGGCCGGCGCTCATGTCGGCGCCCGGCGTGGTCGCCACCACCAGCGCGCGCGTGCCCATTTCCTCGCCGACCACGGGCACGGCGCGAAAGCTGTTGATCTGCGCGCGAAAGCCCGGCGTGGACACATTGGCCATGTTGTGGGCCACCGAAGCCTGCTGCTCCAGCGCCTGCTTGGCACCGCCCAGGCCTATGTAAATCATCCGGTCCATGCTGTTCCTTGCTTCTTACGTCCGATGCATCAATGCGCCGACATCAGCGCATGTTCACCAGGGTCTGCATCACCTGGTCCTGCGTCTTGACGGTCTGCGCATTGGCCTGGTAGGTGCGCTGCGCGATGATCAGGTTGACGAGCTCGCCGGTCAGGTCCACGTTGGAGGCCTCGACCGCGCCCGAGGCCAGCGCGCCCAGCTTGGTGCCGCTGCCCGGCGAGCCGGTCAGGGGCTGGCCCGATTCGGCGGTCTCGGCCCAGACGTTGTCGCCCTTGGGCTGCAGGCCGTTGGGGTTCACAAAGGAAGACAGCACGACCTGGCCCAGGGTCTGGGTCTGCTCGTTGGAGTACTTGCCGGTGATGGTGCCGTCCTCGTTGATCGCGAAGGCCGTGAGCTGGCCCGAGGTGAAACCGTCCTGCGTGAGCTTTTTCGGATCGTTGACGTTGCCGAACTGGGTGGAGCTGGTCAGGTCCATGGTGAACGTCATCGCGTTCGCGCCGTTGGCGAAGTTCAGGCCCGCGAAGTTGATCTTGCCGCCCACCAGCGTGGTGGGCGCGCCGGGGATCAGGTTGCCGTTGCCGTCAAAACCCAGGGTGCCGGTGGCCAGCGGCGCGCTGTTGGCGACCACGGGCGGGCCGGCCGGCGTGGGCGCGGCGATCATGCCGCCGGTCGCGTTGAGCGGGTAGCCGTCGGCCGTGGCGTAGACGCTCCAGGCGTTGGGGCCGGTCTTCACGAAGAAGGTGTTGATCTCGTGCGAGTTGCCCAGCGAGTCGTAGACCTTGACCGGGTTGGAATAGCTGTAGGTGGCCGAGTTGTTGGCGTCGAACGGCGTGGCGGCGGGCACCGTGCTGCGCGAATCGAGGTTGTACTGCGAGACGATGCTTTGGGTGGCCCTGGGCGCCATGGCCGCGGTGGGCAGCTGCAGCGGGCCGGGCGTGCCGCCGGCCACCGTGCCGTTGGCCGAGCGCTGGTAGCCGGTCAGGCGCAGGCCGCCCGCATTGACGATAAAACCGTCGGCATCCTGGTCGAACTGGCCGTTGCGCGAATACATGATCTCGCCGCTGGGGCTGGCCATGCGAAAGAAGCCGTCACCGTTGACGATGGCGACGTCCAGCCCGCGCGTGCTGCTTTGCACCGCGCCGGCGCTGAAGTTCTGCACCACGGCCGCAACCCGCGTGCCCAGGCCGACGCGCGAGCCCGCATAGACGTCGGAGAACAGCGTGTTGCCCGACTTGAAGCCCACCGTGCCCGAGTTGGCGATGTTGTTGCCGATGACGTCGAGATTGCTGGCGGAGGCGTTCAGGCCACTCACCCCTTGTGCGAAACCCATAGTGTTTCCTTTTTATTCAGTTGATTGCTTGCGGTTAAAGGGAAATGGGGCGGCTGCCCCGGGGCCGTCAGGCCGCGACCTCACAAAAAAATCAGAGCACCTGCCGGACTTCGTCGAGCCCGGCCTTGCGGCCGCCGCCCAGGTCCAGCGAGGCGCCGCCGTAGACCTGCGCCACGCTGGCGACCTTGGCATAGGTCAGCGCCAGGGACTGCACGTCTTCCTTGCCGGCCTTGGCCGTCACGCTGAGGCTGTAGTTGCCGTCGGGCACGGCGGCGCCGGTGTCGCTCTTGCCGTCCCAGTCGACCATCTTCACGCCGGCCGGCAGCGCGCCCAAATCGAAAGTGCGCACCACCTCGCCGGCCGCGTTCTTCACGCTGACCTTCACCGCGTCGGCGGCGCCGGCCAGGTCTATGCCGAATTTGTCCGGCACGCCGTCCTTGACCACCGCCTCCTTGCCCGGCACCAGCACGGTGCGGCCTATCAGCGCGGCCGACTGCAGCACCTGGCTGGCACCGCTCTGGGCCAGCAGCGACTGCACCGCGCCGTTGAGTTTTTCAATACCGCTCACGGTGCTCATCTGCGCGAGCTGCGAGGTCAGCTGCGCGTTGTCCAGCGGGTTCAGCGGGTCCTGGTTGTTCAGCTGCGTGACCAGCAGCTTGAGGAAACGCTGCTCGCTGTCGGCGGCGGAACCCTGCTTCGAGGCCAGGGCGTTCAGCGTGCTCGCGGGGTCGGATGCGGCGGGGGCGTTCACGGCCATGAAAATTCTCCTGTGGGGGGCAAAGGGATGGCGCGGCGTTTACTGGCCGACGGTCAGGGTCTTGAGCATCAGCGCCTTGGCGGTGTTGAGCACCTCGACGTTGGCCTGGTAGGAGCGCGAGGCCGAGATCATGTTGACCATCTCCTCCACCGGGTTGACGTTGGGCATGGCCACATAACCCTCGGCATTGGCGGCCGGGTTCTTGGGGTCGTGCACCAGGCGAAACGGGGAGGCGTCCTCAACGACACGCGAGACGCGCACCCCGCCTATGGCGTCACCGGGCACGGGTGCGGTTTCAAACACCACCTGGCGCGCGCGGTAGGGCAGGCCGTCGGGGCCGGCCACGCTGTCGGCATTGGCCATATTGCTGGCCGCCACGTTCATGCGCTGGGACTGCGCCGTCAGGGCGGAACCGGCAATCGCGAAGATGCCGCTGGAGCTGTTGAAATCCGGCATGGGTGCAAACCTGGTTTGTGTGGGGTGTAAGGGGATTACTGGGCCGCCGCCAGCAGCGACTTGATCTTGGCGCCCAGCAAGGTCAGGTTGGCTTCGTAGCGCATGGCGTTGTCGGCGAAGTTGACGCGTTCCATGTCCATCTCCACCGTGTTGCCGTCTATGCTGGACTGCGCGGGCGTGCGGTAGAGCAGCTCGTCCGCGCCCGAGGCGCGCGCCTCGCCGGGCAGGTGGCGCGCCGATGTGGTCGACATGGTCATGGACATGGACTGGCGGCCGCGCTCCAGCGCGTCAGTGAGCCGGCTGCTGAAGTCGAAGTCGCGCGCCTTGTAGTGCGGCGTGTCCGCGTTCGCGATATTGGCCGACAGCACTTCCTGCCGCCGCGCCCTGAGGCTGAGCGCCTCCTGGTGGAAGCGCAGCGCTGAATCCAGTTTGTCCATCATTGCCTTTTCTCCGTGCTTGGGCACCGCGCCCGCGCAGTGCCGCCTTTGAAAAATTGTAGGAATTGCCTGCTTTTTTAATCAGCGGAACAGACGGTGTTTAGCCGGCCAATTCAGGCCTTGCCGGCGGCGCCGCAGGCTTTGTCGCAGCTACGCATTGCACTACCGGCGGACGTTTTTCAATCGGACGAACAGCAGGCCGATTGCTGCGCACTTCAGGCCTTGGCCGCGCCGGGGGCTGCCTAGAATTCCATTCATCCTCAAGGCCTGCCCATTGAATAAGTACCTCACGATGACCGCGTCCGGAACCCAGCGCTCACGGCTTGCACGCAGCCTCGCGCTGCTGCTCGCCGGCCTGGCCGTTTCCAGCCTGCCGGCGCGTGCCGCGGGACCGCAAGCCGCGCCGCTGGCCGGCAGCGCGCGCCCCGTGATAGAGCGCTTTTTGCAGGAGCAGGCTGCGGGCCTGCCCGGCCAGGTGTTGATCACGATAGACACGCCCCTGTCGGGCGCGCTGCCGCCCTGCGATGCCCTTGAGCCCTTCTTGCCGGGCGGCGCGCGGCTCTGGGGCCGCGTGTCGGTCGGCGTACGCTGCAACTCGGCCCAGCCCTGGACACGTTATGTGCCGGCCTATGTGGCCGTGCGCGGCAACTACTACGTCGCGGCCAGGCCCATCAGCGCCGGGCAAGTGCTCACTGCGGCCGATGCCACCGTCCGTGAAGGCGACCTCGCGGCCTTGCCGCGCGGCGTGGTCACGGACCCGGCGCAGTTTGACGGCGTGACCGCCCTGAACACCATTGCCTCCGGCGCGCCGCTCAGGCGCGAATCGCTGCGCGCCGCCATCGCGGTGCAGCAGGGCCAGGCCATACGCCTGCGTACCCGCGGCCCGGGTTTTACCGTCAGCACCGAAGGCAAGGCCATGAGCAGCGCCGCGGTGGGCGCCCTGGTCCAGGTCAGGACGGCCGGCGGCCAGCTGCTCAGCGGCATTGCCCTGGCGGACGGCACGGTGGAGCGGGTTCACTGAATTTTTAGGAATGAACCCTAAAGTTTTCATCCAGGCGGCCGTTAGAACGATCAGATCCCCCTGAGGAATACCCCATGAATATCCAGAAAACCTTCACATTCCTCAAGAATGTGGCCGACAGCGTGGCGCCCGCCGCCACCCGCGAGGGCCGGCCCGCATCGGCCGCGCCTGCCCCCACAGCCCTGGCGCGCCCGGTCTCGCCCGCGCCGCTGCTGTCCAGCCAGTCGGACTTCGACGCCGCGCGCGTGGCCCGCATCCGCGAAGAGATCAGCGCCGGCCGCTACCAGGTCAATACCACCAAGATCGCCGACGGCCTGCTGGCCACGGTGCGCGACCTGCTGGGCGAAGAGCCCCAAAAATGAGCAGCGCGCTGGCCGGACTGCTGCACCGCGAACATGCGGCGACAGGCTTGTTCCTGGAACTGCTGGGCCTGGAAGCCCAGGCCATGACCGAGGGGCTGTTCACCGAACTGCCCGGCCTGGCCGAACGCAAGTCCCAGCTGGCCGAACAGATCAGCGCCATCAGCCGCCAGCGCGAGGCGCTGCAGCAAGGCCTGGGTTACGGCCCCGGCCGCAGCGGCGCCGATGCCGCGGCCGCCGCGGGCGATGCCGTGCTCAAGACCGCCTGGCAACAGCTGCTGGCCCGCGCCGCCGAAGCCCAGGCCATGAACCACCGCAACGGCGTGATGGTCCACACCCACCTGGACTTCACACGCCAGACCCTGAATTTCCTCAAGGCCGGCGGCCAGCCGCTGTACGGGCCGGATGGGACGCACCAGTCGGGGGGCAGCGGGAATCGGCTGGGGGTTGGCTGACCCTCCCTCTGCTCCATCCCCCGCTGAGGGAGGGCCGGGGCTTGCTCCGGCGGGGCGCTCCCCTCTGACTCCTGCTGGCCGGGAGTGGCCCGGCGGCCAGTAACTTTGGCGAAACCCGCAAAGCGGGTTTTCTTTTGTTCGCCAAAAGGCGCGCTGCGCGCGCGGGGTTCGCTCACTTCGCGTAGCGAAGTTACGCGAACACCAAAGTCACCAAAGAAAAGGCGACCCTACTTGCTGCGTCCCTCCGCTTCGCTGCGGGCAACCTGCGGTGCTCGGTCCAGCCGGGGTCTCGCTAAACTCGCTACGCTGCGCTTCGCTCAAACAACGCGATCCCTGATCCGTCTGGCCCTGCGCTCCTCGGCGCATCCAGAAGGGATGGGGACAGGAATACCAAACAGCCGAATACTTGAAGAAACAAGGACTCGCCATGGCGAGTCCTTGTTTGTATTTGTCTTCTTTCCCCGTTCCCGATTGCCCCGTCCTGGCTGGGCCGAGGAGCGCAGAGACAAGCGGATCAGGGCCGGCGTTGTCTGAGCCGAAGGCGAGTTTAGCCGGACCCCGCTTGGCTCGAGCACCGCAGGTTGCCCCGGAGCGCAGCGCAGGGGACCCAGACTGCGGGTCGCCTTTTCTTTGCTTACGTTCTTTTGGCGAAGCAAAAGAAAGTAAGTCGCCCGCCGGGGCGAGACCCGGCCAGCAAGACTAAGAAGAGGAAGGAAGAGGAGGGTGAGGCAGGAGCGCGCCCGCCGGAGCAAGACCCGGCATTAAAACGTTTCCCAGCTGCCGCCGGCCATGGCCAGGTCGCCGCCTGCCGGTTTGCGAGGCGCGGCAATCGCCTCGCGCACTTGCGGCGGCTGTTTGGGCGCCGCGGGCCGAGCCACGCTGGCGCGCGGCTGCTGCGCAGCCGGCGCATGCCCGCCGCTCACCTTGAACACGCTGACCACCTGCGACAGGCTGCTGGCCTGCTCCTGCAAAGAGGACGCCGCGGCGGCCGCTTGTTCAACGAGTGCCGCGTTCTGCTGCGTGACCTGGTCCATCTGGGTGATCGCCTGGTTGATCTGCTCTATGCCTGAGGTCTGCTCCTGGCTGGCCGCGGTGATCTCGGCCATGATGTCGGTCACCCTCTTCACGCTGTCAACGATCTCGTCCATGGTCTTGCCGGCTTCGGCGACCTGCTTGCTGCCCTCTTCGACCTTGTCGACCGAGTCGCCTATCAGCGCCTTGATCTCCTTGGCGGCGCTGGCGCTGCGTTGCGCGAGGCTTCGGACCTCGGCCGCGACCACGGCAAAGCCCCTGCCCTGCTCGCCGGCACGGGCGGCTTCCACGGCGGCATTGAGCGCCAGGATATTGGTCTGGAAAGCAATCCCGTCAATCACGCCAATGATGTCGACGATTTTTCTGGACGATGCATTGATCGCCCCCATGGTTCCCACCACTTCGGCCACCACGCTGCCGCCCTTGACGGCCACACTGGATGCGGAGACCGCCAGCTGGTTGGCCTGGCGTGCGTTATCGGCATTCTGTTTGACGGTACTCGTCAGCTCTTCCATGGAAGCGGCGGTTTCTTCGAGGGAGCTGGCCTGCTGTTCGGTGCGTGATGACAAGTCATGGTTGCCGGCCGCGATCTGGCTCGAAGCCGTCGCAATCGTGTCCGTGCCGCTGCGCACATTGCCGACGATGCCGAGCAAGTTGTCCTGCATGGTCTTCAAGGCCTGCAGCAGTTCGGCGGCCTCGTCGCGGCCCGTGCTATGCACGGGCTGAGTCAGGTCGCCGTCGGCGATAAAACGCGCGCTGCGGGCCGCCTGGCGCAAAGGCCCGGTGATGGAGCGGGTCAGCACAAAGGCCGACGCCGCCCCCAGCAGCAAGGCCAGCACCGCACCCACGACCAGGATCAACCGGCCCTGGGCCGCGTTTTCTTCGGCGCGCACCAGCGCGGCGTCATACAGCGTTTGCTGCTGTTCCTCGAGTTTGTGGATGCTCTCGCTGTAGGCTTCTGCCAGCGGCTTGAGCTCACGCTCCAGCACGGCGGTGACGTCCTCACCGGCCTGCCGCCGCTTGAGCACGGCGGCACGCGGCGTGCGGTAGGCCTCGCGCGCGGCGTCTATGCTGGCCAGCAGTTTTTTGCCCTCTTCCGTCTGGACCAGCTCGACCAGGCGTTTGCGCGAGGCATTCGAGATTTCCGAGGTCTTGTCCATGTCGGCCTGCCACAGCGGGATGCGGCTGGTGTCGGCGTCCATGATGGAGGCACGGGTGCGTATCCAGTTCAGGTCTATGGTCTGGCGCCATTGCACCGCCATCTTGAGCTTTTCGTTGTCGATGGTGCCCAGCTGGTGGGTGGTCTCGGCCAGGCCCTGCAGGCGCCAGACGCCGGTGGCGGAAATCGCCGCCATGATAAAAAGAAGCAGGCCGAAAGCCAGCGCCAGGCGGCTGCCGACCTTGATGTTGTTGAGTGACATGGGTGCGAACTTTCAGGGTTTGAAGGGCTTAAAGCGTGGCGCGCTCTATCAGCGCCATGTCGCTGCTGGACATGAGCTTGTCGATGTCGACCAGGATCAGCATGCGGTCGTCCAGCGTGCCCAGGCCTATCAGGTATTCGGTGTCCAGCAGCGCGCCCATCTCCGGCGCGGGCCTGACCTGGTCGGCGTCCAGCGTGATCACGTCCGAGACGCTGTCCACCACCATGCCCATCACGCGGCTGGCGATGTTCAGGATGATCACCACGGTGAACTGGTCATAGCTGGGCTTTCCCAGATTGAACTTGATGCGCATGTCCACGATCGGCACGATGATGCCGCGCAGGTTGACCACACCCTTGATGTGCTCGGGCGCATTCGCGATGCGCGTCACCGTGTCGTAGCCGCGCAGCTCCTGCACTTTCTGGATGTCCACGCCGTACTCTTCCTGGCCCAGCCTGAAGGCCAGGAATTCGAGGGCCTTGCCGGCCGCCGCGGAGCTGTTGTTTGTCTCGTGCATACGCACTCCTTTAGAAATCAATGGCTGTCTGTGCTTATCGGCCGGCTGCGATGAAAACTTAAGGGCTACTCACCGGGCCTTGCAGCTTAAAAAGTTTCCCAGCTGCCGCCGCCAGCCACGGCCAGCTCGCCACTGGCGGGCGCGGCCTTGCGCGAGGCCGCAATCGCCTGGCGCGCTTGGGGCGGCTGTTTGGGTGTGGCGGCCGGCCTGCTGGCGACCGGGCGGCGCGCCGGAGTGACGTGCCCGCCCTCGACCTTGAACACGCTGACCGCTTGCGACAGGCCGCTGGCCTGCTCTTGCAAGGAAGACGCCGCGGCGGCCGCCTGCTCGACCAGGGCCGCATTCTGCTGCGTGACCTGGTCCATCTGGGTGATCGCCTGGTTGATCTGTTCGATGCCGGAGGTTTGTTCCTGGCTGGCGGCCGTGATCTCGGCCATGATATCGGTCACCCTCTTCACGCTGTCAACGATCTCGTCCATGGTCTTCCCGGCTTCGGCCACCTGGCTGCTGCCCTCCTCGACCTTGCTCACCGAATCATCGATCAGGGTCTTGATTTCCTTGGCCGCTGCCGCGCTGCGCTGGGCCAGGTTGCGCACCTCGGCGGCCACGACCGCAAAGCCCCGGCCCTGCTCGCCGGCACGCGCCGCCTCCACGGCCGCATTGAGCGCCAGGATATTGGTCTGGAAAGCAATGCCGTCAATCACACCAATGATGTCGACGATTTTTCTGGAAGAGGCGTTGATCGCGCCCATGGTGCCTACGACCTCAGCGACCACCGTGCCGCCCTTGACGGCAACACTCGAAGCAGAGACCGCCAGCTGGTTGGCCTGGCGTGCGTTGTCGGCATTCTGTTTGACGGTGGAAGTCAGCTCTTCCATCGAAGCCGCCGTCTCTTCCAGTGAGCTCGCCTGCTGTTCGGTGCGCGACGACAAATCATGGTTGCCGGCTGCGATCTCGCTGCTGGCCGTCGCAATCGTGTCGGTGCCGCTGCGCACATTGCCGACTATGCCCACCAGGGCATCATTCATGTCCTTGAGCGCCTGCATCAGCTGGCCGGTCTCGTCCTTGCTTTCGACCTCAATCCGGCTGGTCAGGTCGCCGGCGGCCACCGCGCGCGCCACCTGCACCGCATGCGACAGCGGCCGGGTGATGCTGCGCACCAGCAGCCAGGCCAGCAGGGCGCCCAGGCCCAGCGAGACCACGCTGCAGACCACCAGCAGCAGGCTGATCCTGGCGCGCAATGCCTCGCCGCGCTGCGCCGCGTCGTCCAGCAGTTCGCGTTCGGTGTCCACCATCTTCTGCACGCCGGCCAGGTAGTCGCGCGAGGTGGGTTCAAAACGTTCGTTGAAGATGCGGTTCGCGCCCTCCATGTCGCCCGCCTGCTTGGCCTTGCTGACGTCCTCGCGCGCGGCCAGGTAAACCTTGCGCAGCTCGCCGACCTTGTCGAAGAGCTGTTTTTTCTCGGGCGTGTCCATTTGCTGCTCGAGGAATTTCTGCAGCTCGTTGGTGTTTTTGATCGAGGTTGCCGATGCCGGCGCGAAATACGCAACCAGGCCGACATCGCTGCTCTTGGCGATGGCCGCGGCGCGCTGTATGCCCGCGGTGGTGTGGCGCAGCCAGTCGGAGCCGGCCCGCTCGGTCTTGATGTTCTTCTCGACCATGGCCTTGATTTCCTCGCCCAGCTGGCTGAGCTTGAGGACGGCCAGCACGCTGCTGGTCACAAACAGCGCAAGAATAAGGCCGACCACGACGGCCAGGCGCTTGCCGATGGAGAGATTGCCTAAAAACATGATGGGAACTCCAAAAACAAAAAGGGGTGGCCGCTCAGGATGCGGCGGCGTTGATCAGGGCCATGTCGCTGCTGGACATCAGCTTGTCGATGTCGACCAGGATCAGCATGCGGTCGTCCAGCGTGCCCAGGCCTATCAGGTATTCGGTGTCCAGCAGCGCGCCCATCTCCGGCGCGGGCCTGACCTGGTCGGCGTCCAGCGTGATCACGTCCGAGACGCTGTCCACCACCATGCCCATCACGCGGCTGGCGATGTTCAGGATGATCACCACGGTGAACTGGTCATAGCTGGGCGTTCCCAGATTGAACTTGATGCGCATGTCCACAATCGGCACGATGATGCCGCGCAGGTTGACCACGCCCTTGATGTGCTCGGGCGCATTCGCGATGCGCGTCACCGTGTCGTAGCCGCGCAGCTCCTGCACCTTCTGGATGTCCACGCCGTACTCTTCATGGCCCAGCCTGAAGGCCAGGAATTCGAGGGCCTTGCCGGCGGATGCGGGGCTGTTGTGTGTCTCGTGCATACGCACTCCTTTGGAATCAATGGACATCTGTCTCTACCGTGTATCTATCGTGTATCTATCGGCCGGCCTGATGAAAACTCAAGAGCTACTCACCAGGCCGCCCTGGCGTTTGGATGAATTCATCTCCGCGGATGGCATGGCCTTCGCGGCCCGGGGCCGTGCGGCCGCGGCCGGCTTGCGCGGCGCCTCCTGCAGGCCCAGCGCGTCGGCCAGGCCGGCGCGCAGCCGGCTGATGGCCTGGCTGTGCAGCTGGCAGACGCGCGACTGGGTCACGTCCAGCACCGCGCCAATCTCGCGCAGGTTCAGCTCTTCTTCGTAATAAAGGCTGAGCAGCAGCTGCTCGCGCTCGGGCAGCTGGCCTATGGCGGCGATCAGCTGGCGCCGGAAGTCGCCCTGCAGCAGCTGCGTGAGCGGCTCGTCGGCCAGCACCTTGTCACCGTGGTCCTGGCGGTCCAGGAAGCTGCTCTCGCCGGCCTCGCCGTCACCGCGCTCAAAATCTTCGTAGTAGACAAGCTGGCAGCCGTGTATCTCGTGCAGCAGCTGCTGGTAGGCCGCCAGCGGCAGCTCCATGGCCTGGGCGATCTCGCTTTCAGTGGGCACGCGGCCCAGCTTTTGCTCCTGCGCGCGCACCGCCATGGACACGCTGCGCGAAGACCTGCGCAGGCCGCGCGACACCCAGTCGTTGGCGCGCAGCTCGTCGAGCATGGCGCCGCGTATGCGCTGGCTCGCGTAGGTCTCGAACTTCGCGCCCTGGTCGTCCTGGTATTTTTCGGCGGCGTCCAGCAAGCCCATCATGCCGACCTGTATCAGGTCGTCCAGCTCCACGCTGGCCGGCAGCCTGGCGATCAGCTGCAGCGCCAGCCTGCGCACCAGCGGCGCGTGCTGCGCCAGCAGCTCCGACGGGGCGGACTGGGCCATCTTTCCCTGGGGGGTGTACATGGAAGGATTCCTCCTGCTTCTTGAACGGTCGGGGATCAGGCGGCGGCCGCGTGCAGGCTGTGCACGCGCGGCGCGCTGTCTGCTTCGGCGGCGGGCTGCACCGGCCAGCGCAGCAGCGCCGAGGCCAGCCGGTAAAAATCCGCCGCGGCCGGGCTGCCCGGAAAGGCCTCGACCACGCTGAGGTTGAGCCCGCTCGCCTCGGCGAGCTGCGGGTCGGCGCTGATGCAGCCGGCCGGCTCCAGCGCCAGGCCCAGGTAGCGGCTCGCGGCCCCGGCCAGGTTGGCCAGGATGCGCTGCGCTTCGGCCTCGTCGGCCGCGTGGTTGACCAGCACACGCACGCGCCGCAGCCCATGGGCCTGTTGCAGCCGCTTGATGCAGGCGTAGGCGGCGGTGATGGCCTGGGCCTCCGGCCGCAGCAGCACCACCATCTCGTCGGCCCGGGCCGCGAGCGGCGACAAGGTGCCCTCTTCGCCCAGCACCGCGTCCAGCAGCACCAGCCGGCCGCGGCGCCGCGACGGCCCCGAAGGCGCATTGCCGCGCTCATCGACCAGGCGCACGTCCTGGCCCAGGCGCGCCAGTGCCGCCGCGAGATTCAGCGTGACGCTGCTCACACCCGCGGCCGGCGCGCCGGCGACAAAGGCCAGCAGCCGGCCCGGGCTGTTCGCCATGAGGCGCCTGAGCCCGTCGGCCTGGTCGCTGCCCGGTGTTTTCATGGGTCCGTCCTCAGCCGCGCGCGGCGGGCATGTGTGCCGGCAAGGGCGAGTCCACGCCCTCGGTCTCCAGCGCGTCCAGCAGCACCAGCAGCTTGCCCAGGCCTTCGAGCAGCACGGCGGCCGGCACGGGCCGGCCCGCTTTGGGCGCGCGCCCGGCCAGCTGCGCGAGCGCAGCGCGTGCCGTCTCGGCCCAGCCGTCCTGCAGGCCCTGCAGCAAAAACACCGTGGCGCAGGCCTGGCCGGCAATCAGCCGGCGCGCAGGCACGGCCGCCGCGTCGAGCTGGCCAATGCCCTGCCCGAGCAGCTTGAAATACGGTTCGGCGGCGCTGCGCCAGGCCGGCCACTGCGCCATGCGCTGCGCCGGCACCCGCACGGCTTCGCCGGCCAGCACATAGCTGTGGGCCAGCAGCTTGCCGCTCTGGGCATCGACCATGCGCCTGACCACGCAGCGCAGCACCGGCAGGGGCGGCTGTGTGCCCGGCGCCATCTCACCCAGCCCGGGCCGCAGGCTGATGCGCGCCTCGGCCACCGACATCAGCGCCGCCTTCTTGCGGTAGACCACAGGCTGGGCCGTGCCGAAGTCCAGGCCCGCGGCCAGCTTGCCCAGCGTGCCGCGCGCGCCGGTGTCCGCATCGACCATGCGCATCGCCGAGCTGCCGGCCGCCGCCCAGGCGCGGCCGTCTTTTTGCCACTGGCGGATCAAGCCGGCCTCGGGCACTTGCGCGAACAAATGGACCACCGTCTTGCCCAGCGCAGGCTGCAGTGCCCACCCTGCCGGCCGTGCCGGGTCCGCGTGGCCTTGCAGCGGCGCCGCAAACACCTGGCCCGTGCGGTCCGACAGCAGCAAGGTAGCACCCAGCCCCTGCGCCGCTTCGCTGCCGCGCGCTTCACCGGACACGGCCAGCACATGGCCGTCGCACAGCGCGGCGCTGTCCTCCACGGCCCGGGACAACAGCGCCCGCGACACGTCCTGCGCGTCACCGGCATCCGCGGGGCCGGAAAGCTGGCGCCACAGCGCGCGCGTTTCCTCAAACCCTATGCCGCCCTGCGACAACGCGGCCGCGTTGGCGGCCAGCTCCTGCGCGTTGTGCGTCAGGGCATTGATCAGTTGCCGGCATTGCGCGCGCAGGCGCTCGCTGGCGGCTTGCGCCTCTTGGTCAGCGGCCGCGGGTTTGTCCTCCAGCCCGGACTCGCCGGGTACAAACAGCGCGCTGCGGCTTTTCGCCTGGAACACGCTGTCGACCAGGGCGCGGCCGTCGGCCGGCGCCAGGTGCTCGGGCACCTGCTGGCCGCTGGAGATGTAATGCACCGGCAGCTGGTGGCGTATCGCCATGTCGATCAGCGCGCCCGGGTGCGTGGCCTCGTCGACCTTGGTGAAGATGCAGCCGGCCAGGTCCCATTCGCTATCGGTGCCGCCGGCCTTCTCGCCATGGCGGTAGGCCTGCACCACTTCGTTCAGCGTGTCGCCGTGGCTGGAGGCATTGAGCAGCAGCAGGCGCTTGACCGGCCGGCTCGCGCCGCTGAGCATGGCGATCTGGCCGGCGACCGCACGGTCGCGCTGGCTCATGCCCACGGTGTCTATCAGCACCATGTGTTTGTCGCGCAGGCCGGCCAGCACCCGGTCCAGGTCGGCCGCGTCTTTGACCGCATGCACCGACACGCCCAGGATCTGGCCGTAAATGCGCAACTGCTCGTAAGCGCCTATGCGGTAGCTGTCGGTGGTGACCAGGGCCAGCTTGTCGGCACCAAAGCGCATCACGCAGCGCGCCGCGAGCTTGGCCGTGGTGGTGGTCTTGCCCACGCCGGTCGGGCCCATCAGCGCATAGACGCCGCCCTCGTCCAGCAGCGCGCCTTCGTCTTCGAGCAGCGGCATGCGGCGCGCGAGCTCGGCCTTCGCATAGTCCATGCCCTGCGCATGGCCCTGGCCCGTGGGCAGGTCCTGCAGGATGTCCTTGGCCAGGCGCGCGCTGAAACCCGCGCCCAGCAGGGTGCGCAGCAGATGGCCGCGCACCGGGTCGCGCCGCTGCTTGTCGTTCCAGGCCATGCCGGCAAGCTGCTCTTCAATCATGCCGCGCATGGAATGAATTTCGCGCAGCACGGCGTCGCTTTCGGCCGGCGGGCTCATGGGGGCGACGGGTATGGCCAGCGCCGGCGCAGGCGCGGCGGCGAACTCTTCCAGCGCCGCGAGCACCTCCACGCCTTCGGCCGTCACGCGGTTGGACAGCACCACGGCATCGGGGCCCAGTTTTTCGCGCACCAGGCGCAAGGCCTCGCGGCTCGAAGGCGCGACGACCCGGCAGGTCTCGCCGATGTTGCTGCTGCGGGTGTTCACGTCGTGGCTCCAATCGTGGCGGTCACCTGGATGGTGCGGGTGTCGGGTATCTCAGCGTGCGACAGCACCTTGAGCTGCGGCAGGCTGCGGCGCAGGAAGCGCGCCAGCAGCACGCGCAGCGGGTGCTGCACCACCAGCACCGGCGCCAGGCCCAGCCCGGCCTGGCGGTCCATGGCCTGCTGGGCTTCGCGCAGCAGCCTGTCGGCCAGGCCCGGCTCCAGGCCGGCGCTGTTGGCCAGGGCCTGCAGCAGCACACGGTCCAGCGCGCTGTCCAGGCCTATCACCTGCAGGGCTTCGTTGCCCGGGAAAATCTGCTGCACGATGGCGCGCGACAGCGCCAGCCGTATCAGCGAGCTCAGTTCGGTGGTGTCGCTGACCGTGGGCGCGTGCTCGGCCAGCACGTCGAGGATGGTGCGCATGTCGCGTATCGGCACGTTTTCCTCAAGCAGGTTCTGCAGCACTTTCTGCAGCGTGGTGAGCGACAGCGTCTTGGGCACCAGGTCCTGCACCAGCATGGGCGACTCCTTGCCTATGCGGTCCAGCAGCTGCTGCACTTCCTGGCGGCCCAGCAGCTCGGCCGCGTGCGCGTGGATCAAATGGTTGAGGTGCGTGGCCACCACGGTGCTGGCGTCGACCACGGTGTAGCCGTAGATCTGCGCCTGCTCGCGCAGGCCGCTGTCTATCCAGGTCGCGGGCAGGCCGAAGGCCGGGTCCCTGGTCTGCGTGCCCGGCAGGGGGGCGCTGACCTGGCCCGGGTTGATGGCCATCCACTGGCCGGGGAAGGCCTCGCCCTCGCCGATCTGCACGCCCTTGAGCTTGAGCACATAGGCGTTGGGCTTGATCTCCAGGTTGTCGCGGATATGGACCACGGGCACCAGGAAACCGATGTCCTGCGCGAACTTCTTGCGTATGCTTTTGATGCGGCCCAGCAGCTCGCCGTTCTGGCTTTTGTCCACCAGCGAGATCAGCCGGTAGCCGACCTCCAGCCCCAGCGGGTCCACCAGGGCCACGTCGTCCCAGCTGGCCTCCTGCGATTCGGCCGGGGCCGGCGGCGGCGGGGCTTCCGCCGCGGCGGCCGCGCCCACGGCACCGCGCTGCAAGATGCGCCGGCCCAGCCAGACCAGGCCGCCCGCGATGATCAGAAACGCGATATTGGGCATGCCGGGGATCAAGCCCATCAGGCCTATGACGCCCGCCGTCAGGAACAGCACCTGCGGATTCGCGAACAGCTGGCCCGTGAGCTGGCCGCCCACATCCTCGTCGGTGGTGACGCGCGAGACGATGACACCGGCCGCGGTGGAAATCACCAGCGCCGGGATCTGCGCGACCAGGCCGTCGCCGATGGCCAGCAAGGTGTAGCTCGTGGCCGCCTGCGAAAAATCCAGTCCGTGCTGGGCCATGCCCACGATCAGCCCGCCGATGATGTTGATCACCAGGATCAGCAAGCCGGCCACCGCGTCGCCGCGCACAAACTTGCTGGCACCGTCCATGGAGCCGTAAAAATCCGCCTCCTGCGCCACTTCGGCGCGGCGCTTGCGCGCCACGTCCTCGCCGATCAGGCCGGCGTTGAGGTCGGCGTCTATCGCCATCTGCTTGCCCGGCATGGCGTCCAGCGTGAAGCGCGCGCCCACCTCGGCGATGCGGCCCGCGCCCTTGGTGATGACCATGAAGTTGATCACCACCAGGATGATGAAGACCATCACGCCGACCGCGAAGTTGCCGCCCACCAGGAAGTGGCCGAAAGCCTCGATCACCTTGCCGGCCGCGTCGGGCCCGGTGTGGCCTTCCATCAGCACCACGCGCGTGGAGGCGACGTTGAGCGACAGGCGCAGCAGCGTGGTGAACAGCAGCACGGCCGGGAAGGCCGCGAAGTCCAGCGCCTTCATGGTGTACATGCTGACCAGCAGCACCATGATGGACAGCGCGATGTTGAAGGTGAACAGCAGGTCCAGCAAAAACGGCGGCAGCGGCAGCACCATCATGCTGAGGATCAGGATGATCAGCACCGGGCCGGCCAGGCCCTTGCCTTTGCCGCCGGCCATCATCTGGCGTGGCAGGCGCATCAGGTCGTCAACCAGCGTCATGCGGCGGCTCCGGCCGGGGCAAGGGAGGCAAGCGGATCGAGCGACTCAGGCACCGGCAGGTCGCGCGGCGCGCGCGGCGGCGCCACGCCGCCCTCGGCCGCGCGCCGCAGCTGGTAGGCCCAGGCCAGCACCTCGGCCACGGCCGAATACAGCGCCGCCGGGATTTCATCGCCGAGCTTGGTATGGCGGTAGAGCGCGCGCGTCAGCGGCGGCGCTTCCAGCACCGGTATCTTGTGCTCTTCGGCCATGGCGCGTATGCGCAGGGCCACCAGGTCGGTGCCCTTGGCGATCACGCGCGGCGCGCGCATGTCCTGGTCCAGGTATTGAAGGGCAACGGCGAAGTGCGTGGGGTTGGTGACGATGATGTCGGCCTTGGGCACCTCGGCCATCATGCGGCGCTTGGCCATCTGTTGCTGCTGCCGGCGTATCTGCGCCTTGATGTGCGGGTCGCCCTCGCTTTCCTTGTTCTCCTGGCGCAGGTCCTCGCGCGACATGCGCAGCTTGCGCGCGTGGCTCCAGAGCTGGTAGGGCACGTCGATGCCGGCCACCAGCAGCAGCGAGGCGATGATCAGCGCGCAACTGCTGACGACCAGGCGCAGGGTGTGCGGCAGCGCGGCATGCGCGGGCTCGCGCATCAGGCCCATGATGGCGCCCAGGTCGTCCGCGATCACCCACCAGGCGACGCCGCCCACCAGCGCCGACTTGAGCAGGGTCTTGACGAGTTCGGCCAGCGACTCGACCGAGAACATGCGGCCTATGCCGGCAACCGGGTTGAGCTTGGAAAAATTCGGCGCCAGCGACTGGGCCGACAGCAGCCAGCCGCCCAGCAGCATGGGCGCGACCAGCGCGGCCACCAGCAGCATCAGCAGCACCGGCAGCAAGGCCTGCATGGCGTGCAGCACGGCCGTGCCGGCCTGGTTCATCATGTGCGAGGCGTCAAAGGCCGAGGCGCGCTCGAACTGCAGGCCGCCGCGCAGCGCGCTGTTGAAATGCCCACCCATCATCTCGCCCAGCATCCACAGCCCGCCCACGCCCGTGGTGAGCATGACAAAGGTGACCAGCTCGCGCGACCGCGCCACCTGGCCTTCTTCGCGCGCCTTTTCCAGGCGGCGCGGCGAGGCCGGTTCGGTCTTTTCGAGCTCACTTTCTTCCGCCATCAATACTCCGCAGAGCGAGGCACAGGAGGCACCTCGTCATCAGAATTATTGGAGTGGAGAGCTGAAACCGATCTGCGAAACAGGCCCTGTATCGGGCTGTTCTTCAGGCAATAAGGGGGTGGTGTGTGCGGGGAAAGGCGGGGGTGCTTTGGGGCCGCCGGCCCCCACCCCTGCCCTCCCCCAGCGGGGGAGGGAGCTGTACTTGCTCCTTCCCCCTCTGGGGGAAGGTTGGGATGGGGGCCAGCGCCGCCTGACTAAAACCCCAGGCTGGCGAGCAAGTCATCAACCTGCCCTTGCCCATCCACCGCATCCGCATTGCCGATCTTGATCTGCGGCCCATTGAGCAAACCCTGGCCGGCTTCCTGGCGCTTGTCGGGCGGTGCGTTGTCTATCAAGAGCTGCAGCAGCTGTGTCTCCATGTCCTTGATCACGTCCATCATCTTCTTGATGACCTGGCCGGTCAGGTCCTGGAAGTCCTGGGCCATCATGATTTCCATGAGCTGGGCATTGGTGGCGCCGGCCTGCTGCGGCGCTTCGGCCAGGTAGCTGCGTGTGTCTTTCACCAGCTCGCGCGCATCGGATAGCTCGACCGGGCTGGCGAACCAGCTGTCCCAGCGCTTGCCGAGCTCCACCGCCTGCTTGGCCAGGCTGTCCTGTATGGGCTGGGCCACGTCGATGGCGTTGAGCGCCCTTTCGGCCGCGCGTTCGGTCATCTGGGCCACATAGCTCAGGCGGTCGCGCGCGTCGGGAATCGCCTCGGCCGCGCGCGCGATGCTTTTGTCCAGGCCCAGTTCGCGCATGCCCTCGCGCATCTGGCGCGTCAGATGGCCTATGCGGTTGACCAGCTGTTCGGCCGAATCGCCGGCGGCCGCGGGGTGCAGTGCTACGGCTTGGTGTGCGTCCATGTCAGGCACCCTCCTTCTCGATCTTTTCGAAGATCTTGTTGATCTTTTCCTCCAGCGTCACGGCGGTGAAGGGCTTGACCACATAGCCGTTGGCGCCAGCCTGCGCGGCCGCGATGATGTTTTCCTTTTTCGCCTCGGCCGTCACCATCAGCACCGGCAGCTTGGCAAACTGCGGGTCGGCGCGTATGGCCTGCAGCATGGCCAGGCCGTCCATATTGGGCATGTTCCAGTCCGAGACCACAAAGCCGTAGCTGCCGGCCTTGACCTTTTCCAGGCCCGCCGCGCCATCCTCGGCCTCGTCGACGTTGACGAACTCCAGCTCCTTGAGCAGGTTGCGCACAATCCGGCGCATGGTCGGGAAGTCATCCACGACCAGGATCTTGATGTTTTTATCAACCACACTTCACTCCAGTTTTTTTCATTCAGTTTGACGATTGGTTTACGGCCGGTTTGGCGTTCAGCTTGAGGTCCTACACCCGGTTGGCGCGCTCCCCGAAAGAGCGCAGGTGCGCCAGCACGCGCTGGCTGATCTCGCGCAGCGGTGCTACCTCGGTGACCGCACCCAATGCCACGGCCTCGCGCGGCATGCCGTAAACCACGCAGCTGGCCTCGTCCTGCGCGATGGTGTGGGCGCCGGCCTGGCGCATGCGCTGCAGGCCCTCGGCGCCGTCGCGCCCCATGCCGGTCAGGATCACGCCGATGGCGTTCTTGCCCGCATGGCGCGCGGCCGAGTCGAACAGCACGTCGACCGAGGGCCGGTGCCGGTTCACGGGCGGCGCCTGGTCGACCTGGGCCACATAGTTGGCGCCGCTGCGCGTGAGCGACAAATGAAAGCCGCCCGGCGCGATATAGGCATGGCCGGGCAGCACACGCTCGCCGTGCATCGCCTCCGAGACCGCGATGCGGCACAGGCCGTTGAGGCGCTGCGCGAAGGAATTGGTAAAACCCGCCGGCATGTGCTGGGCAATCAGGATGGCCGGGCTGTCGGGCGGCAGCGGCTGCAGCACCTCGCGTATGGCCTCGGTGCCGCCCGTGGAGGCGCCGATGATGATGAGTTTTTCGGTGCTCAGCAGCGGGCTGTGCAGCAGGGGCACTTCAGCGCCGGCCGCGCCGCCCGCCGGCGCCGCCCGCCGCACCGGCAGCAGTTTGGCGCTGGCCGCGATGCGTATCTTGCCGGCGATCAAATCGGTGTAAGACAGCAGGCCGTCGCGTATGCCCAGGCGCGGTTTGGTCACAAAGTCGATCGCGCCCAATTCGAGTGCGCGCAGCGCGGCCTCCGAGCCGCGCTCGGTCAGCGAGGACACCATGAGCACCGGCATGGGCCGCAAGCGCATGAGTTTTTCCAGGAACTCCAGGCCGTCCATGCGCGGCATTTCCACGTCCAGCGTCATCACGTCGGGGTTGTGCTGCTTGACCAGGTCGCGCGCCACCAGCGGGTCCGAAGCCGTGGCCACCACCACCATGTCGGGCTGGCTGTTGATGATCTCGGTCATCAGGCTGCGTATCAGCGCCGAGTCGTCGACGCACAGCACCTTGATCTTGTTCACGCTCACGTTACCGTTCATAGGGCCCACGCATTCCTGGCGGCCGCGCCCGCGGCCTGGCTGTTGCTGAAGATCTCGACAGGGGCTGGCCGCGCCGGCCTGCGCAAGGTGGCGGCCAGCGCCTGCTCCTCGTCGCGCACCAGCGCCACGTCGGCCTGCTGGCGCAGCTTGCGCATGGTGACCCGGCCCGTCACCGGGAAGTAGTTGATGCGCCGCGGGTAGTTGCCGCGCAAATCCTGGGCGGCCACCCGCACCTGCTCCATCTGCAGGTAACGCAGCACAAAGTCGGCATTGCGCTCGCCGATGTTGAGCAAGGTCATATTCGCCAGCACCGCGCCGCCGCCAAAGACCTTGGCTTCCAGCCGCTCGCGCCGCGCGCCGGCCTTGAGCAGCTCGTTGAGCAGCATCTCCATGGCATAGGCGCCGTAGCGCATGGAGGCCGCCGCGCCGCGGGTGCCCGGCTCGGCGTCCTCGGGCAGCATGAAATGGTTCATGCCGCCTATGCCGGCCACGGTGTCGCGCACACAGGCCGAGACGCAGGAGCCCAGCACGGTGGTCAGCACCATGTCGCTGGAGGTCACAAAGTATTCGCCGGGCAGCAGCTTGACCGCCGCGATGTTGAACTCGCGGTCGAAATAATGGTGGGTGGCCAGGGTCTCCCGGTGCGCCGTGGTCATGGGCCGGCCACGAGTTCATACACCGTCTGGCCCTTGAGCCTGAAGGTGTCGCTGGCAAAGGAGAAATTTTCCGAATGCCCGGCAAACAGCAGGCCATGCGGCTTCATCAGCGGCGCGAAGCGCTGCAGGATGCGGCCCTGCGTGGGCTTGTCGAAGTAGATCATCACATTGCGGCAGAAGATCGCGTCAAAAGGCTCGCGCAGCGCCCATTTCGCATCCAGCAGGTTGAGCTGCTCAAACTTCACCATGGCCGCGACCTCGGGCCGTATGCGCACCTTGCCGGCCTGGGCGCCCGCGCCCTTCAAAAAAAAGCGCTTGAGCCGCGCCGGCGAGAGCTTGCTGACCTGCTCCATCGTGAAGATGCCGGCCTGGGCCTTGGCCAGCACCTGGGTGTCTATGTCGGTGGCCATCACGCTGGCCGCCGCGCCCGCGCGCTCGCCCAGTGCCTCGATCAGGGTCATGGCGATGGAATAAGGCTCCTCGCCCGTGGAGGCGGCCGAGCACCAGACACTCATGGGCTGGGCGCATTTTTTGGCATGCTCGGCCAGCAGCGGGAAATGGTGGGCTTCGCGAAAAAAGGCCGTGAGGTTGGTGGTCAGCGCATTGGTGAACTGCTGCCACTCGTCGCCATGCGGGTCGGCTTCGAGGAAACGCAGGTAGCTCGCGAACTCGGTCAGCCGCAGCTCGCGCAGGCGCCGCGCCAGCCGGCTGTAGACCATCTGCCGTTTCTGCGTGCTCAGGGCGATGCCCGCCCGCTGGTGGATCAGCGTGCGTATTTTTGAAAAATCATGGTCCGTCAGGAGGAAATCCGGACCGGCCGACGAGGCCGTGGCGCCATGCAGGGGTGTGTTCATAGGTTTTTTGGCCATCGCGCGCGGGGCACGCGCCTTGTGCACAGTGCAAACGGCGATGCTTCAATGTACAAAGCCTGCGCCACGCGCCATGGCCTGAAAAGCGCGCGAAAAGGCCCGCTTCTTTGGGGATGGGAAGCTACCGCTTCGGGCAAGGATTCTTACCCCCTCCCCTGCTGGGGGAGGGTGGGGGTGAGGGCCAGCGGCCTTCCAAACACCTCCTGCGACATATCAGACGCCGCGAGCCCCCATCCCTGCCTTCCCCCAGCGGGGGAAGGAGCAAATCCACCAGCGCCATTGCAAGGCGCAAGGAAAACTAAATCGTGACCGTATGCGCCCAGGCCAGCGCCGCCAGGTGCGCCTGGTTGACGCGGGTGGAGGTCACAAACAGCGCATCGGCCAGCGCCGGCACGCGGCCGTCTCTTTGTTCACAGGCCTCGACCAGCGACAGAAAGGGGCCGTACACGCCCTCGCGGCCCAGCAAGGCCTGCACCACGGGTTCGGGCAGCAGGATCTGGCTGACCACCTTCTCGAGCGGGATGCCCAGCAGCTGGTCCAGCAGCGAGAACATGCCGACAAAAAACAGGTGCTCGGCCTCGCCGCGCGGCAGCAAGTCCTTGCCCAGCAGCTCGGCAAAACGCCCGCGCACAATCGCGGCCTGCAGCAAGGCGTGTGAATAACCGGCCGTGTTGGTGGTAGCCAGCAGCACCGACAGCCAGCGGAACAGCGGGGTGTAACCCAGCATGGTCACCGCATGGCGCAGCGATTCGATCTCGACCTCTATGCCGAAGCCCGGCGAGTTGATGTAGCGGAACAGCTTGTACGACAGTGCCGCATCGCGCTTGAGCACACCCTCGATGTGCCGCACGTCGGCGTTTTCCTGCACCATCTGCATCAGCTGCAGGATGAATATCGCCTGCGGGCTCAGCGCGCCGGCATTGTTGAGCGGGCGCGGTGTGGTGCACAGCTGCCCAAAAAACCCGCCCACACCATGCGCGGCCGACTTGTCAAACTCCGCCCAGCCCGGGAAATCCTGCACCACCACGGCCAGCGGCGGCTCGGCCTGTTTGGCCAGGTTGCTGAGCGCCGCAAAATCCGGATGGCTCCACGGCAACTCAATATGCGTGGCCAGCGGCAGCAGGGTCTCGGCATGCGCTTCCATAAACGCGAGGCTTGCGCCGCGCAGCGCCAGCTGCAAACCCTGTTCACGCATGGAAGCCATGCCCGCCACACAGTCCTCGGCCAGGTCCGGGCAGTCCAGCATCAGCACCGTGTTGCTAGGCACCTCGCCAGCCAGGATGCCACCCGGCGGCACGCCGCGCTCGGCATCGAGGAACAGCAAACCCAGCTCGGCATCGTGGGCCCGCTCACCCACAAAGTCCAGCAGCTGCCGCACATCTTCCCGCGCATCCGTAGGCACCGGACTCTGCCAGGCCAGCCTGTAGCCAACCACCTGTTGTTTGGGGTCCAGCAGGGGGGCTCGTACAAGGAATTTGTTGTCTGGCATGGGATTGATTTAGTTTTTTGGCCTGGCGGCCGGCCGGCGGAGATGGGCTTTTAGCGGACTGTAAGGAAAAAGGGTGCAATTGATTGCAGTGAATAAGAAGGGGTTTATGAGTCTGTTTTCGGATTTGAGTTTTTGAGCAGGTCTTGTCCTGACGGGTGCTCCCTCTGCTGAGGGTGGCTGGCCGGGGTTGCCCGGCGGCAACTCACTTTTCTTTGCTTCGCCAAAGAAAAGTAAGCAAAAGAAAGGCGACCCTGGTGTCTGCGTCCCTCCGCTTCGCTACGGGCAACCTGCGGTGCTCGGTTCAGGCGGGGTCTCGCTAAACTCGCTACGCTGCGCTTCGCTCAAACAACGCGATCCCTGATCCGCCTGAACCTCCGCTCCTCGGCGCATACACAAGGGGGTGGGACAAAAATACCAATACCGAAAACCACAAGGACTCGCTATGGCGAGTCCTTGTTTGTATTTGTCTTCTTGGTATTTGTCTTCTGTCCCCGCTCCCGATTGCCCCGTCCTGGCTGGGCCGAGGAGCGCAGAGACAAGCGGATCAGGGCTGGCGTTGTTTGAGCGGAGTGAAACGCAGCGAGTTTAGCCAGACCCCGCTTGGCTCGAGCACCGCAGGTTGCCCCGGAGCGAAGCGCAGGGGACCCAGACTGCGGGTCGCCTTTCTTTTGCTTACTTTTCTTTGGCGAAGCAAAGAAAAGTGAGTTGCCGCCGGGCAACCCCCGGCCAACCGAATTCAACAAAAAGCGCAAAGGCCGGAGCAAGACCGGCCTACAACCCCTCCGGTAGCACCGCCACCAAAGCCTCTTTCATCCAGCGAACTATCAGCTGCTGCCTCGCCCGAGGCATCCGCTCCATAGTAGAAGCCACGCTGATGGCCGCAGCAGGCAAGCCATCCCTCCCAGCCACGGCCATGCCAACGGCCAGAACGCCTTCAGTTGCGTGGTTGCCAATCACAGCCCATCCCCTCTCGCGCGTGGCCCGCACCAGAATCTCCATCCGCTCCGGCGTCATGCCGCCATAACGCGCCAGGCTGGGTGCGTTGGCGGCAATGACTGCCGCCGCGTCTTCTTCAGGCAGCGCGGCCAGCAAAGCCAGGCCGGCTGCCCCCACGCCCAGGGGCTGGCGCGTCCCGACCTGTATCACCAGCATCTGCACCGGGTGCGTCCCCACCTGGCGTGCGATGCAATGCGAGGCCGGGCCCTCGCGCACGATGGCGAACGCCGCGTCGCCGCAGGCCTTGCTCACGCGGGCCAGCACGGGCTGCAAACGGGCGGCGAAGTCCGTGGGTGAGGGCGGCGGGGTTTGCAGCTGGGCCAGGCGCGGCCCGGCCACATACCTGAAGCGGCCGCGCGGCGCGACGTAACCGGACTCCAGCAGCGTGGCCAGCAGGCGGTACACCGTGGCGCGTTCCAGGCCGGCGCTGCGGCACAGGTCGACCACGCGCAAACCTTCGCGGCCGCTTTGCAGCACGGCGTCCAGCAGCTGCAGGCCGCGCCTCAGGGTGCGGCTGCCGCCGTCATCCGATTCGATAAGGGGTGCCGGGGGTTTGGAAGCGGAAGAACGCGGGGCCATGGCACTGGACTATAAAACGTCCGCTGGCCGGACGTTTGAATTTGTGGCCTGGCAGGCCCTGGTCAAGAATTTCCCCCTGCCGCCGCTACCGCCACTTGGGCCGGCACATGCACCGCATACCGACAACAGAGACAACAGGAGACACTGCTATATGAGTTTGTTCAAGACCCCATCGCGCCGGGCGGCCCTGGCCGCGCTGTTCACTGCCCTCGCCTGCACCACCACCCTGCCCGCCCGGGCCCAGACCACCAGCGCCTGGCCGACCAAGCCCATCAAGCTGGTCGTCGGTTATGCGGCCGGCGGCGCCACCGATGTGATTGCGCGCATTGTCGCGGTCGAGCTCGGCAAGCAGCTGGGCCAGCCCGTGCTGGTGGACAACCGCGCGGGCGCCAACAGCAATGTGGGGGCCGAGATCGTCGCGCGCGCGCCGGCCGACGGCTACACGCTGTATGTCTACACCATCGCCAACACCATCAATGCCTCGCTCTACGACAAGCTGGGTTACGACCCGCTGAAAGACTTCGAGCCCATGGGCCTGATCGCCAAGGTGCCCAACATCCTGGTGGTGAACCCGCAGCTGCCCGTCAAGACCCTGGCCGACTATGTGGCCTTCGCCAAAACATCACCCAACGGCATCACCTTTGCCTCGTCGGGCAGCGGCTCGTCGATTCACCTCTCGGGCGAGATCTTCAAGATCGCGGCCAAGGCGCCCATGTTGCATGTGCCCTACCGCGGCAGCGCGCCGGCCGTGACCGACCTGCTGGGCGGCCAGGTGCAGTCCATGTTTGACAACGCGCCCTCGGTCCTGCCGCATGTGCGCGGCGGCAAGCTGCATGCGGTCGCCATCACGAGTGCCCAGCGCTCGCCGCTGCTGCCCGATGTGCCCACGGTGGCCGAGTCGGGCTTTCCGGGCTTTGACGTGCAGTCCTGGTTCGGCATCGCCGGTCCGGCCGGCACGCCGCAGGCCGTGGTGCAGCGCGTGAACAGCGAGCTCCTCAAGCTGCTGGCCCTGCCCGAGGTGCGCCAGCGCCTGCTCAACCTCGCGGCCACGCCCGAGCCCGGCACGCCCGCGCAGATGCGCAGCTGGACGCTGTCGGAAGCCAAACGCTGGCGCGAGGTGGTGAAACAGTCCGGCGCGCGCGCTGAATAAAAACCGAGGAAAAGAAAGAACCGCCGCATGAACCCGATTGATTTTTTCTGGCGCGCCGCCCAGCGCTGGCCCGAGCGCACCGCCATCGACGCGCCCGAAGGCACGCTGCGCTATGACGCACTGGCGGCCTGGGTATCCGCCTTCGCGGCCGCGCTGATGGAGATAGACCCTGAACCGCAAAGCCGCGTCGCCATCTGCGCCGGCAACAGCAGCGAACACATTGCCGCGCTGCTGGCCGTGCTGGCCTGCGGCAAGACCTGGGTGCCGCTGAACCCCAAAAGCACCGCCCCTGAAATCCGCCGCATCATTGACGCGACCGAGCCCAGCATCCTGATCCTGGACGTCGAGTGTGTGCCCCTGCTGGCAGGCGCGCCGGGCCGGCGTATTTACTGCGGCGTGGCCGGCAATGACGGCGCGCCCAGCATGGCGGCCCTGAGCGCGCGGCATGCGGGCGCGGCACGCCCCAGCTTCACACTGCCGCCCGAGGCGACGCAGGCCATCAAGTTCACCGGCGGCACCACGGGCCTGCCCAAAGGCGTGATGCAGACCTACCGCGCCTGGATGGCCAATATCAGCAACCAGATCCATGCCTGGGGCTTTGACGAGAACGAACGTTATGTGGTGGCCGCACCCATCACCCACGGCACCTCGACTTATTTGCTGCCCATACTGGCCCAGGGCGGCTGCCATGTGCTGCTGGCCGGCGCGGGCGCCGAGGCCGTGCGCGCGGCCTTCCAGCACAAGGGCGGTACCGTGAGTTTTATGCCGCCCACGCTGGTTTACATGCTGATGGCCTTGCCCGGCGCATCGCGCGCGGACTTCCCCAACTTGCGCCGCCTGATCTACGGCGGCGCCCCCATGCCGCCCGAAAAAATCCGCGAGGTACGCAGCTTCTTCGGCCCGGTGCTGGGCACCACCTACGGCCAGACCGAAGCGCCGCAAATTTTGACGGTGATGCGGCCCGAGGATTTTGAGGACGAACGCAACTGGGCCGCCGTGGGCCGCGCCACCTGGTTCAGCGACGTCGCCATCATGGCAGGCGGCCAGTTGCTGCCGCCGGGCGAGGTCGGCGAAGTCGTGGCGCGCGGCGACCTGCTGATGTCGGGCTACTGGCGCCTGCCCGGCATGACGGCCGAAACCATTGTTGAAGGCTGGCTGCACACCGGCGACCGCGGCCTGATCGACGAGCGCGGCTACCTCTACCTCAAGGACAGGCTCAAGGACCTGGTCATCACCGGCGGCTTTAATGTCTACCCGGTCGACGTCGAGAACGCTTTGGGCCAGCACCCGGCCGTGCATGAATGCGCCGTCTTTGGCATCCCCGACGACAAATGGGGCGAGGCCGTGCAGGCCGCGGTGCAGTTGCGCCCCGGCTGGCAGGCCAGCCAGGCCGAGCTGATCGCCTTTGTGCGCGAACGCCTGGGCCCGGTGCAGACACCCAAGCACATCCACTTCCACGACAGCCTGCCGCGCTCGCCGGTCGGCAAGGTGCTGAAAAGCGCGGTGCGGGCCCAGGCCATTGAGGCCGCTGCCGATGCCGCAACCACTTCATGATGATGAAAGGCTTACTCCCATGAGCAGCACCAAACCCCAGGCCAAACCCGTCACCAGCCTGTGCACCCATACCCTCACCAGCCTGCATTACCGCAATGCCGACCTGGTGCAAGACCTGATGGGCAAAAAGACCTTCACCGAAGTCATGCTCATGCAAATCCTGAACCGCACACCCCGCGGCGTGGACCTGCGCATCACCGACGCGGTACTGATTGTGTTGATGGAACACGGCCTCACGCCCAGCGCGATTTCCACCCGCCTGGTCTATATGAGCGCCCCCGAAAACCTGCAAGGCGCAGTCGCGGCCGGCCTGCTGGCCGTGGGCAGCTCCTTTGTGGGCACCATGGAGAACTGCTCAGGCCTGCTGGACCGCATATCCGCGGCAGCCGACCCCGAAGCCGAAGCCCTGCTCATCGCCCAGCACTACAAAGACCAAAAAAGCCCCATCCCCGGCTTCGGCCACCATTTGCACAAACCGGTAGACCCGCGCGCCTACAAGCTGCTCGATTTAGCCCGCGCCGAACCCGAACTGGCCGGCAACAAGATTCGCGCACTGGAGCAACTCTCAACCGCCGTCGATGAAATCGCAGGCCGGCCCATCACCATCAACGCCACCGGCGCCATCGCGGCGCTGCTCGGGGAAATCGGCGTGCCCACCGCCGTGATGCGAGGCTTTGCCGTGATTTCACGCGCAGCCGGACTGGTGGCGCATATTGTCGAGGAGCAGAACAGTCCCTCGGGGCGGTTTATTTGGGAGACGGTGGAGGGGGCTGTGCCGTTTGTGGGGGGAGCGGGTCAGGGGATCTGATTCTTTCCCCTGTATCAGTTCATCACTTAGTGCCTCAACACTTCTCTGATGGCATAGAGG
Organism: Polaromonas sp. P1_A2; assembly: GCF_056406895.1. NCBI lineage: Bacteria > Pseudomonadati > Pseudomonadota > Betaproteobacteria > Burkholderiales > Comamonadaceae > Polaromonas > Polaromonas sp. P1_A2. Next base: position 168,257 of record NZ_JBFTZI010000006.1, on the reverse strand, counting down.
AATATGCCAGCGCCATTGGTCTATTGCGAGAGTTCTTTTAATAGCTTGGCAAACATATGATCTGCGCCCCACGCCTGCGCCGCAGTAAACGCAATCTCGCGCACCTGGAGATCAGTCAAAGGCGTGGTTGGCTTGTAGGCTAAGTCGTGCTCAGCCTCACTCCAGGCATGTTGAAACAACGTTTTGATCTGTAATTCAAAAAAATCCGGAGCTTCGGGATGCTCTTCTTCTACAAAGAGCTCTTCGGGAACTTCTAAAATAAGGTGTCGGCCTTCATAACCAAACTGTTTAGGCGAATCTGAAATTACCTTTGACTCAATGTGATTGAAATACCTTTTTACCGTCGCCTCAACTGTGTCGACGTCTGACAGGTAGAACACAGTGATACGAGCGGCAACTTGGTCCTGTATTTCACTGAACGGGTCAGTATATTTCCGCTTACCATTCTGCTGTTTTTTTGCTTTGCCGAGGAAGCGCTTTGGATCTTTGGCGCGTGCGCTGATGCGATCAATACGTTGGATACCATCGACGCGCTTTTCTAGGACCGAGGCCAGCCCACTCGCCAAGGGAACTAGAGTCTTCGCGTACCGACGAGAGTACTCAACGAAAAGTTCGTCGTCTGTCATTTGCTAGACCTTAGCTTCTCGTCGACGATCGCTCCTTGGGTTGAGTACGCGTGAGTGTCGCCAATCTGCCTCGGATGAAACACTTCTTCAAATTTGTCGGTGGGAGCTGAAAGTGTGGCGCCGTTGTCTAATTCAATTTGCTTGTATGGCACATGTTTGAGGAATTCTTCAGCATCAAATCTAAATGACTCGGTGATTAATCTGGCTGGCTTGACGGCAGCCTTCACTGCGTCTTTGGCGGCCGGAGACATCGCGAATTGATCGCAAAACTGGTCAATAGTCAGGGCCTTCGCTGGTAAATTTCCAGCGAGCCGAGCGGCCGCGACGATCTCACTGCGTACTTTTGAATCCGTGGAAAAACGACTCGCCTCTTTCATGGCAATGGCGAGACGGCGTGTGCCCTCAGCTGCCGTGGTTGTGAGTTCCGATCGAAGAAAGTCCACGATCCAATAGTCGGCAATCGCCTTCGAGCCGTGATTCAGTTGGCGATCAGTCGCGATACCTTTCCAGGCATCGTTCTTATCTACTTCGTGTCGGTAGGTTGCAGCCTTGTATGTATGGGAATTCTTTAGGAACACCTGCTCGACAAACTTAACACTCAGTGCGCCGCGGTTTTTGCTAGCAACCACCCCTTCATCAGCAGCAAAGCGCGAGAGCACCGTGCGCTTGCCGGGTTTTCCATCATCTGAGCCCAAGCAAACAAAAAATAGCCCCATTCCTGCAGTGCCAGGGGTCGCAACTTGCAACGCTTGTGCAAGGGGCAGCGCGGTTGTCAATTTAGGCTTTGCGAAGAAGGAAAGTAAAGCCACGCGCGTGGGATTCACTTGGTTGTTTGTAGCGAATGTGATTGGGACGTCACGTCTGGATCTGACGCTGTCAAACACCTCCGAGAGCATCTTTGAAAGCTTACCCTTGTCCGGCTTAATATGGACGCCTTCAATTGCATCGGCCGCCTTTTCATGGCTCTTTGGATATGTCAGAAAACTGTAGATGCTTTCGATTGGCATGCAAAAGTCCTTCTTATGGGCGAGCCGAGAGCTAGGCGCCTCTTCGCTGATACACATCGTGACATGTGCACCTACTACGCGCCTCCTCTAATTGAAGGAGATAGATAGGATTAATTGCAAACCACTTCCTGCCTCACGTGCAAGTGGTTAGTGGTCAAGAACCGCGACGAACTCGGCAACGATCTTCACCGAGTCCATCGAATCGCGGTCAAAGATCAACGGCAAGAAAGTCGAGTCATCGCTATCGGGGGACAGCTTCACAAGCGTATGCCGCCAATCCCCCTCCTCGGTCTGCGTCTTCTCGCTAGAGTAAATCTTGACCGTATAGGAACCACCCAGATCAGGATCATCAATGGAGCGATGCTGCGCGACAACCACTTTTCCTGAACGAGTTCCCTGTGGATTAGTCCGAAAGAGACACCAACTGCCATTCGATATCCGACGATTCATGGACTCACCGACGACCTGCGCAACAAACATGCCGGGTTGGGGACGATAGATATCGGGAAGCTCAATCCAATCAGACGTACCCACGTCGAACGATTGCACGTCACTAAAGGTGCCCGCAGCCAGCTTGAGATCCACAAGCGGCACTGCATTTTTGAACGGCTTGAGGCGCTTTGGATCAACCCGTTTAAAGGGGAGAATCTGGCCCTTAGGTGCAAGGGTGCTCTGCAACGCATCCTCCGCCGCCACTTTAGGTGACGCGACATCGGGTACGCCCATCCTCGAACGGAAGTAGTTTGCCGTCTCGCTGTCTGTGCAATACACATAGCAACCCTTCATGCCACGGGTCATCAATGTTCTATATGTATTCTTGATGATGAGATCCAGTTGCTTCTTCCCTTCAACTGGTCGACTCTTCAACAATGCTTTCCAACCGAAGATGGATCTGTCGGAGGTAGCGCGTTTCTCAGGCCGGCAAACCACTTCGCCATTGCGGATCACGAAGTCATCGCCAATGATCACGCCGACGTAGTCAACCTCCAGCCCTTGACAAGTGTGTATACAGCCAACTTCTTCTACGGAGTCGGGAGCCACTATCCATAAACTGCCGTCTTTGCTGAGATTCCAGCGCTTGCTGAATCCATGCTCGGGAATGACGACATCAAAGGCGTTCGAATTATTTTTACTAGGCCACTTCCAGCAGTACCCTGCAACCAGGCGAGCCTTATTGCCGACTTTGTTCTTCTCGACAATGACGTCATGGAGTTCCGTCGGGGACGAAAAGATTCGAAAATCAAACGCAGTCGATTCCAGGATTTGGTTTGCCGTGGTCCTGACACCCAGTGTGTTGTCAAGCCAAGCCAGATAACCGTCTGAACCACTGCATCGAAACTGGGAGGCCAGCTCCATTACGGATACCTCGGCTCCGACGGTCTCCGCCCACTTGGTGATGTCTTCCTTGGCGCCAATATCTTTAAGCGTTACACGCTGATCTTCATCAATAAAGAAAACTGCACAGTTGGAAGCATCAATGATTTCCTTGATTTGGTTCGTCCCAAGATTTCCGTAAAGACCGGACTTTTCATTGAGTCGATGCGCTTCATCCACGATCAAGGTATCAAAGGCACCAGCGTCCGTATTAACGAATGCACCCGAGCCTGAAAAAAGATTTGAGATGTGCGATTTCTTGAGATGTCCTGTTAACTTGCTTTCATACACCGCGCGTGGTGCCGCATTCTTTGAAACGTAGCGACAGTTCTGTCCAAATTTCGTTAAGGTGCCCAGCAGGTTCACTGCGATGACGGATTTTCCGGTGCCCGGGCCACCTTCAACAATGATTACCTTCTTGCGGTCTGATTGGGCATGCTTGGCCAGCACCAACGCGTTCTCATAAACAATCTTTTGGTCGTCGATCAGTACAAATTCTGACTGCCCGTTGACCATTTTCACCAGGCTATCGGCGAGCATCTTCGAGGGGCGGATGCGACTACTTTCAATCTCGTAAAGAAGATTGGCATCGTCACCGTACTTGACGTGGCGCTTGATGAAATCTCTCAGTTTGGTGCGCTCCTCATCTCCCTTCAGGAACACCGGTGCACGATCCAGGTAGGGAGCGTAGAAGTCATGGCGGATTACGCCATCAGGTATGTAGTTATGAAGGTAGGCACAGGGTTGCAGAGCAACACCACCTTTAGAAACAAACTCGTTGAATCCCTCCAGATGCGCAGCGTAAGACCACGCCCGATAGGAAGGGTGGGTTTCCGGGCGGACTCCACCCCCGAGATAGGTAGAAACGAGGCCGTCCATCTCGGTGAGTTGTGCGCTCTCCCACTGCTTAAGCTCAACGATGATGAGATTGAGTGAGCGACTTTCGTTGCGGCCGGTGACGATGAAGTCAACTCGCTTGCCCGTCTGAGGAATGTTGTACTCAATCGCCACACCCGCATCAGCCGGAATTTCATCATCGGTCAAGACCTTGGCCATTGACTGCAGAGAAAACCGCCAGGATCTGATTTCCGACTTCCCGACCCGCCGTCCCATTTTCTGGACGAAGGCCTCTTCAATGACGTCTTCGATATCCGTGCTCTGTGCCTGCCGCACAAACTCCGACTTGTGTGCTTGGTAGACGATCACTTTGGCATAACCAATTTGATCTTCTTAGGGCCACTTACCCATAGTTTTTTGTTTCGCAATCTATATCTCCGTGTATTTCTTGCTTGATCCGCGCGCAAGATCAACCGGGTATTTTTTCCCATTGACGACCAACTTGGCACGCGCCTCCTCCAGAAGGTCGATCCCCAGCTTGTCACATATCTGCAGGAGGTACAGCAAGACATCAGCCGCCTCTGCGCCAATCTCAGCTTTCTTATCAACGGAGACGTTGCGACTTTGCTCCTCGGTCATCCACTGGAAGTGTTCAAGCAGTTCCGCAGCCTCCACCGTCAAGGCCGATGCGAGATTCTTTGGCGAATGAAATTGCTCCCAATCGCGCTCCTTGGCGAAAGATCGAAGGGACTGCGTCAGGGTTTCAAGGCCATTGTTCATAGGGCGAATTTAACGTAGGAACACATATCACTCAACACTAACCGATTTGGCTCTACAAGCTGGGCCTCAAATTGGCACCTAGCCTAAGCCCTCTTCTTAAACATCCCAGAAGCCCCACTAGCCGCCCGAATCTCATCAGCCGTAGCCTTCAAGGCTTCAGCCAGCTCCTCCATACGCGCCTCCGTCAGCCGCACCAGCGGCCCCGCAATCGTGACCACGCCTATCGCGCCCGTGGGTGACAGCACCGGCGCGGCCATGGCCGTCATGGAGGGGGCGAACACTTCGTTGATCATGCTGAAGCCGCGTTTGCGTGCGGTTTGGATATACGTGAGCAGCGCCTTCACGGTGGTGGGGGCCTTGGGGCCGTAGTCTTTGGGTTGGCCGAAGCCTTGTTTGGCGACCAGGCTTAAGGCTTCTTCATCGCTCATGGTCGAGAGCCAGGCGTGGCCGGCTGCGCTGCACGACAAACGCACCGACAGGCCCATGTCGGGGTCGTAGCGCAGGCCGCGGCGGGCGCCCTGGGCTTTGGCGACGAAGGTGAGTTCGTCGCCGTCGACCACGGCCAGGCGCACCAGTTCGCCGGATTCTTCGGCCAGGTGGTCCAGCAGGGGCTGGGCCACGTCGACCACGCCGGAGGCGCTCAAAAAACCCAAACCGAGTGAGACCAGTTTCATGGTGAGCACGTACTCACCCTGCTCGCGTACCTGGCGCGCATAACCGCAGCGGCACAGCTCGGCCAGCAGGCGGTGCGTGGCGCTCAGGGGCATGTTCAAGGTGGCCGCGATGGTGGAGACGGTCATGCCCTCGGGGTGGGCGGCGAGTTGCTCCAGGGTGTTAAAGCTTCTTTCCAGCAGGTTGCTCATGGTGTGGGACTCTTTGGCTTGACGGTGTCTGGGCTTTGCGATGCGCCGGGCCGGCCGCTTCCTGGGGGATTGGCCGGGCCCCTCTATATATATACGAGGGTTTGATCCATTGGGCCAGGGCCTGAAGCGGGTCGCAATTGAATAATGGTAATGGTTTTCCATAATGGAAAGACTTTCCATTTCAAGAATATGATGCCTTCGGCCTGCAGCGTGTGCTGCGGCACCGGACACCCGCGACATCGCCAGTCCCCCTGACAGCAGCCCCCGGGCACCACCCCAAAAGGACCTCACCATGCACGTTCGCCGCAGAACACTCACCCTTGTTGCCGCCCTGATGGTGGCGGCCATGCCCGCCCTGGCCCAGGACATCCAGGAACGCACCATCAAGTTCGGCCACCTGAACAACCCCGACCACCCGACCAGCCTGGGCGTGCGCAAGTTCGCCGAGATCGTCGCGGCCAAGAGCGGCGGCAAGATCAAGGTGCAGGAATTCGCGGCCTCGCAACTCGGCAACGAGCTGCAGCAGCAGTCCGCGCTGCAGGGCGGCGTGCAGGAAATGCTGGTGGCCTCGACGACCTCGCTGAACGGCATCGTCAAGGAATTCGGCCTGCTCGACTTTCCCTTCCTCTTTGCCAATGCGAAGCAGGCCGACGCGCTGGTCGACGGCCCGCTGGGCAAGATGCTGAGCGCCAAACTGCCCGAAAAGGGCGTGATCGTGCTGGGCTTTTTCGACCTGGGCTTTCGCAACGTGACCAACAGCAAGCGTCCCATCATGAAGGGCGCCGACCTGGAAGGCCTGAAACTGCGCGTGATCCCGAACCCGGTGTTCCTGGAAACCTTCAAGACCTTCAAGGCCAACCCGGTACCCATGCCTTTTGCCGAGCTGTACGGCGCGCTCGAGAGCAAGGCCGTGGACGGCCAGGAAAACCCTTTCGCGGTGATCGCCTCGAGCAAGTTCTACGAAGTGCAGAAGTACGTGAGCGGCACCAACCACGTCTACGCGACCAACCCGGTCCAGATCAGCAAGCGCTTCTGGGACAAGCTCTCGGCGACGGAGCACAAGATCCTGCAGGACGCCGCCATCGAAGCCCAAAACTGGCAGCGCGTGGTCAGCCGTGAAGTCTCGGCCAAGGCCCTGGGCGAGCTGACGGCCAAGGGCATGGTCTACAACGACCTTCCGCCCGCCGAGCTGGCCAAAATGCGCGCTGAAGTGCGTCCCGTCTACGAGAAGTTCTCGGCCGCCTATGACCCGGCCGTCGTGACGCTCTTCAAGTCCGAGCTGGAACGGGTTTCAAAGTTCTGATGGTGAAGTTCTGAAAGCCCTGAGCCCCATGAAAATACTTGTCCTCCACGGGCCGAACTTGAACCTGTTCGGCCGGCGCGAACCCCACATCTACGGCACGACGACGCTCGCACAGATCAACGCCATGCTGGCAACACTGGCCGGCGAACTCGGCGTGACGCTGGAGACCCTTCAGTCGAACCACGAAGGAGCGCTGATTGATTTCCTGCACCAGCACATCGACACGGCGCAGGGCGCGCTGGTCAACCCCGCCGGGCTCACGCAGCATGGCGTGCCGCTGCATGACGCGATCAAGGCCATGCCTTTCCCGGTGGTCGAGGTGCACATGTCCAACCTCGCGACACGCGAGCCCTGGCGCCACCACTCGATCATCTCGCCGGCCGTGAAGGGCACGATCCAGGGCTTCGGCCCGCGCTCCTACCTGCAGGGCCTTAGGGTCGTGACCGATATCGCGCGCGAAGCGCAGGCCCTATCCGCGCACAACTGACATGGACAGCTTCGTCGACAAGGCCTGCAAGGGCATCGAGTTCCTGATCGCGCTCGGCCTGGCCGTCATGGTGGTGCTGGTGTTCGGCAACGTCGTGCTGCGCTACGGCTTTAATTCGGGCATCACGGTGTCCGAAGAGCTGTCGCGCTGGCTCTTCATCTGGGGCACCTTCCTCGGCGCCCTGGTGGCACTGCGTGAACACGGCCACCTCGGCATCGACATGGTGGTGGGGCGGCTGCCGGTCATCGGCAAGAAGGTCTGCCTCATCGTCGGCCACGTGCTGATGATTTTCATCGTGGTGCTGCTGGCCATGGGCAGCTGGGAACAGGTCAAGATCAACTGGGACGTGACGGCGCCGACGACCGGCTGGAGCATGTCCATCGTCTACCTCTCGGGCCTGGTGTTCGGCGTGCTGGCCTGCGGCCTGCTGCTGCTGGATTTGTGGAAGGTGCTCACCGGCCGGCTGTCGGATGATGAACTGGTCATGGTGCAGGAGTCGGAAGAGGCCGTGCAGCTCAAGCAGGTGCTGGACGATGCGCGCCAGCAGGACAACACCGCGGGGGCACGGCCATGACCATCTTCATTTTTATCGGCTCGCTGCTGGCCGCCATGGCCCTGGGCATTCCCATCGCGTTTGCGCTGCTGGCCAGCGGTGTCGCCCTGATGTGGCATCTGCAACTGTTCGATGCGCAGATCCTGGCGCAGAACCTGGTCGGGGGCGCAGACAGCTTCCCGCTGCTGGCCGTGCCCTTCTTCATGCTGGCCGGCGAGATCATGAACGTGGGTGGCCTGTCGCGCCGCATTGTCGACCTGGCGCTGGCGCTGGTCGGCCACGTCAAGGGCGGGCTGGGCTACGTGACCATCATGGCGGGCTGCCTGCTGTCGGCGCTGTCGGGCTCGGCCGTGGCCGACGCGGCCGCGCTCACCGCCTTGCTGCTGCCGATGATGGTCAAGGCCGGGCACGACAAGAAGCGCGCCGGCGGCCTGATCGCCTCCGTGGGCGTGATCGGCCCGGTGATCCCGCCCAGCATCGGGCTGGTGATCTTCGGCGTGGCGGCCAATGTGTCGATCTCCAAGCTCTTCTTCGCGGCCGTGGTGCCGGGCCTGCTGATTGGCGGCGCGCTCTGGATCACCTGGGCCTGGCTGGTGCGGCGCGAGGCCATCGTGCCGCCGCCGCGCAAGAGCGGCGCCGAGGTCATGAAGGCCTTTCGCGACGCCACCTGGGCGCTGATCCTTCCGGTCATCATCCTGGTCGGCCTGCGCATGGGGGTGTTCACGCCCACCGAGGCGGCCGTGGTGGCCGCCGTCTACGCGCTGTTCGTCTCCACCGTCATCTACCGCGAACTCAAGCTCTCGCAGCTCTACGGCGTGTTCGTCGCCTCGGCCAAGACCAGCGCCATCGTGATGTTCCTGATCGCCGCGGCCATGGTCAGCGCCTGGCTGATCACCGTCGCCAACCTGCCGGGCATGGTGGTGGACCTGCTCAAGCCCTTCATGGGCAGCCCCATCCTGCTGATGGCGGCGATCATGGTGCTGGTGATGCTGGTGGGTACCGCGATGGACATGACACCCACCATCCTGATCCTGACGCCGGTGCTGATGCCCGTGGTCAAGGCCGCGGGCATAGACCCGGTCTACTTCGGCGTGCTGTTCATCATTAACAACTCGATCGGGCTGGTGACGCCGCCGGTGGGCACGGTGCTCAATGTGGTGGCGGGTGTCGGCAAGATCAGCATGGACGACGTCACCAAGGGTGTCGTCCCGTTCATGATCGCCGAGTTCGCGGTGATGTTTTTGATGGTGGTGTTCCCCAAACTGGTCACGGTTCCGGCAAGCTGGTTCTACTGAGGCTCGACTGAAGTTCTACGGAGGTTCGACGAGATGGCACTTTTAGGCAATGCTGCGGTCGCCATGTGGTGGGACATCCTGCCCGCGCAACGCGAGGAGTTCCAGGAGTGGCACTCCCGTGAACACTTTCCGGAACGCATGGGCATTGACGGCTTTCTGCGCGGCTCACGCTGGACCCACGTTGACGGCGGAACGGGGTTTTTTGTGATGTATGAGCTGGCATCGTATGAAACCCTCACCTCGGCCGGTTACCTGCAAAGCCTGAACAACCCGACGCCATGGTCGGCGAAGATGATGCCGCACCACCTGAACATGGTGCGCAGCCAGTGCCAGCTCCTGGGCAGTTTTGGCGCCGGACTGGGCAAGGCGATGCTGACGATCCGCCTGTCACCGGCGGACGGCCAGGCAGGGCCTTTGCGGGCCTGGCTGGAAAACCGGCTGGCCCACCTGGCGGAAAGCAGAGGCATCGTCGGGGCACACCTGCTGCAAACCAGAACGCCGCAGGCAGCCATGACACAAGAGCAAAAAATCCGCGGCGGGGATGCCGTCGCCGACTGGATTGTCCTGCTGTCGTCTTATGAGACGCAGGCCTTGCAACTCGCCCTGGCGAACGAGCTGTCGCCGCAGCGGCTCGAGGCTGCGGGTGCGCTTGCGGGCATGACGCATGGCGTCTATGCGCTTTCGTTTTCTTTGGGGAAGCATGATTTGAAGCCGCTCAGTCCTCATCATTCGGCCTGAGGGGTCGAAGGTGCTTTGTGGGTTTGAGTGTTGATGCTTGTTTTGAGTTTCGGAGCCGGGTCTCGCCCCGGCGGGCGACCTACTTTCTTTTGCTTCGCCAAAAGAAAAGTAGGCAAAGAAAAGGCGACCCGCAGTCTGGGTCCCTACGCTTCGCTGCGGGCAACCTGCGGTGCTCGAGCCAAGCGGGGTCCGGCTAAACTCGCTTCGCTTAGACAACGCCGGCCCTAATCCGCTTGTCTCTGCGCTCCTCGGCCCAGCCAGGACGGGGCAATCGGGAGCGGGGACAGAAGACAAATACCAAAGAAAAAATCAATACAAACAAGGACACGCCATGGCGTGTCCTTGTGGTTTTAGGTATTGGTATTTTTCTCCCACCCCTTGTGTATGCGCCGAGGAGCGCAGGGCCAGACGGATCAGGGCTGGCGTTGTCTGAGCCGAAGGCGAGTTTAGCCAGACCCCGGCTGGACCGAGCACCGCAGGTTGCCCGTAGCGAAGCGGAGGGACGCAGACACCAGGGTCGCCTTTCTTTTGCTTACTTTTCTTTGGCGAAGCAAAGAAAAGTGAGTTGCCGCCGGGCAACCCCGGCCAGCAGCTCTCAGAGGCGAGCACACCGCCGGAGCAACAACAATTCAAACCACGCTTGGCAACCGCTCCAACAACTTGTCAAGCGTGATGGGATAGTCCCTCACCCTCACCCCTGTCGCGTTGTAAACCGCGTTGGCAACAGCGGCCGCAATCCCGCAAATCCCAAGCTCGCCAACCCCTTTGGCCTTCATAGGCGAAGAAACCGGATCGGTTTCATCAAGAAAGATCACATCCTGGTGCGGAATGTCGGCATGCACCGGCACCTCATAACCTGCGAGGTCGTGGTTCACAAAAAAGCCGTGGCGCTTGTCGACCGCGAGTGCTTCCATGAGGGCTGCCCCCACGCCCATGGTCATGGCGCCTATGACCTGGCTGCGCGCGGCCTTGGGATTGAGGATGCGGCCTGCGGCGCAGACGGCGAGCATGCGGCGCACGCGGATCTCGCCGGTGGCGGCGTCGACGCCGACTTCCACAAAATGCGCGCCAAAAGTTGATTGCTGGTATTTATTGCCCAGGTCGCCGTATTCCATGAAGTCTTCGGCGACCAGGCCCTTGTCGCCGGCCTCTTGGGCCACTTGCGCAAGCGGCACGGCGCGGTCGGCCACGCGGACCATGCCGTCTTCGAAAATGGCCTCGAGCGGCGTGAAGCCGGCGCGGGTGGCAATGGTTTCGCGCAGCTTCATGCAGGCCGCGTACACGCCGGCGGTTGAGCTGTTGGCGCCCCACTGCCCGCCTGAGCCGCAGGAGACGGGGAAGTCCGAATCGCCCAGGCGCACCTGCACTTTGTTGAGGGGCAGGCCCATGACCTCGGCGGCTGTCTGGGCGATGATGGTGTAAGTGCCCGTGCCTATGTCGGTCATGTCGGTTTCCACCGTGACCACGCCGTTTTTGTCGAGCCGCACGCGCGCGGCTGACTTCATGAGCAGGTTGTTGCGAAAGGCCGCGGCCACGCCCATGCCGACCAGCCAGCGGCCGTCGCGCACCTGCGCGGGCTGGGCCTGGCGCCGGTTCCAGCCGAATTGTCCGGCGCCCAGGCGCAGGCATTCAACAAGCCGGCGCTGCGAAAACGGCCGGCCGGCCTGCTCCGGGTCGACCTGGGTGTCGTTGCGCACGCGGAACTCGATCGGGTCCAGGCCGAGCTTTTCGGCCATTTCGTCCATGGCGATTTCCAGGGCCATCAAGCCGGGCGCCTCGCCGGGCGCGCGCATGGCGTTGCCTTCGGGCAGGTCCAGCACGGCCAGGCGTGTGGCGGTGAAGCGGTTGGCGCCGGCGTACAGCAAACGGGTCTGGTTGGCCGAGGTCTCGGGCTGGCCTTCGGGCAGGTCGCCGGACCAGCATTCATGGCCCACGGCGGTGATCTTGCCGTCGCGGCCCGCGCCCAGGCGTATGCGCTGCAGGGTGGCCGGCCGGTGTGTGGTGTTGTTGATCATCAGCGGGCGCTGCAGCGCGACCTTGACGGGCCGCCCCGCCGCGCGCGCGCCCAGGGCGGCCAGCAGCGCATCGGCGCGCACCCAGAGCTTGCCGCCGAAACCGCCGCCGATAAAGGGCGAGACCAGGCGCACATGGGATTTGGGGATGCCCAGGGTTGCGGCCATGTCGCCCACGCTCCAGTCGATCATCTGGTTGGCCGTCCAGAGCGTGAGCTTGTCGCCCTGCCAGGCGGCGGTGGTGGCGTGCGGCTCCATCATGGCGTGCGACTGGTCGGGTGTACTGTAGCTGGCGTCGAGCTGCACGGGCGCGGCGGCAAAGGCGCCCGCGAAGTCGCCGACCTGGGTCTCGGACGGGCCGGCGAAGTCGGAAGGCTTGGCCAGCGGCGCGGTTTCTTTTTGCGCGGCGAGGTCGAACTTGCCCGGCGTGCGTTCGTATGCTATGCGCACCAGCTGCGCGGCGGCGCGCGCCTGTTCAAAGGTGGTGGCCACCACCAGCGCGAGGGCCTGGTGGTAGTGGTCTATCTCGGGCCCGCCCAGCAGTTTGGCGGTGTTGAACTTGCCCTTGCCGAGCTTGCCGGCGTTGCGCGCGGTGACGACGGCCAGCACACCGGGTGCGGCGCGCGCGGCGTCCAAATCCATGGAGGCGATGCGGCCCTTGGCGATGCCGGCGCCGACGATGTAGCCGTAGGCCGGATCCGGCACGGCGTCGTGGCGCTCATAGGCATAGGGCGCGCCGCCGGTCGTCTTGAGCGGGCCGTCTATGCGGTCGGTGGCTTTGCCGATGACCTTGAGCTGGTCAATCGGGTTGGTGGTGGCGGGGGTGTCGAATTTCATGCGGCGCTCCTGGCCTGGGCCAGCACGGCGGCGAGGGTACGCTCCACCAGCGGCAGTTTGAAGGCGTTGTCTTCGGTGGTGCGGGCGCCGGCGAGCAGGTGCGCCGCCGCGGCTTTGGCGCCCTGCGGCAAGGCGGCATCGGCCGCCTCGTCACGCCAGGGCTTGTGCGCCACGCCGCCCAGGGCGACACGGCCCGAGCCGTCAGGCTGCACAACGGCCGCGACCGAGACCAGCGCGAAGGCATAAGACGCGCGGTCGCGCACCTTGCGGTAGATGTGCGTGCCGCCCGCCGGCCTGGGCAGGCTGACCGAGGTGATCAGCTCGCCGGGCTGCAGCGCGGTCTCCACATGCGGCGTGTCGCCGGGCAGGCGGTGGAAGTCGGCAATCGGGATCACACGTTTCGCGCCGTCGGGCTTGACGGTTTCCACCGTGGCGTCGAGCACGCGCAGGGCCACGGCCATGTCGCTGGGGTGGGTGGCGATGCAGGCCTGGCTGGCGCCCAGCACCGCATGCTGGCGCGTGTGGCCGCCCAGGGCGCTGCAGCCACTGCCGGGCTGGCGCTTGTTGCAGGGCTGGTCGGTGTCATAAAAATAAGGGCAGCGCGTGCGCTGCAGCAGGTTGCCGGCGGTGGTGGCCTTGTTGCGCAGCTGGGCCGAAGCGCCGGCCAACAGGGCACGCGCGAGCACGCCGTAGTCGCGCCGCACGCGTTCGTCGGCGGCCAGTGCGGTGTTGCGCACCAGCGCGCCTATGCGCAGCTCGCCTTCGGGCGTGGCTTCCACCTTGTCGAGGGCCAGGCCGTTGACGTCGACCAGGTGGGTGGGCGCCTCGATCTGCAGTTTCATGAGATCCAGCAGGTTGGTGCCGCCCGCGATGAATTTGGCGCCGGGGTGGCGCATGACGGCGGCCGCGGCCTCGGCCGGGCTGCCGGCGCGTTCATAGGTGAAGGGTTTCATGCCGCCCTCCCTGCAACTTCAGTGATGGCCTCGACGATGTTGGAATAGGCACCGCAGCGGCAGAGATTGCCGCTCATGCGTTCGCGCAGTTCATCGGGCGACAACAGGGGGCGGGTGTTGAGGTCGGCGCTCACATGGCTGGGAATGCCGCGGCGCATTTCGTCGAGCGCGCCTACGGCCGAGCAGATCTGCCCCGGCGTGCAGTAGCCGCACTGGTAGCCGTCGTGTTTGACAAACGCGGCCTGCAGGGGGTGCAGGCTGTGCGGTGTGCCCAGGCCTTCTATGGTGGTGACTTTGGCGCCCTCGTGCATCACGGCCAGCGTGAGGCAGGCATTGATGCGTTCGCCGTCCAGCAGCACGGTGCAGGCGCCGCACTGGCCGTGGTCGCAGCCTTTTTTGGTACCGGTGAGGTGCAGGTGTTCACGCAGGGCGTCGAGCAGCGTGGTGCGGGTGTCCAGGTCCAGCGTGTGCGCCTGGCCGTTCACTTCGAAGGTGACGCGGGCCGTCGGCACGGAGCCGGCGGAGCTGGGAGGGGATTCAGTCATTGCCATGGCTTTCTTGGGGAGTGAACCGGCGGCCGCCGGGATGCGGTGAGAGGCTTGGAGCGGTTCATGGGGGGCTCACCTTGGTGATTAAAGCAGCAAGCCAAAGCCCCAGCATCCGTGTATGCATAAAAAGCACACCCAATCAGTGGTGGAAACACAGCTGCTTACATGAGCGATGCTTTTTAGCCCTATCAGCTATCCCTAAAACCATATTGCGCATTCCTGACAGCTAAGGGAAGCTATGCGCACTATGAAAAGAAGACAACTGGGCGCGGCGGCGAGCGCCATGAGCTCGCAGCGGCCCGCGACGCTGACGCAAAAAGCCATCCTGCAGCTGATCCAGCAGATGGCGCCGCGGCTGCTGGTCTAGGCCTGCTTCCTGCCGCCTCTTCGATAAGCCTTGCTATTCAAGGAGTGCGGGGTGAAGATGACTCGCTCCACAACTTCAGGAGCGCGCCATGAGCCGTTTCTTCACTTCCGCCCTGTGCCGGGCCCTGGCTGCACTCACCGTGGCGGGCGCCGGCATGAACGCGACGGCCGGCCCGGTGCGCTCCGTCGGCCCCATGGCCTTCGCCGATGCCGATACCCTGCTGGTCTCGGACTGGCGCGCGGGCGAGATCCACGCCCTGAGCCTGGCCGCGGCGCCCGGCGCGGTGGCCAGGCAATTCAACCTCAAGGACGTGTCGGGCCCGATCGCCAGGGCGCTGCACACGCAGCCCGACAAGCTGCGCTTTGAGGACATGGCCTTCCGGCCGGGGGCCGAGCTGGCCTACATCGCGCTGTCGGTGACCCGGGCGCGCGGCTTGCCCCTGCCCGCGCTGGTGGCGGTGGATGCCGCCGGCAAGGTGGCCGTCGTGAACCTGGCCGCCGCGGCGCGCAGCTCGGCGCCGATTGCCAACCGCCCGGAGGCCGACAAGGTGTTCTGGAACGACGTGCCGGCCGCGACCTATACGGTGACCGACATGGTCTTTCACGACCGCAAGCTCTATGTGGCGGGACTGTCGAACGCGAGCTTCGCGTCGACGCTCAGGGTTTACGACTTTCCCTTCAAGGGCGGCGCCGCGAGCGCGACCAGCATAGAGATGTACCACGCGGTGCACGACCAGGTGGAGAGCCGCGCGCCTATCCGCAAGATGGTCATCGCGACCCTGAACGGCGAGCCCAGCCTGATCGCCGCCTACACCTGCACGCCGCTGGTGACGATTGCGCTCAAGGACCTCAAGGACGGCGCCCACGTGGTGGGGAAAACCGTGGCCGAGCTGGGCTGGGGCAGCGCGCCGGTCGACATGGTGGCGTTTGACGCCGGCCAGGGCCCCATGGTGTTGCTGACGAACTCCCACAAGTCCGCGGACTTCATGGCCGTCTCGGACATCGCGGCGGCATCGGCACAGCCGGGCCTGAAGGCGCCCATCAAGTGGCCGACGGAGCCCTATCTCGGCGTGAAGGCGATACCGGTGCCGATTTCCGGGATTGCCAAACTCGGCGAGCAGGACAAGGATTTCCTGGGCGCACTGCGCCGCAACGAAGCCTCGGGCGCCATGGAGCTGGTGTCCATGCGCAAGGGCGCTTTCCTGCGCATCAGCGATTTCATCAATGAATACGATTTCGCAGACTACCGCTATTCGCCCAAAGACCCTTTCCGCGAACTGCACCAGTTGCTGCGCGGCGAGGAAGGCTACCCCAACCTGGCCGCACGGGCCGCGCCGTGAAGCTTGGGGCCCAGCGGATGCTGTGGGGGCTGGGCGCGGCCTTCTGCGTTTCGGCCATGGCCGCGGGCCCGCAGTCGCCCGTCATCTATCCTTCCGGGCCGACCGTGCCTGAAAACCTGCTGCGCATCGAGCTGCGATTTGCCGCGCCCTTGCGCACGCCTTTGGCGATGGAGCATGTGCGGCTGCTGGACCAGGACGGGCATGCCATCGAGGATGCCTTTCTGGACCTGCCGCTGCCCAGCGCGGACGGCACCGGCGTGACGCTGCTGCTGCACCCCGGGCGGCTCAAGTCCGGGGTGGGCGCCAACCTGCGGCTGGGGCGTGCGCTGCAGGCCGGCTCATCGCTGACCCTGGTGCTGGACAGCCCCGAGGCGGGAGCGCCGCTGCGCAAGACCTGGCAGGTGGTGCAAGCCGACAGGGTGGCGCCGGTGCCGGCCTCTTGGAAATTGGGCGCGGCCCCAGGCGGCAGCCGCCTGCCGCTGGTCGTGCGGCTGGATGCGGCGATCACGTCGACCGCCGTGTCCCTGATCGCGGTTCGCGGTCCCGATGGACGGCGTGTGGAGGGAGACGCCACATTGGCCGACGCCGAAACAAGCTGGCGGTTTGTGCCGAAACACCCCTGGAAACCCGGCCGCTACGCCTTGATGACCCATCCCGACCTGGAGGACCCGGCCGGGAACCGGGCTTGTTCGCCCTTCGAAATCCGGGACGGCAGCCGGATCGCGTGCGAGCGGGGAACGGCCACACCCTTCACGGTGACCGCACGCTGAGCCGTGGGGATGGATCAGTCGATCAACACCGAGCCTTCATGGAAAGGAAACGGGCCTTCATAACTCCCACTTGCGACCGTGTGGCTGACCAGGCGCCCGCCATCCGGCAGCACATGCAGGCCAAAGCCGGGCGGCTCCAGCATCCAGGCCGAGGCGGCGTCGGGCGCGATATCCAGGCGCACCTGGTGGGCCGGTGAAGGCACGGTGGCCGCGAGAGTGCCGCCAAAGCGCACCTGGATGGCGCGGTGCAAATGGCCGCAGAGGATACGCTCGACATTCGGGTAGCGGCTGACCAGTGCCTCGAGCTCGGCTGCGCCGCTGAGCAGGCCTATGTCGTCCATATGGCCTATCAGGGTCTGGAAAGGCGGGTGGTGCATGGCAATCACCACGGGCCGGCCGCGATGCTTTTCGAGCTCGCGGGCCAGCCAGGCCAGCCTGTATTCGCACAGGCTGCCCTCGCTGGCGCCTGGCACCACGGTGTCCAGGGCGATCAGCTGCAGGCCGCCTATGGCAACGCTGTATTGCACAAAGCCATCACTTCCCAGGTAGGCGTGATCGGGGAAGCTCAAGCGCAGCTGCGCGCGCTCGTCATGGTTGCCGGGCATCAGGTAGACCGGCATGGCCAGGGGCGCGAGCAGCTCGCGCAGGTGGGCGTATTCGGCCGCGCGGCCGAAGTCGGTCAGGTCGCCGGTGATGACGACGGCGTCGGGCTGTTGCGGCAGCGCGAGTATGGAAGCGACGGCCTGCGCGAGGTAGGGCGCGGTGTTGATGCGGCCATAAGCCAGGCGGCCCGGTTCGCGTATGTGCAGGTCCGAAAGTTGCAGCAGTGAAGTGGTCATAAGGATGTGAGTTATGCAATTGCCAGTTCGCTGCCGGGCATGAGGTGCTGCGGCTGTATGCGTATGCCGACGGCGTCGCCCATACAGGCCGGGTGGTCGCGCCCGACTTCGGCATTGAGGCTGGCCTGGCCGGGCAGCAAGAGCTTGAGCTGTATGCGGTCGCCCAGGAAGACGCGCTGCGACACCACGGCATCGCCCCAGCCGGCGGTGACCTCGCCGACCTCGATGTCCTCGGGCCGCACCAGCACGCTCTCTTGCGCCTGCCAGGCGGGCGGGCAGGCGATGTCCATGTCGCCCAGCCTGACGACGTGGGCAGCGCGCGCGGCCTCGTCGCGCTCCAGGCGATTGACGCGGCCGAGGAAGCTCGCGACAAATGGATGCTCGGGCGTGCGGTACAGCGCCTCGCCGCGGCCGACCTGCACGATGCGGCCGGCCTGCATCACGGCCAGCCTGTCGGCAATCGCCAGCGCTTCCTGCTGGTCGTGGGTGACGTGGATGGCGGTGATGTGCAGGCGGCGCAGCAGCTCGGCCAGTTCGTCGCGCACCGACTCCTTGAGCTTGGCGTCGAGCGCGGTCAGCGGTTCGTCAAGCAGCAGCACGCGCGGGCGCACGGCCACGGCGCGGGCCAGGGCCACACGCTGGCGCTGGCCGCCCGAGAGTTCGGCCGGGCGTTTTTTCTCGAGGCCGTTCAGGCGCACCAGGTCTATCAGTTCGCCGACCACGCGGCGCTTTTCGGCCTCGTCCACGCCGCGCACGCGCAGGCCGTAGGCGATGTTGGCGGCCACCGTCATCTGCGGGAACAGCGCATAGTGCTGGAACACCATGCCTATGCCGCGCCGCTCCACCGGCAGGTGGGTGACCTCGGTGTCGCCAAATGTGATGCGGCTGCCGGCGTCGGGCACTTCCAGCCCGGCGATAAGGCGCAGCAGCGTGGTCTTGCCGCAGCCCGAAGGGCCCAGCAGGGCCAGCACCTCGCCGGGTTCCACCGAGAGCGAGGTGGGCTGCAGGCCGCGCGTGCCGTCGGCATAGGTTTTGGCGCAGTGGCTGATGTCCACGCGTGTGCGTTCAGCGTCCATGGTGTTTTTCAATCAAGGTACCGGCGGCCTGCAGGCCCCACAGCACGGGGAGGATGACAAGAAGAAAGACAAGGGTGTAGGCCGAGCCGATTTCCAGCCGCATGGAGGCATAGCTGTCGGCCAGGCCCACGGGCAGGGTGCGCGTGAGCGGCGTGTGCAGCATCCAGGTGAGGTTGAACTCGCCGACCGAGAGCGTGAAGACCATCAGGCAGCCGGCCACGATGGCGGGCAGCACGGCGGGCAGCAGCACGCCCATAAAGCGCTGCGCGAAGCCGGCGCCCAGCGTGCGCGCGGCCTCTTCGAGCGAATACAGCTCGGGCCGCTGGAAGGCCGAGGACACGGTGCGCACCATAAAAGGCAAGGTGAACACCATGTGGCCCACCAGGACAAAGCCATAACTTTGCCGGAAGCCGCTGATCTGCCCATAGGCCAGGATCAGCGCCAGCGCGGTGGCCAGGCCGGGCACGGCCACCGGCAGCGTCAGCAGCTCTTCAAACACCCGGGCGATGCGGGATCGGCTGCGCGCCAGCGCATAGGCGCAGGGAATGCCTATCAACAAATTGCCCAGCACGCACAGCAGGGCCAGCAGCAGCGAGGCGGCGACGGTGCCGCCATAAAGCTCCCACACTTCGCCCAGCCAGCGCAGCGTGAGGCCGCTTTTAAGGCCGGTGCTGTAGTTGTTGACCAGCCCGGCCAGCACCGAGAGCGCGATGGGCGCGAGCATGAACACGGAGACCAG
The DNA here is from genome assembly GCF_056406895.1 of Polaromonas sp. P1_A2. Classification (NCBI taxonomy): domain Bacteria; kingdom Pseudomonadati; phylum Pseudomonadota; class Betaproteobacteria; order Burkholderiales; family Comamonadaceae; genus Polaromonas; species Polaromonas sp. P1_A2. Next base: position 148,914 of record NZ_JBFTZI010000006.1, on the reverse strand, counting down.
CGCCGTCAGCAGCACAAGCGGCAGGGAAACCTGGCGAGGGGTTTTCATGGCGTCAGGCCCCCGCCGCGGCCGGGCCGGCGGCGCGGCGCGAAAGAAACAGCACCAGCCAGGTGATCAGGCCCAGCGTGATGGACAGGCTGGCGGCCAGCGCGAAGTTGGCGTAGTTGGTGAACTCGTTGTAAATCGTGATGGGCAGCACCTCGAACTTGCTGGCCAAGGTGAAGGCCGTGCCGAAAGCGCCCATGGCGGTGGCGAACACAATCGCGCCGCAGGCCAGGGTGGTGGGCGCAAGCTCGGGCAGCCAGACGTCGCGCACCACACGCCAGCGCGAGGCGCCCAGCGAGCGAGCGGCTTCTTCGAGCGGGAAGTCCATGGCGGCGGCCGCGGCGGTGTAGCTCACGATGGCGCGCGGCAGCGAAAAATACAGGTAGCCGAAAAACAGCCCGGCCAGGCCGTAGGCAAAGGTGACGCGGCCCAGGCCCAGCGCATCGGCAAGGTCGGCCACCAGGCCCTGGCGCCCGCCCAGCAGGATGATGAAGAAACCGATGATGACGCCCGGAAAAGACAGCGGCAAGGCCAGCAGCGAGAGCAGCAGCTTGCGCCCCGCGAAACGCGCGCGCGCCAGCGTGATGCCCGCCAGCCCGCCCAGCACCAGTGTGGCCAGCGTCACCGCCAGCGACAGGCCCAGGGTTTGCAACAGGCTTTGCAGGTAGCGGGTGTTTGTCAGCACCACAAAATACGTTCCCCACCCCAGCTTGCCGGGCAAGGCCAGCAGCTGCACCGCAGGCAAAAGCCAGAAGGCCGCGAAGAAAGCGACGGCCGGCGCCGCGCAGGCCAGCAGCAGGCGCGGGGGCGCGAAGGTGGAAGAACTCATGGGTACTCTCACTACCAGGCTGGTTTACTGGGCTTCTTTTACTGGGCTTCTTTCAGGTAGCGGTCGGAAAAGCCTTTTTGCACGGCGGCCATGCGGGCGTAGTCCACGCTTTTGGCGCGTGCGTATTCGCTGGCCGGCAGGAAACGCGACTGCGCTTCTTTCGAAATCGCGCTGGCGCGCACCGGGCGCAGATAGGCATTGGCCCAGATGGCCTGGCCTTCGTCGGACAGCACAAAGTCCAGCACCTTCTTGCCGTTGTCGGCATTGGGCGCCTTGGCCACCAGGCTCATGACGTAGGGGACGACGATGGTGCCTTCGGCCGGGATCACGAACTCGACGTTGGCCTTGTCCTTGTACTTGGCGCGGTAGGCGTTGAAGTCGTAGTCCAGCAGGATGGCGATCTCACCGGACAGCATGCGCGCATAGGAGGTCTGCTTGGGGACTATGGGTTCGTTCTTCTGCAGCGCCTTGAAGTACTCGATGCCGGGCGTGAAGTTGTCCAGTGTGCCGCCGCGCGCCTGGTTGACGGCGACCGCGCCTACATAACCGACAAAGGCCGAGGCCGGGTCGAGGTAGCCGACCAGGCCTTTGTACTCGGGCTTGAGCAGGTCGGCCCAGGAACGCGGCACCGGCTTGCCCTTGAGCGCATCGACGTTGACCATAAAACCCAGGGTGCCGGAGTGGATGGTGAACCAGTGGCCTTGCGGGTCCTTGAGGCCATCGGGAATCTCGCTCCAGGCGGCGGGCTTGTAAGTGCCGACCACGCCGTCTTTTTGCGCCTGGATGGCGAAGGTCACGCCCAGGTAGGTCACGTCGGCCACGGGGTTGGCTTTTTCGGCCATCATCTGCGCGAGCGACTGGCCGGAGTTCTTGTTGTCGGGCGGCACGGTGACGCCGGTCTTGGCCTTGATGGCTTTGAGCTGCGTGCCCCAGTCGGCCCATTCGGGCGGGCAGTTGTAGCAGATGGCGGTCTGGGCCAGCGCGTTGGCGCCGGCGGCCAGGCCCAGCGCCAGCACGGCGGCGTGGGCGAGTCGTTGCAAAGATGTTTTCATAAGAACTCCGTTGTGGATGAAGTGAAAGTGAGGGGACTAGGGGTTGACTGAGGGCGCGGCGCAGGATTCGCCTTCGCGAAAACCGTGGGCCAGCGACAGGCTGCTATCGGGTGTCAGGGCGGCACCGCCGGCCAGCGCCTGCACCAGCAGCTCGACGCTGCAGCGGCCTATGTCGGCATTGGGCTGGGTGATGGTGCTCAGCATGGGCCGCAAGTCTTCACCGAGCGCGATGCCGTCAAAGCCCACCACGCTCAGGTCGCGCGGCACCGAGAGCCCGGCCAGGTGCGCCGCGCGCAGGCTGCGTATCGCCAGCAGATCGTTGGAGCAGACCAGCGCGCTGGGCAGCGGCTCGCGCACCAGCAGGGCCGTGATGTCGCTGACGGCGGTTTCCACAAAAGGCACTTCCAGCACCCGCGGGTTGGCCAGGCCGGCCGCCGCCATGCCTTGCAGAAAGCCGCGGCGGCGCTGCTGGGCACGGTCGGAGGCGCTGAGCTGGCCGCTGACCATGGCGATGCGCGTGTGGCCCAAGGCAACAAGCCGCGCCACCAGCGCCGCGACCGCCTGCTCGCTGTCCACCGACACGCAGGGATGGCCGGGGTGGCGGTTGTAGGCCAGCACATAAGGCAGTTGCGCGGCGCCAAGCCGCTGCAGGGCCACGGAAGTTTCCGGGCTGGAGACCACCAGGATCATGGCGTCGGCGCGGCCGGCCAGCAGCAGGTTGACGGCCTGCTCCTCTTCTTCCAGCCGGTAGTTGGTGGTCAGCGGCAGGATGGCGTAGCCGGCGCGCGTGGCCGCGCGCGCGATGCCTTCCAGGCATTCAGCGAACACGGGGTTCAGCAAAGTGGGCAGCACCACACCGAGCACGCGGCTGCGCTGGGTGCGCAGGGAGCGCGCGCTGGCATTGGGCAGGTAGCCGCGTTCGCGCGCGGCTTTTTCGACCAGCGCACGGGTTTCGGGGCTGACCTTGCCGGGCGCATTGAAGACCCGCGACACCGTTGCCACCGATACACCCGCCTGTTCCGCCACCGCCTGAATGCTCACTCGCGCTCCTCATGTAATCGTTTACATTGGAGCCGCCAAAAATGACCTCTTCATGACATAGGGGTGGATGGGCCCGGACTCGCGCCCTGGCTTGGCCTGGCTGTCACCGAACCGTCATGAAGGGGCTACACACTGTGGGACCTCTTTCAGAATCTGAGCCCCAAGCTCCCCTGCCCTACTGCCGGCTTCACGCCCCTCCCTGAATGGACATCACTTACGGCGCCGACAAGACCGGCCTGCTCTGCGGTTACCGCTTTGAAAACGGCGCGCCCGGCGTGCCTGTGGACCTGATGGAGGCGGCGGCCTGGCTCAAGAGCGACGCACCCAAGGGCAAGTCGGATTTTGTCTGGCTGCACTTCAACCTCAGCGACGCGGTGGCCGAAGCCAGCATACGCAAGCACCTGAACCCGGTGCCGGAGTTTTTTGAGGCGCTGCACGAGGGCTCGCGCTCCACGCGCATCGAGGACGCCCACGACACGCTGATCGCCGTGGTCAACGACGTGGCTTACGAATTCGCCTTCGACCCGGCCGAGATGGCCAGCCTGTGGCTCAACGTGGGGCCGCACATGGCGCTGAGCGCGCGCTCGCACCCGCTGCGCTCCATAGACCGGCTGCGCGACGCGGTGAAAAACGGCAAGAAGCCGCTGGCGTCTTCGGTGTCCTTCCTCAACCATTTGCTGCGCGAGCAGGGCGACGTGCTGGTGCGCATCGTGCGCGACGCGACGGTGCAGGTCGACGTGGTGGAAGACAAATTCCTGGTGGGCCGGTTGCACAACCGCCGCGCCGACCTGGGCAAGCTGCGCCGTGTGCTGGTGCGGCTGCAGCGCCTCCTGGCGCCGGAGCCCGGCGCCCTGTTTCGCCTGCTGCGCCTGCCGCCGCCCTGGGTCAGCGAGGGCGACCTCGAGGAGCTGCGCCAGGCCACCGAAGAGTTCTCATTGACCATACGCGATCTGTCGGAGCTCAAGGAGCGCATCAAGCTGCTGCAGGAAGAAATCGCCGCCCAGGTCAGCGAGGAAACCAACCGCAGCGTCTTCACCTTGACCATGGTGACGGTGCTGGCCCTGCCCATCAACATCGTGGCCGGCCTGCTGGGCATGAATGTGGGCGGCGTGCCGCTGGCCCAGCACCCGCACGGCTTTATGGTGATCGTCGCCATCATCGGCGTGTTCACCGCCTTTGCGGCCTTGTACGTTTACCGGCAGAAGCAGTAAGCGCGCAACTTACAGGGTTTCGCCCTCGCGCAGCACGCCGGCGCTGCGCAGCGCGGCGTCCAGCCAGGGCGCGCTGGTCTGGCCCTGGGCGATGCCGGCAATGCGTTTGGCCTCGTCGGCGACTTTCTTTTCGGCCAGCGGCAGCAAGGCCGCGATGCGTTCGCGCTCCACCACCACCACGCCGTCCGCGTCGGCCGTCACAAAATCACCGGGCCGCACCGTCACGCCGCCCGCGCTGATGGGATGGTTGATGCGGCCCGCGATGTTTTTGGTCGGGCCGTTCGGGTTGGTCCCCACCGAGAACACCGGGAAACCCATCTCGCGCAGCTCCAGGCTGTCGCGCACCGCGCCGTCAATGACCACGCCGGCCAGCCCCAGCTTGCGGCAGGCGCTGATCATGATCTCGCCCATCAGGGCGCTGGTCTGGTCGCCCTTGGCGTCCACCACCAGCACGTCGCCGGGTTTTGCCAGCGCCATCGCGGCATGGATCATCAGGTTGTCGCCGGGCCGCACCTCGACAGTGACGGCCGTGCCGGCGCATTTCATGGATGCGTCCAGCGCCGTGATGCGGCCGTGCAGGGCACCGCGCCGGCCGGCCACGTCAGCCAGGATGGCGGGCTGGAAACGCGCCGCGCTGGCGACGGTTTCAGCGGGCAAGCGCTCGAAGCTGCGGATGATGTCGGGCACAGGGGTGGCGCTCATGTTCATTCCACCTTGATGTTGGCTTCTTTGATCACGCTGCCCCACTTGCGCTTGTCGGCGACCAGGAATTCGCGGAACTTCTGCGGCGTGCTGCCCACCGGTTCCAGGCCGTCCTGGACCAGGCGTTTGGAAATCTCGGGCATGGCCAGCACCTTGGCCACCTCGCGCTGCACGCGCTCGATCGCGGCGGTGGGCGTGCCCTTGGCGGCGCACAGCCCGGTCCAGGTCACGGGGTCGAAGGCGGGAATGCCGGCCTCGGCCACGGTGGGCACTTCGGGCAGCGCCGGCAGGCGGCGCGGGCTGGCCACGGCCAGGATGCGCAGCTTGCCGGACTGGGCATAAGACATGGAGCTCACCGGCTGGTCGAAGATCATGGACACCTGGCCGGCCAGCAAATCGGTCATGGCCTGGCCCGTGCCCTTATAGGCGACATGGACGATGTCTATGCCGGCGCGCGATTTCAGCATCTCGCCGGCCAGGTGGCCGCCCGTGCCGTTGCCCGAGGACGCGAAGTTGATGACGCCCGGCTTGGCCTTGGCGTAGGCCACCAGCTCCTTCACGTCCTTGACCGGCAGCGCGGCATTCACCAGCAGCAGATAAGGCGCGTTGGCGATCTGGGTGACGGGAAGGATGTCGGTCTCGGGGTTGAAGGGCGCCTTGAGCAGATGCGGCTGTATGGACAAGGTGCCGGTGGTGCACATCATCAGTGTGTGGCCGTCGGCCGCCGCGCCCAGCATCGCGGACGCGGCGATATTGCCGCCCGCGCCGGGCTTGTTGTCGATGACGACCTGCTGGCCCAGCGCTTCCGACAGCTTGGGCGCGATCAAGCGGGCCACGATGTCATTGGAGCCGCCCGGTGAAAAACCAACCAGGATGCGGACCGGCTTGCTCGGAAAAACGTCAGCGGCCAGGGCGGTGCTGCCCAGCGAGGTGATGGCGGCCAGCAGCGGCATCATCTTCAGGAGTGTGCGTAGGGTCATAAAGCGTCCATTCAGGGAGGTGGCGGGGAAAGTCGAAAGGGGCAAACGGAGCACCGCTCAGCGGCCCAGCTGCTCGCGGGCTTGCGCGATGCGGCGGCAGCCCTCGAGCAGCTGTTCGGTGCTGGCGGCAAACGAGAGCCGGAAGTGCGTGGGCACACCGTAGGCGCTGCCCTGCAGGGCGGCCAGGTTTTGCGCGTCCAGCAAATGCATGATCCAGTCGTCGCTGGATTCGATGATGGCGCCGCCCGGCCCGCGCAGGCCGAACAGCCCCTCGCAGGAGGCAAACACATAAAACGCGCCTTCGGGTGCATGGCAGCGCAGGCCGTCCACTTCGTTGAGCGCGGCCACCACGGTGTCGCGGCGCTTCTGGAACACATCCCGGTTCTGGGCGATAAAGTCCTGCGGGCCCGTGAGCGCGGCCACCGCCGCGGCCTGGCCTATGGAGCTGGCGCCCGAGGTGCTTTGCGACTGCAGCTTGACCATGGCCTTGATCAGCGCGGCCGGCCCGGCCCCGTAGCCGATGCGCCAGCCCGTCATCGCATAGGCCTTGGAGACACCGTTGATGGTCAGCGTGCGGTCTTTCAATTCAGGCGCGGCCTGCGCCAGCGTGGCGAACGCGCGGCCGTCGTACAGCAGGTGTTCATAAATGTCGTCGGTCATGACCCAGACATGCGGGTGCCGCTTCAGCACCTGCGCCAGCGCCACGAGTTCATCCCGGGTATAGGCCGCGCCGCTGGGGTTGTTGGGCGAGTTAAGGACCAGCCAGCGCGTCCTGGGCGTGATGGCGCGCTCCAGGCCTTCGGGCTGCAGCTTGAAGCCCTTGGCCTCGGGGCAGTCCACAAACACCGGCACGCCGTCGGCCAGCAGCGCGATGTCCGGGTAGGACACCCAGTAAGGCGCGGGCACGATGACCTCGTCGCCAGCCTCCAGCGTGCACATCAGCGCGTTGAAGATCACCTGCTTGGCGCCGGTGCCCACAATGATTTCGTTCACGCCGTAGTCCAGGCCGTTTTCAAGCTTGAACTTGCGCGACACGGCTTCCCGCAGCTCGGGCGTGCCGCCCACGTCGGTGTAGCGTGTCTTACCCGCGGCCATGGCGCGTGTTGCGGCCTCCTTGATATGCTGCGGCGTTTCAAAGTCCGGCTCGCCCGCCGTGAGGCCGACGATGTCGCGCCCCTGGGCGCGCAGCTCGCGGGCGCGCTGGCCCGCCATGGAGCTGGGCGAGGGTTTGATGCGGTTGAGACGGCTGGCGAGTTGGATCATGGGAAAAAGAAAAGGAAAGGAAGTTCGTGCCTGTGGCGTTGCGACCGAGTTTCCGGCAGGGCCGGCAAATCGACAAACGAGTATTCGGCGCAAGAAGGTATTCCTTTTTTTCCTGCGGCCGGACGGTGCGCTACAGTGGCAGGGAATGAACCTGACCTTTAAACAGCTGGAGGCCTTTTTCTTCAGCGCGAAGCTGCAGAGCTTTAGCGCCGCGGCCGTGAAGCTTCACACCACGCAGTCGGCGATCTCCAAACGCCTGGCGGAATTGGAGGACGTGCTGGGCGCGCCGGTGCTGCACCGCAAGTCCAAGGGGCTGGAACTCACGCCGGTGGGCCGCCGTTTGCTGCCGCTGGCCGAGGAGACCCTGAGGCTGAGGCTGCGCATAGAAACCGAGGTCAGCGTGGACCAGACGCTGGAAGGCACTTTCCGCATAGGCGTGACCGAGCTGATCGCGCTGACCTGGCTCACGGGGTTTATCAAGCGCCTGCAGGAGTTGCACCCCAAGCTCATGCTGGAGCCCGTGGTCGATGCGGGCCTGCATTTGTTCCAGAGCCTGGAGTCGCACAGGATAGACCTGGCCATCATGCCCGGCGTCTACTGGGGCAAGCAGTACACCACGGTCAAGGTCGCCCAGGTGGAAGACCTCTGGATGGCCAGCCCCAGCCTCAAGATGCCCAGGCGCGCCCTCAAGCCCGAGGAGTTCGCGCTCTACCCGGTGCTGGAGCAGTCAACCGGCGCGGCAAAAAACAAGTTTTACGAGGCCTGGCTGGCGCAGCACGGTTTTAAATTCAACAAGGTGTTCGCCACCAACAGCACCACCGTGCTCAGGGAGCTCACCATCAGCGGCTTCGGCATCAGCCAGATGGCCCTGGAGTACATGCAGCCGGACATCGACAAGGGTTTGCTGCGCATCGTGCGCAGCGACCCCATGCCGCCGCCCATGGTCTACAGCGCGGTCTACCACCGCGACAACTTCAGCCCCGCCATGGACATGGTGGTCCAGCTGGCTATCGCGAGCTGCGATTTTTCGCGGCGCTCCGGCCTTCATGACAAGGGCGCGGCTCCCGCGAAGCGCTGAAGGAAACGCGCCAGGCTCAGGCCCGCGACACATCAAAAGCCAGCGGCAGCCGCACCTGCGCGACCAGGCCCTGCGGCGCGCGCCTTAACTGCACATCGCCGCCGTGGGCCCGCGCGATGGAGCGGCACACGGCCAGGCCCAGGCCGCTGCCGGTCTTGCTGGAGGCGCGCGCCTCGGGCGTGCGGTAAAAGGGCTCGAACACACGTTCGAGTTCCGCATCGGTCAGGCCGGGGCCGTGGTCGCTGATCTCGACCACGGCGTCCTGCCGCTCGGTGAACAGCCGCACCTCGGCCTGCTCGCCGTACTTGACGGCGTTCTCCACCAGGTTGGCCAGCAGCCGGCGTATGCCTATGGCGTCGATTTCCACCGCGGCCTGCTCGCTGTGTTGCAGCACGGCTTTTTTGCCGACAAAGGCGGCGTCCTCGACCACGTCCTCGACCAGGCTGGAGAGCTCGAGCTTTTCGCGCACACCGGGCTCGGACGCGTCGCGGATAAAGGCCAGCACCGAACTGATCATCTGCTCCATTTCATCGAGGTCGGCCTCCATGCCTGCGCGCACATCATCAGGTACTTCCTCAATGCGAAAGCGCATGCGCGTGAGCGGGGTGCGCAGGTCGTGGCTGATCGCGCCAATCATGGCCGTGCGGTCGGCCACAAAGCTGCGCAGCCGGCTTTGCATGCGGTTAAAAGCATGCGCCGCGCGGCCGACTTCGGCCGGGCCGCTGAGCGCCAGCACAGGCGCCGAAGGGTCGCGGCCCAGCCGTTCGGCGGCGCTGGCAAAACCCGAGATGGGCCGCACCAGGCGGCGCGAGAACCACCAGCCCGCGGGTGCCACCACCGCGGCCGCCACCAGGAACCACAAAAGCACACGGCGCTGCCAGGCATTCGGGAAAGGCTCGGGTACCGGCTGCACCACGGCCCAGCCGTCGACGGTCTGCATCGCGGCCATGAAGTCGCCTTCGACAAAAGGCGCGGGCGCCAGGCCGAACAATCCGCGCACGGGGCCGGCCTCAACCGAGGCACCGCCCTGGGCCGCGGCCGGCGTGGACAGGCGTGCTGCGCCTGTGCTGCCGGCCGGGGCCGGCGAGCTTGCAACAGGAGGCTCAGCCACCGGCTCGGCAGGGCGTGCCGTGGAGGGCTGCGAGGGCGCGGCCAGCACAGGGCCTGTGCGTGCCGCCGGTGTGGGCAGGGGCGCAGGCGGCTGCATTGGAGGAAGGGAAGCCTGCGGGCCACGCTGGCCGGCGGGACTCGCGGCAGCGCCGGGCCCACCGGTCGCCGGGGGCGCGCCGGCTGTGGGTGGTGTGGGTGATGCAGGCGATGTGGCCGGCGCGGGAGCACCGCCCTGCGCTGGCGCCCCAGGCGCACCAGGCGCAGTTGCGCCTGGTGCCGGGCCCGCCTGGCCTTGCGCGGGCGATTCAGCCGGGCCTGCACCGGGTGGTGTGGTCGTCGTGCCCGCGCCGGGCGCGCCAGGCGCCGACGGCGTTCGCGACATCGGATCATTGCCCGATGAGGGCGGCGTGATCGTGCCCTGGCCGGGGGTGCCCGCCGGCCCGCCCGGCCAGCCGAAACCACCGCCGGGCATGCCGCCCGGCCCGCCTGGGCCGGCCCCGCCCGCGGGCCCGCCCGGCCTGCCGGCCTGGACGCGCAGGAATTCGGCGCGCATCAAACCCGGCGCCAAGCTGTGGGCATTTGCCAGCGCATGGCGGCTCCCCGGGTAGGCCGGATAGGTTGGATAGGCCGGCAGAGGCGCCGCACCGGTTTTTTCCTCGCGCGGCATGGCGCTTGCGGTGCCGGCAAAGGGCAGCGGCGTGAAAAAGTAAAGCCGCACCTCGGCCTCGGGCCGGCCCAGCAGCTGGGCCAGCTCGTGGCGCGAGCGCTCCGACGTCAGCCAGCCGGGCCCCGTGGGCTGCGGCGGTTCACTCTGCAGCAGGCGCTGCAAGGGCCTGGCGCCGCGTATCTCCAGGGCCGAGCCCGACAGCACGCGCGCGATGTCGCCCATTTCATATTGCCGCCGCGGTTCGGGCGGCAGCAGCATGGTCAATGCCAGGGTGACCAGTTGCGCGACGACCAGGCCCGCGAGCAGCAGGCCGGTGATTTGAAGTGCCAGCGGCGGGCCGGACCAGCGGCGGGAGACATTGCTTGCGTTCATGCCCTGATGCTGCCATGGAAGCGGGGGGGTGTCACGCAGGGCGGGAAGGCTGGCCATAAGAGATGTCAGCGCATGGCAAGCGCCAGCTCGCGCGCGGCGACGATGTGCGCGATGCCGCGACGCCCGCCCGTGCGGTCCAGCTGCACCACGAGGTCGATGACGGAGCAGGCGTAGGCAATCGTGTCGGCGCGCGACAGGCCCAGGCCGGACTGCAGCACCATCAGCGCCAGCTGTTCCAGCGCACCCTGCGGCGAGTTGGCGTGTATGGTGGTGAAGGAGCCGGGATGGCCGGTGTTGATGGCGCGCAGGAAGCTGACCGCCTCTTTTCCGCGCAGCTCGCCGAGCACGATACGGTCGGGCCGCAGCCGCAGGGCCGCCTGCAGCAGGTCGTCGGTCGTAAGCCTGGCTTCGCCAAGCTCGCCCTTGACCGCGACCAGCGCGAGCTTGTTGCCTTCGCCGGTGTGGATCTCGGGCGTGTCCTCGATCAGCACCACGCGCTCGCCGCCGGGCACCTCGCGCAGCAGCGAATTGAGGAAGGTGGTCTTGCCGCTCGACGTCCCGCCGCTGATCAGTATGGTGGCACGCGCGGCGACAGCGCGCCGCAAAGTGCCAACCAGGTCGGCCGCATCGATCTGCAGGCCGGCATCCGCCTTGCCCACGCGCGCGCTTTGTGCGTAGTCGGCAAGGCTGACTTCCCTGAGCCGGTGCCGGCGTATGGCCAGCGCCCAGTGCCCGCGTGTGGCGGGCGGGGCCACCACCTGCAGGCGCGCGCCGCCCGGCAAGGTGGCCGACAGCAGCGGCCAGGACCGGCTGATGCCCTGGTGGGTGACCCGCGCGACCTGCTCGCTGAGGCGGCGCAGCAAGGTGTCGTCGACGGCGGGCGCGGCCACCCTGCGCATGGCGTCTTCGCCGGCCACTTCGAGCCAGACCTCGCCGGGGCGGTTGACGATGATCTCCGAGACCTCGTCGCCCTCCAGCCATTCGCGAAAGGGCTCGAGATAGGCGCCGAGGTAGACGGAGCCGAAGGCCTCCCGGGATTTTTCGGCAAAAACAGCGTCGTTCATTTGCCGGCGGCCTCCCGCGTGACGCTCGCAAAATCCAGGTCGCGCGCGGTAAAGACACGTATGGGCGAACCCTGGGGCACCTTGATGGTGGGCGGTATCTGCGCGTCGCGCTGCACCGCCACCGCGGCGGCGCTTTGGGAACCCGAAATCACCACCGAGGCACTGCCCACTGCGGCGAGCACGTCGACCACCGACAGCAGGATGGCCGAACCGAAGCGTGCGAAAAAGTGCGTGTCCACCTCGCCGGCCAGGCCGGTGTTGCCCGCGAAGTCGGTCGCGGGCGAAGCCAATGCGATGGAGGCGCCGTCGGGCCGTATCAAACGCGACCACAGCACATAGGCGCGCTTCTGGCCGTTGGCCACGCCGCTTTTATACTGCCCGACCAGGCGCGAGGCGCGCGGGATCAGCACCCGTGAGCCGTCAAACGAGCGTATGTCCTGGCTGACCACGGCGCGCGCGAAGCCGGGCAGGTCGCTGTCGATGGCGGTCTCCAGCACGGCCGCGATCAGGGTGCCCTGGATCACCGTGTGGCCGGGGTCGACCAGGCGGGTGGCGGTGACGGTGTCGACACTGCTGTTGCCTATGCGCTCGGCAAAGGACTCGTCGGCCGACAGCCCTTGCTGCGGGCCGCGCGCGGCTGCGGCGACGGCCGTTGCCGGCGGTGCTGCCGGTTTGGATTCGGCCGATGCGATGTCCAGGATCAGCGCGGGTGCACGCATGCGGTGCTCCAGGGGATCGGGCTGCACCGCCGGCGGCACGGCCGGGGACGGCGGCGCGGTTTGGGCGGCCGGCGCAAGTTCCGCCGCCGGCGCGGCAGGCGCTGCGGGCGGAGCCGCGGGCGCTGCGCGCTGCGAGGACATGCCCCAGAAAGTGAAGCCACCCAGCAGCAACGCGCAGGCAACGCCCGTCAGCGTGCCGAGCCGGTCGCGCCGTTGCACATGGCCGGCAACCACCGGAAAGCCGTTGCGGCTGGCGTCGGCCAGCGCCTGCGCCGTCATTCCGCCGCGCGGGTCAGCTGAAGGGTCCTGGCCTTGGCCGGTCTTGGCTGTCATCGGTAAATCTCCTGGTTTGCGGGCTTGTTGCGGGTTGTGCCGGGCGCGGGGGCGGCCGTGAGATTGGTCAGCGTTGCCGTGTCGCCGCCCGAACGCAGCACCAGCTGGCGCATCACGCCGTCGACAACCAGGGTGCCGCCGCGCATCGAATAATTGACCGGGCCTTCGACGCCGCCGTCTCCCGCGACCAGGATGGCGGGCAGCGGTGTGTCCTTGCCCCAATCGAGGTAAATGGCGCGGCCGTCGTCAAACACATGGGCCGGCAGCAGCTTGCCGGAGCCCTGCCGGCCCCAGGCGAAGTTGAGCTGGGCGGCACGTTCGGCCAGCTCATTGGCCGGGGCGGCGGGAGGCGGCGCCGCGGGCTCAGGCACGGGTGGCGCGGGCGGTGCCGGCGGCGCGGGATAGGAAAAGCGCAGGCTGTACAAGACGGCGTTCGGGCGCGCCGCCGTGCGCAAATCAAACAGGTAGACACGCTTGTCGGTGACCACCGTCATATTGGTCACCGCGCCGCGCATGACGGGCTTGAGGAAGAGCACGTTGGCACGCTTGTTGGGCGTGACCTGCCAGGCCAGGCTGTCGCCCACGGCGACGTTTTCTATCTTCTCGTCATCGCCGAAGGCAATCAGCGACTGGAAGCCTTCCAGGCCGGCGATGCTCACGACGTCGGAAGGGCTGTAGGCCACGCTGCGCACACGGCCCTCGTCCAGCGCCTGGTTGGGTGGCGCGGCCAGGGCCGGTAGCGCGCAGCAAAGGGCGGGCCAAAACGCCGCGTTCAAAAAAACATGTTTCATGGTGTCTGCTTGTCCTTCAAAGGCGAGGGGGTTGGCGCGCGTGCGCCCAGGTGCCGTGTCCGCTCCCCGGCCCCGGATGCCGCGGGCGCCGGCATGGTGGAGACCAGCTGGGCCGCGCGTGGCTGCGATGCGGCGCCGTGGGCAGCGGAAGCCGCGGGTGGGCGGTAGCTGGCCGCGACCAGCTGCCGCACGCGTTCATCACGGCCGGCCTCATGCGCGCGGCCCGTCCCTGAGAGAGCCGGTGGCGCGGCGGCGCTTGCCCCGGCTAGTGGTGCGGTAAAGGTTGGCCGGCTGTCGGTGTTCGGCCCTTCGCCGGCAGCGCGCGGCAAACGCCAGCCGCTGGTCAGCGTGGCCGCGGCCTTGAGGCTGATGGCCATCAGCGCGGTGTAGATGCAGGAGGCCAGCAGCAAGCCCACGGCCAGGCGCATGGAGGGCGCGCCGCCGGCGGCCGACAGAGCCTGGACCATGGGCGACAGCAACATCAGCCCGCCGGCCCCGACCAGCACCGTGACCAGCGGCACCAGGGCAAACAGCACCACGCTTTTAAGCCAGCCCTCGAACAGGCCACGCGTGGCGCCGAACAACGCGAGCACCATGAACAGCGGCCCTATGCCGAGCAGCGCGGCCAGCGTGATCTTGGCGACGATCAGCACACCGGCGGTTCCCAGCAACAGCAGCAAGCCGCTGAACCAGAGCAGGTCGGACGGCGACAGACCGGCTGATTTTTTGGCGGCGTCGGACGCGGCCGCGGCCGACTCGGAACTGGCGCCGGCCGCGTCGGCCACGGTGCTGAACATGCGGTCCAGCTGGCCCGCGAAAAAATCCGTCGCCGAACCCGGGCTGCCTATCACCAGCCGCGCCACTTCGTCGGGCGCACCCACGGCGAGGTTCCACACCACCTGCTGGTAGGCGACCCAGGAGCTCGCGAAGGTCAGCACCAGGCCCAGCGTCAGCGCGCGCGGCGTGAGCAGCGACAGCCTCAGCGCCGTGCGGCCGGTGAGCAGGTTGAACGCGAGCAGCGCAATGTAGAGCGTCAGCAGCGCCGTCAGCGCGAGCGACAGCGCACCGTGGGCGCCGAAGAAGCGCTCAAAGGCAAACGCGGTGGCCTGCTTCATGCCGCAGTCCACGCCGCGCAGGACTTCGGTGATACCGGAGGGCCCGTCGAAGTTCAAGGGGGTGCAACTCATGCCGCCACCCCCCTGGGGATGTCCACCGGGGATTCGCCGGGCCAGCGCGAGCGCGTCAGCAGCGGGTACCAGGCGGCAGGGTCGTCACCGACACGCGCGCGTATCATGTCCAGCCGGCGCACGGCCGACTCGCGCCCCGACAGCACCATCAGCATGTCGTCCATGCCGGAGAGATCCAGCCGCGCCACCACCGAGTGGTTGGCGTGGCGGACCAAAAAGCAGCGGCTGTGCGCCGGCAGCGCGCGCACCAGGTCCAGCTCGTGCGACGTGAGGCCGAAGCCCGCGCAGTAGTCTTCCTCGCGCGCCTTGGGGTTGGGCATGAAGACCATGGTGGCGGTCTGCTCCACCAGGGCCGAGGCGATGCGGCTGTCCAGCGCGTCGCGCGCGCTCTGGGTCGCGAAGCCGACGATGGCATTGCGCTTGCGCAGGGTCTTGAGCCAGTCGCGCAGCTGTGCGGCAAAGACCTCGTCGTCCAGCGCCTTCCAGCCCTCGTCGATCAATATCATGGCCGGCTCGCCGTTAAGCCGCGCGTCTATGCGGTGGAACAGGTACATCATGGCCGGCGTGCGCAGCCGCGGGTTGTCCAGCAGGGCCGTCATGTCAAAGCCCAGGGTCATGCGGTCTATGTCGAGCTCGTCCCTGGCGTTGTCGAACAGCCAGGCGTGCTCACCCTCGCCCACAAAAGGCGCCATGCGCGCGCAGAGGTCGCCCTCTTCCGGCCTGCGGCCGCCCGACAGCAGTTCGCGGAAATAACGCAGGCGGCGAAAGGCGGGCGCATGGCCGAAGCAGGCGTCCACCGCGCCGGCCACGGTGGCCAACTCCTCCGGCCCCCTGGCCTGCAGCAGCGTGCCCAGCCACTGGCACAGAAAGGCGCGGTTTTCCGCGCTGTCGGCCAGGGCCAGCGGGTTGAGGCCGGTCGGCTCGCCGGGCACCAGGCGCGCATAGTGGCCGCCGGCCGCGCGCAAAAAGATTTCCGCGCCGCGGTCCTTGTCGAAGAACACCAGGCGCGGCGAAAACTTGGCCGCCTGCGCGGCCAGGAAATTGAGCACCACGGTTTTGCCCGAACCCGAGGGGCCTATGACGGTGAAGTTGCCGAGGTCGCCCTGGTGGAAGTTGAAGTAATAAGGCGTGGCGCTGGTGGTTTCGAACAAGGTGGCGGCCGGCCCCCAGTGGTTGTTGCCGGCCTGCCCGGTGGAAAAACCGTGCAGCGACAAAAAGCCGGCGGCGCTGGCGGTGGAGATCAGCGCGCGCCGCACCACATACGCTTCGTTGCCGGGAAACTGGGCCCAGAAGGCGGGCTCGAGGTTGGTGTCTTCGCGCACGGCGATGGCGCCCATGTCGGCGATGGCCGCGGCCGCCTCGGCAATCGCGGCATCGAGTGCCGGCAGGCCGCCAGCGCGCACCAGCACGGTCAGGTGGTGGTCGCCAAAGCCTATGGCGCCGGCCGACAGCGCGTCCTTGGCGCTGAGCATTTCCACGCGCTCGGTGGCGCCGTCGTCGTCGGCCACCTTGAGCCGGCGCAGCGCCAGGTCTATGCGCTCGCGCGCGATCTGCCGGTCCACCGGCGAGAAGCTTTCGGTCAGCACCAGCTCATGCGGCAGGCGCAGCAGCGAATCGAGCACGCCCGGGCGCGTCGCGGCCGGGTATTCCTTGACCGAGAGCATGGCCGAGAAACTGCGCCCCTGCGGCCCCGCGCATTCGATGGCGTTAAGGCCGAAGCTCACGCGGCAATAGGGAATGTGCCGGCCCAGGTCGACCTCGCGGTCCTCCGCATCAGGCAGCGCGACGGGTCGCATCTCGCCGTTGTACAGCGCCGAAAGCAGTTCCAGCGGCTCGGAAAAGCGCACGCCCCGGCGCGCCACAATGCCCAGCGCACGCGCGCCATAGGGCTGCAGGCCGCAGGCCAGCGCGGTCACCGCGGCGTTGAGCATTCGCCGGTCTTCATGGCCGGCCGTGCCGCCCGCCTGCATGCGCCGGCCCAGCTTTTCGGCCCAACCGCTCTTGCCGCGCGCGGGACGCCGTATCACGGTGAGGAACTGCTCGTTGACAAACAGCCGGCGCTCGGCCAGACGGGCGGTCCAGCGCGCATTGAGCTCGGCGGCGAAGGGCTGCTCGAAATTTCCTTCAGGCTGCGGCGCGACCTCGCGGCGCACGATGTGGTGGTAGACGATGAAGCGCGCGTCCAGCGCGCTGCGCAGCAGCACCTCGCGCACCGACTGGTGGTGGTTCAGGGCCTCGGCGTCTTCGGTCTCGAAAGGCAGGCCGGGCAGGTGGAGGACGCGCATCAGCGCGCCGTCGCGCAGCACCAGCGTGCCGTCGTCCAGCTGGCGGGCATAGGGCAGGCGGTCGCCGGCGCGGACTTCGCGCCTGAGCCAGGCGGCGGGGCTTTTCCAGGGCATGGGTGGACTCCTAAGGGCTAAGAAGCTAAGGGGCATAGCTGTTGCAGCCCCAGTGTTTCCAGTTGGGGACGCGCGAACACTTGCCGACCTTGGCCAGCCAGAGGTCGAACACCCGGGGCTCGCGCAGGCAGGCCAGGTAGCCGGCGCAGTGGATGGCCAGCGCCAGCGGCAACACGAGGAAGGAGCGCGTCACCAGAAAGGCCTCCGTCGTGACCGAGGCGTTGAGCACAAAAAAACTGTAGGTGACGCCGGCAAACATCTGCGGCCGGGTCAGCGCGCGGAACACCGGGTGCGATTGCAGCGCGGCCATGGCTTAGCGCGCCATCCCGGCCGCGCCCTGTATGCCCGACACAATCGCGGCCGAGCCGAACAGGATGAAGCAGCCCAGCACCACGGTCGCGCCAAAGCGCCAGTTCATGCGCCCGCTCAGCATCAAAAAGCCGACCATGGCCACGGCGATCACGGCGGCGGCCGTGGCGAGGTTGCCGAGCAGGGTGCCTTGCAGCCAGATCAGGGCAGCGAGTATGGGCCCCGAGCCCTGCGGGTCGGCCACCGGCGCCGCGATCGCCAGGCTGCCGACCGGCAGCGAGGCCACGGCCCGGGCGGCAAAGCCGGCAAAGTGAAGGGCGCTGTGTATCAGTCGTTTAGGGGACATGGAGGATTCCTTTTTGAGGGTTGGTGAGAGTTGGGGGATTGACGGGAGTGGCGGAAGTGATGCCGGCTGACCCGGCCGACGCAGTGATGCGGCCGAGGACGGCGCTGACGTAATCGCGGGTTTCGGCGATGTTGGGCACGCCGCCGGCGGCCGCGACACGGGCCGGCCCGGCGTTGTAGGCGGCCAGGGCCGAAGGCAGGTCGCCAAAGCGGTCCATTTGCTGGCGCAGGTAGCGCACGCCGCCTTCGAGGTTGGCCAGCGGGTCATAGGGGTTGACGCCGAGTTCGCGCGCGGTGTCCGGCATCAGCTGGGCCAGGCCTATGGCGCCCTTGGGCGACAGCGCGCCGGTGTTCCAGCGGCTTTCCTGCCAGACCAGCGCTTCCACGAGTGCGGGGCTCAGCGCATGCCGGGCGGCGATGCGCTCAAGATGGGGCCGCCAGGCGGCGGGCATTGTGGCGCCAGTGCCAAGGGCGGCCGCGCGGGCCCGGTCGGCGGCGCGCACCAGCACGGCGCCGTCCGCGCCTATCTCCAGCACGCTGCAGGGCGCGGCCGGGCTGGCCAGCAGCAGCGCGGCGGCAAGGCCCGCGGCAGTCAGGGGAAAAAGAAAGGACAGAGGGGGCACGTACAGGCATCCTTGTTGGTGAATGCCCGCAGTATCAAAAACCCGCATTGCCGCGGAATTTCAGCTTTATTTCAGTGTGTTGCAGCCGGGGTGCGGGCCCGGGCAATCGCGGTATCATCCCTCGGCACCCCCCCCAACCGCCCCACCGTGAACCTCTCCACACGCCTACTGATCGTTGACGACGATGCCGGAATCCGGGAGCTGGTTTCATCGTTCCTTGAGAAACACGGTTTCCGTGTCGATACAGCGGGCGATGTGCAGGAGATGCATGCCAGGCTGGCCCAAGGCGGCTATGCGCTCATCGTGCTGGACGTCATGCTGCCCGGCGAAGACGGGCTCAGCGCGCTCAGGGCCTTGCAAAAAAGCGGCGGCCCGCCGGTCATCATGCTGTCGGCCGTGGGCTCGGACATAGACCGCATCGTCGGACTCGAGATAGGCGCGGAAGACTACCTGGCCAAGCCCTGCAACCCGCGCGAGCTGCTTGCGCGCATACGCACCGTGCTGCGCCGCAGCGCCGGCACGCCGCAGGCTTCACGCTCGCCCGAAGGCGCGAACGTGGATGAGGACAGCGAGGTGCTGCAGTTTTCGGGCTGGCGCATAGACCTGCGCTCGCGGGTTTTATACGATCCCGCGAATGCCGTGGTCACCCTGTCCGACGGCGAGTTCCGCCTGCTGCGTGCCTTCACCCAGCACCCGCGCCGTGTGCTCACGCGCGACCAGTTGCTGGACTATGCGCTGGGCTCCGACAAGGACACCTATGACCGCGCCATCGACGTGCAGATCAGCCGGCTGCGACGCAAGCTGGCCTTCGGCGAGGAACGCGCCGACCTGATACGCACGGTGCGCAACGAAGGTTATATGTTTGTGCCGGCGGTGGCCCGCGCCTGACGGGGGCACGGCCCTTGCGGGCTTGCAACACAGCTGCAATGTCCGGACATCCTGCAGCAACATGGCGGCGCGACGCTAGGGGCTCCATCAACCACATGAGTCACCCATGACCCACAAACACGCTTTATTGCCCCATGAACCGCAACACGGCCACAGCCTGGCCGAAGACCTGCCTCGCCTCTCGGCCCAGCTGCTGCAGCGCCGACAGGCGCTGGCCTGGCTGGGCGCCGCCGCGGCGCCGGCATTGCTGGTCGCGGGCTGCGGAGGCGGCTCCTCGGGCAGCTCGACGGGAACCAGCACCACAACCAGCACCACGACAAGCAGCTCCACCAGCTCAACGAGTTCGAGCAGTTCATCGAGCAGCGGCGCCTGTATCGCGGACCCCCAGGAAACCGGCGGCCCCTACCCGGCCGACGGCACCAACAGTTCCTCGGGCTCGACCTCGGACGTGCTGACCGCCAGCGGCATCGTGCGCAGCGACATCCGCAGCAGCTTCATCAGCTCCAGCACCGTGGCGCCCGGCGTGCCGCTGACCCTCACCCTGACGCTGGTCAACACCAACGCGAGCTGCGCGGCCCTCTCGGGTTATGCGATTTACCTGTGGCATTGCGACCGCAGCGGGCTGTATTCGCTGTACAGCGCGCCCACCGAGAGCTATCTGCGCGGCGTGCAGGTCACCAACAGCGCGGGCCAGGTGACTTTCACCACGATTTTCCCGGCCTGCTATTCCGGCCGCTGGCCGCACATGCATTTCGAGGTGTTTTCCAGCCTGGCCACCGCGACCGTGGGCACCAATTCCGTTCTCACGTCCCAGCTCGCCATGCCCAGCGCGATCTGCTCCGCGGTCTACCCCAACGTCACGGGCTACAGCGCCAGCGTCTCAAATTTCGCGGCGGTGTCCCTTGCCAGCGACAACGTGTTCGGCGACAACAGCGCGGCCCAGATCGCGGCCATGACGCCCACCATCACGGGTAGCGTCGCAGCTGGGTATACGGCGACAGCGACCATAGGCGTGGCGCGCTAGCGGGCGACCGGCCACCGGGAAGGCCGAGGAGCCAGGCGCTTAGCGGGGCAACCCGGCCTCAAAGCGTTGCAGCTCTTCATCCACCGTCCCGCGCCCGCCGAAATCCCGCTTGGCCCGGCCGTACCAGTAGGCGGCGTTGCCCAGGTCGCCCTCCTGGACATGCAGGATGCCGTGCAGCCAGGCGGCCGTCTGTGACTCGTCGCTTTGCACCAGGGTGTGCGCCTCATCCCAGCGGCCCGCGCGCGCGCAAAGCAGGGCCTCGCGAAGAATGTCCATTTTGAATACTCCTTGAATTGAATGTCGCCAGGGCTAGGAGGTCTTTCGCGACCTGCGCGGGCGTGGGGCTGGACTCGCCCGTTCCTTGCGATCAAGCGGGCCGCCGACAGGCGCATGCCGCGCCATCAACTCGGCCACCCACTCGATAAACACCCGCAATTTGGCGCTCACATGGCGGTTCGGCGGAAAAGCCACATAAAGCGGCATGGGGTCCAGGCGCCAGTCCTGGAACAGCGGCAGCAGCTCGCCGCTGTCCACATGCGCCCCGGCCATATAGTCCGGCAGCCACAGCACGCCCAGGCCGGCCAGGCCGGCCGCGAGGTAGGCGTTGCCGTCGTCAAAGGCAAACAGGTGGCGGCCCTGCACCTTGAGGCTCTCTTCGCCGCGGTGCATGGCATAAGGAAAGGCCTTGCCGGTGCGCGCCCACAGAAAGCCCACGATGTGGTGCTGCGGGCCCTCCAGTTCCCGCGGGTGCGAGGGCGTGCCGATGCGATCCAGGTAGCCGGGCGCGGCATACACCCCCAGCTGCAGGTCGGCCACGCGGCGGGCCACCAGCGACTGGTCGGTGAGCTCGCCGCCGCGCACCACGCAGTCCACGTTGTCGCCTATCACGTCGACCACGCGGTCGCTGACGCCCATGTCGAGCTGGATCTCGGGGTAGCGCGCATGGAAGTCCGGCAAGGCCGGCACCAGAATCATGCGGGCCAGCGGGCTGGGCACATCGACCCGCAGCCGGCCCCTGGGCGAGGCCGAGGCGCTGGAGAGGCTGGTCTCGGCATCGTCCACGTCGGCCAGCACACGCAGCACACGTTCGTAATAGGCCGCGCCGTCGGCGGTGAGCCTGACCTGGCGTGTGGTGCGGTTGAGCAGCCGCACGCGCAGCCGCGCCTCGAGCTGCTGCACCAGCTGGGTCACGCTGGTCTTGCTCATGTGCAAAGTCTCTGCCGCCCTGGTGAAGCTGCCCGCTTCCACCACGCGCGCGAAGGCCTGCATTGCATCGAAACGGTCCATCTGTGCTTCCCGTGCTTTCCCGGCTTGGGTGATTGTTTGGATTTTACGAACAGTGATGGACAGGCTTGCCTGTTTATCGGGAAGGCACTGCGCCCTACAGTGTCTTCATCGTGAACCACAGGCCGGTTTCGGCCTATTTGCAAGGAGAAAGATGAATGGCACAACGTGAAGTTGTTTTTCCGTCCGGGCGCCGGGCGCTTTATGACCGCAACCGGTATTCGCCGGCGCTGAAGTCCAATGGCTTCCTGTTTGTATCGGGCCAGGTCGGCAGCCGCGAGGACGGCTCCCCCGAGCCCGACCTTCAAACCCAGGTCCGCCTCGCCTTTGACAACCTGAACGCCATCCTGAAAGCGGCGGGCAGCAGCTTCGAGGACGTGGTGGACGTGACCGTCTTCATGGTCGATCCGCAATCGACCTTCGAAACGATCTGGAAGGTGGTGCCCGAGTACTGGGGCGAGGCACCCCACCCCACGCTGACGGCCGTCGGCGTGACCTGGCTCTATGGCTTTCAGTTCGAGATCAAGGTGATTGCGAAACTCCCATCAGCCTGATGAGTCCCTGTACTTCGCGGCCTCGGCTTCTATCCAGGCCCTGAACAAGGCCAGCATGCTATTGCCCAGTTTCTGTTCGGGGCAGACCAGGTAGTAGCGGCGATCGCTCAGGAACTCGTGCCGGGTCAGCTGCAACAGGCGGCCTTGCGCCAGGTCGTCTTCGATCAGGAAGCGCGGGATCAGCGCCAGGCCTTGCCCGTGGATGGCCGCCTGCGCGGCCATTGAAAACAGCTCCATGCGCGCACCGGCCATGTCGCCGGCCACATCGAGCCCCAGGGACGCGAACCACTGGCGCCAGGCATAGGGCCGTGTACTCATCTGCAGCAGCGGCAGGCCCTCTACATCGTCGGCCTTGAGCACGCGCCTGGGCGTGACCAGCGCCGGGCTGCCGACGGCCACCATGCTTTCGTCCATCAGGAAGGACGACTGCGTGCCGGGCCAGCCCGCCTCGCCGGTGCAGATGGCGGCGTCCAGCGTGGTTTCGGCAAACAGGAATGGCCGTGTGCGCGACGACAGGTGCACCGTGATCTCGGGATGCTGGCGCTGGAAGCCCCCCAGCCTGGGCAGCAGCCACTTGGCCGCGAAGGTAGGCACCACGCCCAGTTCCAGCACGCCGCCTGTTCCGCCCCTGGCCATCATCTCCAGCGTGTCGCGCTCCACGTCGTCCAGCCGCGCGCGCACCCGGCGGGCGTAGTGCATGCCCGCGTCCGTCAGCAGCACGCCGCGTTTGGTGCGCCTGAAGAGCTTGACGTCCAGGAAATCCTCCAGCCCCGCGACCTGCCGGCAAACGGCGCTCTGGGTCACCGAATGCTCTTGCGCCGCGTGGGTGAAGCTCTGGTGGCGCGCCGCGGATTCAAACAGGGCGAGCGCGGTGGTGGAGGGGATTTTTCGGCGCATGGGGGCGGGCTTTCCTGCGGGCAAGGTTGTCGGAATTCTTTTTGGGCACACACAGGTGCCGAATCATCGTTTGTGAAGGGCGGCTTGCGCCTTTAAGCTTTTCCCATTGACTGCTTCTTTGCTGGAGATTCCCACCCCATGGCTTCCCCTTCTTCCGCGCTGCGCCCGCCGCCGCTCAGCGGCATCCGCGTGCTGGACTTGTCGCGCGTGCTGGCCGGCCCCTGGGCCGGGCAATTGCTGGCCGACCTGGGCGCGGATGTCGTCAAGGTCGAAAAGCCGCAGGGCGGCGACGACACCCGCGCCTGGGGGCCGCCCTACCTCAAGGACGCCTCGGGCCGGGACACCGGCGAGGCCAGCTACTTTCTGTGCGCCAACCGCAACAAGCGCTCGGTCGCCATCGACATCGCCACGCCCGAAGGCCAGGCGCAGGTGCGGGCGCTGGCCGGCCAGGCCGACGTGCTGCTGGAGAACTTCAAGGTGGGCGGCCTCAAGCGCTACGGCCTGGACTACGCCAGCCTGAAGGACGGCCACCCGCGCCTGGTGTATTGCTCCATCACCGGCTTCGGGCAGACCGGGCCCTATGCGGCGCGCGCGGGCTACGATTTCCTGATCCAGGGCATGGGCGGCCTGATGAGCGTGACCGGTGGCGCGGACGGCGAGCCGGGCGCCGGCCCGCAAAAGGTCGGTGTGGCGCTGACGGACATCATGACCGGCCTGTACGCAACGGTGGCGGTGCAGGCCGCGCTGGCGGAGCGCGAACGCTCCGGCCTGGGCCAGCACATCGACCTGGCGCTGCTGGACGTGCAGGTCGCCTGCCTGGCCAACCAGGCGTCCAACTACCTGGCCGGCGGGCAGCTGCCGCGCCGCATGGGCAATGCGCATCCCAACATCGTGCCCTACCAGGACTTCCCGACCGCGGACGGCGACATCATCCTGGCGGTCGGCAATGACGAGCAGTTCGCCCGCTTCTGCGCCGTCGCGGGCCATGCCGAATGGGCGCGGGATGCGCGCTTTGCGAGCAACGCGCAGCGCGTGGCCCACCGGGCCGTGCTGCTGCCACTGCTGAGGCAAGCCACGGTGATGCGCAGCTCGGCGGACTGGATCGCCGCGCTGGAAGCCGCCGGTGTGCCCTGCGGCCCCATCAACCGCATCGACGAAGTGTTTGCCGACCCGCAGGTGCAAGCCCGCGGCCTGCGCATGGCCCTGCCCCACCCGCTGGCGGGCGAGGTGCCGCTGGTGGCCAACCCCATACGCCTTTCGGGCTCGCCCGTCAGCTACCACAGGCCCCCGCCGCTGCTGGGCCAGCACACGGACGAAGTGCTGGCGCAGTGGCTGGCCGGTGGCGCCGCGAGCCAGCACGCCTAGTGCTCGCCCGGCGCGGCGCGAAGGCGCGCCACCGTGGCGGGTAAATCGCGCCAGGCGGGTTCGGCCGGCGCATAGCGGCTGCGCATATAACTGGCCAGCGCCGCGACCTGGGTGTCGTCCAGGCTGTGGCGGAAGGCCGGCATAAAGCCGACGTCCTTGCCGGCGGGCGCGCTGATGCCTTGCAAAATCGTGCGCAGCAGGTTGTCGGGCCGGGCGCTGTGCAGATTGCTGTTGAGCGCCAACGGCACGTTCACGCCAAGCAGGCGGGGGCCGTCACCGTCGTGGTGGCAGGAGGCGCAGGCGCCGTTGAAAAGGCGCTGGCCCGGGCCCAACAGGCTGGTGGCGGACTGCTGCGCGGACAGCACCGCCTGCCGCGCGCGTTCGGCGCTTTCGGCCTCAGGAATCGCTTCGTTGAAAGACACCAGGTAGGCGGCCATGGCGCGAATGTCTTCATCGGGCAGCGCGGCCAGTTCCTTCACCACGGGTGCCATGGGGCCGGCGGCAATGCCGTGCTGCGGCGCATAGCCATTGCGCAGATAGGCGTAGAGCTGCGAAGACGTCCAGGGCACGGGCGCGCGCGACAGCGCCGTGAGCGCGGGCGCCTCCCAGCCGTCGACCGTGGCGCCGCCCAGGAAAGCCTGGCCGCCGCGCTCTGCGCCCAGGGCGTTGCGCGGCGTGTGGCAGGCACCGCAATGCCCCAAGCCGTTGACCAGGTAGGCGCCGCGGTTCCATTCGGCGCTGCGCTGCGGGTCGGCGCTGTAAGGCGAAGGGTCATGGAACATCGCGTTCCAGCCGGCCATCAGGGGGCGCACGCTGAAAGGAAAGTCCAGCCGTGTCGCGGGATTGGCGGAACGCACGGCGGGCTGCGCCATCAGGTAGGCATACAGCGCGGTCAGGTCTTCGTCACTGGTCCTGGCGAAGGCGGTATAGGGAAAGGCCGGGTACAGGTAACGGCCGTCGCGCGAAATGCCTTCGCGCATCGCGCGCTGGAAGGCGCTGAAGGACCAGCTGCCAATGCCTGTTTCGACGTCAGGCGTGAGGTTGGTCGTGATGATCTTGCCGAAGGGCGTGTCCATGGCCCGGCCGCCGGCATTGGGAATGCCGCCGGGCGCGGTGTGGCAGACCACGCAGTCGCCGGCGGCCGCGAGCTGGCGGCCGCGCTCCAGCGTCGCGGCGGTGTAGATGGAGGCGCCGGATTGCGCCGCCGGTGTCATGGGCGCAATCGCCGCCCGCCCGCCCAGCAAGGCCCAGGCGACGCCGGCCACGCCCGCCAGCAAGGCGCCGGCGCGTGACCAGGCGCCCAATCCCTTGGGCCATGCCGCACCTTTGGGCATGCGCACGGCCCGGCGCTCGGGCATGGGCAAGGCGGCCGGTGGACTTTGCGGTTCGGGATTGAGCGCGGCGCGCACCACCTCAGGCGTGAACGGCGGCTGGCGAAAGCGCACACCGGTGGCATCAAAGATCGCATTGGCGATGGCCGCCGTGCCCGGCACCGACGACGACTCGCCCGCGCCCAGCGGCGGCTCGCCGGGGCGCGCCATGGTGACGACTTCGATCACCGGCACGTCGCGGAAATTCAGGATGGGGTAGCTGCCCCACTCGAGGCCGGCGACGGTGTTTTTTTGCGGCTCCACCGTCACCTGTTCTGTCAGGGCGCGGCTGGTGGCCTGCACCACATTGCCGTGGATCTGGTGCTGCACGCCGGCCGGGTTGATCAGCGTGCCGGCGTCATGCCCGACGACCACACGCCTGACATGCACCTCGCCGGTCTTGCGGTTGACCTCGACATCGGCCACCCAGGCGGCCCAGGCGGCGCCAAAGCCCGGCCACTTGCTGTGCACGTAGCGGGCATAAGCGAAGCCCTGCCCGTGCAGGACGTCCGCCGCCTCGCCGGCCTGCCCTTGCTGCGGCCCGGTGTGCGCCACCCAGCCGGCGCGTTCGGCCGTGGCGCGCACCAGTTCGGCGGCGCGCGGCTCCTTGAGGTAGCGCAGGCGAAACTCGACCGGGTCCACACCGGCGGCAGTGGCCAGCTCGTCGATATAGGATTCGTGCGCGAAGGAATTGGGCAGCGCCGACACGCCGCGCAGCCAGGAGGCGCGCAGCATGGGCGGCATGTCGTTGACGGCCACGCGCAGGTTGCCGTAGTCGTAGGGCGGGCGCGCGGTGCGGTCGCCCATCTCGAAGGCCTGCGCGACCGGCTCCACGGTGCGCGTCAGCAGCAGCGCCAGCGTGGGCGCGCCGTTGGAGGGGTAGGAGGTCTGGAAGTCATAGGCCGCGACCGAGCCGTCTTCGTTGAGCCCGCCGTTGACCTGCATGAGCTGCGCGGCGCCCTTGGGCTCCCAGGCATGTTCCTGCTCGCGGGTCAGCTGCACGCGTACCGGGCTGCCGGCGGCGCGCGACAGCAGGGCCGCGTCCGCCGCCACGTCGTCGGCGCAGTTGCGGCCGTAGCAGCCGGCGGCCTCCATGCGGATGACGTCGATGTCGACATCGGCCAGGCCGGTCAGGCGCGAGAGGTCGGCGCGCAGCACATGGGGGTTCTGGGTCCCGGCCCAGACCGTCAGGCGCTCCGCCCGCCAGTCGGCCACCGCGCACGAAGGGCCTATGGAGCCGTGCATCTGGTAGGGCCAGACATAGTTGCGCGCCAGCGCCTGCGCGGCGCTCGCCATGGCGGCATCGACGTCGCCCTCGTCGACCAGCTTGCGCTGCGTGGACGGGTTGTTGCGTATCGCCTGCTCGAGGTCGTCCAGCCTGGGCAGCCCGGGCCAGGATTTCCACTGGACGCGCAGCTCGCGCAGCGCCTGCTCGGCCTGCTCCTCGCGCTCGGCCACCACCCCGACAAAATCGCGTATCACCACCACCGCGCGTATGCCCGGGATGTGCGCGATCGAGGATTCATCGACCGACTCCAGCGTGTTGCCGATGAAGTCGCCGTGGTCGGCCCCGGCATAGGGCGGGCGCACCACACGGCCGTGCAGCATGCCGGGCACGCGCATGTCGTGCACAAAGGTCAGCGCGCCCGTGGCCTTGGCCGGGATATCGACGCGCGGCGTGCTGGTGCCCACGATGCGGTAGTCCGCCGCCGCCTTGACCGGCGTGTCCGGTGCGAGCAGAAGCTGGGTGTGCTGCAGGGCCACCAAAGCGCCGTAGTCCACAGCGCGGCTTTCCTGCCCGATGACGCACACCCGCCCGTCCCGCACCGACAGCAGCGAGGCATCCACCTGCAGCACGGCGGCGGCGCGCGCCAGCAGCCAGGCCCGCGCCTGCGCCGCGGCAGTGCGCAAGGGAATGGCGTGTACCTGGATGGAGGCGCTGGCGATGGTCGCGCCCTGGTTGGGCGCGCGCGTGGTGTCGCCCAGCACCATGTTGACCTGCCCCAGCGCGACGTCCAGTTCCTCGGCCACGATCTGGGCCAGCGCCGTGCGCAGGCCGGTGCCGAGGTCCACATGGCCGTTGAGCGCCGTCACGCTGCCGTCGTCCCAGACGGCGACCAGGATTTCAAGGCCTTCGCGCGGGTTGCCGCTGACCAGCGCCGGCTGGCCCTTGGCAGGCGGCGGCGGCGGGGGTGGTTCGCGGCTGACCAGCAGCACACCGGCGGCCGCCTGGAAATCCGCGCGCGTGCGCGGCGTGTCGGCGCGGCGCGTCATGCCGCCTTCCCCTGGGCAATGTTTTGCCGGGTCAGTTCGGCCGCGCGCAGCACGGCCTGCATGATCTCCAGGTGGGTACCGCAGCGGCAGAGGTTGCCCGACAGCTCGCGGCGTATCTCATCCTCGCCGGGTGAAGGGTTGCGCGCCAGCAAGGCCACCGTCATCATGATCATGCCGTTCAGGCAGTAGCCGCACTGGGCGGCCTGCGCCTCGATGAAAGCCTGCTGGACCGGATGCAGCGCCTCAGGCGTGCCCAGTCCTTCCAGCGTGGTGATCTCGCGGCCGGCCACGCCGCCCACCGGGATCACGCAGGCACGCGCGGCAACACCGTCCACCAGCACGGTGCAGGCGCCGCATTCGCCCAGGCCGCAGCCGTATTTGGGGCTGTTCAGTTCGAGGTCGTTGCGCAGCACCGTCAGCAGGCAGGTGCCGGCCGGCACCGGCAGCGTGCGCTCCACCCGGTTGACGGACAGTGTGACGGCATTCAGGGTCATCGGATCAGGCTGCCCGCTGCGGTGTACATCTCAAGCTCCACAAAGCCGGACCCGTTGTGGTTGCCGGGGCCGTATTCCACGCGGAAGTCGCCCACATCGAGCGTGCCCACGCCTTCCAGGGCCGCGATGAAGTTCTCGCGCGTCAGGTTGCGCCCGGCGCGGCGCAGGCCTTCGCTGAACACCTTGGCCGCGATATAACCTTCGAGCACGGTGTAATTGTCGCCCTCCCCGGCCGACGCGCCCACCGCCTTGCGGTATTCCTTGACGATGCCGTAGCGCTCCAGCGCCGGCGAAGGCACGATGCTGGCAGTGATGACGCCGCGCAGGGCGCCGTTCAGGCGCGCCGCCGAGGCCTTGGCATCGGCCAGGCCCACCGAGATGGTGTACAGCGGCGTTCCCAGGCCGGCGCCGCGCACGTCGCGGATCAGCACCTCGGACATGGTCCCGGCCATGATCATGATGATGACGTTGGGCGAGGCCTGCTTGAGCTGGGCCGCGATATCGGCGGCGCTTTGCGCCGTGATCGCCATGGGCAGGGTCTTCACCACCTGCAGCTTCTCGGCCTTGATGAGTTCCAGCAGGGTGTCCAGGTTGGACTTGCCGAACACACTGTCCTGGTAGACCACCGCCACCTTGTCATTGCCCACCACCGCCAGCTGCTGCGTGATGCGGGCCAGCTCGGCCTTGTAGCTGGCCCTGACATGGAACAGGTAGCG
Organism: Polaromonas sp. P1_A2; assembly: GCF_056406895.1. Taxonomy (NCBI): domain Bacteria; kingdom Pseudomonadati; phylum Pseudomonadota; class Betaproteobacteria; order Burkholderiales; family Comamonadaceae; genus Polaromonas; species Polaromonas sp. P1_A2. The sequence continues at coordinate 119,928 of NZ_JBFTZI010000006.1, read as the reverse complement.
GTTGTGCTTCAGCCGTATGGAGGTGGTTCCGACCAGCGGCGCGAACAGCGGGACCTTGGCCTCCTCGGCAATCGGCATGGCCGCGATCAGGTTGGCCGTGGCCACATAGCCGATGAGCGCGAACACCTTGTTCTGCTCGATCAGCGCTTTGGTGTTGTCGGCGGTCCGCTTGGGGTCGTAGCCGTCATCGAGGGCCGTCAGCTGCAGCTTGCGCCCGAACAGGCCGCCGGCCTTGTTGAGCTGCTCGAAATACAGCTCGATGCCCCGCCGGTAGTTGTTGCCGGTCGCGGCGACCGGGCCGCTGAACACGGCGGACTGGCCGATGGAGACGGCCGTGTCCGTGACGCCGGTCTCCGCGCGGGCGAACCCCGCGGCGGCCAGTGTCAGGGCCAGCAAGGCCGGGGCCAGGCGGCGTGCAGGGAGGATCAGTTTCATAGGATTCCCGGTCATCGAGCGGTCTAGACACTCAGGTAGGCGCGGCGCACTTCGTCGTTGGCCGCCAGGTCGGCCATGGAGCCTTCGTAGCGGATCTGCCCTTTCTCCAGCACATAGGCGCGGTCGGACACCAGCTCGGCAAAGTGCATGTTCTGCTCCGACAAAAGAATGCTGACCCCCTGGGCCTTGAGCTCCAGAATCATGTGGGCCATCTGCTCGACGATGACGGGAGCAACGCCCTCGGAGGGTTCGTCGAGCAGCACCAGGTAGGGGTTGCCCATGAGGGTGCGCGCCACGGTGAGCATCTGCTGCTCGCCGCCGCTCATGCGGCCGCCGGCGCGGCCCGGCATTTCACCGAGGTTGGGAAACAGGGTGAAGAGCCGCTGCGGCGTCCACAGGGGCGCTTCGCTGCCGTCGGGCCAGCGCCGCGCGGGCTGGCGCCCGACCTCGAGGTTTTCCGTCACCGTCAGGTCGGTGAAGATGCGCCTGTCTTCCGGCACAAAACCCAGGCCCATGCGGGCCGCATGGTGGGGCTCGCTTTTTGAAATGTCCTTTCCCAGAAAGGACACGCTGCCGCGCCGCTTGTCGAGCATGCCGATCAGGGTCTTGAGGGTGGTCGATTTTCCGGCGCCGTTGCGCCCCATCAGGGCCACGACCTCGCCGCGCCGCACGTTGAGGCCGACGTCGAACAAGATCTGGGCTGCGCCATACCAGGCCGACAGGCCGGTGGCCTGCAACAGGACTTCCTTCGCGGTGCTCATCAGGCTGCTTCCTTTACCAGGGCTTTTTTCTCGAAGGTCTTGCCGCTGCCGAAATAGACTTCCTGGACCTTGGGGTGGTCGCGGATCTCCAGCGGCTTGCCTTCGGCAATCAGCCGTCCGCGCGCCAGGACGATCATGCGGTCGGCATAAGCGAAGACCACGTCCATGCTGTGCTCGGTGAACAGCACCGCCATGCCGCGGTCCAGCACCAGCTGCTTGGTCAGGGCCATCAGCTCGTTGCGCTCGCGCGGCGCCATGCCCGCGGTGGGCTCGTCCATGAGCAGCAGCTTGGGGTTGTTGGCCATGGCCATGGCCAGCTCCACGCGCTTGACGTCGCCATAGGCCAGCACGCTGCAGGGCCGGTCGGCCTGGGCTTTCATGTTGACCTGCTCGAGCAGGGCGAGGGCCTCTTCGCGCTTGTGGTCCGCCGCGCGGCGCCACATGGAGAACATCTTGTGGTCCGCCGACAGCAGCGTCATCTGCACGTTCTCCACCACCGTGAGCGAGGAAAAGGTCTCGGCGATCTGGAAGGTCCGGCTGACGCCGCGCCGCCAGATGTCGCGCGGCGCCAGGCCGACGAGCTCCTGGGCGTCGAGCTGGATGGAGCCGCTGTCGGCGCGCAGCTGGCCGTTCACCATGTTGAAGGTGGTCGACTTGCCGGCGCCGTTGGGGCCTATCAGGGCCAGCAGTTCGCCGGCGGCGAGTTCGAAGTTGATGCCATCCACCGCCCGGACGCCGCCGAACGATTTCCCCAGGCCCGTGACCTTGAGCAAACTCATGATTTTTCTCCTGCCGCGCCGCGCCGGTTGGCCAGCAGCTGTTTGGCAAAGCCCGCGATCCCCTGCGGAAACAGCAAGACCAGGATCAGGATGATGGCGCCCAGCATGGCGCGCCAGTAGTCGGTGTTGCGCGCCACGGTGTCGTGCAGCCAGGTGAAGGTGACCGCGCCCACCACCGGCCCGGCCAGGGTCTGGATGCCGCCCAGCAGCACCATCACCAGCCCGTCGATGGATTTGCCCACATGCAGGCTCTCCGGCGAAATGCTGCCCTTGGAAAAGGCGTAGAGCGCGCCGGCCAGGCCCGCGAACGCGCCCGCGATCACAAAGGCCGCCCATTGCATGCGCTTGACGTTCATGCCGATGGCGTCCGAGCGCAGCACCGAATCGCGCGCCGCGCGCATGCCGTAGCCGAAGGGCGAATACAGCATGCGGTGCATGAACAGCACCGCGCCCACCACCAGGACCAGGGTCAGGTAGTAGTAGACGCGCTTGTCGGCCAGCCAGGCGGCCGGCCAGACGCCGGTCAGCCCGTTGCTGCCGCCGGTGAAGGCGTCCCACTGGTAGCAGATGGCCCAGGTGATTTGCGCGAAGGCCAGCGTCAGCATCGCGAGGTAGACGCCGGACAGGCGCACGCAGAACCAGCCGTAGACAAAAGCCCCCAGCGCCGCCACCAGGGGCGCTACGACCAGCGCCATCTCCATGGGCATGTTCAGGCTGCGCACCAGCAAGGCCGCGCCATAGGCGCCCAGGCCGAAGTACGCCGCGTGGCCGAAGGAGTGCATGCCGGCCGGGCCCATGATGAAGTGCAGGCTGGCCGCGAACAGCACCGCCACCAGCAGGTCGATCAGCAGCACGGTGACATAGGGCGATTGCGCCGCAAGCGCGGGCATCAGGGCCAGCAACAGCAGCAAGGCCGCGCCGCCCACCTTGTAAAGACGCTGCGGCCGGCGCAGGGGTTCCTCCGCCGCGCCCGCATGGCGGCTGGGCGCCTGGGGCCGGCCGAACAAACCCCAGGGCCTGGCCACCAGCACCACGGCCATGACCAGGAACTCCACCACCAGGGTCAGCTTGGAAAAGGAAATGCTGATGCCGGCGATCTCGACCAGGCCCAGCCAGATGCAGATCGCCTTGAGCTCGGCGATCAGCAGTGCCGCCACATAGGCGCCGGGAATCGAGCCCATGCCGCCCACCACGACCACCACAAAGGCGGCGCCAATGATGTTGAGGTCCATCTCGAGGTTGGCGGGTTCGCGCGGCAGCTGCAGCGCGCCGCCCAGGCCGGCCAGCAAGGCGCCCAGCGCGAACACGGCCGTGAACAGCCAGGCCTGGTTGACGCCGAGCGCGCTCACCATCTCGCGGTCCTGGGTGGCGGCCCTCACCAGCGTGCCCCAGCGCGTCTTGGTGAGCAGCAGCCAGAGCAGGCCCAGCACGACGGGGCCGGCCACGATCAGGAAGATGTCGTAGGAAGGAAACTGCCGCCCGAGGATGGAGACCGAACCCGTCAGGCCGGGCGCGCGCGGGCCCAGCAGCTCTTCAGCGCCCCAGAACCAGAGCACACCGTCCTTGATCACCAGGCCCAGCGCAAAAGTGGCCAGCAGCTGGAAAAGTTCAGGCGCGCGGTAGATGCGGCGCAGCAGCAGGATTTCCACCAGGGCGCCCAGCACACCGACGGCCAGCGCCGCGAGCAGCAGGGCCGGCCAGAAGCCCAGGGTGCTGCCCAGCGCGGCCACCAGGGAATAGGCGACATAAATGCCGACCATGAAGAAAGAGCCGTGCGCGAAGTTGACGATGCGCGTGACGCCGAAGATCAGCGACAGCCCCGCCGCCACCAGGAACAGCGAGGACGCACCGGCCAGGCCGTTGAGCAGCTGCACGATAAAGCCTGAAAAGCTCATGAATAAACCTTTTTTGCGGGAAACCGGCAGCCCGCGGCGCGGCGGCCTATCCGCCGCGCCTGGGGCCCCTGCGCACCGGGCAGGCCGGTGCGCCCGTGCTTTTAGTCGGCGGCGCGCATCTTCTTGACTTCGGCGGCGCTGGGCTGGACCTTGGCGCCGTCGATGTAGCGGTAATCGACCATCACGCCTTTGCCGCCTTCATTCTTGGTGCGGCCCACATAGGCGCCCATGGTGGACTGGTGGTCTTCCGGGCGGAACACCACCGGGCCGAAAGGCGTCGTCACATGCAGGCCGCGGAAGGCCGTGATCAGCTTCTCGGTGTCGGTGGACTTGGCTTTTTTCATGCCTTCTGCCAGGGACTTGATGGCGCTGTAGCCGACGACCGAGCCCAGGCGCGGATAGTCCTTGTATTTGCCGTGGTAGGCCAGGAAGAAGGCCTTGTGCTCGGGCGTCTGGATGCCGTACCAGGGATAACCGGTCACCACCCAGCCGTTGGGCGTTTCTTCCTTGAGCGGGTCCAGGTACTCGGGTTCACCGGTCAGCAGGCTCACGACTTCACGGCCCTGGAACAGGCCGCGGGTGTTGCCCTCGCGCACGAACTTGGAGAGGTCGGCGCCGAACAGCACGTTGAAGATGGCGTCCGGCTTGGCGTCGGCCATGGCCTGGACCACGCTGCCGGAGTCGACCTTGCCCAGGGGCGGGGCCTGCTCGGCCACGAACTCCACATCGGGCTGGGCGGCTTTGAGCAGGGTCTTGAAGGTGGCCGCGGCGGACTGGCCGTATTCATAGTTGGGATACACCACCGCCCAGCGCTTTTTCTTCATCGCGGCGGCTTCGGGCACCAGCATGGCGACCTGCATATAGGTCGAGGTACGCAGGCGGAAGGTGTAGCGGTTGCCGTTTTGCCAGACGATCTTGTCCGTCAGCGGCTCGGCCGCCAGGAAGAAGAACTTCTTCTGCTTGGCAAAGTCGGTCAGTGCCAGGCCGATGTTGGAGAGGAAGGAGCCGGTCAGCACGTCGACCTTTTCGCGCGAGACCAGCTCCTCGGCGGCGCGCACCGCGTCGCCGGGATTGGCGTTGTCGTCGCGGATGAACAGCTGCACCTTCTTGCCGTTGATGCCGCCCGCGGCATTGAGTTCTTCGACGGCCAGCTCCATGCCCTTCTTGTAGGGCTCCAGGAAAGCGGGCTGGGCCTTGTAGCTGTTGACCTCGCCGATCTTGATGACGTCCTGCGCGTGCGCCGTCATCATCATCGAAGCCATCAGACCCAGCAGGGTCACGGCGCTCAGCATCTTGTGGTGCATCTTCATAAATACTCCTGTTTGTCGTGGATCAGATTGATGGCTGGCAGGCCGCGCGTCAGCGCAGCCCGTCCTCGCCCTTGATTTCGTGGACCTGCAATCCGCCCACGCGCGGTAGTGGCCGGCCACTGTCCGTGACGACGACAGCAACCACAATTTCATTGGCGCGCGGCGCATCGGCCACGCGCGCTTCCATGGCGTCGAAGTGGCTGCGCACAAAGGCCGCATCCTTGTGCCCCAGCGGCACATCGATGGCCGTGCCCAGGCCGCCGCGCTTTTTGCTGGACGGCACCAGGGCCGCGCCCTTTTCGACCGCCAACCGCAGGGGCGCGCCGAGCTTGGGGTGCAGGATGGCCGCGGCATGTTCGAGCTCGCCGGCCTCGCCCACAATCGCGGCCTTGCCGTAGCTGTGCGCCTGGCCCGGTGCGATGCCCAGGGCCTGCACGCATTTGCCGCCGAGCAGGCCGCCGAGTTCTTCGCCGATGGCGATCAGCGCGTCGAGCTTTTCCACGTAAGCCCCCGCAAAGGGGTTTTCAATCACGGCCATGGCCAGCGCCCGGCGTGTGGGCGGCGTGACGGGCTTGCCCATTTCGATCAGCGTCTCATCGACCTGGACAATGATTTTTCGGATCTTCGCGCTCATGGTGTTTCCTTGTCTCAATGTGTGGGGTGGGGGTCGCGCCCTGATCAGCGCAGGCCGTCCCATTTGGCGATCGCGCCGGCGGCCAGGCCGCCGACGCGCGCATGGATGCGCGGGCCCGTGCTCATCGCGAGGATGAAGACGATTTCGTCGGGCAGGGGTGCGCCCGGCACGCGCACCTCGATGGCATCGAAGTGGCTGCGCACATAGCTGGCGTTGACATGTGTCATCGGCACATCGAGCGCCGTCCCCGGTCCGCCCACTTTTTTGGTGGAGGGCACGATGGACAGCGCGTTGCCGGGCTGCCCGGTTTTTTCCTCGGCTTTGCCTTTGGCGTAGGCATTGCGGTCGCCCTTCCAGCCCAGCAGTTCCCGCATGGCATAGCCGCCCGGCACATGCCAGAGCGCGCCGTGCTCAAGCTCCCCGGCCGCGCCGACGATGGCGCCCTTGCCGTAGCCCTCGATGCGGTCGGCCGGGACGTCCATCGCGGCGCGCAGGCGCTGGGCCATGTCGATGCCGACCGGCTGCAGCGCATCCATCATCGGCAGGATGTCGGGCTCATAGCGGCCGGCGAAGGGGTTGGCCAGCACCGCGGCAATCGCACCGCGCAGCAGCGGCGTGGGCGCCTCGGGGCCGAACTCGTGCCGTATCTGCTCCACGTGCGTAAAGATGCGCCTGATTTCTATCATGGTTGAAGGTCCATTCATTTCATTAAGCAAATACCGAACCAGCTTGCCGGCCGCCGCGAGGCTTGTCCAGGCTTTGCACCGATGCGCCGGCGGCGGTGGTCATGAACTGGCCCTGGCACACCAGCACCGCCGACCAGATCAGGCCGGCCGCGCGCAGGGTCTGGGCGCGCCTGAGGCCCGCATGCAGCGCGCGGCTCACCAGCTCGGGCTCCAGCGCCGGCACCTCCACCGTGACGGGAATGGCGCCGAGGTCGCTGTCGTCCTTTAATTCGCAAGCCGGCCGGCGCAGGATGCGCGCATCGGCGACATCCACCGCGTTGGCGATCACGGTCGCGGCCGCGTCGGCTTCGGCGGCGGTGCGCGCCAGCACGGTCACGCTGTCGGCAATGCCCAGTGAAAAGCTGCGGCCGCGCCATCCGCTGGTGGCCACGCCACGCACAGGCAGGGCGCTGTCGACCTCGAACTGCCCGTCGGTCTGCACGCCGCCCAGGATTTCATCGACGCCCAGGCGCTCGATATCCGCATACAGGCCTATGCGCACCGACTGCGAAGGCGCGAGGTGCAGCGCGATGTCGCCGCCGTTGTTGATCCAGGCCCGCGAGATGCCGCTTGCCGCGTAGCAGGCAACCAGCTCCTGCGCCACCGCGCCGGCCACCGCGGCCATGGGGGTGATGAAGCCGCTCCGGTAGGGCCGGCAGGCATGCCACATGCGCCGCGCCACCGCGCCGCTCAGCGGACACGGCCCTTGCACGGGCTGCCGCAGCACAGGCAGCTCGCGCACCAGCTCGCCGAGGATGCCGCCAAAGCGTTGCCAGGCCTGCTCATGCGCCGCCTCCACCGCCGGCTGGCTGCCGTTGGCGCCTATGACGATGTCCATGGGCCCATGCTGGAAATGCCAGCGGCCGTCGGGCAGTTGCGTGCGTTGGGCGTTCATGGCGGAAAGGCCTCAGCCCAGCAGCGGCGGACGCGCCAGCGGCCAGGGGTTGGCCGCCGGCAGCGCGGCCCAGGCCAGGGCCGTGGGCGCGCCTTCGTTATGCCAGGCGCCGCGGTGCAGGGCCTGCTCCAGCGTGCGCACATGGTCCATGTGGCCGCCCAGCGCGCGGTAGTCGTCCAGCTTCATGCTGAATTCAATCGGCGCGACGATGGCCGGCGTGGGCACGGTCCCGAAACTGTTGTCCGGCATGCGCATGACGTCGGCCATCACCGTGATCCCGCCGCCCGGCCAGACATAGGCCGGCGCGCCGCCGCAGGTGACGTTCACCAGCGCATTCTTGATGGCACGCGTCAGCAGGACAGGGTTTTCGGTGACGCCGGCGCGCAGGCTGCCGCCGGCCCCGCCGAGGAAAAGCACGGTGGACAGCGAAGGCTCGCAGTTCTCGCCGATGCGCTCCACGATGCGGCGCACTTCGGGCGGCATCTCCTGCTCGACAGGGTTGAGCGCCTCATCGAGCACATACCAGCTCGCATGCTCGCCGGTGGTGGAAGTCATCAGCAGGCGCAGGCCGGGCCAGGCCACGGAGGCATCCCAGGCCTCGATGATGGACAGCGGGTCGGCGATGTCGGTGCCGCCCCAGCCCACACCAGGATTGGCGACCTGGAAATAACGCCCCGGCGTGGACTTGCGCCCCCGCATCTTGATGCCGGAGGGCGGCATGTCCAGGCAGCGGCCGGCCTGGTGCTCGGTCAGCACGCCGGTGATGTGGTCGTCGACCACCACGACCTCGTCGAGCTTGCCGAACAGCTGCTTGGCAAAGATGCCGACCGTGGCCGAACCGCAGCCCACGCGCATGCGTTTTTCTTCCACGCCGTTCACGACGGGCGCGCGGCCCGCCTGGATCAGGATTTGGGAGCCGCCGTCGATGGTGAACTCCACGGCCTGCTTGTTGCCCAGCGCCTGCATCATCTCGACCGTCACACGGCCTTCTTTCTTGCTGCCGCCGGTCAGGTGGTGCACGCCGCCCAGCGACAGCATCTGGGAGCCGTATTCGGCCGTCGTCACGTGGCCGACCACCTCGCCCTTGCAGCGCACATTGGCCTGCTCCGCGCCCAGGAAGCGGTCCGTGTCTATCTTCACCTTGAAGCTGCAGTAGCTGAAAATCCCTTCGGTGACCACGGTGACCAGGTCCACGCCGGCCGCCTTCGACGACACGATGAAGGGCGCGGGCTTGTAGTCCGGGTAGGTTGTCGAGGAGCCGACGCCGGTGACAAACACCTCGTCGGCCAGCAACAGGTCGCCGCTCCAGGCCGGCGCCGGCGCGGGCAGGCTGCCCGCAACGCCGTCTTGCGGCGCAGGTTGCGCCGCGGCTTCACGCCCCGCGAAGGAGACCAGTTGGGGCTCCGAGCCGGACAGGGTGCGGCGCAGCAGCAGCACGGGGTCCACACGCACCAGGGTGCCGCCGTGGTTGGCATAGCGGTCGCAGGCGCCGCTGCGGCCGTCGGAAATCTGGCACAGCACCGGACAGGCGTTGCACTCGATCTTCTCGCTGTTCATGCGCTCGTTGCGCGGCCTGGCCTTCTCCAGCACCTGGGGAAGGCCGTCCATGCCCGGCAGGCCGTCCGTTTTTGTGTGTTCAGTCATCGTGTTCACCTTGTTCGCACCAGCCCCATCCCGGGGCGCCATTCCGGGGCGCAATCCCCAATGTAGTGCGCACTTAATTTACATGTTGCATTTGCTACATTTAAATTCAATGTAGCGGATACGGAATTGCCGCGCAATAGGATTTGCACCGCGGTTTCCAATTTATTTTTAAAAATGTTGCGAGCACTTAACTTAAATGTTGCGTTCACTACATTAATGTGGCACATTGCCTGCATCGACGATAGCCGGCCCGAACCGCCGCGCAAAGGAGTTCTTGTGACCCACGTAGTGACCGACGCCTGCATCAAATGCAAATACACCGACTGTGTGGACGTGTGCCCGGTGGATTGCTTCAAGCAGGGCCCGGACTTCCTGGTCATAGACCCGGACGAATGCATAGACTGTGCCGTCTGCATCCCGGAATGCCCGGTGAACGCGATTTACGCGGACACGGACACGCCCGAGCAGTTCAAGCCCTTCCTGGAAATCAACGCAAGGCTGTCCAAGCTGTGGCCCACCATCTCCAAACGCATCGCGCCCCTGCCGGACGCCGAGCTGTGGAAGGACAAGACCGACAAGCTGGCCGGCCTGGACCTCGGCTGAAGGCCCAGGCCCGGCGCGCAACTCTTTCATACCGACTCTTTACACCCCCACCACCATGAGCGCCTTCAACGAAGAAACCGTCCTGTCCGTCCATCACTGGACCAACCGCCTGTTCACCTTCACCACCACCCGCGACACCTCGCTGCGCTTTAGCAACGGGCACTTCACCATGATCGGCCTCAGGGTCAACGACAAGCCCCTGCTGCGCGCCTACAGCATCGTGAGCCCCAACCACGAGGAGCACCTGGAGTTCCTCAGCATCAAGGTGGAAGACGGCCCGCTGACCTCGCGCCTGCAGCACATCCAGGTCGGCGACAAGATCATCGTCGGGCGCAAGCCCACCGGCACGCTGGTCATCGACTACCTGCTGCCGGGCAAGCGGCTGTACCTGCTCTCGACCGGCACCGGCCTGGCGCCCTTCATGAGCATCATCCGCGACCCGGCGACCTACGAGCAGTTCGAGCAGGTCGTGCTGGTCCACGGCGTGCGCCAGGCCGACGAGCTGGCCTACCACGACCTGGTCGTCGAGCACCTGCCCCGGCACGAATTCCTCGGCGAGCTGATCTCCAGACAGCTGCTGTACTACCCCACCGTCACGCGGGAGGCCTACCGCAACATGGGGCGCGTCACCGACCTGATCGAAACCGGAAAAATGCAGGCGGACCTGGGCCTGCCGCCGCTGGATGCGGCGCACGACCGGGTGATGATCTGCGGCAGCCCCGGCATGCTCAAGGACCTCAAACACATGCTCGAGGGCAAGGGCTTCACCGAAGGCAACACCTCCAGGCCGGGCGACTTCGTGATTGAACGCGCCTTCGCCGAGCAATGAGGAAGAAGATGGCCCGGCGTTTGCTTCCGCCCTACACTACCCGGGAAATTTCTTCCCCGGCGGCCTCAGGCCCGCCCCTTTGCCAACCGCGACCGGACACCCATCCATGACAGTGAAGACCGCCAGAACCACCACGCCACGCGCCGCGACACCCAAACGTGCGGCAGCCAAACGGCCGGGCGTGCGGGAGCAGGCCGCGCAGACCACGCGCGACAACATACTGCGCGCGGCGACCAAGGTCTTCGCGCGTTACGGCTACGACGGCGGCAGCGTGGAGAAAATCTCCAAGTCGGCCAAGTCCTTCGACCGCATGATTTATTACTACTTCGGCAGCAAGGAAGGCTTGTTCATCGAAGTGCTCGAGGACATGTACCGCCGCATGAACGATGCGGAGCTCGAGCTGTCGCTGGACGTCGAGCATCCCGTCGAGTCCCTGACGGACGTGATCTGCTTCGTGGTCTCCTACTACAGCAAGAACCCCGAATTCATCACGCTGCTCAACACGGAGAACCTGCACCGCGGCAAGCACATCGCCAAGTCGCAGCGCGCGCGCGACTACTCGTCGCCCGCCATCGCCATCATCCGGCAACTGCTGGAAAGCGGCGTGCGCAAGAAAATCTTCCGCTCCGACATCTCCGCCCGCAATGTCTACCTGCTGATCGCGGCGACAGGCTACTTTTACATCTCCAACCGCCACACGCTGTCGGCCTTCCTGGGCGAAGACCTGCAGTCGCCCGAAGCGCTGGCCCAGTGGCAGGCCTTCATCATCAGCACCGTGCTGCGCACCGTCATGCTGAACCCCTGATTTCCCCACACACACTGAAAAGAGGCCATCCATGGCAGAAGCAGCATCGACCGGCAAGTCCGGAAAAGTCGTCATCAAAAACATCGGCTTGCTGCTGTCCGGTGACATAGACCGCCCCATCCTGGACGCCGACACCATCGTCGTGAACGACGGGCTGATCGTGGCCGTCGGCAAGGCCAAGGACTGCGACACCGCGCACGCGCAGACCGTGATCGACGCGCAGCAGACCTGTGTGGCACCCGGGCTGATCGACAGCCATGTGCACCCGGTCTTCGGCGACTGGACGCCGCGCCAGAACCAGATCGGCTGGATAGACTCGACCATGCACGGCGGCGTCACCACCATGATCTCGGCCGGCGAAGTCCACCTGCCGGGGCGGCCCAAGGACATCGTGGGCCTCAAAGCGCTGGCCATCACCGCGCAGCGCGCCTTCGACAACTTCCGCCCGGGCGGCGTCAAGGTGCTGGCGGGCGCGCCCATCATCGAAAAAGGCATGACCGAGCAGGACTTCAAGGACCTGGCCGAGGCCGGCGTCACGCTGCTTGGCGAAGTGGGCCTGGGCTCCGTCAAGGCCGGCTACGAGGCCAAGGAGATGGTCGGCTGGGCGCGCAAATACGGTATCCAGAGCACCATACACACCGGCGGCCCGTCGATTCCGGGCTCCGGCCTGATCGACAAGGACGTGGTGCTGGAGGCCGATGCGGACGTGATAGGCCACATCAACGGCGGGCACACGGCGCTGTCGGAAGCGCATGTCTGCGAACTCTGCGAGAAGTCCTCGCGCGCCATCGAGATCGTCCACAACGGCAACGAGAAGGTCGCGATCGCCGCCGCCCAGGCGGCGCTGCAGCTCAAGTGCCCGCACCGCGTCATCCTGGGCACCGACGGCCCCGCCGGCTCGGGTGTCCAGCCGCTGGGCATGCTGCGGCTGATCTCCCTGCTCTGCAGCCTGGGCAACATCCCCCCGGAGCTGGCCTTCTGTTTTGCCACCGGCAACACGGCGCGCATCCGCAAACTCAACTGCGGCCTGATAGAAGCCGGCCGCGATGCCGACTTTGTCTTCATGGACAAGGCCCAGCACTCCGCCGGGCGCGACATCCTCGACAGCATCCAGCGCGGCGACATCCCCGGCGTCGGCATGGTGATGATTGACGGCCTGGTGCGCTGCGGCCGCAGCCGCAATACGCCGCCGGCCACGCAGATCCCCCAGATCGTCGCGGCCTGAGGCTGCCTCCATTTTTCCCGCGCGCGGGGATAGCCCTGCGCGCCATTTATTCATCAAGCATCAAGGAATGGCTCAATGAAGGTCCTGGTCCCCGTCAAACGTGTAGTCGACTACAACGTGAAAGTCCGCGTCAAATCCGATGGCAGCGGTGTCGACATCGCCAACGTCAAGATGAGCATGAACCCGTTTGACGAGATCGCCGTCGAAGAGGCCACGCGCCTGAAAGAAAAAGGCGTGGTCACCGAAGTCATCGCCGTCAGCTGCGGCGTCGCCCAGTGCCAGGAAACCCTGCGCACCGCCATGGCCATAGGTGCCGACCGCGCCATCCTGGTCGAAACCGCCGAGGAACTGCAGCCCCTGGCCGTGGCCAAGCTGCTCAAGGCCCTGGTCGAGAAAGAACAACCCCAGCTCGTCATCCTGGGCAAGCAGGCGATTGATGACGACTGCAACCAGACCGGCCAGATGCTGGCCGCACTGCTGGGCTGGCCCCAGGCGACCTTTGCCTCCAAGGTCGAGGTCGAAGGCGGCACCGCCAAAGTCACGCGCGAAGTCGACGGCGGCCTGGAGACCCTCTCGCTCACGCTGCCGGCCATCATCACCACCGACCTGCGCCTTAATGAGCCGCGCTACGTCACCCTGCCCAACATCATGAAGGCCAAGAAAAAGCAGCTCGACAGCCTCAAGCCCGAAGACCTCGGTGTCGACGTCAAGCCGCGCATCAAGACCCTGAAGGTCAGCGAGCCGCCCAAGCGCAGCGCCGGCATCAAGGTGGCCGACGTGGCCGCCCTGGTGGACAAGCTCAAGAACGAAGCCAAAGTAATTTAAGGACTGATGACATGACCGCACTCGTTATTGCTGAACACGACAACGCCAGCATCAAGCCCGCCACCCTGAATACCGTCACCGCTGCCGCCCAATGCGGCGGCGAGGTCCACGTGCTGGTGGCCGGCAAGGGCGCCGAAGCCGCCGCCAAGGCCGCCGCCGCGATTGCCGGCGTGGCCAAGGTCATCCACGTCGAAGGCGAGCACTTCGCCCACGGCCTGGCCGAGAACATGGCCGCCCAGGTGGTGGCCATTGCCGGCAACTACTCGCACATCCTGTTTCCGGCTACCGCCTCGGGCAAGAACATCGCCCCGCGCGTGGCCGCGACGCTGGACGTGGGCCAGATCTCCGACATTACCAAGGTTGATGCCGCAGACACCTTTGAGCGCCCGATCTACGCCGGCAACGCGATTGCCATCGTGCAAAGCCTGGACGCGACCAAGGTCATCACCGTGCGCACCACCGGCTTTGACGCGGCAGCCGCCACCGGCGGCTCGGCCGCGATTGAAACGCCGGCCGGCGTGGCCGACAGCGGCAAGTCGAGCTTCCTGGGCTCCGAGATCGCCAAGAGCGACCGCCCCGAGCTGACGGCCGCCAAGATCATTGTCTCGGGCGGGCGCGCGCTGGGCTCCAGCGAGAAGTTCAGCGAAGTGCTGACGCCGCTGGCCGACAAGCTGGGCGCGGCACTCGGCGCCTCTCGTGCCGCCGTCGATGCGGGCTATGCCCCCAACGACTGGCAAGTGGGCCAGACCGGCAAGATTGTCGCGCCGCAGCTGTACATCGCCGCCGGCATCAGCGGCGCGATCCAGCACCTGGCCGGCATGAAGGACAGCAAGGTCATTGTGGCGATCAACAAGGACCCCGAAGCGCCCATCTTCAGCGTGGCCGACTACGGCCTGGAGGCCGACCTGTTCACGGCTGTGCCTGAGCTGGTTGCGGCACTGTAAGTAGTTGAACTCTCTCCCCTTGCAGGGATATCTGCGCTCAGGCAGCCTCGGCCCGACCTCCCAATGCCCGCTGCGCATCGTTCTCCAGCGCAATCGCCTCCTCAAAGCGACCAAGCCCGGTCTCGTTGAGCACCCGTTTAAAGCGGGCGGCAACTTCCGGCGAAAGCGCCGCCAGCTTCGCGCCTGTCTGCCGCGAAGCCAATTCGAGTTCGGTATCGGCAACCACCTTCCAGACCAGCCCCCAGGCCTGCGCCTGCGCGGGTGAGAACTCCTCGCCCAGCAGCATCAGCGCCTTGGCGCGCGCAAGGCCCGCATAGGCGGGCAGCGTTGCCGTCAATCCGCCGGTCACAAAAACCCCCAACGAGGCCTCGGGCAGCTTGAAGCGCGCGCTTTCCGCGGCGAGCACGATGTCCGCATTGAGCATCCACTCAAAGCCGGCGCCCACGGTCCAGCCATGGACAGCAGCGACAACCGGCTTGGGCAATGAGACCAGCGCCTGGGCCACGGCCTGCACCAGCACCAGGTCGTCTTCCGTGGGCGGCGCGCCGACGTCCCTTCCCGCACAAAACGCCCGGCCCTTGCCGCGCAGCAGCAGCACCCTGACTTTGTCGTCGCGCGCGGCCTGTTCAATCGCGGCAAGCAGCGCACGCGACAGCTCGTTGTCGATGGCATTGAGTTTGTCGGGACGGTTCAAGGACAGGGCCATGATGCCGTCCGCGAACTCGATGGTTAGTTTGGGGCTTGTCATGGGTGTGATTTTGGACCAGGAAACCACCCGCGTGCTGCTCGGCGACTCTATCGCCGCAAAGACAGCCACTCAATCCGGCCGGACGCCTTCATAAGCGCGCTGCAGCAATTGCCGGATCTCGCCGCGCTGCGCCTGCCCAATGGGGCGCGGGTTCCAGTAGGGGTTTTGCACGGCGAGGTCGGCAGCACGGTCCAGGTCCGAGGCCTGCATGCCTATGTCCTTGAGCGCTACCGGCGCGCCGTTGTCGCGGGCCAGGTCAAACAGCCCCGCCGCGGCGCTGCCGCGGCCCGTGACCCCAAGAGCGCGTGCGATACGGGCCATGGCCCTGGGCGCGGCCTCTGCATTAAAGGCCATCGCCTGGGGCAGTACGACGGTGTGCACTTCGGCGTGCGGCAGGTTGAAGCTGCCGCCCAGGGTGTGGCACAGCTTGTGGTGCAAGGCCATGCCCACATTGCCCAGCACGCTGCCGCAAAGCCAGGCTCCGTACAGCGCTTCGCCGCGCGCGCCCATGTCATCGGCACGCCGGCAAATTCCGGGCAAGGCCTGCGCGATGGCGCGTATGCCCTCTTCGGCCATCAGGTCCATCACCGGGTTGCTGTCCTGGGCATACAGGCCTTCGGCGGCGTGCGCTATCGCATTCATGCCGCTGGTCACACTCAGCGCCACGGGTAAAGTCAGTGTCAGCGCCGGGTCGTAGATGACCGTGCGAGGCAGCACGCGCGCATCCCTTCCGGTTTTTTTCAAGCCGGCCTCGGTGATGCCGTAGATGGGCGTCATTTCGCTGCCGGCGTAGGTGGTGGGGATGGCCAGGATGGGCAGGCCCGAGTCCAGCGCGATGGCCTTGCCCAGGCCCGTGGTGGAGCCGCCGCCGATGGCAATCGCGCAATCGGCACCCAGCCGGCGCGCCTCTTCGCGCGCCTCGCGTGCCGTCTCTATCGGCACATGCATAACGGCCCTGGCGAAAATGCCGGCAGCCCGGCTCCCAAGGCGGTCGGCCACCCTTTGCGCCTGGTCCCGCTGCTCAGGCGTGGACAGCACCAGCGCCTTGCGCGCTCCGAGCAATTCGATTTCCCGCTCCAGGTGTTGGAGCGCGCCGGCGCCAAACACCACGCGCGAGGGCTGGCCGTTGTAGATGAACTCCTTCATGGCCGGGACGGATTGAGCACGAAGTCGTATTCGACAAGGTAGCTGCCGTCGGGCTGGGGCTTCCAGTCGGCGACCAGGGACTGGCGCACGCCGAACACGGCATCCGAATCGAGGTAGGCATCGTCGCTGCGGAACACATGGGTGATCAGGGTTTCATAGCCCTCGGCCTTGATCATGAAGTGCAGGTGGGCCGGCCGCCACGGGTGGCGGCCCGCCGCCTTGAGCAGGTCGCCGACCGGGCCGTCATGCGGTATGGCATAGGGCACGGCCAGGATGGAGCGGAAGTGGTAGCCCCCTTTGGCATCGGCATTGAAGGTTCCGCGCGCCTGCGCATGGTCGATCTCCGCATGCTGCACGTCATACAGGCCTTCTTCGTCGGACTGCCAGACATCGATGTGGGCGCCCGGCACCGCCTCCCCCGCCGCGCCGCGCACCGTGCCGCGAACCAGGCAAGGGATGCCGCGCGCACCGTTGGCGATGTCCGCGCCGAGTTCGTAGTGCGGCGCGCCCTCCACATGGAAGGGGCCGAATACCGTGGCCTCGGTGCAGCCTGCCGGCTTGTCGTTGTTCATCGCCACCGTCAGCATCGACAGGCCCAGCACGTCGGACAGCAGGATGAACTCCTGGCGCCTGTCGTCGGTGATGTGGCCGCAGCGCGTGAGGAACTCAATGCCCTTGAACCATTCCTCTTCGGTAAGTTCGACCTCGCGCGCGAAGGCGTGCAGGTGATTGACCAGGCTGGTCATGATGTGTTTGAAGCGCGGGTCCGCCGCCGCGGCATGGCGCGCGAGCACGGCTTCGGTGATGGTGTTGCGGTCAAGGTTGCGCATGGCGGCTCTCCTTTTTTCGGTAATCTGTTGCGCTGCGCGCCATCCACATCGCATGAAACTGGCACGCGCAAGGCCAGCGGACGCCGTGGAACGGGCTTGGCCCGGCCGCAGGCATCGTCCCCCTTGAGGGGGAAGGCGCGAAGCGACTCAGGGGGTGTTTCATCTCAGTCCAGCTGGAGTTGTGTCTGCCGTGCAATCATCCCCCACTTGGCGAAGTCTTCGCGGCTGCGCTTCTCGGATTCCTGGGGCGTTCCGGCCTCCACGCGCAGGTCCATCTCCGCCAGCCTTGCCTTGATGGCCGGCGCCATCAGTGCGGCGCGCACGTCGCGCTGGATTTTTTCCGTGACGGCGGCGGGCAGGCTTGCGGGCGCCATCAGGGTTTCGAAGAAGGTCGCGTCGAAACCGGCGTGGCCGCTCTCGGCCACCGTGGGCACCGCGGGCAGGAGCACCGAGCGCTCCTTGCTGGAGACGGCGACCGCCAGGAGCCGGTTGCTCTGCACATGCGGCAGCACCACAGAAGAGACGATAAAACCGCAGCCCACATGGCCCGCGAGCACGTCCTGCGCGGCCGGCCCCGGCCCCTTGTAGGGCACATGGGTCTGGCGGGTGCCGGTGGCCGCCAGCAGCATTTCCATGGCCATGTGGCTGGGCGTGCCGGGCCCACCGGAGGCGTAGGTGTTGCCGGCTGGAAGCTGGGTGAACCTGGCGAGTGTGTTGACGCCGGAGGCCGGGTTGCAGACCAGCATCTGATTAAAGCTCGCGAAGTAGGTCACCGGCTTGAGCGACTGCCGCAGGTCGAAGCCCAGCTTTTTGTAGAGATGCGGGTTGATCGTGAGCACGGTGTCGGGGCCGACCAGCAGGGTGTGCTCATCCCTGGCCTGGGCCACTTCCCCGGCCGCGATATTGCCGCCCGCCCCCGGCTTGTTCTCGACGATAACGGGCTGTTTCCACGCTGCCTGCAGGGCGGGCTGGATCAGCCTGGCAATCACGTCGCCCGGCGTGCCGGGCGGAAAGGAGGCCACCATGCGCACGGGCTTGCTGGGCCAGGTCTGGGCCTGCGCCGGTGCGAGCAGCGCCAAGGCCGTTGCAACGGCCGGCAGTTGGAGGATTTGGCGGATTGCGTTTTTCATTCAAGTCTCCTTATTTGTGTTGTTATGGCGTTGTCATCGGCCCGTGACGCGCATCAGCACGGCCGCTGCGTCGCTCGCCGCCGCACCGCGCCAGGCAACAATCTGGTCGGGGCGTATCAGCGCCAGCGGCGCTTCATACAGCTCGCGCAGCGAGGCCTGCGGCAACCGCACCACGCGCAGGTCGACGCAAAGCGCCCGCGCGGCGGTTTCGAAAGCGGCCGTGGAAGGCGCATCCGGGCCCAGCGCGAGCAGCGTCCATTCACTGTGGAAACAATCAAACAGCGAGCGGCCGTCGTCCAGCCAGGCATGCGGCGGCCGCCCTCCCGGGCTCGCGGTGGCGGTGTAGCGGTTGGGCTCATCGGGAGGCAGCGCCGCGCCGTCGCCGGCAATGACCGGCGAGCCGTCGTAGCGGCCACCAAAGGTGACGCCGGGAATGTTGAACTCCAGCCTGGCGTGCTCGCCGAAGTAGCGGGCCGCGCGCTCGCGCTCGGCCTCGCCCTGCTCCGAAGCCTCGTCGAGCTCGGCCTTGGCGGCGAACAGCCCTACTGAATCGGCAAAGCGCCGCGCGTAGCCGGTGTTGCGTTCGGCCAGCGGCTTGCGCTCGGCCGCATAGCTGTCCAGCAGCGCCGCGGGCGCCTGGCCGCGCACAACGCCGGCGAGTTTCCAGCCCAGGTTGACCGCGTCCTCAATTGCGGTGTTATAGCCCAGGCCGCCGGTCGGCGTGAACAGGTGGGCCGCATCGCCGGCGATAAACACCCGGCCCTGCTGGAAACGCTGGGCAACCAGCGCATGGCCGGCCAGCCAGGTGCCCATGGACAGTATCTCGATGGGCAACTCCACGCCCACGGCTTCGGCGAAGACGCGGCGGGCATCGTCCTCGGTCCAGTTGTCGGCGTCTTCCCCGGGCCGCAGCGCGGCATGGAAGGCGTACTCCGAAACACCGTCGACCGAGGCCATGAAGGCGCGCCGCTGGTGGTTGACCGCGACATACATCCAGGCCTTGGGATGCCGCAGCACCGACAGAAAACCCGGCGCGCGCAGGTAGACGGCAAACATCTTTCCGCCCATGAACTCGCGCTGTATGCCGGTGACGCCGCCCCATTCGATGCCCAGCTGGCGGCGCACCAGGCTGCGCGCGCCGTCGGCGCCGACCAGGTATTTGGCCTTCACTTCCTGCGCCGGGCCGCCGGCGGTGGGGCGCACGCTCGCGCTCACGCCGCTTTCTTCTTCAGCGAAACGCTCCAGCGACCAGCCATAACGCAGCTCGGCCGAGGGCCAGGCTTCGGCATGGCGGCGCAGGGCCTGCTCGACGAATTTCTGCGACACGCGGTGCGGCAGTTCGGCCGCGCTCCACGAGCCGGTCATGGACTTGATCCTGACCTGCGCCTCGGCCGCGGTGGGCAGGATGATGCGCGACAGCTCATGGCGCGCGTAGCGCGTGAAGTAGGCGATGTCGGTCGGGTGGTCGGCGGGCAAGCCGAGCGCGCGTATCTCGTGGGCAAAACCCAGGCGCCGGAAGTGCTCCATGGTGCGGGCCTGGGTGGCATTGGCCTGCGGATTGAAGGCGGTGCCGGGCTTGGCATCGACCACCAGGCAAGACACGCCGCGTCGGCCCAGTTCGTTCGCGAGCATCAGGCCGCAGGGGCCGCCGCCGGCGACCAGGACATCGGTCTCGAGCAGTTGCGGCTCGGTTGGGGGAGGCATGGCGTTTTATTCCTTTGTGGTGGTGTTTGCTGAAGACCTTGTCCTCAGCCACGGCGACGCCGCAATGACCGGGATGATCGGCCCGTGCGAGAGGCAAAGCCCGACAGGCAGGCGGCAAGGGCCGCCGCGCTCAGTCGCCCTGGATCTTGCGGTCGCGGATCAGCTTGCCGAAGCGCCTGGAGTCTTCCGCGCCCTTGCGGCCGAACTCCGCGGGTTTGAGCGGCAGCGCCACGTTGCCGATCGCAAGAATGCGCTCCTTGGTCGCCGCCTGGTTCAGCACACGATTGACCTCGGTATTGACACGGTCGATCACGGCCTGCGGCGTGCCCGCGGGTGCGTAAAGGCCGAACACCGCATCGGCATCAAAACCCTTGAGCCCCAGTTCATCGAGCGTGGGCACCTCGGGCACCTGCGGGGCACGCTGCGGACTGCCGACCGCCAGCATGCGCAGCTTGCCGGTCTTCACATGCTGGAGCGCGATACCGGGATCAAACAGGAAGTCGATCTGCCCGCCCAGCAGGTCGGTCAGGGCCGGTGCCGCGCCGCGGTAGGGAACGTGCACCGCGAAGGTCCCGGTCTCGCTCTTCATCATTTCCGTGGCCAGGTGCGGCGAGCTGCCGCTGCCGGGCGAGCCGAAGGCGCGCTGGCCGGGATGGGCTTTGAGGTCGGCGATCAGGCCCTTGAAGTCCTTGACCGGGCTGTCGGCGCGCACCACCAGGTAGAAAGGGACGCGGGCGACCGAAGCCACCGGTACCAGGTCTTTCGCCGGGTCGAAGCTCATCTTGGTGTACAGGTGCGGGTTGATGGACACCGTGCCGCCCGACGCCATGAGCAGGGTGTAGCCGTCGGCCGGCGACTTGGCGACGGACTCGGCGCCCAGGTTGCCGCCCGCGCCGCCTTTGTTCTCGATCAGCACGGGCTGGCCCAGCGCCTCGTGCAGCGGCGGGGCGATCAGCCTGGCCAGCTGGTCGGCCGCCCCGCCGGGCGCGAAGTTGACGACGATCCTGATCGGTTTGTTCGGCCAGTTTTGGGCGTGTACGGGCAGGCCCGCGCACAGGCCGGCCGCGAGCAGGAGGGATGCGAGCAATGATTTCATGGTGGGTCTCCTGCTCTCAGAATGGGTAGTGGCGGGGCGTGGTCTGCACCGTGATCCAGCGCAGCTCGGTGAAGGCATCGATGCCGGCGCGGCCGCCAAAGCGGCCGTAGCCCGAGTCCTTGACGCCGCCGAAGGGCATTTGCGCCTCATCGTGCACCGTGGGCCCGTTGACATGGCAGATGCCCGAGTCGATGCGGTTGGCCACCTCCCAGGCGCGCGCGACGTCGCGCCCGAACACCGCCGCCGACAGGCCGTAGGGGTTGTCGTTGGCGACCCGAACGGCCTCCTCCACACCGTCGACGCGCACGATGGGCTTGACCGGCCCAAAACTCTCGTCGTGGTAGATGCGCATGGCGGATGTCACATGGTCCAGCAGGGTCGCCGGCATCAGGGTGTTCTCCGCCTTGCCGCCGCAGACCAGCTTGGCGCCCTTGGCAAGCGCATCGTCGATCAGGGCGTTGCAACGCTGCACCGTGCTGGCATCCACCACCGAACCCAACACCACCGGCCCCTTGCGCGGGTCGCCCAGCGGCAGTTTCACCGCCTTGGCGGCGAGCCGCTGGACAAAGGCATCGGCGATCTTGTTGTCGACCACGATGCGTTCGGTGCTCATGCAGATCTGGCCGCTGTTGGCAAAGGCGCCGAAGGCCGCGCCGTTGACCGCGGCGTCGAGGTCGGCGTCGTCGAGCACCACCATGGGCGCCTTGCCCCCAAGCTCGAGGACCGCTTGCTTGAGGTATTTGGCGCAGGTCGCGGCCAGCAGTTTGCCGACACGGGTCGATCCCGTGAAGTTCACGCGGCGCAAGGCCGGGTGGGCCACGATGGCCTCCACCACGGCCGCCGCATCGGCCGGTGCGTTGGTGATGAAGTTGACGACGCCGGGTGGAAAGCCCGCGTCCTTGAAGGCCTCCACGATCAGGCCGTGCGTGGCGGGGCTCAGTTCCGAGCCCTTGAACACCACCGTGTTGCCGCAGGCCAGCGGCGTGGCGATGGCGCGCACGCCCAGGATGACCGGCGCATTCCAGGGCGCGATGCCCAGCACCACGCCGGCCGGCCGGCGCACGGCCAGCGCCAGGTTGCCGGGAACGTCGGAGGGGATGACCTCGCCGCTGATCTGTGTGGTCAGGCCGGCCGCTTCCTGCAGCATGCCGGCGGCCAGGTGCACGTTAAAGCCGGCCCAGGGTGCGGCCGCGCCGGTTTCCGCGGCCATTGCCGCCGTCAGCTGCTCCGCCTTGGCTTCAAGCGCATGCGCCGCCTTGAGCAGCAGCGCGCGGCGCTCGCCCGGGCCGGTGCGCGACCAGGTCTCAAACGCGGCGGCGGCCGCATCGACCGCCGCTACAGCGTCGGCCACCGTCGCCGCGGGGGCGGTGGTGGCCACCGTGCCGTCGAGCGGGTTGCGGCGCTCGAAAGTGGCGCCGTTGGCGGCCTGCCGCGACTCGCCATTGATCAACATCGATATCTTGCTCATGTCTTTTGTCTCCTTGTGTTTTGAACCGTGTTTGTTGTTTTTGGTTTTTGCCTTGCTGTCTCCTTCAGGCAATCTCGACTTCGACCAGCATGGGCTCGGTAGACCGCAAAGCCTGTTCGAGCGCGGGGCGCAGCTGGTCGGCGCGCGCCACACGCAGCCCGCGAACGCCCTGGGCCGCGGCCAGGCCGACGAAGTCAAGGTCGGGCAGCTCGGTGCCCGGCACGGGTTCATCGGGCCGGTAGCCGAAGATGCGCGCGAAGTCGTGCAGCGCCGCATAACGGCGGTTGTTCAGGATCACGATGGTCATGGCCAGGCCGAGCTGCGCGGCGCTCCACAGCGCCTGGATCGCGTACATCGCGGAGCCGTCCCCCACCAGCGCGATGACACGCGCGCCCGGCTTGCCCATGGCCACGCCGACCGACGCGGGCAAGCCCCAGCCCAGGCCGCCGCTGCACATGGTGTAAAAAGTTTCCGACTCGAAAATCGGCAGGTGGCCGTGCATGGTCGGCCGCGCACTGGGCGCCTCTTCGACGATGATGCTGTCGCGCGGACGGACATCGGTCAGCGTCTGCAGCACCCAGGCCACCGGCAGGCGCTCGCCCGGCAAAGGCTCGGGCACGCGCGCGGGCCGCACATGCAGCGCAGGTGCCGCCCTGGGCGCGGGCGCGGGGCGGGCCAGCAAGTCCAGCAAGCCCAGCCGTATGCTGCCGACCACCGAGGTCCCCGTCGGCGCCCAGGCGGCGACCTGGGGGTCTTCGGTCAGTTGCACCAGCCGGGCCCCGTCGGGCAGGTGCGCGCCCTTGCTTTCGACGTGGTAGGTGAATGCCGGCGCCCCAAGGGCGAACACCAGGTCGTGGCCGGCCAGCCGTTCAACGATGCGGTCGCGCATGGCCGGCAGGAAGCCGGCCCACAGCGGATGGTCTTCCGGGAAACTGCAGCGCCCCGACATGGGCGCGACATAGACACGCGCGTTGTGGCGCTCGGCCAGCTCGATGGCTTCGCTCCACGCGCCGTCGCGGTCGACCGAGGCGCCGACCACGATGGCCGGCGCGCGGGCCGTGTCCAGCGCATCGCCGATTTTGGCGAGCAGGCCGGGCTCGGGACGCAGGTAGCGGCTGACCTCGCGCGCGTCGACCGGCAGCGTTTTCACCGCCCAGTCGTCCGAGGGGACGGACACCAGCACCGGCCCGCAAGGCGGCGTCATGGCGATGTAATAAGCGCGCGCGATCGCCAGGGGCACATCCTCGGCGCGCGCGGGCTCCACGCTCCACTTCACGTAAGGCTTGGGCAGCTCGGGGGCCTGCGTGGAGCCGAGGAAGGGATCAAAGGGCAGGATGGAGCGCGCCTGCTGGCCGGCCGTGATCACCAGCGGCGTGCGGTTGCGAAAGGCGGTGAAGATGTTGCCCATCGCATGGCCCACGCCCGCGGCCGAGTGCAGGTTCACAAAGGCCGCGTTGCGCGTGGCCTGCGCGTAGCCGTCGGCCATGCCCAGCACCACACATTCCTGCAGGGCCAGGACGTAGTGGAAGTCTTCCGGGAAGTTCATGAACATGGGAAGCTCGGTCGAGCCCGGGTTGCCGAAGACGGAGGTCATGCCGAAGGAGCGCAGCAGCCTGAACACCGCCTCCCTGACCGTTACCAACTCCACCGCTTCGCCCTGGCAGGTCGCGGCCGGCACAACAGCTTGATCCATGAATGTCTCCAACTTGAATGGCACTTGAAAGAAGGCAAGTCTCGCAAGGGCGTCAACATGCGTCAATGCAATGAAACGTATACCGTAAAATTCACCGTATGAATATTGACCAGCTGGACATGAACCTGCTTCGGCTCTTCGAGGCGGTCTACCGGCTGGGCAGCGTCAGCCGCGCGGCGGACGCCATGGGCCTTTCGCAGCCCGCGGCCAGCCAGGGCCTGACGCGGCTGCGGCTCGCGCTCGGCGACGCCCTGTTCGTGCGCACCGGCGGCAGCATGCGTCCCACACTGCGCGCCGAACGCCTGGCCAGCGTGATCCAGCCGGCGATTGCGTCCATCCAGGACGTGCTTCGGGAAGACGACGCCTTCAACCCCTCACGCTCGACCATGACGCTGCGGCTGCACATGAGCGACATCGGTGAAGCCCGGCTGCTGCCCGAGCTGGTGGCCGCGCTGCACCGCGAAGCGCCGGGCATACGCGTGCAGACCGCACCGCTGCCGCACGCCCAGATCGCCGATGCGCTGGAGACCGGTGCCATCCACTTTGCCCTGGGTTTTTTGCCCTCCGTCAGCGGCACGGAGCGCATGGAGTTGCTGAGCGACCGTTATGCCGTGCTGGTGCGCGCCGGGCACCCGCTGCTCGCGGCGAAACACAAAGCAGGCAAGGTGCAGGACCTGCGGCGGCTGGAGTTCGTCGCCGTGCGCTCGCACTCCGAGACCTTCCGCATCCTGCAGGAACTCGGGCTGGACAGCCGGCTGGTGCTGACGTCGGAACATTTTCTGGCCCTGCCCGCCATCATCGAGCGCACCGACCTGGCGGTGGTGATGCCGCGCGCCATCGCGATGCGCTTTACCAACACCGAGCGCTACGCCCTGCTGTCCAACACCCTGCCGCGCAGCACTTTCACCGTGTCGCTGCACTGGAGCCACCGCTTCAACCTCGACCCGGCCCACCAATGGATGCGGCGGCTTTTTGTGGAGCTGTTCAAAAACGAGGCGAAACCCGCGGGCGGGCTCCGCCCATAAAGGCCTCCATTCAGGCCTGCTTAAACCCTTACTCCAGCTTGCCGATCCGCTGCACGACCTTGGCCATGACACCTGCTTCCTGGGCCACAAAGCTGGTGAACTCAGGCGTGTCCTGGTACTGCATATAAGTGCCGGCGGTTTGCAGGGACTGCACGACGCGTGCGTCGGTCGCCGCGAACTTCGCGGCCTCCCGCAGCCGGGCCACCACGGCATCGGGCGTTGAAGCCGGCACAAACAGCCCCGTCCACTGCGAGTAGGTCACGGGAATGCCGAGCTCCTTCAGGCTGGGAACGTCCGCAAGCGTGGGGATGCGTCCATTGCCCCATTGGGCCAGCGCCCTCAGCTTTCCCGCCTGGATGTGGCTGGTAACCGTGGAAGGTCCGGTAGCGAGAAGATCGACCTGGCCGCCCAGCAGCGCCACCACCGCCGGCCCCGCACCGGTGTAGGGGATGTGCAGCACGGAGGTGTTGGTGGCGGCCTTCAGCTGCTCCATCGGTACGTGCATGGTGCCGTAGTTGCCCGAGGAGCCGAAGGAGTAGCCGCCGGGTTTGGCTTTGGCGGCCGCGCTGAACTGCTTGAAGTCTTTCCACGGGCTGTTGGCATTCACCACCAGCACAACCGGGTCGGCGGTGAAGCGCGCGATGGGCTTGAGCTGCGACAGCGTGAACATGGGCGCGCGCTTGAGCACCGCATCGGCTTCAGGCAGCACGACGATGGACGACAGCGCCAGCAGCACGCTGTAGCCGTCGGGCCTGGCCTTGGCGACCTGCGCCATGCCGATGCCGCCGCCCGCGCCGGCCTTGTTTTCGATCACGACGGGCTGCTTGAGGTAGCGCCCCATGGCCTCCGCGACAGGCCGCGCCACAATGTCGGCCGCGCCGCCCGGCGGGAAGGGCACGACCATGGTGATGGGCTTGCCCGGGTAGGCCTCCTGCGCCATCAGCGGCAAGGCGCTGAAGAGCGCCATCGCAGCCATCACCGCCACTGCCGCCGATGCGACGGGCGCCCGGTTCCTGCTTGAGTCGTTCATCTTCTTGTCTCCATCCATTGAATTGATTTGTCTTTGCTTGCCTGATGCGCGCAGCGTGAACACCGCGCAGGCACTCCTCGCGGAGTGCCCCGCCGTCACAGTGTGCGAACGCGGTTGTTCAGCTCGCCCAGGCCGGTCACCGCCACGCGAACCAGGTCGCCATCCTTCAGGAATTTGGGCGGCGTGAAGCCGATGCCGACGCCCACGGGCGTGCCGGTCGCGATGATGTCGCCGGGCAGCAGGGTCATCGCCTTGGACAGTGTCGCGATCAGGGTCGGCACGTCAAAGATCAGATCGGCCAGCACGCCGGTCTGGCGCAACTCGCCGTTGACCCAGGTCTGGACCTTGAGCGATGCGATGGGCGACTCGTCAGCGGTGGATATCCAGGGGCCGAGCGGGCAGAAGGTATCCAATGACTTGCCGAGGAACCACTGCGCATGGTTCTTCTGCAGGTCCCGCGCCGTCACGTCATTGAGCGCGACAAAACCAAACACCTTGCCGAGCGCATCGGCCTTGGAAACATTGCGGCATTCCGCGCCTATCACCACGCCGATTTCGCCTTCATAGTCGACGGAGCTGGTGTGCGCCGGGTCAAAGCGGATATCGTCCCGCGGGCCGGCCAGCGAGGTCGTCGCCTTGGTGAAGATTTGCGGAAAGGCGGGAATGGCCGCCGCGCCGCTGGTCGCGTTGAAGCCGCTCTTGTCGAACTCCGAGGCATGCTCGGTGTAGTTTTTGCCGACGGCGAAGATATTGCGCACGGGCACCGAAACCGGGGCCAGGAAGCTGACGTCCGCAAAACCGGCTTCACCTTCGATGAGTGGCTTCAGTTCCGCAGCGGTCATGCGGCGCTCGATCACAGCTTGCACCGGGTTCAGGTGCTGGGCAAAACTTCCGCCGACAAAAGAGACTTTGCTGCTGGCCTCATCGACCAGCACCATGCGCACCCGGCCCTGGTAAGAAACGCGTCCGATTTTCATAACACTCCAATTGGTTCGACGATAAACCCAATTTGCTCGTCTTGGTTTATTTTAGAACCAATATTAGGAATATTGCAGCCCAATCTCAGCTTAAATTCTCTAATTGGTTTAAATTGGGTTGATTCAAGGCGGGTCACGCCAACCATCTTGCTATGATTTGGCATTCAAGGGAACAAGCAATGGACAACGCGGCGGTACTGAAGGACGCAATCCTGGGCAAGCTCAATTCAGGCGAATGGGCGCCCGGGCACCGGATTGATACGGAGCGGCATCTCAGCGAGTCTTTCAACATCGGCAGGTCCACGGTACGGCGGGTTTTGGCACAGCTGAAAACGGCCGGGCTCATCACCCAGACCGTGGGAAGCGGAACCTATGTCAGCAAGGACTTCCAGCCGCAAGCCATGGCACCGGCGGCCGGTGCCGCCGCGGCGCTGGCGGGCATTTCCAGCAATATCAGTCCCGCCGAATTGATGGAATTCAGGTTTGCGATCGAGCCCAGCATTGTCGAGATGGTGATTCGCAACGCCTCCCAAAGCGACTTCGCGAAGATGGCGCACTGCTGCGACAAGGCGGAGGCGGCCCAAAGCATGGAAGAGTTCGAAGTCTGGGACGGAAGGTTGCACGAAACCATCGCGTTGGCGGCCCACAACTCCCTGGTCACCCATGTTTTCCAGTTGATCAACCGGGCGCGCGACCAGGATGACTGGGGCGCGCTCAAACGCCGCAGCCTGACGCCGGACAGGCGCCTGTCCTACCAGGCGGAACACCGCCAGCTGGTCAATGCACTGGCGGACCGCGACCTGGAGCGCGCCATCAGTTACACCAGGGAGCATTTGCTGCATGTGCGGCGAAACCTGCTGGGATCCTGAGGGATCACCCCGCCGGTATACGCGCACGCCCTGTCAAGGGCTCGTTCAGGCCTGCACGTAGTTCAAGAGAATCTTAGTGAGCGCTTCGGGCGCCAGCCGCGGAACATCGTGCGCGCACTCAAGCCGATGTGTGGCCCATCCAGGGTCCAGCCGCAGGCGCTCGTACAACGCGACGAAGGGGCTGCCCTCCCAGCCGAAGGCCGCGACAAAGGCCTTGCCGGGGACCTGGCGCCAATCGCCGGTCAATTTGATGGCCTGCAGAAAGGTGGCCATGGGATGGGGCCGGCATCGCTTGTCGAGATGGGCGGCCGGTGCGCAGCACAAGCCGTCCGCAGCCGCGCCCGCGATGAAGCGCTCCCGGTAGTTCGGGGTGGTGAGCGACCAGAGCGAGGCACCGTTGTCCGGCACATAGGCATCGACATACACAAGGGCTTTGACGCCCGAGGGGTACCGGTCCGCCGCGCCGGTGATGACCATTCCGCCATACGAATGGCCGACAAGCACGGCAGGCGTATCGTGCGCACCAAGCGCCTGAATCACCTCGCTGATGTGGGTGTCGAGATTGGCGCCATGCGAGGGCTCGTCACCCAGGCCCGCGAGCGTGAGCGCCTGGACCTCGTGGCCGGCGCCTGCCAGCGCACGGCTGACCGCTTCAAAGGCCCAGCTCCCGTGCCAGCCGCCCGGCACCAACACAAATCTTGCCATCCTGTTTGTCCTCTCGCATGAAACAGCGGGGCAGTGCCTCGCTCACACGGCAGCGCGCGCCTTGCTGGGCGGGTGGCCAATCACACGCTTGAATGCCCGGCTGAAGGAGGCCTCTGAGTCAAAACCCAGCCGGTCGGCAGCCGTGGTGACACGCATGCCGTCCTGCGCGATCCAGCTGCGGGCCTGGAACATGCGGATGCGGGCCACGTACCGGGCAGGGCTCTCGCCCACCGACTCCTTGAAAGCCTGGGCAAAGCGTGAGCGCGAAGCGCCCATGATGTTCGCCAGTTCCGGCACGCTCCAGTCCTGCTCAGGCGAGGCGTGGATGGCGGCCAGCACCTTGCCCACGCCGGGCGAGCGCAGTGCCGCGATCCAGCCTGTCGAGTTGCTGCAGGCGCATTCCACCCAGGCGCGGATGATGCTCGCGGCCAGCACGTCGGCCATGCGGGCCAGGATGCCGCAGGCGCCTATGCGGTTGAGCGAGGCCTCACGCTCCATCGCCTCCAGCAGCATGGGCACGCCCGGGTCGCGCTGGGCCAGCTCGCTGGCGCGTATGACCTCGGGCATCATGGCCAGCAAGGGGTGCAGGGGGTCGAGGTTGAAGGTCATGCTGCCGCAGAACATGGCGTGGGACGGTGTCTGCGCCGCGGGCGTTGCGTCGCGCAGCAGGTATATGTCGTCCGCCAGCCGCTGGCGGTCAAAGCTCGCGAGGTCCAGTGGCGGCACCTCGGGTGAGCTGGCCAGGGTGTGGGCCGTTCCGCGCGGCAGCAGCACCGCGTCACCGGCCTTCAATTCCATCCACCCGGATTGCGGTGTTTGCATCCAGCAGCCTCCGCTGACGACGAAATGAAAGCGCGCAGCGGCTTGCGCGTCAAAGGAAATGGCCCAGGGCGCATGCACCAGGCAGCGGCCGTATTCGACGCCTTCCAGGCGCAGGCCCAGCAGCACCTGGGTCAGGGGATCGGGTCCGGCGGCGGGCAAGCCCCCGTATTCATGGGGAGGCTGAACAACGGGCGTGAAAGTTCTGGAGGAATCGTCAAGCATTTCGGCTCTTTCGCCATGGAAAGCTGTCGATGCTAGGCCTAAGCTGGCAACCCTGTCTTCAACAAGGCTTCAAGGCTTCATATCCCATGTCATCCAACTCCTGCTCTGCCTGCCTGGACCCGCTGTCCGCAGGCGCCCCTCCCGCCAACCATCCGCCTGCCGAAGCCGCCACGCGCTGGGCGGCGGTCGCATCCCTCTCCCTGGGCGTGTTCGGCCTGGTCACGGCGGAATTCCTGCCGGCCAGCCTGCTGACCGCCATGGCGGCAGACCTGCACGTCACGGCGGGCGCCGCGGGCCAGGCCGTCACGGCCACGGCGCTGGTCGGCGCGGTGGCCGCGCCCACCATCCCCTTGCTGACGGCGCGCTTTGACCGCAAACGGGTGCTGCTGGCGCTCACCGCCCTGCTGCTCGTGTCCAACCTGCTGGCCGCGACGGCCGGCTCGCTCCCGGTGCTGCTGTTCGCGCGCGTGGTGCTGGGCGTCGCGCTCGGTGGCTTCTGGTCCATGGCGGCGGCGCTGGCCATGCGCCTGGTGCCTGAGCGGCTCTTCCCGCGCGCGATGTCGCTGGTGCTGACCGGCGTCTCCATTGCCACCGTCTGTGCGGCGCCCGTGGGCGCCTGGATGGGCAGCCTCTGGGGATGGCGCAGCGCCTTTGTCGCGGCAGGTGTTGTCGGCTTGCTGGCCTTTGTGGTGCAGCTGGCGGCCTTGCCGGCCCTGCCACCGCGCGACCAGGCCAGCCTGAAGGGCCTGCGCGACCTGCTCACGCGCGGGCCGGTGCGCATTGCGCTGCTGGCGGTGCTGCTGGTCATATCGGGCCACTTCGCGGGCTTTACCTACATACGGCCCGTGCTGGAAGACGTGACCAAGCTGCCCGTGGCGGCGATTTCCGCCGTGCTGCTGGGCTACGGCATAGGCGGCTTCTTCGGCAACTTCGCGGGCGGCTGGCTGGCCGGGCACGGCGAGCGCTACGCCATCGTCGCCGGCAGCGCGATGATCGCCGTGCTGGCGGCGGCGCTGCTGGTGGGCGGCAGCTCCACCGTGGTCACCGCCGTGGCGGTGAGCTTGTGGGGTTTTGCCTTCGGCGCATTTCCGGTGGGCTTTCAGACCTGGATTGTGCGCGCCGCGCCCGACCAGGCGGAAGCAGCGGGCGGCTTGCTGGTGGCCGCCTTCCAGATTGCCATTGCCACGGGCGCCATCGCGGGCGGCCTCATCGTCGACCGGACCGGCGCGCTCGGCGCGCCCGCATTTGCGATGGTGGCCGTGGCCCTGGGCGGCCTGCTGGCCTGGCGTCGCGGCCCCGCTCCCGCCATGGCCAGGGCATGAAGACCATCATGACAAGTCTTGAGCCACAGCCCTCCACAAATCGGCGCATCACCCTGGCCGCGCACCCGCACGGCCTGCCCGCCGCGTCGGACTTCCACCTCGTGACCGGGCCCGTGCCGCGCCCAGGCGAAGGTCAGGTGCTCCTGCGAACGCAATTCCTTTCGCTGGACCCGTACATGCGCAACCTGATGGACAAAACCGGGCCCGGCTACGCGCCACCCGTTGCACTGGGCGGCACCATGCCGGGCGGCACCGTCAGCCGCGTCATCGAATCCAGGCATCCCGCTTATCGCACCGGTGAGCTGGTGCTTGCCAACAGCGGCTGGCAGGACTATGCCGTGAGTGACGGCAACGAGCTGCAGGCCCTGGGCGACATGGCCAGGCCCTCGCTGGCGCTGGGCGCGCTCGGAATGCCTGGCTTTACGGCGCACGTCGGCCTGCTGGACATAGGCCGGCCCAAGGCCGGTGAAACGGTGGTGGTCGCAGCGGCGACCGGCGCGGTGGGCGCGATGGTCGGCCAGATCGCCAAACTCAAGGGCGCGCGCGTCGTGGGCATTGCCGGCGGTGCTGACAAGTGCCGGCAGGCCGTAGCCGAGCTGGGCTTTGATGCCTGCATCGACAGGCATGACCCCTTGTTTGCGGCGCAGCTTGCCGCCGCATGCCCGGCGGGCATAGACGTGTATTTTGAGAACGTCGGCGGCGAGGTATTGCTGGCGGTCCTTCCGCTGCTCAACGTAGGCGCCCGCATGCCCGTGTGCGGCTTTGTCGCGCACTACAACGACACGGCCGGCTCATCCGGCCCCAATCACATGCCGCAGTTCCTGGCCGCCATCCTGCAAAAACGGGTGCACGTTCAGGGCTTCATCATTCTTGACCACTATGGCCCGCGCTTTGATGTGTTCCGCCGTGACATGGAGCAATGGGTCAACAACGGGCAGATCCAGGCGCGGGAAAGCGTTGTAGACGGCCTGGAGAACGCGCCCACCGCTTTGTCGGACCTGCTGCGGGGCCGGCACGCCGGCAAGGTGGTCGTGCGCCTGGAGGCGTAGCGGCGCATAGCGCCGCACCGAAAGGTCGTCGGCGCGGATCTCGGGTGCGCGGCCGCTCAAACTTTCCCGGTCGCGCTGAAGCCCTTGCTTGTTTTGGCGGTAAATTGCTGTTGTCCAGACCTCTGTCCCAAGAGCCAGCGCCAAAAACATGACCCGCCCCATTTCACTCGCCGCCTTGACCGTGCTGGAGCTGACGCCACCCGAGATGGTGAGCTGCGCCTTTGATGCCGGCTTCAGCCATGTCGGCATTCGCCTGCTGCCCGCAACGCCCACCGAGCCGCAATACGACATCGTGGGAGACACGGCTATGCTGCGCGAAGTCGAGGCTCGCCTGGCGGACACCGGCGTCAAGGTGCTCGATGTGGAGATCTTTCGTCTCAAGCCCGACACCCGGATCGGCGACTACGAAGCCGCGATGGCCACCGCCGCCCGGCTGGGCGCAAGCGAGTTGCTCGTGGCCGGCAACGATTCCGATGAGGCCCGGCTGACCGACACCTTCGCCGCATTCTGCGACCTCGCCGGGCGCTATGGGCTGGCCCCCTCCCTGGAGTTCATGCCCTGGACCGACGCGAAAGACCTGGCCCAGGCCGCGCGCATTGTCGAGCACGCCGGCCGCGGCAACGCGGGTGTGCTGATCGATGCTTTCCACCTGAGCCGCTCGCGCAGCCGCATCACGGACATCGCCAACATCCCGCCCTCGCGTTTGCGCTTCATGCAGCTGTGTGACGTGCCCGCGGCCATTCCGCCGACGATGGACGCCATCCTCGCCGAGGCCCGCGGCGAGCGCCTGTTTCCCGGTGATGGCGAGGTGGACCTGCCCGGCCTTCTGCGCGCGGCGCCGCGCGACATCCCGCTCAGCCTCGAAGTGCCGGCGCATACGCTGGCGCTCACTGTCGGCGCCACGGAACGTGCGCGGCGGGCGCTTGCCGCCACGCGGCGTGTGCTGGCCCGGCTTGAGGCGTGAGGAAGGAGAGCGCCCCCTCGCCGTGCCGCCCGCGCGGCTTCACAGGCGGGCTTTGTAGGCGGCGGGGGTCTCGCCAAAGGTGCGGCGGAAAAGCGTGATGAAGGCGCTCGCGGTGGAATAGCCCAGGTCCAGGGCCACTGTCGTCACGGCGGCGCCCGCCGCCAGCATTTCAAGCGACCGCATCAAGAGGGCGCGCTGCCGCCATTCCGTGAAGTTGAAGCCCGTCTCGGCAACAAAGCGCCTGGTCAAGGTGCGCGTACTCACGGCCGCGAAATCAGCCCAGTGCGCCATGTCGCGATCATCCGCCGGATCCGCGATCAGGGCGCGAGCGACACGCTGCAGGCGCGGGTCTTTCGGCAAAGGCAGGCCGAGCGGCTCAACAGGCAGTGTCCGGATTTCGTCCAGGATGACGCCGGCAAGGTGCGCCTGCGCGCCGCTCAGGGGTTCACTGGCATTGACAGGCCAGCGTGCGGCGCGAAGCACGGCTTCACGCAGCAGCCCGGACAAGCGGATGGTGCAAGGCTGTGGCGGCAAGTCGCCGCAGGCGGACTCCGCAACATACACGCTCCAGCCGTGAAAAGGCCCATGCGTGCGTCCGGAATGCATTTGGCGAGGCGGCAGCCACACGGCGTGGATCGCCGGCACCAGCCAGACCCCTTCCTGCACACCCACGGACAACAAACCACGCATGGAACCGAAAAGCTGGCCGCGCGCATGCTGGTGCGGCTGCGCAGCCAGCTCATCCTCATGGCGGCCTTCCGCGGCAAAAAGCACCGGGCCGCCTGCCAGGTTGATGTAGTCGTCCAGGTGGCTCATGGGGTCGTGCATGGCGGATTTGAGATATTGAATGGCCGATACAGTTTACGGGAGCCATTCAATCGTGCTTAGGCTTGGGGTCTTCTACTTCTTTTACTTCTTCTACTTTTAAGAAGGCCATCTCATGAAGACACAAAACGCCGGATCGCCCACCCAAGACGCGACCCCAGCGAAGCCCCGGCAAGCGCAAGCGGACGCCCAAGTGCCGCAAGCTGATCTCGACGCGCTCTATGCGCCGCCGTCCGAAAGAATCCAGCGTGCCGTGCTGGACCACCTGGTCGACTTTCACAAGGCATACCTGCGCAAAGCCACATTCTTCTGCCTGGCGACGGGGAGCGAGCATGGATTGGACGCCTCGCCGCGCGGCGGACCGCCCGGCTTTGTTCACGTACTCGACGACAACACGGTCGCATTTGCCGACTGGCCGGGCAACAACCGGATCGAATCATTGCGAAACCTGCAGCGCGACCGGCGGCTTGCAATGGTCTTTCTGTTCCCGGGGCTGGAGATCTTTCT
This sequence comes from Polaromonas sp. P1_A2, assembly GCF_056406895.1. Lineage (NCBI taxonomy): Bacteria > Pseudomonadati > Pseudomonadota > Betaproteobacteria > Burkholderiales > Comamonadaceae > Polaromonas > Polaromonas sp. P1_A2. The sequence continues at coordinate 85,487 of NZ_JBFTZI010000006.1, read as the reverse complement.
TCGCATCAACGGCCGGGGACGCGTCTCTACCGATCATGACTTGTTGTCCGATCTTCGCGAAGGGATGCGCACACCCAAAGCAGCAACCGTCGTGCAGATCGACGAGGTGCTGTTCCACTGCGGCAAGGCCGTCAATCGTGCCCAGCTCTGGGAGCACAGCTCAAGGCTGGATCGCGACACCTTGCCCACAGTGGGCGACATGCTCGCGGCCATCAGCCGGCTCCACGATGCCTCCAGCGATCTCGATGACGCGCAGGTTCAGCAAATCAACGAACACTACGATCAATCAGTGCGCAATGACCTGTACTGAAGGTCGACTGCCATTCGACTGTCGCGCTATTTGCAAGATTGGGGGAGGATTTGTGTGGCCGCATCACTTCGCTGCGCGAAGTGAGCGTCCACCAAACCCCGCAGTGCGCTTGTTCTGGGCAATAGTCGTAAACAAGTTCACAAGCAGTTAGTCGAATTGGACTGCCCCCCAAGGGCCGGCCCATGGCCGCGATTCCGGCTGCGCATAACGCTGCACCGAAAGGTCGTCGGCGCGGATCTCGGGTGCGCGGCCGCTCATGATATCGGCCAGCAGGCGCGCGGAGCCGCAGGCCATGGTCCATCCCAGCGTGCCGTGGCCGGTGTTGAGGTAGAGATTGGGCAGCGGCGTGCGGCCCACCAGCGGTGTGCCGTCCGGGGTCATGGGCCGCAGGCCGGTCCAGAAGCTTGCCGCACCAGCGTCACCGGCGCCGGGGAACAGGTCGTTCAGGCACAGTTCCAGCGTTTCGCGGCGCCGCGGGTTCAGGCGCAGGTCAAAGCCGCGCAGTTCCGCCATGCCGCCCACGCGGATGCGGCGGTCAAAGCGTGTGATGGCGATCTTGTAGCTCTCGTCCAGCACGGTCGACACCGGCGCGCGGCCCGCGTCGGCGATGGGCACGGTGATCGAATAGCCCTTGACCGGATAGACGGGGATCTTCAAGGCCTCGCCCAGCATGGCCGTGGAATACGAGCCCAGCGCCATCACATAGGCATCGGCCTTCAGCAGGCGGCCGCCCTGCAGCACGCCGGCCACCTGGCCGGCACAGACTTCGACACGGTCTATGGCTTCGCCGAAAGAAAAGCGCACGCCCATGGATTGGGCCAGGTGGCCGATACCGGTGGTAAACAGGTGGCAGTCGCCCGTCTCGTCACCGGGCAGGCGCAGGCCGCCCACCAGCGGCCCGGTGGCGATGGCCGGCTCCGCGCGCACCAGTTCGTCAGGCCCCAGCAGTTCGTAGGGCACGCCTGCGGCACGCAGCACGGCCACGTCCTTGCCGACGGCATCGAGCTGCGCCAGGGTGCGGAACACCTGCAGCGTGCCGCCCTCGCGGCCTTCATAACGCAGGCCGGTGTCTTCACGAAGTTGCGCCAGGCAGTCGCGGCTGTATTCGGCCAGCCGCACCATGCGTTCCTTGTTCACCGCGTAGCGCCGCGGGCTGCAGTTGCGCAGCATCTGCCACATCCAGCGCAGCTGGTCCATGCTGCCGTCCAGGCCTATGGCCAGCGGCGCATGCTTCTGGAACATCCAGCGCAGCGCCTTGAGCGGCACGCCGGGCGCGGCCCAGGGTGCCGCGTAACCCGGCGACACCTGGCCGGCATTGGCAAAGCTTGTTTCCCGCGCGAGCCCGGGCTGGCGGTCGACCACCGTGACCTCATGGCCCGCGCGCGCGAGGTAGTAGGCCGTGGTGGTGCCGATCACGCCGGCGCCAAGCACCAGGACTTTCATGCCAATCCGCCTTGGCAAAGGTATTTGGTGTGCAGGTAATCGTCCAGGCCCCAGTGCGAGCCTTCGCGGCCGTAGCCGGATTCCTTCACGCCGCCGAAGGGCGCGGCTTGCGCGGCGATGGCGCCTTCGTTGATGCCGACCATGCCGGTCTCCAGCGCCGAGGCCACGCGCCAGATGCGCTTGACGTCGTTCGAATAGAAGTAACCGGCCAGGCCGTAAGGCGTGTCGTTGGCCAGTGCGACAACTTCCTCTTCGGTCGCGAAGGGGAAGATGGCGGCCACGGGGCCGAAGGTTTCCTCGCAGGACAGGGCCATCTCTTTGGTGGCACCGGTCAGCACCGTGGGCGCGTAGTAGTTGGGCCCGGTGGCGACGTCGTTGCGCACGCGGCAACCGCCCACCACCGCCTTGGCGCCCTTGGCCACCGCGTCGTTCACATGGCGCTCTATCTTCTCCAGCGCACGGGCATTGATCATGGGGCCGATCTCGGCCTGCGGCCAGGTCGCGGGACCGACCTTCAGCGCGCCCACGCGGGCCGCCAGCTTGTCGACAAAACGGTCGTGTACCGCCTGGTGGACGTACACGCGGTTGGGGCTGACGCAGGTCTGGCCGCCGTTGCGGAATTTCGAGGCCATCAGGCCTTCGACGGCCGCGTTGATGTCGGCATCTTCGAACACGATGAAGGGCGCGTTGCCGCCAAGCTCCAGCGACAGCTTTTTGAGCGTGGTGGCGGACTCGCGCGCCAGCAGCTTGCCCACCGGCGTGCTGCCGGTGAAGCTGATCTTGCGAACGCGGCCGTCGGCCAGCCATTCGCCGACCACTTCCGGCGTGCGATCGCGCGAGGCGGGCACGATGTTGAGCACGCCGGGCGGCACGCCCGCTTCCTCGGCCAGCTTCACCAGCGCCAGGGAAGTGAGCGGCGTGTCTTCGGCGGGCTTGGCGACCACGGTGCAGCCGGCGGCGAGCGCGGGCGCAATCTTGCGCGCGATCATCGCGGCCGGGAAATTCCAAGGCGTGACCACGGCCACGACGCCAACGGCTTCCCGCAGCACGATGTAGCGCTTGGAGGTGACGGGCGCGGCGATGACTTCACCGTGGGCACGCACACCCTCTTCCGCGAACCATTCGACATAGCCCGCGGCATAGGCAATCTCGCCGCGCGATTCGGCCAGCGGCTTGCCCTGCTCGCGAGAGATCAGCGCGGCCAGCGGCTCCACGTCGCGCTCTATCAGCGCCTGCCATTTTTTGAGGATCAGGCAACGCTCGCGCGGCGGGCGCGCCTTCCAGGCGTGCAGCGCCTGGGCCGCGGCGTCGGCGGCCAGGCGTGCGTCGGCGGCGCCGCCGTCGGCGACGGTGGCGATCAGGCTGTCGTCGGCCGGGTTGCGCACCTCGAATTGGCGAGCGTCCTGGGCCGCCTGCCAGCGGCCTCCAATGAAGTTCAGTGTTTCCATGTCGGTTCAATCAGTTCAGTTCGGATGAAAAAATTCCCGGCGCCACCCGGGACGGCGACCTCCATACGCACGCAGCGCTCCCCGGATCAGGCCTTGCGAATCAGGCCGTGCATTCGCGCGGCTGCGCCTTGGTTTTTTGCAGCTGCAGCAATTCATCGGCGCTGCGGTGGCAGAACACTTCCACGCCGCCCTCGAGCTCATGCCGCGGCGGCGTCTTGCTGTCGCACAAACCTGCGACACGCAAAGGACATCGGTCCAGGAAGCTGCAAATGCCCGCGCGGTCTACGGGCGCCTGCACCAGCGGCAGGGCCGCGCGCTGCGCCGCCCCGACTTCTTCCAGCCATCCCTGGCGCAATTCCGGAACGGAGTTCGCCAGCAGATGGAAGTAGGGATGGCGCGGCGCATGCGCGAAAGCCGAGCGGGTCAGCGACTCGACCTTCTGGCCGGCATACAGCACCACGATCTCGTCGCACACGGCGCGCACGGTGTTCATGTCGTGGCTGATGAACATGTAGGACACGCCGAGCTCCTTGCGCAGCTGCGCCAGCAGGTCGAGGATGGCGGCGCCCACCACCGTGTCCAGCGCCGAGGTCACTTCATCGCACAGAATCAGGTCGGGGTCGGCGGCCAGCGCGCGCGCCAGGTTGACGCGCTGCTTCTGCCCGCCGGACAGCCCCACGGGCAGGCGCCGTGCGCAAGCCTGCGGCAGTTGCACCAGGTCCAGCAGCTGCGCGATGCGCTTGTCCAGCGCCTCGCCCTTCAAGCCGCGGTACAGCTGCAGCGGCCGCGCCAGGATCTCGGCGATGGTGTGCGAAGGATTGAGCGCCGTGTCCGCCATCTGGAACACGATCTGGATGCGGCGCAGTTCTTCGGGCGTGCGCTGGCTCACCAGGCGCGGCAGCGGCTTTCCGTCAAACATGATCTGCCCGCCGGCGGGGCCTATCAGCCCGGCGACAGCACGCGCCAGCGTGGTCTTGCCGGAACCGGACTCGCCGATGACGCCGATGGCCTGGCCGCGGTAGAGACGCAGGCTCACATCGTCGAGCACCGGGGAGGCGGGCCGGCCGTGCTTGTCCAGCGGGCCATAGCCGGCGACCAGGTTGCGCACTTCCAGCAGCGGCGTGGCGCCCTCGGCGTGCGCCTCACCGGTGCGCGCCTTGGGGTTGGCGGCGGCGATCAGGCTGCGTGTGTAGTCGTCCTTGGGTGTGGTGATGATCTGCTGCGTGGTGCCGATCTCGCGCTCGGCGCCGTCGCGCAGCACCAGGATGCGGCCGGCCATCTGGGCCACCACCGCCAGGTCGTGGGTGACATAAACCGCCGTGGTCTTGCGCTCGCGCACCACGCGGCGAAAGGCGTGCAGCACCTCGATCTGGGTGGTGACGTCCAGGGCCGTGGTGGGCTCGTCGAAGATCACCAGGTCCGGGTCGCTCATCAGCGCCATCGCGGCCATCAGCCGCTGCAGCTGCCCGCCCGAGACCTGGTGCGGATAGCGCTGGCCTATGGTGTCGGGCTGCGGCAGCGCCAGCTCGCGGAACAGCGTCACGGCTTTTTTCTCGGCCTCGGCGCGCGGCATCAGGGAGTGGATGCGCGCCGTCTCCACCACCTGGTCCATGATGGTGCGCGACGGGTTGAAGGAGGCGGCGGCACTCTGCGCGATGTACGACACGCGCCGGCCGCGCAATTGGCGGCGTTCGGGTTCGGTGAGTGCCAGCACGTCGGTGTCGCCGATGCGCACGCTGCCTCCGGCGATGCGGCAGCCGTGCCGTGCGTAGCCCATGAGCGCCAGGCCTATGGTGGTCTTGCCGGAGCCGGACTCGCCGATCAGCGCCAGCACCTCGCCGGGTGCTATGTCAAAAGAGACGCCTTTGACGATCTCCGTTTCGCCGCCACCGGCGGCTTGCGCCACGATGCGCAGTTCGTTCACGCGGACAGTAGCGCCCATCAGTGTTTCTCCCTGTCGGCGTCGGTATGGCCCGGTAAGTTGTCGATCACGAGGTTGACCGCGATGGTCAGCGCGGCGATGGCAAACGCCGGGGCGAGCACCGAGACACCGCCTACCGGCAAGGCGCCCAGGTTTTCGCGCACCAGCGAGCCCCAGTCGGCCATGGGCGGTTGCACGCCCAGGCCCAGGAAGCTCAGGCTCGCCAGCAGGCGCAGGGCGTAGACGAAACGCAAGCCCATGTCGGCCAGCAGCGGGCCGGTGATGTTGGGCAGGATCTCGCGGCGCATGACGTAGCCGTGGCCTTCGCCGCGGGCGCGCGCCACCAGCACGTAGTCCATGGCGTTGATGTTGATCGCCAGCGAGCGGATGATGCGGTAGGCACCCGGCGTGTAGACGATGGCGGCCACGGCAATGAGCAGCGTGACCGAGGAACCGAAGCCGGCGATGATCACCAGCGCGAACATCTTGCTCGGGATGGAGACCAGGGTGTCGAGCAGCCGGCTCAGGGCCGAATCCACCCAGCCGCCCGTCACGGCGGCCAGCAGGCCCAGCACAGCGCCCACACCACAGGCGATCAGCGTCGCGACGAAGGCCACGCCGATGGTGTAGGGCGTGCCCACGATGATGCGCGTGAGCATGTCGCGACCCAGGTAGTCGGTGCCCAGCCAGTGCTGCGCACCCATACCCTGGAACACGCCGGCATCGGACATCTCGCCGAGTGCGCTGTCCGGCACGAAGCAGGCGTAGATCGCCACGGCCACCCAGAAGGCCAGCACGGCCAGGCCGAACTTGCCGGCGCGCGACCAGCCCGAGAGCCAGGCGCGGCGCTTGGTAGCGGCGTTCGAAGGAACAAGAGTCGCGACGTTCATTGGTGCCTCAGGCGTGGGTTGGCGACGATGCCGCACACGTCGGCGAGCATCACCAGGATCAGGTAGGCGGCGCAGAAGATCATGGCGCAGGCCTGCACCAGGGGCATGTCCCGCTGGGAGACGGCGTCCACCATAAGCTTGGCGATGCCCGGGTAATTGAAGATCACCTCGATGATGATCACGCCGCCCAGCAGGTACGAGAGGCTCAGCGCCACCGCGTTGGCGATGGGGCCGATGGCATTGGGCAGCGCGTGGAACAGCACGGTACGCGCGGCGCTCGCGCCTTTGAGCCGCACCATCTCGATATAGGCCGCCGCCATCTGGTCGATGACGGCCGCGCGCGTCATGCGCAGCATCTGCGCCACGATCACGCTGCCCAGGCTGAGCACCGGCAAAGCGAAGGAGCGCAGCATTTCGCCCGGCGAGGAAATGTTGACATCGTAGGAGAGCGCGGGCAGCCATTTGAGCTGCACCGCGAACACCAGCACGGCCAGCGTGGCCACCAGGAATTCCGGCACCGACACCACGGCCACCGTCGCCATGCTGGTGAAACGGTCAAAAGCCGAGCCGCGCCGCAAGGCGCAGAGGATGCCCAGGCCCAGGGCCAGCGGCACGGAAAACGCCGTGGTCACCGCGGCCAGCAACAGCGAGGCGGGCAGGCGGCTGTTAACGGCCTCACCCACCGGCATGCCGGTGACCACCGACTTGCCCGCATCGCCCCTGGCCATGCCGCCCAGCCAGTCGAAGTAGCGCAGCACCGCGCTGCGGTCCAGGCCCATCTCCTTGCGCAGCGCCGCCACCGCTTCAGGCGTGGCGTCCTGCCCCAGCTTCTCTTCGGCCGCGTCGCCGGGCAGCACGGCGGTGATGGCAAACACCACCACCGACACCGCCAGCAGCGAGGCCAGGCCGGAGACGATCCGGCCGGCAACGAGTTTCAAAATAGTGAGGTTCATGCCTCAAGCCAGACGTGTTCGGCGAAGCCATAGCCCATCATCCCGCCCAGCGGGTTCGTCTGCAGGCCCTTGAGCTTCTTGTTGTGGCCGTCCAGGCTGGAGAGAAACATCGGGATGCCGATGCCGCTGTCCTGGTTGATCATGGCCTGCATGTCGGCGTACATCTGGGTGCGCTTGGCCGCGTCGGTTTCGGCGCGCGCGCCCACCAGCAGCTGGTCGAACTTCTCGTTCTTCCAGCCCGATTCGTTCCACGGTGCGTCGGACTTGAAGAACAGCGTCAGGGCCAGGTCGGCCGTGGGGCGTGTGTTGACGTTGCCGAAGCCCACCGGGTGCTTCATCCAGTGCTGCGACCAGAACCCGTCGGCCGGCATGTTGCGCACATCCAGGTTCAGGCCGGCCCCGCGCGCGGCATGCTGCAGCACCAGGGCCATTTCCACCGAGCTGGTTGCGGCGGAGGAAGCCACCACCGGGATGGCGGCGCTGCCCAGGTTGGCCTTCTTCAGATGCCATTTGGCTTTTTCGGGGTCGTAGGGGCGCTGCGGCAGGCCCTTGGCGAAGAAGCGGTTGCCCGGGGCAATGGGCTGGTCGTTGGCCACCACGCCGCGGCCCAGCTGGATGGACTTGAGCATCTGCTCGCGGTTGAACAGCAGCTTCATGGCCATCACGAAGTCCGGGTTGGCGCCCGGGCCGCTGTCGCGCCGCATGATCAGGTCGGTGTACGACACGCCCTTGGTCTCGAAGATGACGGCCTTGCCGCTGCCGTTGATGCGGTCGATGGAGCGTGGGTTGACCGTGCCGATCAGGTCCAGCTCGCCGGCCAGCAGCGCGTTGACGCGCGCCGACTCGTCGGCAATGCCCACGTACTCGATCTCGTCCAGGTAGGGGCGGCCGGGCTTCCAGTAGTTTTCATTGCGCACGCCGATGGAGCGCACGCCGGGCTTGAATTCCTTGACCTTGTAGGGGCCGGTGCCTATGCCGGCGTTGAAGTCGGTCGTGCCGTCCTTGACGATGTGGAAATGGTAGGTGGCCAGGATGGCCGGCAGGTCGGCATTGGGCGCCACCAGGCGCACGGTGACTTCATTGGGGCCGGTGGCCGCCACGTCCTCGATCTGGTCGGCCAGCACCTTGGCCTTAGAGCCGGTGGCCGGGTTTTTGTGCCGCATCAGCGAGAACACCACGTCGGCCGGCGCCAGCGGCTTGCCGTCGTGGAAGGTGACGCCCTTGCGCAGCTTGAAGACCCAGGTCTTGGCGTCCTTGGTGGTGAACTCCTCGGCCAGCGAGGGCTGGGGCGCGAGGCTGCTGTCCAGCCAGGTCAGCCCGTTGTAGAAGGTGAAACCGCGGGCGTAGTCGGCCTGGTTGGCCTGCTTGGCCGGGTCCAGCGTGTCGCTCACGGAGGAGACCGCGCCCGCCACCTTGATGCGGCCGCCCTTGCGCGGCGTTTGCGTTTGCGCCTGCGCGCTCGCGGCAATCCCGGCAATGCCGCCGGCCAGCGTGGCCTGCATGCCGCCGGCCGCCAGCATCGCCAGCACGTCGCGCCGGTTGGCACCGCGTTGCAACGCACCAAGAATGCGCGTGCTCTCTTCAGGGCCGATCAGGCCGTCCAGCTGCTTCTTATCTGCCATGGTGTTCTCCTGGTTTCTCGTGGGGGGGTAAAGGCATTGGAGCACCGCGCGACCGGGGATATGCCTTGATCGTACGGGGGTGCGTGGTTAAAACTGCGGTTTTGTGGATGGCCGGCGGCATGGTGTGCGGTGCGCCTGCGGCGGCTTGCGGCCCACGCCCCGCGGGTGTCGCAGGCCGGTGCGCCAGGGCGGTCGGAGCCGCTGGACTTGGGACAAAAGCGCATGAAAACGTCCTCCTGCAAGGGTGGTGCAAAGCCTGGGCGACGTCGCCGGCGCCTTCCAATGAATGCTATTGAAGAGCCGCCGCAGATGCTGCGGTTGTGCGCCGCTTGTGCACTGTTCATGCCGAATGCCCGCGCCTAAACGGCAGATCAATTCCGGGGCAGGGGCGTACCATGACTTCGATTCTTATTGAGAGGGCAATCATGGGAAATGGCGACGCGAAACGCCTCGTAGAGCAACTCACAAGCAGCGGCCTGCTGGACCGCCTGTACATAGGCGGCGAGTGGGTGCTGCCCATGGGGCACGACCGAACCAGCGTCATCGACCCATCGACGGAGGATGCCGTCGCGGAGATCGCCCTGGGCAATGCGCAGGACGTGGACGAGGCGGTGATCGCGGCGCGATTCGCCTTCAAGACCTGGTCCGTCAGTTCGCCGCAAAACCGGGCTGCGCTTCTTGGCCGCGTGCACAGCCTGATCCTTGAACGGGCGGAGCTGTTTGCCCAGGCGATCTCGCTGGAGATGGGCGCTGCGATCAGTACGGCGCGCAGCGCGCAGGTTCCCATGGCGGCAGAGCACATCCGCGTGGCCCGCGACAACGCGGGCAGCTACCCTTTTGTCATCCACCGCGAGGGCATGGCCCTGATGCGCGAGGCCATCGGCGTCTGCGCGCTGATCACGCCCTGGAACTGGCCGCTGTACCAGATCACCGCCAAGGTCGGCCCCGCCCTGGCGGCAGGCTGCACCGTGGTGCTCAAGCCCAGCGAGCTGTCCCCGCTGAGCGCCCTGCTCTTCACCCAGGTGCTGCACGACGCCGGCATCCCCGCCGGTGTGTTCAACCTGGTGAACGGCAGCGGGCTGGAGGTGGGCGCCGCGCTGTCGGCGCATCCCGACGTGGACATGATCTCGATCACCGGCTCGAACCGGGCCGGTGTCCTGGTGGCGCAGGCTGCAGCGCCCACCGTCAAGCGCGTGGCCCAGGAGCTGGGCGGCAAATCGCCCAACCTCATCCTGCCGGATGCGGATCTCGCTCGCGCCGTGCCGGCGGGCGTGGCCGCGGGCTTTCGCAATGTCGGCCAGTCCTGCAGCGCCCCGACGCGCATGATCGTGCCGCGCGAACGCCTCGCGGAAGTCGAGCGGATCGCCTGTGAAGCAGCCGCCGCATTCGTTGTTGGCGACCCGCGCTCGCCGCAGACCACACATGGCCCCGTGGCCAACCGCGCGCAGTTCAACCGTGTGCAGGAAATGGTTGATGCGGGCATCGCCGAAGGCGCGCGGCTCATTTGCGGCGGCCCCGGCCGGCCGCAGGGCCTGGAGCGCGGCTTCTACGCGCGCCCGACCATCTTCTCCGACGTGAATCCGCAGATGCGCATCGCACAGGAAGAAATCTTCGGGCCGGTGCTGGCCATCATTCCCTATGACAGCGTGGACGAGGCCGTGGAGATCGCCAACGGCACCGTCTACGGCCTGGGCGCGCACGTGCAGGGCCGGGACCTGGCCGCGGCGCGCACGGTCGCGGCGCGGATTCGTTCCGGCCAGGTGCACATCAACAACCCGCCCTGGAACCCGCATGCCCCCTTCGGCGGCTACAAGCACTCGGGCAATGGGCGCGAGTATGGGGTCGAGGGGCTGCAGGAGTACCTGGAGACCAAGTCCATCCTGGGCTGGCAGGGCGAGCCCGGCTGACAACAATATTCGAAAGTGAAAAGCAAGATGCGCAACTACCCGACCCTCCAGGACATCCGGGAAGCCCGGGAACGGCTGAAGCCGCACATCCGGCATACGCCGTTGTTGCGGGCAGAGAAGATCGAGCCAGCCGTTGGCTGCCAGCTTTATCTCAAGCCTGAAACCCTGCAGATCACGGGCGCCTTCAAGATTCGGGGCGCCCTGAACAAGGCGCTGTCGCTGCCAAGAGAGGCGATCGCCAACGGCCTCATTGCGACTTCTTCGGGCAACCATGCCCAGGGCATCGCCTATGCCGCCAGGATGCTGGGCGTCAAGGCGATCATCGTCGTTCCGGTGACCACGCCCAGGATCAAGATCGAGAACACCCGGGCCCTGGGAGCGGAAGTCATTCTTTTCGACGGCGACACGGCCGCCCGATGGAAAAGGGTGTGCGAGCTCGCCGAAGAGAACAGGTACACGGCGGTCCACGGCTTCGAAGACCCGCTGGTCATGGCCGGCCAGGGAACCATAGGCTGCGAGATCCTGGAGGACCTGGAGGATGTGGACACGGTCATCGTTCCCCTGGGCGGCGGCGGCCTGCTGTCGGGAATCGCCACCGCCATCAAGGAAACCAAGCCGTCGGTGCGTGTCATAGGCGCGGAGCCCGCCTTGACGCCCAAGTACTTCCAGAGCCGGATCAACAAGCAACGCACCTCGCTTCCGCTGAAGAACACCATCGCGGATGGCTTGCGAATCAGCGTTCCGGGCCAGAACCCGTTCCCCATCATCGAGAAGTACGTGGACGAGATCATCCTCGTGGAAGACGAGCACATCGTCGCGGGCATGCGTGTGCTGGCCAAGGATGCCAAGCTGATCGCCGAACCCGCTGCCTCCATCGGCGTCGGGGCCTTGCTGGCCGGCCTTGTCAAGCTCAGGCCGAATGAGAAGGTCTGCACGGTATTGACCGGCGGGAACTGGGACCTGTGCGACCTGGCCGAGATCTACAAAGACGCTGGATAAGCGCAGTTCGAGCAAATACCCGGAGCAAGCACCCGGAGCAAGCATTTGGAGCAAAAAAAGCCGCTGAGCGGCTTTTTTTATGGCTCCGGTGAAATCTTATTCGAGGAAATCGAAGAAGGCGCCGACCTTGTTCTCGATGGCGTTGCGGTAAATCTTCGCCGCCGTGGTGTTGTCCTGAATGGCCATGCCGGTGGCGTCGAAGATGGTGACTTCCTCGTCGTTCTCCCGCCCCGGCTTCCTGCCCAGCAGAATCTCGCCGATTTCCGCGTGGATGCCGCCCTGGGCCATGATCTTCGCCTTGATGGGGTGCTGTGTTTCGCCTTTTTCGATGCACTGGGCGATGGAGTCGACGACGACTTTCGCGCCCCGGAAAATCTGCGGCTCCAGTTCTTGCTTGCCTGGCGCATCCGCACCGATCGCGACGATATGCGTGCCGGGCTTGATCCACGGGGCCTCCACCAGCGAGCCTTTCCCGCGGGTAGTGGTGATCAGGATATCGGCGTTCGCTACCGCTTCCTTCTTGGAGTTGGCCGTGAGCACGGGAATGCCGAACTCGCTCTCAATGTCCGCCTTGTACCTGGCCAGCGTCTCGGGATGGTGGTCCCAGGCATGGATTTCTTCGATCTTCATCACCTCCCTGATGGCCCGTATCTGCATCCTGGCCTGGTTGCCGGTGCCTATCGAGGTGATCTTCCTCGCGTTCTTTCTTGCGAGCGCCTTGACCGAAACGGCGCCGCACGCGCCGGTCCTGAGGCCCGTGAGCAGGCTTCCGTCCATCACGCAGACCAGGGCGCCGCTCATGCCGTCGAACAGCAGCACGGTTCCCATGCCGTTGGGAACCCCGTACTGTTCCGGGTTGCCGGTAAACCCGCCCGAGGACGCCTTCATGGAGATCATTTCATTGCCCTGGTTGTAGCCCAGCTTGAAGTCAATCTCCCCGCGATGGGATGGCAGGTCGATGCCGATGTAGGGGGGCTGTATCACCTGGCCGCTGTTGAAGGCTTTGTAGGCCTCCTCCACAGTGCCGATGACTTCCTTCATGCGGATCAGTCCGCGGACTTCCTCTTTCTTGAGCAGCAGTGTTTTCACGGGTGGTCTCTCTCTGGTCGTTCTGTATTCCTGCATGTACAAGTACAACACGAAGGGCCTGCACAAAATCCTGTTTTCACACGGCCGCCGCACAGAAACCCCGGTATTCAGGGCGCCGCGCGGCACAGGCAGCCGGCCGGGCCAGTCGGGCTTTGCATGGGCTGTCGTATGGCGCGGCGACCCTGGAGCAGAAATCTCCTTCCCATCCACCGAGAACAGCATTGTTCGTTGCAAGAAGGCCGCAATCCGGCAGCACCGGTTGCCCGCCAGCCTCTACCATGGCAGCATGAACCCACCGCTGACCATGCAACGCGCCCAGGGCGCGGCAACGACAATGCCACCTACCCTGCCGCAACCGCTGCGCCTCCTGGAAACTTCGCCCAAGCCGCCGGCCAGCGCCGACGTCGTCGTGATCGGCGGCGGCATCATCGGTGTGTTTACCGCCTACTACCTGGCCAAACGCGGGCTGTCGGTCGCCCTGATCGAAAAAGGCCGCATAGGCGCCGAGCAATCGAGCCGCAACTGGGGCTGGTGCCGCCAGCAGAACCGCGACGCGCGCGAGCTGCCCATGGCCACCCGCAGCCTGGAGCTCTGGGACCAGTTTGCCGCCGACAGCGGCGAAGACACGGGCTTCAAGCGCTGTGGCCTGCTCTACCTCAGCGATGACGAAGCCCAGATTGCGGGCTGGGCCAAGTGGCGCGAATTCGCGATCACCGCCGGCGTGACCACCCACATGCTCAGCGGCAGCGAAGCTTCCGAACGCGGGCGGGCCACCGGCCGCGCGTGGAAAGGCGGCGTCTTCTCGCCCAGCGACGGCACGGCCGACCCGGCCAAGGCTGCGCCGGCTGTTGCGGCCGCGCTCATCAAGCTGGGCGGCACGGTCCACCAGAACTGCGCCGCGCGCGGCATCGAGATGGAGGGCGGCCGCCTCAGCGGCGTCGTCACCGAAGCCGGGACCATCAAAACCCGCGCCGCGGTTCTCGCGGGCGGTGCGTGGGCATCGTCCTTCTGCAACCAGCTTGACGTGCGGTTTCCGCTGGCCACGATACGCCAGTCCATCGTGCGTGTGTCTCCGCCGGCGCAGCAACTGCCGGCCGCGCTGGCCGGCCCCAACGTCGCCGTCACCCGGCGCCCCGACGGCCATTACGTGCTGGCCATCAGCGGCCGCGGGCGCGCCGACCCCACGCCGCAGCTGCTGCGCTTTGCGCCGCAGTTCATCCCCATGTTCGCCAAGCGCTGGCGCAATGTGTTTCCCGGCGGCCTGGAGGGCATGCGCTGGGACCACGAAACCCGCGCCCGCTGGAAGCTGGACGACATCACGCCCATGGAACGGGCCCGTATCCTCAACCCAAGACCCGACGCCGCGGGCGTCCGCGAAACCCACCGCCGTGCCGTCAAACTGCTGCCCGCACTGCGTGAAGCCCGCATCGCCAACACCTGGGCGGGCTATATCGACAGCACGCCCGACGGCGTGCCCGGTATCGGCGAGCTGCCGCAGGTGCCCGGGCTGATCCTGGCCGCGGGTTTCTCGGGCCACGGTTTCGGCATAGGCCCCGGCGCGGGCCACCTGATCGCCGACATCGTGTCCGGGGCCCAACCGATCTTCGATCCCAAGCCTTTCGATCCCGCCCGGTTCAACGCATCGGCCTGGGGCAAGGTGGCGGATTTCTAAGAGGCGCGCCGCGGACGCGGCGGCAGAAAGCCGGGGCCATGCAAAGTTCCGGCAAGAGCCCGGATTGAAACGAATTCCACTTGTGCCGCCTGTGAATGCGGCATTTCAAAAGGCGGCGAATTCATAGACTTGTATCCACCCCAACAGCGTGGATCTTCTATGACCTTCAAACCCAAATTCATCAGCTTCGACTGCTACGGCACGCTCATCAACTTCGAGATGGGCCCCACCGCCAAGCGCCTGTTCACGGACCGCGTGCCGGCCAGCCGTATGCCGGCCTTCCTCGACAGCTTCCGGGCCTATCGTCTCGACGAAGTTCTGGGCGAGTGGAAGCCCTTCTTCAACGTGGTGGAAAATTCCATCCAGCGCGCGTGCAAGGCGCACGGCATCGGCTATCAACCGTCGGACGCCATAGCGCTGTACGACGCCATCCCGACCTGGCAACCGCATCCCAATGTTGTCGAGGTGCTGGAGGCGATCGCGCCGCACGTGCCCCTGGTGATCCTGTCGAACTCGATGGTCGACCTGATCCCGGCGAGCGTCGCCCACCTCAAGGCGAAGTTCCACGCGGTTTACACCGCCGAGGAAGCGCGCGCCTACAAACCGCGCTTCCAGACCTTTGAATACATGTTCGACCAGCTCGGCTGCGCGCCCGACCAGATGATGCATGTCTCGTCGAGCTTTCGCTACGACCTGATGACGGCGTCCGACCTGGGCTTTATGGCCAAGGCCTTTATTGACCGCGGCCACGAGCCGACGTCTGAAAACTTTGGCGTCAGCAGGCTGACCGACGTCCGCCAGCTTCCGGGTCTGCTCGGCCTATGACCCAGCTGAGCACCACTGCGCCCGACCTGGCCCCCGCGGCGGTGGAGGCGCTGGTCCATCGTCTCTACGGCATCGAGGGCAGCACCCAGCCGCTGGCGGGCGAACGCGACCAGAACTGCCTGGTGGAGGCGTCGGACGGCCGCCGCTACGTCTTCAAGATCAGCAACCCCTCCGAGCCGCCCGCGGTGGTCGACTTCCAGATCGCGGCGCTGGACCACATTGCCCGCGCCGCGCCCGAGCAGCCTGTGCCCCGCGTCGTGCGGACACTGCAAGGGCACACGCATGACATGATCGCCCTTGCCGAGGGCGTCCAGACACGCGTGCGCATGCTGAGCTACCTGGATGGCATCCAGATCCGCCAGACCGAGCGCACCGCCGCGCAACGGCATGCCATGGGGGCCGGGCTTGCCGGTTTGAACCGCGCATTGCAAGGCTTCGCGCATCCGGGCGCGGCGCATGACTTGCTGTGGAACGTCGCCACGGCGCATCGGCTGGACGAACAGCTGGACAGCCTCGTGGACGCCAGGCGCCGCGCGCTGGCCCAGGTATTCATGGAGCGCTTCAAGGTGCACGTGCTGCCGCGCCTGTCATCGCTGCGGTCCCAGGTGATCCACAACGACTACCACCTCTACAACGTGCTGGTCGCCCCCGACGACCCGGCGCGCATCGTGGGCATCATCGACTTCGGCGACATGGTGCATGCGCCGCTGGTCGGCGAGGTGGCGACAGCCGCCGCCTTCCACATGGCCGGCTGCGCCGACCCTTTCGAGGGGCCGGCCCAGTTTGTGGCCGCCTACCACGCGGTATTGCCGCTGACCGGCGCCGAACAGGAGGTCCTTGCCGACCTCCTGGCCACGCGCCACCTCATCACGGCGCTGATTTCGGAATGGCGCGCCGCGCGCTACCCCGAGAACCGCGCCTACATCATGCGACACAACCCCGCGGCCTGGGAAGGCCTGTCCCAGATGGCCGATCTTTCCCGCGACACCGCACGCGACCGGCTGCTGGCCGGCATACACATACCCACAGGAGCCACTCCATGAAAAGCACCACCGACCTCAACATGGTCAATGCCTATATCCCCGGCCGCGCCGACGTGGACCCGGCCACCGCGCAGATGATCGCGCGCCGCGACGCCCTGCTCGGCCCGGCCTATCGCCTGATGTATGAACGGCCGCTGCACATCGTGCGCGGCGAGGGCGCCTGGCTGATGGACCCCGAGGGGCGCCGCTACCTCGACGCCTACAACAACGTGACCTCGCTGGGGCATTGCCACCCGGCGGTGACCGAGGCCATCTGCCGGCAGGTGCAGACGCTGGCGACCAACACGCGCTACCTGCATGACACGATCCTCGAACTGGCCGAACGCCTGCTGGCGAGCGTACCGGGGACCGACCTGGCCCACCTGATGCTGACCTGCACGGGCAGCGAGGCCAACGACCTCGCCTATCGCATCGCGAAAGTACGCACCGGCGGCACCGGCGTGATCGTGACCGACACCGCCTACCACGGCATCACCGACGCCGTGGCTAAGTTCTCGCCCTCGCTGGGCGTGAGCGTCGATCTCGGTGCGCATGTGCGCCTGGTGCCGGCGCCGCGCCTGTACCACGCCGGGGGCACCGACTTGGCCGAACGCTTCACCCGCGACGTCGAGGCGGCCATCGCCGACCTGAAGCGCCATGGCATCAAGCCGGCCGCGCTGATTGTCGATTCGCTGTTCACCAGCGACGGCATACTCCCCGGGCCGGCGGGCTTCCTGAAGGGCGCGGTCGGCGCGATCAAACGGGCGGGCGGCCTCTTCATTGCCGATGAAGTCCAGCCCGGTTTCGGCCGGACCGGCGAACATCTTTGGGGCTTCCAGCGCCACGGCCTGCAGCCCGACATCGTGACCATGGGCAAACCGATGGGCAACGGCCAACCCATCGCGGGGCTGCTGGCAAGCGCCGACGTGCTGGCGGAATTCGGCAAGAGTTCGCGCTACTTCAACACATTCGCGGGCAATACCGTTTCCTGCGCGGCGGCGCTGGCGGTGCTGGACACCATAGAGCGGGACGGGCTGGTGCAGCATGCCGCCAAGGTGGGGAAGATTCTTCACGACGGCATCGCCGCCCTGACAGCCCGGCACGAAGCCATCGGTGACGTGCGCGGGGCGGGCCTGTTTGTCGGGGTCGAACTCGTCTCCGACCGGGCATCGCGCGCGCCGGACCGCGGCCTGACAAGCCAGGTGGTCAACCGGATGCGCGACAAGGGCGTGCTGATCAGCGCCTGTGCGATGGGGCACAACGTGCTCAAGATCCGCCCGCCCCTGGTGCTCTCGGCGGACCAGGCCGGCCTCGTCATCCAGGCCCTCGACGAATCCCTGGCTGAAGCGCGAATGGCCTAGCCGCAACCAGCATCCGGCGCTACCATCCGCGCATGACCGCCGCAATGTCCTTAGACCGCTTCGACCTCAAAATCCTCGCGCACCTGGAGCGCGAGGGGCGCTGCTCGAATGTCGAGCTGGCCGAAGCCGTCGGCCTTAGCCAGAGCCCCTGCCTGGTGCGAACGAAACGGCTGCAGGACATCGGCGTGATTCGCGGCTATGGGGCCGACATCGCGCTGGAGAAGCTGGGCAATTGTGTGGTGGTTTTTTCCGAGGTGACGATCAGCAGCCACCGGCCTCCGGACTTCCGCAAGTTCGAGCAGGCCCTGGACCGGCACGGCGAAATCGTGGAGTGGTACAACGTCAGCGGCGGCTACGACTACCTGCTCAAAATCGTGGCGCCGAACGTCGGCCATTTTCAGGCGCTGATGGAGCGCCTGCTGCAGGACGATATCGGAATCGGAAAGTTCACCAGCCGTATCGTCCTGCGCCAGTCATCGCGCAAGCGCACGCATCCGCTCAATCTCATCGCGGCGCAGCTGGAGAGAGGCTGACGCGGCGATCCTCAAGCCCGCGGCCTGAACCCGGCCGCCAGCTTGTGCTTGAGCATGGCCGGCACCCAGGCGGTGACCCGGACCAGCCTGTTGGCAGTGGTGTTCACGGCCGTCAATGCGGTCAGGCGTCGAGCCAGACGTTCTCGGCAAAGTTGTAGCCCATCAGGCCGCCCAGCGGAATCGGCGACAGGCCCTTGAGCTTTTTGTTGTGCCCGTCAATGCTGGACATGAAGAGGGGAATGCCGATGCCGCTGTCTTCGTGGATCATGACCTGCATGTCGGCATACATGTTGGCGCGCTTGGCCTGGTCGGGTTGCGCGCGCGCGGCCAGCAGCAGCTGGTCAAATTTGGGGTTTTTCCAGGCAGACTCGTTGGTCGGCGCATCAGATTTGAAGAATTGCGTGAACATCAAATCGGCCGACGGCCGCGCGTTGATGTTGCCAAAGCCCACGGGGTGCTTCATCCAGTGCTGCGACCAGTAGCCGTCGGCCGGCATAGGGCGAACTTCCAGGTTAAGCCCGATCTGGCCCGCCGCCTGCTGCATCACCAGCGCCATCTCCGCCGAATTGGAGGCTGCGGGCGACACCACCACCGGGATGGCCGCGCTGCCGAGGTTGGCCTTCTGCACATGCCACTTGGCTTTTTCGGGGTCGTAGGCCCGCTGCTTGAGCCCCTTGAAATAGAAACGGTCGCTAGGGTGTATGGGCTGGTCGTTGGCCACCTCGCCAAAACCCAGCAGGATGGACGTGAGCATCTGCTCGCGGTTGAACAAGTGCTTCATCGCCAGCACGAAGTCCGGGTTGGCGCCGGGCCCGCTGTCACGGCGCATGATGAGGTCGGTGTACAGGCCCGCCTTGGTCTCGAAGATGGCGTGCTTTTTGCTGCTCTTGATGCGGTCCACCGAGTGCGGTTTGATCGCCATGGTCAGGTCGATCTCACCGGCCAGCAATGCGTTGACGCGCGCTGCCTCGTCACCTATACCTACGTACTCGATCTCGTCCAGATAAGGGCGGTCGGGCTTCCAGTAACGGTCGTTGCGCACGGCCACAGAGCGCACGCCTGGCTTGAAGTCCTTGAGCTTGTAAGGACCGGTGCCTACACCCGACATGTGCGCGTTCACATCGCTGACGCCGTCGCGCAGGATGAGGAAACTCCAGGTGCCGAGGATCACGGGCAGGTCGGCATTGGGCGCCGCCAGGCGTATGGTCACTTCATGCGGTCCGGTGGCTTTGACCTCTTCGATCTGCTCGGCCAGCGCCTTGACCTTGGAGCCGGTCGCCGGGTTCTTGTGGCGCATGATGGAGAACACCACGTCGGCCGGCGTGAAGGGTTTTCCGTCATGAAAGGTCACCCCCTGGCGCAGCTTGAACACCCAGGTTTTGGCGTCAGTGGTGATGAATTCCTCAGCCAGCGCCGGCCGGGGTGTGAGGCTGCCATCCAGTGAGGTGAGCCCGTTGTAGAACATGCAGCCGCGGATGTAGTCGCTATGGTTGGAGAACTTGGCCGGGTCCAGCGTGTCGTTGAGTGAGGCAGCCGCGCCGGCCACCTTGATGCGCCCACCCTTGCGCGGCGCTGCCGCTTGCGCCGCAACCACCGCGGAGGCCAGGCCGCCCGCCAATGTGGCCTGCATGCCGCCGGCCATCAGCATAGCCAGCACGTCGCGCCGGCTGGCGCCGCCCTGCAGTTGGCCCATGATGCGGCGGCTTTCTTCCGGCCCGATCAGGCTGCTGCCTGTCAGCTGTTGTTCTGTCATTGTTATGTCTCCTCGGGGGTGGGGCCTTTTCAGGCGAACTTGTTTTTGATCGTGTAGTACAGCCCCACGGCGGGCAGGAACCAGGGCGTGCCAAAATGGCCAGGGATGGCGGGCCAGGGGTTGTCGCGCCAGGGGTTGGCCGCCAGGTCGCCGGCCATCACGCGGGCCATGCACTCGCCCATGTGCACCGACATCTGCGTGCCATGGCCGCTGTAGCCCATGGAGTAATAGAGGCCCTCGGTTTCACCGGCGTGGGGCAGGCGGTCCTGCGTCATGTCGACAATGCCGCCCCAGCAGTAGGCGATGCGCACGTCGCGCAGTTGCGGGAACATCGCCACCATCTGCTCGCGCAGCACCTGGCCGCTCTTGGCGTCCGAGCGCGGGCTGGACAGCGCAAAGCGCGCGCGCCCGCCGAACACCAGGCGGTTGTCCGGCGTGAGGCGAAAGTAGTTGTGCAGCGTGTCGGTAGTGGTGTAGGTGCGGCGCTGCGGTAATAGCGCTTTCACCATGGCGGGATCGAGCTGCTCGGTCACGATGATGAAGCTGCCGATGGGCACAATGCGGCGCCGCCAGTAAGAGAAGCTGGAGAACGCGCCATGGCGCGTGGCGCCGGTGGCCACCAGCACCTGGTCGGCGTCCACGGTGCCGCGCGGCGTGTGCACGCGGTAGGCATGGCCGTGCAGGCGCTGCAGCTTTTGCACCGGCGCGTGGTCATAGATCAGCGCGCCGCGCCGGGCTGCTGCTTCCGCCAGGCCCCGGCCGAACTGGCCCATATGCATCTGCGCGCTTTTCTTGAACAGCAGGCCGCCGGCGAACCGGTCGCAAGCGACCTCTTCGTGGATGCGCTGCGGCGGCACCAGTTCGACCTCGGAATCCGCTTCGCGGCGCAGGCGCTCGAAGCCGCGCGCCAGCGCCTCGTAATGGGCAGGCCGCCCGGCGATCTTGAGCTTGCCGCGGCGGTGAAAATCGCAGGCAATCTCCTCTTCGCGCACGATGCGCTCCACGGTGTCCACCGCGTCGTCGTAGGCACGGTACCAGGCGGCGGCGCGTTCGACGCCGACGCGCGCGGCGACGGTGGCATAGTCCACGGCCAGGCCGTTGTTCACATGGCCGCCGTTGCGGCCCGAGGCCTCCGCGGCTACCACCGATGCCTCCAGCACCACCACGCGGGCGCCGCGCATGGCCAGCCTGCGGGCCGCCGACAGGCCGGTGAAGCCGCCGCCCACAACCACCACGTCGGCCTTGGCGGGCAGCTCGTCACTGCGGCCCTCGAAGGGCGCGGTGGTATCGGTCCAGAAGGATTCGAGCTTCATGCGCTGCCGTAAATGGTCCAGATTTTGCGCGTGGTCTCGATGCAACGCCACACGCCGACCCAGTCCGGTTTCATCACGAAGGCGTCACCGGCCTGCACGCGGTACGTTTTGCCGCCGTCCTCGACCAGCTCCGAGACGCCCGACAGGATGTAGCAGAACTCCCAGACGCCGCCCTTGATGGAGCGCAGCGTTCCGGGCGTGGTCTGCCACACGCCGGTGCGCAGCTTGCCGTCGGCGGTCTGATCCACGTCCCAGTTCGTGAAGCGCGGGTCACCCGCCAAAAGCTTCTCGGGCACCGGCAGGCTCTCGCGACCCTCGCCCAGGTCATCCAGCTTGAAGAAAGTCAGGTTGCTCACAGTGTCTTTTCCTTTCAGGTCACAGGCCGACCAGCGCGGGCAGGCCGTTGATGTCGCGGATCTCGGCGTGGCTGTAGAGCTCGCTGGGCTTGGGTTCGTGGCCGCGGTTGACGAAGACCTTGTTCTTGATGCCCATGTCCTGGGCCGACATCAGGTCGTAGCGCGGGCTGGAAGACACGTGCAGGATGTCGTCGGGCGAGCAGCCCAGCTGGTCGAGCATGTACTCGAAGGCCTGCAGGCGCGGCTTGTAGGCGCCGGCGTCCTGGGCGGTGTACACCTTGTGGAAGGGCGCCTCGAGCTTGCGCACGTTGGAATGGATCTGCTCGTTCATCGCATTCGACAGGATCACCAGCGGGATCTTCTGGCCCACGCGGGTGAGCGAGAAAGGCACGTCGGTGTGCGGGCCCCAGGTGGGCACGGCGTCGTAGAACTTCTGGCCGTCTTCGTCGCGGTAGGGAACGCCGTGACGCTTGCACACGCGTTGCCAGGCAGACTTGAGCACCTGGTCGTAAGGCTTCCAGTCGCCCATCACCTCGTCGAGCCGGTAAGCGCTGAAGTCCTTGATGAATTGCTGCATGCGCTCGGCGGGCAACTGGTCGCCGACGATGCCGTGGGCCACTTCGTGCATGCGAAAGTAGGTGAGCGTGCCGTAGCAGTCGAAAGTGATGTACTTGGGCCGGAAGATCATGGTTTGCCTCGTGAGTGGTGTGGTGACGTGATGAAAGTGGTGGTTCAATCGATTCAATCGCTTCAATACAGGAAGCAATCGTAGGCAGCCTTCGCCGCAGTTGTTGCGGTTCTGCGCGGTACGCGCAAAGTATTCATCCGGACTGCGGCGGGCACGAGGCGCTTTGTGCCGTTCTGCGGGCGGCGGCGGCGGGCGCCAAGATCGTACAAGCCTCAAATCACCCCGCCAAGCATCATCACCCCCAAACCGCGATCGATGTATCGATGTATTGACGAGCGGAAGTTTTGAAGGAAAGCCCTATGTCCGACCACATATTTGATCCACAGGCCGCACTTGCGGCGGTGGGCCGCGCCCTGCCCGACGGGGTGTCGTTACGGCGCCTGACGACGAATGACCTTGAAGCCGCGCAGGCGCTGTCGCGCGAGTTCCAGTGGCCGCACCGGCTGGAAGACTGGCAGTTCGCCGTAGCGCACGGCCAGGGCGTGGCCGCGGTGCGCGACGGTGAACTGGTGGGCACGGCTGTGCACTGGCAGTGGGGCAAACAGCACGCGACGGTGGGCCTGGTGGTGGTGGCGCCGCGCATGCAGGGGCAGCGCGTGGGCCAGCACCTCATGCACGCGGTGATGACCGGGCTGGACGGGCGCACCGTGCTGCTGCACGCCACGCCCGAAGGCCGCGGCCTGTACGAACGCATGGGCTTTGCGATCACGGGCGAGGTCCGGCAGCACCAGGGCATGGCGGCCCCGGCCCAGCTGGTGGCCTTGCCGCAAGGCATGCGGCTGCGCCCGCTGGGCCGCAACGACGCGAAGACACTGGCCGCGCTCGATGCGCGAAGCGCCGGCATGCCGCGTGAGGCGATGCTGCGCAAACTGCTGGCCGACGGCGAGGCGGTGGTGCTGGCAAGCGGGGGCGAAGCCGTCGGCTTTTCCGTCGTGCGGCGCTTCGGGCGCGGCCATGCCATCGGCCCCGTGGTGGCACCCGATCTTGCGGGGGCGCAGGCACTCATAGGCCACTGGTGCAGCCACTATGCCGGCAAGTTCCTGCGCATCGACGTCGACGCCGCCAGCGGGCTGCCTGAATGGCTGGAGGCGCAGGGCCTGCCCCGCGTGGACACGGTGACGACCATGGTGCGCGGCGGGCCGCTGGAACGCGGGCCGACATTTGGTGGCTGGGCGCTGGTCAGTCAGGCTATGGGCTAGGAATGGCCCACCCCCGTTCAGGCTCACTTCGTGTAGCCTGCTCCCCCCTCAAGGGGGCGCCACCTGCGGCCCGGCAAAGCCGGTTCCGCGATGGCGCTGGCCTCGGCTCTTCGCGTTCGTAGGCCGCGGGTACCGTCAAGTTGCATGGAAAACTGATATGGCTTTTTTGTACAAGGGCCCCGCGCAGCGCGGGGCGGTGTGGGCCGAGCAGTTCGCGCGCAAAATGCCGCAGCTGCCGTTCTGGACCTGGCCGGAAATCGAAGACCCGGCGCAGGTGCGCTTTCTCGCGGCCTGGGAGCCCCCGCCGCGCATCACCGAAACCCTTCCCAAGCTGGAGATCCTGTTCTCCGTAGGGGCCGGCGTGGACCAGTTCGACTTCTCTGCATTGCCGCCCGGGCTGACCGTCGTGCGTATGGTGGAGCCGGGCCTGACGGCCTGCATGTGCGAATACATCAGCTGGGCCGTGCTGTCGCTGCACCGGGAGATGCCGCTATACCTGCACCAGCAAAGCCTCAGCCAATGGAAGGAACGGCCCGTGCGGCCGGCCTCCACGCGGCGCGTGGGCGTGATGGGCATGGGCATGCTGGGGCGCGCGGCCCTGGCGCAGCTGCGGCTGCTCGGCTTTGACTGCGCGGGCTGGAACCGCTCCAGCCGCAACGAGCCGGGGGTGCGCTGCTACAGCGGCGAGGCGCAGCTGGACGAGTTCCTGGCCCGCACCGACATCCTGGTGTGCCTGCTGCCGCTCACGCCCGAAACACGCGGCATCCTGGGCCGGCGCGTGTTCGACGCGCTGCCGCAAGGCGCCTGCCTGGTCAACGCCGCGCGCGGCGGCCACCTGGTGGAAGCGGAGCTGCTGGCCGCGCTGGACAGCGGGCGGCTTTCGGCCGCCGTCCTGGATGTCTGCGAGCCGGAGCCCCCGGCGCAGGGCCACCCGTTCTGGCAGCATCCGCGGATCTGGCTCACGCCCCATATTGCCAGCGCGACCCAGGCGGAAACCGCGGGCGAAGCGCTGCTGGACAACCTGCGGCGCTACGCCTTCGGCCTGCCGCTTGAAGGCGTGGTGGACCGCTCGCGCGGGTACTAGGACCAGCCAAACAGCCCCAGGCCCGCAGAATCTTCTACCGTAGGCCCGCAAACAACAGCATGGTCGTGCGCGCGCAAGGGGACAAGCCGCAGCACCCGCTGCGCACTCGCGCCTAAGCTTGTGCCCATGATGTCCACCAAAACCCTTTCCCTCGATTCTTCGCTGGTGGCGCTCGACCGGGCGCACCTGATCCACCCCGTGGCCAACTGGCGCGGCCATGAGCAGCGCGGCGCCACGGTGCTGCGCTCCGGCAAGGGCGCCTGGCTGCGCGACGCCGACGGCCGCGAACTGCTCGATGCCTTCGCGGGCCTGTGGTGCGTCAACATCGGTTACGGCCATGAAAGCGTGGTGGAGGCCGCCGCGCGCCAGATGCGCGAGCTGCCCTACGCCACCGGCTACTTCAGCTACGCCAGCGAGCCGGCCATACGCCTGGCCGCCAAGCTGGTGGAGATCGCGCCGCCGGGCTTGAAGCACGTATACCTCACACTCGGCGGCTCCGAGGCGGTGGACGCGGCCGTGCGGCTTATCGTGCAGTACTACAACAGCACGGGCCGGCCGGCCAAGAAGCATTTCATTGCGCTGGAACGCGGTTACCACGGCTCATCGTCCACCGGCGCGGGCCTCACAGCCCTGCCCGCCTTCCACCGCGGCTTTGACCTGCCGCGCCCCGAGCAGCACTACATCCCCTCGCCCTACCTCTACCGCAGCCCCGCGGGCAATGACCCGCAGGCGCTGATCGCGGCTTCGGTGGCCTCATTGCGCGAGAAGGTGAACGCGCTGGGCGCGGAAAACGTCGCGGCCTTCTTCTGCGAACCTATCCAGGGCTCGGGCGGCGTGATCGTGCCGCCCGCGGGCTGGCTCAAGGCCATGCACCAGGCCTGCCGCGAGCTGGACATCCTGTTTGTGGCCGACGAGGTGATCACCGGCTTCGGCCGCACCGGCCCCATGTTCGCCTGCGACGCCGAGGGCGTGTCGCCCGACCTGATGACGGTGGCCAAGGGCTTGACATCCGGCTACGCGCCCATGGGCGCGCTGCTGATGTCGGAGCGCGTGTACGCGGGTATTGCCGACGGCACGCCCGAAGGTGCGCTGGTGGGCCACGGCGCCACCTACTCCGCGCACCCGGTGAGCGCCGCCGTAGCGCTGGAAGTCATACGCCTTTACGAAGAGGGCGGCATCCTCGCCAACGGCCAGCGCGTCGCGCCCCACTTCGAAGCGGGGCTGCGCTCCATGTTGCGCCATCCGCTGGTGGGCGATGCACGCTCGCGCGGCCTGCTCGGCGCGCTCGAACTGGTGAGCGACAAATACACCAAGGCCCGCTTCGACCCGGCGTTGCAGCTGCCCGACCGCATCGCCAAGGCGGCTTACGAGAACGGCCTCATCTTCCGCGCTTTCGGCGACAGCATCCTGGGTTTTGCGCCGGCCTTGTGTTTCACGCCCTCGGAGTTCGAGCAGATGTTCGAGCGGCTGAACCGCACCCTGGACACCGTGCTCGAACAGCCCGAGGTGCGGCGCGCACTGGCTTGACCTGATTGACTTGGGCGTGGAACTTGCTTAAATGGGGTAACGATGAATACATCCACCGGCAACCCCAAACTCGACCGCCTTGACCTGCGCATCCTCTGCCATCTGCAAAAGAACGGGCGCGCCTCGAACGTCGAAATCGCCGACGCCGTCGGCCTGTCGCCCAGCCCCTGCCTGGTGCGCGTGAAGCGGCTGGAGCAAGCCGGCTACATCGCCGGCTACGGCGCGCAGATCCGGCTCGAGAAACTGGGCGACACGCTGCTGGTATTCACCGAAGTCACGCTGCAGGACCACAAGCGCGAGGACTTCGTCAAGTTCGAGATGAGCATACGCCCCATCGACGAGATCGTGGAATGCCACCTGGTCAGCGGCGGCTACGACTACCTGCTGAAGTTCGTCACGCGCGGCGTAAACCACTACCAGGAGATCGTCGAGGGCTTGCTGGAGGCCAACATCGGCATCGAAAAATATTTCAGCTACATCGTCATCAAGACACCCTTCGTCAAGAACTACTACCCCATCGAGCAGCTGATGCAGCCGCACGCCTGAGCGCGCTGAGCAGGCCGGGGGCCGCAGCTTTTGCTGCAGCCCGACCTGATTCGACATTTGCTGCTGCGCCGGCGCCTGTTTCCGGTGCCATCTCCGGCGGGCCCAGCCTACGCTTGCAGCATGAACCCTTCTTCCAGCCTTCCGGCGCCCGCCCGATCGGCCGCAGCGATCCAGCGTGTGCAGCGGCACATCAACGAGAACCTCAACCAGGCGCTGGCGCTGTCGGAGCTGGCCGGTCTCGCCGGGCTCAGCGTATGGCGCTTTGCCACCGTGTTCCGCCAGCAGGTGGGTGTGTCCCCGCACCGCTATATCTGCCGGCTGCGCCTGGCGCGCGCGCAAGCCCTGATGCGGCAGGGCATGCCGGTCGCCAGCGCGGCCAGCGAGGCGGGCTTTTACGACCAAAGCCATCTCTCGCGGCACTTCAAGACCGTGTTCGGCATGACGCCCGGGCAGTACCTCACGGCTGCCAGCCAGCCTCGGGCGGCACGCCAGGCCTTCCAATGACCGGGGAGATTGCCGACCTGCTGCCCGAGCTGGTCGCGCTGCGGCGCGACCTGCATGCGCATCCGGAGCTCGCCTTCAAGGAGCACCGTACCGCCGGCATCGTCGCCTCGGCGCTGCGCGACCTGGGGCTGGAGGTGCATGAAGGCATAGGCGGCACCGGTGTTGTCGGCGTGCTGCGCGCCGGCAGCGCGGGGCGCAGCGTGGGCCTGCGCGCCGACATGGACGCGCTGCCGATTCTTGAGCAAGGCGAGAAGCCTTATGCCAGCCGTTTCCCCGGCATCCACCACGGCTGCGGGCATGACGGGCACACCGCCATGCTGCTGGGCGCGGCACGCCACCTGGCGCGCACGCGCCGCTTCAACGGAACCGTCAACTTCATCTTCCAGCCGGCCGAGGAAGGCCGGGGCGGCGCACGCGTGATGGTCCAGGAAGGGCTCTTCAAGCGCTTCCCCTGCGACGCGGTCTATGCCCTGCACAACTGGCCGGAGCTGCCCGCCGGCACCGCCCAGACGCGGCCGGGCGCCATCATGGCCGCGGCCGATCGCTTCGACATCGTGGTCCGCGGCCGGGGAGGCCATGCGGCCCAGCCGCACCGCACGCCCGATGCGGTGCTCGCCGCGAGCGAGCTGGTCTCGCAGCTGCACACCATCACGTCGCGCCGGATTCCGCCGACCGAGAACGCGGTGCTCTCGGTCACGCGCATCAGCGGCGGCCAGTCGCACAACGTGCTGCCCTCGGCGGTCGAGCTCACGGGCACGGTGCGCAGTTTTGATGCGGACGTGCAGGACACCCTAGAAGCGTCCATCCGGCAGATCGCGCAAGGCGTGGCCCAGGCCAGCGGCACCACGATCGAGGTGGAGTATGTGCGCTACTACCCCGCCACCGTGAACACGCCGCAGGAAGCGGCGCTGGCCCTGCGCGCCGCTGAAGCCGCGGGGCTGAAGGCCTCGATGGCGCCCTCGGCGGCCTTCACCTCCGAGGACTTTGCCTTCATGCTCCAGGCCCGGCCCGGCGCCTACCTCTGGCTGGGCCAGGGCGCCAGCCCGCGGCGCGAAGACAGCCCCTCATTGCACCATCCCAGCTACGACTTCAACGACGAGGTGCTGCCGCTGGGCATCAGCTGGTTTGTCCAGGTGGCGAGCCTTGCGCTCGCAAGCTGACCCGGAACCAATTCCGGGATGAATCCCTCGGGCTGGAGGCCGGGGGAGGCAAAGTCAGGTTTGAACGACAAACGAGCCACTGGGGTACTGGGCGCACATGAATTCCACGAAGGCCCGGACTTTGGGACTCTGCAAACGACGGGAGGTGTGCAGAACCCAAAGCTCCACTTCGTCGCCGGCAATGCCCCAGGACACGAGTGCGCCCTTTTCAAGCAGGTCTCCAATGATGGATTGCGGCATCATGGCCGCCCCTGCGCCGCCGGCGATGGCGTCGCGCACCATCAGAAGCGAAGACAGGCGTAGAACAGGTTGCGGCTCGATGGTGAACTGACCATTGTTGACGGACCAGACATCGCCGTCGCGATAGCTGGGCGTCACGACTGCCGGAACGCCAAAAGGCGTGTCTTTACGCCCCGTCGGCATCTGAACGGAGGGTGCGGCAGCAAGCACCATCCGGTCTTTGGCAAAACACCTGCCGACCAGGGCGCTATCCCGGGAGGGGTTGATGCGGATGGCCACGTCAAAATGCTCGTCGACGAGATTGACGAGCCTATCCTCCGCCACGGCTTCGATCTGCACTTCCGGATAGCTCGCCAGGAACCGCGCGGCAATCCGCCCGAGCGCCACTTGCGAAAACAGCAGCGGTGCCGCGACACGCAGACGGCCTCGCGGCGCTGCAAGGCTGTCTCGCGCCGCCGTGACCGCATCGGCAACCTCGTGCATCGGTCCTTCCGTTCTGCGCAGCAACAGCTGGCCGGCTTCCGTCAACTCCAGGCGCTGGGTGCCTCGCTCGATCAGCCGGATACCCAATGCGTCCTCAAGATCGGCGACACGCCGTGACAAGGTGGCCTTGGACCGGCCGCTGGCGCGGCTGGCCTTTCCAAAACCGCCATGCGTGGCGACCAGCTGAAAGTCCCCAAGGGCATTTAAATCCATAGTGTCTCAATATTGATACGACAAGTATCAATTTTAGAGTCTTTGAATCCAATGTGAAACACCCTATTGTCGAGTCCTACGCAACAAAACCTCAAAGGTGTTTCTCATGAATGACATTCGTGCATTGGTACTGACGGAATACGGCGGCCCCGGTTCCCTCAAGGTCTCGTCGGTCGCGCCGCCGGTAGCGGGGGCGGGCCAGGTGCTGGTCCGCGTCCACGCCGCCGGCGTCAATGGGCTCGACTGGAAGCTGCGCGAGGGTTATGTCCGCGACGCTTTCCCGCTGCAATTGCCGACCGTCCTGGGCATAGAACTCGCTGGCGTCGTTGAAGCGGTGGGCGCGGGCGTTACCCGGCTGCGTACAGGCGATCGCGTCATGGGCCCGCTCGGCGGCCTGGGCGCCTACGCCGACCTGGTCGCGGTGAACGAGGCCAATTTGAGCCCGGTGCCCGACGCGCTGGACTTCGTGCAAGCCGCCGCCTTGCCCCTGGCTTCGGTGGCTGCATGGAAAAGCCTGCACCTTGCCGGCGAAATCCGCCCCGGGCAGCGCATCCTGATCCAGGGCGCCGCCGGCGGCCTGGGCGGGTTCGCGGTGCAGTACGCGCACCAGGCAGGCGCCGTGGTGTATGCCACCGCCCGGGACAGCCACAGCAGCTATGTCCGCGGTCTTGGCGCGGACCATGTCATCGCCTACGACAGGGAACAGTTTGAAAACCTCGTGAGCGATATCGACCTCGTGCTCGACTACGCCGGCGGCGACGTGCTGAGCCGCTCATGGGCCGTGCTTACCGAAAACGGCACCGTCGTCAGTACCGCATCACCCGACATTGCGGCAAACACGCCGGTGGGCCGCCGCGGCCTCTGGTTCCAGAACACGCCGGATACCGCGCGCTTGCAAGCCATCGCCGATGACGTGGTGCACGGCCGCTTGCAGTCCGAGGTCAGCGCTGTCGTGCGCCTGGAGGAGCTGGCTGCGGCCATCGAACGCAACCGGACGCATCCACAACGCGGCAAGACCGTGGTGACGTTTGCCGACTGAACCGGCGCTTAAAAGGCCTCCAACGCAACGCCGAAACGCACCCGCGAATTGCTTCCCAACGCTCCGTTTCGAAAACGGGCATCCCCTTTTTTTAACCCATGTATCCCAGGAGATATGAAATGAATGATGTCTGGTCCCCCATCAAGGTCGGCAAGCTGCAACTGCCGCATCGGCTTGCCATGGCGCCTATGACCCGCAGCCGGGCCAAGCCCGACGGAACGCCCAGCGATCTGGCGCCGGAGTATTACGCCCAGCGCGCGACCATGGGCCTGCTGATCACCGAAGGCACCCAGCCCTCCGACGACGGGCAGGGCTATCTCGCCACGCCCGGCATCTACACCGACGCGCATGTCGCCGGCTGGCTCAAGGTAACGAATGCCGTCCATGCCGCCGGCGGGCGCCTGTTCGTGCAGCTGATGCACGTGGGACGTATCTCGCATCCCGAGAACACACCGCATCATCGGCAAGCCGTCGCGCCATCGGCGATCGCGCCCGGCGTCGACATGTTCACGGTCAAGGGCATGCAGGCCATTCCCGCACCGCGCGAGCTGACGACCGCCGAAGTCAGGCAAACCGTGGCCGACTTCGCACACGCCGCCGCGCGTGCCGTCGAAGCGGGCGCGGACGGCGTGGAAATACACGGCGCGAACGGCTATCTGGTACACCAGTTCCTCGCTCCCAATGCGAATCAGCGCTCCGATGAGTACGGCGGCTCCATGGAAAACCGCGCGCGCTTTGCCATCGAAGTGGCACGCGCGATCGCCGATGCCATCGGCCCCGAGAAAACCGCCATCCGCGTATCGCCGGGATTCCCCGCGGGCGGCATCGCCGAGGGGCGGGACAATGATGATCTTTACCGCTACCTCGCGGCGGAGTTCGAAAAAATGGGCATCGCTTACCTGCACGTCCTCCATGCGGGCAACGACGCCCTCCTGGCGGACATCCGCAAGGGCTTCGGCGGGGCGCTGATCGTGAACCGCCCAGGCCGCAAGCGTGAGCAGGTCGGCTTGGACGTCGCCGCAAGCCTTGCCGACATGGAATCCCTGGGTGCGATGGCACTGGCCAATCCGGACCTGGTCGCGCGCCTGAAAACCGGTGCGCCGTTGAACGAAGTGCGGCCGCAATTGTTCTATGCCGGTGGCGCGGAAGGGTACATCGACTATCCCGCTATCGGTCCCGAATAAAGCCTGTCAGGCGCCCGGCGCGATCAAGGCTCCGCTGTGGCTCCATGCGCCGGGCTCCAGCATCCATGAGAGGCCGGCAGTCCGGTTTCCTATGCGCGTATCCGGGGTTTCCATCAGCGCGATAGCGGAGGTCGAGCGGGCACTCCCCACCACTCCGCCATTTCGCGCTGGCTGGCGCCGGGGCCGCGTCTGGACAGTTCAAACCGATCGGTGTCTACTAACGGGCCCCTTGTGGATTTCCGCAGCCCTTGGGGTCTGCGCATCTGGAGCGCTGCGGCTCCTGCCAAAATGCCGGACGAGAAAATTTCGGCAACTCCTTTACCCACGCGTTTAGCCATGGACATCCGTACCGCTACGATAGATGACGCCCCCGCCATTGCCGCGATCTACGCCCCGATCGTGCGCGAGACAGCCATTTCGTTCGAGCTGGAGCCGCCAACGGCCGACGAAATGGGGACGCGCATAGCGACCACGCTGCAGCGCTTTCCCTGGCTGGTGAGTCTTGATGCTTCAGACCAGGTCAGCGGCTACGTCTATGCCAGCAAACATCGCGAACGGGCCGCCTATCAGTGGTCCGTGGACGTGACAGCCTATGTGCGCAGTGACGCCCGCGGCCAAGGCATCGGTAAACAGCTTTACAAATCGCTGCTGGAGGAGCTGAAGACACTGGGTTACGCGCAAGCCTTTGCCGGTATCGCCCTTCCGAACGTCGCGAGTGTGGCGCTCCACGAATCGATGGGGTTTGAGCCGCTCGGGATCTACCGAAAGGTCGGCTACAAGTTGAACGCCTGGCACGACGTGGGTTGGTGGCAGCGCTCCATTCAGGCACTTGCGCAACCTGGTCCACCGACGGCGTATCGGGGCGGATAAATCCCGGCCTGCGGCTGGCTGGTTTCCCTTCGGAGCTTGCCGGAAGCCGCATCCTTGGCGGCCATGCGCTTTAACTGCTTGCGAGGCAAGCCAGGGCCGGCGGTTCAACTTCGCGTTCGTCCCCGTGGTCCAGTTCAAGGGGTTCACGCCAGTTCTCCATCAAGTCGGCGATAACAATTTTCGAAGCTATTTTTGAAGGTTGCCGCTGGAATTCACGATGGAGAGGTCTACACCACCCCAACCGGTCCGCTGGTTGGCTGAGTAGTTGACAAAGACACCTCCCAGGTTGTATTCGCCCAGGTTGGACAAGGCTTGCAGCACGCCGGCGCGGGTCGGCGTCTTGCCCGCACGCCGAACGGCTTCCACAGCGATCTTGGCGCCCATGTAGCCTTCGAGGCTTGAGAAAGACAGGGCCTCGCCCGGTGCGTACTTCTTCATGTCAGCCTGATATTCGGTGATGACCGGCTTGGAAGGAACGAAGGGGAAAGGCACCGCCTGGCTCAACACGATGCCGCGCGCCTTGTCCTTGCCGACGGCATTGACCAAGCCGTCGTGCAGCAGCACCGACAGGCCGTAGATCTGCACCGCCCCCCCGGGGACGTCGCGGACAGCCTTGACGAATTCAAATGCGGGCTTGCCCGCGGCCAGCAGAATAATGCCCTTGGGGCGGGTCTCCGTGATGGCGGCGGCGGCTGCGCGAACACTCGCGTCCAGCTTGTCGGGTGCGGCGTCAAGCACCTGCTGCGTCACGATTTTGACGCCCTGCGGCCCGCTGAGCTGGGTCGTCAACTGCGCCAGGGGTGGGCCGAATGCGACGCTCATATTGACGATGGCCAGCGAGTCCTTGCCCCAGGTCTTGGCTTCCTTGAGCAGGCTGCCCACTTCATCCGCATAGCCGCTGCGCAGGGGAAACACATTGCTGGCGGAAACCACATTTTTATCGCCCTGCAGCGGCGCGATCAGCGCGATGCCGTTCTTGCCCGGCAAATCCTGCTTGGCGATTTCGGCGAGTCCGCCGCTGTTGAGAAAGCCCAACAGCCCCACCACCGCCGGATCGCCGATGAGTTGCTGGGTCAGCTCAAGCATCTTCGGGGCTTGCAGGCTGTCATCAAGCGTGACCAGTTTGAGCTTGTTGCCCTGCAGGGTGCTGCCCGCATTGACTTTGTCGAAATAGGCCTGGATACCCGCCGCCATGCCTTTGGCGTTCGCGGCCGATGTCGGATTGGTCTGCGAAGCGACCTGCCCGAAGACAAGCTCGATGGCGTGGCTGGACATCGGCAAGGCCAGGATCACAAGCGCGGCCATGGTGGCCTTGAGGTGGGTGCAATTGAGAGCCATGTTGTCTCCTTTATTACTTTAGCCAGTACATCATCAAAGCAAAGTAGTTCAAATGGGTTAAACCCCGAGATGTCGTACTACGCTGGCTGAACGCAACCCTCAAGCAATAAGTTCGGTCGCCGAACTTGCTGTGAAGGTGATTCAGACCCCCAGGTATTGGTGAACGATTTCTGGTTGCCCGCGCAATTCATCCGAGCTGCCTTGCCAGACCACGCGGCCCTTTTCAATCACAAAGTGCCGGTCGGCCAGGCCCATGAGCGCTTTCACGTTTTTATCGATGACGATCTGCGACAAACCCTCCTTCTTCAGGTCAGCAAGGGCACGCCAGATTTCGTTTCGAATCACGGGGGCCAGGCCTTCTGTGGCTTCGTCGAGCACCAGCAGCCGCGGGTTGGTCATCAGCGCGCGGCCTATGGCCAGCATCTGCTGCTCGCCCCCCGACAGCTGTGATCCCAGATTAGCGCGGCGCTCTTTCAAGCGTGGGAAAAAGGCATAGACACGGCGCAGGTCCCAGGGCTTTCCATGGCTTTTTTTGTCGTCACGGGCGGTCGCCACCAGGTTTTCCTCGACCGTCAGATTGGGAAACACCTGCCGGCCTTCGGGCACCAGTGCCAGGCCCTGGCGTGCGATACGGTGCGACGGTAAGTGGTCGACACGGGCACCGCTCACCGACACGCTACCGGAGGCTACGGGCAGCATGCCGAACAAACATTTGACGGTGGTGGAGCGGCCCATGCCGTTGCGCCCGAGCAGGGTGACCACCTCACCCGGGCCGACGTCGAACGAGATGTCAAACAGCGCCTGCGCATGGCCGTAGGAAGCCTGCAGGCCCTGGACGGATAAAAATGGCGTCATGGTTTTTTCCTTGCCCGCGTCATGCTGGAGCTTCTTCACCGAGATACACCGCCCGCACTTCCGGGTGGTTGCGGATTTCCTCAGGCGTGCCGGTGAACAAAATCTTGCCGTAGACCAGCACGCTGATGCGATCCGCCAGTGCGAACACCGCATCCATGTCGTGCTCGACCAGCAGGATGGTGTACCGGCGCTTGAGCCGCTGCAGCAGCGCGATGACGGCGGCGGATTCCTGGACACTCATGCCGGCCATGGGCTCATCGAGCAGCAAAAATTGGGGGCCGGCGGCCAGGCTCATGGCCAGTTCCAGCTGCCTGCGCTCGCCATAACCCAGGTCGCCGGCCGCCACGTCCCATCGATGCGCGAGGCCGGTGGCTGCCAGCGCTTCTTCGGCGAACTTGCGTGCTTTCTTGTCCGCCAGCATCGGCATCCAGAACTTGAAGGCATGCTGGCGTGAACCAAGCGCCGCGAACGTGGCGTTCTCCAGCACGCTGAAGTCCTCAAAGATCGAGGTGATCTGGTACGAGCGCAACAAACCACGCCTGGCACGCTCATGAATCGGCAAAGCGGACACATCCGCACCCTTGAACCAGACGCGGCCGCTGTTCGGCGCCAGCTCGCCTGACAGCTGGTTGATCAGCGTGGTCTTGCCTGCGCCGTTGGGACCGATGATGGCATGCAGTTCTCCCTCGCCGATGTCGAGCGACACCGAGTCCGTGACCAGCAGCGCGCCGTAGCGTTTGGTGAGCGATTCAGTGCGAAGTACGCTGGCCATTACAGGGCTCCTTGGGCGACATCCGTCGCCGCAACGACCGACGGAGCGGCTTGTGGTGCCGGCTTTTCACGGGAATCCAGGCGCTGCAGCAGCCCGATGATGCCGCGGTTTCCCAGGAGCGTGACAATGACGATGAAGGGGCCGAAGACGACCATCCAGTGTTCGGTAAACCCTTTCAGGATTTCTTCCAGGCCGAGGAAAACCAGCGCCCCCATCAGGGGGCCGAACACCGTGCCCAGGCCGCCGATCACCACAATGACGATCAGCTCGCCCGAAACCGACCAGGCCAGCGTGCTGGGCGAAGCAAAGGCATTGAGGTTGGCCAGCAGCAGGCCGGCCACACCGCACAACATGCCCGACATCACATAGGCCAGCAACTGGTAGCGCAGCACCGGGATGCCGGCGGCATTGACGCGTCGCGTGTTCTGTTTGGCCCCACGGATCACCATGCCGAAGGGCGCGGCGCGCAGCCTGGCCAGCCACCAGATCGACAGGACCAGGACCACGAAGGCCAGGGCGTAGACGCTGGTCGCGGACGCCAGGTCGAGCGGGCCGAAACGGCTGGGCTGGGCGATGGACATTCCGTCATCGCCGCCATAGTTCTTCAAGCTCACGAAAAGGAAGTAGCCCATCTGGGCAAAGGCCAGCGTGATCATGATGAAGGCGATGCCGCTGGTGCGCAAGCTGATGGCGCCCGTGACCAGCGCGACCAGGCCGCACACGCCCAGGCACAGCGCGAGGTGCATCCAGCCGTTGCCGATGCCATGAAAAGAGGCCAGGCCGACGGCATACCCTCCCAGCCCGAGAAACAGCGAATGGCCGAAGCTCACCAGTCCGCCGTAACCCAGCGCCATGTTCAGCGCGCAGGCGGCAATCGCGTAGATGATGATGCGCGCGAAGAAGGCGACATAAAACGGCTGGCCGGTGGCTTGCGCGACGAAGGGCACGGTCGCCAGCAACAGCAGGACCAGCAAGGGAACCCAGGCGCTGGGGCGTGAAAGAAGTGGGCTCATGGTTGTCACCTGTTGGCTGGAAAAAGGCCTTGCGGGCGCCAGGCCAGCACCACCGCCATCAGCAGGTAGACCAGCATGGAGGCCAGGGCCGGGCCGGCCGCGTCGGCGAGCGAGCGCTCGGTGACCTGCCGCAGCATGAAGGGCAAAAATGCGCGGCCCAGGGTGTCGACGATGCCGACAATCAGCGCGGCATAAAAAGCGCCTGTGACCGAGCCGATGCCGCCAATCACGATGACCACCAGTGTCGTGATGAGCACCGACTCGCCCATGCCGGACTGCACCGACAGGATGGGCCCGGCCATCGCGCCGGCAAGGCCCGCGAGCATGGCGCCGACCGCAAACAGCATGGCATTGAGCAGGCGGATATTGACGCCGAGCGCGGCGACCATCGCGGGGTTCACCGCGCCGGCCCGGATCAGCATGCCCACGCGGGTCTTGTTGATCAGCAGCCAGGACCCCACCGCCACCACCAGCCCGACGACGATGATGGCGAAGCGGTAGGCCGGGTAGCTGAAGCCGGCGATGGGGATGGCGCCGCCCAGAAACTCCGGCACTTGCAAAAATACCGGCTGCGGGCCCCAGATGATGCGCACCAGTTCATTGAAGAACAAGACCAGGCCGAAGGTGGCCAGCACGTGGTCGAGATGGTCGCGCCGGTAGAGGCGCGCGACCGCGGCGAACTCCAGCGCCAGGCCCAGCAGCAGCGAGCCCAGCATGGCCGCCAGCAAAGCCAGCCCGAAGGAGCCGGTGTACTGGAAGGCCGTGGCCGCGAAGTACGCGCCCATCATGTAGAGCGAGCCGTGCGCCAGGTTGACGAAGCTCATGATGCCGAAGACCAGCGTCAGGCCTGCCGCCAGCAAAAACAGCAGGACGCCGTACTGCAGGCCGTTGAGCAGCTGCGCGAAAACGATCGTGCCGTTCATGTCACTTCAGCGCGCATTGCGCGTGGTAGGCATCGGACTGCTTGGGCAAGGGGGTGGCGATGAGTTTTCCGACGACATTGCCGCCGCTCTTGACGGCTTCGAACGCGTAGTAGTTCTGCACCGGCAGGTTGTTGTTGTTGAACGCGAATGTGCCGCGCACCGACTTGAACTCGCTGCCGGCCGCCTTGACCGCCACGGCGAGTGCCTTGGCATCGCCGGCCTTGGCCTTGCCCAGGGCGATATTCAGGATGTTGGCCGCGTCGTAGGCCGTCGCCGCGTACGCGCTGGGCGTGCGTTTGTACTTGCGTTCGAAGTCTGCAACGAACTTTTTGTTCTCCGGCGTGTCAAGCGCCGCGTCCCACATCGCGCCGCTGATGCTGCCAAGGGCCGCGTCGCGCAGGCCCGGCAGGGTTGTGCCATCGACGGTGAAAACGGAATACAGCGGCACTTTGGCCATCAGGCCGGCCTGGCTCATCTGCTTGATGAAGTTGACGCCCATGCCGCCCGGGTAGAACACAAACACCGCATCGGGCGCGGCAGCCTGCAGCTGCGCCAGTTCGGCGGAATAGTCAGGCTGGTTCACCTGCGTGTAAACCTCGTCCACGACCTGGCCCTTGAAGTAGCGCTTGAAGCCGGCCAGCATGTCTTTGCCGGCCTGGTAGTTGGGTGCCATCAGGTAGACCTTTTTCAGGCCCTTGTCCTGGGCCAGCTTTCCCATGGCTTCGGCGGCGCCGTCGTTCTGCCACGCGGCGGAAAACACATTGGCCTTGCAACCCGCGCCGGCCAGCGGCGACGGGCCGGCATTCGTGGCGATGGCCACGGTGCCCGACTCGACGATGCGCGGCAGGCTTGCCATCAGCACATTGGAAAAGCTCAGGCCCACGATGGCGTCGACCTTGTCCTTGTCGATGAATTTGCGCACGATCTGGCTGCCGATCTCAGGCTTGAGCTGGTCGTCTTCCTTCAGCACCGTGGCGGCCTGGCCGCCGAGCTTGCCGCCCAGTTGCTCGACCGCCAGCATGAAGCCGTCGACCTGGTCCTGGCCGACGATGGCCTGCGGGCCGGACAAGGGTGCCATCAAGCCGATGGTGGCGGCGGCGGTGAACTGGCTGGCGCCGGCCAATATGAGCCCGGCCGCAGCGGTCAGTGCATTGCGGCGAAAAGGCGTTTTGGGTGCTGGGTTCATGGTGTGTTGTCTCCTGTTTATCGTGTGGTCGGGTGGAATGACGAAAGGGCTGAAAGGGTGCGGGTTCAGTCGGAAATTTGCACGAAGACGCGCCCGCCCTCGATGCGCACGGGGTAGCTGCGAACGTCCTGCGTGATCGGCGCGCAGGTGCCGCGGCCGTTGCGCACGTCGAACTTGCCCTGGTGCAGCGGACATTCAATTTCATAACCGTCAAGAAAGCCGTCGCACAGGCGGGCATGGCCGTGGGTACAAATGTTGTCGGTGGCAAAAATACTGCCCTCGACCTTGTAGAGAGCGATGTCGCGGCCGCCGACCTGCAGGCCGACCACGTCGTCTTCAGGAACGCCGGCTTCTTCGGTGGCGTCAAGCCAGTTGGTGTTGCTCATGGTTTAGATGGGGTAGATGATGGAATTGGGGATCATTTCGCTGTCGTATACGCACAGCCGCGAAGCGAACTTCAGGCCTTCAGACGTGCGCACGATCACGTCGATGTAGCGGCCGACGTTAAAGACCGTCGACTCTTGTGACAGCTTGGTGCGAAAGACCGCGTAGTTGGCTTCCGACTCAAAGCGATTGCCGCCGGCCGCGCGAATCAGCGGCGCACCGACAACGTGGCGCTGGTAGTAGGGGTCATGGAACAAGGTCTCGCGGATGCCATAGACACGGTCTTTGAGCATGCCCCTGCTTTCAAAAAGCAGGGTTGCCAGCGGAAAACCGCGTTCATGGTTTTCCCGCGGGATCAGCTTGTAGAGGCAGTCCTCGGTGAAGAACCCGGGCCACAAATCCCAGTTGCCCGAGTCGACCGCCTGGGCGTAATCGGCATACAGCTGCGAGATTTGCAGATAGTCTTCGAAATTGACGGCGGCGGCGGTGGTCATACATCAGCCTCCATCACTTCGCGCCAGTACCGGTACATGCCGCGTATCAATGTTTCCGTGACCATGTGGTCGGTGTCCTCGACGGTGCGCCCGCCGAGTTCGGCCAGGGTGCGGTGGCAGGGCTTCTGCTCGAAACCCTGCTGCGAGAACTCGATCACCTCGCCGTCGTCGGCCGACAC
Source organism: Polaromonas sp. P1_A2 (assembly GCF_056406895.1). Taxonomy (NCBI): domain Bacteria; kingdom Pseudomonadati; phylum Pseudomonadota; class Betaproteobacteria; order Burkholderiales; family Comamonadaceae; genus Polaromonas; species Polaromonas sp. P1_A2. Next base: position 46,189 of record NZ_JBFTZI010000006.1, on the reverse strand, counting down.
AAAGCCGGCCGGGCCGAACAGGTTGGCCTGGCGCAGCCGGCGCTGCGTCATCTCCTGCGTGTCGTCCTCAAAGCCAAAGTGCGTCCAGACGAAATCGAAGGAACCGTGGCCGTCGGGCTGGATGTGGCGCGTCGATACGCTGTTGACCTGCTGCTGCAGGATGACGCTGGGAAACAGCGTCATCATCACCGCGGTCGGGCCACCCCACCAGGGCTCGGGCACGATGTCCAGAAAGCGCGGATCGTTGAGTTCCATGCTCTCTTTGAAGCTGGACACCTGGGTGACCTGGTCCGCCTTGCCCGACTGGCCGCGCGTGGAGATCATCGCGGCATGGCGGTGGCGGGCATCCATTTTGAGTTCGGACTTGTTGTCCGCGCGCCAGAGGCCGAAGGTGACAAACCAGGTGTGCAACAGGCCGGGGTGGTAGGGGTCCTTGATGTTTTCCTGCATCAGCTTCCAGTTGCCCGGGATGCGCTGGCGGTTGTAGCCCAGGATCTTCAGCTTCCGGCCGTCAAAGAGACGGTCGAAATAGCCGAGGATCACCGGTCCAAGAAAGTCTTCAAGAGATTCGATGCCGTGGTCGAAGCTGGCAAACACCACGCCGCCGCGCGTGGCGACCTTCAGCTTGTTAAGGCCGTGGTCGGTGGTCTTGAAGTCCGCCGGCATACCCCCGTTGACCTTGCCGTCCTGCTTCACGCCGCGCCGGAACGGCACGCCCTGCAGGTCGCCCTTCAAGGTGTAGCTCCACTGGTGATAAGGGCACACAAACTCCTTTTTGTTGCCATGGCGTTCGCGGCAGAACTGCATGCCGCGGTGGGCGCAAACGTTTTCGACAACACTGACGCCGCCGTCGGTGTCGCGCACCATGATCACCGAGCGTTCCCCGATCACCGTGCGCTTGAAGTCGCCGGCGTTGGGGATCTCGGCGTCAAGGCCGACGTAGTTCCAGTGTTTGGTGTAGAAAAAACGTTCAAGCTCTTTTTTGTGCTGGTCCGGGTCGGTGTACGCCATGAAGGGAATCCGGCTTGTGCCTTCGGATTCCCAATGGATCTTGATGGGAAAGGTGCCGGTGGATCCGGTCGTTGTTGGGGTGGTCGATGCGGTCATCGCTGTCTCCTTTTTCTTCGGTTATTCAGCGCCCGTGCTTCAGGCGGCCACCGTGACCGTGATGCCCGCCAGGCCCGCGATATCGCCTTGCATGACATCGCCCGCAAGCACGGCGTTCACGCCTTCGGGGGTCCCGGTCATGATGATGTCGCCGGGCTCCAGCGTTTCATATTCGGAAAGATAGGCAATGCATTCCGGGACCGACCAGATCAGCTTGGCGATGTCCGAGGATTGACGCGCGCTGCCGTTGACGGTGACGCTGATGGCGCCTTGCGCGACATGGCCGCCGTCGACCACGCGTGACAGCGCGCCGACGGGGGCCGACAGCGAGAAAGACTTGCCGAATTCCCACGGGCGGCCTTTGTCGCGCGCGTCGAGCTGCAGGTCGCGGCGTGTCATGTCCAGCCCCACGCCGTAGCCGTAGACATGGTCCAGCGCATCGGCCGCGGCGATGTCGCGGCCGCCCTTGCCGAGGGCGACGACGAGTTCGATTTCGTGGTGGAAGTTGTTTGTCTTCGGCGGATAAGGAATGCTGATCGGCGACGACGCATCGACGGCCGCGTTGGCCGGTTTCATGAAAAAGAACGGCGGATCGCGATCCGGGTCCTTGCCCATCTCGCGCGCATGCGCGGCGTAGTTGCGGCCCACGCAAAAGATCCGGTTTACGGGAAAGCGCTCGCGGATGCCTGCGACGGCGAGCGTGGGAGTGGCGGCGGGTTCGATGGCGTAGTTCATGTGACGGTGTTCCGTTGAAAAGTTGAAAGTCTTTCAGGCGCGGTGTTCGCGCCACAGGCCGAGTGCCTGCTGCACCGGGCGGTCTGAATAGCTGAAGAGCACGGTGTCCGGGCCGGCGCGGAACTGGTGGCTGTGCCAGGAGGGCACCACCATCACGTCGTTTTCATCGAGGCGGACGGTCTTGCCTTCAATGCTCGCTTCGGCGTGGCCGCTGAGGCACACGTACACCGTGCCATCGGTGCAGCGGTAGGGCCGTGTCTCAAAGCCTGCGGGAAGCAGCTGGGAGAACGCCGCCATCGTCGGCATGGGCGAGCGGCCGGTGGCCGGGTTGACGTAACGCTGCTTGTGGCCGAAGTGCGCGTCAGGTTCGCTGCCAGCGGCGATGGCTTTCAACGATGCCAGCGTGCGCTCCCAGGGATAGACAAACACTTTGGTCGGCTCGGCGGGCTGCTGGTAAAAATCGACCGGCACCATGTTGGCGCCATAGCGCGCCAGCGCATCGCCTTCCGGCCGGACGACGGCCTGGTAGTTGCTGTCGCTTTTCTCGGCAAATCCCGCATCGAGGAAGCGCACGATGGGAATGTCCAGTCCGTCGAGCCACACCACCGGCTGGTCACCCGGGTTGCCGTGGTCGTGCCAGGTCCAGGCCGGTGTGATGATGAAGTCGCCGCGGCGCATGGTCGTGCGTTCGCCATCGACCGCCGTGTAGGCGCCTTCACCGTCCAGCACCAGCCGCAGCGCGGACTGGGTGTGGCGGTGCGCCGGCGCCACTTCCCCCGGCATGATGAGCTGCAGGCCGGCATACAGCGACTGTGTGATGCAGGATTGGCCGCGCAGCCCGGGGTTTTCCAGAATCAGCACGCGGCGTTCAGCCTCAGCCGCGCTGATCAGCGTGCCCGCTTCCATGACCCGTTGGCGCACGTCGGCGTATTTCCACAGATGCGCGACCGCCGGCGACTTCGGCGAGTGCGGCACCAGCGCGCCCAGCACTTCCCATAAGGGCGTCATGTTGTCGACGCCGATGCGGTCGTAATAGGCTTTGCGGCTCAGCTGGGAATCAAGGTCGGTATTTCTGCTGTTCATGGGGGTTCCTGTTGTTCGGTCTGATCGGTCTGGTCGCTCAAGTGCCGCTGGCATAAAACGCATCGGCATAGATTTGTTCGGGCAGCACGCCCATCTGGCGCACCAGCAGGCTGGTGGCCTCAACCATGGGGGGCGCACCGCAGAGATAGGCACGGAAGCCCTCAAGCCCCGGCCAGTCCTGGGCGATGGCTTCGGTGACCAGGCCGGTGCGGCAGCCGGGCGCCTGGCCGGACGCAAGCACGAGGTGCACCTTCAGTTGCGGATGCTGGCGCTGAAGCTCCGCCAGCCACTCGCGGCCATAGACGTCGCGTTCGGAACGAACGCCGAAATACAGGTGGATGCTGTTGCGCATGCCTTCGGCAATGACGCCGCGGATGATGGACAGAATCGGCGCCAGGCCTGTACCGCCGGCCACGCAGAGCATCGGCCCTTCATGCTTGCGGCGCAGGTAGGCCGAACCCAGCGGACCGCTGACGCGCACCGCGTCGCCGACCTTCAGCGTATTGGCGATGTAGCCCGTAACACGGCCCTCGGCGACCAGGCGCACGTGGAACTCCAGCTCGCCGTCGGCGCACAGGCCCGCCATGGAATAAGGCCGGATGTGCTCGGGCGTGAACTGAAGCTGGGCGTACTGCCCTGGTGAGAACTCGATGGGCTTGGCCGGTTTCAGCCGCAGGCGTTTGATGTCGTGGGTCTGGTCTTCCACCGCAACGACGGTGGCCTTGACGATTTTTGCCGTATGGACAACGACCTCGTCAGGCTCGGGGATCTCGACAATGCAGGATTCCGTCAGAAAGGTCTGGCAGGCCAATACGTACGGGTCGCCATCCGCCACCGGCCGCTGCGCTGCCCCGCCCGAGGCGAGCGCTTGCCCTTCGACGAGCTTGCAGCGGCAGGTGCCGCAACGCCCGGCCAGGCAGCTGTAGGACACCGGCACGTCGTTGGCGCGCAGGGCGTCCAGCAAGTTCACCCCTGCGCTAACGCTCAGCGTACGCTGGAGAGGGCGGACAAAAATTTCCATCGTGATTGATCTGGTGTGTCTCGTGGGCAGCGGCAATCAGGACCAGCAGCTGCAATGAGGGCATGATCAGAGACCCACCAAAATCAGTCAATACAATGGCGTTAATGTTCTATATCATTTGAATCAATAATCAGTACCACTACCACCAGGGGCCGCAAATGGAACTCAAGGACATAGACCTGAACCTGCTGGTGATCTTTAACCAGCTGCTGACCGAAAGAAAAGTCTCCAAGGTGGCAGAGAACCTCGGCCTGGGACAGCCCGCCGTCAGCAACGCCCTGGCGCGCCTGCGCAAGCTGTTTGGGGATGAACTTTTTCTGCGCACGTCGAGCGGCATGCAGCCCACGCCCTTTGCGGACCAGTTGGCCGAATCGATAGGTTATGCGCTGGGCATGATCCACGGCGCGATCAACGTCAAGAATTCATTCGACCCCGCCAGCAGCAAACGGAGCTTTACCGTCGGGATGACCGACATCGGTGAAATCTACTTCCTGCCGCTCTTGATGGAAAAGATCCAGAAAGTGGCGCCCGGGATTTCCATCAGCACGGTGCGCAATACCACCGTCAACCTCAAAGATGCCATGGAGGCAGGACACGTCGATCTGGCGATCGGGCTGTTACCCCAATTGAAGGCCGGATTCTTCCAGCAGCGCCTGTTCTCTCAACAATACGTTTGTGTGTTTCGCAAAAACCATGCACTGGACAAGCGAAAGATTTCTCCAGCGGATTTTTTTGCAAGCGATCACGTCGTGATTGCGTCCGCGGGAACCGGACACGGGAAAGTCGACGAAATTCTGGACAGCGGTTCACAAAAAAGACGCATACGCCTCACGGTTCCCCATTTCGTCGCGATTGGCCATATTCTTCAATCGACCGACATGGCGGCCACAGTGCCCGAACGCCTGGCGGAAAAAATGGCGACGCCATTCAATCTCAGATACGTCAACCATCCCGTCAAGTTGCCACAAATCGCCATCAATCTTTTTTGGCACGCCAAGTACCACAAGGACCCGGCAAACCAGTGGCTCAGATCACTTGTCTTCGAGACGCATTCGGACCGTTGATCCGCGAAATGCGTGCTCCGCCAAGCCTCGCAGTGCGCTTGCGCGCACCGTGACCGTCATTCGACAGTCACGCTCTTTGCAAGAGTGCGAGGGGAGAGGCTTGTGTGGCCGCGTAACTTCGCTGCGCGAAGTGAGCGTCCACCAAACCCCGCAGTGCGCTTGTTCCGTGGGAATAACCTCTGTCGGGCTTTCACCCAGGAGAGCATGAGTTGCGGAAAGTTCTAAGAGGCTGTCGAAAGCCCGTCGAAGCTAGCGCAAATATTACTGCCGCGGAATAGCGTCTGTCGGGACTTGTAACACGCAGCGCATCCATATCCTGGGCAGGTACAACTCGAGACATCTGGTTGTAAGCCCCTGAGCACGGCGGCAGTTGTGAACCCGCCTTGCGCCTACTCCCCGCACAGGCCCTTTTCCACCATGTGCACCAGACGCTCGCCGATCTGCTGCATCTGCGGGCCGAGGATCGGGCCCAGCGGCCCGTCTACGACCAACATGGCCAGCCCATGCACCGCCGACCAGGCCAGGAATTCGGCGCCGGGACGGCGCTCTGGCGGCAACACGCCGGCACTCACAAGCTTGTCGAGCGCGGCGCCCAGCAGTTCAAAGGGGTCGAGGCCGCTTTGCCCTTTGCGCTCAGTGTTCGCCGGCGCGCCCTGGGCTCCTTCTTTCAGGTCATCCGAGACGCCAAACGCCGTGCGGAACAGCCCGCTCTCCGCCTGCGCAAAACGCAGGTAGCTGGTACCAACCGCGCGGAGGTTGGCGCGGGCAAGTTCGGCGGGCGGCAAATCCTGCGGTATCGCAGCGAGCTCGACCTCCATGGCACGGGCCATGGCCGCGAGCGCGACGGAGCGAACCGCATAGAGCAAAGCCTGGCGGCTGCCGAAATGCCGATACGCCGCATTGGGTGCCACGCCCGCGCGCCGGGTGGCTTCGCGCAGCACAACGGCTTCAGGCCCGCCGGCGCGGGCCAGCTCCACGCCCGCATCCAGCAGGGCACGCCGCAGGTCGCCGTGGCGGTAGGTGCTGCGGGGCGGCGATGCCGTGGGCGCGCTCGGCATTGCTTGTTACCTAACTGCTACCGTGGATTCCTGGGGCTGCCAACCGCCTCCGAGTGCTTTAAACGCCGCAACCGCGGCGCGTGCGGATTCGGTTTGCGCCTGCGCTCGCGCATCGGAGGCGCGCAGCAGGTTTTCGTCGGCCTGCAGGACTTCGATCAGGCTCAGGACCCCTTTTTGATACGCCGCAAACGAAGCTGCTCGTGCGCGGCCGAGAGAGTCCACCCCTTGCGCAAGTACAGCGGCCTGCTCCTCGCGCTTGACCAGACCCGAAAAGGCGTTTTCCACGTCCTCGGTTGCTCGCAGCACGGCAAGCCGATACGCAGCCAGCATCTCTGCTTCTTGTCCCTTGGCCAGGTCGATCTGAGCGTTGATGCGGCCAAAATCAAACAGACGCCAGCGCAGGCCCAGCACACCTGCGGCTTGACCGGCGCCGCTGGTGAACAGGTTGCCAGCGGACACGGACGTAGCACTACCGATCAGACCGCTCAGGGAAAACTTGGGGTAATACTCTGCGATGGAAGCGCCTATGCGCGCATTTGAAGCCGCGAGGCGGCGCTCCGCTGCAATCAAATCTGGCCGGCGCCTGAGCAACTCACCCGGCGCCCCTGTGGCAGCAAGTGCGGGAGCATCCGGGATGGCAGCAGGCTCGGACAGTTCAGCCCGGAATGTGCCGGGTGTTGCTCCGACCATCACATCCAGTGCATTCATGGCAGCGGCAAGCCCCGCTTCCAGGACGGGCACCGAAGACCGGACCTCTGCGAGTGCGCCTTCTGCCTGGTGAACCTGAAGTTCGGCAGCCAGGCCCTTGCCATGGAGGAGGTTAAGAATTGAGAGCAGTTCCTGCTGGGTTTGAACTTGCCGCCGCGCAATGGCCAGACGAGCTTGTAGCCCTCGGATACCGATATAGATGTCGGCAGTCTGCGCCGCTATGGCGAGTCGTGTGGCGGATGCGCCAGCCTCGGTGGCCTGGAAGTCGGCAAGCGCCGCTTCGCGTCCACGACGCAGACCACCAAAGATGTCGAGTTCCCAGCTCGCGCCAAGATTGGTTTCGTAAGCATTACCAAGGCGATTGAAATTGGGCGTGGAGTTCAGGACCCGGCCGAGTGGTGTTTCAACCGACTGATAGGCCCTGGCGGCCTGGCCGTTGATGTTTCCTGATGGCAGCAATGCGGCATTTGCCGCGCCCACTCCCGCACGCGCCTGCGCAACGCGAGCGACCGCCTGCGCGAGGTCGAGGTTCTGCTCCAGCGCTAGCGTGATGAATCGGGTCAGTTTTGGGTCGCCAAAACCGCTCCACCAGGTGACCAGATCGGCATTCGCAGCGGTTTGCCGCCGGTCTACTGCGGCCTTGCCCATAAACTGATTTGGCATGGGCGTCTCCGGGCGGACGTAGTCGGGACCGACCGCGCAGCCTGCCGTCAGGCTGGCAACCAGCGCCATGGAAATCGCGGATTTGAGCAACATAGGGTCTTCTCCCGGGTCTAAAAACTAACAAAGTATAGTGACTATATTACATTATGGTCACTTGTTGTAGTTTTTTTTGCTTGGCGTTAAGCTAGGGCAATGAGCAAAGCATCCACCTACCCCGTTTCGGAACGCGGTCCAGTCGATCACGACGTGCGAGATCAAATCGTCGCCGCCGCGGCCGAACACTTCAGCCGGTATGGCTACGAAAAGACCACCGTTTCGGACCTGGCCAAAGCCATCGGCTTTTCCAAGGCATACATCTACAAGTTCTTCGCATCCAAGCAGGCCATTGGCGAGATGATTTGCGCGTCCTGCCTGCAGCAGATCGAAAACGAGGTGAGGCAAGCGATTAGTGAAACCGACGCCCCGCCCGAGAAGTTACGGCGAATGTTCAAGACGATTACCGAGGCCAGCCTTCGCCTGTTCTCCATGGATCGCAAGCTCTATGAGATTGCCACGTCTGCGGCCACAGAGCGCTGGCAAACCGTGCTGACCTACGAGGAGCACATCCAGAAAATACTTCAGGAGATCTTGCAGGAAGGCCGGCAAACGGGGGATTTCGAACGGAAGACGCCGATCGATGAGGCCGCCCTGGCCATTTATCTGGTGATGCGGCCCTACATAAACCCGTTGCTCCTACCCCACAGTATTGCGTTTACGGATGAGGCACCCGTCCTGTTGTCTGGATTGGCGCTCCGCAGCTTGTCTCCTTGAATTTATGTGACTCTTGACTATTTTGGTCACTAGTACCAAAATTGGAATTCCAATTAATTCGTTATGGAATTCCCATGGTCCGTCACCTTCTTTTCTCCGCCGGCATCGCCGGGCTGTCCTTTGCGCTAGTCGCCTGCGGCGAAAAGGCGCCGTCTGACCCGCGCACCGAGGCCTTGCTGGTTCGCGAGGCCCCAGTTCAAGCCGCAGGCTCCGGGTTACGCAACTTCACCGGCACCGTCTCTGCCCGGGTGCAAAGCGATCTGGGCTTTCGCGTCTCCGGCAAGGTGATTGAACGGCTTGTCGATGCGGGACAAACGGTCCGGCGCGGGCAAACGCTCATGCGCATCGACCCGGTCGACCTGAAACTCGCGGCGCACGCCCAGCTGGAAGCAGTTGGCGCGGCCCGGGCGCGGGCACTGCAGACGGCCGAAGATGAAGCCCGCTACCGCGATCTGCGCGGAACCGGCGCGATAGCGGCTTCGGCCTACGACCAGGTCAAGGCTGCGGCGGACGCCGCCAAAGCCCAGCTCAACGCAAGCGAGGCCCAGGCCGAAGTTGCCCGCAACGCGAGCCGTTATGCGGAATTGGTGGCGGATGCCGACGGCGTCGTCACGGAGACGCTGGCCGAGCCCGGCCAGGTTGTCAACCCCGGGCAGGCTGTGATTCGCGTCGCCCATGCCGGACGCCGCGAGGCCGTCATCCAGTTGCCGGAAACACTCCGGCCCACTCTGGGATCGGCCGGCCAAGCCACGCTGTTCGGCAAAGAAGGCGTGAGCGTTCCGGCAAAGCTCCGCTTGCTCTCGGATTCTGCAGACCGCCTGACCCGCACCTTCGAAGCACGGTATGTGCTGGAGGGCGAACTGGCCAACGCGCCCATAGGCGCCACAGTCACTATTCAGATCCCAGACGGCCGTTCCGCGCAAGGCGGTTTGCAGGTGCCGATTGGCGCCCTCTTCGACGCAGGCAAGGGGCCGGGGGTGTGGGTCATCAGCGGTGAACCGGCCAAGGTTTCCTGGAAGCCGGTCGAGGTGCAGCGCCTGGATGACGAAGGCGCGCGCATCACCGGCCAACTCAAGCAGGGCGATCGCATCGTGGCGCTCGGTGCGCATCTGCTGCGCGAAGGCCAGCCAATCCGTGTGGCAGCGCAAGGCGCGGTTCCCGCGAAAAAGCCATGAGTGAAGGCCGCTTCAACCTCTCGGCGCTCGCTGTGCGCGAGCGCTCCATCACCCTGTTCCTGATCTGCCTGATCTCTCTGGCCGGTCTCGTTTCCTTCTTCAAACTGGGGCGGGCAGAAGACCCCTCGTTCACCATCAAGGTGATGACCATCATCACCGCCTGGCCTGGGGCCACGCCGCAGGAAATGCAAAACCAGGTCACCGAAAAGCTCGAAAAGCGCTTGCAGGAACTGCGCTGGTATGACCGCACCGAGACCTTCACCAGGCCGGGCCTGGCCTTCACAACCCTGACCCTGCTCGACAGCACCCCCCCCGCGGAGGTGGAAAAGGAGTTCTACCAGGCCCGCAAGAAGATCAGCGACGAGGCCGGCAACCTCCCGCCTGGCGTGATCGGGCCGATGGTCAATGACGAATACTCGGATGTCACCTTTGCCCTGTACGCGCTCAAGGCCAAGGGCGAATCACAGCGCTTGCTGGTACGTGACGCGGAAACGCTGCGCCAGCGGCTGCTGCATGTGCCCGGCGTGAAGAAGGTCAACATCGTCGGCGAGCAGCCCGAGCGTGTCTATGTCGAGTTCTCCCATGAACGCCTGGCAACGCTGGGCGTCAGCCCGCAAGACGTGTTCGCGGCGCTGAATGGCCAGAATGCCCTGACGCCGGCTGGCTCTGTCGAAACCAAGGGACCGCAGGTGTTCATCCGCCTGGACGGCTCCTTTGATGCGCTGCAAAAGATTCGCGACACGCCGGTCACGGCGCAAGGCCGCACCTTGAAGCTGTCGGACGTTGCCACCGTCAAGCGCGGCTACGAAGATCCTGCGACTTTCCTGGTCCGCAACGGTGGTGAACCGGCCCTGCTGCTGGGCGTCGTCATGCGAGACGGCTGGAACGGACTCGATCTGGGCAAGGCACTGGACGGCGAAGTGGGCGCGATCAACGCCGAGCAGCCGCTGGGCCTGGGTCTGACCAAGGTCACGGACCAGGCCGTCAACATCAGTTCGTCGGTCGACGAATTCATGGTCAAGTTTTTTGCCGCGCTGCTGGTGGTCATGGTGGTGTGTTTCGTGAGCATGGGCTGGCGCGTCGGTGTGGTTGTCGCCGCGGCCGTGCCGTTGACGCTGGCGGCTGTCTTCATGGTGATGCTTGCCACCGGCAAGAATTTCGACCGCATCACGCTGGGCTCGCTGATTCTGGCGCTGGGCCTGCTGGTGGATGACGCCATCATCGCCATCGAAATGATGGTGGTGAAGATGGAAGAGGGCTACAGCCGCACCGCAGCCTCCGCCTACGCATGGAGCCATACCGCGGCACCCATGCTCTCGGGCACGCTGGTCACGGCCGTCGGCTTTATGCCCAACGGCTTTGCACCATCCACCGCGGGCGAATACACGAGCAATATGTTCTGGATCGTCGGCATCGCGTTGATCGCGTCCTGGGTGGTCGCCGTGGTCTTTACCCCCTATCTGGGCGTCAAGCTGCTGCCCGACCTTAAAAAGGTGGAAGGCGGGCATGACGCGATGTACAACACGCCACGCTATAACCGCTTCCGCCAGGTGCTTACGCGCGTCATCGCACGCAAGTGGCTGGTTGCAGGTTCAGTGATCGGGCTTTTTGTCATCTCCGTGCTCGGCATGGCAGTGGTCAAAAAGCAGTTCTTCCCGATCTCCGACCGGCCTGAAGTGCTGGTCGAGGTGCAGATGCCCTATGGCACGTCGATCTCGCAGACCAGTACCGCCACGGCGAAGGTAGAGGCCTGGTTGGCCAAACAGGAAGAAGCCAGGATCGTCACCGCCTACATCGGCCAGGGCGCGCCGCGCTTCTTCTTTTCGGTGGGGCCTGAGCTTCCCGATCCATCGTTTGCCAAGATCGTGGTCCGCACAGACAGCCAGGACGAGCGCGACGCATTGAAAAACCGGCTGCGCCAGGCAATCGCCGACGGCCTGGCCCCGGAGGCCCGCGTACGCGTCACCCAGCTGGTATTCGGCCCGTATTCGCCGTTCCCGGTGGCCTACCGTGTCACTGGCCCGGACCCGGAAAAGCTGCGCGATATTGCAGCCGAAGTACAGCAGGTCATGACAGCCAGCCCGATGATGCGAACGGTGAACTCCGACTGGGGCACCCGTACACCCACTCTGCACTTCAACTTGCAGCAAGACCGGCTGCAGGCGGTCGGGTTGACCTCCAGCGCCGTGGCGCAGCAACTGCAATTCCTGTTGACCGGCGTGCCGGTGACTGCGGTGCGCGAAGACATTCGGACGGTGCAAGTGGTCGTCCGGTCAGCTGGCACTATCCGGCTCGACCCGGCAAGAATCGGCGACTTCACGCTGGCCGGAGCCAACGGCCAACGCATTCCGCTGTCACAGATCGGCCAGGTGGAGGTGCGCATGGAAGAACCCGTCATACGCCGACGCGACCGCATGCCAACGATTACGGTGCGAGGCGATATTGCCGATGGCTTGCAGCCGCCGGACGTGTCGGCAAGCATTACCCGCCAGCTCCGCCCCATCATGGACAAGCTGCCAGGCGGCTATCGCATCGACGAGGCCGGCTCCATTGAAGAATCAGGCAAGGCGACGAAAGCCATGCTGCCGCTCTTTCCGATCATGCTGGCGATCACCTTGCTGATCATCATCTTGCAAGTGCGTTCGATCTCCGCGATGGTGATGGTCTTCCTGACCAGTCCATTAGGGCTGATTGGCGTGGTACCTACGCTGCTGCTGTTCCAGCAGCCGTTCGGCATCAATGCGCTGGTGGGGTTGATTGCGCTGTCCGGTATTTTGATGCGCAACACGCTGATTCTGATCGGGCAAATTCATCACAACGAACAGGCGGGGCTGGATCCGTTCCGGGCCGTCGTGGAGGCGACCGTGCAGCGCGCCCGGCCTGTGATCCTGACTGCGCTGGCGGCAATCTTTGCGTTCATGCCGCTGACCCATTCGGTGTTCTGGGGAACCCTTGCCTACACCCTGATCGGCGGCACCCTGGCGGGAACGATCATGACGCTTGTGTTCCTGCCTGCCATGTATTCCATCTGGTTCAAGATCCGCCCGGCAACGCTGGCTGATCCGCGCTGATGCTCTTCCTCAACATTAACCGGCGCGGTGGGCTACAAACCCATCGACCGAACGGATTCGAAGTTTGTCAGTGTGCGCCGTGATTACGGCCACCTGAATTTTTTCTCAACACAGGAGCATGGAATGGACATACTGCAAAAGCAGCACCCAAGTCCCGTAGCAGTCATTACTGGAGCATCGGGCGGTATCGGAGAGGCGACCGCACGGGCGCTGGCACAGGCCGGATACCGTGTGTTCGGCACCTCTCGCAAGGCGCCGACTCGACCAACCCCGGGCGTGGAACATGTGGCTTGTGACGTGACCAGCGATGACTCGGTCGGGGCCGCGATCGCGGAGGTCCTCGCGAAAGCCGGGCGCATCGACTTGCTGGTCAACAATGCCGGGGTCGGCCTTATTGGCGCGGCTGAGGAATCATCGATCGAACAGGCGAAAGCACTCTTCGATGTCAACCTGTTCGGCGTCATTCGAACCGTCAAGGCCGTCCTCCCGGTGATGCGCCGGCAGCGGTCGGGCCGCATCGTCAATATCAGCTCCGTGCAGGGATTTATCCCGGCCCCCTACTTCGCTCTGTATGGGGCGAGCAAGCACGCTTTGGAAGGCTACTCGGAATCGCTGGACCACGAGGTTCGGGACTTTGGCGTCAGGGTGGTGCTCGTGGAACCCGCCTACACGCGCACATCGTTCGAAAGCAATTTGATCCGGGCCGATCAGCCGTTGGGCGATTACGCGTCCGCGCGTTCGAATGCGGAAACCGTGACGCGCGAGGTGATGCTGACCGCCGACTCGCCGGAGGTGGTCGCAAAGGCTGTTTTGAAAGCGGCTACCACGGCGAAGCCGGGCAGCCGGTACACCGCGGGCGGCTTCGCCAGACAAGTGAGCCTGCTGCGTCGTTTCGTGCCGCGGTCCGCGTTCGACAAGAGCTTGCGCAAGCAACTGCGCTTGCCCGTCTAGACCGAGGTGTCCGGTGATGAGCAAACGTACGTGTTAGAGGCGACGGTCACAGACTTTGCCAAGTTGCGGGGAAGAGGGTTTGTGTGGCCGCGTAACTTCGCTGCGCGAAGTGAGCGTCCACCAAGCCTCGCAGTGCGCTACGCGCACCGTGACCGTCATTCGACGGTCACGCTCTTTGCAAGATTGCGAGGCTTGTCCACATCCGTCCCCCGCGCCACAGCGGTGTGATACGCCAGCAACTGCAGCGGCACCACATGCAGCAGCGGGCTGAGCGCGCCGTAGTGTTCGGGCATGCGGATCACGTGCAGGCCTTCGCCGCTTTCGATGTGGCTGTCTGCGTCGGCCAGCACGTAGAGGACGCCGCCGCGGGCGCGGACTTCCTGCATATTGCTTTTGAGTTTTTCGAGCAGGGTGTCGTTGGGGGCCACCGTCACCACGGGCATCTCGCTGGTGACCAGGGCCAGGGGGCCGTGTTTGAGTTCACCGGCCGGGTAGGCCTCGGCGTGGATGTAGCTGATTTCCTTGAGCTTGAGCGCGCCTTCGAGGGCGATGGGGTAGTGCAGGCCGCGGCCCAGGAAGAGCGCGTTTTCCATTTTGGCGAAGTCCTCGGCCCAGCTGATGACTTGCGGCTCCAGGGCCAGCACGGCTTGCAGGGCGGCGGGCAGGTGGCGCATGGCTTTGAGGTGGCCGGCTTCTTCTTCCTCGCTGAGCTTGCCTTTGCTTTGGGCCAGGGCCAGCGTGAGCAAAAAGAGGCCCGCGAGCTGGGTGGTGAAGGCTTTGGTGGAGGCGACGCCGATCTCGACGCCGGCGCGTGTGATGTAGGCGAGCTTGCATTCGCGCACCATGGCCGAGGTGGATACGTTGCAGATGGTCAAAGTCTGCGTCATGCCCAGGCTTTGCGCGTGGCGCAGCGCGGCCAGGGTGTCGGCGGTCTCGCCGCTCTGGGTGATGGTGACGACCAGGGTCTTGGGGTTGGGCACCGAGGTGCGGTAGCGGTATTCGCTGGCGACTTCGACCTGGGTGGGGATGCCGGCGATGGATTCAAGCCAGTACTTGGCGGCGCAGCCGCTGTAGTAGCTGGTGCCGCAGGCCAGGATGAGGACGGAATCGATGTCCTTGAAGACGCGGAAAGCCTGGTCGCCGAAGAGCTCGGGCACTATGCCTTCCACGCCTTCGAGCGTGTCGGCAATCGCGCGCGGCTGCTCAAAAATTTCTTTTTGCATGTAGTGGCGGTAGGGGCCGAGCTCGGCGGCACCGCTGTGGGCCTGCACGGTCTTGACTTCGCGCTGCGCGGGCTTGCCGTCCTTGCCGACGATCCAGTATTTGCCGAGCTGGATGTCGACCATGTCGCCCTCTTCGAGGTAGACGATCTGGTCGGTCACGCCGGCCAGGGCCATGGCGTCGCTGGCCAGGAAGTTCTCGCTCTTGTCCTTGCCCACGCCCAGGATCAGCGGCGAGCCGGCGCGCGCGCCGACGACGCGGTGTGGTTCGTCCTTGCAGAAGGCGGCAATTGCATACGCGCCGTGCAGTTGCGCGACGGTGGCCTTGAGGGCTTCGAACAAATCGCCGTCATACAGGCTGTCCATCAGGTGGACGATGACTTCGGTGTCGGTCTGGCTTTCAAAGGCATAACCCTTGGCCTTCAGGCCGGTGCGCAGCTCTTCGTAGTTTTCGATGATGCCGTTGTGCACCAGCGCGACCTTGCCGGGTTTGGTTTGTGATGCGGCGCCGCTGCCGTGGCTGAAGTGCGGGTGGGCGTTGTGCACCTCGGGCGCGCCGTGGGTGGCCCAGCGGGTGTGGGCAATGCCGGTGCCGCCTTCGAGTTTGTCGGCGCTCACTTGCTCCTGCAGTTCGGCGACGCGTGAGGTGCTGCGCGCGCGCTTGAGGCCGTCGGCATAAACGGCGACGCCGCAGGAGTCATAACCGCGGTATTCGAGGCGCTGCAAACCCTGCACCAGGATGGGAACGATATTTCGGGTCGAAACGGAAGCAACAATGCCGCACATGAGGGTCTCCTGAAGAACGATGTGTGGATGCTACGTGCTTGAGATTTTGTTATGTGATTGATTTTTATCTATTTATGGAATTTAATTTCATATTTCTTTACTGATTGAATTTAATTCCATTTAAAGTTCAATGATGGAACAAATAACACTCGATGAGACAGACCTCAAGCTGCTGGACAGCCTGCAAACCGACGCCTCGCTGAGCAACCAGGCCCTGGCCGAGCGGGTGCATATCTCGCCGCCCACCTGCTTGCGCCGCGTCAAGCGCCTGCGCGATGCCGGGCTGGTGGAGCGCGATGTGGCGCTGCTCAATGTCGACAAGCTGGCTGCGATCACGGGCCACGGACTCACAGCACTCGTGGAAATCACACTGGAGCGGCAAGGCGCCGAGCAGCAAGAGGCCTTTGAGGCGCGCGTGGTGCTGGACGAGGCCGTGCAGCAGTGCTACCGCGTCTCGCCGGGTCCGGACTTCATGCTGGTGGTGCACGTGGCCGACATGCCGCGCTACCTCGCGCTGGCGCAGCGGCTGTTTACCAGCGATGCGAATGTGCGCAATGTGAAGGCCTTCTTCAGCACCCGGCGCGCGAAGTTTGCGCCGCGGGTGTTGCTGGCGCCTTAAGCCGTAGTGCCCTGCTGCTTCGCCAGCGCCTTGGGATTGAGCGCGGGCTCGCCGACCTTGACCAGGGTATTGCGGTCGGTGTGGTCAAAGGGCTGGTCGCGGCCCTCTATCTGCAGCACCGTGGTCTGGAAGTAGGACCAGCTGCCGTCGGCATTGAGCGTGACGGCAATGCGCCAGGCCAGCGTGGTGAAGGCGTGTTCGATAAAGGGGTTGGAGACGATGCCATTGGTCAGGCTGCCGCGCTCGGAGACCAGCTCGAACTGCGTCGCATCGGCGGCGACCTTGCCGCTGGCCATGGCCACTTGGCCGCGCGGAATCGCGAGCGTGTGATACACGGTGCTGGTGGCCGGCTCCCACAGCCAGTAGCCGACCTGGTCGTGGTAAGTCTTGGTAAAGCCGGGCTTGTGGATGAAGGTGTGATACCGCAGGCCGTAGAGCGCCTGCGGGCCGTTGGTTTGCGCGTCTATCGGGTGCAGTTCGTAGCGCTCTATATACGCTTGCGTCTTGGTGCCTGTGGCCACGGGTTTGACGTCGGCGCCGCGCGCGCCCTCCCAGATGCCGGCCATGGCGCGCAGCGGACCCAGGTTGGCCAGGGTGTCGGGGTCGACCTCGGGTTCGGTGTAGATGTCTTTGGGGAAGGTGTCGTTACTCATCGTGAATGTCCGGGCAAGGTCAGGCGGTCTTTTTGGTTTGTTTGAGCAGGCCCCAGGCCATGCCGGCCAGGGCCAGCACGCCCAGCAGCAGGATGCCCCAGAGCACCAGGCTGCGCGTGGGCAGGCCCTCGGCTGGCGGCGCGGCGGCCACCAGCGGGCCGGCGAGTACTGCGCCGCCGCTGGCCTCGGCCTTGGACACATCGGCCCGCGCCAGGGGCAGCGTGTTTTCCTGCGAGGGCTGGTAGTTCGGGATCAGGCTGGCCATGGGCAGGAAAGCGCCCGCGGCACCGGCCGGGCCCGCCAGCCCGGCGGCCAGCGTGAACGGGCCCTGGCCGCTGGCCAGGAACACGACTTGCGCGGGCTCGAACTGCAGGCTGATCTCGGGCGCGGCGGCAAAGCCCGGCGTCTTGGCGTCGGCTTCTATCTTCACTTCGCGCACCGAGGCGCCTCCTATCTCCACCGGGCCGCTGGCCTGCTCCTTGCCGGCCGTGCCCAGGCGATACACCACCATGGTGGCCAGCAGGGCCCAGGGCTGCTCGCGGTTATTGCGGCCCAGCACGCGGATCGGCACCAGCACATTGCTGCCCTGCGGCGTGATTTTGAGCGCGGCCACCGGCGTGGCAAAGGGCAGCGTAAACGCCAGCTCGTGCGCGTTGGTGAGTGCGGGTGCGGCCATGCTCGCGCTGACGCGCTGGCGCACGGCGGTGCTTTGCGAGGTGAGCAGCGTGGCGCCGCGCACGGTGACGGCGGCGGTGCCCCAGCTGATGCGCAGGTAGTGGTCCTTGAGCTCGGCCATGGCCAGGTCCAGGCGAGAGTCGCCCAGGCTGGCCGCGGAGGCCGAGGCATCGGCGCGGTAGAGCACGGTGCCGGCCAGCGAACGCCAGCTTTTGAGGTCCTTGCTGGCCTGCACATTGAAGCTGACGGGCTGGCCGACAGGCAGGTCGGCGTCCAGCGTCATGCCGGCCGCGGGCTCGCTGAGCTTGCGTACATCGATCAGCGCGCCCAGCACTTTTTGCGGCCCGGCCGCGGCGGTGGTGGTACCGCCCGTGTTCAGTTGCACCACACGTTTGCCCTGGCGCTCTTCGATGCGCAGCGACAGGCCTTCCAGCCCGGCAGCGGCAGCGGACTCCGCGCCCAGGATAGGATAGGCGGGCAGCTTGACGCTGTGCTCCTGCGTGGAGGTCTGCGTCGGGACGCTGGCCAGCGCCATGGGCACGGGCTGGCCGGCGGCGTTGAAAAGGCGCAGGTCGGCATAAGCCGCGTTTTGCAGCCGCACCAGCGCCTCGGCCGGCAACAACAGGCGCTGCAGCGGGGCGTCGGCCGGCGCGACGGGAATGCGGATGGCATAGGACTTTGCGTTGCCGGCGTCGGACGGATCGGCCGCCAGCAGCGGCATGGCCAGCCCCGCCGAGCAGGTGAGCGCCAGCAGGCGGGCGTATGGGTATGTCTTCATGGCAGGGCCTCTTCTTTCATATCTTGGGCATCCGGCGCCGCGACCGGCTGCGCCTTGGGCGGCAGCGGCGCGAAGTAGCCGACCACCAGCATCAGCACACCGACCACGATGAAAGCGATGATGCGTTCAGCGCCGCCGGCGTTGGACAAATCAATGAGCAGCAGCTTGAGCACCACCAGGCCCAGCAGGCCCGCGCCCACCAGCCACAGCGGCCGCTGCACGCGGCGGTGCGCCAGCACCATCAGGGTCAGCGCCAGCAGGGTCCACAAAATCGCATAGCCCGTCTGCACCACAAAACTTTCGAACAGCGCGTCGGCATCCCAGCGCACGCCGAAGAAGTGGTGGGCGACGCGCAGCCAGACGGTGTTGACCGCGATGAACACCAGCAGGGCCAGGGCCACCAGCGCATTGCGGCCCGTGGCCCAGCCCGCGCCGGCCGGCGGCGGCGCGGCCGTGACCAGCACGCGGCGCCAGAACACCAGCGCACCCAGCGCGAGCGCCAGCGTGAGGTCGGTGGGGTTGAGCAGCGGGATGTAAGGCAGGGGCGCGGTGTGGCCCGAGGAGTGCACGGCAGCAAGCAGCGTGCCCCAGAAGACCAGCACCACCAGCGGCAGGGCCGCCAGCCAGTAGTAGGCCTGCGCATGCGGATTGAGCGGCCAGGCGAAGCCCTGGCGCTGCGCCTGCCGGTTGGCCTTGCCGGCCCAGGTGGCCAGCAGCATGAGCACCGCGATGGCGCTGACCAGCAGCACCACGCCGGCCCAGGAGGTGCGCCAGAGTTCGGCCTTGCCTATGCCCGACCACAGGCAATCGGCCAGCAGCACCGTGACCAGCCAGGCGCCGGCCGCATGCAGAAAGCCGAAAGGCGATGCGCGGCCCTCGCCGCCGGGCGAGATGGGGGCCTGCGCCAGGCGGTCGGTCTGCCGCAGCATCCAGTAGTGCAGCACCAGCACCACCGGCCAGACGGCCCAGGCCGGCGTGGCCAGCACGCGGTAGCCTTCGCCGGTCTGCGCCAGGTAGCCCAGCGCCAGCACGGCGACGCTGACGCGCGCGGGCCAGGTCGCGACCGGCCATTGTTTTTTGAGGCCCAGCAGCATGGACAGGGCCGCGCTGGCGACCACGGCCAGCATCATGAGCAGGCCGGTGGTGCGCTCGCTGAAAACGTGCAGGGGCATGGCGTCGGCTTCCAGCGCCGGCACGCGGCGGGCAATCTCAAGCAGCCAGCCCAGGCACCAGAAGAAAAAGCCGTAGAGGTAGACGGGCACGCTGAGCTGTGCCTCCACACCCGCATAGCCCTTGGCCCAGGATGACTCGCTGTGCGGTAAGGGCTTGCGCAGCCACCAGGCCAGCTGCAGCGCGGGCAAGGCAATCAGCATCGCGCCTATAAAAGCCGGGTTGCCGAAAGGAATGGCGTACACATGGTGGCCCAGGCCGCCGGCCGCGCCATCGAGCCCGCCGAGGAAGGCCATGGCCGCGACGCCCTGCAGCAGCAGGCCGAAGGCGCGCGCCATCCAGCGCGCCTGGCGCATGCCGACCCAGAAGGCGCCCGCGCCCTCGAGTGCCCAGACGGCCGAGGTCCATTGGGCATCGAGCGCCAGCGGCACGGCCAGCGTGGCAAAGCCCACGCCCACGGCGATGAAACATTCAATCAGCAGGCGGTAGCCGGCCAGCGCGCGCCGCGCCAGCAGCATGGCCGCCAGCAGGTACAGCGCGGCAAAGCCCAGCGCCGAGAAGGCCGTGCCCAGCTCCATGCCGCGCACCAGCCCGGCCTGCAGGCCGAAGCCCGCCAGCGGCGTGCCGAACACCAGCATGGTGTCGACCGCGTTGCCCAGGCGGGTCGGCGTGTTGCGCGCATACAGGATGGCGGTGAACAGGTAGATCAATACAAAGCCGATGAGAAAGGGCTGCGCGCTGGCGTAGTGCGCGGGCGCGTACTTGAGCACACCCCAGGCCGTGGCCACGCCGAAGGTGGCGACAAAGCCGACCACGTTGAGGACGCGCCAGGAGCGCTTGTAGGCGATGAACAGGATGGCCAGGTTGAGCACCGTGTAGTAGCTGAAGAGGCCCACATGGCTGCCCTGCCCGGTCGACAGCAGCAGCGGCGCGGCAAAGCCGCCGGCAAAGGCCGCCACCGCGAGCGCGCGCGAATCCTGCAGCAGCGCCAGCGCGCAGCTCAGGCCGCAGACGATGATCATCAGCGCGAACGCCGGCAGCGGCTCCAGCAGGCCGTAGAGGCGGAAAGCCGCGAAGACGGTGAGGTACATCACCGCCACGCCGGCGCCCTGCAGCGCGAGCGCGAAGCCGGGCTTGTCGTGGCGCTTGCGAAAGCCCACGGCCAGCAGCGCGATGGCCGCCGCGCCTATGGCCGCCAGGCGCAGCTCCACCGGGAACAGCCCGGCCGAGGCGGCATAACGCGCGAGGAATGACAGGCCTATGAACAGGATGACCAGGCCCACGCGAACAATGGTGTTGCCGCCCAGGAACCAGTTTTTGGCGGCGAGCAGGGCCAGTTCCACAGCGTTGGGTTCGGCCGGTTTGTAGGCGGGCCGTGCAGCGATGGTGGGGACGGCGGGCGCTGCGGCGGCTTGCGCGCGCGGCAAGCCATTGGGGGCGAGGTCCGGCGCCTGTGCTGCTTCGTTGTCGGCGGCGCTGGCCGGTGGCGGGGGAACGGGAACAGGCTGCGGCACCGAGGCCGCCGGTGCGTGGGCTTCTTCAATACTCGGGGGCACGGCCGAAGCCTGGCGCGCAGCGGGTGCGGCCGGCTGCGGCGCTTTTTTCCAGGCGGCGTGCACTTCGGCCCGCACGGCCCAGCGCAGCGACAGGCCGGCAAAAAAGCCGAGGAAAGCGCCCAGGAAAACGCCGGCATCGCCATAACCCGGCCAGAACCAGCCCAGGATGGCGCCCCACACAATGCTCCAGATGATCATGGCCCAACCCCTCCCCTTTTATGGATGGGGCTGATAGTACTTGATGGGGTCGGCGCGCCTCAGACGCCGACCGGGGCGTCGCGAAGGGCCCGGGCTTTGCCGGCAGGGGCCGGCTTGGGCCCGGCCTGTGCACGTGCCCGCTCGCGCGCGGTCTCCCAGAAGGCCCGCGCCAGCGGCGAGAGTTTGGCCACGTCCAGGCAGGCCAGGCCCACGGTGCGCGGCTGCGCGGGCAGCAGCGGCCGGTAGACCACACCCTCGGGCGCATCGGGCAGCGCCAGGCGCGCGGCGACCGAGACCGCCAGGCCCCGCTGCACAAACTGCAGGATGGAGATGATCTGGGTGAAGTGGTAAAGCACCTTGGGCAGGGTGATGTTTTTCTGCAGGATGGGCACGATGACCGGGCCGCAGCCGGCTTCGGTCAGTACAAAGTCCAGGCCGTTGAGCGCGCTGACGGGCACGGCCGGGTGCGCGGCCAGCGCATGGCCGGCGGGCAGGATGGCGACAAACTCGTCCTGCACCAGCGGCAGCACTTCAAAACGCTCGTCGGGCACCACAACAAAACCCAGCTCCACGCGCTTTTGCAGCAGCCACTCGTCAATGACCTCATCGCTTTCCTCCTCGATGCGCACCTGCGCGCCGGGGTGGGCCTGCTTGAAGGCGGCCAGCAGCGGCGGCAGCAGGTTGACGGTGGAGGTCGGGCCGAAAGAGCCTATGCGCAGCGTGCCGGTCTTGAGTTCTTTTGCGTCGCCCAGCTCCTGCGCCATGGTGGCGGCCAGGGCCGTCATCTCGCGGGCGCGCAGCAGCAGGCGCTCGCCGGCGTCGGTCATGGACACGCCGGAGGCATCGCGCAGCGCCAGCTTGACGCCGAATTCGGTCTCCAGCGCACGCAGCGCATGGCTGACGGCCGACTGGGTGGTGCCCAGGCGCATGGCCGCGCGCGAGAAGCTGCGGCATTCGTCCAGGGTGATGAGTACTTCGAGTTGGGCCAGGGTCATGGTGTTTCAAAAATACAAGACGGTGTGCGGGATAAAAAAGAAGATCAGAACCAGCTACGGACACTCAACAAGGACTCAACAAAGACTCAACGAGAGTCAACAAGACAAAGGTGGATGCCGTAGATGCACAGGCTCGAAGATGAGTAAATGCTCATTTGATAGTGAGCAATTTAACAATTAATCTCATACATCAATTTACCCGATTCGCCGCTTTCCACCAAATACCCACCCCCAGTACCCGCTTCCCCACCCATGACCACCGCCTCCCCCTCCGCCACCCTGCCCACCGCTTCCACCGCACCGGCTTCGCCCACACTCGCAAACGGCAAGCTCTGGAGCCTGTATTTGCGCCTGACCTGCGTGCCGATTCTCTGGGGCGGCACCTTTATCGCAGGGCGCGTGATCTCGGCCCACCTGCCGCCGGCCACCGCGGGTTTTATCCGCTTTGTGTTCGCCACCCTGGCCTTGCTGGCGACGCTGCATTTCACCGAAGGCCTGCGCGCCATCACGCGCATCACGCGGCGCCAGCTGCTGGGCACCATGGCGCTGGGTGCAACCGGCATCTTTGCCTACAACCTGCTGTTCTTCACCGCGCTGTCGGTGCTGCCGGCCGGGCGCACCTCGCTGATCATTGCGCTCAATCCGGTGGTCACCTTGCTGATTGCCGCCGCGTTGTTGGGCGACCGGCTCTCGGCCACGCGCTGGCTGGGCGTGGCCCTGGCGCTGCTGGGCGTGTGGGTGGTGGTGACGCGCGGCGACCTCTCGCAACTCGTGCAGTCGCTGGGCAAGGGCGAACTCGCGATGTTCGGCGCCGTCTGCGCCTGGGCCGTCTACACCCTGGTCGGCCGCAAGCTGCTGCAAGGCCTGTCGCCGGTGCTGGCCACGCTGTGGGCGGCGATCTGGGGCACGCTGTTTTTAGGCCTGCTGGCCCTGCGTGACATCCACCAGGTGCACGCCGCATCGTTCACACCGGAAGTCTGGGCCGGCCTGGCTTTTCTCGGCGTGCTCGGCACGGCCGTGGCTTTTGTCTGGTACTACGAAGGCCTGCGGCAGTTGGGTGCTGCACGCACGGTGGTGTTCAACAACCTGGTGCCGGTGTTTGGGGTGTTGTTGGGGTGGCTCATTCTCGGTGAGCCCCTGAGCGTCAGCCTGCTGGCTGGTGGGGGGTTGGCGATTTTTGGGGTGTTTTTGGTGAATCGCGTGAAGTAGGGTTTGCCGAGTCTTGCTTCGGCGAGCGCGCTCTTCCCCCTCTTCCTCTCTTCCCTCTTCTTAGTTCTGCTGGCCGGGTCTCGCCCCGGCGGGCGACCTACTTTCTTTTGCTTCGCCAAAAGAAAAGTAGGCAAAGAAAAGGCGACCCGCAGTCTGGGTCCCTCCGCTTCGCTGCGGGCAACCTGCGGTGCTCGAGTCAAGCGGGGTCTCGCTCGAACTCGCTACGCTGCGCTTCGCTCAGACAATCGCGAGCCCTGATCCGCTTGCCTCTGCGCTCCTCGGCCCAGCCAGGACGGGGCAATCGGGAACCGAATACCGAAATACCAAGAAGACAAATACAAACAAGGACACGCCATGGCGTGTCCTTGTTTCTTCAGGTATTCGGGATTTTGTCTTCGGCTGTTTGGTATTTCTGTCTCCACCCCCTTGTGGATGCGCCGAGGAGCGCAGGGCCAGACGGATCAGGGCAAAAACTTGTTTGAGCGAAGCGAGTTGTTTTTGACCCCGTCTGGACCGAACACCGCAGGTTGCCCCGTAGCGCAGCGAAGGGGACGCAGCAACCAGGGTCGCCTTTCTTTTGCTTACTTTTCTTTGGCGAAGCAAAGAAAAGTGAGTTGCCGCCGGGCAACCCCGGCCAGCAAGCCCCAGCAGGGGAAGCACCAGCCGGGACAGGCCCGGCCAATGCAGCGAGCCAGAGGGGAAAGGGGAATCTACCCCTTAACAACCTTGGCGGGCCGCGACCAATTCGGCAAACTGACCTGCTTGCCCCGCGCCACGCTGAGCGCACCAGCAGGCGTGCTCTTCGTAATGGTAGACCCGCCCCCCACAGTGCCGCCCGCGCCTATGGTCACAGGCGCCACCAGCACACAATTGCTGCCGATGTGCACATCGGCCTCGATCACCGTGCGATGCTTGTTGGCGCCGTCGTAATTGGCGGTGATGCTGCCGGCGCCGTAGTTGACGCGTTCGCCGACGGTGGCGTCGCCCAGGTAGGCCAGGTGGTTGGCCTTGGCGCCCTTGGCCAGGGTGGAGTTCTTCACTTCCACAAAATTGCCGATGTGGACTTCCGCGCCCAGCTGCGCGCCGGGGCGCAGGCGTGCGAAGGGGCCTATGAGTGCGCCCTCGCCGACCTGCACGCCCAGCTTTTCGCCGTCGATGTGGGTGAAGGGGTGGATCACGGCGCCGGCGGCGATGCTGCAGTTGGCGATCACGCAGTTCGCGCCTATGCGCACGCCCACGCCCAGGCTGACCTTGCCTTCAAAGATGCAGTTCACGTCGATCTCGACGTCCTGGCCGCAGCTGAGCGTGCCGCGCACGTCCAGGCGCGCCGGGTCGGCCAGGCGCACGCCCTGCTCCATCAGGGCCACGGCCAGCCGGCCTTGGTAAACACGTTCGAGTTCGGCCAGTTGCACCGGGCTGTTGACGCCGGCCACCTGGGCCGCATCGGTGATCTGGTGGGCCACCACGGCCACACCGTCGGCCACGGCGAACTTCACGATGTCGGTGAGGTAGTACTCGCCCTGGGCATTCTTGTTGTCCAGCCGGGCCAGCCAGGCGCGCAGGAGGCGCGTGGGCACGGCCATGATGCCGCTGTAGATTTCACGGATCTCGCGCTGGGCGGTGCTGGCGTCCTTGTGCTCGACGATGGCGCGCACCTGCGCCGAGGCCTCGGGGCCGGCGCGCACGATGCGCCCGTAACCCGTGGGGTCGGCCATGCTGAGCGTGAGCAGCGCCAGGCGCTGGGCGTCGCACTGGGCGATCAGGGCCTGCAAGGTGGCGGCCTCGGTCAGCGGCACGTCGCCCGACAGCACCAGCGTGACGCCGTCGTCGGCCAGCAGGGGCAGGGCCTGCTGCACCGCGTGGCCGGTGCCCAGCTGCGGCTCCTGGCGCGCGAACTGCAGCGCCACGGGGGTGCCGGCGGAGGGGCCAAAACGGCCGCAGGCGGCCTCAACCTCGGCCGCGCCGTGGCCGGTGATGACCACCGCCTGGCGCGCCGACACGGAGGCGGCGCATTCGATGACATGCGCCAGCAGGGCTTTCCCGCCCAAACGGTGCAGGACTTTGGGTAAGCTGCTCTTCATCCGCGTGCCTTTGCCCGCGGCCATGATGACGACATCGATTGGGGTTGCTGCCATGAAATTTCCTCTGGATCTTGGGGTGGAGACGCGCTCCCGGGCCGCCGGAGCGGGCACGGGGCGCTGCACAAGGATTATCGGCGGGCTGGCGGTGCTGGCGCTGGCCGGGCTGCTGCAAAGCTGCAGCCTCATGAAAATCGCCTACAACCAGGCGCCCGAACTGGTCTACTGGCAGCTGGACCGCCATTTCGACTTCACCGACGCGCAAAGCCTGCAGGTCAAGGCCGACCTGGACAAACTGCAGTCCTGGCACCGGCAGACACAGCTGCCCGGCTATATCGAGGCGCTGCAAAAACTGCAGAAACAAATGCCTTCGGACATGGACGCCGCGGCAGCCTGCGCGATTTACACCGACGTGCGCGGCAAGCTGGTGCTGCTGTCGCGCCAGGCGGAGCCGCCCATGGCGACCCTGGTGGGCTCGCTGCAGGCCGGCCAATTGAAAAACCTGGAACGCCGCTTCGCCAAGGGCAATGAGGAATACCGCGAGGACTTCCTGGAGGCCTCGCCCAAGGCCCAGCGCGACAAGCGCTACAAGGAGGCGGTCAAGCGCGCCGAAATGCTTTACGGCCGGCTCGAGAAAAAACAGCTGGCCGTGATCGAGCGGCGCATAGACGCCTCGCACTTCGACGCCCCGCGCAGCTATGCGGAAAAAATCCGGCGCCAGCAGGACGCCCTGCACACACTGCACCCGCTGGTGGCGGGCCAGGCCACACCCGAAAAAGCCCAGGCCGCGGTGCGCGGGCTGTTCGAGCGCACCCTGAACTCGCCCGATGCGGCTTACCGCGACTATATGGAGAAGCTCACGCAGGACGCCTGCGCCACGCTCGCCGAGCTGCACAACAGCACCACGCCGGCGCAGCGTCACAAGGCGGTGGAGACGCTGCACCGCTACGAGCAGGACTTCAGGACGCTGAACGCGCAAAAGTCCTGAGCCGGCGCCCGCTAGGACTTGGAGCCGGCCTGGCTGGGCTTGCCCTGGTATTGGCGCTCGCCCCCGCCCATCTGGCTGGACGGCACATCGAAGGGCTGCGAGCGGTGCGGCTGGAACTCGCGTGAGCCGCTGCTTTGCTGTTGCTGGCGGTCCATGAAGCGCTGCGGCTGCTGCTGCAGCCGTGCGCCCGGTGCTTGTGCGTGGTTCATGGGAGGCTCCTGGATGACGCGTCGCCGCGGTTTCCTTCGCATGAAAGAATGGTCCATCGAAAGGCCTATCGCGGGCAAGAGAAACACCTTAAAACCCGGCGTCGGGGGTGTTTGTAGGCCAACACGCCACCCGGCTGTCAGCGGCAGCCTACAGGGCTGAATCAGAGCAAAGGGACTTGCGGCGGCGGCGTGTCGTAGTAATCCGCAATACGCTCCAGCGCCCGGGTATTGAGCAGCCGCAGCTTGCCGTCCTGGATTTCGTGCAGGCCCAGCTGGCGCAGGCGCCGCAAGGTTTTGTTGGTGTGCACCAGCGACAGCCCCAGCGCATCGGCGATATGCTGCTGGTTGATGGGGAACTCCACCATGCCGCCATCGGCCATGCCCACGCGTTCCAGCCGTCGGAACAAATGCATGAGCAGCATGGCCACGCGCTCGGTGGCGTTACGCCGCCCGGCGGTCAGCAGGTGGTCGTCCACCATGCCCTCCTCGCGCGCGGCCAGCCAAGTGATGTCATAACCCAGGTTGGGGAAATTGCGGAACAGCTCCCACAGGCGTTCGCGCGGGAACACGCAGAGGCTGGTGTCGGTCACGGCTTCTATCCCGTGCATGGGGCCGTCGGCAAACTTCTGCTGCAGGCCGATGAAGTCGCCCGGCAGCAAAAAATTGAGGATTTGCCGCCGGCCGTCGCTCAGGGTTTTGTAGCGAAAGGCCCAGCCCGAGTACAGCGTGAACAATTTGCCGTTGGGCTTTTGCTCATAAAGAATGGTGCCGCCGGCCTTGACCGACGTGGTGCCGGTGCGGAAGGTTTCAATGAACTTCAGTTCCTCGGCGTTCACCGGCATGAAGGCCCCGGTACGCCGCAAGCCGCAGGCACTGCAGTGCGGCGGGCAGATCGCTGAAGTTGGCGTTGGGATACTCATGGAAGACTTATCTTAGGCGCATATCCCTGTGTCTTTTGACATTGTGCGGTGCAAGGCGTGCCGCTACATTGTGCCGCGATGACACTCACAAGCACCTCCCTGTATGAAATCCTTTATGTCAGCACGCTGGCCCCTGAAGCGCCGCTCAGCGTTGTGGGAGATATCGCCGCCAAGGCCCGGCAGGCCAACGCCGAGCGCGCCATCACCGGCCTGCTGATCTTTGACGGCATGCGTTTTTGCCAGCAGCTGGAGGGCGGGCAGAAACAGGTGCTGGCACTGCTGGAGCGCATACGCCAGGACAGCCGCCATACCAACCTGCAGGTCCTGCACCACGGCGAGCTGGCCGCCCGGCGCTTCAAGCGCTTCAGCCTGGGTTATTGCCTGGTCGAGGATGACGACGTGCTGGAACGCATGGAAAGCATGGACGGCCAGGCCGCGCTCGATGCTTTTGCCGGGCTGCTGTCCGCGCTGGACCTGGATACCTGAGTTCGACGGCACTAACCCTGGAGCGCACTCCACATTTCCTGATCCCTCTGCGCTGTCCAGATGCGCGGGTTCTTGATGCCGCTGGCCTCGTCAAACGCGCGGCTCACGTCAAAGGGCAGGCAGTGCTCGTAGATGAACACATGGCCGAAGGCCGGGTCCATGCTTTTGCGCGTGTGGGCCATGGCGGCTTTCAGGTCCATGCCGGCGGCGGCTGCTTCCTTGCCGGCCTGGTACAGCGTTTCAACCCAGCGTTTGGTGTAATCCAGCGCCTTGTTGACGTTGGCCGCACCTTTCATGGCTTCGCCGCGGCCGGGGACTATGGCCTCGGCCTTGAGCGCGCGCAGGGCTTCCAGGGTGGCGGGCCATTCCTCGAGCTGGGCGTCGCCGGTGTAAACACCGGCCTCGTATTCGACCAGGTCACCTGAGAACAGCACTTTTTCTTCTTCGATCCAGGCAATCGTGTCGCCGCGCGTGTGGCCGGGGCCCGGGTGCCAGATCTGTACCTTCACGCCGCCCAGGTCCAGCACCAGCTTGCCGGGCTTTTCGCCTTTGACAGGATTGCCGCCGTCTATCACCAGCGTCGGCCAGGTCAGGCCGGGCACGCTTTCGGCATTGCGAAAGAGGCGGGGGAAGCGCTCCATCTCGCTTTGCATGTCCTGCGCGCCGCGCTCGACGATCAGCTCGTAGGTACCCTGGCTGGCGATGATCTCAGTCGCGCCTTCGGCCTCGTAGGCGCTGGCGCCCAGCACGCGCACCGCGTGGTAGTGCGTGAGCAGCACGTACTTGATGGGCTTGTCGCTGACGCTGCGTATGCGCTTGATCAGGTCCTGCGCCATCGCCGGCGTGGCCGTGGCGTCGCTGACCATGATGAACTTGTCGCCGATGATGACGCCGGAATTGGGGTCGCCCTCGGCGGTATAGGCCCAGCAGTGCGCGCTGAGCTGCTCGAAGGTGATGGTCTTGTCGGTCAGGTCGGACTGGGAGGCGAAGGCTTTGGACATGGGGTTTCCTGGGTGGGGCGCGGCGCAGGGCGGAGCAGCAGCCGCCGGCTTTGCCCGGGAATTTTACTTAAACGTAATGCATTACGAATAGTTGAATCCCGAAACCCCACGGCCCCCTGCCCTTATTCGGGCTCTATGCCCGCCGCCTTGATGATTTTTCCCCATTTGAGGGTCTCGTCCGCCTGAAACTTGCGCAGCTCTTCGGGATTGCTGGTGAAGATCTCAGTGCCGCTGGACTGGTAGAAAGGCGCGGCCGAGGGGCTGCGCGCGGCGCGCGCGAGCATGTCGGCGAGTTTGGCCACCACGTCGGCCGGCGTGCCGGCGGGCGCGTAGGCGGCAAACCAGTAGGTCATCTCATAACCCTTCACGCCGGCCTCGGCGATGGTGGGCACATCCGGCGCCAGCGGCGAGCGCTGCCGCGTGGACACGCCCAGGGCCTTGAGCTTGCCGGCCTTGACCTGCGGCAAGCCGGTGGCCATGTCGGTGATCATCATGTCGATCTGCCCGCCCAGCAGGTCGGTCACGGCCGGCGGGTTGCTCTTGTAGGGAATGTTCAGGATGTAGGTGCCCGTCATCTGCTTGAACTGCTCGCCCGCGACGCGGCTGGAGGAGCTGCCGCTGCCGAAGGACAGCTTGCCCGGCTTGGATTTGGCCAGCTTGATGAAGTCGGCCACGCTGCTGACCGGCAGCGCCGGGTTGACGACCATGATCTGGCCGCCGCGCCCCAGGGCCGTGAGCGGCGCGAAATCCTTGACCGGGTCATAGGGCAGCTTCTTGAACAGGTGCTCGTTGGCCGACTGCGTGGTGTTGGTGGTGATGAAGACGGTGTAACCGTCGGGCCTGGCCTTGGCCGCCGCCTGCGCGCCTATAAAACTGTTGGCGCCGGGCTTGTTGTCCACCACCACGCTGGCCTTGCTGTCGTTGGTCACGGCCTGGCCTATGGCGCGCGCCAGCTGGTCGGTGGCGCTGCCGGCGGCAAAGGGCACGATAAAGGTGATGGGCTTGTCGGGAAAGCCCTGGGCCGGTGCCAGCGCGGGCGCCAGCGCGCAAAGCGCGGCGGCGGCGAGCACCAGGGGGCGCAGGCGCGGGCTGGTGAAGTGGGATGTTGAGGGGGTCATGTTTGTCTCCTTTTTTGAATTAAAAGTCGGTCGCCGTCTGTCGCAAGCCTCAGGGCGGACCCGCCAGCAGGGGCGCCAGCGCGGCGGGAATCTCTATGGGCAAATCCAGCAGCCAGAAGGACAGGGCCTTGCCGTGGGTGTCCAGATTGAGCGCGTCGTTCACGCCGCCGTCCAGCACCTCGTCGAGCACAAAATTGAGCGCCGCCAGCCCCGGCAGCTCAAAACGCTGCACGCGGGCCGGCCGCCTGTGGGCAAAGTGCCGTGCCACCACGGCCTCGGTCACTTGCGCCAGCAATACGGGGTAAAGATCGGCATGCCAGGCAATCACGCTGATGTTGGAGCGGTTGCCCTTGTCGCCGGTGCGGCCGTGGGCGGCGCGGTACAAAGGTACTGTGATACTGGCGCTCATTGCATATCCTCCAGCATCTCAAAGCGCAGCGGCACCGCCTCACGCGGCACCAGGCAAGACAAGGTATTGAGGCGCGGCGTCAGCGAAGTGCGCACGCCGCCGCCGCCGGCCGGTCCGCAGCAGTACAGCGCCGTCACTTCACGCGGCAGCCGCTCGGCCTGCGCGCGTTCGGCATGGGTCGCGGCCACGCGCAGGCGCACGTCGCGCGCATCACCCGCGGGCGCCTCGGCCAGTAAACGGCCCGCGTCGTCGCCCATGATGCTGAGCGCGCCTATCAGGTCCACGCGCAGCGCGAGCGCCGGCAGGCGCCGGCGCAGCACCTCGGCGGCCAGGCGGGCGCGCGCCTCGGCACGCGGGCCGGCATAAGAAATTTCACCTTCGGCCAGCCAGCCGCCTTCATGGCAGACATTGACCTTGAGGCTGGCCGGCCGCGCATGCCCGCGCACGCCGCTCAGGGCCACGCGGTCAGGGCCGGCGGGGCTGAGCCGCGCGGCGCTGATGTCGGCCACGACGTCGGGCGTCAAATAGGCGGCCGGGTCGTGCACTTCATACAGCAGCTGCTCCTTGACGCCGGCCAGGCTCACCACACCGCCGGTATGCGCCGCCTTGCCGATGACGCAATTTCCCTCGCTGTCGATTTCGGCGATGGGATAGCCCACGGCGTGCAGGTCCGGCACCTCCTTGTAGCCGGGATCGGCGAAATAGCCGCCGCAGACCTGGGCGCCGCATTCGAGCAAATGGCCCGCCATGGTGGCGCGCGCCAGCCGGTCCCAGTCGTCGGCGCGCCAGCCGAAATGCGACATCGCCGGCCCCACCGTCAGTGACGGGTCGGCCACGCGCCCGGCCACCACGATCTGCGCGCCCGCGTCCAGCGCGGCGGCGATGGCTTCGGCGCCTATGTAGGCGTTGGCGCTGACCTTGCGTATGCCGTCCATGGCCGCGCCCAGTTGCGCGCGCAGCAGCGGCTCATGCTGCGTGCCCGACAGGTCGTCGCCCGCCACCACGGCGATGCGCGGCGCGGGCAGGCCCATGCCGGCGGCCATGGCCTGGATGTGGCGCGCGGCCGCCAGCGGGTTGGCGGCGCCGAAATTGCTCACGATGCGGATCTTGTGCGCCAGGCAGCGCGCCAGCACGGGGCGCAGCATGTCGTCCAGCAGCGGCTCGAAGCCGGCATCGGGGTCGGCGCGGCGGCGCAGCTGCGCAAGTGCCAGCGTGCGTTCGGCCAGGGTTTCAAAAATCAGGAAGGCCGGCCCGCCGCGCGCGATCAGCGTGTCCACCACCGGCCCGGCGGCATCGACGCGGTCGCCCGAAAAACCGGCGGCGCAGCCTATCAACAAAGGGGAAGGAGGGGATGAAGTCATGGGCGTGGCGTGCAAGCCCTGAATCTAGGCCTTGGGTACTTATTTGTAAAATTTAAAATACTGATCTATTAATTTGAACTACAGATAAATGGCCCAACCCAACCTCTCGCTGCGGCAACTGCGCGCCTTCCTGGCCCTGGCCGAGCAGCGCAGCTTCACGCAGGCCGCGGCCACCTGCCATCTTTCGCAGCCGGCCTTCAGCGCGCTGATACGCACGCTGGAGGGCGAGCTCAACACGCGGCTGTTTGACCGCGACACGCGCAGCGTGGAACTGACGGCCGAGGGCAGGCT
The DNA here is from genome assembly GCF_056406895.1 of Polaromonas sp. P1_A2. Taxonomy (NCBI): domain Bacteria; kingdom Pseudomonadati; phylum Pseudomonadota; class Betaproteobacteria; order Burkholderiales; family Comamonadaceae; genus Polaromonas; species Polaromonas sp. P1_A2. Next base: position 14,023 of record NZ_JBFTZI010000006.1, on the reverse strand, counting down.
CTTCGAGGCCTCGGCGCGCCGGCTGGTCGAGGATTTCGGCGCCGCCCTGGTCGACCTGAACGACCATGTGGAGCGCCGCAAGGGCCGGGTGCACATCGCGGCCCTGCCCTCGCTGGCGGCGGGCTGGCTGCCCGCGGTGTTTGCCGAATTCAGGCAGGCCTGGCCCGGCATAGAACTCAACCTCAGCGACCTGCTGTCGGATGCCTGCGTGGACCTGGTGAGGAGCGGCAAGGCCGACTTCGCGCTGGCCTCCACCGGCGTCAGCCATGCGGGCCTGAGCACGCGGCTGGTCTGCACCGACCGCTTTTACCTGGTGTGCCGCAAGGACCACCCGCTGGCAGCCGAGGCCTCGCCCACGCTGAAAAAACTGGCGCCCTACCCTTTTATCCACATGTCGCGCAACAGCAGCGTGCGCCAGGCGCTGGAGGCGGCCCTGCATCCGCAGCAGGCCAACACCGTGCTGGAAGTCGACCAGTTGGCCACCGCCGCGGGCATGGTCGAGGCCGGGCTGGGCATCAGCGTGGTGCCGGCGCTGACGCTGTTTCACTTTGAGCGCAAAAGCCTGGTGACCCGGCCCCTGGCTGCCAGCGGGCTGACGCGCAAGATCTACCTGGTGCGACGGCAGGAGGGCAGCCTGTCGGCGGCCGCGCAGGCCCTGCACGACCTGGTGCTTGAGGCCATGAAGGCGCGCACGCCCTGATTCAGGAATGAGTCCCGGCCAGCCAATCCACCGCGCTGCGCGCCAGTGACTCCAGCGGCGCATCACCGGCCAGGGTCAGCACGCCGGGCTCGGCCGAAGGATCCTGCAAGGCCTCGAACTGGCTGGCCACCAGGCTGGGCGGGTAAAAGTGGCCGGGGCGCACGGACACGCGGCGCAGCGACTCGGCCTGGCTGATGGCCAGGTGCACAAAGCGCAGGCCCGCAGCCGCGGCGCGCAGGCTGTCGCGGTAGCCGGCCTTCAGGGCCGAGCAGGTCAGCACCACGCCCTCGGGGTGGCGCGCCAGTTCGGCGCCCAGCTGGTGCAGCCAATCGGCACGGTCTTCGTCGGTCAGGGCAATGCCCTGTTGCATCTTGGCGATGTTGCCGGGCGGGTGGAAGTCGTCACCCTCGATCAGCGGCAGCGACAGCTGCTGGGCCACCAGGCGCCCGACCGCCGACTTGCCGCAGCCCGCCACACCCATCACCACCACACGCACGGGCAAGCCGTCATGGGGCGTGACGGAAGCGGGAAGGGGGCGGGTCTGGGATGCGGCGGTCATGCATAAATTATCGCGGCCCGCGGGCGCTTGGCGCGCCCTTGGGTGACAGCCGAGGCAAAACCGCGGTTGATAGGAGCGCCCGTGCTTTGTTATCGTTGCGCCATGGCCTCACCCAAAAATGATTTTGCGATGTACTGCTGCGAGCTCCTGTCGGGCGTGGGGCCCTGCACGGCCAAACGCATGTTCGGCGGTTTCGGCATCAGCACCGGCGGCCTGACCTTCGCGCTGGTGGCCGACCTGGGCGGCGGCGAGACCTTGTGGCTCAAGGCCGATGAGGCCACGCGCGGCCTGTTCGAGGCCCAGGGCTGCGGCCGCTTCACCTACGAGATGACCCGCAACGGCGTGCGCTCCCCGCACAGCCTGGGCTACTACAGCGCGCCCGAAGAGGCCATGGAGTCGCCGTCCTTGATGCTGCCCTGGGCGCGCCTGGCGCTGGACTGCGCGCTCAGGGCACGCGCGGCCAAACCGGTCAAACCGGCCAGGAAGCCGAAAGCCAAAACAAAAACCCCCGCCAAGGCCAAAATCCAAGCCAAGGCGGCGCCGGCCAAAAAAAGCCGCGCATAAAAAAACCCGCAGCCTTGCGGCCGCGGGTTCAAAGCTCCCTTCCGGAAGGAGCCACTGACTAGAACTGTTTACACCAGGTTGGACATGGCCAGCACGTTGTAGCGGTGCGGGTGCCGGCGCTGGTCGTCCTTGAAAGTGTCAAAGTCGTGGCCGGCCGCCATGGGGCGGGCGCGGGCGGTCAAAAAAACCATGGCCAGCGGGGTCAGCAGGGCTTCAAACGCCGCTGCCGCACCCAGCACCAGGCCGCGGGCCAGGCGGCCCAGGGCGCCGGCGGCCAGGCCGAAGGCGGCGCGCAGGTCGCTCAGCGGCTGCAGCACGCCGGCGCGCCAGCCGGCCGGCTCGGCGGCGGGCTGCCTGACGGCGGCGCAGGCCGCAACAGGCTCCCAGCTGAAGTAGGCCGATGCGGCATGGCCCGCGCTGAAGGACTCGATCACCAGCGACTCACCGGCCTGGAGCGTCAGGCTTTCGCCCCGGCTCAGGAAATGGTCGCCGGCGCGCACCTCGGCGTCCTGGCTGGCGGAGTCGAAGGTGGCCCAGACCCGGCCATGCGCAATTCGCAACACACCGGCCTGGGCGGCGTGCAAGGTCAGGGCCCGTCCCGCACCCAGCTTCCAGAAGCCCGCCAACCCGTCAACCTGGCCGGTGGTGGCATCGGTAGCCTGTTGCAAAAAGCGGTCGCCTGCGTGAGAAGCTGAGTGTTCCATGGTGTTCTCCAAAAAAGGCACAAAGTGAGTGATGAGGGTTGAATCATCTCGCCGCCGGCTTGCGCGGTCCAATGAAATCGCGGTAAGCTATTCATTCCATAATCGCATCAATCAATCAGGCCGAAATTGCCCTAATACCCCCGAACTGTCATGCTGCATTCACAAACACACTTGCGTTCCCGGCCGATTTCCGCCGGCCAGCTCCGGGCTTTCGAGGCCGTGGCGCGGCATCTCAATTTCCGCGCCGCCTCGGAGGAACTGGCCCTGACCCAGTCGGCCGTGAGCCGGCAGATCCAGGGCCTGGAAGAAGACGTGGGTGTGAGCCTTTTCCACCGCCACACCCGGGCGGTGGAACTGACCGCCGCCGGCGGCATCCTGCTGCGGGCCGTCACGCCCTCGTTGGAGCGCATAGACAACGCGGTGCGGCAGATACGCCAGACAGCGGGGCGCAAGAGCGTGTCGCTGACCACGTTTGCCTCCTTCGCGTCGATGTGGCTGATCCCGCGGCTGGAGGGCTTCCAGCGCGACAACCCCGACATCGACATCCGGATTGATGCATCGGACGTCGCGGTGGACCTGGACATTTCGGACCTGGACCTGGCCTTGCGCTACGCCCCGGCCAGCCACATGCCGCCGGGCGCGATACGGCTTTTCGGCGAGCAGATCACGCCGGTGATCAGCCCCTGGCTGCTCAAAAGCGGGCCGCGCCTGAAGAAACCCGACGACCTCGCGCAGTTCACCCTGATCGAGGCGGGCGACGCCCACCAGACCCACCTGGAATGGCTGACCTGGCGGCGCTGGCTGGACGAGCACGCCAGCCCCAAGCTGGAGGCCAAGCGCTGGCTGTACTTCAACTACGCCTACCAGATGGTGCAGGCCACGCTGACCGGCCAGGGCGTGGTGCTGGCGCGCCTGCCGCTGATTGCCGAAAGCCTGGCCTCGGGCGACCTGGTCGAGCCGCTGCCGCAGACACGCATGGAGTCGCCCATGAGCTACTGGCTGATCGTCGGCCCGCGCAATGTGGCCAGGCCAGAGGTTGTGGCTTTTTGCGACTGGCTCAAAAGCCAGGCCGCGCTGACGCGCGAGGCCATAGGTGACGTGCCCGATCCGGACACGGTGGACTCTTTGGACTAGAGCCAGCAGGCGCCGCGGGACTGGTTTTGCCAGACCGCAGGCGCCGCCCCCTTGAGGGGGGAACAGGCTACACGCAGTGAGCCTGGACGGGGGTGGATTAGGTTTGCCGCTTCAATAACCGCCCGGCACGCGCCTGCACCTTGGCGTTCGCCGCCTCGGCGTTGCCGGCCACATAGGCCAGCTCACCGTTCACAAACACCTTCTCGATGCCTTCCGACACCGCGATCGGATCCTGGTAGGTCGCCACGTCGCGCACGCGGGCCGGGTCCAGCACCACGACGTCGGCGTGCCAGCCGGGCTGCAGCTGGCCGCGCTGGTGCAGGCGGAAGTTGCGGGCCGACAGGCCGGTCATTTTGTAGATCGCGGTTTCCAGCGGAAAAAGGTTTTGCTCGCGCCAGTAGCGGGCCAGCACGCGGGGAAAAGCGCCCCAGAGGCGTGGGTGCGGATGCTTGTCATGCGGCAATCCATCCGACCCGATCATGGAGAGCGGATGCGCGATCACGCGCTTGACGTCGTCCTCGTGCATCTGGAAATAACAGGCGCCGCCCGGTTGCAGGCGGCGGCAGGCGGTTTTCTGGTCCACGCCCCATTCCTCGGCAATCGAGGCCAGCGTGCGGCCCATCATTTCGGGGTGCGGGGTGGACCAGCTCAAGAGGACGTCGATGACGCCGTCAACCAGGTCTTCGCGCAGCACCGTCGAGCCGGCCACATAGGGATAGACATCCATCGCGATATCCTGGCGCTTGGCCAGCGTATCGATCAAGGGCAGCGTCTCGCGCGTGCGGCCCCAGTTGTCCGGGCCGGCGCATTTGTGGTGCGAGATCACCAGCGGCACGCCCGCCTCGAAAGCGCAGTCACTGGCCTCGTGCATGGCTTCCAGGATCTCGGCCATCTCCGAGCGCATGTGGGTGGCATAGATGCCGCCATGGCGGGCCACCACACGCGCCAGCGCGGTCACCTCGGCCGCCGGCGCCGGCATGGCTTCGGCATAGAACAGGCCGGAGGACATGCCGATCGCGCCCTGGGCCATGCACTGCTCCAGCAGAGCGCACATGGCAGCCACTTCATCGGCCGTGGCCGGCCGGCTGAGGTCCTTCATGCAGGCATAGCGCAACGTGGTGTGTCCGATCAGCGGCGCCACGTTGACGGCCGGCTGCGCCTCGGCCACCGCGCCTGCATAGGCATCCACCGAAGGGTACTTGAACGAATTGCCCAGCAGGGTGAGGGCGCCCTGCGGTTCTTCCACCACGAAGGGCGCAACCGACAGGCCGCAGTTGCCGGTGACCACCGTGGTGATGCCCTGCGACAGCTTGGGAAACATTCCGGGTGCGTTCAGCACGATGGCGTCGTCGTGGGTGTGGACGTCGATGAAGCCGGGCGTGATGGCAAGGCCGGTGCAATCGTGCACCTGGACGTCGGCGATGGCCAGGCCTTGCGGCAGGCGATGGCGCAGGCCCGGGCCGACGGCCGTGATGCGGTCATCCACCAGCAGCAGATCGCCGGGTCGGCCCGGCGCGCCGGAGCCGTCCACCAGCAGGCCGTTTTCAAGCAGGGTGGCGCGGGTCATCGCACTTTTCCTGTCGTGAGCTTGGCGCCCTCGTCCCAGTCGAGCCGGGGATGGTGGTGCATGTCCACGCCGCGCGTCTCCAGCGTGCGCTGGATGTTTGCCAACCGGTTCACCGCCTTGTCGCCCAGCCGCTGCGCCACGAGCACGGTGAGAATTTCGATCACCGTCAGGTGCGCCAGGTAGGCTTCGGGGCCCACCGGCATCACCGGGTCGGGCGCCACTTCCACACCCAGCACGATGTCGGCCAAGGCCGCCAGCTGTGAGCCGGGCTGCGTCAGCGCGATGACGGTGGCGCCCTGCGAGCGCGCCACGTCCACGGCCTCCAGCAGCGAGGGCATGCCGCCGACGTGGGTGATGGCCATCACCACGCCGCGCGGGCCGATGGTGGCGGCCGAGATCAGTTGCAGGTGCGGGTCCAGGTAGCTGCTGGCGGCCAGGCCCATGCGGAACAAGCGCGCCTGCAAGTCCGAGGCCATGAAGTTGGAGGTCACGCCGACACCGTAGCAATCGACCCGGGCGCCGGCGACGATGGCGTCGGCCGCCGCCTGCGTCGCCTCCACGCTGAGCTGGGCCTGCACGCTGTTGATCACGATGGCGGCGCCGCGCGTCACCTTGGTGATCACCTGGCGGGTATCGTCGTCGATGCGCACGCGCCGGTTCAGCGGCGAGCCGCCCACGGCCATTTCCTGCGCCAGCGCCAGCTTGAACTCGCGCAAGCCCGGATACCCCAGGTCGCGGCAGGTGCGCATGATGGTGGGCACCGAGCTGCCCGCGCGCTGCGCCAGCTGCTCAAAACTTTCATCCAGCACGCGCTGGGGGTCCTGCAGGATCAACTCCAGCACGCTGCGCCTGGACGTGGGAGCGCTGGCGATGGCGTCGGCGATTTTGGCAAGAACTTGTGAGGTCATGAGGACTTTGGTTGCGGTGCACGGAAAGCTGTACGGACCATTACACCAGGGAGAGCAAGCGGCTTAAAAACACGTGACGAGGGCATCGCAGACCGTGTAATTCTCATCGACAACCGGCATCCAGCGCCATTTGTCGAAGGTGGTGCAAGGATGGGAGATGCCCAGCGCCACCAGGTCGCCGACCTTGAGCGCGGCCAGTTCGGGGCCGCTGCCGCGCAGGTAGGCATGCTGGTCGTTGAGCGCCGTGACTTTCCAGTCCGCGGGCGCGGCCACGGGCGCGGCGCCGGGGGCGCTTATCGAAGACAGCGGTATCGGCATTTCCAGGTCGTAGGACAGGTCGCGCCGGCCCACGGCCAGGATGGCCAGGCCCGGCTCGGGGCAGGATTGCACCGTGGCCCACACCTCGATGGCCGGTTTCAGGCCGTCGCTGTCATGCAGTCGCGCATTGACGGCGCCGACCAGGCGCTTGTAGTTGCCGTGGTCGTGCGTGATGTAGCAGCCCGAACGCAGCAGGCCGCGCACCGGCCGCGAGAGCTTGGGCGTGAGCCAGCCGCTGACCAGGTCGAAGATGGCCGAGCCGCCGGCCGTCATCAAGATTTCCTCGCTGTCGAACAGCCCCTGCTGGTCGCAGATCAGGGCAATGTCGCAGGTGCGCCGCATGAGCGCATCGGCATAGGCCTTGTCCGCCGCCGAATCGCCGGTGGCGCCCTGCCCTTCATAGGTCTCTATGCCCACCAGGCGGCAGGCCAGGCTGGTGCGTATGGCAGCGGCCAGGGCGATGGCGTCGTCCTCATTGCGCACGCCGGTGCGCGCGCCCATGACGCCGATTTCCATCAACACCTCAAAGGGGGCGGCCATGAGGGCGGTATTGGCGCGCGCCCAGGCATCGATCAGTGCGAGCTGGGCCAGCGAGTCGACCAGGAAGACGATGCGCAGACCCGGGTATTCGCGCAGCATGCCCTGGATGCCGGCCAGGTCCATGGCGTTCACGACCTGGTTGGCGATGATGAGGCGTTTGGCGCCGGCCGTGATGCCGGCACGCATCTGCGTGACGGTGGCGAAGGTAAGGCCCCAGGCGCCTTCGTCAAGCTGGCGCTTGAGCAGCTGCGGCGACATGGTGGTCTTGCCGTGCGGCGCCATGTCCACGCCCTGGCCTTTGGCAAAGCGCTGCATCCAGCCGAGGTTGTGTTTCATCGCCGACTGTTTGACGACGGCCAGCGGCAGCGGCAGGTCGCCCTTGAGCACGTTCCAGCCCTGTTTGCCCATCTCGGAGCGGCGCACCGGCCCGCTGTTGTGGGGAAAGCCCTTGAAGGAACGGTCAAGCTGCGGATCCAGGAGGTCTTGCAATGTGGTCATGAGTTTTTTTGGGATTGTCAAGCAGCGGCCAATGTAGCAGTGGGCACGACCGCGACCGGCACGGCACTGGCGATATCGTCGCGTATGCAGGCCTTGAAGCGGCCATTGCCCATGTCGCGCAGTTCGGGGCGCGCCACCGAGCAGGCATCCACCACATGCGGGCAGCGCGTGCGGAACACACAGCCCGAGGGCGGGTTGACCGGGCTGGGGATGTCGCCCTTGAGCGCGATGCGCTCGCTTTTGAACTCAGGGTCGGGCTTGGGCGAGGCGGCCAGCAGCGCTTGCGTGTAAGGATGCAGCGGCTGGGCGAACAGCTCGGCCGTGGGCGCGACTTCCATCACGCGGCCGAGATACAGCACCACGACGCGGTCGCACAAATACTCGACCACGTCGAGGTCGTGCGAGATGAACAGCATGGTCAGCGACAGGCGGTCGCGCAGGTCGCACAGCAGGTTGACCACCTGCGCCTGGATGGACACGTCGAGCGCCGACAGCGGCTCGTCGGCCACGATGAATTCGGGCTCCACCGCGAGCGCGCGCGCCACGCCTATGCGCTGGCGCTGGCCGCCGGAGAACTCATGCGGGTAGCGGCTGGCATGCTCGGCGCGCAGGCCGACCAGTTCCAGCAGCTCGGCGATACGCGCCTCGCGCGCCTCTTTGCCCTTGGCCAGGCCGTGCACCTGCAGGGCCTCGCCCAGGATGTCCCTGACCCGCATCTTGGGGTTCAGGCTGGCATAAGGGTCCTGGAAAATCATCTGCAGCTTGCTGCGCAGCGCGCGCATGCGGCCGCTCGAGGCACTGCCAAGGTCTTCACCGCGGTACAGCACCTGGCCCGAGGTGGCCTCGATCAGGCGCAGCAGCGTGCGGCCTATGGTGCTTTTGCCCGAGCCGGATTCGCCGACCAGGCCCAGGGTTTCGCCGGGCTGGATGCTGAAGGAAACATCGTCGACCGCGCGCACCGGCTTCGCGGCCGCGCCGAAATAACGCTGGAGGTTTTTCACCTCGATCAAGGGTGCGCTCATACTGATTCCACCGTAGCAACAGCTGTTTCTTCCACGCGAATGCAACGCGCGGCGCGGGTAGGGCCGGCAGCAAGCAGCGCGGGCATGGCATCGCGGCAAGGCGGAATCGCCAGGTCGCAGCGCGGCTCAAAAGCGCAGCCCGGCGGCGGCGCCAGCGGGCTGGAGACCTGGCCGCGTATGGCGTAGAGCCGGCGTTTCGCGCCAGCCTGGCCGCTGGCCAGTTCGCGCTTGCGCTGCTGTGCGGGCAGGCAGGCCAGCAGGCCTTGCGTGTAAGGGTGGCGCGGCTGGGCAAACAGATCACGCACCGGTGCGGCCTCCACAATGCGGCCCGCGTACATCACGGCCACGTCGTCGGCATGGTGGGCCACCACACCAAGGTTGTGGGTGATGAACAAAATGCTCATGCCGGTCTCGGCCTGCAGCCGGCGCATGAGCTCCAGGATCTGCGCCTGTATGGTCACGTCCAGCGCGGTGGTGGGCTCGTCGGCGATCAGCAGCGTCGGGTTGCAGGCCATGGCCAGCGCGATCATCACGCGCTGGCGCATGCCGCCGGAGAGCTGGTGCGGGTATTCGTTCAGGCGCTGCGCGGCGGCCGGGATCTCGACCAGCTCCAGCATGCGCAGCGCGTGGGCCAGCGCGGCCTTGCGGTCCAGCCCCATATGCAGGCGCACCGATTCGGCGATCTGCTCGCCCACGGTGAAGACCGGGTTCAGGCTGGTCATGGGCTCCTGGAAGATCATCGCGATCTCATTGCCGCGTATGCGCCGCATGCCGGCTTCGGGCAGCGAGAGCAGGTCCAGCGTCTGGCCGGCGCGGTTGGTGAACAAGGCCTCGCCGCTGACCTGGGTGGAGGCGGTGCGCGACAAGAGGCGCATCAGCGTGAGGCTGGTCACCGACTTGCCGGAGCCCGACTCGCCGACCAGCGCGGTGGTCTTGCCGGGGCGTATGCTGAAACTCACGTCGGCGACGGAGCGTATCAGGCCTTCGTCGGTGTCGAAAAAGGTGCTGAGATGGCGGACTTCCAACCGGTTCACGTCGATTTCCTTCACATCGATTTCCTCAAGCGTGGGTCCAGCAGATCGCGAATGCCGTCGCCCAGCAGTTGCAGCGAGAGCGCAGTGAGGATGATGGCCAGCCCCGGGAACAGCACAATCCACAACGCCTGGTGGGCGTACTGTTGGCTGCCGGCCACCATGGTGCCCCAGGTCGGAATTTCAGGCGGAACGCCCACGCCCAGGAAGGACAGCGCGGCCTCGGCCAGGATGGCGTAGGCAAAGATAAAAGAAGCCTGCACCAGGATGGGCGACATCAGGTTGGGCAGGATGTGGCGCCACAGGATGCGCGCGGTGGAGACACCGACGGCGCGTGCCGCCTCAACAAACAGCAGCTCGCGCACCACCAGCGTGGAGGCGCGCACCACGCGCGCCACCCGCGGCGTGTAAACCAGCACCAGGGCCAGCACCACGTTCAGCATGGACGGCCCGAGGATGCCGACCAGCGCGATCGCCAGCAGGATGTCGGGAAAGGACATCATCGCGTCGACCACACGCATCACCGGCGCATCGAGCCTGCGAAAGAATCCCGCGACCAGGCCGAACAGCGTGCCGCTGACCACCGAGCCCAGCGCGGTCAACAATGCGATGGTCAGCGAATAGCGGCCGCCGAAGGCAATGCGGGCGAAAAGGTCGCGGCCCAATTCATCGGTGCCGAACAAATGGGAGGATGACGGCTGGGACAGCCGCTGGCTCACGGCGGTCTCGTTCGGGTCCAGGCCGCTCAGGGGGCCGGCGAAGAGCGACACCAGGACGACGATCGCCAGCGCGATCGCCGCGGCCAGCACGATGCGCCGGCGGAACAGCTTGCGAAGAATCAGGGGCATCTGCATGTCAGTATTTCACTCGGGGATCAACGACGGTGTAGAGCAGGTCGATGGCGAAATTGATGACCACGTAGATCGCGGCCACCACCAGCAGCGCGCCCTGGATCACCGGGTAGTCGCGCCGTATCACTGCGCTCACCACCAGGTTGCCCACGCCGGGCAAACCGAACACGGTCTCCGTCACCACCGCGCCGCCAATCATGAGCGCCACCGTCAAGCCAAGGACGGTGACGATGGGCACCAGCGCGTTGCGCAGCGCATGCTTGAGCACCACCACGCTTTCAGACAAACCCTTGGCCCGTGCGGTGCGCACATAGTCCTCGCCCAGCACGTCCAGCATGGAGGCGCGGGTAAAGCGGATGATGAGCGCCGAATTGAGAACGCCCAGCACCGCCGCAGGCAGGACCAGGCAATGGATGCGCTCGGCCAGCGAGGCGCCCGGCTCGCCATAGCCCGAGACCGGAAACCACCCCAGGGAGACGGCGAATATCTGCATCAGCACCAGGCCGAACCAGAAGCTGGGCACACTGGCGCCCAGCATCGCGAAGCCGGTAAAGGCCTGGTCCACGGGCTTGCCGCGAAATACCGCCGAGACGATGCCGCAGGGCACGCCGATCAAGGCGGCAATCGCGACCGCCATCAGCGACAGCAAGGCGGTGGGCTCGGCCCGCTCCCAGAGCGCCTGGGTCACGGGCCGCTGCAGAAAGATCGATTCGCCCAGGTTGCCGTGTGCCAGTTCACGAATCCACAAGGCGAACTGCACCGGCAGGGACTTGTCCAGGCCGTAGACCTTCTGCACCCGGGCGATGTCCTCCGCCGTGGCCTGGTCGCCCAGCAACACCGCAATCGGGTCACCCGGGGCGGCGCGCGTGAGGATGAAAACCAGCACGGCCACGATGGCCATGACCACCAGCATGCCGCCTAGCCGGGACAAAAGATACCGTGTCATGACTTTCTTCTATTCAATGAGGTGAATCTTCTAACCATTCGAAGGCGCTCCAGATCAACCGCACTACACCCGGCAAAAAAAGAAGCGAACCCAAACCAGCTCAAGCCGCGGAACCGGCTTTGCCGGGCCGCAGGCGGGCGGCCCCCTCGGGGGGCAGCGTATTACACGAAGTGAAAAGCGTGGGGGCTTATTTCAGGCTGGTGTTCCAGAAGAACGGATAGGTATAAGGCGTGTAACCCTGCAGCGCCGGGGCGCGCGCCGACAGGCTGGCGAATTTGCCGACCTGGATGTAGGGCACCTCGTCGTAGACCACCTGCTGCACCTTGCCCCATAGCGCCCCGCGCTTGGCCGGGTTCGGCTCCTGGTTCAGCGCGGCCAGCGCCTCCGTCTTGGCGGGCGAGCTCCACCAGCCCGGCGCGCCGTCGCCCAGTTGCGGGGGCGAGAGCATGGGCTCGGGGAACAGGCCGGAATGCGTGATGTAGATATCCCACAGCTTGGGGTCGGCGCGGCGCTGCAGCAGCGTGGCCCACTCCACCACGTTCAGCTCGGCCTTGAAGCCGGCGCGCTTGAGCTGCTCGGCCATGATGAGCGCCATGTTGTAGTGGAAGTCGTACTGGCGGCTCGTCAGGATGCGCACCGGCTCGCCCTTGTAGCCGGCCTGTTCGGCCTGGCTCTTGGCCTTCTTTGCGTCGCGCTCGTTGTAAGCGGTGGTGCCGGCGGTCGAATAAAAGGGCGTGCCCTTGGGGAAATGGTTGCCCTCGGCAACGAAAAAGCGTGTGTCGCCAAAGCCAGCTGCCAGCATTTCGCCTTCGCCCAGCGCGGTCTGCACTGCCTTGCGCACAGGCTGGTGCGCCAGCGAGCCTTCCTTGGTGTTGAACACCAGGTAAGGAAAGCCGAAAGAAGGCGTCATGATGGGCACCACCTTGCCGCCGGCCTTTTCCAGCCGCGGCAGGGCCTCGATCGGCAGCAGGTCGGCGTAGTGGAACTGGCCGGCCAGCGCGCCTTCCACCCGCGTGTTGGCGTTGGGCACCGGCACGAAGCGCAGCTCTTCCACCGTGGCCACACGCTTGCCGCCATAGCCGCTGGCAGCTTCCTTGCGCGCGGCGTAGCCGTCGAAGCGGGTGAGCAGCACGTACTGGTCGGGCTTGCGTTCCTTGAACTTGTAGGGCCCGGTGCCCACATACTCGCGCAGCGGCTGGGCCAGCGACTCCTTGGCCATGATGGCCGCCATGCCCGAAGCCATGGCCAGTTGCGAAAGCAGCGGCGCATAGGCGTTCTTCAATGTGATGTCCACCGTGAGCGGCCCCTTGGCCGCCAGGTCGGCCACTTGCACCGCCACCGACTTGCCGCGCGGCGAGACGTCCATCCAGCGCTTGAGGCTGGCCACCACGTCGTCGGCATTGAGTTCACGGCCACTGTGCAGCATCACGCCTTTTCGCAAGGTGATGGTGTAGAGCTTGCCGTCGGCCGAGATTTTCGGCATGGCCTCGGCCAGCATGGGCACCAGCGCCGCCTTGGCATCGAAGGTGAACAGCGGTTCGTAAACGTGCTGCATGATGATGCAGACCAGGTCTGCCGGCGTGGACTGGATGTCCAGCGTCGGCGGCTCGGCCACCATGGCCAGATTCAGGGCCGATTTGCCGCCCTGCGCGGCGGCCGGGCCGAAACCGGCGCCGGCCGCACCCAGGGCCAGCAGGGAGGACAGGGCGGTGCGGCGGTGCATGCGGATTCCACGGGTCATAAAGAACTCCTGATTGAAGTTAAATTTCACGCTTGAAGATTAATTGGTCTATAAATGCTATTTTTCAGGATAAACCCGAATAAAAGGTGGATTTCTGAAAATATTTTTCATCTTTAGCGACAAACTGAACTTAAAAAGGAGTTTTTCATGCCTCTGGAATATTTAGGAAATCCACCCCTGGCCTCCGACCACCAGCCCCGCCCGTTCTCGCCCGCCGTGCGTGCCGGCGATTTTGTGTATGTCTCGGGCCAGGTGCCGGGTGACGAAAAAGGTGAGATCGTGCAGGGAGGCATCGAGGTGCAGACCCGCCAGGTCATGAAAAACCTCCAGGCCGCGCTGGCTTTGGCCGGCTGCACACTGGACGACGTCTGCAAGACCACGGTGTGGCTGCAAGATGCGCGCGACTTCGGCAGCTTTAACCGGGTCTACATGAGTTACTTCACGGGCGGCAAGCCGGCCCGGTCTACCACCGAGGCTCGCTTGATGGTCGATGCGAAGGTGGAGATTGATGTGGTGGCTTATAAGCCCAAGGGTTGAGGCCGGTCTTGCTCCAGCGGGGCGCTCCCCTCTGACTCCTGCTGGCCGGGAGTGGCCCGGCGGCCAGTAACTTTCTTTTGCTTCGCCAAAAGAAAGTCACCAAAGAAAAGGCGACCCTGGTGTCTGCGTCCCTTCGCTTCGCTACGGGCAACCTGCGGTGCTCGGTTCAGGCGGGGTCTCGCTAAACTCGCTACGTTTCACTTCGCTCAAACAACGCGATCCCTTATCCGCCTGAACCTCCGCTCCTCGGCGCATACACAAGGGGGTGGGAGAAAAATACCAATACCTAAAAACCACAAGGACACGCCATGGCGTGTCCTTGTTTGTATTTGTCTTCTTGGTATTTCGGTATTCGGTTCCCGATTGCCCCGTCCTGGCTGGGCCGAGGAGCGCAGAGGCAAGC
>NZ_JBFTZI010000005.1:0-443573 GCF_056406895.1 Polaromonas sp. P1_A2 | reverse complement strand
CCTCCGCACCGGGCGCCGGGGCCTCCGCGCCCGCGGCGGGCGCCTCGGCCCCGGTCGCGGCCGCCGCTGAAGGCCCAACCCCAGAACAGCGCAAACGCATGCTGGACCAGGTCAAGGACGACCCGCAAGCCCTGGAACGCCGCCAGCGCTTTCTCGCGGCCATAGACGCCGGCGACCCCGCAGCACTCGAGCGCTGGCGCAGCATGAGGGAAAAACGCCAGGGCGGCGAACGCTCGCGCAGTGAAAAATAGGGATCTCGCCGCATGAGTCCCTCACGCCCGTTTATCCTGCGCCCGGTCGCCACCTCGCTGCTGATGGTGGCCATCGTGCTGGCCGGCCTCGTGGGTTTCAAGTTCTTGCCGCTCTCGGCCCTGCCGCAGGTCGATTACCCGACCATCCAGGTGCAGACGCTTTACCCCGGCGCCAGCCCCGAGGTCATGGCCCAGACCGTGACCGCGCCGCTGGAGCGCCAGTTCGGCCAGATGTCCGGGCTGCAGCGGCTGAGCTCCACCAGCGCGGCCGGCGTCTCCATCGTCACGCTGCAGTTCGGCCTGGGGCTGACGCTGGACGTGGCCGAGCAGGAAGTGCAGGCCGCCATCAACGCCGGCGGCTCGCTGCTGCCCGCCGACCTGCCCGCCCCGCCCGTGTACGCCAAGGTGAATCCGGCCGATGCGCCGGTGCTCACGCTGGCCATCACCTCCGACACGCTGCCGCTCACCGAAGTGCAGAACATCGTCAATACGCGCCTGGCGCTCAAGATCAGCCAGGTCAACGGCGTGGGCCTGGTCTCGCTGAGCGGTGGGCAGCGCCCCGCCGTGCGCATACAGGCCGACACGCGCGCCCTCGCCTCCTACGGCCTGGGCCTGGATTCGCTGCGCACCGCCATCAGCGCCGCCAACGCCAACGGCGCCAAGGGCAGCATTGACGGGCCCACGCGCTCCTACTCCATCAATTCCAACGACCAACTGGTCGCCGCCAGCGACTACCAGCGCCTGGTCATCGCCTACCGCAATGGCGCGGCCATCCGCGTGTCGGACGTCGCGCAGGTGGTCGACAGCGCCGAGAACATCAAGCTCGGCGCATGGAGCGGCCTGAAGCCGGCCATCATCCTCAACGTGCAGCGCCAGCCCGGCGCCAATGTGATCGCCACGGTGGATGCCATCAAGGCGCGCCTGCCCGAGCTGCAGGCCGGCCTGCCCACCGCGCTCAATGTCGATGTGCTGAGCGACCGCACCACCGGCATACGCGCCTCGGTGCTGCATGTCGAAATCGAGCTGGTGCTGGCCGTGCTGCTGGTGGTACTGGTGATTTTTGCGTTTTTGCACAGCCTGCGCGCCACCGTGATCGCCAGCCTGGCCGTGCCCATCTCGCTGATCGGCACCTGCGGCGCCATGTACTTGCTGGGCTACAGCCTGAACAACCTGAGCCTGATGGCCTTGACCATCGCCACCGGCTTTGTGGTCGACGACGCCATCGTGATGATAGAAAACATCTCGCGCTACATCGAGGAGGGCGAGGCGCCCATGGCCGCGGCCCTCAAGGGCGCGACGCAGATCGGCTTCACCATCATCTCGCTGACGGTCTCGCTGATCGCCGTGCTGATTCCGCTGCTTTTCATGGGCGACGTGGTGGGCCGGCTGTTCCGCGAGTTCGCCGTCACGCTGGCCATCACCATCCTGATTTCCGCGGTGGTTTCGCTGACCCTGGTGCCCATGATGTCGGCACGCTGGCTCACGCGCCACCCCGAGGGCGAGCCGGAAGGCGGCAAATTCGGCCTGTATATGCAGCGCTTCTTCGACAAGGTCATCCACCACTACGACCGCTGGCTCACCTGGGTGCTCAAGCGCCAGGGCCTGACCCTGCTGGTGGCGCTGGCCACGCTGCTGCTCACGGTGCTGCTCTATGTGCTGATCCCCAAGGGCCTGTTCCCCACGCAGGACACCGGCCAGCTGCAGGCCCGCATCGAGACCGCGCAGTCGGTGTCCTATGCCCGCATGGCCGGGCTGCAGCAAGCGGCGGCCAAAGCCATCCTCGAAGACCCTGACGTTGAAACGCTGAGCTCCTTCATAGGCGTGGACGCGGCCAACAACACCATGCTGCACACCGGCCGCATGCTGATCAACCTCAAGTCCAGCCGCAGCGGCAGCCAGCAGGAGACCATGGACAGGCTCAAGGAGCGCGTCGGCCAAGTGGCCGGCGTGACGCTGTACCTGCAGCCGACGCAGGACTTGACGATTGACGCCGAGACCGGCCCCACGCAGTTCCGCGTCTCGCTCGAGGGCTCGGACAACGCCACGGTGGTGCTCTGGGCCAACAAGCTCGCCGAACGCATGCGCCAGCTGCCCGGCGTGCGCAACGTGGCCTCCGATGCCGGCTCCAGCGGCGCCTCGGCCTACATCAACGTGGACCGCGACACCGCCTCGCGCCTGGCGGTCACCACCTCGGCCATAGACGACGCGCTCTACAGCGCCTTCGGCCAGCGCATCGTCTCCACCATCTTCACCGAGACCAACCAGTACCGCGTGATCCTTGAAGCCATGCCGGACCCGCTGGCCACGCCCGCCTCGCTGGGCGCGCTGCGGCTCAAGACCGGCTCGGGCAGCACCACGCCGCTGTCGGCGATCGCCACCATACGCGAGCAGCCCGCGCCGCTGCAGATCACCCGCGTGGCCCAGTACCCGGCCACGACCCTGGGCTTTGACACCGCGCCCGGCACCTCCCTGGGCCGCGCCGTCGACGAGATCCGCCAGGCCGCCAAAGACGTGGGCCTGCCCGGCAGCGTGACCCTGAGCTTCCTGGGCGCGGCCGGCGCCTACCAGGCCTCGCTGTCCAACCAGCTGTGGCTGATCCTGGCCGCCGTGATTTGCGTTTACATCGTGTTGGGCGTGCTCTATGAAAGTTATATCCACCCGCTGACGATTCTCTCCACCCTGCCCTCGGCCGGCGTGGGCGCGCTGCTGGCGCTGATGCTCAGCGGCTCCGACCTCGGCGTCATAGGCATCATTGGCATCATCCTGCTGATAGGCATCGTGAAGAAAAACGCCATCATGATGATCGACTTCGCCATCGACGCCGAACGCAACGAAGGCAAGTCCCCCCAGGAAGCGATCCACCAGGCGGCCCTGCTGCGCTTCAGGCCCATCCTCATGACCACGCTGGCCGCGCTGTTTGCCGCCGTGCCGCTGATGCTGGGGTTTGGTGAGGGCGCCGAGCTGCGGCAGCCGCTGGGGTTGTCGATTTTTGGCGGGCTGATTGTCAGCCAGATGCTCACGCTGTTTACAACGCCGGTGATTTATCTTGGGTTTGATCGGTTGGGGCGGAGGTTTGGGCGTAAGAAGGAGGTTCTTGCGTGATGGCCTCTTTTTGCTTTTCTGCAGGGCGCCCTCTGCTGAGGGCGGCTGGCCGGGATCGCCCGGCATGCGACTCACTTTTCTTTGCTTCGCCAAAGAAAAGTAAGCAAAAGAAAGGCGACCCTACTTGCTGCGTCCCTACGCTTCGCTACGGGCAACCTGCGGTGCTCGGTCCAGACGGGGTCTCGCTCGAACTCGCTACGTTGCACTTCGCTCAGACAATCGCGATCCCTGATCCGTCTGGCCCTGCGCTCCTCGGCGCAGCCAGAAGGGGTGGGGAGAGGAATACCAATACCGAATACCAAACAGCCCAAGACAGGCCTGGCTCGATCGAGGGAGTCAGGCCATGAATCTCTCAGAGCCGTTCGTCCGGAGGCCCGTCGCGACCGTTCTGCTGACCATCGGCCTGGCTCTGGCCGGCATAGGCGCCTTCTTCGTCCTGCCGGTCTCCCCCCTGCCGCAGGTCGACTTCCCGGTGATCTCGGTCAGTGCCACCTTGCCGGGCGCCAGCCCCTCGACCATGGCCAGCAGCGTGGCGACGCCGCTGGAGCGGCGGCTGGGCATCATCGCGGGCGTCAATGAAATGACCTCCTCGAGCGGCAGCGGTTCGACGCGCATCAGCCTGCAGTTCGACCTCAACCGCAAAATCGATTCGGCCGCGCGCGAGGTGCAGGCCGCCATCAATGCCTCGCGGGCCGACCTGCCGGCCAGCCTGCGCAGCAACCCGACCTACCGCAAGGCCAACCCGGCTTCAGCGCCCGTCATCATCCTGGCGCTGACCTCCAAGACGCGTTCGCCGGGCCAGATCTATGACGAGGTCTCCAACCTGGTGCAGCAAAAAATCGCCCAGGTGCCGGGCGTGGGCGACGTGGAGCTCGGCGGCGGTTCGCTGCCCGCGGTGCGGGTGGAGCTCAACCCCTTCGCGCTGAACCGCTATGGCGTGGCCGCCGAAGACGTGCGCGCGGCGCTGCAGGCCTCCAACGCCAACCGGCCGCGCGGCGCCATCGAGGGCAACGGCCAACGCTTCCAGATTTACACCGGCGCCAACACCGCCAGCGGCGGGCGCCGCGCTGCCGACTACCAGGACCTGGTCGTGGCCTGGCGCAACAACGCGGCCATACGCCTGCGCGATGTGGCCGAGGTGCAGGACGGTGTGGAGAACACCAACACGCTGGGCCTGTTCAACGGCGAGCCGGCCGTGATCGTGCTGGTCACGCGCCAGCCGGCCGCCAACGTGATTGAAACCGTGGACGGCGTGCGCGACCTGCTGCCCGAGCTGCAGGCCCAGCTGCCGCAGGACGTGCGCCTGCAGGTCGCCTCCGACAGCACCAACTCGATACGCTCCTCGCTGCATGAAATCGAGCTCACGCTGATCATCTCCATCGTGCTGGTGGTGCTGGTCGTCAGCGCTTTTTTGCGCAGCGCGCGCGCCACCATCATCCCGGCGGTTGCGACCGTGGCCTCGCTGCTGGGCACCTTCGGCGTGATGTACCTGATGGGTTTTTCCCTCAACAACCTGAGCCTGATGGCGCTCACTGTCGCCACCGGCTTTGTGGTCGACGACGCCATCGTGGTGCTGGAGAACACCAGCCGCCACATCGAAGCCGGCATGGACCGCTTCAAGGCCGCGTTGCTGGGCGCGCGCGAGGTGGGCTTTACCGTGCTGTCCATCAGCCTGTCGCTGGTGGCGGTGTTCATCCCCCTGCTCTTCATGGGCGGGCAGATAGGCCGGCTGTTCCGCGAATTCGCCGTCACGCTGTCGGCCGCCGTGCTGATCTCGCTGCTGATCTCGTTGACCACCACACCCATGATGTGCGCCTGGTTGCTCAAGCCCGACGCGCACAGCAAGCCGCCGGGCCGTATTGCGCGCTGGTTTGAACGCGCCTTCAACCGTGTGCACCGCAGCTATGAGACCAGCCTGGACTGGGCGCTGCACAGCAAGCTGCTGGTGATGCTGATCCTGGCGGCCGTGGTGGGCCTCAATGTCTACCTGTACGTGAAAGCGCCCAAGGGCTTTTTCCCGCAGCAGGACACCGGCCAGATCAACGGCGGCCTGCGCGCCGACCGCAGCATCTCCTTCCAGGCGCTGCAGGGCAAGCTCAGGCAGCTGGTCGAGATCATCCGCGCCGACCCGGCGGTGGACACCGTGGTCGGATTTACCGGCGGCTCGCGCGCCGGCGGCGGTTTCATGTTCATCAACCTCAAGCCGGTCGGCCAACGCAAGGAAGGCGGCCAGGCCGTGATCACGCGGCTGCGCCCGCAGCTCGCGCAGGTGACGGGCGTGAGCCTTTTCCTCAACACCGTGCAGGACCTGCGCGGCGGCGGGCGCCAGACCAACTCCACCTACCAGTACACCCTCAAGAGCGACAACGCGGCCGACCTGAGCCAGTGGGCCACGCGCCTGGCCGAGCGCATGAAAACCCAGGAAGCGCTGACCGACGTGGACACCGACCAGCAGGAAAACGGCGTAGAGACCATGGTCACCGTCGACAAGGAAAGCGCCGCGCGCCTGGGCATCAGCTCGCGCGACGTGGACAACGCGCTCTACGACGGCTTCGGCCAGCGCCAGGTCGCCACGATTTACGCCGAGCTCAACCAGTACCACGTGATCATGGAGGTCGCGCCGCGCTACACGCGCAGCCCCGAGTCGCTCAAGGACATTTATGTGCCGGCCAAAAATGCCGGGGGCGGCACGGGCAGCACCACCAGTACCAGCGCGGCAAGCACCACAACAACCGCCACCAGGTCTACCGCGGGCACGGCCGCCAGCACGGGCACATCCAGCACCTCGGCCGCCACCATAAGCGGCGGTACAACAACAACCAGCAGCACGCCCAGCATCAGCGCCAACCCGGGCCTGCGCGACGCCTCCAGCGGCAATGTGCTGAGCACCGCACCCAGCACCATGGTGCCGCTGTCGGCGATCGCGCGTTTCAGCGAGAACCCGACGGCCGCCTCCATCAGCCATGAGGACGGCGAACTCTCGACCACCATCTCCTACAACCTGGCCGAGGGCTTCACGCTGAGCGACGCCGAGGCGGCGGTGCGCCAGTCCGAAGCCGACATACGCCTGCCCACCAATGTGCGCGGCAGCTTTTCCGGCACGGCGCTCAGCGCCCAGCAATCGCAGGGCCAGCAGCCGCTGCTGATCCTGGCCGCGCTGGTGGTGATCTACATCGTGCTGGGCATCCTCTACGAAAGCCTGATCCATCCCATCACCGTGCTCTCCACCCTGCCCTCGGCCGGCGTGGGCGCGGTGCTCGCGCTGCTGATGTTCAAGCTGGACTTTTCCATCATCGCGCTGATAGGCATCTTCCTGCTGATTGGCATCGTCAAGAAAAACGCCATCCTGATCATCGACTTCGCGCTCGAGGCCGAACGCGCGCGCGGCATTTCTGCGCTGGAGGCGGTGCGCGAAGCCTGTTTGCTGCGTTTTCGCCCCATCCTGATGACCACGCTGGCCGCCATCCTAGGCGCGCTGCCGCTGGCCATAGGCTTTGGCGAAGGCGCCGAGCTGCGCCGGCCGCTGGGCATCGCCATCATCGGCGGACTGATCGCGAGCCAGCTGCTCACGCTGCTGACCACGCCGGTGGTCTATGTGCTGATGGACAAGCTGCGCCGCCGCAGCCCTCTTGAGCGCCAGCTCAGCCGCCATCCCGGCGAAACCGACGCGGCGGCGCAAACGCCATGATGGACAAGACCATGAAGAACCTCTCCCACACGCCCTGTTTTGAACACCGGCTCATCGCCGCCGCCCTGTTGGCCCTGCTCGCCACAGGCTGCGCCGTCGGCCCCGACTACAAACGGCCCACCACCGCCGAAGTCACAAATTTCAAGGAAGCCGAAGGCTGGGTGCCGGCCGCGCCGGCCGATGCGCTGGAGCGCGGCCCGTGGTGGAGCCTCTTCAAGGACCCGGTGCTGGACCAGCTGCAGTCGCGCGTCGACGTCTCCAACCAGAATGTCGCGCTGGCCGTGGCCGCCTATGCCCAGGCGCGCGCGCTGGTGCGCGAGCAGCGCGCCTCGCTGTTCCCTACAGTCACGCTGGACGCCGGCGCCACGCGTTCGCGCGCCAGCGGCAACGTCACGACAGGCAGCACCGGCCGGGTCGGCAACAACTACCAGCTCAGCATAGGCGGCAGCTGGGAGCCCGATGTCTGGGGCCGGCTGGGCCGCGCGGTGGACAGTGCCACGGCCGGTGAACAGGCCAGCGCCGCCGATCTGGCCTCGGCCAAGCTCTCGGCCCAGGGCGAACTCGCGGCCAATTATTTTTCGCTGCGCCAGACCGACGCGCAGAAAGCCTTGCTGGAAACCACGCTGGCCGGCTACCAGCGCGCGCTCGAAATCACGCAAAACCGCTACAAGGCCGGCATCGCCGCCAAGACCGACGTGCTGCAGGCGCAAACCACGCTGGCCAACGCCCAGGCCGACAATGCCGGCCTGCAGCGTACGCGCGCGCAGCTTGAACACGCGATCGCCGTGCTGGTCGGCGAAGCGCCCGCCAATTTCAGCCTGCCGCCGGCCGCCTGGAACCCGCTGGTGCCCGAAGTGCCGCTGGGCGTGCCCTCGGCCCTGCTGCAGCGCCGGCCCGACATCGCCGCGGCAGAGCGCCGCGTGGCTTCGGCCAATGAACAGATAGGCATCGCCAAAAGCGCCTACTTCCCCAGCCTGTCGCTGAACGCCTCGGCCGGCACCGGCGCCAGCCGCGTGGCCGATTTGTTCAAGGCCTCAAGCAGCGTCTGGTCCCTGGGACTGTCGGCCGCGCAACTGATTTTTGACGCCGGCGCCACGGGCGCCCGCGTGGACGGCGCGCGGGCTGGTCATGAACAGGCCGTGGCCCGCTACCGCCAGACCGTGCTGGTCGCCTTCCAGGACGTGGAAGACCAGCTCTCCGCCACCCGCGTGCTGCAAACCCAACAAGAACTGCGCCGCCAGGCTTCAGAGGCCGCCGACCAGGTCGAGCAGCAAGTGCTCAACCGCTACCGCAGCGGCCAGGTCGGCTACACCGAAGTCATCACCGCCCAGGCCACGGCCCTGAGCGCGCGCCGCGCCCTGGTGCAGGCCATGGCCGACCGCCAGACCACGGCTGTCGCGCTGATCCAATCATTGGGGGGCGGCTGGCAGGTCAAACAATAGCCTGCCGCGCGCCAAAGCCGCGTTTATGCGCCGGACACCAACGCCGGGCTCGCGGGGGAACAGCTAAGGCCGCCGCAACCTCGGATGACGTCCGTGGGCAAAGCCTGCGGCATGCCCACCACCCCCGTCACCGAGTCATAACCGATACCGCGCAGGTGCAGGGCCAGAGCGGCATCCATGGTTTGCGCATGCTGCGGAAACCACAGGGCCAGTTCCCGGGCCATATGGCGCACGGACATGAAATCCCCGGCCTGGGCCATCAACAGGCCTTCCCGCATGACCTGCAGCACCACCTTGTGCTGCACGGTATGGCAGTTGGAAGCCGAAAACCGCGTGTCCAGCATCCAGCGGTCTTCGCGGCTGAAGTGCTCGTCGGTGTGCTCCACCAGCGTGCGCCAGTGGCCGGCCAGCGCCTCGTCCGCCGCGTTTTCCACCTGCGCCAGCAGCTCGACAAACTCCCGGTGCGTGTCATCCATCAGGGGTAGTCCGAGCACAAGGGCTTCAGACCATTGAAGATTCGGCATGTGTGTGCTTCCAGCATTGCAATGCCCCAGCGTAAGCCAGGGCATGCCGCAAAGACTTGATCCAGGTCATGGAGCGCGCATTCACGGTGGCAAGCCGTGTTTTGGCGCTAGTGCGGTTTCCCATCACGCATCGGCAGTTTGCTTTGGTGCAGCGCCGACAAGAAAAACCGCGCCGCCTCGCTCAGCGGCCTGTCCTTGCGCGTGATGCTGCCGAAGGCTTCCATCTTGTGGCGGATAAAGCAGGGCAGGATGACCAGCAGGCCGTGGCGCGCATAGGTGTCGGCAATCGACTGCGGCATCACGCCGACCATCTCGGTCTCGGCGATCAGGTTGGTGGTGGTCAGGATGGAGGCCGTCTCTATCAGGCCCTTGGGTGAAGGCGCCTGCAGCATGCGGAACTCCTGCTCCAGCACCTCGCGCATGGGGCTGCCGGTGGGCTGCAGAATCCAGCCGTAGCCCAGCAAGTCGGCGAACTTCACGGCTTTCTTTTTGGCCAGCGGGTGCCGCACACCGACAACCAGGGCCAGGGCCTCGTTCTCCAGCGGCGTGAAACTGTAGTCGGCGCGGTGCTCGTCGCGTATGCGGCCAATGGCGACGTCGAGCACGCCCTCGCGCAGCAATTCAAACAACCGGTCGCTGGTGTCCATCGTGACGTCGACCGACAGCAGCGGATAGGCTTTTTTGAGCGCGATGATGGCCTGCGTGAGCAGATTGGGCGAAGGCGCCATGATGCTGCCGACCGAGACCCGGCCCGTGCCGCCCAGCTCCAGCTCTGCCAGTTCGCGCGTCATCGACTCCACCGAGCCGCGCATGCCGCGGAAGTAGCGCAGCACGCTGGCGCCGGCCGGCGTGAGTTTTTGCCCACGGCCCACACGCTCGAACAGGCGCTGGCCCAGCGCGGACTCAAGCTCCTGGATCATCTTGGTGGCGGCCGGCTGCGTCATGCCGAGTTCGGCCGAGGCCTTGCGCAGCGTGCCGTGTTCGCCCACGGCCAGGATCAGCGCAACCTGGCGCATGCGCAGGCGATTCAGCAGTTGGGGAATCGATGAGGAGCTACGGGGCGTGGCGAGCATGGCGGGCCTCCAGGGGGCGTTAATTTCAATTGATCACCCTAGGTTATCAAATAATCAGGGATTTTCAATTTACGTTAAGTGTCGCCATCCCTACCATCAGGGCATTCGTTCCAGCTTTCCCGCGCCTTTCCCACAACAATGACCCGGAGACAAAGACAATGCCCCGCCTGAAATCCCTCAAATTCCTCCCCGCCCTGCTGGCGGCCGCCTGCGCTTTGGCAGCCGCCTCCCCCGCCCATGCGCAGGCACAGGAATGGCCCGCAAAGCCGCTGCGCATCCTGGTGGGCTCGGCCCCGGGCGGCGGCACCGACGCCATGGCGCGCGCCGTGGCCGACCGGCTGGGCCCGCTGCTCAAGCAGCCCGTGGTGGTCGAAAACCGCCCCGGCGCCTCCAACACCCTGGCGGCCGACCTCACGGCCAAGTCCACCGACGGCCACACCCTGTTGATGGGCGTCTCGACCGCGCACGCGATCGCGCCGCATTTGCTCAAGCTGGGCTATGACAACAACAAGGACCTGGTGCCCGTGGTCTTTGTGGGCGCGGTGCCCAATGTGCTGGTGGTCAACAACGCGCTGCCGGTCGACTCCGTCCAGGCGCTGGTCAAGCTGGCCAAAAGCAAACCGGGCCAGCTCAATTACGCAACCAGCGGCTCGGGCAGCACCCAGCACATCGCGGCCGAACTCTTCAAGGACCAGGCCGGCGTCTTCATCACCCACATCCCCTACCGCGGCAGCGGCCCAGCGCTGATAGACCTGGTGGCCGGCCAGGTGCAGCTGAGTTTTGACACCATGCCCTCGGTCATAGGCCAGATCAAGAATGGCCGCATCAAGCCCCTGGCGGTTGCCAGCGCCAAACGCAACCCGCAGCTGCCCAATGTGCCCACCATGGCCGAAGCCGGCCTCAAGGGCGTGGAGATGAGTGCCTGGTACGGCATCTACATGCCGGCTTCCACACCCAAGGCGGTGCAGGAGCGTGTCTATACCGAAGTGAGCAAGGTGCTGGCCATGCCCGAAACGCAAACCCGGCTGGGCGCCATAGGCGCGGACCTGACGCCCATGACGCAAGCCCAGTTCGCGCAGTTCCACGCCGATGAAAACAAGCGTTATGGTGAGCTGATCGCCAGGAAAAACATCAAACTCGACTGATTGGATCAACGCATGAGCAACACGCAAACGCCGCCCGCAGCCCTGCCCGTGATCGCCCTCACGCTGGGCGACGCGGCCGGCATAGGCCCCGAGCTGGTTGCCCGGCTGCTGGCCCAGCCCGGGATTACGGCCGGCGCCAACATCGTGCTGGTAGGTGATGACTGGCTCTGGCAGCAAGGCCAGGGCACGGCCAAGCAAGCTGTGCCGACGCAAGCCGTCACCAGCCTGGCCGATGTGCGCGGCCGCGCCGACACCCGCCTGCCGGCTTTCCTGGCCATAGACACGATTCAACCCACCCAGGTGCAGCGCGGCCAGGCGCAGGCCGCCTGCGGCGCGGCCGTGCTGCAGGTGCTCAACCTCTGCATGGACGGCGCCAAACGCGGCGAGGTCGATGCGATCTGCTTCGCGCCGCTCAACAAGCAGGCCATGAAGCTGGGCGGCCTCAAGCACGAAGACGAGCTGCACCACTTCGCCGAATACCTGGGCGTGACCGGCTACTTCTGCGAGTTCAACACCCTGGGCGACTTGTGGACCTCGCGTGTCTCGTCCCACATTCCGCTGAAAGACGCGGCGGCCATGCTGAGCCAGCAGCGCATCGTGGACGCGGCAAAGCTGATTTATGCCTCGCTGCAAGCCAGCGGCAACGCCCATCCCAAAGTCGCGGTGGCGGCTTTTAACCCGCATGGCGGCGACGGCGGTGTCTGCGGGCGTGAAGAGATCGACATCATCGAGCCGGCCGTGGCCGAGCTGCGCGCGGCCGGCGTGCCGGTGGACGGCCCCTTCCCGGCCGACACCATCTTTTTGAAAGCGCGCGACGGGCTCTACCAGGCCATCGTCACCATGTACCACGACCAGGGTCAGATCGCGATCAAGCTCATGGGTTTCAGCAAGGGCGTGACGGTGCAGGGCGGCCTGCCGATACCCATCACCACGCCGGCCCACGGCACGGCCTACGACATTGCGGGCCAGGGCGTGGCCGACGTCAACGCCACGCTCAATGCTTTCAAGATTGCCCAGCGCATGGGAGTACGCCTGACGGCGCCTCCCCAAGGGGAGTAAACGGCTCACCCCTCCCCAACCCTCCCCTTCCAGGGGAGGGCTCGAAAGACTCACCTCAAAGGACCTCAAATGAAAATCAAATCCGTACGCGCCCGCGTCTTCGAATGGAAAGGCAAGACCGTTCCACCCCAGGGCAATTTCTGCTCCAACGCCATGGACCTGGTCTACTCCAACACCGAGACCATGAGCACCTTCCGCTTCCATTCCTGGACGGTGGTGGAGATTGAAACCGACGACGGCATCGTCGGCCTGGGCAACGTCGCGCTGGCGCCGCACATCGCCAAAGCCATCATCGACCAGTACCTTACGCCGCTGGTGCTGGGCCAGGACCCCTGGGACTATGAATACCTGTGGCAGCGCATGTACCGCGCCACACATGCCTGGGGCCGCAAGGGTGTGGCCATGGCCGCGATCTCGGCGGTGGACATCGCGATCTGGGACATTCTGGGCAAGTCGGTGGGCAAGCCGGTGTTCAAGCTGCTGGGCGGCCGCACCAAGGAAAAAATTCCCTGCTACTACTCCAAGCTCTACCGCACCGACATCAAGGCCATGCAGGACGAAGCGCAGAAATACCTGGACCAGGGCTTCACCATGTTCAAGTCGCGCTTCGGCTACGGACCGGCGCATGGCACCAAAGGCGTGGCGGAAAATTTGAAGGCCGTCGAGGCGCTGCGCGAAGTGATCGGCTACGACAACGACCTGATGCTCGAGTGCTACATGGGCTGGAACCTCGAATACGCCAAGCGCATGCTGCCCAAGCTCGAGAAATTCCAGCCGCGCTGGGTCGAGGAACCCGTGATCGCCGACGATATCGACGGCTATGCCGAATTGAACCAACTGACCAGCATCCCGATCTCGGGCGGCGAGCATGAGTTCAGCCTCTACGGCTTCAAGCAGCTGCTCGACAAAAAAGCCGTGTCCGTCGTGCAGTACGACACCAACCGCGTGGGCGGCATCACGGCCGCGCACAAGATCAACGCGCTGTGCGAGGCCTACAGCGTGCCGGTGGTGCCGCATGCCGGCCAGATGCACAACTACCACCTGACCATGAGCACGCTGGCCTCGCCCATGAGCGAATATTTCCCGATGTTCGACGTGGAAGTCGGCAACGAGCTGTTCTATTACATCTTCGATGGCGAGCCCGTGGCCGAGAATGGCTTCCTGCAGCTCGATGACAACAAGCCCGGCCTGGGCCTGACCATGAAGACCGAGTTCCTCAAAGACTTCAACATCGTCGAATGAGCGCCATGGCAGCCAGGTACCAGGGCGTGTTTCCGGTGGTGCCCACCACCTTCACCGACGCGGGCGAACTGGACCTCGCGAGCCAGAAGCGCTGCGTCGATTTCATGATTGACGCGGGATCCACCGGCCTGTGCATACTCGCCAACTTCTCCGAGCAGTTTGTGCTGTCGGACGAGGAGCGCGAGGTGCTGACCAGCACCATCCTCCAGCATGTGGCCGGCCGCGTGCCGGTGATTGTGACCACCACCCACTTCGGTACCCGGGTCTGCGCCGAACGCAGCCGCCGCGCGCAGGACCTGGGCGCGGCCATGGTCATGGTGATGCCGCCCTACCATGGCGCGACGATTCGCGTGCCGGAAGAAAAGATCTACGAGTTTTTCGCCACGCTGTCGGCCGCCATCGACATTCCCATCATGATCCAGGACGCGCCCGTCAGCGGCACGCCACTGCCCGCCGCCTTCCTCGCGCGCATGGCCAAGGAAATACGCAACGTCGCCTATTTCAAGATCGAGACACCGGGTGCGGCCTCCAAACTGCGCGAGCTGCTGCGCCTGGGTGGCGAGGCGATTGAAGGCCCCTGGGACGGCGAGGAAGCCATCACCCTGCTGCCCGACCTGGAGGCCGGCGCGACCGGTGCGATGACGGGCGGCGGCTACCCCGACGGCATACGCAAGATCATGGACGCCTGGGCGGCCGGCCGGCGCGAAGAGGCCGCGGCCGAGTACACGCGTTGGCTGCCGCTGATCAATTACGAGAACCGCCAGGGCGGCATCCTCACGGCCAAGGCTTTGATGAAGGAAGGCGGTGTGATTGCCTGCGAGGCGCCGCGCCATCCCTTCCCCGCCATGCACCCGGAGGTGCGCAAGGGCTTGCTGGCCACCGCGCGCCGGCTGGACCCGCTGGTGCTACGCTGGGGCAAATAGGCGCTTCAGCCGCCTGCTGTGCAGGCACCGTTTCCTTTCAGGCCCCCCATTTTCAGGACATCCATGCCGCTTCGGGAAACACTCTTGCTGGTGCAAAAATGCGCCCATACCTTCAGTTTTTACGACCTCGGCACCGGCCTGGCGCAAAAGCACATCGTGCTGCCGAATTTCCCGCATGAGTTCACGGTGGACGCGGCGCGCGGCCTGGCCTATGTGGGCCACTACGGCATAGAGACAGCCAGCCACCTGGGCGACATGGGCGGGCACTCGGTGTTTGTGATCGACCTCGCGCAGCAAAAACACGTGGCCACGCTGAACCTGTGGCCTTACTACCGGCCGCATGGCCTGGCGGTGGATGGCCAGGGGCGGCTGTTCGTGATGTCGGAGGCACACAACGTGTTGCTGCGTTTTTCGAACCCGGCGACAGCCCATGTGCCGGACCTGGCCGTGCCTTCGGGCGGCTACAAGACGCATTTGTTCGCGCTGAGCCGGGACGCGCAGACGGCTTACGCGCTCAACCTGTTGTCCAACACCGTGACCAAGATCAAACCCAATGACCCGACCTTCGCGCCGGTGGCCATGGTGCCGGGCCCGGTGCCCGAGGGCAACGTGCTGTCGGCCGACGAGTCGCTGCTGTATGTGGCCAACCGCGGCGACGACAGCATCGTGGCAGTGGACACGGAGAGCATGAAGGTCGTGGCCCGGGGCAAGACGCGGCGCGACCCCAACCGCGTTTACCGCTTCCGCGGCGCACAGGGCGATGAGCTGCTGCTCACCACCAACTCGGGCGAGCATTCGCTCTCGGTCTTCGGCACCGACCTGCAGGAGCAGCGCTGCCTCCCCTTGCCCGGCAACCCGCTGGCCCTGTCCTTCCACCCGGTGGAGCGCGCGGTGTATATCTCTTTCCAGGACGACACGGTGCGCCGGCTGAGCCTGGACAACTTTGAGTTCGGGCAGCAGATCAACACCCTGCGCGAACCCGATTCATCCTACGTCTGGCGGCATTGAGGCCATGATGCCGGCGATGCCCATCGTCGATGCCCACCACCACCTGTGGGACCTGTCGCGCGGCCATTACCCCTGGCTGCAGGAGGCCTACGACCCCGAGGCCTTTTTCCTGGGCGACTACCGCGCCATCTGCCGGGACTTCCTGCCAGCCGACTACCGCGCCGCCGCGGAGCCTTGCGAGCTCGTGGCCACCGTACACGTGGAGGCCGAGCGCAGCCGCGACGAGCAGCTGGCCGAAACCGCCTGGCTGCATGAGGTGCATGCACAGCACGGCTTCCCGAATGCCGTGGTTGCCCATGCCTGGTTTGACCGGCCGGACAGCGAGGAACAGCTGCTCGCGCAATCGCGCTTCCCGCTGGTGCGCGGCATACGCAGCAAGCCGGTGACTTCCGCGTCGCCGAACCACAGCGTGAAAGGCCAGGCCGGCAGCATGCAGGACGAGGCCTGGCTGCGCGGTTTCTCGCTGCTGGAGAAATACGGCCTGCGCTGGGACCTGCGCGTGCCGGCCTGGCATTTGCCCGAGGCAGCCGAAGTGGCGGCGCTGTTTCCCAAGGTGCCGATTGTCCTCAACCACCACGGCTTTGCCTGGGACCGCAGCGAAGAAGGCCTCAAGCGCTGGCGCGGCTGGATGCAGACCCTGGCCCGGCAGGAGAATGTGCACGTCAAACTCTCGGAATTCGGCCTGCGCGACCGGCCCTGGGATCTCCAGGAGAACGCGCGAATTGTGTATGAAACGATTGCAATTTTTGGATGGCAGCGCTGCATGTTCGCGAGCAACTTCCCGGTGGCCGGCCTGCGCATAAACTACCCTGACCTGGTGGACAGTGTGGCCGGCATGCTGGCCCAGCTGCCGCCCCACCAGCAGCATGCGATGATGTGCGCCAACGCCCTGCGTTTTTATGCGATTGATGTGACACTGCCTTTGTGACCCTTCTCCCAATCAAGCCCAGCCCCTGGAACCACACCCATGACCACGAAACATGACAACCTCATTGCCGGCCAATGGCTGGCCGGCAACAGCTACAGCCCCAACCTCAACCCCAGCAACCTGGCCGACGTGATCGGCGAGTACACGCAGGCCGACGCGGCCGGCCTGGACGCAGCGGTGAAGGCCGCGCAGGCGGCTTTCCCGGCCTGGTCGACCTCGGGCATACAGGCGCGCTCGGACGCGCTGGACAAGATAGGCACGGAAATCCTCGCGCGCCGCGAAGAGCTGGGCACCCTGCTCTCGCGCGAAGAAGGCAAGACCAAGCCCGAAGGCATAGGCGAGGCTACGCGCGCCGGCCATATCTTCAAGTTCTTCGCGGGTGAATGCCTGCGCCTGTCGGGCGAAACCATTCCCTCGGTGCGCCCCGGCATAGGCGTGGAGATTACGCGCGAGCCCGTGGGTGTGGTCGGCTTGATCACCCCATGGAACTTCCCCATCGCCATCCCGGCCTGGAAGATCGCACCCGCGCTGGCCTTCGGCAATTGCGTGGTGCTTAAGCCCGCCGACCTGGTGCCCGGCAGCGCCTGGGCACTGGCCGAGATCATCTCGCGCTCCGGCATCCCGGCCGGCGTGTTCAACCTGGTCATGGGCCCAGGCCGCGTGATCGGCGATGCGCTGGTCAACCACCCCGGCGTCAACGCCATCAGCTTCACCGGCTCGGTCGGCGTGGGCAGCCGCATCGCCGAGGCCTGCGCGAAGAACCTCAAAAAAGTGCAGCTCGAAATGGGCGGCAAGAACCCGCAAGTCATCCTCGACGACGCCGACCTCACGCAGGCCGTTGAGCTCAGCGCGCAGAGCGCCTTCTATTCCACCGGCCAGCGCTGCACGGCGTCGAGCCGCCTGATCGTGACCGAAGGCATTTACCCGGCTTTTGTCAAAGCCCTGCAGGAACGCATGGCCCGCATCAAGGTCGGTGACGCCCTCACGGCCGGCACCGACGTGGGCCCGGTGTCCTCGCAGGCGCAGCTTGAGCAGGACTTGAGCTATATCGAAATCGGCAAGGCCGAAGGCGCGACCCTGGCCTTTGGCGGCGCGCGCATTCCCTGCCACACCGGCAGCGGCGCCGAAGGTTATTACATGCAGCCGGCCCTCTTCAGCGAGAGCACGGCCGGCATGCGCATCAACCGCGAGGAAATCTTCGGCCCGGTCGCCAGCATCATCCGCGTGAAGGACTACGAAGCGGCTCTCGCCACCGCCAACGACACGCCTTTCGGCCTGTCGGCCGGCATCGCCACCACCAGCCTCAAATACGCGACCCACTTCAAGCGCCACAGCCAGGCCGGCATGGTCATGGTCAACCTGCCCACCGCGGGCGTGGACTACCACGTCCCCTTCGGCGGCCGCAAAGGCTCGAGCTACGGCCCGCGCGAGCAGGGCAAGTACGCGCAGGAGTTTTTCACGACGGTGAAGACGGCCTACACGCTGGCTTGATCCCGCCTCTCGGCCTGCTCGACCAGCGCCAGCAGGTCGGGCAGGCAGCGGGTGGCGAGATCAAAGCGCGCCACCACGGCCTGGCGCGCCGCATGCCCCAGGTGCGCATAGGCGGCCGGGTCGGCAAGGACGTCCACCACGGTTTCGGCCATGGCCCGCACGTCAAAAAAATCAACCAGCAAGCCGTTGACCCCGTGTTCCATGACCTCCTCGACAGGGGCGGTACGGCTGCCAACCACGACACAGCCCGCGCTCATGGCTTCCAGGCAGCTCCATGACAGGACAAAGGGATAGCTCAGGTACACATGACAGCGTGAAACCTGCAGCAGCTGGAGGTAGCGGGCGTAAGGCAGTGTCCCGACAAAATGGACACGCTCCATCGGCAGCTGGCCGCCGACCTCCTTGAGCAGGACTTCGCGCCATGTGCCGCCACCCGCGGGTTTGCGGCCGTAGCTCACCTCGTCGCCCCCCACCAGCACACAATGCGCGCCGGGCCGGGCTTTCAGGATGGCCGGCAAGGCCCGCATGAAGCTGTGGAAACCCCGGTAAGGCTCCAGGTTGCGATTAATGAATGTCAGGACTTCGTCGCCGGGCTTGAACTGCAAGCCCTTGTCGGGCAATGAAAACAAGGCGCCCGGATCGGGTCGGGCCAGGCCCGTGGCAATGCCGTCGTGAACGACCCGTACCTTGCCGCGGTATTCCTCGGGCACTTGCCGGCGCTGCCATTCGGTGGGCGCATACGCCATGTCCGCGGCGTTCAGCGCGTGCATCAGCGCGGTGTTTTTGAGGCGCAGCACGGCACGCGCCGACAGGCTCGCGTTGTAAAACTCCGGGTCGAAATCACAATCGCTGCCCTGCGCGGAGTAGTAGAACTCCGAAAACACCAAAAGCCTGGTGCCCGGCCAGACGTCCTTGCAGAAAAGCGCCTCACCCCAGCCGGGATGCGCCACGATGAGGTCCGGGCTGAAGCCCTGGTCGGCAAGCCCTTGCATGGCCTGCGCGCAGGCCGAGCCGCGCAAGGCCTTGACCTCAAAATCGCGGACCGCCGCGAGCCGGCTGGGCGTTGCCAGGGAGGGCAGCGGGTAGCGCACCACACTAACCCCCTCCACCGGCCGCGGTGTGATACCAAGTCCCACAATCTCGTGTCCCTGGGCCGCGAGGGCCTTGGCCACGTGGACAAACTGCCCCGGAAAGTTCTGGTGGATAAACAGGTAACGGCGCCGCGGTGGTGCTGGCGCTTCACCGGGTTTGGTGCCGGCACCTTCGGAAACGGGAGTCTTGGGCTTCATACATCAATGGCGTGAAAGCTTTCCAGCGGAAAGCCGGGTTGTTGCATGTGGCACGAACCGGGGCACGGGTACCCCGCTCAAGCCTCGAACAACCCACTCTAGGCACCATACATTTAGAAACAACTCCCCTCGTCGGAGCCTGCGCCGGCGGCGCATGGTTAGACTACCTAGCCGGTACAAGGCAGAACGCCTGCGGTATCTCCGTCCTTCCAAGTCCAGGCCTGAACCCCATGCGCCCCCTTCACTCCTCCAAACACCTTCGCACGCTGCTGTTGTCCCTGACCGCGGCTTACTTCCTCACCAGCCTGGGCCACTTCAGCCACAACGCCGAGTTCATCTGCGAGTATCCCAATCTTCCGGCCTGGCTCACCCGCGCCCAGGTCTATGCGGTGTGGGCGGGCATCACCTCCGTGGGTGCGACCGGCCTGCTGCTGATGCGCAAAAAATTCATGGCCGCGGGCCTGTTGCTGATAGCCGTTTATGCGGCGCTGGGTTTTGACGGCCTGGGCCACTATGCGGTGGCGCCCATGGAGCTTCATCCCTTGATGGCCAATGTCACGATTCTTTCGGAAGTTGTTGCCGCCGCAGTTTTGCTGCCGGTAACGCTTTGGCTACTGGTATCACATATGCTTTGTCATCAAGTGGGAGGACCCCGGACATGAACCACCCCCTTCGCTGCCAATGCGGCACCCTACGCGGCCACGTCAGCCACACTGAATCCGTATGCCGCGGCGTTTGCTACTGCAAAGACTGCCAGGCTTATGCGCACTTCCTGGGCAAGGCGGACGAGACTCTCGATGAGATGGGTGGCTCGGACGTGGTCGCCACGCTTCCCCAGCATGTCACTTTCACGCAAGGTGTCGAGAAGCTGAGCTGTATGTCGCTGAGCGACAAAGGCATGCTGCGCTGGTATGCGAGCTGCTGCAACACGCCTGTCGGCAACACCTCGCGCGACTTCAAGGTTTCGCATGTCGGCTTGCTGCACAACTGCCTGCGGGATTCTTCGACCAGCCTGGACAGCGCTTTCGGTCCGGTGCGCATGCGGGTCGGTATGAAGAGTGCCAAGGGCACACCCAAGGCCATGGCGCTCAGCACCACGGTAGCCATCCTCCAGTTCATGGCCAGGCTGATACGCGCCAGGCTGGACGGCAGCTACAAGCGCACGCCCTTCTTTGACCCGGAGACGGGTAAGCCACGCGTATCGCCCAAGGTGCTCACACCGGATGAGCGGGCCCGCCTGATGCAGGCCGTTTAAGACCGCACCGTGTCCGCCACGCGCTCGGCGCAGCTTTTCGCCTGGGCCGCGTCGCGGGCCTCGACCATCACGCGCAGCAGCGGCTCGGTGCCGCTGGCGCGTATCAGCAGGCGGCCGGTATCGCCGAGTTCGGCTTCCACGGTTTTGCTCATGTCGGCCAGGGGCTTGCTGCTCTTCCAGTCCTGGCCGGGCTTGAGGCGCACATTGATCAAGGTCTGCGGGAACAATACCACCTCGCTGAGCAGCTGGGCAATGGTCTTGCCGCTGCGCACGCAGGCCTGCAGCACCTGCAGCGCGCTGATCAGGCCGTCGCCGGTGGTGTGCTTGTCGAGCGCGAGCAGATGGCCGGATCCCTCGCCGCCCAGCAGCCAGCCGCGCTTGTCGAGCTCTTCGAGCACATAGCGGTCGCCGACCTTGGCGCGCACGAACTCCACGCCCTTCTTCTTCAGCGCGACCTCCACGGCCATATTGGTCATCAAGGTGCCAACGGTGCCGGGCACTTTTTCGCCGCGCGCCAGGCGCTCGTTGACCATCAGGAAGAGCACTTCGTCGCCGTTGAAGAGGCGGCCCTCGGCGTCCACCATCTGCAGGCGGTCGGCGTCGCCGTCCAGCGCAATGCCGTAGTCGGCCTTGTAGGCCTGCACGGCCTTGATCAGCGCCTCGGGATGCGTGGCGCCGACCTCGTGGTTGATGTTCAGGCCGTCGGGCGCGCAACCTATGGAGATGACCTCGGCGCCCAGTTCATGGAACACCATGGGTGCGATGTGGTACGCCGCGCCGTGGGCGCCATCGACGACGATCTTCAGGCCCTTGAGCGTGAGGTCGTTGGCAAAAGTGCTTTTGCAAAATTCGGTGTAGCGGCCGGCCGCGTCATCCAGGCGGCGCGCCTTGCCCAGGGTGGCCGAGTCGGCCCAGACGGGCGGCTCTTCAAGCGCGGCTTCCACGGCCAGCTCCCAGGCGTCGTCGAGCTTGGTGCCCTGGGCGCTGAAGAACTTGATGCCGTTGTCGGGGTAGGCGTTGTGGCTGGCGCTGATGACCACGCCCAGGCTGGCGCGCTGGGCGCGTGTGAGGTAGGCCACCCCGGGCGTGGGCAGGGGGCCCAGCAGCACCACGTCGACGCCGGCCGAGTTAAAGCCCGATTCGAGCGCGCTTTCGAGCATATAGCCCGAGATGCGCGTGTCCTTGCCGATCAGCACCGTGGGGCGGGTTTCGGTCCTGCGCAGCACGCGGCCCACGGCGTGCGCCAGGCGCAGCACGAAGTCGGGGGTGATGGGCGGCTGGCCCACCGTGCCGCGGATACCGTCGGTGCCGAAGTATTTTCTGGTCATGGCGTTTTGTCCCTGTGGAGCTTGTTGTTCTGCAAATGTGGGGCTATTTTAGGCGGCGCCGCCCTGCCCGGCTGTCAGTCAAAACCTCAACGAGCGGCGGCCCACACTTTGAGTGCCTGCACGGTTTCCTTGACGTCATGCACACGCACGATGCGCGCGCCGCGGTCCACGGCCAGCAGGGCCGCCGCGATGCTGGGCACCATGCGGTCGGCCACGTCGAGCTGGGCCACGGCGGCCAGCGAGGTGCTGGTGACAGCGGCCAGGGACGACTTGCGCGACCAGGCGGCCAGCAACGGGTAGCCGGCGGCGAGGAACTCCTGCTGGCGCGCCAGCAGCGCGAAGTTCTGCGCCACGGTCTTGCCGAAGCCTATGCCCACGTCGAGCACGATGCGCGACCTGGCGACGCCGGCGGCCAGCAGGCCGGCCGCGGCGGCTTCGAGGAAGTCGCGCACCTGCGGCACCACGTCGCCCTCCATGGGCGCGACCTGCATGGTCTGCGGCTCGCGGTGCATGTGCATGAGGCAGACGCCGCAGTTGGGGTGCGCGGCCACCACCTCGGCCGCGCCGGGTTTGCGCAAGGCCCAGATGTCGTTGATGACGTCGGCGCCCAGGTCCAGCACGGCCTGCATGACCTCGGGCTTGTAGGTGTCCACGGACAGCGGCACACCCAGGGTGGCGGCATGGCGCACCACGGGCAGCACGCGTGCGAGTTCTTCTTCCAGCGGCACGGGCGGCGCGCCGGGGCGCGTGGACTCACCGCCTATGTCCAGCATGTCGGCGCCATTCTTGAGCAGCTTCTCGCAATGGGCGAACACGCTGGCAAAGCCGCTGCCTTCGCTGAAGTACTTGCCGCCGTCCGAAAACGAGTCGGGCGTGACGTTGACGATGCCCATGACCCGCGGCTTGGCGAGGTCGATTTGGAAGCGGGAGGTTTGCCAGATCATGGTTTGTCCTCGGAAATAAAAAACCGGGGACTGGCCCCGGTTGTGGTGACGGCTGCCCGGCAGCCCGTCATGCTGTGTCCGTCGCCGGGCCTCAGGCCACCGTGGGCGCCGGGTCGGCGCTGACGGCCGGCGTGCCGCCCGAGGGGCCGCCGCCACCGCCGACGGAGGAGTTGCGCGGCGTCCAGTCCTTGGGCGGGCGCGGCTCCTTGCCGGCCATGATGTCGTCGAGCTGGTCGCCGTCTATGGTTTCCCATTCGAGCAAGGCCTTGGCCATGGCGTGCATCTTGTCCTGGTTGTCCTCGATCAGCTTGCGCGCCAGGGCGTATTGCTGGTCGATGATGCGGCGCACCTCGCCGTCGACCTTTTGCAGGGTCGACTCGCTCATGTTATTGGTCTTGGTGACCGAGCGGCCCAGGAAGACTTCGCCTTCGTTCTCGGCGTAGACCATGGGGCCCAGGGCCTCGGTCATGCCGTAGCGCGTGACCATGTCGCGCGCCAGCGCGGTGGCGCGCTCAAAGTCGTTGCTGGCGCCGGTCGTCATCTGGTTCATGAAGACTTCCTCGGCGATGCGGCCGCCGAACAGCATGCTGATCTGGCTCAGCATGTACTCGCGGTCGTAGCTGTAGCGGTCCTGCGCGGGCAGGCTCATGGTCACGCCCAGCGCGCGGCCGCGCGGGATGATGGTGACCTTGTGGACCGGGTCGCACTTGGGCAGCATCTTGCCGAGCAGCGCGTGGCCGGACTCGTGGTAGGCCGTGTTGCGGCGCTCTTCCTCGGGCATGACCATGCTCTTGCGCTCCGGGCCCATGAGGATCTTGTCCTTGGCTTTTTCGAAGTCCTGCATCTCGACGGTGCGCGCGTTGCGGCGCGCGGCCATCAGGGCGGCTTCGTTGCAGAGGTTGGCGAGGTCGGCGCCGGACATGCCGGGCGTGCCGCGCGCGATCACGCTGGCGTTCACGTCCTGGCCCAGCGGCACCTTGCGCATGTGCACATTGAGGATCTGCTCGCGGCCGCGGATGTCGGGCAGCGTCACATAGACCTGGCGGTCGAAGCGGCCGGGGCGCAGCAAGGCGGCGTCCAGGATGTCGGGGCGGTTGGTGGCGGCCACCACGATCACGCCGACATTGGTTTCGAAGCCGTCCATCTCGACCAGCATCTGGTTCAGGGTCTGCTCGCGTTCGTCGTTGCCGCCGCCCAGGCCGGCGCCGCGCTGGCGGCCGACCGCGTCGATTTCATCGATGAAGATGATGCAGGGGGCGTTTTTCTTGGCGTTCTCGAACATGTCGCGCACGCGGGCCGCGCCCACGCCGACGAACATTTCAACGAAGTCGGAGCCGGAAATCGAGAAGAAAGGCACTTTGGCCTCGCCGGCGATGCCCTTGGCCAGCAGGGTCTTGCCGGTGCCCGGGGGGCCGACCAGCAGCAAGCCGCGCGGAATGCGGCCGCCCAGTTTCTGGAATTTCTGCGGGTCTTTGAGGAAGTCGACGACTTCCTTGACCTCTTCCTTGGCCTCGTCGCAGCCCGCGACGTCGGCGAAGGTGACCGGGTTGGTGGACTCGTCCAGCATGCGCGCCTTGGACTTGCCGAAGCTGAAAGCCCCGCCCTTGCCGCCACCCTGCATCTGCCGCATGAAGTAGATCCACACGCCTATCAGCAGCAGCATCGGCCCCCAGCTGATCAGCAGCGAGGTGAGGAGGGAGGTTTCTTCGCGGGGCTTGACGTCGAACTTGACGTCGTTGGCGATCAGGTCGCCGACCAGGCCGCGGTCCAGGTAGGTGGCCGTGGTGCGGACCTTGCGGTCGTCCACGGTGGTGGCCGAGATCTCGGTGCCGCCCTGGCCTTCGGCGATGGTCGCCTGCTTGATGCGCTTGCCGCGCACTTCTTCCAGGAACTCGGAGTAACCCAGGTAGTTGGAACCGGCGCCGCCACGTGTATCAAATTGCTTGAATACGGTGAACAGCACCATGGCGATCACCAGCCAGATTGCAATTTTGGAAAACCACTGATTGTTCAAGGACTACTCCGGTGTAAGAACAAAAGTCACATGCGCCTGATTTTAGGCCTTTCAAGGGCCAAAACAGCTTAACCCGGTCCCGGCCCCTGGTTTAAAGCGGGATTAAGGGAAAGTCCGTGGCTTTAGGCACGCTTTTTCAGCCCCCGGCCTATCAGAAAGGTTTCCGATGAGCCCGGTCGCGAGGCTTTGGGCTTGAGCGGCTTGACGACCTTGAAGGTGTCGCGAAACAGCTTGACCAGCTGGTCATAGCCGCTGCCGTGGAACAGCTTGACCACCAGCGTGCCGTCCGGTTTCATGCGGTTCTGGGCGAATTCCACGGCCAGCTCGATCAAATGGGCGATGCGGGCCGCATCGGCCGACTCGATGCCCGAGAGATTGGGCGCCATGTCCGAAATCACCAGGTCCACCTGGACCTGGCCGTCGGGGCCGGCCAGGGTGTCCTCCAGCTGCCGCAGCACCTCGGCCTCGCGGAAATCGCCCTGGATAAAGGTCACGCCCTCAATCGGCTCCATGGGCAGCAGGTCCAGCCCGATGATGCGGCCGTTGAGCGTGCCGGCCGCCGCGCCCGCGGGAGACAGCTTGCGCCGCACGTACTGGCTCCAGGCGCCGGGCGTGCTGCCCAGGTCGACCACACAGTCGCCGGGCTTGACCAGGCCGAAGGTTTCGTCGATTTCCTTCAATTTGTAAGCGGCGCGGGCCCGGTAGCCCTCTTTCTGGGCGAGCTTCACATAGGGATCGTTGATGTGCTCGTGCAGCCAGGCCTTGTTGACTTTTCCCTTGCCGCCGGCCTTCACGGCGGTTTTGCCGGCCGCCTTGGCGGCGGCCTTGGCATCGGTCTGGACGCCGGGCTTGAAACCGGTCTTGGCATTTACTTTCATGGGGCCTATTGTCCTCTCCCGGACTCGCCCGATAATTGGGCCATGGCTCAAATACAACTTACCCCCGCCCAGCGCAAGGACCACCGCGCCGATGCCCACCACCTGAACGCAGTCGTGATGATAGGTTCCGACGGGCTGACCCCCGCCGTCAAGAAGGAAACCGACGCGGCGCTCAAGGCCCATGGGCTCATCAAGGTGCGGGTGCTGTCGGACGACCGTGCCGGCCGCGAGGAGATTTTCCAGACCCTGGCCGACGAACTCAATGCCGCGCCCATCCAGCATATCGGCAAGCTGCTGGTGCTCTGGCGCCCCATGCCGCCCAAGGAAAAAAAGGTCAACGAGGACCGCATGCCCGGCCCGCGCGACGTCAAGGTGCTCAAGAACAGCTCGCGCCACGGCCAGCGGCCCGAGGTCAAAACCCTGCGCGTGCTGGGCAACCAGCGCCTCACGCCGGGCGGCACCGTCAAGCGGGCCAAAAAACCCCAGCTCAAGAGCGTCAAGAAAAGCGCGCAGGGCTGACGCCCCACCGCCCCGGGGCCGGCAATCGGCTCCGGCAATCGCTTGCATAGCGACATTCTTCCCGGCCCGGCGGCCCCCGGCCTTTAGATTCGAGACTTCCGCCCACAGCTACTGCCATGACCAATCCCCTCCTCGACTTCTCCGACCTCCCCCTGTTTGACCGTATCCAGCCCGAACACGTGGGCCCCGCCGTCGACGAACTGATGGCCAAGGCCGATACGGCCCTGGAAACCGTCACCGCGGCGGATTTCCCGGCCACCTGGGCCGGCATCGCCCGCGTGCTGGACGTTGCCACCGAGAACCTGGGCCGCGCCTGGGGCGCCGTGAGCCACCTCAACAGCGTGGCCGACACGCCCGAGCTGCGCGCCGCCTACAACGCCGCCCTGCCGCGCGTGACCGAGTTCTGGACCCGCCTGGGCGCCGACGAGCGCCTCTACGCCAAATACAAGGCCATTGACGTGGCCACCCTGAACGCCGAGCAGCGCCAGGCCCACAAGAATGCGATCCGCAATTTTGTGCTCTCGGGCGCCGAACTGCAGGGCGCGGACCGCGAGCGCTTCGCGCAAATCCAGGAGCGCCAGGCCGAGCTGAGCCAGAAGTTCAGCGAAAACGCCCTGGACGCGACCGACGCCTTCGCCTACTACGCCAGCGAAGCCGAGGTCACCGGCATTCCGGCCGACGTGCTGCAGACCGCGCGCGCCCAGGCCGAGGCTGAAGGCAAGGCCGGCTACCGCCTGAGCCTGAAGATGCCGAGCTACCTGCCCGTCATGCAGTTCGCCGCCAGCGGCAAGCTGCGCGAGACCCTTTACAAGGCCTACACCACACGCGCCAGCGACCAGGCCGCGCCCGAATTCAGCCAATTCGACAACAGCGCCATCATGAAAGAGATCCTCGCGCTGCGCCTCGAAGAAGCCCAGCTGCTGGGCTACCGCAATTTCGGCGAAGTCTCGGTGGTGGCCAAGATGGCCCAATCCCCCGACGAAGTGATCAGCTTTTTGCGCGACCTGGCGCGCCGCGCCCGTCCCTATGCCGAAAAAGACGTGGCCGACCTGCGCGCCTTCGCCGCCGGCCAGCTCGGCATGGCCGAACTCCAGCCCTGGGACTACGCCTACGTCGGCGAAAAACTCAAGGAAGCGCGCTACGCCTTCAGCGAGCAGGAGGTCAAGCAGTACTTCACCGCGCCCAAGGTGCTGGCGGGCCTGTTCAAGATCGTCGAGACCCTGTTTGAAGTCGCCATCCGCAAGGACTCGGCCCCGGTCTGGAAACCCGGCGTGGAGTTCTACCGCATTGAACGCAATAGCGAACTCGTCGGCCAGTTCTACCTCGACCAGCCGGCCCGTACCGGCAAGCGCGGGGGCGCCTGGATGGACGACGTGCGCGCGCGCTGGCTGCGCCCCGACACCGGCCAGCTGCAAACCCCGGTGGCGCACCTGGTCTGCAACTTCGCCGAGGGCGTGGGCGGCAAACCCGCGCTGCTCACGCACGACGACGTGACCACGCTGTTCCACGAATTCGGCCACGGCCTGCACCACATGCTGACCCAGGTCAACGAACGCGACGTCTCCGGCATCAGCGGCGTCGAGTGGGACGCGGTCGAGCTGCCCAGCCAGTTCATGGAAAACTTCTGCTGGGAATGGGACGTGCTCAAGCACATGACGGCGCATGTCGAGACCGGCGCGCCGCTGCCGCGCGCGCTGTTCGACAAGATGCTGGCCGCCAAGAACTTCCAGAGCGGCATGCAGACGCTGCGCCAGGTCGAGTTCTCGCTGTTCGACATGCTGCTGCACACCTCGCACAAGCCGGCCGACGACCTCATGGGCCTGTTGAACGAGGTGCGCCGCGAAGTGGCGGTGATCCCCTCGCCGCCCTACAGCCGCACCGCGCATACTTTCAGCCACATATTTTCGGGTGGTTACGCCGCCGGGTATTACAGCTACAAATGGGCGGAAGTCCTGTCGGCCGACGCCTACGCCGCCTTCGAGGAAACGGCTACAGCCGCACCCTCGCCGTCGGGCGACGATGGCGGCAAGACCACGGTCACGGTGGAAACCGGCCGCAAGTACCGCAAAGCCATCCTGGAGGCCGGCGGAAGCCGCCCGGCCATGGAGTCCTTCAAGGCCTTCCGGGGCCGCGAACCCTCGATTGATGCTTTGCTGCGTCATCAGGGTATGGCCTGACGCCGTCAAAACGCCTAAAACGTTGTGAGACTTCCAGGGCCTGCGTTAAGCTTGCCCTTTGAGTTTGCTCTTTCCGCCACCCCGTACCTGAGACGACTGGAACACCCATGAACACAAATGCCGTGAAATCCCTCGCGCCCCATGCCCTGCTGGCCCTGGCACTCGCCGCGGGCGGTCTTTTTTCGCCCCTGGCGCAAGCCCAGCAGGTCTACCGCATCATCGGGCCCGACGGCAAGGTGACCTTCTCCGACCAGCCGCCACCCGCCACCGCCGGCGCCAAGGTCAGCGCAGCCACCCCCGGCGCGGGCGCCGGCGGCGCGGCGCCCACCGGCCTTCCGTTTGAACTGCGGCAAATCGCCAGCAAATACCCGGTAACCCTGTATTCCGGCAACGACTGCGGCCCCTGCGCCACCGCCAAGTCCATGCTGGTCAACCGCGGCATTCCCTTTTCCGAGCGCACCGTCATCACCAGCGAGGATTTCAAGGCGCTGCAGCGCCTCAGCGGCGACACCTCCCTGCCCTTCGCCACCATAGGCAGCCAGCAGCTCAAGGGCTTTTCCGATGTGGAATGGACCCAGTTCCTGAATGCCGCCGGCTACCCCGCCGCCTCGGTGCTGCCGTCCAGCTACCGCCCGCCGGCTGCCACGCCCCTGGTGGCCRTCACCGCGCCGCCGGCCGCCAGCAGCGGCGCGGCCCGCACCGCCGCGGCCCCCGCGGCCGCACCGGTGGCGCCGCCACCTCCCGCAGCGGACAACCCGGCCGGCATCAAGTTCTAGGCAGGCCTGTTCCTTCAAAGCAAAACGCCGGGTTTCCACCCGGCGTTTTGCGTTCCGGACGGGGCCGGAAACTCAGAACACCAGCGTCTTGACGCCGCCCGGCGTGCCCAGCAGGCAGACATGGGCTTTCTGGAAAGCGAACACCCCCACCGTCACCACCCCCGGCCATTGGCTGGTCTGGGACTCAAAAGCCAGCGGGTCGGTGATCTTCAGGCCGGTCACGTCCAGGATGTGCTGGCCGTTGTCGGTCACCAGCGGCTTGCCGTCTTTCAAGCGCAGCGCCGCCGTGCCGCCCAGCGCCGCGAACTGCCGCGCGATGCGTTTGGCGGCCATGGGAATCACCTCGACCGGCAGCGGGAAGCTGCCCAGGGCCGCCACCAGCTTGGACTCGTCGGCGATGCAGACAAACTTGCGCGACTGCGCGGCCACGATTTTTTCGCGCGTGAGCGCCGCGCCGCCGCCCTTGACCATGTAGCCGGCGTGATCGATTTCATCGGCGCCGTCGATGTAGACGCCCAGCTCCTCGACCTCGGTCGCGTCGAAAACCTTGATGCCCAGGGCCTGCAGGCGCTCGGTGGAGGCGACCGAGCTGGACACCGCGCCCACGATGCGGTCTTTCATGGTGGCCAGCGCATCTATGAATTTGTTGACCGTGGAGCCGGTGCCGACGCCGACAATGCTGCCTTCTTCCACGTAGTGCAGGGCTGCCTGGCCGACCAGGGTTTTGAGTTCGTCTTGGGTCATGGGAGTGTTGGGAGGGATGAATCGGGAGGGTGAAACGGGTTTTGCGACAATCGGGGCTCTTGCCCGGGCATACCGGGCCATTCACAGCCATCCGCACCGAATTATCCAATGTCCCTGCTCCCCTACGCCCTGGCCCGCCCCTTTTTATTTGGGCTGGATCCCGAAACCGCCCACGAGCTGACCATGGCCTCGCTGGCGCGCACCCAGGGCACGCCGCTGGC
Source organism: Polaromonas sp. P1_A2 (assembly GCF_056406895.1). Lineage (NCBI taxonomy): Bacteria > Pseudomonadati > Pseudomonadota > Betaproteobacteria > Burkholderiales > Comamonadaceae > Polaromonas > Polaromonas sp. P1_A2. Next base: position 413,552 of record NZ_JBFTZI010000005.1, on the reverse strand, counting down.
CCTGGCCTACCTGTCCAGCCGCGTCAGCGACCCGATAGAACTGGCCGGCCTCAAATTTCCCAACCGCGTCGGCCTGGCCGCGGGCCTGGACAAAAACGCCCGCTGCATAGACGGCCTGGCCGCCATGGGCTTTGGTTTTGTCGAAGTCGGCACCGTCACGCCCAAGGGCCAGCCCGGCAATCCCAAGCCGCGCATGTTCCGCCTGCCCGAGGCCAACGCGCTGATCAACCGCCTGGGTTTCAACAACGAGGGGCTGGACGCCTTTTTGGCCAATGTCCAGCGCTCCAGCGTGCGCAAGCCCGGCGCGCAGGGCGGCCTGCTGCTGGGCCTGAACATCGGCAAGAACGCCGCCACGCCGATCGAGAACGCGGTCGACGACTACCTCATCTGCCTGGACGGCGTCTACCCGCATGCCGACTACGTCACCGTCAACATCTCCAGCCCCAACACCAAAAACCTGCGTGCGCTGCAAAGCGACGAGGCGCTGGACGCCCTGCTGGGCCGCATCGCCGAGCGCCGCGAAACACTCGCCAAACAGCACGGCAAACGTGTGCCCATCTTCGTGAAAATCGCGCCCGACCTCGACGAAGCCCAGGTGGCCGTCATCGCCGCCACGCTCAAGCGCCACGCCATGGACGGCGTGGTCGCCACCAACACCACGCTCAGTCGCGATGCCGTCAAGGGCCTGCGCCATGCCGAGGAAGCCGGCGGCCTGAGCGGCGCGCCCGTGCTCGAAGCCAGCAACCGCGTCATCAGCCAACTGCGCGCGGCGCTGGGCAAGGGCTTTCCCATCATCGGCGTGGGCGGCATTTTGAGCGGCGCCGACGCCGTCTCCAAAATCCAGGCCGGCGCCGACGTGGTGCAGCTCTACACCGGGCTGATCTACAAAGGCCCGGAACTGGTCACCCAGGCCGCGCAGGCCATCAAGAAGAGCCGATAGGAGCTTTCAGGGTAAGCCCCAGGTGCCGATAGAGCCTGTCCCCTAGACTACCCGGCGGGCTTTCGGCGGCCCCACCTTGCGACTACGATGCAGGCAGTTTTGACAGGAGACCTGCTTGTGGCCGTGCCCCCCTCTTCCCCTTCCTCCCCCTATCCCCACCTGCTCGCCCCGCTGGACCTGGGTTTCACCACGCTGAAAAACCGCGTGCTCATGGGCAGCATGCACACCGGCCTGGAAGACGGGCGCAAGCATTTCCCCGCCATGGCCGCCTACTTCGCCGAACGCGCGCGCGGCGGCGTGGGCCTGATGGTCACCGGCGGTTTTTCACCCAACATCGCCGGCTGGACCAAACCCTTCGCCGGCATGCTGGCGAGTTCGGGCGCGGCGCGCCGCCACAAACAGGTCACCGATGCCGTGCATGCCGAAGGCGGCAAGATCGCGCTGCAAATCCTGCACACCGGCCGCTACGGCTACCACCCGCTGTGCGTCGCGCCCTCGCGCATCCAGAGCCCGATCTCGCCCTTCGCCCCGCGCGAACTGAGCGCCGGCGGCATAGAGCGGCAAATACGCGCCTTCATACGCTGCGCGCTGCTGGCGCGCGAGGCCGGCTACGACGGCGTCGAGATCATGGGCAGCGAAGGCTATTTCATCAACCAGTTCCTCGTCACCCACACCAACCAGCGCACTGACGACTGGGGCGGCAGCTACGAAAACCGCATGCGCCTGGCCGTGGAGATCGTGCGCCGCACCCGCGAAGCCGTGGGCCGCGACTTCATCATCATCTACCGCCTCTCCATGATCGACCTGATCCCCGGCGGCAGCAGCTGGGAGGAAGTCGTGCTGCTGGCCAAGGCCGTGGAGGCCGCCGGCGCCACGATCATCAACAGCGGCATAGGCTGGCACGAAGCCCGCGTGCCGACGATTGCCACCTCGGTGCCGCGCGGCGCCTTCACCTGGGTCACCAAAAAACTGCGCACCGACCTGCGCGCCGCGGGCCTGACCATCCCGCTGGTCACCAGCAACCGCCTGAACACGCCCGAAGTCGCCGAGCAGGTGCTGGCCGAGGGCTGCGCCGACATGGTCAGCATGGCCCGGCCCTTCCTGGCCGACCCGGAATTCGTCAACAAGGCCGCCCAGGGCCGGGCCGATGAGATCAACACCTGCATCGCCTGCAACCAGGCCTGCCTGGACCACGCCTTCAAGGCCCAGCTCGCGAGCTGCCTGGTCAACCCGCGCGCCGGCCATGAGACCGAACTCGTCATCCGCATCGCCCCCGCCAAAAAACGCGTCGCCGTCATAGGCGCGGGCCCGGCGGGCCTGGCCGCCGCCACCACGCTGGCCCTGCGCGGCCACAGCGTGGACCTGTACGACGCGGCCGACAAAATCGGCGGCCAGTTCAACCTGGCCAAGCGCGTGCCCGGCAAGGAAGAGTTCGAGGAAACCCTGCGCTACTTCGGCAACCGCATCAGCGGCACCGGCGTGCGCCTGCACCTGAACACCCGCGTCAGCGCCCAGGACCTGATCGCGCAGAAGTTCGACGAAGTCATACTCGCCACCGGCGTCACGCCGCGCAACCCGCGCATTCCGGGCCAGGAGCATCCCAAGGTGCTCAGCTATATCGACGTGCTGCTGGGCCGCCAGCCCGTGGGAAAACGCGTGGCCCTGATAGGCGCGGGCGGCATAGGCTTTGACGTGGCCGAATTCCTGGTCACGCCCGCCGGCCATTCCACCGCACTCGACTTGCCGGCCTGGCTGGCCGAATGGGGCGTGGCCGATCCCGGCGAGGTGCGCGGCGGCGTGGTGCGCCCGCAGGTGGCGCCACCCGCGCGCCAGGTCACGCTGCTGCAGCGCAAGCCCGGCAAGCTGGGCGCCGGCCTGGGCAAGACCACCGGCTGGATACACCGCGCCGCGCTCAAGATGAGGAATGTGGAAATGCTCTCGGGCGTCAACTACGAACGCATAGGCGAGCAGGGCTCAGACCTGGGCCTGTTCATCACCTTCGGCGAAAAGCGCCTGGACGGCACCGTGCTCGCCGTCGACAACATCGTGCTGTGCGCCGGCCAGGAGCCGCTGCGCGAGCTGCTGGAGCCGCTGCGCGCGGCCGGCGTCAAGACCCATTTGATAGGCGGCGCCCACGAAGCCGGCGAGCTGGACGCCAAGCGGGCGATCAATCAGGGAACAAGGGTCGCGGCAGCGCTTTGAGAGTCGTTCAAAAACCCTCCTGGCGTTGTTGCGCCGCCTTGCCGTGCTGGTGCACTGTCTGCGGCGGCGCGCCTAGCCAGGACCGCTTCGCTGGGTTTGTGAACGGCTCTTTCGGGTGCGGCCCTAAACGCGCACCAGGCTGAACACCAGCAGCCCCAGCGCCATCCCGAAACTCAGCGCATGCACATTGGCCGCCATGGCGATGCGTTTCATGAGCCGCAGGCCCTGCTGGTCCTGCGAGCCCAGCAGGAACAGCAGGCACATCTCGCGCCGCCGCTGTGGGTCGACGGCGCTGTGCTGCTTGAGCGCCTTGTGCATGGACACCGACAGGTAAATCGCGGCCACCGAGGCCAGCACGATGATGGGGAAAAACCAGCCGCGCACCATCCACACCGGAAGCTGCGGCGCCCACCAGGCGCGCAGCAGGTCGGCAGCGGCAAAAATCAGGAAGCCCGCGGCCAGGCCCAGCCACTCGTGGGTGCGGAACCTTGCCATCATTTTCCTGGCCCTGGTTTCCAGGGGCAGTTCGTATTCCATTCGGGTCACCTCGTGCGGGCGTTGCGGCGCGGGGTGCGGCCTGGGCCGGCATGCTGCCGGCCAACGCGAGTGCAAGGATTCTGCGCAGTAATGCACCAGGGGGCAATACTGCAAATGTAGGAGGCGACGCGCGGCAGGGCCGCGGTGCTCAACGGCGCAAGGGATCCAGCAGCGGCTTCAGGCCGTTGTGGTCGATTTCCTGCATCAGCGCCAGCAGGCGGCCAATCTCCCCTTTGGGAAATCCTTCGCGCGCGAACCAATTGAGGTAATTGCCCGGCAGGTCGGCGATCAGCGTGCCCTTGTGCTTGCCGAAAGGCATTTCACGGGTCACCAGCAGCAACAGGTCTTCGGGGTTCATCTATATATATCTAGAGGAAGGCGCGCCTAGCCGCCGGCCCGCTTGGGCGCATAGCCCTGTTTCTGCAGCGCCGCCATCACCGTGTCGCAATGGTCGCCCTGGACCTCGATCACGCCGTCCTTGGCCGTGCCGCCCGATCCGCAGGCCGTGCGCAGCTGCTTGCCCAGCAGCGCCAGGGCCATGGCGTCCAGCGGCAGGCCCTTGACCACGGTCACCGTCTTGCCGCCCCGGCCCTTGCTCTCGCGGCTCACACGTACCGGGCCGCCCGCCGCGGGCGACGCCGCCTGCTTGCAGCTGCAGGCCGCCACCGGCCGGCGGCAGGCCGGGCACATTCTTCCGGCCTCGGTGGAATACACCAGGCCGCCTGCGGGAGTTTGTTTCATGAAAGAGGAACCAGGAAGAAGGGATGGCCGCCGGACAGCGCGCCAGGTTTTAGAACGATCGTTCGTAAAAAATTGTGAAGTAGTTCACAGAAAAACAAAAATGTACCTGATATCCCTTATAAACAGGGCCGGGATAGGCGCGACGCCCTTCTTCTTCAGCATGACCTCCGGGCGATTTCAGGGCGCGAACATGACGGGCAGCAGTTTTCTGATCGGGTTTTTCCTCTTTGTCGGCAGTGTGGCCCTGGGCGCCCTGGCTTATGAACGCTGGTTGTCCCATGTGGTGGCCACCCGCAAAAAAGTGGCGCGCAACCACACCTTGCGCGCCAAGCCTCTGGCCAGCCGCGACGAGCTCCAGGTCTGGCGCTGGCTGGAGGAAGTGTTCCCCGAACACCGCATCCTGCCCAAAGTCCCCTTCACCGGTTTTATCGAACCCAACCAGCGCGGCGGCGACGCCCATTGGCAGGCGCTGCTGAGCACCGTCAATTTTTCCTGCGCCCTGGCCGACCAGAAAGGCACGGTGCTGGGCTGCATCGACGTGCTGGGCCGCGGCGAGGTCACCGGCCGCAACCACGGCTTCAAACGCGAGCTGCTGGCCCGCGCCGGCCTGCCCTACTGGATTGTTGAAAGCCAGCGCCGGCCCAGCGCCGCGCTGCTGCGCGAAAAATTCCTGGGCGCCGCCACCAGCGAAGCCGCCAAACTCGCCCCGGCCGAACGCGCCCGCCGCCCGGCTCGCGCCAAGCTCGAGCAGCCGCAGCTCTCGCGCGTGTCCAGCAATGCCTCGGACCTCACCAAGGCCGGCATGACGCCGCTGCACCTGAAGTCCACCCTCAAGCTGCAGGCCCTGGCCCGCGCCTTCGCGCTGCGCCTGGCCGGCGAAGGCCCGCCGCGCAGGCCTGTCAATTACTCGAGCACCAACCCGAGCAGTTCCCTCATCTAGGTTCTTGCGCTTCTAGGCGGTCGTCAAACGGCTCTGGCCGTTTGGGTTTCTGGCCAAACAGCAGGCCCAGCACCAGGCCGGCCGCGATGAGCACGCCCCCCATGGCCATGGCGCCGGTTTTCCAAAGCACGCCGGCCCGCGCCCGCTGCGGCACGGCCCGCAGTTCGCCACGGAAAGCGGCGTCGCCAAACTCACCGAGGTCGCGGCCTTGCGCGTCGACCCGGTTCAGCCTGATGAAGCTGTAGTCGCCGACCAGCGCGGTGTCGCCCAGCGCGTCGATCAGCAGGGGGTCGGAATCATCGGCCAATGCCGCCCGTGCCACGGGCCGCCGCTGGGCGTCGAACACCAGCACGTCCCCATCCTTCTGGCCCTGCTTCACGGCCAGCATCCACAGCGTGCCGTCCGGGCCCAGGGCCACGTCGGTGACCTTGCCGCGGCCCTGGCGGGCCTGGCCGTGCGCGGCCGAGCCCAGGCTGCGCAACAGCTCGGTGGGCTGGCCGGGAGCGACGCGCAGCCAGATCAGCCGGCGGTGGTCGTTGTCGGCCACCACCAGGGTGTCATTGCCCAGGTAGCGCAGGCGGTTGGGAAACAGCAGCGGCGCCACCTGCGGGTCGGTGCCGGCCAGGGCCTTGCCGTCCAGGCCAAACGACTGTACGCGGCTGCCCTTGCCATCAGCGATGAAGACGCGTTCACCGGTGCGGTCCACGGCCAGGTGCACGGTCAGGGACAGTGCATTGTTCTTGAGCTGCGGGCCTTCCATCGCCGTGCGGCAGTCCACCAGCTGCACCTGCGCATCGCTCCAGGCGCAACGCAGCACGCGGGGCACGGCGGCGCCGTCAAAAAACCAGGCCTCGACCCGCTGCCGGGCATCCACCGTCCAGTCCATGTCGCCGGGGCTCTCGCCCAGGCCCAGCGCCTTCAGGTCCTGGCGCGCGATGCGCTGCCCCTGCGCATCAAGCACATGCAAGGCATTGTTGGCAACGACGGCGACACGCTCACCCTGCGGCGCCTTGAACACCCGCAGCGCCACCATGCCCCCATCCGGGTTGGCCATGCCCTGGCCATGCACAAAGGCCGCCACGCACAGCGCAAGGCCGATCAGGATGGGGATGGCCAATTGCCATTCGCGTCTGGTCATGATGAGTGCGCCCTCGCCGCCGATGTTGTTATGAATGGGGCCCAAGCGCCGCCAAGCGGCGGCGCATCTTCTAAGTCCCCGCTCCCTCTGGGAGACGGACCCAGGCTCACTTCAGCAAGAACTCCATCTCCGTCCCCGCCAGGTTCAGCACGTCCTGGTGTGACAGCGGAGTGGCCTTGGGGCCTATGGCCTTGCCGTTGAGGGTGGACGGCGTCTCCCCGTCCATATGGGCCACGTAGTAGCCGTCGCGCCGGTGCGAGATCGACACCACCGCCACGCCCGGCTGGCCGAAGGTGGTGACCGCCTTGACCACCGGCACTTCCAGCCCCGCCGACGAGCCCGACAGCACACGCAGGCTGGCCTGCCGCGCCCCCGCGGTGCCGGGCAGCCCTATCGCGTCCAGCGACATCGCCGTGGTTTCCTGGCTCTCGGCGGGCTCGTCGTGCGCGGACGTCGCCAGGTACTGGATCTTGAAGTGGCCGATGTTGATGATGTCGTTGTCGTGCAGCAGCTCGCGCGCCTTGACCATGTGGCCGTTGAGGTAGGTGCCGTTGGTGCTGCCCAGGTCGCGCAGGTAGACGTCGGCGATGCCCTTGAGTTCAAACACGCAGTGCTCGCCGCTGACCACCAGGTTGTCGAACACGATGTCGTTGTACGGCCGGCGGCCCAGCGTCGTGCGGTCGTTCTTCAGGTAGACATGCTTGATTTCGACGCCTTCGACCGATGCAATGAGTTGCGGCATGAGGAGAAGCCTTTCTTCTGGGAGTATCGCCGCCACTCCCAACATGGCGGCGTCCCCATCGTAGCGCCGGCCCCGCGAAGGCACAAGGGCGGCGCCGCCGCTAGTTTTTCTCCGCCGGGCGGCAGGCCGCGCGTATCAGCCGCTGCGTCGGGTTGGGCGTCACGTCGCGAAACGCCATGTGCCGCACCACCCCCTCGGGATAGCTCGAGGTCTGGTGCGGCTCGCCCTGCCACAGCGGCTCCTTGTAAAACTCCAGCGAGAGGTAGCGCGCGTTTTTGTGCGCGCAATCGAACTGCACGGTGGAGGTGTAGGAGCGGTAAGGCACGCCGTCCCAGCTGGTGCGTGGCTGGGAGCGGCTCACGCGTATCTTCATGGTGCGCAGCCCGCCCTGCACGCTCACCGGAACCGGATCGACCTCTATGGTGTTGAGCGCCGGGTCCTGCGGGTCGCCGAGCACGGTGAACCACGCGGCCTGCGCGTGCAGCACGGAGGCGCCTCCCAGCAAGCCCCAAAACAGCATGTTCTTTTTCATGGCAGCTCTTCGATGTTGTCCATCCTCAGGCGGTGCCGCAGCCGATGATGCGGGACCTAAGAATGTTTCCCCCACTTGCAGCATTTGCACAATGTCGCATTCAAAACCAGTCTAACCGGGGGCAAGCGGCCTTGTCACATGAAAAGACATATTCCTACAGGTGAAACTGAGGGTGCAACAACACCTTGTAGTCCGCAGCCGACATCCGGCCGCGCCCCCTCCCTGCGTGCGCCGCCCCAGCCAGCCCTTAACTTGAAGGCATGGAGTTTTTCCATGTCCCCTCCCAACCACCCGAAAGGTATCCCCATGAACAAAGACCAGGTCAAAGGCAAGATCAAGGAAGTCGCCGGCGAAGTGCAGGAGCACACCGGCAAGATGGTCGGCAACACCGAGCAGCAGGCCAAGGGCCATGCCCGCGAGTTTGAAGGCAAGGCCCAGAAGGCCTACGGCGATGTGAAGGAAGACATCAAGGACACCGCCAAGGAAATCAAAAAGGACCTGGAGCGCGATCCGCTCAAGCCTTGATCGCGCTTTCCCTTTCCAATGAAAAACGGCCGCTTTCGAGCGGCCGTTTTTTTGGGGGCGCAAGAAGCTAGCGCGGCGCGATTGGCGGCCCCACCACCACACCCGGAAACACCGGCAACTTCTCGGCCGCCACCGGCGCCGGCGGCGGCAGCACCACACCGGGCATGCCGCCCGAATCCCCACCCTGCACGGCCGGCACCTGGTTTTCGGCCGGCGCCTGGATGGTCACGTACTTGATCACAGGCGCGGGCTGCCAGCGCGGCGCGCCGCCCTGCCCGCCCGTTGACGCGCCCACCATGCCCACGCCGGCCGGCAGCTCGCCCGGCTGGCCTTCCTGCGGCGGCTCGGCGCCGTTGAGCAAGGCTTCTACGCGCTGCTGCTCCTGGTCCGTCACGCCGCCGCCCTGCGGCGCCGCAAAGCGCTGCTCGGCGTCCACCACCTTGGCCTTGATCGCCTGCTGGAAAAACTCGCCCACGATGGGCAGCGCGCTGCGCGCGCCCTGGCCCCAGCTGTCGCCCATGGTCACGCGGTTGTCGTTAAAGCCCACCCAGGCGCCCGCCACCAGCTGCGGGTGCATCATCACAAACCAGCCGTCGGTATTGCCCTGCGTCGTGCCGGTCTTGCCGGCCAGATCGGCGCGCAGGCCGTAGCGGCTGCGTATCGCCGCACCCGTGCCCTGGTCGATCACGCCGCGCATCACGTCCAGCAGCGTCTGCGCCACCGTGGCCGACATCACCGTCTCCGGCGCCTTGGCTTCAAACTGTTCCAGCACCTTGCCGTTGCGGTCTTCCACGCGCGTGACGATGATGGGCTCGATATAGCGGCCGTCATTGGCCAGCGTGCCGTAGGCCGTGACCATTTCCTTGAGCGTCACCGGGCTGGTGCCCAGCGCGAGCGAGGGCACTTCCTCGAGCTTGCTTTGCCGCACGCCCATGGCTTTCGCCAGCTTGGCCACATGGGCCGGGCCCACCACCTGCATCACCTGCGCGGTGATGGTGTTCTTGGAGAACATCAAACCCTGGCGCAGGCTCATGAACTCGCCGCTGGGCCCGCCGCCATCAGTGGGCCGCCAGAAGGCGCCGTTGCCCAGCGGGATTTCCACCACGCCGTCCACAAAACCGTCGCTTTGCCGGGCGCCCTCCTCAAAGGCCGCGCCATACACAAAAGGCTTGAAGGTCGAGCCCGGCTGGCGGCGCGCCTGCTGCACATGGTCGAACTGGTCGTCCGAAAAATCCCGGCTGCCCACCCAGGCCCGCACCTGGCCGTTCGTCGGGTCCAGCGCCATAAAGCCGGCCTGCAGCCGCGTCTTCTCGTCCTTGAGGGCCTGCATGAAATTGGCATTGGCCGTCAGGGTTTTGAGCGCCTGCTCGTCGGTCTGGCCCGCGGCGCGCGCGGCCTTGTACTCGGGGGTGTCGCGCACAAAGGCCAGGGCCAGTTCGCGCTGCGCACCGCTCTTGGCCTTCCAGCCCGAGTTAAAGCGCCAGTCGCCCGCGACGATTTTTTGCAGCCGCTCGCCCTGCGCCACCAGCGCCTTGTTGGCCATGGCCTGCAGGCGCGAATCAATCGTGGTGCGCACCACCAGGCCGTCGGCGTAAATGTTGTAGTCGTTGCGGTCCGCCCAGTCGATCAGCCAGCGGCGCAGCTGCTGCGCCAGGTGCGGCATCTCGCCGAGTTCCGGGTCCAGGCGCTCAAAATCGATCTTCAGCGGTTTTTTCTTGAGCGCCGCGAGTTTGTCTTCGGGCAGCTTGCCGTGCTTGACCATCTGCATCAGCACGATGTTGCGGCGCTGCAGCGCGCGGTCGGGGTTGACCACCGGGTTGTAATAACTCGCGCCCTTGAGCATGCCCACCAGCGTCGCGCTTTGCAGCACGTCCAGCTCGCTGGCCGATTTGTCGAAATAGGTGCGCGCCGCCATCTCTATGCCGTAGGCGTTGTAGAGAAAGGGCACGGTGTTCAGGTAGCTCTCGAGGATCTCGTCCTTGCTGTAGACCGCCTCTATCTTGAAGGCCGTGATCGCCTCCTTGAGCTTGCGCGTCAGCGTCGCCGAGCGGCCGATTTCCTCGGGGTACATATTGCGCGCCAGCTGCTGCGTCAGCGTGGAGCCGCCCTGCTTGCGGCCCACAAGCGTCAGCAGCACCGAGGACACCGTGCGCCGGAAGTCCATACCGTGGTGATCGTAAAAGCGGTGGTCCTCGGTCGCGATCAGCGCGGCCACCACATTCGGCGAAATCGCATCGAGCTTGACCCAGTCGCGGTTGGCGCGCTGGAAGCTCGCCAGCTCCTGGCCGTCCACCGACATCAGCACCGATGGCTTGGCCGTCTTGGCCTTGAGCAAATCGCTGATGCTGGGCGTGAACGGCAGCAGCAGCACCGTGTACAGCAGCAGCAGCACCGGGACCATGGCCAGCGCCAGGGCCACATCACGTTTGGTCAGGTTGCGCAGCCGGCCGGGAATCGAGGCCGCGAATGCGCGCAGGCGCGGGCCCAGGGGGGCCTGGAAAAGGGTCTGGAAGGGGTTCTTCATTGCCTGCAAGTTTACTGGGGCGCTGTAAACCCCTTTTGTAGGACGGCGGCGCGGTGGCGCAAGGGTGACGCAAGAATGTGAAAAGCCGGCAAAGCCGGGGAAAACACATGTGTTCAGGGCCGCAGCCCCTGCCGCCGCCCCGCCCAAATATCGGCGGCGGCCTACAAAGGCCAGGCCCGCTTGGCGCTAAGGTAGTTCTATAGACATACAGACGCCACATACAGACGCCAAGGAGACTTCCATCCATGAGCTTTCTCCCGCACCGCCCCCTTGCGCATGCTGTGCAACCCGACCGCATCAACCTCCACAACCCCCAGGCCGCCGCCGTGTGGGAACAGAAGCTGCACGCCGACCGCGAACAGCTCAGGCGCGCCATCGCCGCCGTCGGCGACAAGGCCAGCAAGGTCGAAAAATACCTCCAGGACGGCACCAAAGAGGACAGGGACAAGCCCCATTGATGGCCGCCGCTGTTGCCGCCACAATGGGCTGAGCACCCCGCTCTCTCCGTTTCGCCCGTCCATCCACCGTGTTCCGCGCAGCGGCCAAGCCGCCCTGCGCCGCAGGAGGTATTGCCATGGCAATGCAGCAGCTCGCCTTTAGCTTCGACCTCAAGCGCCGCACCACGCTGGCGGCCCTGCCGGCCCTGGGCGCCGCCCTGCTCTCGCCCCGCGGCGCGCAAGCCCAGGCGCCCAGCGCAACGGCGCATACACAGCGATTGCAATCCTGGCCGCTAGGCACCCGCTCCGCCACCGGCATCCACGACATCGCGCCCGCGCCCGACGGCGGCGTGTGGTTTTCGGCCCAGCGCAGCGGCCACCTGGGCTGGTTTGACCCGCGCAGCGGCAAGACCGAACTGGTTGCCCTGGGCGGCGGCTCATCACCCCACGGCGTCATCGCCGGCCCCGACGGCGCGGCCTGGCTGACCGACGGCGGGCAAAACGCGATTGCCCGCGTCGCCTGGCCCTCGCGCCAGGTCAAAGTCTTCCCCCTGCCCACCGGCACACCGTACGCCAACCTCAACACCTGCGCCTTCGACGGCGAGGGCAATTTGTGGTTCACCGGCCAGAGCGGCTACGTCGGCAAGGTCGATGTGCGCAGCGGCACCGTCACCGTCAAGGACTCCCCGCGCGGCCGCGGCCCCTACGGCATCTGCGCCACACCCAAGGGCGATATCTGGTGGTGCTCCTTGGCCGGCTCCTTTATCGCCCACATGGATACCAAGACCGGCGAATCCCGCATCGTCGAACCGCCCACGCCGCGCCAGGGCGCAAGACGGGTGTGGTCAGACAGCAAGGGCCGCATCTGGGTTTCGGAATGGAGCAGCGGAAATTTGTCGATGCACGACCCCGCACTCGGCACAGGCCCCAGCAGCTGGAAAACCTGGAAGGCCCCAGGCGCCGACCCGCATGTCTATGCCGTCTATGTCGACAACAAGGACATCATCTGGGCCTCGGAATGGAGCAACAACGCCATGCTGCGTTTTGACCCGGCCAGCGAGAAGTTTGACGTCATCCCCCTGCCCCGCGCCAATGCCGCGGTGCGGCAGATCCTGGGCCGGCCCGGCGAGGTGTGGTTGCCTGAGAGTGGGACGGAGTTTGTGACGGTGATCAGGACGGGGTGAGCATCCGGCAGCATCCGGCAGCACCCGGCAGTGGCAAGCCCCCAGCGCGCTGCGCATGACGGCGATCTTCAGGCTGTCGCCGCCCTGCTTCGCGTCGCGCCCGTTTCCCGCACCGGCGGCAAGCCGAACATGCGGCCGTACTCCCTCGTGAACTGCGGCACGCTTTCATAGCCCACCGCAAACGCCGCGCTGCTCGCGCTCAAGCCTTCCGACAGCATCAAACGCCGCGCCTCGATCAGCCGCAATTGTTTCTGGAACTGCAGCGGCGACAGCGAGGTCACGCTGCGAAAGTGCTGGTGAAATGAAGACGGGCTCATGCCCGCCACGCCCGCGAGTCGCTCCACCGGCAAAGGCCGCGCAAAATCCGCCCGCAGCACAGACACCGCGCGCGCCACACGCTGCGCATGGCCGTCAGGCCAGCCCAGTCGCCGTATCGCGGCGCCCAGCCGGCCAGCCAGCAGCCAGTAGTGCATCTCGCGCACCAACTGCGCCCGCAGCACCGGCAAGGCCGCCGGGCGATCGAGCAATTGCATCAAGCGCAACGCCGCCTCGGCCACCTCGGCTTCGGTGGCGCCCACCCGCACAGCCGCCGTGTCGGGCACGGGCCCGTCCTTCATCTGCAGCACCAGGTCCGCGATCACCGCCAGGTCCAGCTCCAGCACCAGCGAGAGGTAAGGCCGGGCGAGGCTTGCACGCGTGATCTGGTTGACCGTCGGCACGTCCGCCGTGATCAGCAGGGTTTCACCCGCGCTGAACGCGAAGGATTGTGTGCCCATGGCCACCTGCTTGCTGCCCTGCAACAAGAGGCAGACCAGCGGCTGCGATATGGCATGGACCAGGCCGCTGGGCGAAGTCGCGCGCACCAGGCTGAGGCCCGGGATGGCCGTCTGCGCCAGACCCGCCTTGTCGGCATGGGCTTCGGCATAACGGCCGGCAACATCCAGAAGAAAAGGCAGCGTGCTCATGCCGCAAGCCTAACCGCTGGCGGCCGGTTGCCGCGAGCCCGGCGCCGAAATTTGGAGGATCAGGCAAGAAGCACCGAATTTCCGGCAACCCGCGCCGGCCCACCCGCCGGACACTGGAATCCTCATCAACCAAGCCTGCAGACAAGAAACCCTATCATGAGCAACAGCACCCCAATCACCCCAATCACCCTGATCACCGGCGCCAGCCGCGGCCTGGGCCGCAACACCGCCCTCAGCATTGCCCGCCGCGGCGGCGACCTCGTCCTCACTTACCAGAACCGGGCCGAAGACGCACAAGCCGTTGTCGCCGACATCCAGGCCATGGGCCGCAAGGCTGTGGCCCTGCAGCTGGATACCGGCAAGGTCGCCACCTTCGCGCCCTTCGCCGACCGCCTGCGTGCCGCGCTGCAGGGCAGCTGGCAGCGGGACACTTTCGACCACCTCGTCAACAACGCCGGCCACGGTGACTACGCCCTGATAGGCGACACGACCGAAGCGCAATTCGACGGCCTCGTCAACGTGCACTTCAAGGGCGTCTACTTTCTGACCCAAACCCTGCTGCCCCTGATTGCCGACGGCGGCCGCATCGTCAACCTGTCCTCAGGCCTGACCAGAACCTCCTACCCCGGCTACGCCGCCTACGCGGCGGTCAAGGGCGCCGTGGAAGTGCTGACCCGCTACATGGCCAAGGAACTGGGCGCACGCGGCATCGCCGTCAACACGGTCGCGCCAGGCGCGATAGAAACCGACTTCGGCGGCGGCGCCGTGCGCGACAACCCCGAGGTCAACAAAATCTTCGCCGGCATCACGGCTCTGGGCCGCGCCGGCTTGCCCGACGACATAGGCCCCATGATCGCGAGCTTGTTGACCGAAAACAACCGTTGGGTGAATGCCCAGCGGATTGAGGTATCCGGGGGCCAGGGGATTTGAGGGATTCTGGGCCGGCCCGGCGAGGTCTGGTTGCCTGAGAGTGGGACGGAGTTTGTCACGGTGATCAGGACGGGGTGAGCGCAAATTGACCGCTTGAAAAAAACAGGCGGTGCAGACGATTGTCTTGGCCCCGCAGGTTAAATCCAGCCCTAAAGACTCAAGCTCAAGAACTCCAATTAGAGGATGACAAGCTCAGCGGCAGATACCATACTCGCCATCGGGGTTAATTTTGCTCCCCATAAAAACGACCAGCAAACCGAGGGATCCAATGCTGCCAGCCACCACCAAAACCACATCGACGCTTCTCCGGGGATTACTTGCGGCGCTACTTCTTTTCTCGCTTCAGTTCACGTACGCACAAGAGCCGGTTGTAACGGCCGGCTCATTGCATGCTGGCGACACCGTCTCAGGCGCGTTCAAGTACGGCCGCCGCGTCATCACTTTGCCAGCGGGAAAGTGGCGCGTCATCTACCAGGCCGAGCGCGACGCCAGCACATCTGGCGGTGGTGCGACCATGCTTGATATCACTTTCGACGAAGTTCTGGAAGGAAGACTCAACCGGCTTTTGACGATATCGGCAACCAAGCAATCCAACAACCTCAATTGGGTCGATGAGCCGTGCAAAACGCTGGGCGATTCTTACTGGATTGACGACCGAAAGCGCAGTTTTAACGATCAGTTCTGTATTCGAATAGGCTATCTAAGCGGTATTGTCAGTGGATCCAGAGGCGAGGTTTTCCAAGCTTGGGCTCGCGACATCGTATCGGCCGGCACCAAATACTCTTCCGACATGCCTTTCATCATCGTCACCAAATACACGTCTTACGACTGTCTCGTGATGCGTGTCGCCTTTAACCCTCAGCCCTATGGAATACCTAAAAGCAAGAAATCCGCTCGCGCTTTTAACGATTGGAATGTCAAGGTGGTGACGCAGAACTCAGCCCGCGAAAATTTCTATGAAGCTCTGAAAAACTGGGCGCCGGTCTATGCCACAGCGGTGGCGCGTGCATTCGACGGCGATGTCACGCTGACACCTCAGGATTTCTCCGAGCCAGTTTTCTCTCAATCGAAGTGAGGAGGCGCGGTTCGTGAAGAAGCTCAGTAGCAGCATTCCAGCCAGCACGGCTTCCGCAAGGGCCAGGCATGTCTGAAGACCTGACATTCACCGAACTGGGCAGCGACATCTTCGAGGACTTTGAAGGCTGCGCGGAGCCCGTGTGCGTTGCGCACGGCGACATCTACAGGGCGGGCGCTCCGCTGGCCACCTACCTCGCCCGCTGGTTTGAGGGCGACCGGCAGCGCGGGCTTGACCTGCAAATCACCTTGGGTGAATGGGGCACGGGCACCACATGGCAGAACCGGCACATCATTGCATTTCATGCCTCTTTTTCCCAGCCGGTCCCCGAATTCGTCCTGGTGGATTCCGACGCCGTCTGGGGCGCCGAACTGGGCAACACATACTCCGCTGCCGAGGCACAACAATATGCCGTCAGCACCTTGGCGCGCGAGTTGGCGCAGGCCATTCTTCTTCGTGACCCGGCAGTTGTGGAGTTTGCCTCTCGAGGTGTTGGGCTTTGATGGAGATGTCAGGCATTCGCCCCTGACAACGCTCGGGAGAAACATCGCGATGCTGCGCTTTGACCTGGGCTGCGAGAAGCTTTGAAGTGACCTCCCTGCCCCGCGCCAATGTCGCGGGGCGGCAGATTCTGGGGCGGCCTGGGGAGGTGTGGTTGCCTGAGAGTGGGACGGAGTTTGTGGCGGTGATTAGTACGGGGTGAAGACCATACGCTGTTTAGCCGAATAGAGGGGCCTAATGGCTATCTTTCCAATTCAAGCATTTGATGGCGACGCCACGTTGACTTCCTAAGACTTCAAAGAACCTCTCTCGCAGCAGTTGAGATAAGTCCTTTGCTTTTCTGAAAATGCGAGCATCTATTCAAAAAATTACGCGCACGTCCTCCTACATTTAGAGGAGTAGTTGTATCCATTTCTATTCGAACGCGCGTCAGTAAATCATCTAAAAAGGCTACATCACCGGAGAAATAGTGAGACAACGCTTACAAGCACTTGCTTATCGAGACGTTCGGAAGTAATAATTGACCCGCCTAGCATTTTGTTTGGCTTGTCCAAACTGGGTTGCGGGTTGCAACTCACCTAGAATTTTTAGCCTTCGGCGATGGAGTCCGCTTCGGATTTCCGCCAGTCGGCAGAAAGTCCGAAGCGGCCACCATCGACGCTCAAGTAGGCATGTTGAAGCACGTTGTTCAATCTGAACGAAGTGCTACCAGCAATAGATTGAAAAAATTTCGACTGGCCCTCGCGGCCAGTCAGTTCTTTCTTTCTCGCTCAAATCAATTGATTTTTCTTTGCGGTGCAAATCAGGCTACCGGAGAACCCTCTGCCCGCCGAGAGGCGATTAAGAAATTTATTGAAAAACTCTCTGCCGATAACAAGGTAGTGTATGCAGAAGCGGTTTTTCACGAACTACAAAATATCGGCCGGCATCAGCGAAATGTTCTCGACCTCGAGCATGAAATTTCGAACATTGCCGACAAGATCGTCTTAATCCTCGAAAGCCCCAGTGCTTTCTGTGAGTTGGGAGCATTTGCTCATCCCGCACTCAGAAAAAAACTAATCGTCATTAATAACTCAGCTTTTGAGAAACAACCCTCTTTTATTAATACTGGTCCCATAGCTGCATTGCACGAGGAAAAATCGCCAGTCCTTTGGTATCCAATGAACGAAGGAAGCACCTCCCAAGTGGATGGCATAGGGGCCGTATTCGGCGATTTACAACAGGCTGTTTACGTGAGCCCTCTCAGCGGACAAGTGAAAGTCAATCACGAAGTTTCTGAGCTATCTGCTAATAAGGCGTCGCTCTATTTCGTACATGATCTTGTACTTTTCACTGGCCCCACCACTCATGAAGAGTTGGTTAATGTACTAGTCCATCTGTTTGGCAAAAAACCTTACGACATGCTGAAGAGGCTATTAGGTATTCTGCGATCTGCAGGTCTTATTCATAGCTATCAAATTAAGGAAACATGGATTTATCGAACTGACTCATTCGAGCCATATCTTGAATACAGGGGTGATATCAGCGCACTAACGGCGGCGTTCAGAACTTTTCATTTGAAAAATAATCCAGAGAGATTTCAAATTGTTTGACATCCTGGATCAGATTTCCCTGGATTTGAAAGTACCTCGAAAGTGGTTAGAGGATGCAGTTGAGGTCGCACAAGTCAGTTATCGGGTGGTGCGAATTAAGAAGCAATCTGGCGGGACCAGAACGCTAGTCAACCCAGCAGTTGAAACAAAGATGATTCAACGATGGTTTCTTGCGCGACTTCTAAATTCGTTGACTATTAGCCCCATCGCCACTGCCTTTGAACCAGAAGCTTCCATTATTAAGAATGCGGAACCTCATCGCTTTTCGAAGTATTCCGTTCGAATAGATATCTCAAATTTTTTTCCTTCCATCCGCTTTACTGATCTTTTGCAGTCAATGAAGCGCGCACAAGCCACTCTTCCGACTTGGGCACTAAATTCTGACGTTTGCGCCACCTTGCGACAGACTTGCTTTGATAAAAGTGATCGCCTTCCTGTCGGTTACCCGTCATCGCCTCGCATAGCCAACATTGTGATGGTCGATCTGGATGAGAAGCTATCATTTTTAATAGCCAGCTCCCCTGAAAAATTTGGTGACGCAGTCCTAACTAGATATGCAGACGACTATCTTTTTTCAACATCGAAGAAGGGTGCCTGCATAAAGTTTCTAAGAGAAATGACAAAACTCCTCGATCAAACCGAGAGCCCGAGATTAAAAATTAACTCAAAGAAAACACGCTTCATGAGCCGAGAAAGTGGCTCAACACTTATTACAGGTTTACGGATAAAACCAAGCGGAGAGGTAGGGATTCATGCAAAGTATCGTGACCATCTCAGACTACTTCTCAAGCACTATCAGTCCGAAACACTGAAATCCGAGGAAATTTCAAAACTCAGAGGACATCTCTCGTTTGTCCAGCACGCGGACCCGCAACTCTTCACCAAGCTATCGTTTAAGTATTACGAAGAGATTGCGAAAATTCGCACAAATGTGCCTGTCGAAAACCAAGAGCCAACAATATGACCAAAGCCACAAATCCAATTCCACAACCAGAACCAGACAGACGCGGACCAGAGCCTAAAGGCATACCGCCAACACGACCGCGATACTGAAAACTAGCGGTGTGGCTGCCGCCATTTTTCGCAGCCTATTCAACCAGTGGGCTGCGATCTCATTTTTCCGAACAACCATGGATATTCGTGCTTGAATATTTTCCAATTCAAACTCACGTATCTCCAAAGTAGTCAGATTTAGGTTGGGCTGAAAAATATTCTTTGGCTCATTAAAGACCGGATAAATCATGCCAATCGTGAGGCACCTGCTTACTAGCGATCCACCAATATAAGCAAGCCACGCGCTGACTGCTGCCGCCCCCCACACCGAAGATAGTGCAGGTCCCGGCTCCAGCAATTTTCCAGCATATGCGAGCGATCCGGCCATGCCTGCCAACACTAAGGTCAGCGTATTCCCGGCCTCCTTTGCCAACATTTCTGCCGTCTGCAATCTCGCTCGCAAATTCTCTATTCCGGCCGTCTCTGCTAGATCAACCAGATCCTTGCGATCACCAATCGACAGCGCAGGTTTCGAGGTCGGATTTTCCATAGGCAAAGCTAACAGTGCGTCATCTCCCATATAGTGCCCTTAAGGTAGCGCCGAGAACTTCTAGCTCGTGCATATTTCTCCTTAGATTTACTGAGGCCCAAATCTCAGGGTACTAACCCAACAGCTTGGGATGCAAGTAGTCTTTTAGCGTGCACAAGAAGCTCTCAAGATGTGCCGGCCCCAATTTCTTAAGCTTGCCAAACGAGCGAATGGAGACAAATTCACCTTTAGCATGTCCGAGAATGCTTGCGGCCCCCTTGCGGCATCCAGCATGAAGATAGATATCTTTAGGCTCACAATCAAAAAAGATACTGAGACGAAATGCTGTGTCGAATGCCCACATCTCACCCAATCCATCGATTGACTTTGCAACCCTTTTAGTCGCCGTCAGTAGCCGTTCAAATGTATGAGCACTGAGCAAATCGAGGCGGAGCTCTTTTAGCTCCAAGTAACCTTGTTTGAGATTTGCAGCTTTCAAGCGCCACTGATGCGGCTCTCTTGAAAATCCTGATACTCGATCAGGCGCGGGAATGAGTGCTTTAGCAGCCAGTTCAAGTGCTCTCGAAAACTGAATATCTTTTTTATATCTAGTCAATTCAGCGGCTCGACCCTGGGAGAAATGCGTTCGGTAAACATCGATCAGGTCATCAAGGCTTATCGCATTTCTTGCTGCTGCATGTCCGGCAGCATTTCGACGCCGGCGGGACCTTTCTGGTAGTTTAGATCCCTTGTCTTTTCGAGTTGCCATAAACCTCTCCCTGGTGATGCGACAAACGCCCACACAATTTATGACAGAAGTTAATTAATTTCCTCCTTTGATTGGAGGAGAAAGCACAGAGACCATTCTCGACACTATCTGTGTACCTACTCAAAAAGCCACAAGGTCGCAGAGCTCAATTTCGCCGCCTCAACACCCAAGCAAAATAAGCCCCCTCCACCGCCATCACCCCTCCCCCCAGCGCCACCACGGCGCTGCTTCCTACACGGCCTATCAAGGCCGCGGCCAGCACCACGCCCAGGGACTGGCCCAGGAATAAAAAAGACGCAAACAGTGAGACGGCCGTGCCGCGCGCCTCGGGCGCAATCTGGGTGGCGTTGGCCTGCATGACGTTGTGGAACATAAAGAAACCAAAACCGCCGACCAGGCTGGCCGGGATGGCCGGGCCCCAGTGCGGGATGTAGGCCACCACCAGCGCGCTGATGCCGAGCAGCCCGCCGCCCAGCAAGACCAGGCCGTGCTGCCCCAGGCGGGGAATCAGCGCGCGGCCGGCGGCCATATAGCCCACGCCGCCCAGGCCGAAGAGCGCGACGATGGCGCCTGCGGCCGAGAGTGACAAACCCAAAGCATGGTGCAAATGCGAGGCCCACATGGCCAGCACCCCAAAACCCATGGCACCTTCAATCACGGCCAGCAGCAGGATGGTGCGCGGCCAGGGTCGGCTGGCGATCAATAAAGCCTGTTTGAGGAAATGCGGGCGCACCACGGGTGCTCCGTGTGCAGTGGTCGCCCCTGCCTCGGCCGCTGCTTTTGGCAGCGCCTGCTGCCGGCGCAAATCGCCCCACAGCAGCGAGCCCACAGCGCCAAACAGCAGCACCAGAAACGCAAATGCCCAGCGCCAGCCGAGTGCATCCGTCAGCAGCCCGCCCAGCAGCTGGCCGCACACAATGCCCAGGGTGCTGCCCAGGCCGGTGCGCGTGAGCATTTCCTGCAGTTCGTGGGGCGGCACGGCGTCGCCTATCCAGGCCATGGCCAGGGGGATCAGCGCGGCGGCGCCCAGGGCCATCATGATGCGGGCGAGCAGCAGCATATCGAGGCTGCCCGCGAACACGGCGACCGCGCTGCCCACGCTGCAGCCCAGCGCGGCAAAGGTGACGATGCGGAACTTGCCCAGCCTGTCGCCCAGCGGGCCGTAAAACAGTTGCGAGATGCCGTAGGTCACGGCAAACACCGACACCACTTGCGCCGCCTGGGCCAGGCTGACGGCAAACACGCGTGAGAGCTCGGGCAGCATGGCGTCGCAAATGCGCTGGGCCACCATGCTGGCAAAGGTGGCGCATGACAGCAGCAGGATGGAGCGGCGGGTGGCGGGGGAGATGGAGGAGGTGCGGGTGGCGCCAGGCGCAGCGGCTGAAGTCATGAAGGTGAACGGGCCCGAATCAAGGTAGCGGGCAACAGGCCCACGCGCTCCTGGATTGTAGGCAGTGCAGGCAAAACGTGTACTCGCCCGCAAAACCCTTCTGGCATCGTTGTGTCGCCTGTGCAAAATGGCGGATTACCCAAAAACTTACGGAGACACCATGCCCGCCACGCCCGAAAACTGTCGCATCAATTACCTCGAGCTCAACGTCAGCGACATCGCCAAAGCCAAGGCCTTTTACGGCAAGGCTTTTGGCTGGACGTTTACCGACTACGGCCCGCAGTACACCGAGTTCTCTGACGGCGCGATGAAGGGCGGCTTCACGACGCAGGCGGCGCCTTCGCCCGTGGGCGGGCCGCTGGTGATTTTGTATGCCGACAAGCTGGAGGCCGCGCGCGACAGCGTGCTGGCTGCGGGCGGCACCATCAAGCTGGAGATTTTTGCCTTCCCCGGCGGGCGGCGCTTTCATTTCCTGGACGCGGATGGGTATGAGCTTGCGGTCTGGTCCCGGGAATGAAGCGGGACCGGACAGAAAATATTCAAGATTTTTCAAACACCATGTCGATCCCGCCGTGGTCCATTCGTCGTACAGGTAGAGGGCCGTCCCCGCCTTCTCTCTTTTGTCTCTGTCATTAACCAAGGAAACACGCCATGACTACCAATACCGTCAAGCTTCACCGGGTCCTGCAATCCACCCCTGACAGGGTGTACCGCGCCTTCCTCAGCCCCGCCGCCATGAGCGAATGGCTGCCGCCCAACGGCTTTACCGGCACCGTGCATGAAATGGATGCCAAGGTCGGCGGCAAGTACAGGATGTCATTCACCAACCACACCAACGGCCACAGCCACTCCTTTGGCGGCACCTACCTGGAGCTCAAGCCCGGCGAGCGCCTGCGCTACACCGCCAGCTTCGACGACCCCAACCTGCCGGGCGAGATGACCACCACCATCACGCTGGCCAAAGTCTCGGCCGGCGTGGAAATGCAGGTGGTGCAGGAAGGCATTCCCGCGGTGATCCCCGCGGACCAGTGTTATGTGGGCTGGCAGCAGTCGCTGGTGTTGCTGGGCAAGCTGGTGGAGGTGGAGATCAACGAGTAAGGCCCCCAGCTGTGGCTGGTCATCAAGCCAGCTTCAGGGCGTGACGGCGGCCGGCGCACGCTGTGTGGGCCGCTGGGTACGCACGTAATTAAGTTCGTTCTGGGCACGCCTGTCGTTCTTGTCGAGTTCCAGGCACTGGAGGTAGACCTTTTCGGCATCGTCCCAGCGGCCTTGTTCGACATACACATAAGCAATGCCGCGCCAGGCGCGGGACAGCTCCTTGTTCTTCACCTCGGGCGGGGAAAACTCCTTGGCGGCGGCTTCGGCCTGTTCAAAAATCTTCAGGGCCTGGGGCCAGTTGCGCTGGCCCAGGTACCAGGTGCCCAGCTCGCCCAGGTACTGGGAGTTGCGCGGCGCCAGGGCCAGGGCGGCTTCAAGCGCGCTGCGCGCTTCGGCCGCGCGCCTGAGCTCTATCAGCGCGTAGGCCTTGAGGTACCAGGCGTCGGACCAGGTCTGCGGCACGATGATGGCGCCCTGCTTGGGCTCTTGTTTGGAAGCGGCTGCTTCCAGGAGGTACATCAGGCCTTCCATCTGTGAGCGGCCGGTGTAGGGCCTGGATGCCTGGCCCTGGTAGCGCAGCTCATAGGCGGCAATGATTTTGTCGAGGTGCTCGGTGATCGCGCGCTCGGGCTGGCGGAGTTGCAGCAATTGGGCGGCGGCCATCAGTTGCTGGCCCAGCGCGGCATCTTCGGGGTTGGGCGCCGCGGTGGCTTGCGGCGGCGCAGCCGGTGCGGCGGGCTGTGTGCTTCCCGACTGACTGAACCCGGGCGCGGCCGCCATGCTGAAGAAGGCGGCGCAGGATAGCAGCAGGAAAGAGCGGCGGGTGGCCCGGGATATCCGGGAAGGGATGGAGTTCACAAAGTCGACATCGCCGTTTTTCCGGCTTGCATCAGCTTTGACCGCACATCCGATGGCAATGCCTTGACCAACCCCATATCGACTGAAATGCTGAAAACTTTCAAGCCCTTGTTGCCAATCACCATCGCCACGTTTCGATCCGAGTCCTGAAAGAACACCCCCTCAGGCCCGAACTCCGGAATTTTCTCCAGTTTGATCTTGGGTCCCGTGGGCCAAGGAAGTATTGCTTGTTTGAGCGAAATCGCCGACGCATGCTGGGTAATTTGCAGGTCCAACTGAGCGTAAATCTCCGGTGCACCCGGCACATGAGGCGGGAATTTGGCACCCCAATGGCAAAAAAGGCTTTCCTGATCCTTTTCCCTGGAATATTGCCCATCCTTGTCCGCCGTCGTTGCTGCCTTGCCAAGAAGGCCCGCCGAAGCGGAATCACTGAGGTACTGGGAGCAAGGTCGCTTGACCTGACCAAACGCCGCGCTGCCGCAGAGCACCAACCCGCAGAGCAGCGTCAGGGTGGCTAGCGAGCTTTTGTTGTGAGTCATCCGATTTATTTCCTGAACTGAAAATGTGGACTTAAGACGCCTGCCTGCACGAGGCTTTCACCCTTTATTTACAGAGCCTTCCCAAGCCGCCCCACACCCTCTTCAATCTTCGCCACATCGGCCGTGGCAAAGCTCAGGCGCAAGGTGGCGAGGTCTGGGTTGGCCGCGTAGAAAGGCGCGCCGGGGACAAAGGCCACGAGTTGTTCAATGGCCTTTTTGGCGAACTCGCCGGCGTCCTTGCTTTTGCCGCCCGCGCCCGTGAGGCGAGCCCAGAAGAACAAACCGCCTTGCGGCTGGGTGAATTCAATCGCGTCGCCGAGTTCGCGTTTCAAGGCATTGCCCATGGCGGTGGCGCGTTCGCCGTACACCTTGCGCACGCGCTTGAGGGTGTCGGGCATGCGGCCGGCTTTCAGGTATTGGGCGGCGGTGGCCTGGGCGAAGGTGCTGGTGTGGGCGTCGCTGAACTGCTTGCACATGGTGGCCTTGGCCAGCAGCTCGGCGGGGGCGACCATCCAGCCCACGCGCAGGCCGGGGCTCAGCACCTTGCTGAGGGAGCCGCAGTGGGCAAGCAGCTCGCGGCTGCCGGGCACGCTGGGGCTGAGCGCCAGCAGCGAAGGGGGCGGCGCTTCGCCGAAGTAGAGGTCGCCGTAGGGGTCGTCCTCGACGACCAGGGTCTGGTGCTTGACGGCCATTTCCAGCACCTGCTTGCGGCGCTCCAGGCTCAGCAGCGCGCCGCTGGGGTTGCCGAAGGTGGGGATCAGGTAGACAAACTTGGGCTTGTGCTGGGCGATGAGCTTTTCGAGCTCGTCGGTCTTGACGCCGTGGGCGTCGATGGGTGCGCTGATGAGTTCAGCGCCGTAGAGGCGGAAACACTGGATGGTGGCGAGGAAGGTCGGACCTTCGACGATGACCTTGTCGCCGGGCGAGATCATGGTCTTGCCGAGCAAATCGAGCGCCTGCTGGCTGCCGGTGGTGACGATGAGGTTTTCGGGGGCGACGTCCTTGGCGCCCTTGGTGGCCATAAAGGCGCTGAGCTGTTCGCGCAGCGGGCCGTAGCCTTCGGTGGCGCCGTATTGCAGCGCGCCGCCGGGTTCTTCCGTGAGGGCCTTGTTGCTGGCTTCCTGGATGCCGGCCACGTCGAACATGGCGGGGTCGGGGAAGCCGCCGGCAAAACTGACAATGCCGGGCTTGCCCAGCAGTTTGAAGAGTTCGCGGATGGCGGAGGTTTCAACGTTGTTGAGGCGGTCGGCAAAGTGCAGGGGCATGTTCGGTTTCTCGCTTTCTGGGCTGCATTGTCGCCAATTTGGCCGCGGCCTGCCCGCGGCAAGGCGGGCCAATGGGTGGTTGACAGAGTGCTGGTCTAGAGTGATACTCTAGTCATGGATTCCAGCGCCACCCCTTCCTCCACGCCTTCCACCCCACTCTCTACCCGGGATCGCCTGCTCGAGGCCGCCACCAGGGTGTTCCTGGCCCAGGGCTTCACGGCCGCCTCCATGGACATGGTGCGCCAGGAGGCCGGCGTGAGCAACGGCAGCCTGTACCACCACTTCCCGACCAAGGCGCTGCTGGCCGATGCGCTGTATGCCCACATGCTGCGCGACTTCCACACGGCGCTGATGCAGCCGATTGCCGGCAAGGCCTCGGCCCAGGCCGGCGTCAAGGGCCTGGTGCGCGCCTATATCCAGTGGGTGCTGCAACACCCGGACCAGGCGCGGCTGCTGCACACGCTGCGGCGCGGCGGCGACATGACGGACGGCGCCGAGACCAGCACGGCCAACGAGCACGCCCTTGCCGCGCTGAAGCTGTGGATGGAACAGCGCGTGGAAGCCGGCGAGATACGGGCCATGCCTTTTCATGTGTGGATGGCGCTGGTGTTCTCGCCATCCATGTCGCTGACGCAGCGCTGGGTCAGCCAGCCTGAGCCGGCTGTCGCGCCCAAGCTGCGGGCCGCGCTGGAGCACGGCGCCTGGATGGCCGTGGCGGCCTGAGCCGACTACCCAAGAGAAATTCAACAAGGAGTGTCTGTATGAAAGTCGTGAACGTTCATCAACGCCTGCTGCATGCGAGCCCCGAACGCGTGGGTACGCTGATTGACTCGCTGGGTTCTCCGGCGGATGCGCTATGGCCGGGGTGGGACTGGCCGCGCATGAAGTTCGACAGGCCGCTGGCCGTAGGCGCCATCGGCGGCCATGGCCCGATACGCTATACGGTGGAAGCCTACACACCGGGCCAGTCGGTGCGTTTCCGGTTCACCAGGCCCAAGGGGTTTGATGGCTGGCACGGCTTTGAGGTATTGGACGCTACGCCCGCGCATTGCGTGCTCGAGCATCGCATCGAGATGCGAACGCGCGGCGCTGCCCTGCTCTACTGGCTGTTGGTCATAAGGCCGCTGCACGACGTGTGCGTGGAGGACGTGCTGTCGCAGACCCAGGTCTCGCTGGGCATTGAGCCCCGGCCTGTAGCGCGGACGGCGGGTGTACGGCTGCTGCGCTGGCTGGCCTCGGGCGGCCGCCGGCGGCCGGCACCGCCTTTTGCGGGGAGCCGGCATGCCCGCTGAGCAACCGGATGAGCTGCTGCGCTTCGGCCGCGAGGTATTGAGCCGGCAGCCTTTCAGCGCACTGCTGGATGCGAGGCTCGACGCCTTTACGCCCGGCAGCGCGGAACTGTCGGTGCCGGTGGTGCCCGGCCTGCTGCAGCAGCATGGCTTTGTGCACGGCGGTGTGCTGTCTTATTTAGCGGACAACGCGCTCACCTTCGCGGGCGGTTCGGTGCTGGGCGATTCGGTAACGGCCGAGTTCAAGATCAACTACCTGCGGCCGGCCAGGGATGCCGAACGCCTGCTGGCCGTGGCCACGGTGGTGGGCAGCGGCAAGACGCAGGCCGTGTGCCGCTGCGACATCTTTGTGCTGCGCGGTGGGGAGCGCACGCTGTGCGCCGCGGCGCAGGGCACGATTCGTAAAGCGGCCTAGGGACTGTTAACAGGCTCCAGGCCTCGCAAAACGCGGTGCCGGCGGGACAGCACAAGC
The DNA here is from genome assembly GCF_056406895.1 of Polaromonas sp. P1_A2. Lineage (NCBI taxonomy): Bacteria > Pseudomonadati > Pseudomonadota > Betaproteobacteria > Burkholderiales > Comamonadaceae > Polaromonas > Polaromonas sp. P1_A2. The sequence goes on along the minus strand of NZ_JBFTZI010000005.1, from coordinate 386,845 downwards.
CGGGCCATTTGATCGCCTTTGAACGATATATTGACAATATTGTATAAAAACGATATTGTGCAAATATCACTCAAAGGTGGTATTAATGAGCACACTTCAAACCTTTCCTGTTCAGACATCAGCACAGCTGTCAGTGCATTTGAAATCGCTGCGAAAAGCACGCGGGCTGACGCAGACCGCGTTGGGTCAGCGCATAGGCGTCAAACAAGTCCGCATGGCCGATATTGAAAAAAACCCCGGCGCGGTAAGCCTCGACCAGTTGCTTCAGGTGTTGCACGCGCTGGATGCGCGAGTGCTGCTGGCAGACTTGCGGCGCTATGCCGAGACCGACGCACCACCCGCCCCCACCGCGAACAGCCCCACGGCCGATTGGTAGCCGGGGAAAACGCTTGAGAAAATCATGACGAGGCAGTTTCAAAAGGTGGCCCATGGCATTCGCCGATCTTGATGTGTGGATGAACGGCCAGCACGTGGGCCTGTGGTTCTGGACGCGCACCGGCACCCCGGGCTTTCGCTACGACGAGAGCTGGCTGCGCTCGCCCCAGGCGCGCCCGCTGTCGGTCTCGCTTCCCATGCCGGCCGGCGGCGGCGACGTGATGGGCGCCAAGGTCGAGCATTACTTCGACAACCTGCTGCCCGACAGCGGCCGCATTCGCGAACGGCTGCGGCGGCGCTTTGGGACCTCTTCCATTCGCGCGGCCGACCTGCTGGCCGCCGTGGGCCGGGACTGCGTGGGCGCGCTGCAGCTGATGCCGCAAGGTCTGCAACCACCGCCGCACGACCGCATCGACAGCACGCCGCTGAGCGACAGCCAGGTGGAGGCGCTGCTGGGCGAGGTGACAGGCGATGACGCGGAAGGCGCCTCGCTCGCGGATGATTTCAGGGTTTCCATTGCCGGTGCCCAGGAAAAAACCGCGCTGCTGCGCATAGGCCAGCGTTGGCACCTGCCTTCGGGCTCTACGCCGACCACGCACATCTTCAAGCTGCCCTTGGGCCTGGTGGGCAATATGCGCGCCGACATGACGGACTCAGTGGAAAACGAATGGCTCTGCGCCACCCTGCTGGGGGAACTGGGGTTTGAGGTCGCGCCCACACAGATGGGCCGCTTCGGCGATCGAAAAGTGCTGATCGTGGAGCGCTTCGACAGGCGTTGGATGGACGGCGGCGCATGGATTGCGAGGTTGCCGCAAGAGGATTTCTGCCAGGCCACCGGGACGCCCGGCGACCTCAAGTATGAAAGCGATGGCGGCCCCGGCATACGCGCGGGCCTGGACTTGCTGGGCGGTGGCAGCAATGCACGCGCGGACGCACTGCATTTCGCGCAGGTCCAGCTGGCTTTCTGGATCATGGGGGCCACCGACGGCCATGCCAAAAACTTCTCCATCTTCCTGGAGCGCGGCGGCAGCTTTCGCATGACGCCGCTGTATGACGTGCTGTCGGCCTGGCCCATCATCGGCAGCGGGCCCAACCAGGTCAGCCCGCGCCGCGCCAAACTGGCCATGGCCTTGCGCAACAAGAATACGCACTACCACCTGCACGAGATCCGCACCCGCCACTGGGAGGCCCTGGCGCGGCAAAGCGGCGTGCCGGGCGCCTTCGACCAGATGGTGGCGCTGGTGCTGCAGGTGCCCGACGCGCTGGAGCGCGTGGCGGCGCAGTTGCCGCCGGATTTCCCCATGCCCGTATTCACGGCCATACGCGAAGGCATGCTGGCGCAGGCCGAAAAATTCGTGGCTGAGCTGAACTGACATCCATGACAGAACTTCTTTCCAGCCCCGCGGCCCGTAGCACCTATATCGCCCGCATCAACCGCGTGGTGGACCACATCAGCGCCAACCTGGCCGGCACGCTGGATTTGCAGGCGCTGGCCGGTGTGGCGTATTTTTCGCCCTGGCATTTCCACCGCGTGTTCCAGGCGGTGACGGGCGAAACCCTGGCCGACTGCGTGCGCCGCCTGCGGCTGGAGGCCGCCGCCCAGCGCCTGATTTTTACGTCGCAGACCGCGCTGCAGATAGCGCTCGACACGGGCTTTGCTTCAGCGGAAGTCTTCAGCCGTGCCTTTCGCACCCACTTCGGCACGACGCCCACAGCGTGGCGGCGCGGGGGCTGGCGCGAGTGGGCGACGCACCGGCAGATTGAACTTAGCAAGATTCATCAAGGCAATCACAAGCCGAATCAAGAATCCATCATGGCGTTGTTTAAAGATAGAACCCTCTGGCCCGCCGGGCCGGTCCCTTCATCCGAAAGAACCCTTGCCATGCACATTGAACTCAAAACCCTTCCCCCCATGCGCCTGGCCTATCTGCGCAACACCGGGCCTTACGGCGACGGCGTGGCACAGCTGTGGCAACGCTTTGTTGCCTGGTGCGGCCAGAACGGCTACATGAACCCGCGCCCCAAGATGTACGGCATCAGCCAGGACAACCCCGAGATCACGCCGGCGGACAAGTGCCGCTACGACGCCTGCATAGAAGTGGACGAGTCCTTCAAACCCCAGGGCGAAATCGGTGTGCAAAACTTTGGCGGCGGGCGCTATGCCTGCGGCCGCTTCACCGGCAAGCCGGGCAACGATGTGCACGAAGCCTGGACGCACATGTTCGCCGAGTGGCTGCCGCAAAGCGGCTACCAGCCGGACAACAACCCGGCGCTGGAACTGTATGACGAAGACTTTGTGATGGACCCGAAAACAGGAAACTTCAGCTGCTGGCTGTGCGTGCCCGTCAGAGCCCTGTAGTGCTATTGCCTGGCGGCGCGTGCCATACTCCCGCAAAACCACGGGGGGGCGCCGCCATGCACAAGCTTGTTTTTTCCCTGCATAAATTCTTTTTCGCCGGCCTGCTGCTGGCGGCAGGCCATTCCAGTGCCTGGGCGCAGCGCGGCAATCCCGAGGTAGCCTATGCCGGGCAATCGATAGACCAGATGATCTCCACCTTCATGGCCGAACAGGGGATTTCGGGCATGGCGGTGGCGATTGTGCAGGCGCCTTACATCACGCGGGTGACGGGTTACGGGCTCAGCGATGTCGCGTCGCGCCGGCTCTCGGCGTCGAACACGATGTTCGACATCGGCCAGATGGCGAATGCCTACCTTGCGGTGGCGGTGCTGCAACTGGTGGAGGCCAACAAGCTCGGCCTCGACGACGCGGTCTCGCGCTTTGTGCCGGGCGCGCCCGCGGGCCTCACCGTGGGCCAGGCCATACGCGGTGGCAACACGACATCGCAGTGGCTGGCGCCCCTGGTCGCGCAGGCCAGCGGCCTGCCGGCCGAAGACCACATCCGCGTGAACCAGATCGAGCGCCTGGGCCTGAAGCACACCACCTTCGGCAGCACCCTTGCCTCGCTGGCCTGGGAAAAAGACGTGAGGAACGCCCGGCCGCACAGCGCCTTTCTGAAAACCCCGGCCCTGATCAATCCCAGCGAACCGGCCACGGGTTATGCCGCAGGCGGCGCCATCGCCGTGCCCACGGGCCTGCGCATCTATGCCTCGGCGCTCGATGTGTCGCTGTGGGACGTGGGCCTGGCCGGCGAAATTTTGATCGCGTCGCCGGCGCTGCGCAGATGGATTTATTCCGCACCCGAAGGCGGGGTGTCTTCGGGGCCCTGGTATTTCCCGGGGCACAAGGGCTTGATGGTGACGACGGGTGACGGCGCCGGTTTCTCTTCGCTGTTGAGCCGTTTCACCGATGCATCCGAGCTGCTGTGCGTGACGCTGCTGGCCAACAAGGAAGGCGTGGACCTCACGCAGCTGGCGCGCCGCATTGCCGGGGCCTATGACGCGCGCCTGGGCCCGCCGCTGGCGACCGCCAGGCTACGGGTGCAGCAAAGCCCTTTCACGGTGAAGGAGACCATGGCCAGGCTTGAAAAAATCCTGCGCGCGCGGGGCAACGCCATCATCGCGCACATCAACCACGCCCGTGCCGCGCAAGACGCCGGCCTGCAGCTCGCGTCGACCGAAGAACTCATCTTCGGCAACCCCGCCGCCGGCACCCCGCTGATGCAGTCCAACCCGGCCGCGGTAATGGCCCTGCCGCTGCGTGCCGCCGCCTGGGAGAAAGACGGCGCCGTCTGGCTGACCGCCGTGGACCCGGTGGCCATCGCCTCGGAGCACGGTATCAAGGACCAGGGCTCCTTGGTCTTCAAGAGGCGGGCCGACATCGACTCGGCGCTTCGCGAGGCCGTGGCCGCGCCCTGAACAATCAATCGACCCGGATATTGGCGCGCGCCACCAGCGCGCGATAACGCGCGATCTCCGAATCCATCACATCGCGCAGCGCCTGCGGGCCCAGGAAGGCCGGCTCCAGGGACTGCTGCTGCAGCTTCTTGCCTACAGCAGGATCGGCCATCACGGCCGACAAGGCCTGCAGCAGCTGGTCGCGCACGGCCGGTGAAATGCCCGCGGGCGCGGCCAGCGCGTACCAGCCGTCCAGCAAGGCCGGCGACAGCTGCAGTTCGCCGTACGCGGGCACGTTGGGCATCTGCGGGGAACGCTTTTCGCTGATAACGGCCAGGGCGCGCAGCTTGCCCGATTGCACCAGGGGATTGACGGCTGCCAGGGTGTCTATGCCCATGCTGACGTCCGCGCGCACCACGCCGATGTCGGCCTCGGCGCTGCCTTTGTAGGGAATGGCGGAGAACTTCACGCCGGTGGCGCTGGCCAGCAGCTCGCCGGCCAGGTGCGGCGCCGAGCCGGCCCCGAAGGTGGCATAGGTCAGGGTGCCCGGGGCGGCCTTGGCTTTGGCCAGCACGTCCTTGAGGGTTTTGTAGGGCCCGGTGGACGCGGTCACCAGCACCAGCGGCGTGCGCGCGACCATGGCAATGGGCGAGAGCTGCTTGAAGGGGTCGTAGCCCAGCTTGCTGCGCACCGCGGGGTTGACGGTGTAGCTGCTGGAGCCGGAGAACAGCAGCGTGTAGCCGTCGGGCTCGGCCGCGCTGACCATGACCACGCCGATGGCGGTGGAAGCGCCCGGCTTGTTGTCGATGATCACGGGCTGGCCCAGGCGGGCGCTGAGCCGCTCGCCGATGATGCGGGCCGCCACGTCGGTGCCGCCGCCCGGCGGGAAAGGAACGACCAGCTTGATCGGCCTGGCGGGCCAGGCCTGTGCCTGCGCTTGCGACAGGCCGGGAAACGCGAGGGCGGAACAGGCGGCGGCCAGCAGGGCCGCCTGAAGCAGGGACCGGCGTGCAGCGGAAGGCATGGGGAACGGCATGGGCAACTCCAGTGGGGGCAATCAGAACAAAAACAACTCAGGCGGCGGCCGGCGCGGCGTGCCAGGGCAAGCCTGCGGGCTCGCCCAGGTCCCAATACAGGCCGGCCATGATGCGCAGGCCTTCGCGGGCGACGGGCGCCAGCAGGTGTTCGTCGGGCGCGTGCTGGGCGCAGGCCGGGTAGGAGTGCGGCACCCACAAGGTGGGCAGGCCCAGCAGGTCGGCGAAGACGTCGTTGGGCAGCGAGCCGGCCAGGTTGGGCAGGGTGACGACCGGCTTGCCGCTGCTCTGCCCTATGGAGCGCTGCGCCCAGCCCACCCAGGGGTGGTCCAGGTCCAGGCGCGTGGCCGCGCCCGTCAGCGTGATCTCCACCTCGACCCGGTTGAAGCCGTGGCGGTCCAGGTGCTTGCGCAGGATGGAGGCAAGGTCCTGGTAAGGCGTGCCGACCACAAAGCGCAGCTGACAATGGGCCACGGCTTCGCCGGGAATCGCATTGACGGGGCGCTGCGGCGAGCCGGCGCCCAGCGCCAGCACTTCGAGGGTGTTCCAGCCGATCAGGCGTTCGGCCGTGCTGAGGCCGGGCTCGCCCCAGTGGGCATCGGGCAGCGGGTCGTCCTCGCCGCCGCCTATGTGCACATCGGCCAGCGCGCGGCGCACCAACAGGGGCAGCGCGCGCGGCTTGAGGGCCGGCACCAGGATGCGGCCCCGCGCATCGACCAGCGAAGCCACGGCGCTGGCCAGCACGGTGGCCGGGTTCAGCAGGGCCCCGCCCCAGTTGCCCGAGTGGTAGGCCTTGTCGCGCGCGCGCAGGCGCAGGCTGAAATTGATTGCGCCGCGCGAGCCCAGGAACAGCGTGGGCTTGTCGGCATGCACGCGCGGGCCGTCGCAGGCGATCAGCAAATCGGCCTTGAGCTGGGCGCGATGGCTTTCGCAAAAAGCATGCAGGCCGGGCGAGGCGGCTTCTTCGCCCATCTCGAGCAGCAGCGTGACGTTGTAGCCCAGGCGCCCGCCGCGCGCCTGGATCACGCTGGCCAGCGCGGCCAGGTTGACGGTGTGCTGGCCCTTGTTGTCGGCGGTGCCGCGGCCGTACCAGCGTTCGCCTTCGCGCACCAGTTCCCAGGGCTGCAGCCCTTCGCGCCAGCGCCCTTCCTGGCCGCTGACCACGTCGCCGTGGCCGTAGGTCAGCACGGTGGGCAGCGCCGTGTCTTCCACGCGCCGCGCGACCAGGAAGGGGCCGGCGCCCTCGACGGGATTGGGCAGGACGCTGCAGGTAAAGCCGAGCGCGCGCAGGGAGTCCGTCATTTCGCCGCGCAGATAGTCGCCCAGCGCGGGGTTGGGTTTGCCGCTGTCGCTTTCGGTGCGCAGGGCGACGCGCCTTTGCAGGACGTCGAAGAAGTGGCCCTCGTCAAACCAGGCCGTGGCGCTATCAAGGCAGTCGGATCTCAGCATGTTTCATCGTTCTCAAAAAGGGGCGCGGTCATGGCGTGTCATGGGCGCGTCATGAAACCAAATGTAGGAAGAATCAGCCTTTACTACAATGAGAGATATCGCAATAGGGCTTTGCCTTTTTGGCAAAACATCCTTTCGAGCGCCCCGCCACTCCCACCCGCCTTCGCATGAAAACCAATTTTTTCAGCACGCAGATCCGCTACTTCCTTGAAGTGGCGCGCACCGGCTCGGTCAGCCAGGCCGCGGCGCAGTTGCACGTGGCGGCCTCGGCAGTGAGCCGCCAGGTCGGCAAGCTGGAAGACCAGCTGGGCTGCGCGCTGTTCGAGCGCAGGGCGCGCGGCATGGTGCCCACGGACGCGGGCGAACGCCTGATGGCCTATGCGCGCGCGGGCAGCGACGACGCCGAACGCGTGATGGAGCAGGTGCGCGGCCTGGCCGGCTACAGCGCGCGCCGCGTGCGCGTGGCCTGCACCGAGGGTTTCGCCACGGGTTTCATGCCGGAGGTGATGACGGGCTTCAGGCGCAGCCGCCCGGAAGCGCTGATCGAGCTCAGCGTGGGCTCACCCGAAAGCGTCAGCCGCCTGCTGCTGCAGGGCGAAACCGACGTGGCACTCAAGTACACCATGGCGCCGGAAAAAGGCATGACGGTGCGGCATGCGGCCACCGCGCCCATGTATGCGCTGATGCTTCCCACGCACCCGCTGGCGCGGGCCCGCGCGGTGACGGTGGCGGATGTCGTGAAGTACCCACTGGGCATCAGCGCCAAGGGCATGACGGGACGCCAGCTCTTTGACATGGTGGCCAGCATCCAGGGCCTGCAGTACCAGGCCTCGGTGGTCAGCAATTTTTCGTCGGCGCTGCTGCCCAGCACGCGCGGCGACGACATCATGCTGTCGGGCTACCTGACGGCCGCGCACCTGATACGCCAGGGCCAGCTGGTGGCCGTGCCTTTTACCGAGCCGGAACTGCGCCAGCGCGTGCTGCAGGTGCTGTCGCTGGAGGGGCAGACGCTGGCGCCGCTGGTGCTGGACTTCACCGCGCAGCTGATCGCCGCCGTGCGCGAATCGGGCGACGGCATGGCGCCGGCGCGCAGGCGCGGCGCAAAAAAGAGCGGCTGAGCGCCCTTCTTCTCCTGCTTCTTCTTTCTACAACCCCGGCAAGGGCAAGAGCTTGCCTTCGGCCGACGAAGGCGGCGCGATGCGCAGCACACGCGACAGCGTGGGCGCAATGTCCACGACTTCCACCCGCGCATCGATGCGGCCGGCTTTGACCCAGGCCGGGCCGTACATCAGGATGGGCACCTGCGTGTCATACGGGTGGGGCGAGCCGTGCGTGGCGACCGTGTTGCCGAACATCCAGCCGGGCTTGAGCGAGTACTGCACGTCGCCCGAAACCTCGGCATGCCAGGATTTACGGATCTGCTCAAAGAACGGCGCGCCGGCGCGGCTGCCGCTTTGCAGCTCACGCCGCGTGTAGGCCGCGACAAAACCGGGCTCGGCCATCAGGAGCGCGCGGGTTTCCTCGGCCAGGGCGTCGGCGCTGGCCTGCTTTTGCGCGATCAGCTGTTTGTCGAGCAGCACGCTGGAGCCTGAAAAACCCGCGGCCCATTTACCGGGGCCGAAACGTTTTTCGAGCCCGGCGTTGACGCGGCCCAGCACCTGGCTGCTGTTGACGCGGCCGGACTCGCGGCCCTGGCTGGCGTTGTATTCGGGCGCGGGCATGAAGCCGTGGTCGGCGGTGAGCACGGCGATGTAGTTGTCCTTGCCGATGCGCGCGTCCAGGTCCTGGAAGAAGGCCTGCAGCAAACGATCCAGCTGCAGCAGGTGGTCGTGCGAGAGGCGCGACTCGGCGCTGAAGGCATGGTTCACATAGTCGTGGCCCGAAAGGCTGACCGACAGGATGTCGGGAATGTCGTCCTGGCCCAGTTGCTCGCCGGCGATGGCGGCGCGCGCGAAGTCCAGCGACATCGCATCGACAAAGGGGCCGCGCAGCAGCGAGCCGTAAAAGCGCGGGCCGGGCGCGCTGTCGTCCTTCGCCCCGAACATCGCCGGCAGGCCGCCGCCCGCGGGGCCGTACCAGGGCTGCTGGTCGGGCAGCGAACGTGCGTACGCGGCCTCGGGCAGCAAGGCCTTCCACTCGGCCTTGAAGTAGCGGTCGGCCGGCTTGCCGGCGTTGTAGCGGTCCACCCAGGCCGGGTGCGCGGCCATGTAATGGGTGCTGGAGGCGAACTGCCCGGTGGCGCCCATATACATATAGGCGATGCCGGTCTTGCCGGCCGGCAGGATGGCGCCGCGGTCCTTGCCCGAGATGCCTATGACCTTGGAGCGGCTGTCGACGCGCCGCAGCACGTCGCCGACGGTTTCGGCCTTGAGGTTTTTCGGGCTGGTGCCGTCGAGGGCATTGGTTGGGTGGCCGATGTAGGTGGCTGAGGTATCGCCGGTGCAGTAGACGGGTTCGGCGGTGACGGGGTCGCGCCAGTCGTTGCCTATGATGCCGGTGCGCTGCGGATAAGCGCCGGTCAGCATGGTGGCGTGGCCGGCCGCCGTGACGGTGAAGGCATGGCCGTAGTGCGCGTTGGCGAACCAGGCGCCGCGCTCCAGGAAGCGCGCGAAGCCGTCGGGCGCGAGCTGGTCGCGGTAGTCCAGCACCTGGCGTTGCGGCAGGCCGTCGACGACCAGGAAGACCACCAGCTTGGGGCGCGGCGCGGCATCGGCCACCGTGCCGGGTGCGGCGGTGCAGCTGGCAAGCAATGCGGCGGCCAAAGAGGCCGCCAGCAGTCGTAAAAGAGTGTGAGCTTTCATGGCTGCGATGCTAAAGCAGTTCGGGCCGGCACCGCCCCCGTAATGACCCGTGCCGCGCGAGCCGCCATTGGCCCGGCGCGCCACCACGGCGGCGCGCATCATGCCCCCACATCCCCAACGCCGAGTTGCAAGAAAATGTTGCTATCCTTTTCACGAGGCATTTTTGCCACTATTCACCCGCAGCGTTTGGGGGCAGGCATTGACGGGGTTTTTGCTTATCGGGCAGGATGGCCCCATGGTGAACAGCATCGCGCCCTATGCCGCGCCCCCAGGACATCCGGAAGTCGAGCGTGTGGTGACGGCCAGCATCTGCCACATCAAGGAAGGCATCTATGCGCAGATGGAGGACATACGCGCGCACTCCCTGCCCAACAACGCCGCGGACGGCATACGCGCCATCCTGCACTACCAGAGCGGCTGGTTCGTCCACTGGGCCGAGGGCCCGTCGCCCGAGCTGCGCGCCCTGCTGCTGCGACTGGCCGGCGACCCGCGCCACCACTCGCTGCATACCCTGCACAGCAGCCGGGGCCGGCGCATTTTGCCCACGCCCTGGTCCATGGTGATGTCGCAGGCCAGCGAGTCGGCCGTGCAGTTCGGCCGCCGCGTGATGGCGCTGCGCGAGCAGTTCGAAAAAGGCGTGCAGTACGCGCCCTCCTCCGTGCTGCGGCGCCTCTCGGCGCCCATGCAGCTGCCGCAGGCCCAGGGCCTGGCCGACCCCGAGGCCTTCCACCGTGTCGGCATCTGCGCGGCCGGCGGCAACGAGGCCTTCGCCATGGTCGGCTGGCTGGCGCAACGCACCGGCGGGACGGTGGCCAAACGGCGCTTCGCGGGCGAGCAGGACATGGACGGCAGCAGCGAATATGTGGAGTTCATGGAAGGCGGCCATCCGTGCCGCATGATCGCCGTGGCGCGCAACGGCCTGACCCACGGCCTGCGCCGTGCCTTCCTGCCCGACTGGCCGTATTTTGTGATGCTGTTTTCCGGCGCGCCCAAATTCGACGATGCGCTGATGGGCCGCATGATGGCCGCCTGCGAAAACCTGCCGGCCACGCCGGCCCTGCTGGGCGTGGCGCCCAATGCCGAGACACACCAGCGCATGCAGGCCATGGCCGCTGAAGCCCACCTGGCCTATGTCGCGGCCAGCATGGCCAGGCCGGACGATTGCAATGCGATCTGGCAGGCCGTGCAGCAGCAGCTCCAGCGCGCCGGCGAGCCGCCCAGCTCGGTGTGGGACGTGCCGCGCATGGTGGCCTGAACAGCAGCAGTCGGGACACCCCGATACACTGCGGGGCATGAAAAAAGAAGCCATCGCCCCTTTCTTCGCCACGCTCAAGGCCGCCAACCCCATGCCGGTGACCGAGCTCGAATACACCAGCGTGTTCGAGCTGCTGGCCGCCGTGCTGCTGAGCGCGCAGGCGACCGATGTCAGCGTGAACAAGGCCACGCGCAAGCTCTACCCGGTGGCCAACACACCGCAGGCCATCCTCGATTTAGGGCTGGAGGGCCTGGAGTCCTATATACGCACCATAGGCCTGTACCGCACCAAGGCCAAAAACCTGCTGGCGACCTGCGAGATTCTGGTGAAGCAGCACGGCGGCGAGGTGCCGCGCACGCGCGAGGCGCTGGAAGCCCTGCCCGGCGTGGGCCGCAAGACGGCCAATGTGGTGCTGAACTCGGCCTTCGGCGAGGCGGTGATGGCGGTGGACACGCATATCTTCCGCGTGAGCAACCGTACCGGCCTGGCACCCGGCAAGAACCCGCTGGAAGTCGAAATGAATTTGCTCAAGCGCGTGCCCGCCGATTACCTGGTGGACGCGCACCACTGGCTGATCCTGCACGGGCGCTATGTGTGCCTGGCACGCAAGCCGCTGTGCTGGCAATGCGCGGTGGCGCCCTGGTGCGACTTCGAACCGAAGACGCCGCCGCCGGCGGCGTAAGTCTTTAACGCGCGAAGGTTCCGTCTGCCCGAATCATGGTCAGGTTGACGAAACGCGAGCCCAGGTTGCTCTGCTTGCTGTAGGTCAGCGCGAAGCCGCCCAGGTCTTCATTGGTGAAGGTCTCCAGCGTGCTGATGAGCTTGGCGCGCGTGATGGGCGCCGGGGTTTTCTGCAGTGCGCGCACCACCAGCTTGGCGTTGAGGAAACCTTCCATGCTGTTGTAGCTGAACTTCTTGTCGGCGGTTCCCAGGATCACGGTCTGGTATTCCTTCACGACGGCATTGCCGAGTTCGGTAAAGGGATAAGGCACGACCTGCGAGACGATGGTGCCGGCGGCCGGCTCTTTCAGCTCGGCGTGCAGGCCCGAGGAAACGCTGAGCACCATGAACTGCGCGCTCACGCCCTTGGCCTTGTAGGCCCTGATGAAGGCGGCATTGGGCTTGGCCTGGGCGATCAGCATCACGGCCTGCGGCTGGGCGGCGGCGATCACGTCCACCGCCTTGGCCACGTCCACCGTGCCGCGCGGCACCGGGGCCACGGCGGCAGGCGCCGCGCCGCGCTTTTGCATGGCGGCAATGAGCGCGTCCAGGCCTTCCTTGCCGAAGGCGTCGTCCTGGTAGGCGACGGCGATCTTGTTGATGCCTATGGTCCAGGCGTGGTTGACGGCCGCCTCGATCTCGTCGGTGGTGCTGGCGCGCACATGGAACACATTGGGCACATAGGGGTCGCGCAGCGACTTGGCGCCGCTGGTGTTGCCGATCTGGGCGATGCCCGCGCCCTGCACGATGGGCACGATCTTGAGCATATTGGCCGTGCCGCGAAAACCCACCAGGGCCACGGCGTTCTGCTCGATCAGCGCCTTGGTGTTCTCGGCGGTCTTGTCGGGGTTGAAGCCGTCGTCCAGGCTCACGAGCTTGACCTTCTCGCCGCGTATGCCGCCCTTTTTGTTGATGTCGTCAAAGTAGGCATTCATGCCGCGCACATAGTCGGTGGTGAGCGCCGCGCTGGTGCCCGAAAGGTCGCCCGAATGGCCCAGGATGATGTCGGCCGAAGCGCCCACGCTGGCGGCGCACAGAAAAAAACCGGCCAGCACACGGCCGGCCCTTGAAAAATTCACAACTGTCATGAAACGATCCCTAGCCTCTGCTGATAAAAAACTTGTTTGTTGTTAATAAAAAAACCGGCCCGGGGGCCGGTTTCTACCCAGGCGTCCAGTATCAGGCGTCAACCTTAACCTTGGCTTGCTCGGCCACCTGCGCCCATTTTTTCTGCTCGGCCTTGATAAAGGTGGCGAACTTCTCGATGCTGCCGCCGCCGTCCTCGGCGCCGTACTGGTCCATCTTTTCCTGCACGTCAGGCATGGCCAGCACCTTGTTGACGTCCTCATTCATGCGCTGGACCATGGCGTGCGGCATTTTGGACGGGCCCATGAGGCCGTACCACACGGTGGCCTCGAAACCGGGAAAGCCGGACTCGGCCATGGTGGGCACATTGGGATGGCCCTTGGCGCGCTTGAGCCGCGTCTGCGCCAGCGCGATGGCCTTGCCGCTTTTGACATGCGGCGTGGCCGAGGTCATGGTCTCGAAGCAGTAGTTGACCTGCCCGCCTATCAGGTCGACCAGGGCCGGGCCGGAGCCGCGGTAGGGAATGTGCAGCGCGAAAATCTTCGCCTGCAGCTTGAACATCTCCAGCGCGAAATGCTGGGCCGAACCGCCGCCGGCCGAGGCGAAGCTGATCTGGCCCGGCTTGGCCTTGCACAGCGCGACCAGGTCCTTGACGGTCTTGGCGGGCTGGTCGGCGTTGCAGATCAGCATATTGGGCGTGACGCCGACCATGCTGATGGGCACGTAGTCGCGCTCGGGGTTGTAGCCGAGCTTGAGACCCAGCGCCGGCGCCAGCGCGTGGCTGTTGATGTGGGCCATGAGCAGGGTGTTGCCGTCGCCCGGCTGTTTGGCCACATAGTCGGCCGCGATAACGCCCGCGGCGCCGCCCTTGTTTTCAATCACCACCGAGGTGTTCCACATGGTGGAGAGCTTTTGCCCGACCACGCGCGCCAGTGCATCGGTGCCGCCGCCGGGCGGAAAGCCCACGATGATGCGCACCGGGCCGGACGGCAAGGTCTGCGCCTTGAGCATGGGCGACGCCACCAGGGCGGCCGTGGCCGCCGTCGCGCTGATAAAAGTTCTGCGTTGCATGGTTTCCCTCTGATTCAGTAGTAGAACGAAGCGAAGTGACAGTTTGAAGGCGGATGGCGGTGACGGCTCTCAGGCCGCCTTGCGCTGCGGCACCACGGCCGCATGGCTGGAGAAGTGGTCCATGGCGGCCTGCACGCCCGAACCCGCGAGCTTGACACCAGCAAGTTTCAAGCCCATCTCACAACCCGACAAGGCCGCCATCAGCGTGAGGTCGTTGCAGTCGCCCAGGTGGCCTATGCGGAACATGCGGCCCTTGACCTTGCCCAGGCCGGTGCCCAGCGAGCAGTCGAAGCGCTCATAAATGATTTTGCGCACCGCATCGGCATCCACGCCTTCAGGCGTCATCACACCGGTCAGCACCGGCGAATACACGGCCGGGTCGGCGCACTGGATCTGCAGGCCCCAGGCCTTGACCGCCGCGCGCACGCCGACGGCCCAGCGCTGGTGGCGCGCGAACACGGCTTCCAGGCCGTGCTCGAGCAGCATGTCGCAGGCTTCGCTGAGCGCGTACAGCAGGTTGGTGTTGGGGGTGGACGGCCAGTAGCCGGTCTTGTTCATCTCGATGATTTCGTCCCAGGCCCAGAAGGCCTTGGGCAGCGTAGCCTTTTTGCTGGCTTCGAGGGCCTTGGCGGAAACGGCGTTGAAGCTGATGCCGGGCGGCAGCATCAGGCCTTTTTGCGAGCCGCTGATGCTGACGTCCACGCCCCACTCGTCGTGGCGGTAGTCGGCCGAGGCCAGGCCCGAGATGGTGTCGACCAGCAGCAGCGCCGGGTGTTTGGCCGCGTCCATGGCCTTGCGCACGGCCGCGATGTTGCTGGTGACGCCGGTGGAGGTTTCGTTGTGCACCACGCAGACGGCCTTGATGCTGTGCTGGGTGTCGGCTTTGAGGCGCTCTTCAATCAGGGCGGCCTGCACGCCGTGGCGCCAGATATCGGCGCCCGGGTAAGAAATGACTTCGGTCTTCAGGCCCAGGCGCGCGGCGAGTTTTTGCCACAGCGCGGCGAAATGGCCGGTTTCATACATCAGCACGTGGTCGCCGGGGTTCAGGGTGTTGGAGAGCGCCGCTTCCCAGGCGCCGGTGCCGGAGGCCGGGTAGATGATGACGGGTTGTTTGGTCTGGAAGATCTTGCGGATGTCGGCCAGGACCTTCAGGCCCAGCGCCGCGAATTCGGGGCCCCGGTGGTCTATGGTGGGCAGGCTCATGGCCCGCAGGATGCGGTCCGGCACCGGCGAAGGGCCGGGAATCTGCAAAAAATGACGTCCCGTGGGATGAAAGTCAAGCGTCAACATGGCGGTCTGCTCCTGAAGTAAGTCCCTATTTTTTGCATACAAAATTCATTTGTCAAGTCATCAAAGGACTAAACATCGATTTGACAGGGGTAAATTTTGCATACAAAATTTGTCCATGGCTGCTGAAATCATCCCCATCCCGCGCGCCGCCCTGCATGAACAGGTGGCGCACCGACTGCGCCAGATGCTGGTGGAAAACCGCATCCAGCCCGGCGCCAAGCTCAATGAGCGCGAACTCAGCGAGGTGCTCAACGTCTCGCGCACGCCGCTGCGCGAAGCCATCAAGATGCTGGCCGCCGAGGGCCTGGTGGAGCTGCTGCCGAACCGCGGCGCGATCGCGGTGGAACTGACCGAAACCGACGTGCTCAACACCTTCGAGGTGATGGCCGGACTGGAAGCGCAGTCGGGCGAACTGGCCGCCGAACGCATCACCGAGGCTGAGCTGGCGGAAATCAAGGCCATGCATTTCGAGATGCTGGCCGCCTACACGCGCCGCGACCTGCCCAATTACTACCGGCTCAATGCCGCCATCCACAGCGCCATCAACGCGGCGGCCAAGAACCCGGTGCTGGCCAGCACCTATGCGCAGGTCAATGCGCGGCTGCAGGCGCTACGCTTTCGCTCCAACCAGGACGAGGAGAAATGGAAAGCGGCCGTGAAGGAACACGAACTGATGATCGAAGCCCTGCAAGCGCGCGACGGCGCGGCCATGCGCAACGTATTGCTGCGCCACCTGACCAGCAAGCGCGATGTGGTGGTGCAGCAGCTGCGCGCCATCAACGCCACGCACAGCAAGAGCGGCGCCAAGGCCTGAGCCCGGCCCGTCTCCTCCCTAACAGTCCCCCACCCAAAGGCGAAAAGCCGCGATGAACGCTCCCCTCCCCCTCAAGATCAGCCGCGAGGCCACGGCCCAGGCCTATGACGACGTGGCCCGCGTCAGCAACGAAGTTGCCGGCCGGCTGGCCGCGCGCCTGGCCGCCGAAACCCAGGGCGAGGTGCTGTTCTCGCCGGCGGACCGCGGGCGCTATGCCACCGATGCGTCCATCTACCAGGTCACGCCCGTGGGCGTGTTTGTGCCGCGCACCGATGCCGACGTCAAAACCGCGCTGGACATCTGCCGCGACCTGCAGGTGCCCATCGTCCCGCGCGGCGGCGGCACCAGCCAGTGCGGGCAGACGGTGGGCGCGGGCCTGGTGATAGACCATGCCAAGCACCTGCGCAACATCCTGGATGTGAACCCGGGCGAGCGCACGGCCGAAGTCCAGCCGGGCATCGTGCTGGACCACCTGAATGCATCGCTCAAGCAGCACGGCCTCTGGTACCCGGTGGATGTGTCCACCAGCGCGCAGGCCACGCTGGGCGGCATGGCCGGCAACAACTCCTGCGGCAGCCGCAGCATTGCCTACGGCAACATGGTGCACAACGTGCTGGGCGCCAGCGCCTGGCGCTCCGACGGCAGCCTGCTGGAGCTGGGGCGCTACGACACGGCAAGCGGCGCCGCGCGCGAGTTAGGCGACTATGTGAAAGCACTGTCGGACCAGCTGCGGCCTGAGCTTGAGGCCCACTGGCCCAAGGTGCTGCGCCGCGTGGCCGGCTACAACCTGGACATCTTCAACAACCAGAACGAGAAGCCCTACACCCAGGACGGCTCGGTCAACCTGGCCCACCTGCTGGTGGGCAGCGAAGGCACGCTGGCACTGACAAAATCGCTCACGCTGCGCCTGGCCGAACTGCCGCGCACCAAGGTGCTGGGCGTGGTGAACTTCCCGACCTTCTACAAGGCCATGGACACGGCCCAGCACATCGTGAAGCTGGGCGGCGATGGCACGCTGAGCGCGGTCGAGCTGGTGGACCGCACCATGATCGAGCTGTCGTTGCAAAACCCGGCCTTCGCACCCACGGTGCGCACCGCGCTCATCGGCCAGCCCGACGCGATTTTGCTGGTGGAGTTCTCGGGTAATTCCAAGGCCGAGCTGGCGCCCAAGATGCACCAGCTGGTCGAGCTCATGGGCGACCTGGGCCTGCCCGGCTCGGTCGTCGAGATGATGGACGACGCGCCGCAGAAAAACCTCTGGGAAGTGCGCAAGGCCGGCCTGAACATCATGATGAGCCTCAAGGGCGACGGCAAGCCGGTCAGCTTTATCGAGGACTGCGCCGTGCCGCTGGTGCACCTGGCCGAGTACACCGATGCGCTGACGCAGGTGTTCCGCAAGTACGGCAGCAAGGGCACCTGGTATGCCCACGCCTCTGTCGGCACGCTGCATGTACGGCCCATCCTGGACATGCGGCGCGAGGGCGGCGCCAAGATGCGCGCGATCGCCGAGGAGGCCTCTGCCCTGGTACGCCACTACAAGGGCGCCTACAGCGGCGAGCACGGCGACGGCCTGTGCCGCGGCGAGTGGATTGAGTGGCAGTTCGGCCCCAAGATCAACGAGGCTTTTGCGCAAATTAAGAATTACCTGGACCCGCTGAACCTGCTGAGCCCGAACCGCATCATCAACCCGCCCAAGATGGACGACACGCGGCTGATGCGCTTTCCGCCCAGCTACAAGGTGATACCGATCAAGACTGCGCTGGACTGGAGCGCCTGGAACGTGCAGAACGACCCGGTGACCGAGCAGACCAGCGAGCCGGGCACGGGCGGCGACCCGGCCCAGGGTTTTGCCAAGGCCGTGGAGATGTGCAACAACAACGGCCACTGCAGAAAGTTTGATGCCGGCACCATGTGCCCCAGCTACCGCGCGACACGCGACGAAAAACATTTGACACGCGGGCGCGCCAACACCTTGCGCCTGGCACTGTCGGGCCAGCTGGACGGTTTAAAAGCAGAAGATGCCTTTACGAGCGAGGCCGTGCAGGAGGCCATGGACTTGTGCGTGGGCTGCAAGGGCTGCAAGCGCGATTGCCCCACGGGCGTGGACATGGCCAAGATGAAGGTGGAGTTTTTGCACCACTACAAGGCCAAACACGGCTATACGCTGAAAGACCGGCTGGTCGCCCACCTGCCCGATTACGCGCACTGGGCCAGCCGCTTTGCGCCGCTGCTCAACCTGCGCGACAAGGTGCCGGGCCTGGCGGGCTGGAGTGAAAAGCTGCTGGGCCTGTCGGCGCGCCGCACGCTGCCGCAGTGGCACAGCAACACCTTCTGGAAGCGGCTGGGCGCACAGGCTGAAGCCGGCGCAGCGCCGCAGGGCCGTCTCCACACCGCGAGCCGCGAAGAGGTGCTGGCCGCCGCCAGGCCCGTGGTGCTGTTCGTGGACACCTTCAACGGCTATTTCGAATCGGAAAACGCGCTGGCCGCGCTCACGGTGCTGCAGGCGGCCGGCTACACGGTGCATGTGGCGGCCAAAACCACGGCCGACGGCAAAAGCCTGTGCTGCGGCCGGACCTACCTGGCCGGCGGCATGGTCGACAAGGCCAAGGCCAAGGCGCGCGAGGTGGTGGGCGCCCTGCTGCCCTTTGCCGAACGCGGCATCGCCATCGTCGGCCTGGAGCCCTCCTGCCTGCTGACGCTGCGCGACGAGATGCTGGTGATGGGCCTGGGCGAGGCGGCGCAAACCATCAGCCGCCATGCGCTGCTGCTGGAAGAATTCCTGGCGCGCGAGGCGGCGGACGGCTTGCTCGAGACGCTCAAGGGCCGGCTCAAGCCCGCGGACCAGCCCATTCTGTTGCACGGCCATTGCCACCAGAAAGCCTTTGGCGCGGTCAGCCCCATCCTGGACGTGCTGAGGCTGATCCCGGGCGCGCAGCCCGAACTGATCGAGTCCAGCTGCTGCGGCATGGCCGGCAGCTTCGGCTACGAGGCCGGCCACTATGAGGTATCGATGCAGATGGCCGAGCTGAGCCTGTTGCCGGCGGTGCGCAAGCAGCCCGATGCCATCGTGGTGGCCGACGGCACCAGCTGCCGCCACCAGATCAAGGACGGGGCGCAGCGCGAGGCCATCCACGTGGCGGTGCTGCTGGCGCGGCAGTTGCAGGCTTAGGTCTCGTCCTCTAGCGCGGCCCGGGCACTTTCGGGCCGCTTCCCGGCCGCCGCGCAGGAGCATGTCAGAATAGCCCGCAAATTATTCCAACAAGGAGGGCTTTCATGAACCGTTTGTGGATGCGCATCTGCGCGCTGGCTGTCTGTCTGTCCTGCGCCGCCGCCATGGCACAGGCCCTGTCGAAAGAAGAAAGCGAAAAGATCTGGGCCGAGGGCCGCGCCGCCGCCAAGGAAGGGCCGCAGGACATCGCGCTGGCAAGCCAGGCCGTGCTCAAGCTGCCCGCCGGCCGCATCTTTGTGCCGCAGCCCCAGGCGGGCAAGCTGCTCAACGCCATGGGCAACCCGGGCACCGACTCGCGGCTGCAGGGCCTGGTGTTCCCGGCCACGGGCGACAGCTGGTTCATGACGGTGCGCTTCGAGGCGGCCGGCTATGTGAAGGACGACGATGCCAAGGACTGGAACGCGGACGAGCTGCTCAAAAGCTACCGCGAAGGCACCGAGGCCTCGAATGCCGATCGCAAAAAAATGGGTTTCCCTGAAATCGAGATCGTGGGCTGGGCTGAAAAACCGGCCTACAGCGCCGCCACCCACCGCCTGGTCTGGGCCATGTCCAGCAAGGACCGCGGCGCGCCCGCAGGTGCGGCGCAGGGCGTGAACTACAACACCTACGCGCTGGGCCGCGAAGGTTACTTCAGCATGAACCTGGTCACGGCGCTGGCCGACCTGCCCAAGGACAAGCCCGCGGCGGCGGAGCTGCTGGCGGCCCTGCAGTACGACCAGGGCAAGCGCTACGCCGACTTCAATTCCAAGACCGACAAGGTGGCCGAATACGGGCTGGCCGCGCTGGTGCTGGGTGTGGCCGCGAAAAAACTGGGCTTCTTCGCGGTGATTGCGCTGTTTTTCGCCAAGTTCGCGAAGGTGATCGTCCTGGCCCTGGCGGGTTTGGGCACGGTGTTCGTGAAGTACTTCAAGCGCAAACCGGCCCCTGTGCCTGCGCCTATGCCGGCGGTCAGCCGGGCCGAGCAGGACACCGTGCCCGCCGCGTTCGGCGGCGGCGCACCGGACGTGCCGCCCGCGCCACCCAAAGCCTGAGCAGCGAAGCGGCATGGCCAAGCTCCTGTTGCTGCTTTTCACGGGCGCCAAGTTCGGCAAGCTGCTGCTGACCGGCGGCAGCATGCTGGTGTCGGTGTTCGCCTATGCGCTGCTGTTCGGCTGGCGTTATGCGGTGGGCTTTGTGCTGCTGCTGTTCGTGCATGAGATGGGCCACTACATCGCCGCCCGCCGGCGTGGCCTCAATGTGGGCGCGCCCACCTTCATCCCCTTTGTGGGCGCCTGGGTGGAACTCAAGGACATGCCGCATGACGCGGAAACCGAGGCCTATGTGGGCCTGGGCGGCCCGCTGCTGGGCACGGTGGGCGCGCTGGCCTGCTACTTCCTGGCGCGCGACCAGGACAGCAACCTGCTGCTAGCCATCGCCTATTCCGGCTTCTTCCTGAACCTCTTCAACCTGATCCCGCTGTCACCGTTTGACGGCGGGCGCATTACCGCGGTGCTGTCGCC
This sequence comes from Polaromonas sp. P1_A2, assembly GCF_056406895.1. NCBI lineage: Bacteria > Pseudomonadati > Pseudomonadota > Betaproteobacteria > Burkholderiales > Comamonadaceae > Polaromonas > Polaromonas sp. P1_A2. Next base: position 366,427 of record NZ_JBFTZI010000005.1, on the reverse strand, counting down.
GCGCATCTGGCTGCTGGGGGTGCCGGTGCTGGTGGCACTGTTCTTCTGGCGGCCCAGCCCCATGCTGATCCTGATGGCGCTGCTGGCCGCGCCGCAGCTGCTCAAGGCCATACGCTACAAATCGGACAGCGAGGAGGCCCAGACCTATTACGCGGTCAGCGCGGCCACACGTTTCGAATATGGTTTTTATTACCTGGCGCTGGCGGGCTTCCTGGCCGTGATGACGCACGACGTGCATGAAATGCTGCGCGGCGTGGGCGCCGTTCGTTAGGCGCGTGTGGCGGGCGCTTCAGTCCGGCACGAACCTGGCGTTGAAGCTGGCTTCGTCTTCGGCCAGCTCCAGCGTGACCAGCTGGCCCATGCGCATGTCGGCCAGCCGGCAAGCGCCGAACAGGCTGTATTTGCCTTTGAGCTGGTAGCTTTCCATGTCGATCAGCATGTAGGAGTGCGGCACAAACACCTGGTGCAGGAAAATCGTGCGGTGCCGGTTACGCGGCGACGGAAAGAGCTTGTAATGCTCGGTAGTGATGCTTTGTGCGGCCATGGTGAAGTCAGGAAACGGGTTGCCCGAAATGGCGCCCTACCCCGACTGTAAGCTCTAGCCCTGCCGATTCCTGTTTTTTTTGAACGCCCTTTTCGCATGGATCCCTATGACCGAGCGCCATCCCACCCCCGGTAAAGAAGAAATCGCGCTGCTCGAGCCCTTCGAGCGGCTGGGCCTGGACCAGATCGAAGTCGTGTCCACAGCCGAGCGGGCAGCCCAGGCCCTCAAGGACCTGACCGGCGCCACCGTGCTGGGCTTTGATACCGAGTCCAAACCCACCTTCGCCAAAAATGAGGCCTCGGATGGGCCGCACATCGTGCAGCTCGCGACACTTCACAAGGCCTGGATCTTCCAGCTTGAAGACGCCGAATGCCGGCGCGCCGTAGGCCTGGTGCTGAGCTCACCCGCCGTGATCAAGGCCGGCTTCGGCCTGGGCGACGACCAGCGCCGCATCATCCGCAAGCTGGGCACGGACCTGCAGGGTGTGCTGGACCTCAACGTGGTGTTCCGCGAGCGCGGCTACCGCAAGGACATGGGCGTGCGCGGCGCCGTGGCCGTGATGTTCAACAAGCGCTTCCTCAAGTCCAAGAAAGCGGCCACCTCCAACTGGGCCAATGAAAGGCTCACGGAGGCGCAAATCATTTATGCGGCCAATGACGCCTATGGGGCGCTGCGGGTGTACCGGGCGCTGGGGCTGGATTGACGCAAGCTTTACATTAACCCCATCAAGGAAATTCTCATGAAAAACACCTACGTGCTGTCTTCGCTGCTGCTGGCCGGCGCCCTGCTCTCCGGCTGTGCCGCCGAACTGCTGAGCAACAGCGAAAAGCTGATCATCGTCAAAGGCCGCCCTTCACAGCTGCCCGATGCCACGGAGATCGCCGAAACCGAATGCCAGAAGCGCGGTGGCCGGCACGCCCGCTTGATCACCAAGCCGGCTGAGGGCCAGTACGGCTTTGAGTGCGTGCGCTGAGGCGCATCTTCTCCAACACCGCCCGGGGGGCGGCGGCTTAGCGGCCCTGCAAGGCAGCCCCGGCCCAGCGCAGAAAGCCTTGGCCCGCCGCGGTAAAACGCGCGTGCGCGCGCAGCAGTTCGAGCCCTTCGCGCGCCTGTGCCCGCAATTCATCCAGCCGGCTTGCAAGCTCGCGCCGCGCCGCGGCATCCAGGTAAGGGGCCTGCAGGTAGCGGACCAGCGCCATGACGCAGTGCAGGTGTACATACACCCCCTCGAAGATGCCGACCACCGGGCGCGGGTCGGTGCGCCAGCCGACCGGAAAGCGCGCGCCGGTCTGCACGGGCTGCAGCAGCGGAACGGCTTCCTCGACATAACGCAGCTTGACGTGGCTGTGCTCGTGGACCAGGCTTTCGAGGGTACGCAAGGTATCGGACGGGTGTATCCATGCCGCCCCCTGCATGGAGGAGATCGTGAACCCTTCCATCTGCCAGCCCGGCGGCGGCAGGCGCGGCACCACCACGCGCATCATGCAGCGCCAGTCCTCGTACTCCTCGGGCCAGGCCGACAAAAGGGCCTGCGCCGCCTCCACGATGGGGCGATGGCGGCCCTGCGGATAGGAGCGTTCGCGCGCGTCGGTTTCCTGTTCGCGCACGGTGCTGCCGCGCTCGGGTGTGCGGGTCTCGTCAAGCGACACCCGCAGGCCCGGCAGATCGTTGCGGACCACGATGTGGGACCGCGGCAGCAGGGCCTGCGGCGCGGCAAGACAGGAACTCAGGGTCTGGCCGCCCGAGGACGGCCGGCTCAGGTGGACCCACGCGCCTTTACGCCGGCATAACCAGGCGCCGTCGGCATGGCCGGCCGGCAGTTCGACGCTGCCGGCGCAATCCCAGGTCTCGATGCGGCCGCCGCGTGACATCAGCACCCTGCTGCGCGGTGACATCTCGGTGAAACCCGGCACATAGTTGGCAACCGACGCGAGCAAGGGCTCGACCGCCGGCAGCGGTGCGCCGGCGATCAGCGCGCGCCCGATCGCATGCAGCCAGCGGCGGTACAAAGGCGAGGAGCCGATGGCGGTGCGCTCATGCGGCAGCAGGGCCTGCAGGTCGAGCACCGCTTGTTCCCAGCGCTCGCGATGCGCAGCCAGCGCCGGTGAAGCCCGAACGATCTCGGCCAGGGCCAGAAAGTCGTCCAGGCGGCCTGCGGCGGATTCATGGACCAGATCGGCCGTGATCACGGCGTCCGGCATCAAGGCCAGCTCGGCAAAGTCGGCGCACTGCAATTCAGGCTTGGCTGCCTGCAGCGGCGGCATTTTCCGGGTCATTGTGGGCATGGCTACCTCGCGGTTGAAAGGAAGATTCGATAAGGCCGAGCGCGGCGTCAAAAAAATACATCTGGTCCGCACACAGCACGGACTCGCGCGGCGTGATGCCGCCCTTCACATCGCTGCGGCCGGGAAGGAAGCCGCCGCCGCAGATCAGGCGGTGGCGGCAGCCGGAGCATTTCAGCGGAAGTTCGGCGCGCAGGTCGAGGAGCCGCGCGAACAGCGGGTCGCCGGCCAGCGCGGCGATGCCGTCCGTGGCTATGTGGAAAGATGTGCCGGCCGAGCCGTCTGCGGCCACACGCAGGTAGTCGGGGTATTCGTAGCTGCCGTCGGTATTGACGACGAACATGTTGTAGCTGTCGTTCACCAGGGCGTCGATATGGCCCTGCCCTCCCAGCGCGACGTGAAGCAGGTTGTTGAAGAGCCGGATGGTGATGCCCGGATCGTCCAGCGCCCACCAGGCGCGAAACAATTCGGCATACCAGGCGCCGTAACGCGGCGCGGCGGCATAGGCCTTTGACGCTCCCAGCGGCCACGGAGGATGGCGCCAGTTGAATTCGATGGGCCACAACACGTCGACCTTGGAAACCGGCAGGCTGCGCACCCAGGCGAGGAACTCCGCCGGAGGCAGCGAAGGGTTGGCCACGGCCAGAAAGCCGCCTATCAAACCGCCGTCGCCGCCCGCCAGCATGCGCTCGACGTTGGCCATGACACGCGCATAGGTGCCGCGGCCGAGCTTGTCCACGCGCGCGGCATCGTTCACCTCGCGCGGGCCGTCCAGGCTGACGCCCAGCGACACGCGGTGTTCGCGAAAAAGGGCAAGCAGTTGCGGGGCGATCGGCTGCACCAGGTTGGTCTGTACCGCGACGTCGAGATTCCAGCCCTGTTCGCGGCGCCGCGCAATCTGCGAAAGCAGTTCGGCAAAACTGGCATCGGGCCAGAGCATGGGTTCGCCGCCATGCAGGACGATGGAGAAGGGCTCGGGTTCACCCCGGGGGTGGTAGTCGCAGATGCGGTCCAGCAGGCGCAAGGCCGTGGGCAATGCCATGCGTGCCGGCATGCGCTCGAACGTGCGGTCCGCCTGGTTGAACATGTAGCAGTAGCTGCAATCGATGTCGCACACCGCGGTCAGCTTGATGATGGCCGAACGAAACATGGGAACAGGCGAGTAAAGGACCGGAGCCGGAACGGGGCGCGCGAAAAAATATCCGCGCGCCCCGCGGCGGCTAGCCGGCTGTTACCACTTCAGGCCGAACACGATGCTGATCGCCGCCGGATTGAAACCGGGCCGGCCCGCAAGCTGGGCGATGGCGGTTTCCAGGATGCGGCCTTCGACGACCTTCTGGTTGAGCGAATTCACGTCGCCCTTGAAATTGGACGTCAGGTTACGCGACAAGGTGTGGGCTTCCGCGTTATTCGAGGTGGTAGGCATAGGATTTTCCTTGTAGGTTGGTTAGTTGAAAACTTCCACTTCAAGTGACGGTTCGGGTGCCCGCGAGACAACCGGACGGAACAAGCCCTGCTTCCAGACGAACGCGGATCAACCTTGCCGTCCCGGCGGATGCTAGCCAGTCCGAGCGGCAAAGAACAGGCCAAAGCAGGCCGGATTCGGGAAATCCGACAAACATCTACCACGCACAGACAATTCGCGCGGCCTCCCCTGGCGAACTCGAATACCTTTCAACCTCTTCACAAGAGTTCGGCAAGCCGCCAGCGAAGTTTTCGAGGAGGGGGAGAACGATGCCAGAAAGCGCCATCAACAAACACCATCACATCCCGGCGCCGCACTCCGGCTTCGGCCGGCGGGTTCGATGCCATCCGAGACCAGAACAAACAAGGGAGAAAGCCGTATGGATGAACGCCTGACGGTCCGCCTGCACAAAATCCTGAGGGCTCCTTGGGCCATTCCGCCGGTGGACTGCTACCGCGTGATCGGAACCGTGCACCGCGGTATGGAGTTCGGTTTTCTGGCCATTGCGCGCGACGGTGCCTACTTGCAGGTCAATGGGTCCGTGGTTCAGCGGCTGAACCGCGGCGACGTCGATGCCGCCATCAGCAGCGCCGAGCACCTGTTCGCCGCCAGGCCGGTGCAAGCCCCGGCAGCGGCGAATGTCGCCGGAGCGGTGACGGTCATACGCAAAAAAAGGCGCACGCCTGCCGACGCGGGCGTTGCGCCCTGAGCCCTCGCTCCGATGGCTAGAAGTCCCCGGACGCGCCGTGAGCCAGGCTCTCGAACTTGGTGATGCGGTTGATGAAGGCCAGCTTCACCGTGCCGGTGGGGCCGTTACGCTGCTTGCTGATGATGACCTCGGCCACACCGGGCTCCTTGCAGGCCTCCTTGGTGTAGTACTCGTCGCGGTAGATGAACATGATGATGTCGGCGTCCTGCTCGATGGCACCGGACTCGCGCAGGTCGCTCATCATGGGGCGCTTGTCGGTGCGCGACTCGACGCCGCGGCTGAGCTGCGACAGCGCAATGACCGGGCACTGCAGTTCCTTGGCCAGCATCTTCAGGCCGCGCGAGATTTCACCGACGGCGGTGGCGCGGTTTTCTTCGGCCATGCCGCCGGAGACGCTCATGAGCTGCAGGTAGTCGACCACGATCAGGCCCAGCTTGCCGCACTGGCGGGCCAGGCGCCGGGCATTGGCGCGCAGCTCGCTCACGGTCAGTCCCGGCGTTTCATCGATGTGCAGCGAGACGGTGCGCAGCTTTTCAATCGCTTCGGTCAGGCGCGGCCACTCCTCGTCGGTCAAGGCGCCTGTGCGCAAATGGGTCTGGTCGATGCGGCCTATGGAGCCGACGATACGCACGGCGAGCTGGGATGCACCCATTTCCATGGAAAACACCGCCACCGGCAGGCCTTCATTGAGCGCGACGTGTTCGGCGATGTTGATGGCCAGCGCGGTCTTGCCCATGGAGGGGCGCGCCGCCAGGACGATCAGGTCGCCGGCCTGCAGGCCTGACGTCATATGGTCAAAATCCCTGAAGCCCGTGGGTACGCCGGTGACGTCCTGCGGGTTCTCAGCCATCTCGGTCACGCGGTCCAGCAGGCTCACGACCAGCGTGTCCATGCTCTGGAAGCCTTCCTTCATGCGCGAGCCCTGCTCGCCGATCTTGAAGATCTTCTGCTCGGCTTCGTCGAGGATGGTGGCGACGTCCTTGCCCTGCGGGTTGAAGGCGTTGGTGGCGATTTCGTCGGACGCCGACACCAGCTTGCGCAGGATGGAGCGCTCGCGCACGATCTCGGCGTAGCGGCGGATATTGGCTGCGCTGGGCACGTATTGCGCGAGCGAATTGAGGTAGCTCAGGCCCCCTACTTCGTCGGCCTTGCCCTGGTTCTGCAGGTATTCGTAGACCGTGATGATGTCAGCCGGCTTGTTCGCGTTGATGAGTGCGCCCACGGCGGCAAAGATCAGCTTGTGCTCGGAGCGGTAGAAATCCTCGTCGACCAGCAGGTCGCCCACCCGGTCCCAGGCGCCGTTGTCGAGCAGCAGGCCGCCCAGCACGCTGGATTCACCCTCGATGGAATGCGGCGGAATGCGCAGCTGGGCGATCTGGCGGTCGGGGCTGTAGCCGGGATCGTCATAGGTGGAAAGTACGGCGGACATGGGTTTCCTTGGGAGAGGGTGAATGGTACGCCGTGGGCGCAAAACACCGCGGGATAAGGCTGTGGATAACCGGGGGAAATCGGGTGGAAATGGACCGGGAAGGTGTGCACAGCCGGGGGATGCGGCCGGGCATGAAAAAAGCCGCTCGGCGAGCGGCTTTTTTCGTGAAGGGAAAAAGCGCTTAAGCGGTTTCGCCGTACACGGTCACGGTGATGTCCACAGCCACATCGGTGTGCAGGGCCACGGTCACGGCATGGTCGCCGACGATCTTCAGCGGGCCGTTGGGCATGCGGATTTGCGACTTCAGCACGGGGAAACCCTGCTTGGTCAGCTCGGCCGAGATATCGTGGTTGGTGACGGAGCCGAACAGGCGGCCGTCCACACCGGCTTTTTGCGTGAGCTTGACGGTGGTGCCGCTCAGCTTTTCGCCCTGGGCTTGCATTTCGGCCAGCTTGGCGGCCGCAGCCTTTTCGAGTTCGACGCGCTTGGCTTCGAATTCGGCCTTGTTGGCTTCCGTGGCGCGGCGTGCGCGGCCCGAAGGGATCAGGAAGTTGCGTGCGTAGCCGTCTTTGACCTTGACGATTTCGCCGAGGTTACCGAGGTTCACGACTTTGTCGAGCAGAATGATTTGCATGGTCGCGCTCCTTACAGGGTACGGTGCTGGTCGCTGTAAGGCAGCATCGCGAGGAAGCGAGCGCGCTTGACGGCGGTGTTGATCTGGCGCTGGAAAATCGCGCGCGTGCCGGTCAGGCGCGCGGGGATGATTTTTCCGTTTTCGGCAACGAAATCGCGCAGGGTGTCGATGTCCTTGTAGTCGATTTCTTCAACGCCAGCGGCTGTGAAGCGGCAAAAACGCTTGCGCTTGAACAGCAGGGATTGGGTATTGCGCTTGGGGCGCTTGTCTTTGTTGAAACGTTTTGGTCCGGCCATGATGGACTCCTTAAATGGGGTTCGGTACTTGCTCTACCTTGTGAAGAGCTTGAATATGGAAAACAACACCTTTGCTGGTGCGCGCATTGATGAGGAAACCGGTGAACCTGAAGGGCTGGCCTAAGGGTGACTTGGCTGATTGCTCAGCCAGCGCTCCGAAGGCAACCGCCCTGACCGTCAATTTGACCTGTCTGGTGATTCCGGCCTCGACAACTTCGGACTCGTGTTCGAGGACGAAATTGGCGGCGGGGATTCCAGCGGGCGTGTAGCGAAGAGGACTTGCCTCGGCGATACAGGCGGTCAGTTCAACGTGGTTCACTGCGGGCTTTTGCTCAGTGGCAGCTGCGCGGCAGCGAGGCGTTCAACAGCATGGTGGCAATTAAGCCGCATACTCCTGCTGTTGGGCTTTACGGGCTTCTTCCCTCTCGACGTTGCGCATCATGAGGGATGGGCCGGTTTCGGCCTTTTTCTTGACCACGGTCAGGTGGCGCAGCACGGCATCGTTGAACTTGAACGCGTGTTCGATTTCTTCCATCACGGCCTGGCTGGCTTCGATGTTGATGCAGAGGTAGTGGGCTTTCGCGAGCTTCTGGATCAGGTACACCAGCTGGCGGCGGCCCCAGTCTTCAACACGGTGCACTTTTCCGCCGCCGGCGGTGATCATGCCCTTGTAACGTTCCAGCATGGCTGGGACTTGCTCGCTTTGATCCGGGTGGATCAGCAAGACGATCTCATAGTGACGCATAAACTCTCCTTGTGGTTGATTAAAGCTGCCCCAGCGTCGTTAAGGGTGCAGCAAGGCGAAGCCCAAGAGTATAGCATGCCCCCACGGTCGCTCACTTTGTGTAGCTCCCTGCCCCCGAGGGGGCCGCCCGCCTGTGGCCCGGCAAAGCCGGTTCCACGGCTCATGCTGGTACGGATAGGGGGATCAGGCAGGCTCTGCCCATTTTTTGGGGGAAAGCCCTAAAACCGCCGAAAAACCCTCGAATAACCGCCCCGGCCGTGTTTTAGAGGCGTTTTAGGTCCGGGTAGCGGATGTATTCGACCAGCTCCTGGATTTTTTGGCTGGGCGCCGGGGTGAGCAGGCTCACCAGCACCATCACGGCAAAACCCACAGGCACGCCGAACAGGCCGGCCGAAATCGGGTCTATGCCCCACCACAGCTGCACCGGCGAACTGATGCCGAAGGTGGCGCGCAGCCAGGGCTGGTTGGTGAACATGTAGTAAGACGTCACGCCCAGGCCCGACATCATGCCAAGGACGGCGCCTGCGCCGTTGGCGCGCTTCCAGAAGATGCCCAGGCTCAGCGCCGGGAAAAAGGAGGCGGCGGCGAAGGAAAACGCCGCCGACACCAGGAACAGGATGTCCGCCGGCTTTTGCGCCGCCACATAGGCCGCCAGCAGGGCCACGATGAGCAGCAGGATCTTGGACACCGTGACCCGGCTCACGGTGGAGGCGTTGGGGTCGATCATCTTGTAATAGAGGTCATGGCCCAGCGCGTTGGCGATCGTCAGCAGCAGGCCGTCGGCGGTCGACAGCGCGGCGGCCAGGCCGCCGGCCGCCACCAGGCCCGAAATGACATAGGGCAGGCCCGCCAGCTCGGGCGTGAGCAGCACGATGATGTCGCCGCCTATGGTCATTTCGTTGAGCTGCAGGATGTTGTCGCGGTTGATGTCGGCCACCGACAGCAGGCTGGCGTCCACCCGGCTCCAGGCGCCGACCCAGGACGGCAGCTGGTCAAAACGCGTGCCGACCAGCACGGTGAAGACTTCGTACTTCACCAGAACGGCCAGGGCCGGCGCCGTGAAATACAGCAAAAAGATGAAAAACAGCGACCAGGTGACCGACTGCCGCGCCTCCCGCACGCTGGGCACCGTGTAGTAGCGCATCAGGATATGCGGCAAGGCGGCCGTGCCCACCATGAGGCAGAACACCAGGGCCAGGAAATTGCGGCGCGAGGTGTCGTAGGCCTCCTGCTCCCGGGGCGTGCCCTCGGGGTCGCCCGAGAACTGCGCAGCATGGGCGGGCATGCCGTTGAGCGGCTGGGTCTTGACCTCGGCTGCGGCTTTGGCCGCCGTCCAGGCCTTGACGGCCGCCGCCTCGTCCCTGGGCATGGCAGCCAGGGTCTTGGCCGCCGAGGTGATTTCGGCCACCGAGGCATTGCCGCCCTTGAGCTGCTCCATGCGTTTGGCGGCGGCCAGCTTGTCGGCGGCCAGCGCCTCGGCCGGGTGGGCCAGCTTGCCGGACAGCGCCTCGGAGCGCTGCCGGAACAGCTCACGCACCTGCAACTCCTTGGGATCCGCAGCCAGCTCTTTTTCCTTGGCGCTGACTTTCTCGAGCTGCAAGCCGTAAACCAGCTGCGGCACCGGAACACCGGTCTGCTTGACCGACAGCCACACCACCGGGATCAGGTAGGCCACCACCAGGATGATGTACTGGGCCACCTGCGTCCAGGTCACGGCGCGCATGCCGCCCAGGAAGGAGCACACCAGGATGCCGCCCAGGCCCAGGAAAATGCCCAGTTCGAAGGCAATGCCGGTCAGGTAGGAGGTGATCAGGCCCACACCGTAAATCTGCGCGACCAGGTAGGTGAAGGAACACAGGATGGCCGCGCCCACACCGAGCAGGCGCGGCAGCTTGCCATAGCGCTCCCCCAGGAAGTCGGGAATGGTGAACTGGCCGAACTTGCGCAGGTAAGGCGCCAGCACCAGCGCCACCAGGCAATAGCCGCCGGTCCAGCCCATGATGAAGGCCAGGCCGCTGTAGCCCGTGAGGTAAAGCGTGCCGGCCAGGCCGATGAAGGAGGCGGCCGACATCCAGTCGGCGCCGGTGGCCATGCCGTTGTAGACCGCCGGCACGCGCCGGCCCGCCACATAGTATTCGCCGGCGTCGGTGGTGCGGCTCATGATGCCTATGCCCGCGTACAGCCCTATGGTGGCCAGCAAAAATGCCGTGCCTATCCACAGGCGCGGCAGGCCCATGCGCTCCAGGCCCGCGAGGATGAGCACAAATACCACCAGGCCCACGGTGTACCAGCGGTAGACGCGGTTGAGCTGCGCCTTGAACTGCTGGCTGGACAGCATGACCCCGTCGCGGGAACCGAAGAAGCCGGCCATCTAGTCCCCGTCCGCCACGTCGTGTTCGATGTCGAGCCGGTTCATGTACCAGGCATAAAAGCCGATGATCAGGCAGTACACCAGCAGGGCGCCCTGCGCGCCCACCCAGAAACTGAAAGGCCAGCCAAAGAACCGGAAATTCAGCGCGCGCGCGAAGTAGCTGACACCGAAGGTCACGCTGAACCAGAGCAGCAGCAGCAAGGCCGTCACCGCGAGGTTTTTGCGCCAGTAGCGGCGGTGGCTGTCACCGGGTTGCATGGCGCGCCTCACCGGTGGCTACCCTGCCCGCCTGCAACGCCGCGGCGTTTTCGCGTTCCAGCTGCGCGGCCACGCGCGGCTCGAAACGGCGCAGGTGGGCGATGACCTTGCATGCCTTGCCCGGCTCGCCCAGCGCCAGCCAGACCTGCGCGAGCCGGTACCAGCCATACGGCCCCAGCGGCTGCAGCGTGGTGTTGCGCTCCAGCGCCTGGGCGGCCTCCTGCCAGCGTTGCTGGTGGATACACACCAGCGCCAGGCCGTACCAGGCCCGGTCCAGACGCGGATCCAGCGCCAGCGCGCGCTCGAAGGCGGGGCCAGCCTCCTCATGGCGCCCGGCCTGCTGCAATACATAGCCCAGGTTGAACCATCCCGCGGCCTGCTGCGGCCAGGCGCCGGTCAGTTGCCGCAGGCTGTCAATCGCCTCCTGCGTAAGCTGCAGCTGCGCCTGCACATGGCCACGGCTGGCCAGAGCGTAAGGGTCGGCCGGCCGCAGGCGCAGCATCCGCGCGAACTTCGGCAAGGCGGCCGCGCGCTTGCCCGCCGCGAGCAGCAGCAAGGCCTGCGCTTTCAGCAAGTGGTACTGCAGGGCGGGTGCAAGCGGCAGGCTCATTTGCACAACGCCACCCCGATTTCCAGGCAGATGCGGACTTTTGTGACGGCCGCCGCAAGCCAGACCAGCGCCAGCACCAGGAAGGCCACCAAAGGCAGGTGGCGGTCCAGCACCACGGGTGGGGCGATCCAGCGCGCCGCCCTCACCCAGGGCCGGCCCAGCAGTTCCAGCAGGCGGTAAAACGGGTTACCGCTGCGCCCGGCACCGGCCAGCATCCCCAGCACCCATTGGCCGGCCAGCGCGAGCAGCGCAATTTCAGCTAGCAGTTTGGCGGTGGTGGCGACGGCAAGCATGGCTGGGGGCAGACAAGTAAGGCAGTGCCTCCGATTGTCATCGGAGGACTTGCCAATTGCTTACCACGGGGGCACCGCCCACCGGGGGTTTTCCCTCGGTGGGCGCGGTGGGCCTGGCTCAGCCGGCCAGCTGTTTCCAGGTGTCCATCACCGTATCGGGGTTCAGCGAGATGGAGCCTATGCCCTGCTCCTTGAGCCACAGGGCGAAGTCGGGATGGTCGCTGGGGCCCTGGCCACAGATGCCGACGTATTTGTTGGCACGCTTGCAGGCGGCGATGGCTTGGCCCAGCAGCGCCTTGACGGCCGGGTCGCGTTCGTCGAAGTCCTTGGCCAGGATGTCCAGGCCCGAGTCGCGGTCCAGGCCCAGCGTGAGCTGGGTCAGGTCGTTGGAGCCAATCGAGAAGCCGTCGAAGTACTCGAGGAACTGGTCAGCCAGCACCGCATTGCTGGGCACCTCGCACATCATGATGATCTTCAGGCCCTGCTCGCCGCGCTTGAGGCCGTGTTTGGCCAGCAGCTCGGTCACGGCCTTGGCCTGGCCCAGGGTGCGCACAAAGGGCACCATGACCTCGACGTTGCTCAGGCCCATGTCGTTGCGCACGCGCTTGAGCGCCTCGCACTCCATCGCGAAGGCCTCGGCGAAGTCGGGGCTCAGGTAGCGCGCCGCGCCGCGGAAGCCCAGCATGGGGTTTTCTTCCTCGGGCTCGTAGCGCGAGCCGCCTATCAGCTTGCGGTACTCATTGGACTTGAAGTCCGACAGGCGCACGATCACCGGCTTGGGCCAGAAGGCCGCGCCTATGGTGGCGATGCCTTCGGCCACCTTGTCGACGTAGAAGGCGCGCGGCGAGGCATGGCCGCGGGCCACGCTTTCCACGGCTTTTTTCAGGTCGGCGTCGATGTTGGGGTACTCGAGGATGGCCTTGGGGTGCACACCGATGTTGTTGTTGATGATGAACTCCAGCCGCGCCAGGCCCACGCCGTGGTTGGGCATCTGGCAGAAGTCGAAGGCCAGCTGCGGGTTGCCCACGTTCATCATGATCTTGAGGTTTATGGGCGGCATGGTGCCGCGCTGCACCTCGGTCACCTCGGTTTCGAGCAGGCCGTCATAGATGTTGCCGGTGTCGCCTTCGGCGCAGCTCACCGTCACCAGCATGCCGTCTTTCAGCGTCTCGGTAGCGTCGCCACAGCCGACCACGGCCGGAATGCCCAGCTCGCGCGCGATGATGGCCGCGTGGCAGGTGCGCCCGCCACGGTTGGTGACAATGGCGCTGGCGCGCTTCATCACCGGCTCCCAGTTCGGGTCGGTCATGTCGGTGACGAGGATGTCGCCGGCCTGCACCTGGTCCATGTCCTTGATGTCGTGCACGATGCGCACCGGGCCGGTGCCGATTTTCTGGCCGATGGCCCTGCCCTCGGCCAGCACCGTGCCGGTGCCCTTGAGCTTGTAGCGCTGCTCGGCCTTGCCCTTGGCCTGGCTCTTCACCGTCTCGGGGCGGGCCTGCAGGATGTAAAGCAGGCCGTCGGTGCCGTCCTTGCCCCATTCGATGTCCATGGGGCGGCCGTAATGCGCCTCGATGATGAGCGCATAGCGGGCCAGTTGCTCGACGTCGTCGTCGGTCAGCGAATAGCGGTTGCGCAGCTCCGTCGGCACGTCGGTGGTCTTGACCAGCTTGCCGCCGGCTTTTTTCTCTTCCGGCGTGGCGAACTCCATTTGCAGCAGCTTGGAGCCCAGGTTGCGGCGGATCACGGCGCGCTTGCCGGCTTTGAGCATGGGCTTGTGCACGTAGAACTCGTCGGGATTGACGGCGCCCTGCACCACGGTTTCACCCAGGCCGTAGCTGGAGGTGATGAAGACCACGTCCTCAAAGCCGCTTTCGGTGTCTATGGTGAACATCACGCCGGCCGCGCCCTTGTCGCTGCGCACCATGCGCTGGATGCCGGCGGACAGCGCCACGTCGGAATGGGCAAAACCCTGGTGCACGCGGTAGCTGATGGCGCGGTCGTTGTAGAGCGAGGCGAACACCTCTTTCATCTTGTGCAGCACGTCCTCGATGCCGACCACGTTCAAAAAGGTTTCCTGCTGGCCGGCAAACGACGCGTCGGGCAGATCCTCGGCGGTGGCCGAGGAGCGCACCGCGAAGCTGGCCTGGGCGTTGCCGGCGCTCAGAACGGCAAAGCTGTCGCGCACGGCTTTTTCGAGGTCGGCCGGAAAAGGCTGGGCTTCGACCAAGGCGCGGATTTTGGCGCCGGCGTCGGCCAGGGCGCGCACGTCGTCGGTGTTGAGCGCGTCCAGCACGCCGTTGATTTTTTTGTCCAGCCCGTCGTGGGCCAGGAACACGCGAAAAGCGTGGGCCGTGGTGGCGAATCCGGTGGGCACCCGCACGCCCTCGGGGCCGGTGGGCAGTTGCGAGATCATCTCGCCGAGGCTGGCGTTTTTGCCGCCAACGGCCTCGACGTCTGTCATCCTCAGGTTTTCAAACGGTACGACCAGGGCGGTCGCCTCAAACAGCTTGGACATGAAAATACTCCGGGAGGTTTAAAAACCGGGGAATTCGCCATGCGCGGCAGGCAACCTTGTTGTTGTTCTAGGGGGTTGTGGCGGGGCATAGCGTGGCAAACTGGATAATTGGCCCAATTGTAGGGGCCCGCCGCCGGATGTGCCGCGTCAGCCTTTCACCCAGCTTTCAATCAGCCAAACACCCACCATGTCCCAACGCACCGTGTTTTTCATCTCCGACGGCACCGGCATCACCGCGGAAACCTTTGGTAACGCCATCCTGGCCCAATTCGAGTTCAAGCCGCGCCACGTCCGCCTGCCCTTTATCGACAGCGTGGACAAGGCCCACCAGGCGATACGGCAGATCAACCACACGGCCGAAGTCGAGGGCAAGCGTCCCATCGTCTTTACCACGCTGGTCAACATGGAAATCCTGGCCGTCATCAAGACCCACTGCAACGGCATGCTGCTGGACATGTTCGGCATGTTCGTCGCGCCCCTGGAGGGCGAACTGGGCATCAAGTCCAACCACCGGGTGGGCCGGTTTTCGGATGCCTCCAAGAGCAAGGAATACGACGACCGCATCGAGGCCATCAATTTCTCGCTGGCGCACGACGACGGCCAGAGCAACCGCGACCTGGAGAACTCGGACGTGATCCTGGTGGGCGTGAGCCGCAGCGGCAAGACGCCGACCTCGCTCTACCTGGCCATGCAATACGGCCTCAAGGCCTCCAATTACCCGCTGATCCCGGAAGATTTCGAGCGCCGCCAGCTGCCGCCGGCGCTGGTGCCGCACCGCAAGAAGATCTTCGGCCTGACCATCGCGCCGGAACGCCTGAGCCAGATCCGCAACGAACGCCGGCCCAACTCGAAATACGCGAGCCTGGAGAACTGCCGCGACGAAATCCACGAGGCTGAGGCCATGATGCGGCGCGAAGGCATACGCTGGCTCTCGACCACCACCAAGTCGATCGAAGAGATTTCGACCACCATCCTGCAGGAAATCCGGCCGGAACGGCTGGAGTATTAGCCCTTTCCGGCCCGCATACGCCAGCGCAGCCACCACAGCCAGGTGCCGCTGACACCAAAACCGAACAGCAAAAAGCCGCCCGCCGCCGTGGCCAGCACCCCGATCACGCCGGCCAGCTTGCCGGCGTGCAGCGGGTAAATCCAGGCATAGGAACGCGCGCCGAGGTCCAGATCACTCCAGCGGTCCACGCGTATCACCTCGCCGCTCAGCGGGTGCAGCCAGACCGAGGACAGGCCGTTGGGATGCGGGTCGTCGTCCAGCTTCTTGCGTATGCGCACCGGCGCCGTGGGCTTGGCCGGCAGGCCGACATAACCCACAATGCCGCCGGGCAAGGCGGCGTTGGCGGCGGCCACCATCTCATCGGCCGTGGCGGCCCGCCCCGATGGGGCGCCGGGTTTGACGGCGGGCGGCAGCACCTGCTTTTGCCCCGCCAGCTGGGTCACCCACTGCGAGACCGGCCGCCAGGCCATCCAGGTGCCGGTCAGCACACATGCCAGCACCCAGGCGCCCAGCATCGCACCGCCCACCCGGTGCAAATCGAACAGCCCGCGCAGCAAACCGCCTTTGAGGCTGACGGAAAACGCGCCGCGCCAGCTCCGGGCCGGCCACCACAGCAGCACGCCGGTGACCAGCATCGCCAGCATGGTCACGGTGTTGAAGGCCAGCACGGTCTTGCCCGTGTCGCCGGCAAGCAGCGCCGAATGGAACTCAAACAGCGCGTTGGCAAAACCCTCGTGTTCTTCGCGCGCGCCCAGCTTGCGGCCGCTGTAGGGGTCGTAATAAGCCTGGCCCTGCCAGCCGTCGCCGGCCACATAGACCAGGATGGACTCTTCAGGCTCGCGCGGAGGTCGGATGGTGAAACGCGCCTTTCCACCGTAGTCGGCCACCAGCACCTGGCGAATTGCCTCCAGCGGCACCGGCTGGCCCGCAGGCTTCACCTCGAAGAGCTGTGCATTGAGCACGCGGTCCAGCGGCCGCGCGCCCAGCATCAGCGAGCCGGTAAAAGCGTTGAGCATCAACAGCAGGCCGGCCGTCAGCCCCAGCCAGCGATGCAGCTTGAGCAGCACCGGCCGCGATGTGCGCAGCCCCATCAGAAGTCAAACTTCGCGGCGACGCGCAGCGTGCGCGGCGCGCCCACGCCCAGCAGGCCGTTGCCGGCCGTGCTCCAGTAGACCTTGTCGGTGGCGTTGTCCAGGTTGGCCTGCAGGGTGGTGTTAGTGCCGAAGAGTTTGGTGCGGTAGCGCGCGCCCAGCGACAAGGTGCCGGCACCGTCGATATAGGCCTGGTTGGCGTTGTTGACCGGGCGCTTGCCGGTGAAATACCAGCCGGCGTTGAGCGCGAGGCCGGGCACCGAGGGCACGCGGTATTCACCGAATACGCTGTAAGTCAGCTTGGGCGCGTTTTCGGGCGTCTTGTCGAGTTCGGCCGCCACCGTGGTCTTGGTGATCTTGGGGTTCATCACCAGGGCCGAGGCCACGACCGACCATTGTTTGTTGATCTCGCCCGAGGCGGCGAATTCAAAGCCCTTGTACTCGGCCTCGCCGCCCAGCACAAAACGGTTGGCCGCGTCGACGGTGGTGGACGGGCGCTTCACGTCAAAGTAGGCCGCCTGCAGCAGCAGGCCCTGGGCCACTTCGGCCTTGATACCGAGCTCGACCTGCTTGTTCAGCGAGGGTGCGAGGACCTCGCCCGCGTTCGCGCGGTTGGCCGGCGCCGTGCCGCTTTCCTCCATGCCCTCGATGTAGCTCGCGTAGACGGACGTGCGCGCCGTCGGCTTGTACATCACCGAAACCGAGGGGCTGGTTTTCTGGGCTTCATAGCGTGTGGTGGTGGTCACGCTGGTGTAGTCGGAGCGCCGCGCACCGGCCATGAACTGCCATTGTTCGGACAGCACGATGCGGTCGAACACATAAAGGCCGTTATCGGTGATCTTGGACGGTGCGCTCGCATTGGCGGCGGTGCGCGGCGTGTACGGGATCAGCACCGGGTTGTAGAGGTTTTGCGCGAAAGTCAGCGTCGGCGAATTGCGGCTGTCCTGCTTGCGCTCATTGCCGGTGTAGCCTATGGACAGCTCGTGCGCGATGCTGCCGGTGGCGACGCGCCCGCTCAGTTCGGTGCGAAAGTTGTTGTTCTCATATTCCTGGCCGTCCTGCTGGCTCACGGTCAGGGTGCCCGCGCCGGTGACCGCATTGGTGAGGTTGAACTGTGAAAAGCGCCGGTCGCGGTTGTTGCGCGCCTGGCCCAGCTCAAAAATGGCCGACCAGTCGTCGCTCAGCGCCACGTCGGCGCGCGCCAGCAGATTGGTGGCGTCGGCCACATAGCGCTGCCATTCGCCGGCCAGGTTGACCTTGTTGCCCGTGAGGCGCGGCAAGGTGATCACGCCGTTCACCGCGGTGGGCAGGGTGATGCCGGCCTGCTCGGAGGAGTCTTTTTTGTAGTACTCGGCGTCGAACTTGAGGTTGACCGAAGGCGACACCTTGACGTCCAGCGCGGCCGACAGCATCTGCCGCTTGCCCGAAAAATTGTCGATGCCGATATCCTCATGCCCGGCCGCGGCGTTGATGCGCAGGCCCGTGTTGTTGTCCGGGCCGAAGCGCCGGCCTATGTCGGCGTGCAGGTCCACCGCGCCGTACTGGTTCAGCGAGGTCGACAGGCTGGTCACCGGCGTCGCGCCGGCTCGCTTGGTCACATAGTTGACGATGCCCGAAGGCGGTACAAAGCCGTAATACAGCGAGGACGCGCCCTTGAGCACCTCCACGCGTTCCTTGTTCTCCAGCGGCACATCGACCAGGTTGATGATGGGCAACGAGCCGTTGAGGCGGTAGTTGCCGCGGTTTTCCACCAGGATGCCGCGGATCGCGACGTTGTCGTAGGCCGAGCCGTTGAGCTGCGAGCGCGTGACGCCCGCGGTGTTGCGCAGCGCGCCGTACAGCGTGCGCTGGCCCTGGGCGTCTATCACCTCGCGAGTGATGACGTTGCTGGTGAGCGGCACGTCCAGCGGGCTCTGATCGCGGAAAGTGCCGACCTGCACAGTGTTGGAGGTGAAACTGCCCTGGCGTTCGCTGCTGACGGTGACCGTGCCGAGCGAGCCGGCGCTTGCCGCGTCCGGCGAGGCGTCTTGCGCATGAACGGGCGTGGCGCCCAGCAAGGCCATAGCGGCGGCCAGCGGTGCGAGGGAAAAACGGGAAGGAAAAGAAGAAGGAGAGTGGGATTGCATAAGCCAGCAGACAAGTTGAGGAACTCGATTGGCTGGCTGGGCGCGGCGGACGCGCCCCTTGGCTGGCTTCAATGCGGATTATAAAAGGCCGGGCCTGCTCGCGTGCGGGTTTGCCGCCGACCGGTAGCGACTGGGATTGGCGCCCGCTGATTTGCGCATCAGCCGCCGCAAGGCCGTCGCGTCCTCATAACCCACCTGTCCGGCCACCTGTTCTATGCTCATGCGGCTGGACTCGATCAACATGCGGGCGCGGTTGAGGCGCACGCTTTGCACCAGCGCCAGCGTGCTCCGGCCCGTGGCCTCGCGCACGCGCCGCGACAGGGTTCGCTGCGACATCGCGAACTCGCCGGCCAACGCCTGCACGCTGGGCGGATGCGGCAGGGCCGATTCGATGCGCGCCATCAGCCGGGCCACGAGCTCGTTGCCGTTGGAAAGCATGGCCGGCAGCACAAACGGCGCCTGCGCCTGCCGCCCGTCTATCAGCAGGATGCGCCCCACCGCGTCGGCCAGCCCCGGGCCGAACTGCGTGCGCAGCAGGTGAAGCATCAAGTCCGTCTGTGCGAAAGCGGCGCCCGCCGTGCTCACGGGGCCGTCGGCGCAGACCATGCGGTCGGCATCCACGGTGCAGCGCGGCTCCAGCCGCCGCAGCTCGGCCGCCATCCACCAGGAGGTCGTGGCGCGGCGACCGGCCAGCAGGCCTGCCGCCTGCAACAAAAACACCGCCGAGCAGGAGGCCGCGACACGGCCGCCCCGCGCCGCGTGAGCGGTAACGGCTTGGATGGCGCGCTGTGCATCCGCGCCCGCCAGCCCGGCCGCGACCGCCTGGGCGTTGTCCAGGCCCAGCCCCGGGATGATCCAGGTCGACGTGTCGGCACGCCGGCGTTTGGGCAGCGCCGTGGTATCCAAACGCATGCCGCTACTCAGGGGCACGGCGCCGCCGGATGGCGACAGCACGCGCCAGCCGGGGCGCACCAGCTTCAGGCGCGGCGCCAGTGTGGCCGCCGCCTGCAGCACGTCCAGCGTGACCGCGACACTGGCCGCAAAAGCCCCGGGCAGGACCAGAACGGTGAAATCACTCATTGACTGAAAAAGCCTTAAAGATGTCTAAATAGACACTCGCAGTTTAGCCGCCCGCCGCGTCCAATGCAGGTTTTCCACCCAAAAAGCACGACCATGGCCCACTCTGCCTCCCCCGCACAACGCAGCATGAATGAGGACGACCCCCTCGAAGATTTCACGGCCCGCACCATCACGCTGGACGGCGTGGCCAAAAAAGTCTACGTGGCCGGTTCGGGCCCGGCCGTGATCGTCATGACCGAAATGCCGGGCATCAGCCCGCAGGTCGCGCGTTTCAGCCGCTGGGTGCGCGATGCGGGTTTTACCGTTTACATGCCTTCGCTGTTCGGCCGCGACGGCGCGGTGCCCGGTGCCGACGAAGGCGCGGCCGTTTTCCAGCGTGCCTGCGTCAGCGCCGAATTCCGCGCGCTGCGCGCCAATGAGACCAGCCCGGTGACGCAATGGCTGACGGCACTGGCCAGGCTGGCGCACCGGGAATGCGGCGGGCCCGGCGTGGGCGCCATCGGCATGTGCTGGACCGGCAACTTCGCGCTCTCCATGATGCTGGAGCCCGCGGTGCTGGCGCCTGTGCTGTCGCAGCCCTCGCTGCCGCTCAACGACCCGGCCGGCCTGGAGATCTCGCCCGCCGACATCCAGGCTGTGCGCCGGCGGCTCGATAGAGAGAAGCTCACCGTGCTGGCCTACCGATTCGAAGGCGACAAATTTTGCCGGGCCCAGCGCTTTGCGGCCTATGCCGAGGCCCTGGGCGACCGTTTTGTGGGCAGGGTGCTGCCGGACAGCTCCGCCAATACCGAAGTGCCGCCCTTCTTCGCCCGGCATGTACCCACGCCACACAGCGTGGTGACCGCCCACCTGGTCGATGAGGCGGGCCAGCCCACACTGGCGGCGCGCGACGAGATCCTGGCCTTTTTTGCCCAGCGCCTCAGACCGTCAACAGGTTCTTAGCCCAACACCGCCACGCCCTTGACCTGGGCGAACACGCGGCTGCCCGGCTGCAATCGCAGTGCCTGGGCCGACTTCTGCGTGATGCGGGCCAGCAGCGCGCTGCCGCCGGCGTCCAGGCCCACCATGAGCTGGCCCGGGCTGTCGGCCGCCAGGCCGGTGACGGTGACCGGGAAGATGTTCTGCACGCTGGTGCCCTCCTGGCGCGCCAGCGTGAGGCTCACGTCGCGCGCCTGGATGCGCACGCGCACGCGCTGGCCGACCTGCAGCGTGGGGTTGAGCAGGCTCACGCGGCCGCCGGGGAACTCGGCATGGCTCATGTGCCAATCGGGCTCGACGGCGCTGACCACCGCGTCCAGCACAGCGGCCGCGGCATCGCCGTGCGCCAGCGGCAGGTCCAGCCGCGTCATCAGTTCGCGCGTGGGGCCCGAAGCCGTGACCCGGCCGGCATCCAGCAGCACCAGGTGGTCGGCCAGCCGCGCGACTTCATCAGGCGCATGGCTCACATAAAGCACGGGCATGTCGAGTTCGTCATGCAGGCGTTCCAGGTATGGCAGGATTTCAGCCTTGCGGGCGACATCCAGCGAGGCCAGGGGCTCGTCCATCAGCAGCAGGCGCGGGCTGGTGGCCAGCGCCCGGGCGATCGCCACACGCTGGCGCTCGCCGCCCGAGAGTGTGGCCGGCATGCGCTGCATCAGCGCCTGCAGGCCCAGCAGCGCGATGACTTGTTCGAGCGAGACACGGCGCTGGGCCGGCGGCACACGGCGCAGGCCGAAGTCGAGGTTGCGGCGCACGTCCAGGTGCTCAAACAGGCTGGCCTCCTGGAATACATAACCCAAGGGGCGCTGGTGCACGGGCATAAAGACACCCACGGCATCGTCTTGCCAGAGCTCGCCGTTGACGGCAAGGTAGCCACTGCCGGATCGCTCCAGCCCGGCGATGCTGCGCAGCAGGCTGGTCTTGCCGGAACCCGAAGGGCCGAAGATGGCTGTGACGCCGCGCCCCGGCACGGCCAGTGACACATCGAGCGAAAAGCCGGGGAATGCCCGGCGGAAAGATGCGGTGATACCGCCTTCGGATGGGACGGCGGGCTTCATGTGCCCTGCCCTTTGCGCCGGCCCGGCTGCAGGGTATTCAAGGTGTAGAGCGCCAGCAGCACCAGGAAGGAAAACACCAGCAGGCCGCCGGCCAGCCAGTGCGCCTGGCTGTATTCGAGCGCCTCCACATGGTCGTAGATCTGCACCGACATCACACGCGTCTTGCCGGGGATGTTGCCGCCCATCATGAGCACGATGCCGAACTCGCCCACCGTGTGCGCGAAGCCCATGACGGCGGCCGTCAGGTAGGCGGGCCGTGCCAGCGGCAGCACCACGCTGAAAAAAGTATCCAGCGGCGAGGCCCGCAAGGTGGCGGCGGCCTCCAGCGGCCGCTCGCCCAGGGCTTCAAAAGCGTTTTGCAGCGGCTGCACCACAAAAGGCATGGAGTACAGCACCGAACCGACCACCAGGCCGGCAAAGCTGAAAGGCAGCAGGCCCCAGCCCAGCGACTGCGTGAGCCGGCCGACCGCGCCGTTCGGCCCCATCAGCACCAGCAGGTAAAAGCCCAGCACCACCGGCGGCAAGACCAGCGGCAAGGCCACCAGCGCGCCCACCGGCCCCTTGAGCCAGGAGCGCGTGCGCGCCAGCCACCAGGCCAGCGGCGTTCCGGCCAGCAACAACACCAAGGTGGTGGTCGCCGCCAGCCGCAAGGTCAGCGCGAGTGCCTGCAGTCCTGCGGTATCCAGCATGGCCGGCCGTGCTTCAGGGCTCATAGCCGAAGGAACGGATGACCGCCTTGGCCTTGTCGGTTTTGAGATAGGCCATCAGCTGCGCCGCGGCCTTGCTGTCCTTGGCCCTGACCAGCAGCACCGCATCCTGGCGGATGGGGCTGTGCAGGCTCTCGGGAACTATCCAGGCCGAGCCCGACTTGATCTTGCCGCCTTCGTAGACCTGCGACAACGCAATAAAACCGAGTTCGGCATTGCCGGTGGAGACAAAGCTGAAGGCCTGGCCTATGCTTTCGCCCTGCACCAGCTTGGGCTCCAGCGCGGCCTGCAGGCCCAGCTTGTTCATGGTTTCGACGGCGGCCGCGCCATAGGGTGCGAGCTTGGGCGCGGCGATGGCGATCCTTTTGAAGTCGCCCTTTTTCAGGACCTCGCCCTGCGCATCGACCAGGCCGGACTGCGCCGACCAGAGCACCAGCTTGCCGGTGGCATAGGTGAAGCGGCTGCCGTTCACGGCGGCGCCCTCTTTCTCAAGCCTGGCGGGGGTTTCATCGTCGGCCGCGAGGAACACCTCGAAGGGCGCGCCGTTGCTGATCTGCGCGTAGAACTTGCCGGTGGCGCCAAAGGTCAGCACCGCCTTGTGGCCGGTGTCTTTTTCAAAGTCGGCGGCAATCAGCTTCATGGGCGCCGTGAAGTTGGCCGCGACCGCGACCTGGATTTCTTCGGCCAGCGCAACGGCCGAGGCCAGTGCGAAACACAGCGCAGGCAGCCAGCGCAACAGGGTTTTGGACATCAGAAGGCTCCGGAACTGAAAGAGGGAAAGTGATGGGCGAAGCGGCCTTGGCAGCCAAGCCTTCCACCCAAGCGCTATTCTATTTTAGAATAGCGCTGCCTGCCCTTGGGCCTTCCATGAAAAAACCCGCAGCCACATCCACCGCCCCCTCCTTCGCCAGCGCCTTGGGCCACGAACCGGCCGACAAGCGCATCGACATCCTGCGCCTGGTCGGCGAAAGCGGCTCGATCTCGCAGGCAGCGCGCCAAGCCGAAGTCAGCTACAAGGCCGCCTGGCAGGCCATCGACACCCTGAGCAACCTGGCCGGCGTGGCGCTGGTGGAGCGCGCCGTGGGCGGCTCGGGCGGCGGCGGCGCGACGTTGACGCCGGCGGGCCAGAAATTGCTGGCGGTCGCCGGCCTCCTGAACGAAACCCGCAGCCAGGTACTGGCCGGTTTCAAGTCCAATGAACTGCTGCTGCCGCGCGCGCTGCCCACACTCTCCAACATGGGTGTGCGCACCAGCATGCGCAACCAGCTGCCTTGCGAAGTCGACAAGCTGGCGCTGCGGGGCCAGGTGGCGCATGTGCATCTGAGGCTGGCCGGCGGCGCCGCGCTGGTCTCGCGCATCACCAAGGCCAGCGCCGAGCTGCTCGGCCTGAAAAAAGGACAGGCCGTGCTGGCGCTGTGCAAGGCCACAGCGGTGGTGGTCAGCGCGCAAAACCCCACACCGCCAGGTGTGCAAAGCCTGAGGGGCCAGGCCGTGCGGATCAGTCGCGGGACCGGCGGCGACGAGGTGTCGCTGCAGCTTGACGGCGGCTTGCAGCTGGTGGGTTTTGCGGCGCCGGGCAGCGGGCTGAAAACCAAAAGCCCTGTGCAGGCGCAGATCGACGAGTCGGCCGTCGTGATTGCCTTGTCGGCCTAGCGTCTAGACAGGCGCCTCAAAAAGGTACTGGTGGGGCCCCGGTGCCCCGCCCTGCGGCGCCACCGGGTGTGCCACCACGCCCCAGACTTTTTCAATGCAGAGCGGCGTGAGCACCTCGGCGGTGGTACCGCTGCCCACCACCTGCCCGCCCTGCAGCACCACACAGCGGTCGCTGTAGCGCAGCGCCAGGTTCAAGTCATGCAGCACGGCCACCACACCCACACCCTGGGCGGTGGCCCAGGCGCGCACGAGTTGCAGCATGCGGTGCTGGTGCTGGAGGTCGAGCGCGGCGGTAGGTTCATCGAGCAGCAGCCAGCGCGCGGACTGGCCCGCCAGAGGCTCCCACACCTGTGCCAGCGCGCGCGCCAGGTGGACACGCGCTTTTTCACCGCCCGAGAGCGTGTTGAGCACGCGGTGCTGCAAATGCTCGACCGCGGTGGCCTGCATGGCCTGCAGCACCACATCGGCTTCGCTCCGGCCCAAATGGCGGCGGTGCGGATAGCGGCCCAGCTCCACCACTTCGCGCACGGTGAACTCGAACGCGACCTGGGTTTCCTGCGCCACGCAGGCGCGCATACGGGCCAGCTCGGCGGGGGCATGGGCAGGCAGCGCCTTGCCGGCCAGGCAGACATGGCCGCCCGAGGGCTGGCGCTGGCCGGTCAGCAGCGACATCAAGGTGGACTTGCCTGCGCCGTTGGGCCCAAGCACCGCCGTGACCTGGCCCGCGATGAATTGCGCCGAAACCGCTTGCAGCAGCGAACGGCCAGGCACCTCGACGCCCACGCCGGCCACTTCGAGCATGCCGGCCAGCGGCAAAAAATCAGTCTGGTTGCGCGCGTTCATGGACGGGTTCTCATACCCGGTTGCGGAAATGCCGCAGCAGCAACAAAAAGAACGGCACGCCGACAAAAGCCGTCAGCACGCCCAGCGGCAGCTCGGCCGGCTTGACCATGGTGCGCGCCGCGCTGTCCGCCGCCAGCACCAGGGCCGCGCCCAGCAGGGCCGAGCCCGGCAGCACGACGCGGTGGTCAGGCCCGGCCACCAGGCGCACGCAGTGCGGCGCCACCAGGCCGATGAAACCGATGATGCCGGTGGTGGCCGTGACGGCGCCTACCGCCAGCGCCGTCAGCAGCACCGCAAGGCGCTTGACGCGTTCCACCGGCACGCCCAGCAGCGCCGCCTGCGCCTCGCCCAGTGCGATGGCATTCAGCGGCCTGGCCAGCGCGATACCCGAGCCCACGGCCGCCGTCACCACCGACAACACCAGGGCCACCGCGCTCCAGCGCGCGCCGCCCAGGCTGCCCAGCAGCCAGAACTGGATGTTGCGCAGTTGCTCGTCGGTGGCCAGGAAGGTGAGATAACCCAGGCCGGCACCGGCCAGTGCGTTGATGGCGACCCCCGCGAGCAGCATCAGGCCGACCCGCGTCGCGCCGTCCTGTTGGGACAGGGCATACACCAGCATGGTGACCAGCAGGCTGCCCGTGAAAGCCGCGGCCACCAGCGTCCAGCTGCCCAGCGTGCGCGGCATCTCGGGGAACCACAGGCTGCCCAGCACGATGGCCATGCCGGCGGCCAAAGCCGCGCCGCTGCTGACGCCTATGAGGCCGGGGTCGGCCAGCGGATTGCGAAACAGGCCCTGCATCAGCGCGCCGGACAGACCCAGCGCCGCGCCGGCCGCCACACCCAGCAGCAGCCGCGGCAGGCGTATGTTCATGAAGACCAGGTGCTCCGGTGTGGGCTGGGCACTGCCGCCCAGCATGTCGAGCAGCACATTCCACAGCTGCAGCGGGCTGATGGCATAAGCGCCGCGCGCGCTGCCGGCGATAAAACTCAGGGCCAGCAGCAGCACGCCCGCACCCAGCACCAGCGCCGCCGGCCAGCGCCTGTGGTCGCCGTGCAAGGCGGCCTTCATGCGCTGGCCTTGCGCCTGGCGGCGTGCGGGGCCGACTGCACCAGCAGCAGCCGGTTGCCTTCACAGTCACTGATACCCCATTCAGTGCCCCACTCCTGCTCCAGCAGCGCGGGCAGCGCCTGGCCGGGCGCCGATTGCAGGGCCATGTGCCATTGTTCGATGTTGTCTACCAGCAGGCGGCAGGCGAATTGCTGCGGCGCCATGTCGGCGCGGCGCTGCCAGAGTTGCACCGTGACCGACTCGCGCCTCAGAACCGCGATCACGCCGGGCACGCTGTGCCGCAGGGCAAAACCCCAGGAGTCGCGGTAAAACGCCAGCGCCTGGCGCAAATCGGTGCAGTGGAGCACGGCCGGCGTGCGCGCGCAAAGGACTTCGGTCATGGCGGTTCTCTTGGGCTGGTCGTTCATGCGGCGGCCTTCAGGCCGGCCTGGTGCAGCTCGGCCACGGCCTGCGGCAGGCGCGGGCCGAAACCGATCAGGTAGAGCGCGTCCAGCGCCACCAGCGCGCGGCGCTTGTAGGCGGGTGTGAGCTCCAGGCCGGGACGCTGCCAGAATTTTTCGAGCCCGCCAACGGCCTCGATGCCTTGCGTGGTGGTAATGATCACGTCGGGCGCGGCGGCGACCACCGCTTCGGGCGTCATGGCGCGGTAGCCGGCGAAATTGCTGGCGCTGCCGGCAGTGATCAGGGCGTTGTCCAGGCCCGCGTAGTTCAGCATCGCATGCGCGGCGGTTTTCTCGCCGGCCACCTGCGGCGAACCCGAATGCGAAAGAATAAAGATGGCGCGGGGTTTGCGGCCGCTTTTGCGGGCCACGGCGGCCAGCACCTCGGCCCATTGGGCATCGAGTTTGGCCTGCAGCGCGGCGGCCTGGGCCACGCGGGCCGTGGCCCGCCCCACCGCGGCGACCTTGCGCTGCACTTCAGCCCAGCTGTGGTCGGCCTCCACCAGTTCGACCTTGACGCCGGCGTTGCGGATCTGGTCCATCACCACATGCGGGCCGGCTTCGGTCGTGCCTATCACCGCGTCGGGTTTGAGCGAGAGCAGGCCTTCGGCCGACAGCTGGCGCATATAGCCGACCTTGGGCGTCTGCAGGGCCGCGGCCGGGTAAAGACTGGTGGTGTCGGTGCCGACCAGCTGCTTTTCAGCGCCCAGCGCGTAGACGATTTCCGTGGTCGCGCCGCTCACCGAGACGATGCGCGGCATCTTCGCCGGCACCGGCGCCTGGGCCCGCGCAGCAGTCGCAGACAGGCCGCAAACGCTGGAGACGGCGGAAACCACCGGCAGTGAAAAATACCGCAGGGCGTCGCGCCGATGGAGTGGGGATGGAGGTGTTTTCATGGAAGCCCTTGCGTGGGGAAATGCTGCGAAAAAGCGCTGTCATGAGCCGCTCAGGCAGTTTCCTTGAGCCTGGGCAGGCGCGCCACGATGTCGCGCCAGGCCTGCAGCTCGGGAACACCGGGTTTGCGCGCGCCGAAGAACATCGCCATCAACTCGCCCGCGCCGTCGAAGACTTCCACCGAGGTGACCAGGCCTTCGGTCGTGGGCTTCTCGACAATCCAGGCGCTTTTGACCCTGTCTTCGCGCAGGTGCAGGTTAAAGCCCGCATCCAGCACGTTGATCCACTGCGCGGTGGGCGTGACCATGGGCTCGACGCGCTTGACAGGCCCGGTGTGGATCTGGATGCAGCCCGGGCTGCCGACGAACACCATGATGGGTGTGCCGTCCACGGAGGCTTCATCGAGCAGCTTGCGCACGATGCCCAGGTCGGCTTTCTGTGTGAAGCGGCCTTCGACCAGGCGGAAAGCCTGCTGGCGCTCGGCACCGGCCTTGCCGATCAGGCCGAAAAATTCGTGCGTGTCCTTCATCTGGCTCCAGCCCTGGGCCAGTGCGGCAGCATCGATGTCCGCGTCGGGCTTGGGCGCGGCCTTGGGCTCAGCGGGCGTGAAGGCATAAGCCTTGCCGGCGTCGCCGAACTGGTTGGCGACATCCCTGAAGGCTTCGCGGTCGGTCTCGGGCCGGGCGAACACCTTGTGTACGGCCACACCGTGCGCGTCAAAAAACTGCAGGCTTTCCGAGGCCGGGTTCTTGGGATCATTGGCCGGCTCGAAGACGTAAAAGCCGGCATGCCAGCGGCTGAAGAAAATGCGCAGGTCGATCTCTTCGCCCAACGCCAGGCCCATATGGCCCTGAGCGCTGATGTTGCGGTAGACACCGGTTTTTTCATGCACGGTGGCTTCATTGCGCGTAAGCGCCATAACCGGGCCGCACAGCTCCAGCGCCTGCAAGAGTTCGACCCAGGGGCCTTTGAGCGGCGTAGCCTTGAGCGCGAGGTCGTGCGTACCCGCGTGGGCGGCCACAGCCTGGCCTTCGGTAATGCCAAGGCTCTCGGCGGCATCCTTGGCACGCATGCCGCTGCTGCGCACGGCGGCAAAGCGCTCGCGCAGCGCGGCAGGGTTCAGGGGAGCAGTGCCGGCATCGGTCTGGCTTGCGGCGTCGGACCGCGTCGGGGTTTGAAGGACTGCGCTCATTGAAGGGTCTCCGGGGTTGTGTGCCAAAGCACGCGATGGGTATCAGAAGGGTCCGCAGGTGAAAGCCCCTGCTGTGGCTGGTCGGGGCCCTGCTGCAACAGGCGCACCCACAGGGGATGCAGGTTGGCGGCAATGGCCCTGAAATTCGGCGGCGCGCCGGCGTGGCGCGACAGCATGAGGAGGTTGTCGGTGATCTTTTGGGCCAGCAAGGCGCGCTGCCCTTCGCAGCAGGCCTGGGCATGGCCGGTCATCAGCGCCAGCGTCCCGGCCAGCAGGGCTTGCGCCGGGGGCAAGCCCTGCACGTCGGCTGCAGCGGTGTCGCCGTCGTTGGCACCATGGTCGGGAGACTGGCTCATGCGCTTTCCTTCTGGCTTGAAAAAGGTGCAGGTCGGTATCAGAAATCGGCGACCAGCGAGACGTTGAAGTACCTGCCAGGCTGGCTGTAGGCGTCGCGGAAGGAGGAGTTGGCCGCCACACCGCGGACGTCCGACCAGTTCCAGTACTTCTTGTTCGTCAGGTTGATCAGGCCGGCGTTCAGGCGCAGGGTTTTGCTGAAACGCCACTGGCCGGTCAGGTCCAGCGTGGTCGCGGACGGCACGGCGAACTGGGTGGTCGCCACCGGCACCGCGGGCGGCGAGGCGGCAATGGTCTGCGCGCTGATGTCGTCGAACTTCTTGGCCGAATGGTGGTTCGCGTCCAGGCGCACATCCCATGTCGCGGTCTCGTACTTCAGGCCGACGCTGAGTTTGGCCGGATCTATGGTGTCCAGCGGTTTGCCGGTGTTCTTCACGGTGCCACGGGTGTAGCCGTAGGAGAATGGCGTGCTGAGCTTGCCCTCACCGAACTTGCCCCAGCTCATGTCGCCCTTGATCTCAAAACCGCTGATGGTCGCGTTGTCGATGTTGATCGACTGGATCACAGCGGGGTTGGCGGGGTTGCCGAAGGCGCCGCTCACGATGGCGCCGTCCTGGATCAGGTCTTTGAAGCGGCCATAAAACACGGCAGTGTCGAAGCTAAGTTGCTCCAGCCGCGCGCGAACGCCGAATTCGATGTTGCGGCTCTTCTCAGGCTTGAGGTTGGGATTGGGCACGGTGCGGTAGCCGCCGGCCAGGTTCTGGAAGAAGCCGTTGACCTGCCCCGCATTGGGCGCGCGGAAACCGCTGGCGTAGTTGCCGAAGAAGCTCCACTGCGGCGTAGCGCGGTAAATGACGCCGACCTTGGGTGATACCGCCGAGCCCGACATCGACACCGCGGGGACCGGGAAACCGGCCTGCGCCGCGTCTATCTTGAAACTGTCGGCGCGCACGCCTGGCGTCACGCTCCAGTCGCCGAGGATGAATTCGTCCTGCACATAGACGGCGGTGGCGGTTTCCGTGGTGTCGGGGAAGCGCTTGAGCGGGAAGGTTTCGCCGGCGGGCGGCACCAGGCCGGTCTGCAGGTTTTCGATTTTTGCGCTGGTGTGGTCCAGGCCGTAGGTGATCTTCTGAGCTGAGTTGGCACCCATGCGCAGGGTCTTGTCAGCCTGGATGCTGGCCTGCAGCGTGCGTTCGCTGTAGGTCGTGTCGCGCACGCGCTCCTGCGGCAGTGCCGTGCGCCGCTCGTAGGTGTAGTCGCTGGACTTCGCATCCTGGTAGCTGAGTACGGTCTGGATGTTGTCGGCCAGCGTGCTACCCACCTTGTATCTGGCGTCCCAGGTCAGCCGGTCGCGGTCCATCTTGCCGGTCGAATAGGAATCCAGCACCGTGGTCGAGCGCGCAGTCAGCAGGTTGTAGTCGCTCTTCTTGTCGACGTGCTCGAAGGTGATCACGTGTTTTTGCGAAGCGGTCGGCGTCAGCACGACCTTAGCCAACAGGGAATTGGTCTTGTCGCTTTGCGGGTTGGGCGCCGTGCGGGTAAAGCCGGTGCCGCTGTTGTCGCCGCGGTTTTCCAGTTCCTTGCCGCTGCTGGTGGCCACATTCAGCTGCCAGGCCAGCATCTCGTTGACACGACCGGCAACCGTGCCGCTGACGGCGCTCTCGTTGTTGTCGCCGCTGTAGCTGATGGACGCGCGGCCGCCCAGCGACTTGCCGTCCTTCAGGTAGTCGTCCGGCTCGTAGGTAATGAAGTTGACCAGGCCGGCAATGCCGTCGGAGCCATACAGCGCGGAAGCCGGACCCTTGACGATTTCGATGCGCTTGATGAGGTCTATGGACACGCTGTCGCGCCCGAAGGAGTTGGGGCTGAAGGCATAGCTGCGCGGAATGCGTATGCCGTCCACCATCATCAGCACGCGGTTACCGTCGAGGCCGCGGATGTTGAAGCCGGCATTGCCCTCGCGGCCGGTATCGCCTTGCGCCAAGCCGAAACGCGCCGGCGCGCGGCGCACGGAGACGTTGGGAATATTCTTGGCCGCATCGCGGATGTCCCTGATCTGCCCCTGCTCGATGTCAGCGGCATTGAT
Source organism: Polaromonas sp. P1_A2 (assembly GCF_056406895.1). Taxonomy (NCBI): domain Bacteria; kingdom Pseudomonadati; phylum Pseudomonadota; class Betaproteobacteria; order Burkholderiales; family Comamonadaceae; genus Polaromonas; species Polaromonas sp. P1_A2. Next base: position 335,693 of record NZ_JBFTZI010000005.1, on the reverse strand, counting down.
CACGTCTATGGTTTGCGGGATGTCGTCAACCGACTGCTCGCCGCGCGAACCGCTGACGACGACTTCTTTCAGGGCGGCGACTTGCACCGCGGCTGGTGCAGCCGTTTGCGCCTGCGCGGCAAAGCCGGCGCCACAGGCCAAGGCGGTCAACAGGGAGATTTCGCGCAGCGCGAAGCGGGAGGATGGATGGATGGAAGTCATGCAAGCCCAAAGTAAGAGGTTTGGAGGGCTTGCTGCGGCAACGCGAATGAGCCTGTCGGCTCCCGGTCACTTGTGGCTGGCTCTGGAGAGACCGAAGTATATGCGAATTATTCTCATTCGCAACATTTGGATGCAAAAAAAAACGGGGAAACATTTGTCCTGGTGCGTCTCCCACTCTGTGTGGGTCACCATGAAGTCACAAGGAGCGACAAGGATAGTGGCCGGACAGGCTGCATCGCGCCTATCCACTTAATAGCTAATGTCAATCGTTTATGAGTAATTAAAAGCTATATACTATCGATTCGCCGGCAAGTTTTTAGCCTTTTTTTCATCACCTATAGGAATCCAACTAGATGTCCCTGATCAATACCCAAGTCCAGCCCTTCAAAACCCAAGCCTTCCTCAATGGCAAGTTCATCGACGTTTCCGACGAATCGCTGAAGGGCAAATGGTCGGTCCTGATCTTCATGCCGGCTGCATTCACTTTCAACTGCCCCACGGAAGTCGAAGATGCCGCCGACAACTACGCCGAATTCCAGAAGGCCGGTGCAGAGGTCTACATCGTGACCACCGACACCCATTTCTCGCACAAGGTCTGGCACGAAACCTCCCCCGCCGTCGGCAAGGCCAAATTCCCGCTGGTGGGCGACCCGACCCACACGCTGACCAAGGCCTTTGACGTGTTCATTCCCGAAGAAGGCCTGGCACTGCGCGGCACCTTCGTGATCAACCCCGAAGGCGTCATCAAGACCGCCGAAGTGCACTCCAACGAGATCGCACGCGACGTCAAGGAAACCCTGCGCAAGCTGAAGGCAGCCCAATACACGGCAGCCCACCCCGGCCAGGTTTGCCCCGCGAAGTGGAACGAAGGCGCCAAGACCATCGCCCCGTCCATCGACCTGGTCGGCAAGATCTAAGCGCCCTGCTGCCCTCCTGACAAGGCCCGGGGGCCCGGCACATGTGTGCCGTCCCGGGCTTTTTTGTTCCCTTTTCATCCCGTTTTGCCATTGAAAGTGAGTCCCCCATGCTCGACGACGCCACCAAAGCCCAACTGAAAAGCTACCTCGAACGCGCCACGCAACCGATTGAAATCGTTGCCTCGCTCGACGACAGCGAGGCCTCCGGCGAAGTGCTGTCGCTGCTCAAGGACGTTGCCGAAGCCTCGCCGCTGGTCAAGCTGACGGAAAGCCGCGACGACAATCACCGCAAGCCCTCGTTTTCCATCAACCGCCCGAGCGAAAACCACGGCCCGCGTTTTGCCGGCCTGCCCATGGGCCATGAATTCACCTCGCTGATCCTGGCCTTGCTGCAGGTCGGCGGCTACCCGCCCAAGGTCGAGCAAGCCGTGCTGGAACAAATCCGCGCGCTCGATGGCGATTTCGACTTCGAGGTTTATGTCTCGCTGACCTGCCACAACTGCCCCGACGTGGTCCAGGCGCTGAACCTGATGGCGGTGCAGAACCCGCGCATCAAGACCACGATGATCGAGGGCGGCACCTTCCAGGACGAAGTGAAGGAGCGCGAGATCATGGGCGTGCCCACGGTCTTCCTCAACGGCACCATGTTCGGAAACGGCCGCATGAGCCTGGAAGAAATCCTCGCCAAGATTGACACCAGCGGCGTGGAACGTGAAGCCAAGATCATCGACAAAAAGGAAGCTTTTGATGTACTGATCGTCGGCGGCGGCCCGGCCGGTGCCGCGGCGGCCGTGTACGCCGCGCGTAAGGGGATTCGCACCGGCGTGGCCTCGGAGCGCTTCGGCGGCCAGGTGCTGGACACCATGGGCATCGAGAACTTCATTTCCATCAAGGAAACCGAAGGGCCCAAATTCGCCCATGCGCTGGAAGAGCACGTGCGCAATTACGACGTGGACATCATGAACCTGCAGCGCGCCAAGGCCTTGATCCCGAACAGCGGGCCGGACAAAAACCTGATCGAAGTCCAGCTTGAGAACGGCGCTTCGCTCAGGAGCAAGTCCATCGTGATTTCAACCGGCGCGCGCTGGCGCAACATCAACGTGCCCGGCGAGCACGAGTTCAAGAACAAGGGCGTGGCCTACTGCCCGCACTGCGACGGCCCGCTGTTCAAGGGCAAACGCGTGGCGGTCATAGGCGGCGGCAACTCGGGCGTCGAGGCGGCCATCGACCTGGCCGGCATCGTCGGCCACGTCACGCTGATCGAATACGACACCGCGCTGCGCGCCGATGCCGTGCTGCAACGCAAGTTGAACAGCCTGGCGAACGTCACGGTGATCACCAACGCGCAGACCACCGAAATCACCGGCGACCAGAAGGTCAACGGCCTGGTCTACAAGGATCGCGCCGGCGGCGAGCTGAAAACCGTGGCGCTCGAAGGCGTGTTCATCCAGATCGGCCTCGTGCCCAACACCGACTGGCTCAAGGGAACGGTCGAGCTGTCGAAACACGGCGAAATCATCGTCGACGCCAAGGGCCAGACCTCGGTGCCCGGCGTGTTCGCGGCCGGCGACGTGACGACGGTACCCTTCAAGCAGATCATCATCGCGGCCGGTGAAGGCGCGAAGGCCGCCCTCAGCGCCTTCGACTACCTGATCCGCAGCCCCATCGCCGCGCAATAAGCTCGCGATCCAGTGAACGTTGAACGCAAAAAGCCGCCCCGACCGGGGCGGCTTTTTTTCTGCGGCTAGCGAGGAAAATTCGGCAAAAACCGCACGGGCTCTAGCGTCTTTCAAATGAGAATTACTCTCATCGATGATATAGTTCGCTGCCTCATCTTCCGCTAGCCAGACATCCCAGCAGCCTCTCGCGCTGCCAGGCGCAGCAAGCCAACAACCTGCCCACGCGGCCCCTGAATTTCCGCCACCCACCGTGGCGCATCGGGCCGCCGTGCGCACGCCAGTTTCCTGGCGTTCCTCCCGGAGTTCTGACTTGCCCAGCTTGCACCTGCCGCGCGCCACACGCCGCCTGGCTCCGTTCACCGTTCTTTCGCTGGCCGCCGCGCTCCAGGGCGCTTATGCCCAGGCCCCTGCCGAAACCACCCTGCGCGAAGTGCAGGTGAGCGCCGAGCCCGAAAAAGAAACCGCCACCGGCCCGGTGACAGGCTATCGCGCCAAAAGAGCCTCCACCGCCACCAAAACCGACACGCTGCTGTCCGAAACGCCGCAAGCCGTCACCGTGGTGACCAGCCAGCAGATCAGCGACCAGGGCGCCAACAACCTGCAGGATGCGCTGGGCTACGCCGCCGGCGTGCGCTCCGATGCTTACGGGCTGGACTCGCGTACCGACTCGGTGCGGGTGCGCGGCAGCAACCCCGACAACTACCTCGACGGCCTGCGCGAGGCCTACGGTTACTACACCAGCCGCACCCGGGCCGATCCCTACACGCTGGAGCGGCTGGAAGTGCTGCGTGGCCCCTCGGGCATGCTGTTCGGCGCGGGCACCGCCGCCGGCGTGATCAATATGGTCAGCAAAAGGCCGCTAGCCGAAGCCCAGCACGAAGTGGCTGTGCAATACGGCAGCTATGGCCGCAAACAACTCCAGCTAGACCTGACCGGCCCGCTCACGCAGGACGGTGAGTGGCTGTACCGGCTGGTCGCGCTCAAGCGCTCATCGGGCACACAGGTGGACTACGTGCCGGACGACCGCAGCCTGGTCTCACCCTCGCTGACCTGGCGACCCAGCGCCGCCACCTCATTAACCCTGCAGGCGCTGTGGCAGAAAGACAAGAGCGGCTCGACTTCGCAATTCTTCCCGTGGGAGGGCACGCTGCTGCCCAACCCCAACGGCCGCCTGCCGACCAGCCGTTTCATCGGGGAGCCCGGCGACTACTACAACTCCGAGCGCAAGACTTTCGGCTGGCTGTTCGAGCACAAGTTCAACGACAACTGGACAGTGCGCCAGAACTTCCGCGTCTCGCGCAACGAGAACGACAACCGCTACCACTATGGCGACTTCTTCACGGCCCCGGGCAGTTGGGGATCGGACCCGGTGGCCAAGCGGCGGCTGGGACGCATCAACGACAGTTCGCTGACACGCAACCGCATCACTGCGCTCGACAACCACGTCGAAGGCCATTTCAACACCGGTGCCCTGCAGCACACGCTGTTGTTCGGTGCGGATTTCGCGCGCCACCGCGAGAACGTCTGGTCGGGCGCGACGGTCAGCGACATAGATGCCTATGCGCCGGTCTACGGCAACCTGCTGGTTCCGGACCGTACGGCGTTGCCGCGCACCACCCAGCGCCAGACTGGTTTGTATATGCAGGACCAGATGAAGTGGGACCACTGGATCGTCACCGCGGGCCTGCGCCATGACAAGGCCGTCGCGGGCGCCGACGGCAGCCCCGAGGAAGAAAGCAAGGCCACGACCAAGCGCCTGGGCCTGATGTACGCCTTCCCCTCGGGCTGGTCGCCTTATGTAAGTTACAGCGAATCGTTCACACCACAAGCAGCCATCAAAGGCCAGGTATTCAAGCCGCTACGCGGCGAGCAATGGGAGCTGGGCCTGAAATACGAGCCGGCGGGCCGGGCGCTGGCTTTCAGCGCGGCGCTCTACGACCTGCGCGAGAAAAACCAGATCGCCTCGCCGCTGCCCGACACCTATACCCAGGTCGGCGCCACCCGCACCCAAGGACTGGAGCTGGAGCTCAAGGGCCCCGTCACCCCGAACCTGGAACTGGTCGCGCACTACAACTACACCGAACTGGACAAGCAGCTCGAGGGCCTGCCCAAGCACCAGGCAAGCGCCTGGGCCAAATACCGGTTCTCCATCGCCGGCGTGAACGGCTTCTCGGCCGGCGCCGGCGTCCGCTGGATGGGCTCCTTCAACGACCAACAGGGCGGCGGCAACGGCCCGCACATCCCCAGCGTCGCCTTGCTGGACCTGATGTTCGCCTACGACACCGGGCAGTGGCGCTACGCCGTCAACATCAACAACGCGACCGACAAGACCTATTTCAGCACCTGCCTGGCGCGCGGTGACTGCTGGTATGGCGCACGGCGCAACCTGGTGGCCAGCGCCACCTACCGTTTCTAGGCACGAAGGAGCACCATGATGAACAGCCGCAAGGTCAAAACCTGGACCTGGATCCACAAGTGGAGCAGCCTGGTCTGCACGGTCTTTATGCTGCTGCTGTGCCTGACTGGGCTACCCCTGATCTTTCACCATGAGATCGGCCACCTGCTGGGCACCGAAGTGGAAGCGCCCGACCTGCCCAAGGACACGCCGCGTGCCAGCCTGGACAAGGTGATGCAGGTGGCGCAGGCCTTGCATCCAGGCAAAGTGCCCATGTTCGCCTCGCATGAGATCGACGACGACCGCTTCTGGTACGTCACGCTGGGTGACACGCCGACCTCCGAGGTCGGCAACAAAACCGTCGCCGTCGATGCGCGCAGCGCCGCGGTGCTGGCGCAGCCGAAGTTTGACGAAGGTTTTATGTACGTCATGTTCAAGCTGCACGTGGACCTGTTCGCCGGGCTGCCCGGCAAGCTGTTCCTGGGCTTGATGGGCCTCTTGCTGCTGCTGGCGATTGTGTCAGGCGTGGTGCTGTATGCGCCCTTTATGCGCAAGCTGGACTTCGGCGCCGTGCGGCAAAGCCGGCCGCGCGCCAGGTGGCTGGACCTGCACAACCTGCTGGGCATCGTGACCTTGGTGTGGGCCTTCACCGTGGGCGCCACCGGGATGATCAACACCTGGGCCGACCTGGTGATCAAATACTGGCAGTACGACCAGCTCAGCGCACTGCTGGCGCCTTACCAGGGGCAAAAGCCGCCGGCTCGCCTGGCCTCGGTGCAGCAGGCGGCATCGTCGGCCACCGCGCTCGCGCCCGACATGAAGATGGCATTCATTGCCTTTCCGGGCACGACGTTTTCCAGCCCACACCATTACACAGTGTTCCTGCGCGGCAACGAGCCTTTCAATTCACGCCTGCTCAAGCCAGTGCTGGTGGATGCGGGTACCAACGCGCTCACCGCCAGCCCGCCGCTGCCCTGGTACCTCACGGCGCTGCTGGTATCGCAGCCGCTGCACTTCGGTGACTACGGCGGCATGCCCATGCAAATCCTCTGGGCGCTGCTGGACATCGCCACCATCGTCGTGCTGGGCAGCGGCCTCTACCTGTGGGTCAAGCGCCGCAACCCGGCGCTGGCGAAGCCGGCCACAACCACACATGCGCCGGATCCGCGCACCCTCGCCCGCAAGGCACCGGGCGGTGCAGCATGAGCACGGCGGCAAACTCCTTCTGGCGCCTTTGGCGCTGGCCCCTGGTGCTGGGCCTGCTCAGCACCAGCGGCTTGCTGAGCGCGCTGGTCTCCGACGGCTGGGGCGACTGGTGGGCCTGGTTAAGCCTGGGCCTGCCGGTGGCCGTGATGGCCTGGTGCGCATGGATGCCCCGCAAGCCGGCAGGGCCCTGAGCAACAGTGAGACCTTGGCACCCACATGGCGTCGCACCGGTCGCGAACGACAGCTTCGCGCAAGCGATAAAATACGGCGCTGCTCACGCACGATCTGAAGGCTGAACTGAAGGAGTGCGCGGCGGGCCTCCTGCCCTCTTGCATTGCCCAAACTACTTTTCGTTCTTTCCTTCTTTCTTTTTCTCATGAGCGCCTTTAACACCGAACGCATTATTTCCGTCCACCACTGGACCGATACGCTCTTCAGCTTCACCGCCACGCGCGACCCCGGCTTTCGTTTCGTCAACGGCCAGTTCACCATGATCGGCCTGCCTGTCGACGGCAAGCCATTGATGCGCGCCTACAGCGTGGCCAGCGCCAACCATGAAGATCAGCTGGAGTTTTTCAGCATCAAGGTAGCCAACGGCCCGCTGACCTCGCGGCTGCAGCACTTGAAGCCCGGCGACGACATCCTGGTGGGCCGCAAGCCTACCGGTACGCTGCTGCTGCAAAACCTGTTGCCCGGCAAGACGCTGTGGCTGCTGGCGACCGGCACCGGCCTGGCGCCCTTCCTCTCACTGATCAAGGACCCCGACACCTATGAGCGCTTTGAGCGCGTGGTGCTGGTGCACGGCTGCCGCACCAGCGCCGAGCTGGCCTACCGCGGGCTGATCGAGCATGAGTTGCACGAGCATGAGTTCCTGGGTGAACTTGTGCGCGGCCGGCTGATGTATTACCCGACTGTGACGCGCGAGCGCTTTCGCAACGAGGGCCGCATCACCGAGCTCATGCAGTCGGGCAAGATCTACAGCGACCTCGGCTTGCCGGCGATCTCGGCGGAAAACGACCGCCTGATGCTGTGCGGCAGCCCCGACATGCTGCGCGACATCAAGGCCATGCTGGAAGCCCAGGGCCTGGAAGAAGGCAATATGCAGCACGCCGGCCACTTCGTGGTGGAGCGCGCCTTCGCCGAGCGCTGAGCATCGCCCACGACACAATACGAACAGTTCTCACAATCAAACGCAAGCAGACCGCGCCAGCAGGGGGAATGCTTGAGTTGCGAGCTGCGGCCAGTGACAATGGGCGATCCGAACTACAACGATAAGGAATTCCCATGAAAGGCGACGCAAAAGTCATCGCTCATCTGCAGGCGCAGCTCAAAAATGAACTGACGGCCATCAACCAGTACTTTCTGCATTACCGCATGTACAAGCACTGGGGCCTGGACAAGCTGGCCAAGAAGGAATACGAGGAGTCCATCGGCGAAATGAAACACGCCGACAAGCTGATGGACCGTATCTTCATGCTCGACGGTCTGCCCAACCTGCAGGACCTAGGCAAGCTGCTGATCGGCGAGGACGTGCTGGAGGCGCTGAACTGCGACCTGAAAGCCGAAACCGGCGCGCAGGCAACCATCAAGGACGGCATCGCTCACTGCGAAAGCGTGCGCGACTATGTCTCGCGCGATTTGCTGCAGGAAATCCTGGACGACACCGAAGAGCACATCGATTTCCTGGAAACCCAGATCGAGCTGGTCGCCAAGGTCGGCGTACAGAACTATCTGCAAAGCCAGATGGGCGAAATCAGCTAAGCCCTTGCGGCAGTCTCGCACCTTCGGTGCAGCTCAAAAAATACGGGGCCTGTGGGCCCCGTTGTTGTTTCGACAGCTTTTGTCGCCCCTCTCATTTCGTGCGTGTTCCCCGCCTTGAAATGGCTTTGGTTCCCTCGGTTTCGCATTTTTGCGACAAAAACAAGCCTTGCGGGACCCGGTTCTTCAGCATTTAGAAACAAGATATTACGAATCATTATCATTTGGGATAAACTTCAAGCGATCTTTTCGAGCCAGCCAACTCGCGTCCCTTTTCGGTGATTTCGAGCCAGCCAAGCTTTTTCCTGAACCCGGTCCGCCTGCACAGGCCGGACCCTGCTTGGAGGCCATCTTGGCACACCCGTCCGCTCGCGCCGCAAAACCTGCGCGCAATAAAAAAATCCGCAACGCCGGTACCAACAGCTTCGCCCCTCTCGCCGCACCTGCGGTTTCTGGCCCCTCTTCCGACAAAGCCCTGCTGCCTCTGGGCGCGCTGATGCTGGCTGTCTCGGTGTCCGGATGGGCGCAAAGCGCCGCCCCGGCACCCGCCGCCGCAAGCACCACGACTTCCACGCAGGCCGAGGGCAAAACCCTGGCGCCCGTCACGGTCACAGGCACGCGCGACCGCGAGAACCAGACCTACCAGAGCGGCATCACCAGCGTCGGCAAGATGCCCGTGGCGGCCAAGGACATTCCCCAGTCGCTGACGGTTGTCAATGAAAAGCTGATGCACGACCAGGGCAAGGACAGCTTCAAGAGCGCCCTGGAAAACGTCATCGGCATCACGTTTGAAGCCGGCGAAGGCGGCCGCGTCGGCGACAACATCCGCCTGCGCGGCTTCAGCGCGGCGGGCGACATTTACCTGGACGGCATGCGCGACATCGCGCAGTACAACCGCGACAACTTCAACACCGAGCGCGTGGAAGTCCTGCGCGGCGCGGCCTCCATGCTGTTCGGCCGCGGTTCCACCGGCGGCGTGATCAACCAGGTCAGCAAGCAGGCGCGCCTGATCACCGAACACGAGGTGAACGCCACCGTCGGCACCAAGGGCTACCAACGCTACCAGGGCGACTTCAATTTCAAGCTGGACGACGATGCGGCCTTTCGCATCAACGCCATGGCCACCGACGGCGACGGCCGCGGTGAAAACGCCAGCGCTTCCACCCACCGCCGCGGCCTGGCGCTGGACTACCGCTTCGGCATCGGCACGGCCAACGAATTTGAAATCAGTTACTACCACCTGCACTACAACGACAAGCCCGACTGGGGTTTTGCGTGGTTCAACGACCGTCCGGCGCCCGGCCCCACCAACAAATACTGGTACGGCCTGAACACCGACTTCCAGAACGACAAGGCCGACGCCGTCACCTTGAGCCACACCCACCGCTGGGCCGACGGCAGCAGCCTGAAAACCACCGTGCGCGACGGCTACTATTCGCGCACGCTGCGCGCCACGCAGGCCAGCTTTGCCGCGGGCACCACGCTGGCCAACCTGAACGCCAACACGGTGGTGAGCCGTGGCGCCAGCGGTGCCGGCAATGCCAAGGCGGGCAATGAGCACCACACCTTCCTGCAAACCGACTACCTCACCACCACCCAGTGGTTCGGCCGCAAGAACAGCTTGCTGATAGGCGCCGAATACGCGGTGGAAAACTCCGACCGCTCCAGCTACCCCTTCCTCGCGGTGGCGGCAGGCGGCCCCGCCAAGCCCTCCACCGTCGTCGGCAACCCCATCAGCAACGGCATAGGCGGCAATCTCACGCAGAGACTGGAAACGCAATTCAAGGCCACGACGTTGGGCCTGTACATGCAGGACACGATCGACCTCGCGCCTTACTGGAAACTGGTCGCAGGCCTTCGCATTGACAACTTCAAGGCCGACTACCAGCGTCCCGGCGGCACCGCGCCCAACAACACACCACTTGGCCGGTCTGACAGCCTGCTCAGCAAGCGCCTGGGCGTGATGTACCAACCGACTGACGAGGTCAGCTATTACGCAGCTTACGGTACGTCCTTCAACACCCAGGGCGACCTGTACCAGTTCGATCCGCAATCGGCCAACACCGCCCCCGAAAGCAGCCGCAACATGGAAATCGGCGCCAAATGGGAGCTCTACGGCGGCGACCTGTCGCTGCGCGCCGCGCTGGCACGCACCGAGAAGTACAACGAGCGCAACACCGACCTGGACACCAACACCAACTCCTACCTGCTGTCCGGCAAGCGCCACACCGACGCACTCGAATTCGAGATCGCCGGCCGCATCACGCCGCAGTGGGACGTCTTTGCGGGTATTGGTTTCCTGAAGGCGAAGATCGACCAGTCCGGCTCTAACGCGGCAGGCCAGGCCGAAGTCGGCCAAAACCCCGGCCTGAGCCCAAGCCGCCAGGCCAATCTGTTCACCACCTACCGCATAGGCGACAAGTGGCGCATCGGCGGCGGCTTCACAGCCGTCAGCACCAACAAGCCGGCCAACAGCGTCACCACCTTCAACCGCGCTCCAGGCTACGTCAAGGCCGACGCGCTGGTGGAATACCGCATCAGCGAAGGCAACACCGTCAAGCTGAACATCGACAACATCTTCGACAAGGTCTACTACAACACGCTGTACCGCGGTTTCGCCGCGCCCGGCGACGCGCGCAGCGTGCGCGTGACGCTGACCAGCAAGTTCTGATTCGACGAAGAGAATTTTTTCAAAGGTCTTGGGCACCTGGGGGATACTCCGGGTGCCTTTTTTCATTTCAGCGATCTTTCCGGAGATGCATCCATGCTGCTTCGCATTCACCAAGCCCTCCAGCCCGGCGAACTCGCGCAGGTCCGCGAGCTGATCCTGGGTGCCGACTGGGCCGACGGCCGTATCACCGCCGGCAGCCAGAGCGGCACCGTCAAGAACAACCTGCAACTGCCCGAAGAATTGCCGGCCGCCCAGCAGGCGCGCCATATCGTGTCGGTGGCCTTGGCCCGCAACCCCATGTTCGTGACCGGGGCGCTGCCCAAATCGGTCTACCCGCCGCTGTTCAACCGCTATGGCGGGGACGCCAACAACTTCGGCAACCACATCGACAATGCCGTGCGCACGCATGCGGCCACGGCGCGCCATGTGCGCACCGACATCTCCTGCACGCTGTTCCTCAGCGACCCGGCCGGCTACGACGGCGGCGAGCTGGTGGTGCAGGACACTTACGGCGAGCAGCGCATCAAATTCGATGCCGGCGACCTGGTCATGTACCCGGGCACCTCCGTGCACCGTGTGGAGCCGGTCACGCGCGGCGAACGGCTGGCCTGCTTTTTCTGGATCGAAAGCATGGTCCGCTCCGACGCCCAGCGCCGGCTTCTGTACGAGATGGACATGGCCATCACCTCGCTGCGCCAGAAAGACCTGGAACGCGCGGCCCAAGGTGCCGCCGAAAGCCCGGAGGTGGTGCGCCTGACCGGCTGCTATCACAACCTGCTCCGCATGTGGGCCGAGGTCTGAGGTCCGTCCAGGCATCGCCCCTCCCGCTAGAGGTCTTTTGGGGCCGGAGAACGCAGTCGCGCGCGCCAACCGGAAAACTACAAAATTCATAGCATCCAAGGCTTACCAGGTATCGCTTAGCGGGATTTCCGGGCTGTGCACCTGACGGTGGATGGCTTACCGGCGGCAGCCCGATACCGAAATAACACCTTCAAGATTGCAAATGCGACAGATTCGCATTTATAATCTGCACACCGATTGAATCAATCCCCAGCCAAGCCACTCCATGATTGTTTGCGTCTGCCGCCGTATCTCCGACCGCGAAATTGTCCGCCATGCCCGCGCGGGCCTGGGCTTTGACGAGATCCAGTTCGAACTCGGCGTCGCCACCCAGTGCGGCCAATGCGAAGGCTGCGCCCGTGACGTGGTGGCGCAGTGCAGCAACAGCTGCCCGACCGCCAACATCAAGCTCGCCACCCACACACAGGAAGGCAGCCCATGGAACATCTTGCAACACTCACCCCAAGCCTGATCGCGGCGCTTCCCGCCAGCCTGGTCCTGGTGATAGCTTCCACGTGGTGGATCTTCCGCCGCTGATTCTGCTCAAACACCGATAGAACCGGGCCACGACACACTCGCGGTCCTTCGCCTACTCACCATTTCCCGATGACCGCCACTTTCTCCACCGCCCCGCGCCCGCCCGCGCCGCGCCAGCCCCTGAGCCGGAATGCCGTGATCGCCCTGGTCGTGGTCGGCCTGCACATAGGCTTTATCTGGGCACTGCAAAGCGGCTTGCTGATGCGCGCAGCGGAAATCGTGGTGCCCGCTGAAATCCTGACGCAATTCATAAGCCCACCAGCTCCCAAGGTGGAGCCGGTGCCGCCCACGCCGCCAACTCCATCTGTGCAAAAAAAGCCGGTGGCCAAGGCTCCCGTACAGCCAGCACCCCAACCCCTGGCCATTCCCGACCCGGCGCCCGCCCCGAATGCCCCGACGGGCGTGGTCACGCCGCCGCTGCCGCCCGCGCCCGTGGCCGTCGCACCCGCAGCGCCGCCGGGGCCCCCAGTTGTGCAATTGCCTTCCAGCGACGCCGACTATCTGCAGAACCCGACGCCGATCTATCCCCCCCTGAGCAAACGCTTCGGTGAGCATGGCAAGGTGACTTACAAGGTATGGATCGGTGCCGACGGAAAGCCCCAGCGCGCCGAACTCGTTACCTCGAGCGGCTTTTCCCGCCTCGACAAGGCCGCCTACGACGCCGTCATGAGCTGGCGCTATGTGCCCGGCAAGCGAAACGGCGTTCCCGAAGCCATGCCCTTCAATGTCCCCATCAACTGGACATTAAAGGACTGAGCGAAATCTTTTTGAACCTTGGAGTATTGATTCATGAATTCCCAATTCGGCCTTGCCAACGTCTGGAGCCAGGGCGACATCGTCACCAAATCAGTGGCGGTGCTGCTGCTGGTGATGTCGCTGGCCTCGTGGATGGTCATCATCATCAAGTCGCTGGACCTCATCAAGTACAAAAAGATCGCCCGCGCGGCCGAAGACTTCTGGCATAGCGAGGACTTTGCGGCCGGCCTCACCAAGCTCGGCGGCGACCCGACCAATCCCTTCCGCCAGCTGGCCCTCGAAGGCCGCGAAGCCACCCTGCACCACCGCAATACCAAGGCGCACCTGCATGACGCCCTGGACGTGAGCGACTGGGTCACGCGCACGCTGCGCAATACCATCGACGAATTCACCGGCAAGCTGCAGTCCGGCCTGGCCATCCTGGCCTCCGTCGGCTCGACCGCGCCCTTCGTCGGCCTGTTCGGCACCGTGTGGGGCATCTACCATGCGCTGCTGTCCATAGGCGCGGCCGGCCAGGCGACCATCGACAAGGTGGCCGGCCCCATCGGCGAATCGCTGATCATGACGGCCCTGGGCCTGGCCGTGGCCATTCCCGCCGTGCTGGGCTACAACGCGCTGGTGCGCGGCAACAAGGGCGTGCTGCAAAAGCTCAACCGCTTCGCGCACGACCTGCATGCCTACTTCGTGACCGGAGCCCGCGTGAGCGCCGGGGGCCAGGCCAACGTCGTGGCCATGAAAAAGGCCTGAGCTCCATTCAAACAGCCCCCGCGACCCGCAACGCGGGGCTCCCTATTCAGCGACCGAGAAGCACCATGGCCTTTGGAACCCAAGACGACAGCGATGACGTGATGAACGAGATCAACATGACGCCCATGGTGGACATCATGCTGGTGCTGCTCATCATCTTCATCATCACGGTCCCCGTGATGAAACATTCCGTCAACATCGACCTGCCGCGCGCCTCCAACGAAGCGCAGAACATCAAGCCGGAAACGGTTCGCCTGAGCGTGGATGCCGAAGGCAGCTATTTCCTCAACGAAACCAAGATCACCGATGAACAGCTGAGCACCCAGCTCAAGGCCGCGGCGGCCCAGAACCCGCAACCCGAGTTGCACATCCGCGGCGACAAGTCGGTTCGCTACGAGCGCGTGGCGCAGGCCATGGCAGCCGCGCAGCAGGCAGGCCTGCGCAAGATCGGCTTTATCACCGAACCCAAGAACTGATCAGAGCCGATCAAGGCCCGTCCCCGCTAACCCGCACGGCAGGCCTTTTCCTTTGACACAAAAAGAAAACACTTCGCAGCCCAAACTCGCTTGACTTTTAAATGAGAATGGTTATCATTAACTCAACGAAACCCAAACAGGTTTAAACCATGTCCATCGCATTGCCCCCCTCCAACACCTTGAGCCTTCCTGCCCGCGCGCCCGTGCACACAGAGACCGCTTCGGGCGGCCAGGGCAGTCCCGCGGCTACGGTCAGCAGCACGGAAATCCTGCGCGGACAAAAGGCCGTGGAAATCAACCACAACGGCGCCACCTACCGGCTGCAAGCCACGCGCCTGGGCAAACTGATCTTGACCAAATAAAGTCGCACGCAGGTTTCAGCACAGTTTTTCATCAAAAGTTTCATCGTGGGGCGATCCGGGGCTACCAAGCTCCCAAGGTCGTTTTTAGCCAGCCATAGACTCCCCGGAGTTGTTTAGCCAGGCTTTTTTTCATGAGACTCCTGTTCAGTTCACGCCAACAAAAAAGCCGACCTGGTGGTCGGCTTTTTTTATGCCCTCGCGAACACGGTGCTTTAAAGGCCGATAGCGGCGATACCCGCGCGCGCTATCTGCGCGTCTTCACTGGACTTCACGCCACTCACGCCCACGGCGCCAATGCACTGCCCGTCTTTCACGATGGGCACGCCCCCTTCCAGCATGCCGTGGATATAAGGAGCCGACAGGAAGGACGTGCGGCCGCCGTTGATGACGTCTTCGTACACCTTGCTTTCACGGCGGCCCATGGCGGCGGTATTGGCCTTGGAGGGCGCGATGTGCGAGGAAATCGGCGGAGCACCGTCCAGGCGCTGCAGGTGCAGCAGGTGGCCGCCGTCGTCAACGATGGCGATGGTCACGGCCCAGCTGTTTTTGAGGGCTTCCGCCTCGGCGGCCGCGGCGATGGTTTTGACGTCTGCGAGTTCAAGCACTGCTTTTGATTTCATGGTCTTCAGGATTTCCGTTGATTGGCAAAGATACCGAGCATACGCAAATTCGAGGCCGTCCTTCAGACCCATTGCCGTCAAATTAGCTTATAGAACCCTTACAAAAAGTAGGGAGTGCGGACTGGAAAAACGGCAATGCACCCTAAAATAATCTTGCCCGCATTTGCTGGCGCCCTGGAGACGACTCTCATGACTGACAATGTTCAAACCCTCGACTATGGCGTTGCCACAAGCGTCGAGCAACGCAACAAGGTCCTGCGCAACACCTATTGGTTGCTGGCCCTGAGCCTGTTGCCCACCGTGCTGGGCGCTTGGCTGGGCGTGGCGACCGGCATCACCCGTTCGCTGACAGGTGGACTGGGCCTGATCGTGTTCCTGGGCGGTGCATTCGGTTTTATTTTTGCCATCGAGAAGACCAAGAACTCTGCCGCCGGTGTGCCCGTGCTGCTGGGCTTTACCTTCTTCATGGGCCTGATGCTCTCTCGCCTGATTGCCATGGTGCTGGGCTTCAGCAATGGTTCCTCGCTGGTGATGACGGCTTTTGCCGGCACGGCCGGCGTGATGTTCGTGATGGCCAGCCTGGCCACCATCATCAAGCGCGACCTGAGCGGCATGAGCAAGTGGCTTTTTGCCGGCGCCCTGGTCATCCTGGTGGCGGCTGTCATCAACGTGTTTGTCGGCTCCACGATGCTGATGGCGGTGATCAGCACTCTGGCCATCGCGGTGTTCAGCGCCTATTTGCTGTATGACCTGAAACAGGTGATCGACGGCGGCGAAACCAACTACATCAGCGCCACCCTGGCCATTTACCTGGACCTGTTCAATATCTTCCAGAGCCTGCTGGCCCTGCTGGGGATTTTCGGCGGCGACAGCGACTAAAAATTCCCGCCTCGAAAAAAGGAGCCTCCTGGGCTCCTTTTTTTATGCCCGCTCGAATACCGCAATGGACTCCACATGCGCCGTATGCGGGAACATGTTGACCACACCGGCCGCCGTGCAGCGCCAGGCGCCGCCAGCCACCAGCACACCCGCATCGCGCGCCAGGGTGGCCGGGTTGCAGCTCACATAGACGATACGCCTGGGCGGTGTCCAGCCGTCCAGGGCCAGGCTTTGCTGGTGCTCGCCGTCGTCGCAGGGAACGCCGCTCGCGATCTGCTGCTGCAGGGCCGACAGGGACTTGAACAACTCGAACGCCCCTTCGCGCGGCGGGTCCACCAGCCATTTGTCGGCCGCGCCGTCCTTGACCAGCATGGCCGGGGTCATTTCAAACAGGTTGCGCGCCACAAACCGGGTCGGGGCCAATGCGCGTCGGACGGAAGAACCCGCCCGGTTTCTTTCAAAGTTTTCACGGGACCGGGCTACCAGCACTTCGCTGCCCTCGATGCCCAACACCTCCCGGGCGCATGTGGCCAGCGGCAGCGTGAAGTTACCCAGGCCGCAAAACCAGTCAATCACCCGTTCATCCGGTTGCACGGCCAGCAGGCGCAGGGCGCGCGACACCAGCGCCTGGTTGATCTGAGGATTGACCTGGGTGAAGTCGGTCGGCTTGAAAGGCATGGTGATGCCGAACTCGGGCAGGCCGTAACTCAGTTCCCGCGCGGCGTCGTCAAGCAGCTTCACTGTCTCCAGCCCGCCGGGCTGCAGCCACCACTGCAGGCCCGGGTGGGCCGCGGCAAAGGCACGCAAGCGCGCCAGGTCGCCCGCGCTGAGCGGTTCCATATGGCGCAGCACCATGGCCGTCACGTCGTCACCGCACGCCAGCTCGATCTGCGGCAGGGTTTCTTTCGCGTCCATGCCGCCGATCAGCTCACGCAGCGGCACCAGCATGTCGCTGACATGGCGGGGCAGCACATGGCACTCGACCATATCGGCCACGTAGCTGCTTTTACGCTCATGAAAACCCACCAGCACCGTGCCCTTTTTACGCACATAGCGCACCGACAGCCGCGCGCGGTAGCGGTAGCCCCAGGTCGGCCCCTCTATCGGGCGCAGCAGGTTGTCCGCGCCGAGCTTGCCGATGTGCCGAAGGTTGTCTTCCAGCACGCGCTGCTTCACAGCCACCTGCGCGCCCGCGTGCAGGTGCTGCATCTTGCAGCCGCCGCAGGCGCCGGTGTGCATGCCGAAATGCGGGCAAGCCGGGCGCACGCGCTGGGACGATTCGCGGTGGATGGCCATCACCACGGCTTTTTCAAAGCTGCTCTTCTTGCGGTAGACGTTGGCCGTCACCTGCTCGAAAGGCAATGCCCCCTCGATAAACACCACCTTGCCGTCGGCCCTGTGGGCAATGCCCTGGGCCTCAATGTCGAGCGACTCGACCTCCAGCAGGTCAGGCGGATAGTCTGCGGCAGCGGCGGGCTTGGTGATGGGGCTTTCTTCTGTCATGCACCGATTGTCTCAGGCTGCGCTACCATTTTCCGGACCACCGAAAGGAATGCCGCATGGAACTTCGCATCTGCATAGACGTTGACGACATGGAGCGCGCCATCGCGTTCTACACCCAGGGACTGGGGCTGCGGGTCGGCCGCCGTTTCAAGAGCGATTTTGTAGAACTCCTGGGGGCCGGCAGCCCCATAGACCTGCTCTTCAACGCGCCGGGCACCAGGCCCGTCAGCGGCAGCGAAGGTGTGCGCAATTACAGCCGGCACTGGACGCCGGTTCACCTGGATTTTGTGGTGGAAGACATCGATGCCGCCGTGGCACGGCTGCAGCGCTGCGGCGCAGTACTGGAGATGCCGGTAGCCGATCGCGCCTGGGGGCGCATCGCCGGGCTGGCCGACCCTTTCGGCCACGGGCTGGACCTGCTGGAGTTCAGGGGGCGCGGCTACGACGAAATCGTGGATCCTCGCTAAAGGGCCCAAACGGCGGGCAAAGAAAAAGGAGCCGGGCGGCCGCCGGGCTCCTTTTGCCTGGATGCAGCGCGTTTATTTGGCGGGCAGGTATTTGGCCGGGTCCACCGGTTTACCCTGGCGGCGGATTTCAAAATGCAGTTTCACGCGATCCGCGTCGCTGTTGCCCATCTCGGCAATCTTCTGGCCCTTCTTGACGTTCTGGTCCTCCTTCACCAACAGCGTCTGGTTGTGCGCATAGGCCGTGAGGAAGGTGTTGTTGTGCTTGAGGATGACCAGGTTGCCGTAGCCGCGCAAGCCGGCACCTGCGTACACCACACGCCCGTCGGCGGAGGCCACGACCGCATCGCCGGCCTTGCCGGAAATGTCCAGGCCCTTGTTTTTGGCTTCGTCAAAGCCAGCCACCATGGGGCCTTGCGCGGGCCAGATCCAGGCGATGTCTTCATCGCCCCCCGTCGCGGCTGTTGCCGGGCTGGCACTGCTACCAGCGGGCGCCGATGCGGGTTTGGCAGCGCTGGCGGCCTGCGCCGGTGCCGTGCTGGACGCAGGGGCCGAACCCGGCGACACCGGACGGGTCACGACCAAGGGGTTCTCATTGGTCGGCGGCACGACGCGCAGCACCTGCCCCACTTCGATGATGTTGGGATTTTCAAGGTTGTTCCAGCGCACGATGTCGCGCCAGTTCTGGCCGTTCTCCAGGCCGATGCGGATCATGGTGTCGCCGGGCTTGACCGTGTAGTAGCCGGGTTTGCCGGCGTTCTCAAAGCCGGGCAGCTGTTTGACGCTGCCAGGATCCACCGCGCCCGCGGTTGGGCGCGCCCCGAAGGTTCCACGGTCTTCCACCGGTGCGTTGGTGGGGGAACGCGAAGCGCAACCCGCCATGAGCAGCACGGCTGCAAGCATGCAGGACAAGCCCAGCCTGCCGGGCATGGAGCGGGTGGCAGGCAGAGTGGCTGTCCTGTTCGGCCTTACGGTTTGATTCATTGTTTCTTTCGTCTTCAATCTTGGCTGACTTGCCTGAGCCGCAAGGCCCAAAGGGCGCGTCTGGTTTATCGGACTTATTTATTCATGATGCCGGCCTGCGCCTCTATGGGCGCCCGGCCTTAGCTTGTCCCCGATTTTAAAGGCACAAAGTGAACGGCTTCCAGCAAGGTCTGCCGCACGCCCTGGGGGGTTTTGTCCAGCACCACCAGCGCTTGCGCGCCGCCGGCTGTTTGCATGGGCGCCACCAGACGGCCACCCACAGCCAGCTGGTCTATCCAGGCTGCGGGGATGGCCTCGCCGCCCGCCGCCGCGATGATGGCCGCATAAGGCGCGCCTTTGGCATAGCCCATCATGCCATCCCCAAAGAGCAGGTGCAGATTGGGCAGGCGTAAAGTCCGCAAGTTCTCCCTGGCTTTGTCATGCAAGCCGCGCAGCCGCTCTATGCTGTAGACCTCAGTGGCCAGGTGGCTGAGCACCGCAGCCTGGTAGCCGCAGCCGGTGCCGATCTCCAGCACCCGGCCCAGTTTTCCCGCACCACCCGCCGCCCCGTGGCGCAGCAGTTCTAGCATGCGGGCCACCACATTGGGCTTGGAGATGGTCTGACCCAGGCCTATCGGCAGGCTGGTGTCTTCGTAAGCCTGGTTGACAAGCGCGGAGTCGACAAAGCGGTGGCGCTCCACCAGGCCCATGGCGGCCAGTACCTGCGCATCGCTAACGCCCTGCGCCGCGAGCTTGGCCACCATGCGCGCGCGCACGGCCTGCGAGTCCAAGCCGACACCACCCGGCCGCGCAGGAGAGACGCTGGTTGCGGCCTTCTTCGCCATGCTCCCGCCCGCAGGCACCGCGGGGCGGGCATTGGCCGCACCCAATCGGGTTGCCGATGGGACGCCGGCATCGGGCTTGAGGCGCACCGGAAAGGACGGGCGCGCCGCGCCTTCCGACACCTTGGAGGCGGGCTTGGCTGCCGCGGGATTGAAAGGCGGCTTGAGGCTGGGTTTCATGCGTCAGGCCTTCAGCGCGTCTCGGTCAGCCTGGCGGCGGTCTGGGCCCAATAAGGCAGGCGCTCATGGTCGGTCAGGTCCACCTGCAGCGGCGTGATGGAGACAAACTTCTGGCTGGTCGCGTAGAAGTCGGTGCCCTCGCCGGCTTCCTTCGCGGGCCCCGCGCCGCCTATCCAGTACATGGTCTCCCCGCGCGGGCTGGTCTGCATGATGACGCGCTCGGCCGCATGGCGGCGCCCCAGGCGGCACACCTTCACGCCGCGGATCTCGTCGTCGGGCAAATTGGGAATATTCACGTTGAGCAGCCACGGCGGCACCGTGGGCTCCGCGCCCTCGGCCACATTTTCCAGCGAAGGGATCAGCTGCCGCACCAGCCCGGCCGCGCGCTTGGCCGCGACGTCGATGTGGGCCCAGCCTTTTTCAGTCTGCGAAAAAGCGATGGACGGGATGCCGAATAAATAGCCCTCCATGGCCGCGCCCACCGTGCCGGAGTAAATCGTGTCGTCGCCCATGTTGGCGCCATTGTTGATGCCGGACACCACCAGGTCGGGCCGGTAGCCCAGCAGGCCGGTCAGCGCGATGTGGACGCAGTCGGCGGGGGTGCCGTTGATGTAGCGAAAACCGTTGGCCGCCGTGTGCACGTACATCGGCGAGTGCAGGGTCAGCGCGTTGGATTTGGCGCTGTTGTTCTGCTCGGGCGCCACGACTTCGACATCCGCAACGGTTCTAAGCGCTTCGTAAAGGGCGATGATGCCGGAAGCCTGGTAGCCGTCGTCGTTGCAGATGAGAATTTTCATGGGGTGATTTTACGGTCACGGCCGTGACAGCCCGGACCTCTTTGGGACTGGCGAGCGCCCCTGCTTTGCCTATGATGCAGTCAAGGCGCCGCCCCCCGCGTTTTCCGCTCCTTCAAGCGTGCCGCCTTCAGCCCCTCACCTCATCGGAGACATCTCATGCAAGCCTGGCTTTGTGAAAATCCCACCGGCGTAGACGCCCTGACCTGGAAAGAGCTGCCCACGCCGCAACCCAAGGCCGGCGAAGTCCTGATTGAAATCAAGGCGGCCAGCCTGAACTTCCCCGACCTGCTGATCGTGCAGAACAAATACCAGATCAAGCCGCCCCTGCCCTTTGTGCCGGGCTCCGAGTACGCCGGCGTCGTCCAGGCCGTGGGGGAAGGCGTCAAGCACCTCCAGGTGGGGCAGAACGTCGCCTGCCTCTCGGGCACCGGCGGCTTTGGCACGCACACCATCGCGCCGGCAGCCCTGTGCATGCCCCTGCCCCCGGGCTTTTCTTATGTGGATGCCGCCGCCTTCATCATGATTTACGCCACCTCCTGGCATGCCCTGATGGACCGCGCGCAGCTCAAGGCAGGTGAAACCGTGCTGGTGCTGGGCGCTGCGGGCGGCGTGGGCACCGCCGCCATCCAGATTGCCAAGGCCGCCGGGGCCCGTGTGATCGCGGCCGCCTCCACCGATGAGAAATGCGCGCTCTGCACCTCCATAGGCGCGGATGCCGCCATCAACTACAGCAGCAAGAACCTGCGCGATGAAATCAAGGCCCTGACCGACGGCAAGGGGCCGGATGTGATCTACGACCCCGTGGGCGGCGACTTTGCCGAACCGGCCTTCCGCTCCATCGCCTGGCGCGGCCGCTACCTGGTTGTCGGCTTCGCCTCGGGCCCCATCCCCGCCCTGCCGCTGAACCTGACGCTGCTCAAGGGCGCCTCCATCGTGGGGGTGTTCTGGGGCGACTTTGCCAAACGCGAGCCCAAGGCCAATGCCGCCATGATGGCCGAATTGGCGGGATGGTACGCACAGGGCAAGATCAAGCCGGTGATAGACCGCACCATGCCCATGGCCGAGCTCAAAGCCGCCTATGCCCACATGGGCTCGCGCGGCGTCAAGGGCAAGCTGGTCATGGTCAACTGACTTTTAGAACGCTGCGGCGTCCCGGAAAGCGCCGCTTGCACGCTAGTTGTTTGTCACATTCCCGACGCTGCAGGCAGCCTTGACGATGCGCGCATTGGGGTCGTCGTCACTGTCCTTGAAGATCATCGGCCGTATATCGTCCCCGGCATAGGTGGTGATCCTGAAAGGCTCCCCACGAAAATCCGGCTGGGCATAAAAGGCCGCCTTCACATAACGGGCGATTTGCTGCGTGCAGTCGATCTGCACCTCGGTCACTACCGAACGGAACTGAAGGGCCTCGCCGGCGGGGGCCCACTGCGTCGCGCGGTTGATGCGCACCGGGATGAGCCGCTGGTCCTCCTTGACCTCGATGGCGGCCACGTTGACCTGCACGTAATGACTCGCGGAATTGGCGGGATCGCCGGTGATGGTCAGCCAGGTATCGGCCGCAGCATGCACGCCGGCCGCCCCCAACACCGCAGCCAGAAAAACGGCCGGCAAGCGGATCAAGCACTGTCTGGCCGAGGCGAAATGACCCAATGTCTGAAACAAGGCGTTCCTGTCGTGAAAGACGGCTCTCCCGAAATTTGCGAGAAAACCTGGTGGGAGGAGCTGAAGTGGCGGACACACAGCTTGAAACAGCTGCCAGCGTCTGTATCTTGCCGCACACAGTCGGGGTGCGCGTTTCGAATTGTGACTGCGGCAAGCCCAAGGAAAAAATCCCGCGTACCAAACGGCACGCGGGATTTCAGATACTGGGGTGGCTGATGGGGCTCGAACCCACGACAACAGGAATCACAATCCTGGACTCTACCAACTGAGCTACAGCCACCGGAGCCCTGCATTATAGCGGCAAAGATGCCGCTTCTTTATTGGGTCACGACTTCTTCTGCATTTGCCTTGGCCGGGACAGGCTTGGGAACGAGGATTTCCGCCTTGAAACGGTCTTTCAGGCTGTTGTAATACGCCAGGCTTTCCGCCGACGTCCACCACTGCGCATACTGGTCGCGTTGCTGTTTGGCGGCGGCTTCAACCGGCGCGTCGCGGGGAACCACCTTCTCGACCTTGACGATGGCGTAGCCCTGGCTCCCCAGGTCGACGCCCGCAAAAGCCGGCAGGGTGGCGACATCGGCGCGCAGTGCGGCATCAATCACCGGGATGGGCAGCTTCTGTGTCTGTTCGCGGGACACCACGACCGGCGCGGCCAGGCCCGTCGCCGACGCGGGAGCGGCCTTCCAGGCGGCCAATTTGGCCACGCCTTCCTTGCGAGCTTCTTCCGCGGCGCGCTGGGCCAACCAGCGCTGGCGCACGGTGTCTTTGACTTCGGCCAGGGGGCGGGTATGCGCGGGCGTGTATTGCACGATGCGGCCAGAGGCCAGCTGGCTGGGCCCCACCTCAATGGCTTCGGTGTTGCGTTTTTTCTCGATCGCGTCCGGGGCAAACAAGGCGTTGAGGAATTTGGCGTTTGCCAACACGCCGGTTGCGCCGATCTGGGGCTGGCGCGTCACATTCGACGCCGACTTGATCTCCAGCTTCAGCTTGTCTGCCGCCGGCTTGAGGCTCTCGGCCTGCTCGTATACCGCGTTGGTAAAGATATCAGCGGATTCAGCGAACTTCTTCTGGGCTTCCTGCTTTTTCATGGCGGCCTCGAGCTCCGGGCGCAGCTCTTCAAAGCTGCGTTGCTTGACGTCCGTCAGCTTGATGATGTGGTAGCCAAACTCGGACTCGACGACGTCGCTGATCTCGCCTTTTTTCATGGAAAAAACGGCATCTTCAAAAGGCTTGACCATGGAATTGCGCCCAAAGAAATCCAGGTCGCCCCCCTTGGCTGCGGAGCCGGGGTCTTGCGAATTCTTGCGGGCCACGTCGGCGAAGCTGTCGGGGGATTTTTTGACCAGGGCCAGCAGCTCCTGCGCTTTCGCCTTGGCTTTTTCACGGTCGGCCGCGGGGGCGGACTTCGGGGATGCGATCAGGATGTGGCTGGCCCGCCGCTCGCCCTCAAAGCGCGGAAGATTCTGCTCGTAATAGGTTTTCAGGTCGGCCGGATTGACGGCAATGCCCTTGCCCACACCATCCATGTCCAGCAGCACATATTCAATGCTGGCCTGCTCAGGCGCCTGGAAGAGCTTTTCGTTGGCCTTGTAATACTGCTCGAGCTCGGCGTCTGTCGGGTTCAGCTTGGCGACAAAGTCGGCGGCATTGAAGCGGGCCAACTGGATTTCACGCTTTTCGAAGTAGGCGTTCAGCGAAATGTCGGCGGCCGAATTGGAAGCAAAACCACTGGCACCCACACCCGCCAGCACCTGGCGGTTCGACAGGTCGGCGCGCACATTGGCTTCGAACATCTCCGGGCTCAGACCCTGGGCCCCCAGCAGCTGGCGATAACGCTCCATGTCGAGGCTGCCGTCCGGGCGGCGCAAGGAGGCGATCTCGGGGCTTTGCTGCAACTCGCGCGCCAGACGCTCGTTGCTCGTCGTGAGCTTGAACTTCTCGGCCGCCGCGGCGACAACACGTTCGCGCACCAGCCGCTCCAGGGAAGCGTAGCGCGCCTCGGGTGAGTCGAGCAGCTTGGGATCCAGGTTGGGCATGGAGTTGCGGAGCTGGTCCATTTCACGCTGGTGCGCGCGGTCCCACTCCGGCTGGGTGATGTTCTTGCCGTCCACCTTGGCCACTGTCGCGCTCTGGTCCTTGGAGCGGTTGTAGCCGTCGAGGCCGAACAACACAAAGGACGGAAGAATCAGCAAAAACAGCAGCACCATGACGATTTTGGTGTGCTTGCGAACGAAATCAAACATCTCGAATTTCCTGTACGACTGCTAACGGACAACCTGGGCCCACCAACAAAAAAGGCGAACCTCGTTCGCCTTTTTCCTCGTGGGTGGTGGGTGCTGACGGGCTCGAACCGCCGACCTACGCCGTGTAAGGGCGCTGCTCTACCAACTGAGCTAAGCACCCCACGTCAAACGTTCTTGTCAGTTCAAAGCATCCTTGAGCGCTTTGCCCGGACGGAACTTTGGAACCTTGGCTGCCTTGATTTTAATCGCATCGCCGGTCCGTGGATTACGGCCGGTGCGCGCAGCGCGTTTGCCCACCGCGAAAGTGCCAAAACCCACCAGAGACACGGAGCCTCCTTTTTTCAGGGTTGTTTTCACAGCGCCAATCGTGGATTCCAGCGCGCGCGTGGCGGCAGCTTTGGAAATGTCAGCATGTTTGGCAATGTGCTCGATCAGTTCGGTCTTGTTCACAAGGAGCCCCTCGTTGATAAAAAGTTAATCTGGTTGTCTCTAAAAAATATCTCCCGGGACACTGTGGTGTAGCGTCAGCGGGAGCGGCTTGTGCAGGTTTTCTGCTGCTTCCAATTAGAGCCATGGACTTCTAACCTGTCAATACAGCAGCAAGTTTTTACAACGTGCGGAGGCGGATTCTAGACGTTTTTTCGGCGCTTTCACGACTTAATCGTAAGCATGGTGTGTAATTTTCATGCTTGACAAAACAGGGCTTTCCAACGAATTTACGACCCGACCAGCGCCTGTGCAACGGCTTTGCCGACATCGGCCGTTCCGGCCTTTCCGCCCAGATCGGGCGTGCGCGGCGCACCACTTTCGGGACTCAATACTTTTTCGATCGCGGCGAGTATGCCGTCGTGCGCCTCCTTGTGCCCGAGGAACTCCAGCATCATTGCACCGCACCAAATTTGTCCTATGGGATTGGCGATGTTGCGCCCCGCGATGTCGGGCGCCGAGCCGTGCACCGGCTCGAACAGCGAGGGGAATTTTCGTTCGGGGTTGAGATTGGCGCTGGGCGCGATGCCAATGGTGCCGGTGCATGCCGGCCCGAGGTCGCTCAGGATGTCGCCGAACAGGTTGCTGGCCACCACCACATCGAAAAAGTCCGGGCGCTGCACAAAATGCGCGGTCAGTATGTCGATATGGAATTTATCCAGTTGGATGGCCGGATAGCTTTTCGCCATCTCGGCCACGCGCTCATCCCAGTAAGGCATGGAAATCGAGATGCCGTTGGATTTTGTTGCACTCGTCAGGTGCTTCTTGGGCCGCGACTGCGCCAGCTCGAACGCGAATTTCAGCACGCGGTCGACGCCGATGCGGGTGAACACCGATTCCTGCAGCACGAACTCGCGGTCGGTTCCGGGAAAGGCTTTTCCGCCTATGCTCGAATATTCACCCTCGGTGTTTTCACGAACGATGTAAAAGTCGATCTCGCCGGGCTGGCGCGGGCTGCCGTCGCGACGCACCACGGGCGCGATGATGCCGGGCATCAGGCGCGCCGGCCGCAGGTTGATGTACTGGTCGAACTCGCGCCGGAACAGCAGCAGCGAGCCCCACAGCGAGACATGGTCGGCGATCTTCTCGGGCCAGCCCACCGCGCCGAAGTAGATCGCGTCGTGGCCGCCGATCTGGTCCTTCCAGTTGTCGGGAAGCATCTTGCCGTGCTTCTCGAAATAGTCCCAGCTTGAAAAATCGAAATGATCGAACTGCAGGTCAATGCCGTACTTGATGGCCGCGGCCTCCAGCACGCGTACGCCCTCGGGCATGACCTCCTTGCCGATGCCGTCGCCCGCGATGACAGCGATTCTCTTTTTGCCGGTGTTCTTGCTCATGGTGTTCCTTTGGGTTTTCAGGGTTTAAAAAATTTCAGCGCTTCGGCCAGCAGCAGCGCCGGCGCCTCTTCCGCGATGTAGTGGCCGCAAGGCAGGGCCAGGCCCGACACATCCAGCGCGCGCTCGCGCCAGAGATCAAGCACCTTGAAGCATTGGCCCACTGCGCCGTGTTCACCCCACAGCACGCGCAAGGGCTGCGCCAGCCTCAGGCTGGCCGCGACGTCGGCGCGGTCATGCACCAGGTCGATGCCGGCGGAGGCCCGGTAGTCTTCGCAAATACTTTGGGCGGTGCCGGGGATTTGCGCGCAGCGCTCGTACTCGGCCAACGCGGCCGGCGCGAATGCGGCCAGGCCCGCATGACGCTTGCCCATCACGCTGCGCACGTAACGCGACGGGTCGGAAGCTATCAGCGCTTCCGGCAAGGGCGGCGGCTGGATCAGGAAGAACCAGTGCCAGTAGGCGCGTGCAAAGGCATCCGAGGTGTTGTCGTACATGGCGAGCGTGGGCGCGATGTCCAGCAGCATCAGACGCTCCACCGCATCCGGGTGGTCGGCCGCGAGGCGATGCGCCACGCGCCCGCCGCGGTCGTGGGCCAGTACCTGAAAGCGCGAAAAGCCGCAGGCCTTCATGACGGACACGGCGTCCTGCGCCATTGCACGTTTCGAATAGGCCTGGTGATCCGCGTCGCTCGCGACCCGTGCCGAATCCCCGTAGCCGCGCAAGTCCATCATGACCACGCTAAATGACTTGGCCAGCTCACCGGCCACCGCGTGCCACATCACATGGGTTTGCGGGTGGCCGTGCAGCAGCAGCAGGGGCGCGCCGCTGCCGCCCTGCAAGGTGCGCAGCCTGCCGGCGGGCCCTTCTATGTCGCGTTGGGAAAATCCTTCGAACATCAATCGGCCTTGATTCCTTTTTGTGCCACCAGTTTGTTCCAGCGTTGGTATTCTGACCGGATCAAGGCGTCGGACTGCGCTGGCGTTTGAGGCCATGCGTCAAAACCCTCGCGCGCCAGGCGCGCCCGGACTTCGGGCGCATTCAACGTCTCGTTCAGGGACTGGTTGAGCTTGCCAAGCACGTCTTGCGAAACGGCGGCAGGCGCGCTCACCACAAACCATGTTTCAAACACATAGTTCGCCAGCCCGGCTTCGGCCATGGTCGGCACCTCGGGCAACATGGGCGAGCGCTTTGGGCCCGTCACCGCGAGCGCCCTCAGCTTGCCGCCCGCCACATGCTGCTGCGCGGCGGACAGCACGGGAAAGCTCATATCGACCTGCCCCGAGATGGTATCGACCAGGGCCGGCCCGCCGCCCCGGTAGGGGACATGAAGAATAAAGGTATTCGATTCGGCCTTGAACAATTCGGCCGCCATATGAAAGGTGCTCCCGGTGCCCGCCGAGCCGAATGACAGCTTTCCCGGCCGGGCTTTGGCAAGCGCCACCAGCTCACGAACAGTCTTGGCGGGCACCTGGTTGTTGACCACCAGCACATGCTGCGACGTGGCCACAGTGCCAACCGCCTTCAGGTCTTTCAGCGTGTCAAAGGGCAGCCGCGCAAACAGCGACGGATTGATCGCCTGCGACACCGTATTGAGCGACAGCGTGTAGCCGTCCGCGCGCGACTTGGCGACGGCATCCATGCCCAGGTTGCCGGAAGCTCCGGCCCGGTTGTCCACCACCACCGGCTGCCCCAGGCGCTTGCCCCATTCGTCCGAAATCAGCCGGGCCGCGATGTCCGCACTGCCGCCCGGCGCATAGGGCACCACCAGGCGAATGGGTTTGTCGGGAAAGCCCTGGCTCCAGGCCGGGGCGGCGATGCACGCCAAGGCAAGCCAGGCGGCGCGGCGCAACCACGATCGGCGCAGCTCGTGATGAAGGTCCATGAATGGCATGCGAGTCTCCTGTTCGTTGTGGGACTCATTCTGGCTAGCGTATCGCCTTGATTCAAGCAATAATCCGGCAATCAATTGTTTCTTTTAAGGCATGAATGGATCGCAGCGATCTTGAACTTGTGCTCGCGGTTCGCGACGGCGGCAGCCTGAGCGCCGCCGCACTGGCCCTCGATGTCGCGCCACCGGTCGTGACCAAACGTCTTGCCGCCCTGGAAGCCCAACTGGGGCAGCGCCTGTTCCAGCGCACGACACGCCGGGTCAGCCCGACGGCCGAGGGAGAGACCGTGTGCGAGCGCGCACGGGTGCTGCTGCAGGGATTCACATCGCTCGAATCAGAGTTGCAGGAGCGCAAGGCGGAGCCAACAGGACTGATACGCCTCGTCGCGACTTTCGGGTTTGGGCGCTTGTGGCTGGGACCCGCGCTTTCCGGTTTTCAGGAGCGTTACCCGCGCGTGGAAATCCAGCTGCAACTCACCGAGCAATTGCCCGACCTGGCGCTTGAAGGGTTTGACGGTGCAATCTGGCTCTGGTCGGTGGAGGGCCGGCAGGCGGCGCAGTGGGTGTCCCGGCGGCTCGCGCGCAACCAGCGCGTGCTGGTGGCCTCGCCGCGTTACATCAAGCAGCACGGCGCACCGGCCAGCCTGGAAGCCCTGCAGGACCACGCGTGCCTGATCGTGCGTGAAAACGGCAACACCGCGGGGCGGCGCTTTGATGTCTGGTCGCTGCACCGGGAGCGCGACAAGGTGCCTGCGCGCGTGCGCGTCCACGGCCCCCTGGCCAGCAATTCAGGAGAACTGGTGCGCGACTGGTGCCTCGAAGGCCGCGGCATCATGCTGCGCAGCCTGTGGGACATCGCGCCGCAACTGGCTTCCGGCCAGTTGGTGCGCGTGCTGCCGGCCTATTCGATGCCCGATGCCGACATCCACTGGCTGGCACCCTACCGCACCGACCAGCCGCGGCGCATACGCCTGCTGATAGACCACCTGGCCGCGCAATTCCAGGACACGCCCTGGAAAACTACAGGGCCGGCGGCGGCTTCACGGGCCGCACCACGAGGCTCACGCCCAGCGCCGTGAGCGCCGTGCCCAGGATGGTGGCCGTGGTGATGGATTCACCAAACAGCGCCCAGGCCATCAGGGCCGTGGTGGGCGGCACCAGGTAAAGCAGGCTGGTTACCGCAGTTGCCGCGCCGCGCTGGATCAGCAGGTAAAGCAGAGAACTGCCGCCCAGCGTCAGCGCCAGCACCGACCAGGCCATGGCGCCCAGCAAATGCACGTTCCAGTTGATCGCCTCGGTTTCAAACAAGGCCAGCGGCAGCGTCACCACAAAGGCCGCCGCCAGCTGGATGGCATTGGCCGTGCGCACATCGGTCGGCTGGACAAAACGCTTTTGATAGAGTGTGCCGGCCGTGATGCAGAACAGGGCGAAGACGGTGCAGGCCAGCGTCAGCGTACTGACCTCCTGGCCGGTGCCGAACTTGCGCGACACCACCAGCAACAAGCCGCCCAGCCCGAATGCCAGGCCGGCCCACTGGCGCGGGCTGACCCGGGCCTGCGCGTTGCCGGCATCGCCCGAGGACATCCACGATACCCACAGCGCCGTCAGCACGGGCTGAAGCCCGACGATGAGCGCCGTCAGGCCCGAACCCATGCCGGCCTTCATCGCGCTCCAGATGCCGCCCAGGTAGCCCGCATGCATCAGCAAGCCGGTGACCGCGAGGTGGCCCCACTGCGCGCGCGTCCTGGGCCAGGCGGCTCGGGTCAGGACTATCCAGGCCAGGAAACAAAGAATAGACAGGAAGTAGCGTATGGCCAGGAAGGTCAGCGGCGGGGCGTAAGGCAGGCCGTATTTGGCGACGATGAAGCCGGTGCTCCAGATCAGGACAAACACGGCGGGCATGGCCCGGATCAAGGCACCCGGGGAGGAAGAGGCAGAACTCAAGGAGGGCAGCTTTAGGGGGACAGCGGGGCTATTTGGCGCGCGCGCGGATTTCCGGGATGGCTTTTTGCAGGTAATAAATCATGGACCAGACCGTGAGGATGGCGGAGATCCAGATCAGCCAGGTGCCCCAGACGTGCGTGTTGACCACGCCGAAGAGCACACCGTCGAACAGCAAAAAGGGGATGGCAATCATCTGCACCGTGGTCTTGACCTTGCCCAGCATGTGCACGGCCACGCTTTTGGTCGCCCCTATCAGGGCCATCCACTCGCGCAGCGCCGAAATGGCGATTTCGCGGCCAATGATGATAAGGGCCACGAACACGTCGGCACGCTGCAGGTGCACCAGCACCAGCAAGGAGGCGCAGACCAGGAACTTGTCGGCCACCGGATCCAGGAAGGCGCCGAAGGAGGAAGTCTGGTTCAGCTTGCGTGCCAGAAAGCCGTCCAGCCAGTCGGTCGCGGCGAAGACCACAAACATCACGGTGGCGATCAGGTTGCGCTCGACAGGCGCCAGGTTCAGGTAGAACACCCCCACGATCAGCGGAATCGCAACAATGCGGGTCCAGGTCATCAGCGTTGGGATGGTCAGAAACATGACCCGATTTTGGCATGAGCCGCACCAAGCCCGCCGGGCACCGGGTCAAAGCGCACCAAAACGGTGGTTTCCGTTGCTCAAATACGTCTGGCGCCCATTGGCGCATCAATGCAGCGCGCGGTAGATTTCCTCGGCCAGGTCCCTGGAAATGCCGTCCACCGTGGCGATGTCTTCCGCGCTGGCCGAGGCAATGCCGCGGATGCCGCCAAAGCGCTGCAGCAGGCTGGCACGCCGTTTCGGGCCTATGCCTGCGATATCTTCCAGCTTGCTGCCGCCCACCCTGACCTTGGCGCGCTTGGCCCGCATGCCGGTGATGGCAAAGCGGTGGGCCTCGTCGCGGATCTGCGCGATCAGCATCAGCGCGGCCGAATCCCGCCCTAAATAGACTTTGTCGCGCCCGTCGGCAAACACCAGCTCTTCCAGGCCGACCTTGCGGCCCTCGCCTTTTTCCACGCCGGCGATCAGCCCCAGGTCCAGCCCCAGCTCCTCGAACACCTCACGCGCCATCGACACCTGCCCCTTGCCGCCGTCGACCAGCACCAGGTCGGGCAGCTTGGCCTCGCCGTTGCGCGCGGCTTCGGCCAGGCGGGTGTAGCGGCGCGTCAGCACCTGGCGCATGGCGGCGTAGTCGTCGCCGGGCGTGATGCCCTCGATGTTGTAGCGGCGGTATTCGCTGTTGACCATCTTGTGCTCCTGGAACACCACGCAGGAGGCCTGCGTCGATTCGCCGGCCGTGTGCGAGATGTCGAAGCACTCGATGCGCAGCGTGTCCAGGTTGTCCAGTGGCAAATCGAGCGCCTCGGCCAACGCGCGCGTGCGCGCCTGTTGCGAGCCCTGCTCGGCCAGCAGCCGGGCCAGCTGCAGGCCGGCATTTTTCTGCGCCATCTCCAGCCAGATGCGGCGCTGCTCGCGCGGCTGGTGGATGGCCGTGACCTTGGTGCCGGTCTGGGCGCTGAGCGCCTCCATCAATTCCTTATCCACAGTTTCGCTGCAGACCAGGGTGGGCGGAACCGGCACATCGATGTAGTGCTGCGCGATAAAGGCTTCCAGCACCAGGGCCTCCAGCGGTTTGGCTGGCGGCGCCGAGGCCGGCACAGCCTCCGTGCCGGTCTCGGCATCGAGCGCCGCGACGTCGGCCGCGTTCTCGACATGGCTCGGAAAGTAAGC
This sequence comes from Polaromonas sp. P1_A2, assembly GCF_056406895.1. Lineage (NCBI taxonomy): Bacteria > Pseudomonadati > Pseudomonadota > Betaproteobacteria > Burkholderiales > Comamonadaceae > Polaromonas > Polaromonas sp. P1_A2. The sequence continues at coordinate 303,578 of NZ_JBFTZI010000005.1, read as the reverse complement.
CCTGTCGCCCAGGTGGCGGCCGCCGCGCACCATGGCGAGGTTGACGCAGGCCTTGCCGCCCTGCACTTTCACCGCCAGGATGTCGACGTCCTTGTCGCCGCCGATTTCCATGGACTGCTGGTGCAGCACCTTGGACAGCGCCGATATCTGGTTGCGCAACTCGGCGGCCTGCTCGAACTCCAGCTTCTCGGCATGGGCCAGCATTTTTTTCTCGAGTTCGGTCAGGATGTCCTGGGCCTGGCCCTGCAGGAAGCGTTCGGCGTTGGCGGTGTCCAGCGCGTATTGCTCGGGCGACACATGGCCCACGCAGGGCGCCGAGCAGCGCTTGATCTGGTACAGCAGGCAGGGCCGCGTACGGTTGTTGAACACCGTGTCTTCGCAGGTGCGCAGCCGGAACACCTTTTGCAGCAGCAAGATGGTGTCCTTGACGGCCCAGGCGCTCGGGTAAGGCCCGAAGTAGCGGTGCTTTTTCTCCACCGCGCCGCGGTAGTAGGCAATGCGAGGAAACACCGCGGCCGCCGGCGCCTCGCCCTCCACGGGCGGACGCGCGCCGGTGAGCTTGAGGTAGGGGTAGCTCTTGTCGTCCCGAAACAGGATGTTGTACTTCGGGTTCAGCGTCTTGATCAGGTTGTTTTCCAGCAGCAGCGCCTCAGCCTCGGAGCGCACCACTGTGGTCTCCATGCGGGCGATCTTGGTCACCATGTGGCCTATGCGCGTGCCGCCATGATTCTTCTGGAAGTAATTGGAAACCCGCTTCTTGAGGTTGCGCGCCTTGCCGACATAAAGCACGCCGCCCTCGGCATCGAAGTAGCGGTAGACGCCGGGCAAGGCGGGCAGCGCGGCGACTTCGGCCAGCAGCTCGGGCGCATGTCCGGAGTTCGGCTTTTCAACGGAGGGATGTTCAGGCATTCCCCTATTTTGCCGTGTAGCGGCGCTTCGAGACGGCGGCAGCCGCTGCATCACAATACCCGCCATGGCTACCGCGCGCGTTTGGGATATTTTTTGCAAAGTCATCGACAACTTCGGGGACATTGGCGTCTGCTGGCGCCTGGCCGCCGACCTGGCCTCGCGGGGCCACACGGTGCGGCTGTGGGTGGACGATGCCTCGGCCCTGCGCTGGATGGCGCCGGCCGGATGCGCGGGGGTTCATGTGTTGCCCTGGCCGCAAGAGGGCAAGCCGCTGGACCCGCAGGCCGCCGGGCTTGCGCAACAGCCGACCGAGGTGCTGGTCGAGGCCTTCGGCTGTGAAATAGCGCCCGAGTTTTTGGCCGCCTGCGCCCGTGCCGCGCAGGCAAGCGGCCGCAAGCCCGTCTGGATCAACCTCGAATACCTGTCCGCCGAGGACTATGTCGAACGTAGCCACGCCCTGCCCTCGCCCGTGCAAACCGGCCCGGCAGCCGGCTGGACCAAGTGGTTTTTCTACCCCGGCTTCACCGACAACACCGGCGGGCTGCTGCGAGAGCCCGGCTTGCTGGAGCGGCAAGCGCAGTTTGACCGCGCCAAGTGGCTTCAAGCCCATGGAATCCCCGGCGAGGGACAAACCCTGGTAGCCCTGTTCTGCTATGAACCCCCGGCGCTGCAAAGCCTGCTCGCGCAATTCGCGCGGCAGGGCCTGCAAGGCCGGCCGGTGCGCCTGCTGGTAGCCGCCGGCCGCGCGGCCGCCGCGGTACGGGCCCTTGCCGGCGAAAACCCCGGCCGAACCGGGGGCTCGCAGCTTTCAATTTCCTACCTGCCCTTGCTGGCGCAGTCGGAGTTTGACCACCTGCTCTGGGCCTGCGACCTGAATTTTGTGCGCGGCGAGGACTCGGTGGTGCGCGCGCTCTGGGCCGGAAGGCCTTTTGTCTGGCAGATTTACCCCCAGCACGACGACATCCACCTGGCCAAGCTCCAGGCCTTTCTGGACTGGCTGCAGGCGCCGCCCTCCCTGCGCGCATTTCATGCCGCCTGGAACAGCCGGGAAACGCCTCAAAGCTCCGCGACTGGCCCGGCCCCCCTGCCCGCCGACCTGCCCATCTGGCAGGCCGCCACCCAGGCGAGCCGCGCCCGCCTGGCGGCCCAGGACGACCTGGCGACCCGGCTACTCGGCTTTGTGGCAAAAAAACGTTAAAATCATGGGCTTTGCAGACCAGCCCGAAGACCAGCCAGGTCTTGGCGTCCTGCACAACCCGCCGCGGAACCTGCACACCGGTGCAAGCGTTTAGCGGCCTACCTCAGTGAAACTGCTATGAAAATCGCTCAAGAAATCCGCGCCGGCAACGTCATCATGCACGGCAAGGACCCGATGGTGGTACTCAAGACCGAATACAGCCGCGGTGGGCGCAATTCCGCCACCGTGCGCATGAAGCTCAAAAGCCTGGTCGCCAACTTCAACACCGAAGTCGTGTTCAAGGCCGACGACAAGATGGACCAGATCGTCCTCGACAAGAAGGACTGCACCTACTCCTACTTCGCCGACCCGCTGTACGTCTGCATGGACTCCGAGTACAACCAGTACGAAGTCGAAGCCGAAAACATGGGCGACTCGCTCAACTACCTGCAGGACGGCATGGAGCTGGAAGTCGTGTTCTACGACGGCAAGGCCATCTCGGTGGAACTGCCCACCAGCGTGCAGCGCGAAATCACCTGGACCGAACCCGCCGTCAAGGGCGACACCTCCGGCAAGGTCCTGAAACCCGCCAAGATCGCCACCGGTTTTGAAATCGGCGTGCCCATCTTCGTGGCCCAGGGCGACGTGGTCGAAATCGACACCCGCACCGGCGAATACCGCAAACGCGTGTAAACCCGCTTCGGCACCCCGCAAAAGGCTCCTCACGGAGCCTTTTTGCTTTCCGCGTCCCGCGCCAGTGCCGGGAAAAGCAACCGCCCTCCCCGATCGTTGACAATAAGCCCATGGAACAAAAACAGGATTTATCCGTCAGCCGCCTGGCCAACGCCTGGGCGGCACTGCAGGCCCACGCCAATGAGGGTAACCCGCTCGAAGCCGACGCTTCCCGCCTGGCGTTTGCCGACCCGGAATTCCTGCTGCGGCGCGAAACCCGCGGCATACGCTTTCAGCTGGAGCTGCTCAAGCCGGACCTGGAACAGCAGGCCCACGGCATTGAGAACACCGTGGTGGTGTTCGGCAGCGCCCGCTTTCGCAGCGAGGAGGATTCCGCCCTCATGGTGGCCGAGGCCGAGGCCGGCGGCGACCCCGAGGTGATAGACCGCGCGAAAAAGCTGGCGCGCAATGCCCATTACTACGAAAGCGCCCGCGCCTTCGGCAAGCTGGTGGCCCAGTACAGCAGCGAGAAGCCGCCGGAAACCAAGCTCTTCATCTGCACCGGCGGCGGCCCGGGCATCATGCAGGCGGCCAACCGCGGCGCGCACGAGGCCGGCGGCCTCAGCGTGGGCCTGGCCATCGTGCTGCCCATGGAAGAAGCGGCCAACCCCTACGTGCCGCCCGAGCTCTCCTTCAAGTTCCACTACTTCGCGCTGCGCAAGATGCATTTCATGATGCGCGCCAAGGCCCTGGTGGTGTTTCCGGGCGGCTTCGGCACGCTGGACGAGCTGTTCGAGGTCATCACCCTGGTGCAGACCCGCAAGGCCAAGCCGGTGCCCATCATCCTGTTCGGCAGCAGCTACTGGAAGCGCCTGCTCAATACCGAGATGCTGGTGGAAGAGGGCGTGATCTCGGCGAACGACCTCAAGCTGTTCCAGTACGTGGACGACCCGCAGGTCGCCTGGGACCTGATCAAGGACTTTTACCGTCTTTGATGTCGCCGTGCCCGCCGTGGGCCGGCATGCTGTCCTTCAGCAGCCAGGCCGCGCGCGAGCCCGCGCCCACCATCGCGCCGGTGGTCCAGAACACGCCGGCAATCCCGATCAGCGCGCCGGCTGAGCCGAACAGCATGGGCATGACCACGCTGGACGCATTGATGGCCATCAGCCGAAGGCCCAGCGCCTCGCCGTGGCGCGCCTCCGGCGTGATCTGGTGCAGCATGCTCATGACCATGGGCTGCACCATGCCCAGGGCCAGGCCCAGCAGGATGGAGCACAGGCCCATGCCGATGGCAGAGTGCATCAGCGGGTAGATGCCGAACAGCAGCGCCGTCACCAGCATGGACACCGCCAGCACCTTCCACTCGCGCAGATGGGCGGCCACCAGCGGCATCACCATGCGGATCAGCGCCGCGGCCACCGCGAACGAACCCAGGATGGTGCCTATCACGGAGGCGCTGATGCCGCGCTCAAAGCCGAGCACGGGCACCACAAAGGTATGGACGTCCCAGCAGGACGACAAAAACCAGTTCACCAGCATCAGGCGGCGGAAGGTGGCCTGGCGCAGCAAGTCCCAGGCCCTGGGCTGCGGGCCGCCACTGGCGGCGATCACCGGCGGCAGCTCGCGCGTCTTGCGCACCAGGAACCAGCAGGCCAGCGGCAGTATCGCCATCAGCAAAAACGCCGCGCGGTAGCCCGAGGTGCTGCCGGGCACGGCGCCCACATGGTCGATCAGCAGGCCGGCCGAAAACGGCCCGATGAAATTGGACACGGCCGGTCCTATGGCCAGCCAGCTGAACACCTGGCGCAGCTCCAGCGCGCCGACCGCCGCGCGGCCCACATGGCGCTGCAGCGAAATCACCGCCGCGCCGGTAGCGCCGCCGGTAAGCAGCGCCGCCAGGCACAGCACCGGGAACACCGGAAAAGCCACCGCCGCCCCGGCCCCCAGCACCGCGGCGAACACGCTGTAGCGTATAGGGCGCCGCAAGCCGTGGCGGTCGGCAAAACGGCCGGCCGGCAGCGCCAGGAAAACCTGCGTCAGGGCAAACAGCGCGAGCAGCACACCGACCGCCGCGGGGCTGTAGCCTTCGCGCAGCGCCAGCAGGGGCGCCGCCATGCGGGTGCCGGCCATGCAGGCATGCAGGCATATCTGCGCCAGGATCAGGCGTGCGAGTTCAGGCGTCATGCGGCGCAGCTCATGCGCGGTGCATCAGGGGTTGTCCAGGTCTTTGTCAAGGGGGTCCAATGGAAGCAGGCGGGCGGATTCGATTTCGGGCAGCGCTTCGACGTTGCGCAGGGCCTTGCCCATGACGCGGCTGCGCTGCTCGGCGCTGCTCAGCGTGTTGAGCACGGTTTCGGTCTGGGATTTGACCTTGGCCAGCACGTCGCCGAACTTGCCGAATTCGGTCTTGACCGCGCCCAGCACCTGCCAGACTTCGCTGGAGCGTTTTTCCAGCGCCAGCGTGCGAAAGCCCATTTGCAGGGAGTTGAGCATCGCCAGCAGCGTGGTCGGGCCGGCCAGCGTGACGCGGTGGTCGCGCTGCAAGAACTCCATCAGTCCCGGTCGGCGCAGCACCTCGGCATACAGGCCCTCGGTCGGCAGGAACAGGATGGCGAAATCGGTGGTGTAAGGCGGGTCTATGTACTTGTCGGAAATCGACTTGGCCTCCAGGCGTATGCGCGCCTCCAGCGCCTTGCCGGCGATTTCCGCGCCCAGCACGTCGGCGCGCTGCTGCGCGTCCAGCAGGCGCTCGTAATCTTCGTTCGGGAATTTCGCGTCTATCGGCAGCCACAGCGGCTCGCCCGAATCGGAACGGCCCGGCAGCTTGATGGCGAAGTCGACCGGGTTCTTGCCGCCGCGGCGCGTGATGACCTGGGCCGCGTACTGGTCGACGGTGAACACCTGCTCCAGCAGGGCCGAGAGCTGCGCCTCGCCGAAAATGCCGCGCGTTTTCACATTGGTCAGCAAATGCTTGAGGTCGCCCACGCCCTGGGCCAACGTCTGCATCTCGCCCAGGCCCTTGTGCACCTGCTCCAGCCGGTCGGCCACCTGCTTGAAGCTTTCGCCCAGGCGGGTTTCCAGCGTGGTCTGCAGCTTTTCGTCGACCGTCTTGCGCATCTCGTCGAGCTTGGCCGAATTGGTCTGCTGCAGCTGCGCGAGCTGCTTTTCCAGCGTCTCGCGCACTTCACCCATCCGCCTGGCATTCGACTCGCTGACCGATTGCAGCTGCGTGCTCAGGGTGTCGGACAGCGTTTTTTGCAGCAAGGTGAGCTGCTGCGCGAACGCGTCGATCTGGGTGTTCTGCGTGCGGGTGGCTTCGGCGCTTTGCTGCACCAGGGTTTGCTGAAAGGTGGCGAAAGTTTTCGCCAACTCCTCACGGCTGTTGCGCGCGTTGTCGCCGATCTCGCGGCGCAGCTCGCGCTCCAGCTTGTCGTGGCCCGCCACGATAGCCGCAAGCAATTCGGTGCCGGCACCGGAAGGCTGGCCGGGCTTGCGCAGCAGCAGCCACACCAGCAACAGCAGGTTGGCCGCCAGCAAGGCGATGATCAGCCAGTTTTCCATCATGTGTCTATTTTCCGCTTGCCGCCAGCACCGCAGGATTGAGCGGGGTCAGCGGCTTCTTGCCGCTGAAAAACGCGATCAGGTTGTCGGCGGCCAGGCTCGCCATGGCCATGCGCGTGGGAATGGTGGCGCTGGCGATGTGCGGGGTCAGCACCACATTGGGAACGGTCAGCAGGTCCGGGTGCACCTTGGGCTCGCCCTCGAACACGTCCAGCCCGGCGGCCGCGATGCGTTTGTCGCGCAGGGCCGCGGCCAGCGCGGCATCGTCCACAATGCCGCCGCGCGCGATGTTGATCAGCGTGGCGGTCGGCTTCATCAGTGCGAGTTCGGCCGCCGCGATGCTGTGGTGGGAGGCCGGCGAATACGGCAGCACCAGCACCAGGTGGTCGGCCGTCTTGAGCAGCTCTTCCTTGCCGACGTAGCTGGCCTTGCATTCGGCTTCCAGCGCCGCGTCCAGGCGCGAACGGTTGTGGTAAATCACCTTCATGCCGAAACCGTGGGCGCCGCGTTTGGCAATGCCTTGCCCTATGCGGCCCATGCCCAGGATGCCCAGCGTAGCGCCATGGATGTCGGAGCCGGCGAACATGTCGTAGCTCCATTTGGTCCATTTGCCGGCACGCAGGTAGTGTTCGCTCTCGGTCACGCGGCGGGCAGTGGCCATCAGCAACGCGAAGCCAAAGTCGGCCGTGGTTTCGGTCAGCACGTCGGGCGCGTTGGTGGCCAGCACACCGGCCGCCGTCATCGCGTCGATGTCGAAGTTGTTGTAGCCCACGGCCATGTTGGCGCAGATTTTCAGGCCCGGGCAGGCGGCCAGCACCTCGGCGTCAATTTTGTCGCCGCCAGTGGTGAAGGCGCCGTCCTTGCCCTTGAGGCGCTCGGTCAGTTGCGCCTTGGACCAAGTCTCGTCGCCCTGATTGGATTCGACCTCGAAATGCTGCTCCAGGCGGGCGATGACTTCGGGGAACACGGCGCGTGCGACGAGGATTTTGGGTTTGCTCATGGTGGTTCAGGATGAGGTGAAAGACGATGCTACCGGTTCAGCGGACAAACCAATAGCCGAGGTAAAAGGTGAAGTGCCCGCAGCTTGCCGGACCCGGGGCGCATCGGGGTGCCAGCCCAGCACGGCCAGCAGCACGAAGAAGCCGACCACATAGCCCAGCGCCACATGCCAGCCGCCCTTGAGCCAGGCGACTACAGACCTGGCCTCGGGGTACATATTGGCCAGCGCCACGCCGGCCGAGGAGCCGAACCACAGCATGCTGCCGCCGAAGCCGACGGCATAAGCCAGAAAACCCCAGTCGTAGCCGCCCTGGTGCAAGGCCAGCGCCGTGAGCGGGATGTTGTCGAACACCGCGCTCACGAAGCCCAGGCCGAAAGCGCTTTGCCAGCTGGCGGCCGGCAGGTGCTGCACCGGCATCATGGAAGCGCACAGCACCAGCGACAGCAGGAAGACGCTGCCGCGCGCGGCCTCCGGCAGCAGGCCCCAGTTGGAGCGGCGCCAGGGCGTGGTCAGCGCGATCGCCACCCACACGGCGATGCCAATCACCGGAAGCCGCTCCAGCACCGCGGGGTCGCGCAGGTTGAAGTACACATTGGCGGCCACCGCCGACAGCAGGATGGTGGCGACAATGCCCAGGCGTGCCCAATGCAGCTGCGCGCCCGGCACGGCGTCCTTCATGATGGGCTGGAACGCGTGCTGCTGGCGCGCCGCGACCACGCCGAAGATGGCCAGCGCCACCACAGCGCCCGCATAGGATTCGAAGACCTGGCCCGGCGAGACGCCGGCAATCCACATCATGGTGGTGGTGGTGTCGCCCACCACGCTGCCCGAGCCGCCCGCGTTGCTGGCGGCCACGATGGCCGCCAGGAAGCCGATGTGCACGCGCTTGCGGTAGAGCACGGACGCCATGGTGCCGCCTATCATGGCCGCCGCGATGTTGTCGAGAAAGCTGGAGAGCACAAAGACCAGCAGCAGCATCACGAAGCCGCCCTTCCAGTCGTCGGGCAGGTAGCGCGGCAGCAGCGCCGGAATGCCGCTTTTTTCGAAATGGTCGGACAGCAGCGCGAAACCCAGCAACAGGCCCAGCAGGTTGGCCAGCGTCACCCACTCATGCGCCAGCAATTGCAGCAGGCCGCCCAGGCCGGGCGTGCCGGAAAAATCGCCCAGCGCGAGTTTGTAGAGCGTGATCACCGCCAGGCCCGTCAGCGCCACCTTGAGCGTGTGCCGGTGCAGCAGCGCCACACCGAGCAGCGTCAGGCCGAACAACACAAAATCAAGGGGGATACCTGCAATAGCCACGCGCTGGTTTTGGATAAAAGATAAGTAAGCGGTCGATTATGCCGGTGAGGCGATTTCAAACACCTGGCGCAGGTAGGCCAGGTATTTTTCGTCGTCGCACATGTTCTTGGACGGGGTATCGGAAAGCTTGGCCACCGGCTGGCCGTTGCAGCGAATCATCTTGATGACGATCTGCAGCGGCTCGTAACCGAGGTCGTTGGTCAGGTTGGTGCCTATGCCGAAGGCCAGCTGGCAGCGGCCCTTGAACTGGTGGTACAGCTCTATGGTGCGCGGCACCGTGAGGCCGTCGCTGAAGATCAGCGTCTTGGTTTTGGGGTCGACCCGGTTTTTGCTGTAGTGCGCAAGCATGCGCTCGCCCCACTGGAAAGGGTCCCCGCTGTCATGGCGCGCGCCGTCGAACAGCTTGCAGAAATACATGTCGAAATCGCGCAGGAAGGCGCTCATGCCGTAGACATCGGACAGCGCGATACCGAGGTCACCGCGGTATTCCTTGGCCCACGACTCAAAAGCGAAGACCTGGCTGTCGCGCAGCCGCGGCCCCAGCGCCTGGCAGGCCTGCAGGTATTCGTGCGCCATGGTGCCCAGCGGCGTCAGGCCCAGCTTCATCGCAAACAGCACGTTGCTGGTGCCGGCGAATTGCCCCTGCATGCCCGTGCCGAGACGCCCGGCCAGCGTGCGCAGCACTTCCTCGTGCCAGGCCTTGCCGAAGCGGCGGCGTGTGCCGTAGTCGGCGATCTTGAGCGCGCTCAGGCCCTCGGCCTGCAGTTCGCCGATCTTGGTGTCCAGCCGCCTGCGGCCTTCGGCAAAGTCGGCCTTTTTCTGCGTGTTGCGGAAGTAGACCTCGTTGATGATGGCCAGCACCGGGATCTCGAACAGGATGGTGTGCAGCCAGGGGCCCTTGATGGACACCTCGATCTCGCCCGAGGGCAGCGCCGTGACGCTCACGTATTTTTCGTTGAGCCGGAAGATGCCGAGGAAGTCGACGAAGTCGCTCTTGATGAAGCGCATGGCCTTGAGGTAGGCGAGCTCGGCATCCTGGAAGCGCAGGTTGCACAAGCCGCGGATTTCCTCGCGTATCTCGGTCACATAAGGCGCCAGGTCGCCTATGCCAGTCGCGCCGGCGTTGCGGCACTTGAAGCGGTACTCCACCTCGGCGCCCGGAAACTGGTGCAAGACCACCTGCATCATGGTGAACTTGTACAAGTCAGTGTCGAGCAAACTGGTGATGATCATGGAGAACGCTTGAGGGCCGCGGCGCAGGGGGAGCCTTGGCGGTTAATCAGGTGAACAAGCCCGCTGCAAACCATGCAGGCGGGCATCCAACGCGCCGGCTCAGGTACCGAGGAAATCCACTTCAAACAGCAAGGTGGCATTCGGCGGAATCACGCCGCCGGCGCCGCGCGCGCCGTAGCCCAGCGCGGCCGGAATGATCAGGCGGCGCGTGCCGCCCACCGACATGCCCTGCACACCTTCGTCCCAGCCGCGAATGACCTGGCCCGCGCCCAGCGAAAACTCGAAAGGCTGGCCGCGGTCCTTGCTGGAGTCGAACTTGGCGCCCTGCACGCCGTCGTTGTAAAGCCAGCCGGTGTAGTGGACCTTGACGTTCTGGCCGGCCTTGGCGATGGCGCCTGTGCCCAGCACGGTATCTTCGTACTGCAGGCCGGAGGCGGTGGTGGTGATGTTGCTCATGAGGGTCCTTTGAGGGAAGGGAAGATTAAGAAGAGGAGGAAAAAGAGAAGAAACGGGAAAGAGGCGGGTCTTTCTTCACGAACCCCTGACTTTACCCGCAACCAGCAAAACCAGCCTGTCAGCGCGGGCAGCCAGCAGCTGGTTCTGTTCGGCCACCAGCAGGCCCAGGCCCTGCCGGCGCAGTGCCAGCAGCGCGTCGCGAATCGCTTCCACCAGCACGGGGGCAATACCCTCGCAAGGCTCGTCCAGCAGCAGGATGCGCGGGCCGGTCATCAGCGTGCGGGCAATCGCCAGCATCTGCTGCTCGCCGCCGCTCATCTGGTCGGCGCGGCGTCCCAGCATGGCTTTGAGCGCGGGGAACAGGTCCAGTGCCCTGGCCTCCTGGGCCTGCAGGTCGCGGCCCGCCGCGATGCGCAGGTTCTCGCGCACCGTGAGTTCGGTGAACAGGCGGCGGTCTTCGGCGACATAGCCCAGGCCGGCCTGGGCGCGGCGGTGGGTGTCCCAGCGCTCAATCGCCGCCAGGCCCGCGCCCTGGGGACCCATCGGGTCGCGGTAGCGGATGTGGCCTTCGGTACGCACTTCCAGGCCCATCAGGGACTTGAGCAACGTGGACTTGCCGGCGCCGTTCAGGCCCTGCAGCACCACCAGTTCACCGGGCGCCACCCGCAGCGACACCTCGAACAAGGCCTGGGCCGGGCCGTAGAAGGCATTGAGCTGGTCGACCTCAAGCATGGCCCTCTCCTTCGCCGCCAGCCTGGCCCAGGTAGCGGCTGCGCACCACGGCATCGCGCGAGATCTCGTCGAACGAGCCCTGCGCCGCCAGCCGGCCTTCTATCAGCACCAGCACGCGGTCGGCCACACCGGCCACGGCGTCCATATTGTGTTCGGTGTAAAGCACGGCCATGCCCTGCCCCGCCAGGTGCTTGACGAGCTGCATCAGCTCGGCGCGCTCAGGCCCGGCCAGGCCGGCGGCGGGTTCGTCCAGCAGCAGGAGCTGCGGCCGGGCCGCCAGCGCCACAGCCAGTTCCAGCCGCTTCTTCGCGCCATAGGGCAGGCTCAGCGCATCCTGCGCCGCCAGCGCTTCCAGGCCGGTTTGCGCCAGCAGCGCCAGGGCCTGTTCACGCGCCTGGCCATCCAGGCTCCTGAAGGCGGAGATCGCCCGCAGGCCCAGGCGCGCCTGAATCGCCAGTTGCACGTTCTGCAGCACCGTGAGCGCTTCAAACACCTGGGCCACCTGGAAGCTGCGCGCCACGCCCAATTGCAGACGTGCCTGCGGGCTGAGCCCCCGCAGCGCCTGGCCGTTCCAGGCGATGCTGCCGCCCGTGAGCGGGTACTGGCCGGCAATGCAGGCAAAGGTGGTGGACTTGCCGGCGCCGTTGGGGCCTATCAAGGCCACGCACTGGCCCGGCCCTACCTCAAAACTCACGCCGTCCACGGCGCGCAGGCCGCCGAAATGTTTGACCAGTTGTTGGACCTGCAGCATCAGGCGCCCCTTCCAGGCCCGCGCCGCTGCCAGGCGCCAACAAGGCGCGGCAGCAAGCCCAGCAGCCCCGAGGGCGAAGCCACCATGATCAGCATGATGAAGACACCCAGCAGGCCGCGCCAGTAAGTGACCTCACGGCCCAACTCGGCGCCCGCATAACTCAGCACCAAGCTGCCCGCCACCGCGCCCCAAAGCTGGTGCACACCGCCCAGCAAGACCACCAGCAAGGCATCGACGGAGGTGGAGACCGACGCGAGCGAGGGAAACACCGCGCCCTTGTGCGCGGCAAACAGGCCGCCGGCCAGGCCCGCGAGCACGGCACTCTCCACAAAAATCCGGTATTTGAGCCAGTTCACCGCCAGCCCCGAGGCCGAGGCGCGCAAAGGCGCGTCGCGCAGGGCCTGCAGCGCGGCTCCCATGACCGAACGCGCCAGAAAGCGCAGCGCCGCCACGGCCACCAGTGCCAGCCCCACCAGCAGCGCGTAAAACACCGGCCTGCCTTCGTCGCCGACCAGCGTGAGGCCTATCAGGCCGTTGTCGCCGCCGGTAAGCCCAACCCACTGCGTGGCACCGGCCCAGATGACCTGCGCGAGCGCCAGCGACAGCATGGCCAGGTACACACCGCTGCTGCGCACCACCGCCGCGCCGAACACCGCGGCCACCGCCAGGGCCGCGCCGCAACCGGCCGCCAGCGCCAGCGGAAGCGAAGCGCCCCAGAGGCTGTGCGAGAGCGCCGCGCCATAAGCGCCCAGCGCAAAAAAGGCGGCGTGGCCAAAGCTGACCAGGCCGCCCAGCGCCATCATGGACTGCAGGCTGATACCAAAAATCATGAGGACCAGCGCATCGGCCGCCAGCGCCTGCCAGTAAGGCCCGCCCGCCCAGGCCAGGCCGGCCAGCAGCAAAAAAGATGCGGCGATGGCCGAAGACCCGGCCGCACCCACGCCCAGGCCGCGAAACTTCTGCGCCGCCTCGCGCACGCCGCTGCCGGCCTCCTGCGCCGACACCGCCCTGCCGTTGAGCCCCTGGGGCCGAAACACCAGCACCACGGCCATGGTCAGGAACACGATGACCAGCGTGGCCTGCGGAAACACGTTGATGCCGAAGGCATGGACCAGCCCTATCAGCAGCGCCGCTACAAAAGCGCCGCCTATGCTGCCCAGCCCGCCGGTGACCACCACCACAAAGGTTTCCACGATCACGTTCATGTCCATCTGCAGGTGGGCGGGCTCACGCGGCAGCTGCAGCGCGCCGGCCAGGCCCGCCAGCGCGCAGCCCAGCACAACGGCGCCCAGCATCAGCGGGCGCGGGTTGACGCCCAGCGCCGCGAGCATGGAGCGGTCCTGCGTGGCCGCGCGCAGGCGCTGGCCGAAACGCGAGCGCCGCAGCAGCAAATGCAGGCCCAGCCAGACCAGCGGGCCCAGCGCGATCATCACGAGCTGGTAGGCCGGAAAAAACTCGTCGCCGATTTGCACCGAGCCTTTGAGGCCCGGAAAGCGCGGCGCGAACACTTCGTCGGGGCCGAAGCCCCATTGCATCGCGTCATGCATCGCCAGCGTGAGGCCGAAGGTGGCGACCAGCTGGTACAACTCGGGCGCTCCGCTCATGCGCCTGAGCAGCAAAAATTCCGCTGCGGCCCCCGCCAGGCCCGCGCAGCCCGCGCCCATCAGGATCGCCAGCAAGTACAGCGGCGCGCTTTCGCCCCAGGCCGGAAACCAGTGGCTGACCCAGTGCGCCGTGAACAGCGCGCCCAGCATGAAAAAACTGCCATGCGCGAAGTTCACGATGCGGGTCACGCCGAAGATCAGCGTGAGGCCCGCCGCCATCAGGAACAACGTAGTGGCGTAAGACAGTCCACCGAGCAGCTGGACCAGGGAAAAAGTCATCCCGTCAGCCCAGTCAATCCAGCCAGGTGGTGAACTCGGTGGCCGGCACGCGCGGCGTTCTGAAGGTATTGACCAGCGCCGCCTCATCGGCATAGCCCAGCGACATGCCGCACACCAGCATCTCGTCAGGACCCGCGCCTATGTGCGGCAGGATGATTTTTCCGAAACCGTTCCAGGCGGCCTGCGGACAGGTGTGCAGGCCCAGGCCGCGCGCGGCCACCATGAGGTTCTGCATGAACATGCCGTAATCCACCAGCGAGCCGCGGCCCATCACGCGATCCAGCGTGAACATCAGGCCCACGGGCGCGTCGAAGAATTTGAAATTGCGGTGGTGCTGCGCATGCATCCTGTCCTTGTCGCCCTTGGTGATGCCCAGCAGGCCGTAAAGTCCCCAGCCGTTGGCGCGGCGCCGGTCTATATAGGGTGAGACCCATTTTTCGGGGTAGTAGTCGTATTCCTCCTGGTACTCGGCCGCCAGCGCCGGGTTGGCGTGCAGCGCGTCGTGGGCATCGCAGACCTTTTCCACCAGCGCGTCGCGGCTCGCGCCCTGCAGCACATAGGCCTTCCAGGGCTGGGTGTTGGTGCCCGAGGGCGCGCGGCTGGCAAGCTCCAGCAAGTGGGCGATGGTTTCGCGCGGCACCGGCTTGGGCAAAAACTGGCGTATGGACTGGCGGCTCAGGATGGCTTCGTCCACCGCATTGCGCGCATCGCCGGCCTGGCGCGGGGTGATATAGGGAAGCACGGGCGGTGCCTGGGTCATCTGAGGGTCTCCAGTACGGAAAGCAGTTCGGGCGGAAGCGGCGCCGGCCGGCGCGTGGCGCGGTCGACGTAAACATGGATGAAATGGCCTTTAGCCGCGCACAGCAGGGTTTCATCGCCGGGGAACAAGGCCACCTCGTAGCGCACGCTGGACGAACCCACATGCGCCACGCGGATCCCGGCCACCACGGGCTCGGGAAAGGCCAGCGGCGCGAAGTAGTTGCACTGGGTTTCTATGACCAGGCCTATCACGCCGCCGGTGTGGATGTCGATGGCGCCGCGCTCGATCAGCAGGCCGTTGACGGCGGTGTCGAACCAGCTGTAGTAAACGACGTTGTTGACGTGGCCGTAGATGTCGTTGTCGGACCAGCGGGTGCCGATGTCGCGGAAAGCTTTGTAGGCGCTACGGGCTTCGGCTTGCGGCCGTGTCGGGGAACTCATGAGGCCTTATTTTGCCAGTGCGGGCCGCGCCGGGCTCACGGGCATTTTTGACCCGATGGCCTGGGGCTCGCGCCCGAGCAGTTCCGGCAATCGGTTGGGTGAGGGAACGTTGTCCCGCTGCAGCAAGATCCAGTGCCCGTAAGAAAACGGCGAGAAATGCAGCACGTCGCAGACATGCGCGCCCAGCCGTGCCGCCCAATTGGGCAGCGGCAGTTGCAGCGCGCGGGTGGCGGTGTAGTCGGCGCGCAGTTCGCGCAGGTATTCCGCATAGCCATAACGGCGGCTGCCGCCCAGCTCGACCTCGCGGTGGGCGGCCAGGGTCGGCATGGCCGCCAGGGCGGCGAAGGCCAGGCCGAGGTCGGTGGCCGTCATGGCCGCGATGCCGCCGCGCGCGCCACGCGGAATGCCATGCACGGGCGAGCGCGACAGGCCGCGCAGCCAGCGCGCGCCAAAACCGCCCTCGCCGTCAAGCAGCGAGGGGCGCACGATGGCATAGTCGCTGCCCGAGGCCGCGATGGCGCGCTCGCCCAGCAGCTTGCTCGACAGGAAACGGCTTTTGGCGCCTTCGTGCAAACCCAGGGCCGAGGTGTGTATGAAGCGTATGCCCGCCTCGGCACAGGCGACGGCCAGCGCCGCGGGCGCACGGTGGTGCACATGGTCGTAGGACTCGTTGGGCCGCTGGCGCAGAATGCCCACGCAATTGACAACCACATCGACATCCTTGAGCAGCGCGGCCCAGGCGTCGGGCTGCAGCAACTGCTCGAAGCGCGCAAGCCGCATGTCGGCAAAAGAATAAGCCGCCTGGTGGCGGCTGCCTATCGCGAGCCGCGCACCCGAAGCGTGCAGTGCCGCCACGGCATGGCGGCCGATGAAGCCAGTGCCGCCGAGGACGAGGACACGCACAAGGGAAGGTTTTTCAGGAGGGTCGGGACTATCGGTGGTGTTCGGCGCCATGTTTTGCTTTTGTCTGTCCAGGGGTCGCCGAAGCGAATCTGAGGCAATGTAGCAGCAATGCTAAGGATTCCAGCGCGCCCAGTATTCGAGTGCCAGCGTGTAAGTGTTCATCTGCACCTGCACGGTCTCGTCGATGTTGATACCGTAGCCGCCCGCCATGGCAAATGCCAGCGGGATGCGGCGCTGCCAGGCCCAGTCGAAGACGCGCCGGTCGCGCGCCTCCAGGCCGTCGAAACTGAGCGCCAGGCGGCCCAGGCGGTCGCCCTCGTAAGGGTCGGCGCCGGCCAGGTACAAAACCAGGCCGGGCTCGAAGCGCCGCTCGAGTTCGTCGAGCGCATGCTCCAGCGCCTGCAGGTAAGCTGCGTCGCCGCAGCCGTCGGGCAGGTCCACGTCCAGGTCGCTGGCCTCCTTGCGAAACGGGAAATTCTTCTGCCCATGCAGCGACAGCGTGAAGACGCTGGGGTCATTGGCAAAGATGCTGGCCGTGCCGTTGCCCTGGTGCACGTCCAGGTCGATGATGGCGACCTGCAGCGGCTTGCGCCCGTGCCTGTGTTGCCGCGCCCATTCCGCCTGCATCAGCCTGGCGGCAAGGGCCGCATCGTTGAACACGCAAAAGCCGCCGCCCTTGTGCGCATAGGAATGGTGCGTTCCCCCGGCGAGGTTGGCCGCAATGCCCTCCCCCAGCCGGCCCGGCGAACCCATGGCCACGCGGGCCGCCGCGACGGTGGCGCCGGCCGAGCGGCGCGCGCGTTCGGCCATGCCCGGGCTCCAGGGAAAACCAATCTCACGCTGGGCCGCGGCCGGCAGGGTTCCGTGGCTGATGGCGTCTATGTAGTCCGGCGTGTGTACCAGCGCGAGCTCGCCGTCCGTTGCGGCCGGCGCCTGCGCCATGCGCACCCGCGGGCGTTCATTCACCAGGCGGTCGCGCAGCAAACGGTATTTCGCCATGGGAAAGCGATGGCCGGGCGGCAGCGGCAAAACAAAGTTGTCGGCGTAGAAGGCTTGCAAGATGGTGAAGGTGTTGCGATTTCGGGGCTGAGGCCATTGTGGCCTCGGGCCACACATATAGAAAAATGGGTGCATGCAGGGCGAGTCGAGTAGTCCTTTTTGGGTACTTTTCAGCGCTGTTTCAGAGCGTTACCTAGGGCTTGGCCTCTAAATTGGTGCACTGCAACATAAAATACTTGCAATGGTGCACACAGTCCCTATACTTGGACTTATGTTGCAGTGCAGCAATTCAGCGCAAAGCAACACCATTGCCCTCACCTAAACCTATTTTGGAGATTCATTATGCTGACCGCTGAACAAGTCCTCGCTTCCCACAAAGCCAACATCGAAACCATGTTTGGCCTGACCCACAAAGCCTTCGAAGGCGTTGAAAAACTGGTCGAACTGAACGTGCAAGCCACCAAGGCCGCCCTGGCTGAAAGCGCCAACCACACGCAAGCCGTGCTGGGCGTGAAAGACGCACAAGAACTGCTGGCCCTGCAAGCCGGCCTGGTCCAGCCCCTGGCTGAAAAGACCGCCGCCTACAGCCGCCACCTCTATGACATCGCTTCGGCCGCCGGCGCTGAACTGGGCAAGACCTTTGAAACCCAGGCTGCCGATGCACAGAAGAAATTCGTCGGCCTGGTCGACAACGCCGCCAAGAACGCACCGGCCGGTTCCGAAACCGCCGTGGCTGTCCTGAAGAGCGCCGTCGCCGCCGCCAACAACGCTTTCGAGTCGGTCCAGAAGGCCGTCAAGCAAGCCACCGACATCGCTGAAGCCAACTTCAACACGGTGGCTGCTTCCGCCGTGAACGCCACCAAGACGACCACCGCCAAAAAGCGCTGATCGCAGCGCCTCGCGCGCTACCGTTCATGGAGCCTGTTTCGCGAATCCTGTTTGATTGAACGGGTTTCAAACCAGTTGTCTCCTCGGGTCCCTTCCGAAATTCATTTTCACGGACCCCTTAAAGCCCGATCGCAAGATTGGGCTTTTTTTTGGCCTGCGCTATTTCTCTATTTCTGCGCCGTGACCGCCGCGGCCTCGAGTTTGGCCTTGAGCTGCGGCAACGCCGCCAGCATGGCCGCCCGGCCCGCGTCGATGGCGCGCTGGCGCGCCGAGAAGTCGGCGCTCTTGAGGCCCGCGAGTGAGGGTCGCACGACGACGTCGGCATCCTTGAGCTCGTACTGGTTGATGCTTTTGCCCATGATGGCAAAGGTTTGCAGCAGGATTTGCAGGGTGTCGCCCGCGGGATTGGCTTCAGGCGCGCTCGATATATCGACGGCCACCACGATGTCGGCGCCCATTTGCCGCGCAAAACGCACCGGCACCGGCGATACCAGGCCGCCGTCCACATACTCGCGGCCGTTGATCTTGACCGGCAGGAATACCGCCGGCACCGCGCTCGATGCGCGCACCGCCGTGCCGGTGTCGCCGCGCTGGAACAGCACGGCCTGGCCGCTGTTGAGGTCGGTGGCGACGATACCCAGCGGAATCGCCATGTTCTCCATGGTGCGGTTGGCGACCAGGTCGTTGACATAGCGGGCCAGCGCGTCGCCGCGGAACATGCCGCGGCCGAAGATGGGCAGCATCCAGTCGGTGATGGCCACCTCCTCCATACTCAGCGCGGTCTGCTGCAGCTGCGCGCTGGTCTTGCCGCTGGCATAGAGCGCCGCCACCAGGCTACCGGCCGAGGTGCCGACCACGAGCTGCGGCTTGAGCCCGGCTTCCTCGAGCACGGCGATCACGCCCACATGGGCAAAACCGCGCGCCGCACCGCCGCCCAGCGCCAGCCCCACACGCACCGGCTTTCTGGCGGCCTCCGCCGGCGGCGGCACGGTCGCAACCGGCCCGGACGGCATGACGGCGCAACCGGCCAGCAACAGCATGGCCACAGCCATGCAGGCGCCCGCATACCTGCCTGGCTCGCATGAAAACGTGCCCAGCGTAGGGACTCTGCCAAGAATGATTCTTATTTGCTTTATCATGGCCGGGCTTTAAAAATACCTGTAAGGAAGTGGAAAGTTATGTTCAAAAAAGTGCTTCTCTCGTCGCTGCTCTTGCTGGCAGGCCTGGCATCGGCCCAGGAGCAGGTGGTCAACCTGTATTCTGCCCGCCATTACCAGACCGACGAAAAGCTCTACAGCGACTTCACCAAGGCCACCGGCATCAGGGTCAACCGCGTGGACGCCGACGACGCCGGCATCCTGGCCCGCCTGAAGGCTGAAGGCGCGGCCTCCCCCGCCGACGTGATTTTGCTGGTCGACGCGGCTCGCCTCTGGAAGGGCGACGCGGACGGCCTGTTCCGGCCCATCAAGTCGCCGGCCCTCGAGGCCGCCATTCCCGCCAAGCTGCGCGCCAAGGAAACCGCCGAAGGCACGACCTGGTTCGGCTTCTCGACTCGCGCCCGCGTGGTGGTGTTCGACAAGCTCAAGGTCAAGAAGGCCGATGTCGACAGCTACGAAAAACTAGCCGACCCGAAGAACAAGGGCCTGCTGTGCACCCGCTCGGGCGCCCATCCCTACAACCTCTCGCTGTTCGGCGCCGTGACCGAGCACCTGGGCGAAGCCAAGGCCGAGCAGTGGCTCAAGGGCCTGGTGGCCAATATGGCGCGCGACCCCAAGGGCGGCGACAGCGACCAGATCAAGGCCGTGGCCAGCGGCGAATGCGGCATTGCATTGACCAACACCTACTACCTGGCGCGCATCATGCGTTCCAACGCGCCCGACGACAAAGTCGTGGCCGACCGGGTCGGCGTGGTCTTCCCCAACCAGGACAGCTGGGGCACGCATGTGAACATCGCCGGCGCAGCCGTCGCCAAGAACGCCAAGAACACGGCCAACGCCGTCAAGTTCATGGAATACCTGGCCAGCCCGAGCGCGCAGGAATACTTCGCCAACGGCAACAATGAATGGCCCGCCGTGCCGGGCCTGGGCGTCAGCAACCCGGCGCTCAAGGCCATGAGCCCCTCGGGCAACGGCAGCTTCAAGTCCGAAACCATCCCGATCAGCGCCGTGGGCAACAACCAGCTCAAGGTGCAGCAGATGCTGGACCGCGTCGGCTACAAATAAAACCCAGCCAGCGCCCTTGTTTTAAAAAAGCCCGGCCGCCAACAGGCGCCGGGCTTTTTTCATGCGCCATAATTGACGTTTACGTTTACGTTAACGTCATGTCGCCCGGACTTGTTAGCGGGCCCCGGCGTTCGCACCAACCCCTTTTAAACCTCCCACTCTTCATTCAAGGAATCACCATGGAAATCGCAGGCAAAGTATTTATCGTCACCGGCGGCGCATCGGGCCTGGGTGAAGGCACGGCGCGCATGCTGGTGGCCAATGGCGCGAAAGTCGTCATTGCCGACATGCAGGCCGACAAGGGCGAAGCCATCGCCAAGGAACTGGGCGCGGACAAGGCCGCCTTCGTCAAGTGCGACGTGAGCCAGGAGGCCGACGGCCAGGCCGTGGTGGCCAAGGCGGTCGCCATGGGCAAGCTGATGGGCCTGGTGAACTGCGCCGGCATCGCCCCCGCCGAAAAAACCGTGGGCAAGAACGGCGCGCACGGCCTGGCCTTGTTCAGCAAGACCATCACCGTCAACCTCATCGGCAGCTTCAACATGATCCGCCTGGCGGCCGACGCCATGTGCAAGAACGAGCCCGAAGCCACCGGTGAGCGCGGCGTGCTGATTTCCACCGCCTCGGTGGCGGCCTACGACGGCCAGATCGGCCAGGCCGCCTACAGCGCCTCCAAAGGAGGCATCGTCGGCATGACCCTGCCGATTGCGCGCGACCTGGCGCGCAACGGCATCCGCAACATGACGATTGCCCCCGGCATCTTCGGCACACCCATGCTCTTCGGCATGCCGCAGGAAGTGCAGGACTCGCTGGCTGCCGGCGTCCCCTTCCCCTCGCGCCTGGGCACACCGCAAGACTATGCGCGCCTGGCCAAACACATCATCGAAAACGACATGCTCAACGGCGAAGTGATTCGCCTGGACGGAGCGATCCGCCTCGCACCGCGCTGAGCGGGTTCAGGCCGCGGGCGGGTGCAGCGCAGCCAGCCTGTCGGTCAGCAGCGCCGACAGCCTGTCTATCACCTCGTTGACGCGGGCCGGCACGTAGCGCCGGCTCGGCACCACCGCGTAAAGCGGCGCCGGCTCGCCCAGATGACCTTCGAACAAGCGCACCAGCTTGCCGCCGGCCAGCGAGGCCATCAGGTCGATCTCGGACTGGTAGACAATGCCTCGCCCTTCCAGCGCCCACTGCAGAGCGATGGAGGCATCGTTGCAGGCCAGCGGCCCGGCCACGCGCACCTGGAAAGGCGCACTGGCCTCCCCCTGCAATTCGAACTGCCACTGGTCCTGGCGGCGCTCGCGCACATGGCAGACCAGACAGTCGTGCTGCGCGAGTTCGCAGGGCTGCACGGGCGTTCCGCGGCGCGCCAGGTAGTCGGGGCTGGCACAGGCGATGCGGCGGGCCGGCGCCAGCAGGCGCGCCGAATGGGTGGAGTCCATCAGCGGCCCGTTGCGCAGCGCCACGTCTATGCCTTCGCGCACCAGGTCCACGCGCGCGTCGCTAATTTGCAGGTCGATCTCGATGCCGGGATGCAGCGCGGCGAACTCCGCCAGCCAGTAGGCAAGCATCTCGCGCGCCAGCATGGCCGTGGCGGTGATGCGTATGCTCCCCGTGAGGCCGAAGGTGCCGGCGCGCACCTTGGCCTGGCCTTCGGCCACCAGCTCGAGCGCGCGGCGCGCGTGCTCGACCATGACCGCGCCTTCGGCCGTGGGCCGCACGGCGCGCGTGGTGCGCTCGAACAGGCGCACGCCCAGCGAGGTTTCCAGCCGCTTGATCGCCGCGCTGACGGCGGCCGTGGAAAGCCGGCAGCGCTTGCCCGCGCCCGTGAGGCTGCCGGTCTCCGCGGTGGCCAGCAGCACACGCAAGGCATCAAGATTGTCAAATTCCATGGAAGAGTGATTTCTCCGAAACGCCATTGTGGGGCGCGGGGCCGCTGGCTATATTTGCCGGCGGGCCTACAGCCCCCCCAAGCAAGAACTACATTCAAGGATATCCCATGAGACACGCCTTCCCGGCACTGGCAGCCACCGCGCTGCTGGCCGCCTGCGCCAGCAGCCCCTCCTCCTTCACCTACCAGGTCCCGGCCGACGAAGTCGCGCGCGGCGCCAAGTACATGCAGCCCGAAGGTTCTTCGGGCTTCACGCCCAAGCCGGGCTGGGCCACGAAGAAGTTCGCGGTGGCCGCCGCCAACCCGCTGGCCACCGACGCCGGCTACCAGGTGCTCAAGGCCGGCGGCTCGGCCGTAGACGCGGCGATTGCCGTGCAGATGGTGCTCACGCTGGTGGAGCCGCAATCCAGCGGCATAGGCGGCGGCGCCTTCCTGCTGCATGCCAGCGGCGGCAAGGTCGAAGCCTTTGACGGCCGCGAAACCGCGCCCGCGGCGGCCGATGAAAAGCTCTTTATCGGCGCCGACGGCAAGCCCATGGCTTTTTACGACGGCGTGGTCGGCGGCCGCTCGGTCGGCACGCCCGGCACCGTGCGCATGCTGGAGATGGCCCACAAGCAGTACGGCCGGCTTCCCTGGGCCCAGCTGTTCGCGCCGGCCATCCAGCTGGCCGAAGGCGGCTTCAAGGTCAGCCCGCGCCTGAACACCCTGCTCAAAGGCGAGCAGCACCTGAAGAAGGACGCCACGGCCGCCGCCTACTTCTACAAGCCCGACGGCAGCCCGGTGGACGTGGGCCAGACCCTGCGCAATCCGGCCCTGGCCGAGGTGCTGCGCCAGATCGCGGCCAAAGGATCGAGCGCGCTGCTCGAGGGCCAGGTCGCCCAGGCCATCGTCGCCAAGGTGCAGGGCCACGCCACCAACCCCGGCAAGCTGGCCCTCGCCGACCTGGCCGGCTACCAGCCCAAAAAACGCGACCCCATCTGCACCGACTACAGCGCCGCCGGCAAGGCCTACCGCCTGTGCGGCATGCCGCCGCCCAGCTCGGGCGCGATCGCCGTCGGGCAGATCCTCGGCATCCTGAACAACACGCCGGCAAGCACCCTGGGCCTGGTCACCGGCAGCGGCGGCGTTCCCGGCACGGTTGCGCCCACGCCTTCGGCCGACTGGCTGCACCTTTATACCGAGGCTTCGCGCCTGGCCTTTGCCGACCGCGGCCAGTACCTGGGCGACCCCGACTTCGTGCAGCCGCCGGGCGGCAGCTGGATGAGCTTGCTGGCCCCCGCCTACCTGAGCGAACGCGCCAAACTGATACAGCCCACGGGCCCCAGCATGAAGACCGCCAAGCCTGGCGTGCCCGGTGCGGTGAAGACGGCTTACGCGCCCATGCCCGAGCAGCCCGAGTACGGCACCTCGCACATCAGCATCATCGACGGCTATGGCAATGCGATCGCCATGACCACGACGATTGAAGACCAGTTCGGCTCGCGCCTGATGACCGACGGCGGCACCGGCAAGGCCGGCGGCTTTTTGCTCAACAACGAGCTCACCGACTTCAGCTTCGCCCCGGCGGACGCCGAAGGCAAGCCCGTGGCCAACCGCGTGCAGCCCGGCAAGCGCCCGCGCTCGTCCATGGCACCCACGCTGGTGTTCGACAAGAACTCGGGCCAGCTCGTCATGAGCGGCGGCAGCCCGGGCGGCGCGCTCATCATCCACTTCACGGCCAAGACCCTGTACGGCACGCTGAACTGGGGCCTCAATGCCCAGCAGGCCATAGACCTGCCCAACTTCGGCTCGCTCAACGGCCCCAGCATCCTGGAAGAAAAACGTTTCTCGCCGGCCACCGTCGAGGCGCTGCGCAGCCGCGGCGCCGAGGTGCGCGAGCAAACCATGACCAGCGGCCTGCAGGCCATCCAGAAAACGCCCGAAGGCTTCTTCGGCGGCGCCGACCCGCGACGCGAGGGGCTGGTCCTGGGTGACTAAACCGCCCTATACCCCGTGAATTACAAGGCCCTGCCGTCGCAGGGCCTTGTTGTTTCTACAATCCCCAGATGGCTATTCCGCAATCATTCATCCAGGAGCTGCTCGCGCGCGCCGACGTGGTGGATATCGTGGGCCGCCATGTGCAGCTCAAAAAGGGCGGCGCCAACTTCATGGGCCTGTGCCCTTTCCACGGCGAGAAGTCGCCCTCTTTCAGCGTCAGCCCCTCCAAGCAGTTCTACCACTGCTTCGGCTGCGGCAAGAACGGCAATGCCATCAGCTTCCTGATGGAGCACGCCGGCATGACCTTCATCGAGGCCGTCAAGGACCTGGCCCAGCAATACGGCCTGCAGGTGCCCGAGGACGACGTCTCGCCGCAGGACCGCGCCCGCGCCGCGCAGATGCGCGAGCAGCAGGCCACGCTCACCAGCGTGCTCGAAAAAGCCGGCATCGCCTACATCAAGGCCTTGCGCAACTCCGAGCGCGCCATCGACTACTTCAAGGGCCGCGGCGTCTCGGGCGAAGTCGCCAAGACCTTCGGCCTGGGCTACGCGCCCGAGGGCTGGCGCAGCCTGGCCAGCGTGTTCCCCGACTACAACGACCCGCTGCTGGTCGAAAGCGGCCTGGTCATCACCGGCGAGCCCGGCGAGGAAAACGCCGCCGGCGAGGCCAAGCGCTATGACCGCTTTCGCGACCGGGTCATGTTCCCCATCCGCAACGTCAAGGGCGAGTGCATAGGCTTTGGCGGCCGCGTGCTGGGCGACGACAAGCCCAAATACCTCAATTCACCCGAAACCCCGGTCTTCAGCAAGGGGCGCGAGCTCTACGGCCTGTTTGAGGCGCGAACAGCCCTGCGCGAACACGGCTACGCCCTGGTCACCGAAGGTTATATGGACGTGGTGGCGCTGGCCCAGCTGGGCTTTGCCAATGCGGTGGCCACCCTGGGAACCGCCTGCACTGCCGACCATGTGCAAAAGCTGTTCCGCTTCACCGATTCGGTGGTTTTCAGCTTTGACGGCGACAGCGCCGGCCGCCGCGCCGCGCGCAAGGCGCTGGATGCCGCCCTGCCTTTTGCCACCGACGTGCGCACCGTCAAGTTCCTCTTCCTGCCGGCCGAGCACGACCCCGACAGCTACATCCGCGAGCACGGCAAGGAAGGCTTTGCCGCCTACGTCAGCAAGGCCGTGCCGCTGAGCCGCTTCCTGCTCGAAGCGGCCGCCGAGGGCTGCGACCTGGACACCGCCGAGGGCCGCGCCCACATGGCCAGCAATGCCCGTCCGCTGTGGAGCCTGATGCCCGACGGCGCCTTGAAGCGCCAGCTGCTGGCCGAGATCGCCGACAAGGTGCTGATCGACAGCCGCGAACTGCTGCAGCTGTGGCAGCCGGCCTCCAGCGGCTACAAGTCCGGCAACAAGAACAGCGGCGGCCCGCGCGGCCAAGGCAAGGGCCACAGGCAGGACGCCGCACCGGCCCCGGTTCACCATGCGGACATGCCCGACCCCGGTGGCTACCCGCCGGACTACCCCGAAGAGCGCGACTACAGCGCGTCCGAGCCTTCCACTTATTACCCGCCCTCGTCAGCACCAGGACGCAGCTTTGGCGAGCGCAGCAGCGGTGCCCGGGCGCCGCGCCGCGTGGCCGGGCGCATACTGCCGGCCAGCCGCGAAGACCGGGTGCTCAGGCTGCTGCTGACCGAGGCCCAGACCTGGGACAGGCTCAGCACCGAAGAACACCATTTGCTGGTCGAGCTGCCCGAGCCCCATGGCCCCCTGTTTGTCTGGCTGGAGAGCCAGTTGCATGAACACGGCCCCCAGCCCTGGGCGGCCCTGCGCGAGGGACTGCGCGGCCATGCCTATGAAAGGCATGCCACCGCCCAGATCGCGCAGATTCCCGAAGGCATAGAAAGCGACTGGACCGAGGTTCGCAGCATCCTGGACCAGCTGCTGCGCCTGCGCCGCCAGCAGGAGATGAGCGAGCTGGCCGTCCGCGCCGCCACCGACCCGGACGCCCGCCAGCGTTACCTGGAACTGCTTGCCAGCCTCAAAACCCCGGTCGATACGGCCCGCTAGGCCGGCCCGGGACCTGAAAAATAGCTGTTTTGGCGGGTAAAAAACCGCCCAAAAAACAGGCAACAGGGTATAATCCGATTTTCGACGGCAAGCGCGACAGCAGCACCTCCGGCCCGGCCACCCCGCAACTTCGGGGAACTCACAGATGAGACGGCCACTTCCCCCAGGGAATACCGCAAGGACTGCACACCAAATGTTCGCCCAAACAGCTTGCCCGGAAAAATAAACCGAAACGCGCCCTGGCGCTGACCGGCCTGTTTTTCCGTCCTCTTGTTCCTGACTCTGAATCCTTGCCACCGTGCCTGTGCTTTGCGCAGGCGCCAAGGCGCATTTTTGTTTACTGGTAGCCGATAGATATTTAGAACAATTTTTCCGACAACTGGAGGTCCCATGCCTACTGCCAAGCCGAAGAAGCCGAGCACGTCCAAGAAGCCGCAAAGCGCGCAGCCTAAAGCCGCCGCCAAGCCCAAAGCCAAGACAGCGCCCAAAGCCGCTGCCCGGCCCGCAGGCAAGCCTCCAGTCAAAGCAGCCGCAAAGCCTGCCGCCAAGAGCGGCAAGGTTGAAAAGCCCGGAAAAACCACCATATCTGTCAAACCCAGCAAACCCAATGCCCCGGTGAGCAAAGCCCCCCTGAAAACCGCGAAATCCGCGATTTCCGATTTGCCCCTGAAGAAAGCTCCTGCCGTGCCGACCAAGTCCAGCCCTGAATCCAAGCCTCTCGCCGCACCCGCCGATGTGCCCGTGAAAAAGAAACCCGGCCGCCCGCCGAAGAACCCGGCGGCCGACGGCAGCGCGCCTGCCGCCACCACCGGCGCCAAGCGCGGCCGCAAGCCCAAGAGCGCCACCGCCGCGCCCAAGGACGGCGAAGACCTGGACCTCTCCGACATTGAGGACGACCTGGTCGGTGAACCCGTGGCGGAAACGACCGAGAAGGTCAAACCGCTGCGCATGAAGATCAGCAAGGCGAAGGAACGCGCCCTGATGAAGGAATTCGGCCTGGACGAAACCGTCCTCTCCGAAGAAGACATGCTCAAGCGGCGCCTGCGCCTGAAGACCCTGATCAAGCTCGGCAAGACGCGCGGCTACCTCACGCACGGCGAAATCTCCGACCACCTTCCCGACAAGCTGGTCGACGCTGAAACGCTGGAAGTCGTGGTCAACATGCTCAACGACATGGGCGTGGCCGTGTACGAGCAGGCCCCCGATGCCGAAACCCTGCTGCTGAACAACACCGGCCCCACGGTCGCGACCGAAGAGGAAGCCGAGGAAGAAGCCGAAGCGGCGCTGTCCACCGTCGACAGCGAATTCGGCCGCACCACCGACCCGGTCCGCATGTACATGCGTGAAATGGGCACGGTCGAGCTGCTCACGCGCGAAGGCGAAATCGAGATCGCCAAGCGCATCGAAGGCGGCCTCATGAAGATGATGGAAGCCATCTCGGAAAGCCCGGCCACCATCGCTGAAATCATGCGCCTGGGCGAGGAAATCCGCGAAGGCAAGATCGTCATCTCCACCGTGGTCGACGGCTTCTCCAACCCCAACGAGGCCGACGACTATGTGGCCGAGGAAGACTTCGACGAATTCGACGAGGAAGACGACGACGACGGCAAGGGCGGCTCCAAGGCCCTGACCAAAAAACTCGAGGAACTCAAGAAAGAAGCGCTCAGCCGCTTCGACAAAATCGCCGCCCTGTTCGAGAAGGTCCACAAGACCTACGACAAGGAAGGCTACGGCACGCCCACCTATGTGAAGGCGCAAAAAGCCCTGAGCGACGAGCTGATGACCGTGCGCTTCACCGCCAAGACCATCGAAAAGCTCTGCGACATGCTGCGCGGCCAGGTGCTGGACGTGCGCAAGAAGGAGCGCGAGCTGCGCCGCATCATCGTCGAGAAGTGCGGCATGCCCCAGGAAGTCTTCATCAAGGACTTCCCGCCCAACCTGCTGAACCTGAAGTGGGTCGAGAAGCAGGTCGCCGCCGGCAAGCCCTGGTCGGTGGTGATGGCCCGCAACGTGCCGCCCATCCAGGAACTGCAAACCAAGCTGGCCGAACTGCAGGCCCGCGTGGTGGTGCCGCTGGCCCAGCTCAAGGACATCAACAAGCGCATGAACGAAGGCGAGTCCAACTCGCGCGACGCCAAGAAAGAGATGATCGAGGCCAATTTGCGCCTGGTGATCTCGATCGCGAAGAAGTACACCAACCGCGGCCTGCAGTTCCTCGATTTGATCCAGGAAGGCAACATCGGCCTGATGAAGGCCGTGGACAAGTTCGAATACCGCCGCGGCTACAAGTTCTCGACCTACGCCACCTGGTGGATTCGCCAGGCGATCACTCGCTCCATCGCCGACCAGGCGCGGACCATCCGCATCCCGGTGCACATGATCGAGACCATCAACAAGATGAACCGCCTGTCGCGCCAGCACTTGCAGGAATTCGGCTTCGAGCCGGACGCCAGCATCCTGGCCGCCAAGATGGAGATCCCGGAAGACAAGATCCGCAAGATCATGAAGATCGCCAAGGAGCCCATCTCGATGGAAACGCCGATCGGTGACGACGACGATTCGCACCTGGGCGACTTCATCGAGGACAGCGCCAACACGGCGCCGCTGGAAGCCGCGATGCAGGCCGGCCTGCGCGATGTGGTGAAAGACATCCTCGACAGCCTGACGCCGCGCGAAGCCAAGGTGCTGCGCATGCGCTTCGGTATCGAAATGTCCACCGACCACACGCTCGAAGAAGTCGGCAAGCAGTTCGACGTGACGCGCGAGCGCATCCGCCAGATCGAAGCCAAGGCGCTGCGCAAGCTCAAGCACCCTTCGCGTTCGGACAAGCTGCGCAGCTTTATCGACACGCTGTAAACGCGCTTTCTCCCAAAAGCCCGGCCCCGCAAGGCGCCGGGCTTTTTTATGCCTGCGAGGATCTCAGGGCGCTGTCAGCCCTATCTTGCGCACAAATGCATCCAGCGGAACCGACCACATCTTGCCGCCATAGGTCAGCAATGAATGCCCGTCGTGCCCCGCAAGCGCCCCGGTCTGGACGAACTGCGTGTCACTGCCACCTGCCTTGAAGGCCTCGTGCCACTGGCGCGGCGCCTCGGCGCCCCAGAACTGGTCGTTTTCTGCATAGAGCCACAGATTGGGAACCTTGACCAGCTTGCCGAGCTCGCCGTAGGTCTTGCGCATATTGTCCGGGCTGCAGCTTTTGGTGGGTGACGTTTCGGGATTGCCGCCCGAGCCACCCGCGAAATTGACAGCGCCGACAACGCCCGGCAGGTTGAGCGCGGCCACCGACACCGTGGTCATGCCACCCACCGACTGCCCTTCCAGCAGCAGCCTGTCCTTGCGCACCCAGGGTTGCTGCAGCGCCCAATGATGCAGCGCGACCACAGTCTGCCCGGCCCGACTGGCGACACCCGTGAAATCGGGGCTTCCGCTGCAGACGCTGCCGCTCCAGCGCGCACCTGAGTCTTCCCGGTCAAAGCCGCCCGTGTCACCGTAGCCGGGCCGCACCGGGGCAATCACGGCCACCCCTTTGCGCAGCCAGTAATTCGCGTGCCCCACCAGCACCGGGTATTCGAGCTTGGCCCTGTCGACGCGCGACGGCGCGCGCCCATGGGAAAAAATCACCAGCGGAAACGGGCCTTCGCCTTCGGGTTTGTAGAGATGGGTGACGACCTCAAGCTGCTTGCCGTCGACAAGCAATGGCAGCTTGACGATCTGCGGCGGCACACGTTCGGGCTGCTGCGCCCAAGCAGGCCAGGCGGCGAGCTGCGCCACCCACAAGACCCCCAGCATCCACCCCAGCTTCAACCACCGCATGTTCATGTTCGGCTCCCTGCTTGTTGCCGGAGCATTCTGACACGCGCAAGCCGTCTGCGGTTATGAAGTGCTGAAGCGGTACAAGGTGTGGCTCTGGCGGGGCTGGCCCGGCTGGTAGACCGCAGAAGGGAAAGCAGGTATGTTGGGCGCATTCGGGTAGCCCTGCGGTTCAAAGCACAGGCTTTGCTGCTGCACGTAGCGCCTGCCGCCCTTGCCCGGGCCGCCGGCCAGGGGTTCGCCGGCCAGCATGCCGGTGTAGAACTGCATGGTGGGCTCGCTCGACCAGACTTCCATCACGCGGCCGCTGGCAGGCGCGCTCACCCGCGCGCAGAGCGCCAGTTCACCAGCCGTGGCCGCATCGCGGTCTATCGCAAAGCAGTCGTCGTAGCCGGCGACCCCGCCCTCGGCTGGCGATTTGCCCACGCGTGTATCGAGCGCCGCGGGCTGGCGCAGGTCAAACGGCGTGCCTTCCACCGGCAGCAACTTGCCCGTGGCGATCAGTTCGGGCGTCATCTCGAAATAGCGGCTCGCGCAAATCGTGACTTCATGCCCCAGCGCGCTGGCGCTGCGCGTGCTGTTCACGCCCTCGAGGTTAAAAAAAGCATGGGTGGTGAAGTTGGCCACGGTGGGCACATCCAGCGCCACGGCCTCGTAATCGAGCGCCAGCTCGTTGGCCTCGGTCACGCGGTACAGCAGGCACAAGGCCAGCGCCCCGGGAAAGCCCTCCTCGCCGTCGGCAAACACATAACGCATTTCCACGCTGGAGGCATCATGTTGCACCGCATCGAAAACCTGGAAGCGCGAACCCCGCAGCCCGCCATGCAGGCAGTGCGGGCCGTTGTTGGCCGCCAGCTGGTGCTCTATGCCGCTCAGCATGAAGCGCGCGTTTTCTATGCGCCCCGCATAGCGCCCGACAAAAGCGCCCACGGAGGGCGCGCCGCCCACCACACCTTCAATGCTGTCGTAACCCAGCACCACGTCGTCCCACTGGCCATCGCGGTCCGGCACCAGCAGCTGCTCTATCTTGGCGCCGTAGTTGGTCACGCAGACCGCCATGCCGCGCTGGTTGCGCAGGGTGAACAGCCTGACGGGCTTGCCGTCGATCTCGCGCGCGAAACGCGCGGGATCGAGCAAAAGGCTAGGGTCCGGGCCGCTCACTTGGCAATAATCGTCAGCAGTTCTTCGCGCGTGGTCGGGTCGGCCATGTACTTGCCGTACAACGGCCCCATGCGCCTGACCATGGGCGATACGTCCTTGACCTTGACGAACTGCGAGCCCTGCTTGGTCGTGGCCTCCAGGGCAGCGGCGACGCGCTTGTTCCACAGCTCGCGCATCAGGATCGCGGATTTGGCGCCGGCCTCGGCGAAGGCGGCCTTGTCTTCCTTGCTGAGCTTGTCCCAGAGTTTGGTGGACACCACCAGCGCCTCGGGCGAGATCACGTGGTTGGTCACATAGACGTTTTTGGCCACCTTGTAATGCCCCGTGGACTCATAGGAAGGCAGGTTGTTCTCGGCGCAATCGACCTTGCCCTGCTCCAGCGCGCCTAGCACGTCCTTGAAGGGCAAGGCCACCGGCTTGGCTTCCATGAGCTTGACCATCTCGATGTAGACCTCGGACTGCTGCACGCGGATGTTCATGCCGGCCAGGTCGCGCAGGTTGTTGACGGGCTTGACGCAGTAAAACGAACGGCCGCCGCCGTCGTACCAGCCCAGCACCACAAAGCCGGCGGCTTTCAGGTTGGCGGAAAACCGCTCGCCCAGCTTGCCGTCCAGGTGGCGGAACATATGGGCCGAATCGGTGAACAGGAAAGGCAGGTTCAGCACCTTGATGCCCGGCACCGCGTCCGACAAGGGACCCGAGCTGAACTCGGCCACGTCGATCTCGCCGCTCTTGAGCATCTGCACCGCCTTGGGCTGGTCGCCGAGCGTGCCGCCGTTAAAAAGCTCAATGTTGTAGCGTCCACCGGTGCTTTTGGCGACCTGCTCCACGAAACTCTTCATGGCTTCGGAAACCGGGTAGCCCTCGGGGTGGATGTTCCAGGCCCTCAGCTTGGCCTGGGCCATCGCGGCGCTCGCGCACAGCGCGAAAGAGAGGCATAAAAGCCCCTTGAAAGATCTACGCATTTTTTGTCTCCTGGATGTAAGGCTCTACGGCTACCTCTGGCGGGCAGTCTCGTGTTTTTTGGTGGTCAATCCCTGAGGGGATGTTCGCACGGATGACTCGCCCTCATCAGAAGATATAGAGCGATATCACCACTAATTCACGCAAGCCGTTTTCAATCGAGCTTGATGTTGCCTTCCGTCACGACCTTGGCCCAGCGGCTGCGCTCCTGGTTGAAGAAGCCGTCCTGCTGCGCCGGCGTCATGGTCACGACTTCCGCGCCCTGCCCCGCGAGCTTGGCGCGTATGTCGGGGCTGCGGATGATCTTGATGAGTTCGGTGTTCAGGCGGTTGATGATGGCCGGCGGCGTGCCGTTGGCCACCAGCAGGCCTTGCCAGGTGCCGGATTCGAAGTTGGCCAGGCCTTGCTCCGCAAGCGTCGGCACATTGCCGATCAGCGGCATGCGCGTGCTCTTGGAAACGCCCAGAACCTTGAGCTTGCCGCTTTGCACATGCGGCAAGGTGGCCAGCATGCCGTTCATCAGAATCTGCGTTTGCCCCGCGATGGTGTCGCTGACGGCCTGGGAGCCGCCCTTGTAGGGGATGTACTGCCACTTGGCCTTGCTGGCCCGCTCGACCGCCACGCCGGCCAGGTGCGGCGCGCTGCCCATGGCTGTCACCGCGAAGTTCAGCTCGGTCTTGTGCGACAAGGCCACGAGTTCCTTGAGGTTGCTCGCGGGCACCGAGGGATGGACCACCAGCAAGTGCGGCGAATAAGCGAGCATGGTGACGCCGCGCAAGTCCTTGGACGGGTCGAACCCCAGCTTGGGATAGACCGAGGGGCTGATGGCCAGCGCGCCGGTGTCGCACAGCAGCAGCGTGTAGCCGTCGGGCGCGGACTTGGCCACGATGTCTGCGCCCAGGTTGCCGTTGGCGCCGGCCTTGTTGTCCACGATGACCGACTGCTTGAGCGCCTCGGCGAGCGGCTGCGATATGGCGCGCGCGATGATGTCCGAAGAGCCGCCCGGCGGATAAGGCACCACCAGGCGTATCGGTTTGGACGGCCATCCGGCCTGGGCATTTGCGGCGCCGCTTGCGGCACCCACGCCCATAGCCAATGAAGCCGCGATAAGTTCTCGTCGATTGATCGTCATGTCTGTCTCCTGAATGTTCTCAAAAACGGGGTTAGCCCTCCGCCGCGCCGGGAGCCTCTTTCGGGCTCCTCGAACGCGCCTGTTTGCTTTATGCCGATTTCGCGACTTCGTGATTGCCCAGCAATTCCAGCGCCCGCACCAGGGCGGAATGGTCCAGGTCCTGCATGCCGTTGGCGGCGCAGGCCTGCATCAGCTGGGCGGCGCCCGCCGTTTGCGGCAAGGCCAGACCCAGGGTGCGCGCGCCGCTGAGCGCGAGGTTCAGGTCCTTCTGGTGCAGGCCGATGCGAAAACCCGGCGCGAAAGTGCGCTTGATCATGCGCTCGCCATGCACTTCCAGGATGCGCGAGGAGGCAAAGCCGCCCATCAGCGCCTGGCGCACCTTGGCCGGGTCGGCGCCGGCCTTGCTGGCGAACAGCAGGGCTTCGCCCACGGCCGCGATGTTCAGCGCCACGATGATCTGGTTGGCCACCTTGCAGGTCTGGCCGTCGCCGTTGCCGCCCACCAGCGTGATGTTCTTGCCCATCAGCTCAAACAGCGGCTTGACGAGATCGAAGGCCGCCTGCGGGCCGCCCACCATGATGGTGAGGCTGGCCGCCTTGGCGCCGACTTCACCGCCCGACACCGGGGCGTCCAGGTAGTCGCAGCCCAGGGCGTTGATCTTTTTAGCGAACTCCTTGGTGTCCATGGGCGAGATGGAACTCATGTCCACCACCGTCTTGCCCTTGGTCAGCGCGCCGGCCACGCCGCCTTCGCCGAACAGCACCTTGGCCACGTCGGGCGTGTCGGGCAACATCAGGAAGATGATGTCCGCCTGCTTGACGACGTCGGTGATGGAATCGCAGGCCTTGCCCTTGCCGGTCAACAGTTCCGCGGGCACCTTGCCCAGCGTGTTCATGAAAACTTCATGCCCTGCCGCGATCAAGTGCGCCGCCATGGGGCTGCCCATGATGCCCAGGCCGATAAATCCAAGCTTGCTCATTCAAATACTCCAGTCAAAAATTCAGTCAGAAAAATACTTCGCCCATCAGGCGCGGTAACGGTCGTGCAGGGCTTGCGTGGCGGAGCGGAACACGCCCAGGTCGCTGCCCACGGCCACAAAGGTGGCACCCATCTCCATGTAGCGCCGCGCATCGGCTTCCACCGGCGCGAGGATGCCTGTGGGCTTGCCGCAGGCTTTGGCATCGGCGAACACGCCGACGATGGCTTTCTGCACATCGGCATGGCCCGCGTTGCCCAGGTGGCCCAGGCCGGCGGCCAGGTCCGAGGGGCCGACAAAAATGCAGTCCACACCCTCTGTTTCGGCAATCGCGCGCGCGGCCGCGACACCGGCGCTGCTTTCAATCTGAACCGCCACGCAGATCTGGTCGTTGATGCCTTTGAAATAGTCAGGCACGGTCCCGTAGCGGTTGCTGCGCTGCGAGACCGACACGCCGCGCACGCCCTGCGGCGGGTAGCGCGTGGCAGCCACCGCGCGCCGCGCTTCGTCGGCGCTTTCGACAAAGGGCACCAGGAAGTTGTAGAAGCCGGCATCGAGCAGGCGCTTGATCTCGACCTCGTTGTTGCTGGTGGGGCGCACAAAGGGCGCGCTCGGGCTGTCCTTGAGCGCCATCAGCTGGGGAATGAAGGTGCCCACGTCGTTGGGCGAATGTTCTCCGTCCAGCAAAATCCAGTCGAAGCCGGCCACGCCCAGCACCTCGGTGGTGATGGCGTTGGCCAGCGAGGACCAGCAGCCTATCAGTTTTTTGCCGGCCAGCAGGTCTCGCTTGAAGCTGTTGGGAAAGGATTGGTAGGGAGTTGCTTGTGTCATGGTGGTTTGCTTCTACGATGTCTGTTGCTTCGGTTTGCGGTCAGCCGGGCTTTATTCGGCCTTGATGTTCGCGGCCTTGATGACCTGCGCCCACTTGGCCACTTCCGCGCGCTGGAACGCGGCGATCTGGGCCGTCGTCATGTTGGCCGGCTCCATGCCGAAGCCCTTGAGTTTTCCCTGCATCTCGGGTTCCGCCAGGATGCGGCCGATTTCCTTGTGCAGGCGATCAACCATGAGAGCGGGCGTTCCCGCCGGCGCAAAAATCGCCTGCCAGGACAGCACCTCGAAATTGGCCAGGCCCGGCAGGCCGGATTCGGCCACCGTCGGCACGTCCGGCATGGATGGCAACCGGCTGGCGGACGTCACCGCAATCGCACGCAGCTTGCCGCTTTGCACATGCGGCGCCGCCACGACGCTGGTGTCGAACATCATGTCGACCTGCCCGCCTATCACGTCCTGGATGGCCGGGCCGCTGCCCTTGTAAGGCACGTGCGTGAACTTCACGCCGGAACGGAAGGCCAGCAGCTCCAGCGAAAGGTGCTGCGAAGTGCCGGTGCCGGCCGAGGCCGACGACAGGCCGCCGCTTTTGCCCTTGCTGGCCTCAATCACGTCCTTCAGGGTTTTGTAGGGGCTGGCCTGGTTGACCACCAGCACCAGCGGGTTGGTGCCTATGAGCGTGACGGGCACAAAGGACTTGATCGGGTCGTAGCCGATCTTGGGATACAGGCTCACGTTGATCGCATGCGAGCTGACCGTGCCGCCCACCAGGGTGTAGCCGTCCGGCGCGGCGCGCGAGCCGACTTCCGAACCGACGCTGCCGCCGGCCCCGGGCTTGTTGTCGACGATGATGGTGGTGCCAAGCGCGGTGCCCAGCTTCTGCCCGATCAGCCGGCCCAGCACGTCGGTGGTGCCGCCCGCGGCAAATGGCACCAGGTAAGTGATGGGCTTGCCGGTCGGCCAGTTGCCCTGCGCGAATGCGGGAAGCGTTGAAAAACCGCCGGCCATGGCGGCCAGCGCGGTATTGAGCAGGGTACGGCGTTGCATCATGATGAGTCCTTAATATGTGTCAGAAAAAATTGCCCGGCGCTTCGCGCGCTCAGGGCATCTCGACAATTTCAATCCAGTTCGGGTTCTTGCCGACGGGCAGGCGCTTGGGCGCGCCCAGCGCGCCGGTGGCGGCATCAATGGCGTACACGGACACACTGTGCGAATCCTGGCCCGCCGCGATCAGGTAGCGTCCCTGCGCATCGATGGCGAAACCGCGCGGGGTCTTTTCAGTGGGCGTCTGTCCTAGAGGCTCCAGCAGGCCGGTGGCGGCGTCGACGCGAAAGGCCGACAGCGTGCTGGAGGTCCGCTCCGATGCATACAGGTAGCGGCCGTCTGGCGTGAGGTGCAGGTCGGCGGCCCAGGGTTTTTCGGTAAAGCCGGCCGGCAGCGTGGTCCGGGTCTGCAGCAGCTTGAGCGTGCCGCGCGCGCCGTCCCAGGCGAAGACCTGAAGTTGCGCGTCCAGCTCATTGAGCAGGTAGGCAAAACGCTGCGCCTTGTCCCAGACAAAATGGCGCGGGCCGGATTTCGCCGCGCTGGCAGTCAGCGCGGGGTCGTTGGGCGAGAGCACGCCGGTGGCGGCATCAAAGCGCCAGCTCGAGACGTTGTCGTTGCCCAGGCTCGTGGCCAGCACAAAGCGGTTGGCCGAGTCCGCATGAATGGCGTGCGCATTCGCGATCCCGGGAATCAGTTGCTGGATGGCGCCGACCTTGCCTTCCTTGTCGATGCCATTGACGGTGATCTTGTGGCCGGGATAGGACGCCGCGAAGAGCCAGCGGCCCGTCAGGTCGGTGTCGATGTTGGCCATGCTGTCGGCCAGGGGCGCCTCGCCCAGCTTGCGCAACTTGCCGCTGGCGC
This sequence comes from Polaromonas sp. P1_A2, assembly GCF_056406895.1. Classification (NCBI taxonomy): domain Bacteria; kingdom Pseudomonadati; phylum Pseudomonadota; class Betaproteobacteria; order Burkholderiales; family Comamonadaceae; genus Polaromonas; species Polaromonas sp. P1_A2. The sequence goes on along the minus strand of NZ_JBFTZI010000005.1, from coordinate 266,987 downwards.
CGTCGATGGCGAAGCTCACGGCGCGAAAAGGCTGCGAGCGCAGCGCCGCATAGAGAAAACGCTTGTCCGGGCTCACGGCCATGGGCATCACGGTGCCGCCCACGTTCACGGTCTCCACCGGCCTGAGCGTGCCCTGGGCGCGGTCCAGCTCGAGCACCGAAATCTCCTGGCTGTCGGCATTCGACACATAGACCCAGGTAGCGGCCGAAGCCGCGCCGGCAGCTAGCGTAAAACCGGCCGCCGCCGTCAATTGCAAGGCCAGGCGCAGCGCGCGCAGGCCGGATGGAACGATGGTCATGCTCTGTCTCCTTCTGTTTGTGTTGTGGATGCGGTTCAGGCTCAGGTGACGGGCGCCGGGTTGAACAGCACCAGCGCGTTGTGCAGCTTCCAGTGCTCGGCCCAGGTTTTTTTGCGTCCACTGGCCACGTCCAGCATGAAGCGGAACAGCTCCCAGCCGACCTCTTCAATCGTGGCGTCGCCGTCGGCGATGCGCCCGGCGTTGATGTCCATCAGGTCGTGCCAGCGCCGCGCCAGGTCGCTGCGCGTGGCCACCTTGATGACCGGCACTTCGGCCAGGCCGTAAGGCGTGCCGCGGCCGGTGGTGAACACATGGATGTTGATGCCCGCGGCCAGCTGCAGCGTGCCGCAAATAAAGTCGCTGGCGGGCGTCGCGGCGTAGATCAGGCCTTTCTGTTTGACCTTCTCGCCGGGCGAGAGCACGCCGCTGATGGGCGCGCTGCCCGATTTCACGATGGAGCCCATGGCCTTTTCCACAATGTTGGAAAGGCCGCCTTTTTTGTTGCCCGGCGTGGTGTTGGCGCTGCGGTCCACCTGCCCTTTTTTGAGGTAGGCGTCGTACCAGGCCATTTCGCGGATCATGGCCTCGGCCACCTCCGGCGTACTGGCCCGCGAGGTCAGCTGGTCTATACCGTCGCGCACTTCGGTGGTTTCGGAGAACATCACCGTCGCGCCGGCGCGCACCAGCAGGTCGGTGGCAAAGCCCACCGCCGGGTTCGCCGTCACGCCGGAAAACGCGTCGCTGCCGCCGCACTGCACGCCCACCACCAGCTCGCTGGCAGGGACCGTCTCGCGCTTGCGCGCATTGAGCCGCTCCAGGTGCAGCAAGGCGGTCTGCATGATGGAGTCGATCATGGACATGAAACCGACGTGGTTCTCGGACTGCAGGCAGACCACGTCCAGCACGGCTTCGGCGCTGGTGCCCACGTCGGCCACATTGCGTTCGTCGATGATCTGTATGCTGCCAGGCGGCAGCAGGCGCTCGGGTTGCAGCTTCTCGCAGCCCAGGCTCACCACCATGACCTCGCCGCCGAAGTTGGGGTTCAGGCTGATGTTGCGCAGGGTGCGAATGGGGATGATGGCGTCGGGCGCGTCAATCGCCACGCCGCAGCCGTAGGTGTGCTCCAGCCCCACCACGTCGTCGACATTGGGAAAACGCGGCAGCAGCTCGGCCTTGATGCGCTGGACGGCGAAGTCCACCACGCCGGCCACGCATTGCACCGTGGTGGTGACGGCCAGGATGTTGCGGCTGCCGACCGAGCCGTCCGGGTTGCGAAAGCCTTCGAAGGTATAGCCTTCCAGCGCCGGCAGCGGCTCGGGCCGCACCGTGGCCTTGGGCAGGTTGTCCAGCGTGCGCGCGTCGGGCATCTCCAGCAGCCGCTCATGCACCCAGCTGCCTGCCGGGATGTCTTTCAGCGCGTAGCCAATAGGCACGTTATAGCGCAGCACCGCCGTGCCCTTGGGCAGGTCCACCAGCGCCACCTTGTGGCCCTGGGGCACACGCTCCACCAGCCGCAAGCCGCCCTCAAAAACGCTGCCCTCGGGCAGTCCTCCGTCGTTGGCGACGATCGCGACGTTGTCGCGAGGATGCATGCGGATGTGAAGGGGTGCGGCCATGGCGTGCGATTTCCTTATTGACCGACCGTCATGTAGAGGCTGGGCAGCCACATGGAGAAAGCCGGAATGAACGTGACCAGTGCCAGCGCGAAAATCAGCGCGCCGTAGAAAGGCCAGATGGTGCGCATCACCGTGCCCACGGACACCCCGCCTATGGCGCAGCCCACGAACTGGGTGGTGCCCACGGGCGGCGTGTTCAGGCCCAGCGCGCAGTTGATCAGCAGCACGATGCCGAACTGCACCGAGCTCATGCCGTAATGCTGGGCAATCGGCAGGAAGATAGGGGTGCACAGCAGGATGGTGGCCGCCATGTCCAGGAAGGTGCCCAGCACGAACAGGATGATGTTGATCAGCAGGAAGATCACCCACGGCGTGGTGGTGACCTGCGACAGCATTTGCCCCGTCAGTTCCGCGACACCGTACAGGCTGATGAGGTAGCCGAAGGTGCTGGAAATGCCGATCAGCAGCAGGATGACGCCGGTCGTCTTGACGGCCTTGGAGGCAGCCTTGATGAAGTGCTCCCACTTGAGCGTGCGGTAGACGAAGATGGTCAGCGCCAGCGCATACAGAACCGCCACGGCGGCCGATTCGGTGGCAGTGAAGATGCCCGACAGAATGCCGCCGAGAATCAGCACCACAATCATCAGGCCCGGCAGCGCCGCGGCGAGCGAACGCGCCACGATCGCCCACCCCGGGAAGCTGCCGGCCGGATAGCCGCGTTTCACGGCGACCAGGTAGGCAGCCGCCAGGTTGCAGACGGTCAGGATGGCGGCAGGCAGCAGCGCCGCCAGGATCAGCGCGGCAATGGAAACCTTGCCGCCGGCAGCCAGCGAATAAATGATCAGGTTGTGGCTGGTCGGCATCAGGGCGCCCACCAGTGCGGCATGCGTCGTCACGTTGACGGCGTAGTCGGCGTGGTAGCCCTCTTTCTTCATCATCGGGATCATCACGGCGCCCATGGCCGACACATCCGCCACGGGAGAGCCGGAAACGCCGCCGAACAAGGTGCAGGCCACCACGTTGGACATGCCCAGGCCGCCGCGCACATGGCCGACCAGGTTGCGGGCCAGGTTCACGATGCGGTCGGCGATACCGCCGTACAACATCAGCTCACCGGCGAAGATGAAAAACGGGATCGCGAGAAAGGAAAAAATCCCCATGCCCGAGGTCATCTGCTGGAAACCGACCGCCAGCGGCAAACCTTCATAGAGCAGTGTGGCGAGCGCCGACAGGCCGATGGAAAACGCCACCGGCACGCCCAGCAAAAGAAAGAGCGTGAAGGAAATACAAAGTATCAACAATGGGATAGTCATGATTTTTTTAGCCCCAGGCGGGTTCGACTTCTTGGCCCTTGGCGAGCGCGATGATGTGTTCGATGGAGAACATCACAATGAGAACGCCCGCAATGGTTGCGGGAACATAGCGCCATCCCTCGGAAATCCACAGGGTGGGCAAACGATAGCTCCACACGGACTGGGCCAGTGAGGCGCAGTTGTAGGCCATGGCAGCGCCGAACAGCAACACCAGCGCGTGGATCAGGTATTCCATCTTCAGGCGAATGCTTTCCGGCGCGAGAACCAGAAAGGATTCCAGCCCGATGTGGCCGGCGTCGCGAACGCCCACGGCCGTGCCGAACATCGTGACATACAGCACCAGCAGCAAGGCCAGGCTCTCCGCCCAGGTGGGGGTGTTATTCAGGACATAACGGCCGAAGACCTGCCAGCTGACGGCGCAAATCACCGCCACAAGGCCGAAAATGCCCAGCCACATGCAAGTCCGGGCGAGCCCACGACAAATTTTTGTGTACATAAATAAAGTGCGGAGGTGAAGGCCGCCCCAGAGAAGTTTTTCCAAGCGGCAGGAATGCCGTAAAACGCGCCGGCCGCAAACAGGCCGGCGCGGGATCAGGACTTACTTGGTGTCCTGGATGCGTTTGACGAGGCTCTTGAGCGCCGCGTCGGTGATGAACTTGTCATAAACGGGCTTCATGGCGTTCTGGAAAGACACCTTGTCAACCTGGATAATTTCTGCGCCGCCAGCTTTGACGGTAGCCAGCGATTTTTCCTCGCGCTCATCCCACAGCTTGCGCATGTAAGGCACCGACTCCTTGGCCGCCTGGCGAATCGCCTTCTGGTCGTCAGCGCTCAGGCCGTCCCAGGTGCGCTTGGAGAACAGCAGCATCTCGGGCGCCATCGAATGCTCGGTGATCGAGTAGAACTTGGCCACTTCAAAGTGGCGCGAGCTTTCATACGATGGGTAGTTGTTTTCGGCGGCGTCGACCAGGCCGGTCTTCAGCGCGGTGTAGACCTCGCCGAAGGGCATGGGCGTCGCGTTGGCGCCCATGGCTTCGAGCAGCGAGACCCAGAGGTCCGACTGCTGGACGCGCACTTTCAGGCCTTTCGCATCGGCAAGCGAGCGAACCGGCTTTTTGACCGTGTACAGGTTGCGCGCGCCGCTGTCGTAGTACGCCAGGCCGATAAAGCCCTGGGGCGCGCACGAAGCCAGGATCTGCTCGCCGATCGGGCCGTCAAGCACGTGACGCATGTGATCCTTGGAGCGGAACAGGAAAGGCATGGTCGGGACCTGCGTTTCGGGGCAGATGTTGTTCATAGGCGCGATGTTCACGCGCGTCATCGCCAGGGCGCCGATCTTGGTCTGCTCGATCGTGTCTTTCTCGCTGCCGAGCGCGCTGTTGTTGAACACCTTGATGCTGTGCTTGCCGTTGGTCAGCACCTTCAGGCGCTCACCCATGAACTTGACGGCCTCAACCGTGGGGTAGCCGTCGGGGTGAATATCCGACGAACGGAATTCCGTGGCAAAACCGGCCAGCGGCATTACCGCCAGGGCGGCAGCGACGGCGAACAGTGTTTTTTTAATCTTCATGTCTCATCCTCTAGGTTGGTGGTGGAAACGGGAACGGAAACTTTTTTGGTGCTTTTAATACAGGCACGCCGGCTCGGGCAGCCCACGCACGCCGGGGCGCAACGCGAACACACCACCGGCCAGCGGCTGGTCAGATAAATCGACACCTTCGGGGCGTATCGACGTCACGAACAGGGTATCCAGCCCGGCGCCGCCGAAGGCGCACATGGCGGGCTTCTTCACAGGAACGGCCAGGGAGCGATCCAGCTTGCCGGCGGGCGTGAAGCGGTGAATGAGGCCGGCGTCATTGCCGCAGATCCAGTAGCAGCCGTCGGCGTCGACGGCCGCGCCGTCGGGCCGCCCGGGCAGCGGGTTCATGTCGATGAAAAGGCGGCGGTTCGACGGCGTGCCGGTTGTGGTGTCGTAGTCGAAGGCCCAGACCGACTGCACCGAAGGATGCGAGTCGGACAGGTACATGGTGCGGCCGTCGGGGCTGAAGGCCATGCCGTTGGGCGTGATGAAACCCTCCAGCAGCACCTTGAGGCTGTCGCCCTGGTAGCTGTAGATGCTGCCGACGCGCGCGCCGGCCGCCATGTTCATCTGCATGGTGCCGGCCAGGAAGCGCCCCTGCCGGTCGCAGCGGCCGTCGTTAAAACGCATGCCGGCCTGCGCATGGCTCACGCCGGCAAGCCGCTGAAAACCCAGCTGGCCGCCTGCCCCGGGGCTCAGGCGAAAGACACCGCTCTCGGCGCCGGCGATCCAGTCCCGCGTATTACCCAGGCGGGCGATGCAGGCGGGCATTTCAGGGGCCAGCCACTCGGTCAGCGCGGCGTTCGCCACGTTCCAGCGGCACAAACGGCGCGCCGGGATATCGACCCAATACAGCGCCTGCTCGGCAGCGTCCCAGACCGGGCTTTCGCCCACGCCGTTGCGCGCATCCAGAACCAGTTCGGCCTGCAATTCGTTCATGCCGTGCCTGCCGCTTAGTCGCCGAAAGGGCCGGCCACGACAAAGCCGCCGCCCTGGTACTGGGCCACCGGGTCCTTCAGGTCGGGCGCGGGTGTGCGGGCGTAGATGGCCTCGCGAAAGATGTCGGAGCTGTCCTTGGGCACATAGCCGATGTGGCGGGCGCGGCTGTTGTCCCACCAGGTCACGGCGTTGTCGGACATGCCGAACACAATGCTGTGGCCCAGCACCGGCGTGGTGAGGCAGGCGGTGATCAGGCGGTGCAGGTCGTCAAAGCTCAGCCAGGTGGCCAGCATGCGGCGGTCCTTGGGCTCGGCAAAGGAGGATCCTATGCGCACGCAGGCGGTTTCAATGCCGTAGCGGTCGAAATACAGGCGCGAGAGGTCTTCGCCGAAGGCCTTGCTCAGGCCGTACAGGCCGTCGGGGCGCGGCGGGTGGTCGGCATTGATGGTCTGGTCCTGCCGGTAAAAGCCGGTGACGTGGTTGGAGCTGGCAAAAACAATGCGCTTGACGCCGTGCTTGCGCGCCGCCTCATATAAGTTATAGGCACCCAGGATGTTGGCCTGCAGGATGGGGCCGAAAGGCCCCTCCACCGAGACGCCGCCCAGGTGGACGATGGCGTCCACGCCCTGGACCATGGTGTGCACCGCGGCGGAGTCCGCCAGGTCGGCCAGGACGACCTCTTCGCCGGCCGCGGCGGCGCCGAAGGGCTGGACGTCCGACAGGCGCAGCACCGAGCAGTTGGCCTTCAGGCGCTCGCGCAGGGCCTTGCCCAAACCGCCGGCCGCGCCGGTCAGCAACAGCTTTTCATGAACTTTGATGGTCATTTTTTACGTCCGGGTCCGGTGCCGCGATAAACGCCGACAAACACTGGACTTTTTTTCGGAGTTTGTTAAAGTCAAGCTACAAATGCATCAGTCATAGGTTGTCTGATGACTCGGAATTCTCGGTTTCGCCCCCTAGCTTGTCAATGGTTTTTTAATGGACTCAAGGAAAACCCCTAGTCGCCCGGAAGCAGGCCTTACGCCTGCCTTTCACGAGGAGCTGCCGCGCGTGCGCCGGCCCCGCGGGCTGGTGGGCGAGATCGTTGAAAGCCTGGCCAGCAGCATCCGCGAGGGCCGCCTGCAGCCCGGCGAGAAACTCCCCACCGAAGCCGAAATCATGGCCCGCTTCGACGTCAGCCGCACCGTGGTGCGCGAGTCGCTGTCCAAGCTGCAGGCCTCGGGCCTGGTGGAAACCCGCCACGGCATCGGCACTTTTGTGCTGCAGCCGCAGAACGCCGGCAACTTCAAGATCACCGCCGAGGACTTCGCCACCGTGGCCGACGTGATCTCGGTGCTGGAGCTGCGCATCAGCCTGGAAACCGAGGCCGCGGGCCTGGCCGCCCAGAGGCGGACGCCGGAAAATCTCAAGGCCATGGAGGCCGCCCTGCGCGCCTTCCACGACTCCATCAGCCTGGACTCCGACGCGGTGCCGCCCGACTTCCAGTTCCACATGGAAGTGGCCCGCTCGACCGGCAACCGGCACTTCGCCGACCTGATGACCTACCTGGGCACCATGATCATCCCGCGCACCCGCGTGAACACGGCGCACAGCGCGCCCGAGGGCCGCTTCAACTACCTGCAGCGCGTCAACAGCGAGCACGAAAGCATTTACAACGCCATCCGCAACCAGGACGCCGAGGCGGCGCGCGCCGCCATGCGCACCCACCTGTCCAACAGCCGCGAGCGGCTGCGCCGGGGCAATAACGCGCACACCATGCAGCCGCCCGGGGAGCCCGCGGACACACCGGCCGCCCAGACCCTGGGTACAAACCTGGTTGCATAAATAATCAGCGAGTTGTACGATAACTGATAAATCAGCTTTATCAACCCACTACAACACGCCCGGTATGCCCGCTTCCCAAGCCACCCAAGCCTCTCCCGTTTCCCCACCCGCCGCTTCACAAACGCCCCGCATCACCCGCGTCCAGGTGATTCCCGTGGCCGGCCAGGACAGCATGCTGCTGAACCTGAGCGGTGCGCACGGCCCCTTCTTCACCCGCAACATCCTGATCCTGACCGACAGCTCCGGCCGCACCGGCGTGGGCGAGGTTCCGGGCGGCGAGAAGATACGCAAGACCCTCAACGATGCCGCCCCCCTCATCGAAGGCCAGTCCATAGGCGACTGGAACCGCATCCTCAACACGCTGCGCACCGCCTTCGCCGACCGCGACAGCGGCGGCCGCGGCAACCAGACCTTTGACCTGCGCGTGGCCATCCACGCCGTGACCGCCGTGGAAAGCGCCCTGCTCGACCTGCTGGGCCAGTTCCTGGGTGTGCCGGTCGCGGCCCTGCTGGGCGAAGGCCAGCAACGCGACTCGGTGGCCATGCTGGGCTACCTGTTTTATGTCGCCGACCGCAAGAAGACCGACCTGGCCTACGCGTCGGCGCCCGACGCCCAGGACGACTGGCTGCGCTTGCGCCATGAGGCCGCCATGGACGCCAAGGGCATCGTCGCGCTGGCCGAAGCCGCCTACCAACGCTACGGTTTCAAGGACTTCAAGCTCAAGGGCGGCGTGCTGCGCGGCGAGGAAGAAATGGAAGCCATCGTCGCGCTGTCCGAGCGTTTTCCCGAGGCGCGCATCACGCTGGACCCGAACGGCGGCTGGCTGCTCAAGGACGCCATCCGCATCTGCAAGGACCGCCACAAGGAACTGGCTTACGCCGAAGACCCCTGCGGCGCCGAAGGCGTATTCTCGGGCCGTGAAGTGATGGCGGAATTCCGCCGCGCCACCGGCCTTCCTACCGCCACCAACATGATCGCCACCGACTGGCGTGAGCTCTCGCACACCATCCACCTGCAGTCGGTGGACATCCCCCTGGCCGACCCGCACTTCTGGACCATGCAGGGTTCGGTGCGCGTGGCGCAGGTCTGCCAGACCTGGGGGCTGACCTGGGGCTCGCACTCCAACAACCACTTCGACATTTCGCTGGCCATGTTCACCCACGTGGCCGCAGCCGCGCCGGGCAAGGTCACTGCGATCGACACGCACTGGATCTGGCAGGACGGCCAGCGCCTGACCAAGGCGCCGCTGCAAATCGTCAATGGCGAGGTCGCCGTGCCCAAGCAGCCCGGCCTGGGCGTGGAGCTGGACATGGCCGAGGTCGAAAAAGCCCACCAGCTCTACCTCAAGCACGGCCTGGGCGCGCGCGACGATGCCGTGGCCATGCAATACCTGATCCCGGGCTGGGCCTTCAACAACAAGATGCCCTGCATGGTGCGCTAAACACAGCGGGCTTGCGGGAAGTTAGAGGCTCCTGCAGGTCTTTTTTTGTTTTTGCCATTGGGCGTGGACGTAGCCCAGTCGGGCACCGGGGGCGGTATACCCCGGCGCCTTTTCCACCAGCGATACCCACCCACAACCATAGCAATATCAGGAGACAAGACATGAAACGCAGAACCCTCTGCAGCCTTGCGGGCGCGACCTTGCTGGCCCTGGCCGGCACGCTGGGCGCGGGCAGCGCGGCGGCACAGACCAAACTCAAATGGGCACACGTCTACGAGACGTCCGAGTCCTTTCACAAGCAGGCCGTCTGGGCCGCCGATGAAATCAAGAAGAAAACCAATGGCCGCTATGTGGTCGAGGTCTTCCCGGCCTCATCGCTGGGCAAGGAAACCGAGATCAACCAGGGCCTGACACTGGGCACGGTGGACATCATCTACACCGGCGCCGCCTTTGCCGGCCGCGCCTACCCGCCGCTGTCGATTGCCGCCGCGCCTTTTGTGTTCCGCGACTACAACCACTTCCAGGCTTTCCGCAACGGCCCCATCTTCCAGGAACTGGCCCAGGGTTATGCAAGCAAGACCGGCGGCCAGCACATCGCGGGCTACACCTATTACGGCCTGCGCCACATGACCTCTAACAAGGTCATCTTCAAGCCCGAGGACATGAAGGGCCTCAAGCTGCGTGTGCCCGATGCGCCGCTGTTCGTGATGTTCCCCAAGGCGGTCGGCGCCAACCCCACGCCCATCGCCTTTGCCGAGGTCTACCTGGCACTGCAGAACGGCACCGTCGATGCGCAGGAAAACCCGTTGCCGACCATCGAGGCCAAGAAGTTTTATGAAGTGCAGAAGTACATCACGCTGACGGGCCACATCACCGAATCGCTGGTGACCGCCGTCTCGGGCTCGGTCTGGTCCAAGCTCAGCGACGCCGACAAGAAGATATTCGACCAAGTGCTGTGGGAAGCGTCCAGCCGCGCCAGCCAGGACATCGTCGACGCGGAAAACCGCTTGGTTGCCGAGTTCGAGAAAAAGGGCAAGACCGTCAACAAGGTGGACCGCGCGCCTTTCGCGGCCGCCGTGCTGCCTTCGCTGACCGCCGCCGACGCACCTTGGCCCAAGAGCCTGTACGAGCGCATCCAGGCCATCAAGTAGGCGGGAAGGAAGCCCCATGAAACGCCGTTCCCTTATCCAGTCCATGCTGGCCGGCGCCGCCCTGCCCGCCTGGGCCCAAGGCGCATGGCCTTCGGCCAAGCCCGTGGTCATCGTCGTGCCCTTTCCCGCGGGCGGCTCCACCGACATGGTGGCGCGTGCACTCGCGCTGCAGCTGCAGGCCAGGCTGGGCGGTAGCTTCGTCGTCGACAACCGGCCGGGCGCTACCGGCACCATAGGCGCCGGCCAGGTCAAGCGCGCGCCCGCCGACGGCTACACGCTGCTGGTGTCCTCGCTGGGCGCTTTTGTCGTCGCGCCGCACCTGCTCAAGGGCGTGCCCTATGACGCCACCAAGGACTTCGACTACATCAGCGTGCCGGTGCAGGCGCCCAATGTGCTGGTCGCCAATGCCGCGCGGCCCGAACGCAGCCTGGACGATGTGCTGGCGCTGCTGCGCAAAACGCCGGGCAAGGTCTCGTTCGCGAGTTCGGGCAACGGTTCGTCCGACCACCTGTCGGCCGAGCTCTTCTGGCAGCAGTCCAAAACCGAAGGCGTGCACGTGCCCTACAAGGGCGGCGCCCCGGCGGTCAACAACCTGCTGGGCAACCAGGTCGACTTCTCGTTCCAGAACGTCAATGCCGTGCTGCCGCACATACGCGCGGGCAAGCTGCGCGCCATCGCCGTCACCGGCGACAAACGCTCGCCCGTGCTGCCCGACGTGCCGACCCTGGCCGAGGCCGGCGTGAAGGGTGCCGAGGTGTATTCGTGGCAAGGCATGGCCGCGCCCAAAGGCTTGCCTGCCGCTACCAAGAAGGCACTTAGCGACGCGGTGGTTGCCGCCATGCAGGACCCTGAACTCAAAAAACGCATGCTGGACCAGGGACTGGAAGTCGTCGCCAGCACGCCCGAAGAATTCACCGCCTTCCAGCTGCGCGAATGGGCGCGCTGGAAGACCTTGATAGAGACCCGCCGCATCACCGCCGATTGAGGCGCCGGGCCCTGGCCCCAAAAACCATGTCCTCACCTTCTCCCCGGCGGCTGCGCATCGCCGCCATAGGCGCGGGCCTCGGGTCCGCGCCGCATTTCCACAGCCTGCGGGACCTGGCCGGCGAAGCCGAGCTGGTTTATGTTTATGGCCGCAGCGCCGAACGGCTGGTGGGTGTGCAAGTGCCCACCGGCACGCGCAAGACCACGCGGCTGGAAGACATCCTCGAAGATTCCGACCTTGAAGCCGTGCTGGTGCTGACGCCGCCCAACACGCATCTTGAGATCGTGCGGCGCGCCGCGCGCGCGGGCAAACATGTGCTGGTCGAAAAGCCGCTGGAGATAGACCTGAACCGCGCCAACGCACTGGTCGAGTGCTGCGAGCAGGCCGGCGTCACGCTGGCCGTGATGCTGCAGCACCGCCTGCGCGAAGCGGCGGTAGCGCTGCGCGCCTTGATGGCTTCGGGCGAGCTGGGACAGCTCGTGAGCGCCAGCGCAACTGTGCGCTGGTGGCGGCCGCAAAGTTACTACGACGAACCCGGGCGCGGCACGCTGGCGCGTGACGGCGGCGGCGTGCTGATCACGCAGGCCATACACACGCTGGATCTGCTGCTGGATTTGATCGGCATGCCGGCACGCGTGACCGGCACAGCGAGCACCAGTGCCGTGCACCGCATGGAAGGCGAGGACACGGCCGCCGCGCTGCTGCATTACCAAAGCGGCGCGGTGGCGGTGCTGCAAGCCACGACGGCGGCCTACCCGGGCTTTCCCGAGCGCATCGAACTCAACTTCACGCGCGGCACGGCGACGCTCGAAGGTGGCGAAATGCGGGCCGCTTTCCAGGACGGCAGGAGCGTGAGCGCCGGCGGTCGCCAGGCTTCGGGCGGCGGCGCGGACCCCATGGCCTTCGACCACGCCGCGCACAAAACCGTGCTGCAGGATTTCATACGCGCGGTGAAAACCGGCACGACGCCCGCCGTCAGCGGACGCTCCGCACTGGGTGTGCAACAAGTGATAGAAGCCGTCATGGCATCGTCACGATCCGGCGCCGCGGAGGCCTTGCATTCGCAAGCAATTCTTCCCATGATGTAGCTGCGGGGCCGTCGTCCAGACGTGGCGGGCATGTGCAGCTATAAAACTCGTAGCAGTCAGGAAATTGCGTTATATTTGGTCCCGACGATAGAAGCTTTTTGCTTAACGACTACCTGTGACCGGATTGTGACCGAGGAGATGAGCTGATGAGCGCCAAAGAAAATGCAGCGGTAGGCCAGCTACTTGAATTGCTGGAAGCACGCTACGCATTGCGCGTGTTGTGGGCGCTCAAAGACGGCCATCCCCAGACCTTTCGCCTGCTGCAGGACAGCGTCGGCAACATCACGCCCAACACCTTGAACACCCGCATCAAGGAATTGCGCGCGGCCGGCCTGATCGGCCACGGCAATGAAGGCTACATCGTCACCACGCTGGGCGCCGACCTGCTCAAGCGCCTGAATGACCTGCAGGCCTTCGCCGGCAAATGGGTGCTCAGCCAGGCCAAAAAACCCAAGCCCTGAACTTCGCCGGTTCCACAAAAAAGCGGCCACCTGGTCGCTTTTTTCATGGCGGGCTGCGCCCTCCCCCTAGTCCACCGCGGCGCCCGACCGCCTCACCGCATCGCCCCACAGCGTCATATTGCTCGCGATGTGTTTGGCCAATTCTTCCGGCGTGCCGGGCGCGACCTCGGCGCCGCGCGACTGCAATTGCGCGCGCAACTCGGGATCGGCCAGTGCCTTGTGGATCGCGTCATTCAGCCGGTTGACGATGGGGCGCGGCGTTCCGGCCGGCACAAAAATCGCGTCCCATGCGCTGACGTCGAAGCCTGGCAGGCCCGACTCCGCGATGGTGGGCAGCTCGGGCCAGCCCGCGACGCGCGTGGCCGTGGTCACCGCCAGCGGCTTGACGCGCCCGCCCTTGGCCTGGGGCGCGGCATTGGGCATCACCTCGATCATCATGTCGACCTGCCCGCCCATCAGGTCGGTCATGGCCTGCGCGCCGCCGCGGTAGGGAATGTGCACCACCGCCAGGCCCGCGCGCGACTTGTAGATCTCGCCGGCCAGGTGCGAAGTCGTGCCGTTGCCGGCCGAGCCGAAGGTGTATTTGCCCGGATTGGCCTTGAGCAGTTTGGTGAGCTCGGCCATGGAGTTGACCTGCAGCGTGGGCCGCACCACCACCATGGCCGCGATGCGCGTGAGCTGGCTCACCGGTTCGAAGTCGCGCACGCTGAAACCCGGCGACTTGTAGATCGCATGGTTGATGGCATGCGTGCCGTTGGTGCCGTAGAGCAAGGTGTAGCCGTCGGCCGGCGCCTTGGCCGCGGCCGCGCTGCCCACGTTGCCGCCGGCACCGCCCAGGTTTTCCACCACGATGGGCTGGCCCAGTTCCTTGGCCGCGCGCAGCATCACCAGGCGCGCCAGTGTGTCGCCACCGCCGCCGGCCGGAAAGGGCACGACCAGCTTGATGGGTTTGTTGGGATAAGTCACTGCCGGCTGGGCCTGGGCGGCAGGTGCCATCAGGGCCAGCGCGGCCACTACGGCGGCATGAGCCAGCAGCAGGCGGCGAAGCCAAAAAGCCGACGGCGGCGAGCAATGGGGCATATGGCAGAGCAGCAAATTCATCGTGTCTCCTGGGAAATATGTACGCCGGGACAAGGCATAAAATTCTTAGTTATCTTATTTTATTGCACGCAATGACATCAACAAATAGCTAGTTAACCCTAATTAACGCAACTTTTGCATGCAATAATTTGAAAACCATTCCACCAGAATCCCCGCATGTCCTCACAGATTGACTACACCACCCACGAATTGAGGCGAAGAATCCTCAGCGGCCAGGCAGCGCCCGGCGAACGCATGGTGGAACTCGAGCTTTCCGCCCAGCTGGCAGTGTCTCGCACCCCCATACGCATCGCACTCGGCGAACTTGAAAAAGAAGGCCTGCTGGAGCGCCTGCCGACGCGCGGTTTCCGCGTGCGGCAGTTCAGTGTGGACGAGATCGCCAACGCTGTCGATGTGCGCGGCGTGCTCGAAGGCATGGCGGCGCGGCAGGCGGCCGAGCGCGGCATCGGCGCCGAGACCCGGGCCGAACTGCAGGCCTGCATAGATGAGGGCCGGCTGTTGCTGGAAAAAGCCGCAGCCGCCGGCCATGTGATCGACGCGGCCCGCTGGGTACCCATGAATGCGCGCTTTCACGCCGCGCTGGTGGACGCCGCCGGCAACAGCACGCTGGTCTCGGCCCTCGCGCATGTCAGCAAAACACCCATGGCCGGCGCCGGCGCGCTAAGCCTGAACGGCTCGCTGCCGCTACTGGAGTTCGGCTTCATCCAGCGCGCCCAGAGCGACCATGAAGACGTGCTGGCCGCCCTGCTGGCCGGCGAAGGCGCGCGCGCCGAGGCGCTGATGCGCGAACACGCCCACCGCAGCCGGGACAACAAGCGCGAACTCATGGCGCGCCTGCAAAAACGCGCGGCAGCGTAAGTCATCCCCTCGCCGGCCAGCGTGCCGCCCAGGGCTCCAGCGGCACGCGTGCCGCATTGCACACATAGCTGATCGCGTGGTACCAGCCGGCCAGCATCAGCAGTTCTATGAGCTGGGGCGGCGACCACAGGCCTGCCAGCTCCTGCCATAGCGCATCGCTCACCGTGCTGCTGTCGTGCAACTCATCGACCAGTTGCAGCAAGAGCCTGTCGCGCTGCGCCAGGCCCCGGCCACCGGAGGCCGGATCGGCAATCGCGGCCGTGTCCGCGTCGCTGAAGCCCGCCGTCCGGCCGAAGGCGCTGACATGCACACCCCATTCATACTCGGCCCCGCAGCGCGCGCAGACGCGGTTGATCACCAGCTCGCGGTCGCGCAGGGACAGGCTGGCGCTGGTGCCGAGCAGATACCCGCCCCATGAAGGCATGCGCTCCAGCAGTTTGGGGTTGACGGCCAGCACACGAAACAACGCCAGCACGTTGGGCGCGGCGGGCGGCGTGATTTTCTTGAGCAGCGCGTCCTGCTCCGGGGTGTAAGGCGGCTCCAGCGGCGCGATGCGCGGCGGGGCTGCGGTGGCGTTTGTCATTTGGGCCATGGTGATAGGTTTCCTGTTGTGTAGAGGGATCAGGGCTTCAATTCGCTACGGATTTCGTAGCGTGTGACAACTATATCGCTACGCATTCCGTAGCAACCGTCGCGAACACGACAGGTGCAGCCCCTACAATCCGGGGCATGACTTCCACGCTACCCCTTCCCGGCAAACCGGTCCGCGGCTCCGCCACGGGCCGGCCCGTGATGGCGCTGCTGGACCTGCTGGGCCGCCGCGGCACGCTGCGGCTGCTGTGGGAGCTGCGCGACGGGCAGGCGCAAAATTTCCGGCAATTGGCAGCAAGCGCCGGAAACATGTCGCCTTCGGTCATGAACGACCGGCTCAAGGAGTTGCGCGAAGCGCGGCTGGTCGAACTCGGGAGCGGCGGCTACGGCCTCACCGCCACGGGCAGCGGCCTGCTGCACAAGCTCAAACCGCTCCACCAGTGGGCAGAAGAATGGGCCGCCCAGGACGCATAAGCCAAGCCGGCCGCCCTGCCCCCCGGCGGCCAAAACTTTCGTAGCCAAAACTGAAGCCCTTGTCTTGAAAAGGGCTTTGCCATCCCCAGTTGGGAACCTTACCAACACCAACCCTGTTGCCTCGCATGTCTGAAAACACACAACCCGAACAAAATCAAAACCTTAGCGGTGAACCCAGCCCTGAAGAACTGGAAGCGGCGCAGGCCGCCAACGAGTTTGACGCGCTGACCGTGGCCCAGGCCGAAGTCGCCACGCTGCAGGCCAAAAACACCGAGCTGGCCGACAGCTACCTGCGCGCCAAGGCCGAGACCGAAAACGCCCGCCGCCGTGCCGACGAGGACGTGGCCAAGGCCCGCAAGTTCGCGCTGGAGAGTTTTGCCGAAAGCCTGCTGCCGGTGGCCGACAGCCTGGAAGCCGGCCTGGCCATCAAGGAAGCCACGCCCGAGCAGATCCGCGAAGGCGCCGAAGCCACGCTCAAGCAGCTCAAGAGCGCGCTCGAGCGCAACAAGGTGGTGGCCATAGATCCCCCCGCCGGCACCAAGTTCGACCCCGCCCAGCACCAGGCCATCAGCATGGTGCCGGCCGACCAGGAAGCCAACACCGTGGTCAGCGTGCTGCAAAAAGGCTATCTAATCGCCGAGCGCGTGCTGCGCCCCGCGCTGGTCACGGTGGCAGCCCCCAAATAAACAAACGAATGCAAAAACATGTTGAGGCCCTTGAAGCCCATCAACTTACCCACAAGTTATCAACATAGTCATTCACAGCGGCCAGGAAGAAACCCCGGCCACACCACTTTTCATCTTCACGAATCAAAAAAGCAGGAGTAAATATCATGGGAAGAATCATCGGCATTGACCTGGGCACCACCAACAGCTGCGTGTCCATCATGGAGGGCAACACGCCCCGCGTGATCGAGAACTCGGAAGGCGTGCGCACCACCCCTTCCATCGTGGCTTACCAGGAAGACGGCGAAGTGCTGGTCGGTGCGTCCGCCAAGCGCCAGGCCGTGACCAACCCCAAGAACACGCTGTACGCCGTCAAGCGCCTGATCGGCCGCAAGTTCAGCGAAAAAGAAGTCCAGAAGGACATCTCCTTGATGCCTTATTCCATCGTGGCCGCCGACAACGGTGACGCCTGGGTGGAAGTACGCGGCAAGAAGATCTCGGCCCAGCAAGTCAGCGCCGATATCCTGCGCAAGATGAAGAAGACCGCCGAAGACTACCTCGGCGAACCGGTCACCGACGCCGTGATCACCGTCCCCGCCTACTTCAACGACGCGCAGCGCCAGGCCACCAAGGACGCCGGCCGCATCGCCGGCCTGGACGTCAAGCGCATCATTAACGAGCCCACCGCCGCTGCATTGGCCTTCGGCCTGGACAAGCAGGAAAAGGGCGACCGCAAGATCGCCGTGTATGACCTGGGCGGCGGTACCTTCGACATCTCCATCATCGAGATCGCAGACGTCGATGGTGAAAAGCAGTTCGAAGTGCTGTCCACCAACGGCGACACCTTCCTGGGCGGCGAGGACTTCGACCAGCGCGTCATCGACTACATCGTGGCCGAGTTCAAGAAAGACAGCGGCATCGACCTGTCCAAGGACGTGGTCGCCCTGCAGCGCCTGAAGGACTCCGCCGAAAAAGCCAAGATCGAGCTGTCCAACAGCCCGCAGACCGAAGTCAACATTCCCTACATCGCGCACGACCCCGCGACCGGCCCCAAGCACCTGCTGGTCAAGCTGACCCGCGCCAAGCTCGAAAGCCTGGTCGACGAGCTGATCGAGCGCACCATTGCCCCTTGCCGCGTGGCCATGAAGGATGCAGGCGTCAGCGCCTCCGACATCCATGACGTGATCCTGGTCGGCGGCCAGACCCGCATGCCCAAGGTGCAGGAAAAGGTCAAGGAGCTGTTCGGCAAGGAGCCGCGCAAGGACGTGAACCCCGACGAAGCCGTGGCCGTGGGCGCCGCCATCCAGGGCCAGGTGCTGTCCGGCGACCGCACCGACGTGCTGCTGCTCGACGTCACCCCGCTGTCCCTGGGCATTGAAACCATGGGCGGCGTGATGACCAAGATGATCAAGAAGAACACGACCATCCCGACCAAGTTCGCGCAGACCTTCTCGACCGCCGAGGACAACCAGCCAGCCGTGACCATCAAGGTGTTCCAGGGCGAACGCGAAATCGCCTCGGGCAACAAGGCGCTGGGCGAGTTCAACCTCGAGGGCATCCCGCCGGCCGCGCGCGGCACGCCGCAGATCGAAGTGTCTTTCGACATCGACGCCAACGGCATCCTGCACGTGGGCGCCAAGGACAAGGGCACCGGCAAGGAAAACAAGATCACCATCAAGGCCAACTCCGGTTTGTCCGAAGCTGAAATCCAGCAGATGGTGAAGGATGCCGAGCTCAACGCCGAAGAAGACAAGAAGAAGGTCGAGTTCGTGACCGCCAAGAACAACGCCGAAGCCATGGTGCACAGCGTGAAAAAATCGCTGGGCGAATACGGCGACAAGCTCGAAGCCGGCGAGAAGGAAAAGATCGAGACCGCCATCAAGGACATGGAAGAGGCGCTCAAGGGCGACGACAAGGCCGCCATCGACGCCAAGAACACGGCCCTGATGGAAGCCAGCCAGAAGCTCGGCGAAAAAATGTATGCCGACATGCAGGCTTCGCAAGCGGCCGCTGGTGGCGACGCGGGCGCGGCAGGCGCGGCGCAGGCGGAAGCCAAGCCGGCCGACGACAATGTCGTGGACGCTGAAGTCAAGGAAGTCAAAAAAGGCTGAGCGCCCTAAGGCAACAAGCCCCGCATTGGCGCGATAACTGCATGCAAAGGCAGGCGGCACAGGCGGATGCAAAAGGCGGAAACCAGGAGCAATCCCGGCTTTCCGCTTTTGCGCATCTGCCGCCACCCGCGAATGCCCGGATGGACCGCCTGCCTGACGAGACCGATCAACGAAGACCCTGAGCTGCCATGGCCACCAAAAAAGACTATTACGACGTACTGGGCGTTCCCAAGAACGCCAGTGACGAGGACATCAAGAAAGCGTATCGCAAGCTCGCGATGAAGCACCACCCCGACCGCAACCAGGGGGACGCATCCAAGGTCGCCGAGGAAAAATTCAAGGAGGCCAAAGAGGCCTACGAGATGCTCTCCGACGAGAACAAACGCGCGGCCTACGACCAGTACGGCCACGCGGGCGTGGACCCGAATATGCGCGGCGGCCCCGGGGCGGAAGGCTTCGGCGGTTTTGCCGAGGCCTTTGGCGACATCTTCGGCGACGTGTTCGGCGGCCAGCGCGGCGGCCAGCAGCGCGGCGGGCGCCAGGTCTACCGCGGCGGCGACCTCAGCTACGCCATGGAAATCACGCTCGAGGAAGCGGCCCACGGCAAGGAAGCGCAGATCCGCATCCCGAGCTGGGACGACTGCAACACCTGCCACGGCAGCGGCGCCAAGCCCGGCACCAAGGTGGTGACCTGCACCACCTGCCACGGCCACGGCGTGGTGCAGATGCGCCAGGGCTTTTTCAGCGTGCAGCAGACCTGCCCGCAGTGCAAGGGCACGGGCAAGCTGATCCCCGAACCCTGCGTGAGCTGCCACGGCGTGGGCAAGACCAAGAACAACAAGACGCTGGAAGTGAAAATTCCCGCGGGCATAGACGACGGCATGCGCATACGCTCGACCGGCAACGGCGAGCCCGGCACCAATGGCGGCCCGCCCGGCGACCTCTACATCGAGATCCGCCTGAAGAAGCACGACATCTTCGAGCGCGACGGCGACGACCTGCATTGTGCCGTGCCCATCAGCTTCACCACGGCCGCGCTGGGCGGCGAGATCGAAGTGCCGACCCTGGCCGGCAAGGCCGCCATCGACATCCCCGAAGGCACCCAGGCCGCCAAGCAGTTCCGCCTGCGCGGCAAGGGCATCAAGGGCGTGCGCTCCAGCTATCCCGGCGACCTGTACTGCCACATCACCGTGGAAACGCCGGTCAAGCTGACCGAGCACCAGCGCAAGCTGCTCAAGGAGCTCGACGAGTCGCTGAAAAAAGGCGGCGCCAAACATTCGCCCAGCGAAGAAGGCTGGGCCGACAAACTGAAGAGCTTCTTCAGCGCCTGAACTTTTTTTGCTCAACCCCCAAAATGCCGGACCTGTTCCGGCATTTTTTATGCCCGGCCGAAAAGACGCGGGTGTTGTTTTTGCCAACAAGACGCACACCCTGTCACAGGCCTGTCGTCATCACGCGCCTACGATCAGCCTTTTTAACTCAGGAAAATAAAATGACCGTCTCGACCCGCAAGGCCTTCAGCTTCAAGCAAGGTAGCTTGCTCGCCCTCGTCTGCAGCAGCGTGCTGCTGGCCGCCTGCTCCTCTTCGGGCACGCCCTCGCAAGCCGGCCTCGCCACACTCGACGGCAAGGCACCGCTGGTCATCGCCCACCGCGGCGCTTCAGGCTACATCCCTGAAGAAACGCTGGAAGCCTATGTGCGCGCCATCGAGCTCGGCGCCGACGTGATCGAGATGGACCTGATCGTGACCAAGGACGGCGTGCTGATGATGCGCCACGACCCCAACCTGGCCATCAGCACCGACGTGGCCAAACACCCCGAATTCGCCGCGCGCAAGAAGACCATCAAGGTCGACGGCGAGACCCAGACCGGCTGGTTCAGCGACGACTTCACGCTGGCTGAAATCCGCACCCTGGGCGCGGTCTCGACCGATGCCGAGCGCCCCCAGCAGTTCAACGGCCAGTACAAGGTGCCGACCTTCCAGGAAGTCGTGGACCTGGCCAAGGCGCAGTCCATCAAGACCGGCCGCACCATTGCCATCTACCCGGAAACCAAGAACCCGACCTACTTCCGCGAGCGCGGCCTGCCAATGGAAGACAAGCTGATCGCCATCATCAATGCCGCCGGCTGGAACAGCAAGACCGCACCCATCTACGTGCAGTCCTTTGAACCGGGCAGCCTCAAGTACATGAAGAGCAAGGGCCTGAACACACGCCTGATCCAGCTCATAGACGGCGACGGCATAGACCCCAAGACCGGCAATGTGACCTTTGCCCTGCCCAGCGACCGTCCCTATGACTGGACCCTGGCCGGCGACAAGCGCTTCTTCGACGCCATGGTCACACCCGCGGGCCTGGCCGAAATCAAGACTTATGCCGACGGCATTGGCCCCTGGAAGCGCTACATCATCAGCACCAAGGGCACGATAGGCGCCGACGGCAAGCAGGTCGACATCAACGGCGACGGCAAGCTCAACGACGCCGACTCGACCTCGCTGCCCGCGACCAGCCTGGTGGCTGACGCGCACAAGGCGGGCCTGTTTGTCCACCCCTTCACCTTCCGCAATGAGCGCCGCCGCCTGGCCGCCGACTACCAGGGCGACCCCAAGGCCGAGTACCTGGCCTTCTACCGCGCCGGCGTGGACGGCGTGTTCACCGACTTCACCGACACCGCCATCGCTGCGCGCACGCAGTACCTGAAGGAAGCCGGCCGCTAAGCCCCCCTTATACGACGCGAGCCGCCTGCGCTCCCTTTGGGGGCCGGGCGGCTTTTTCTTTGGGGCCGCACTACCCCGGGGTTCCCGGGGTTTTCTCAAAATGAAACATCTTGCGAGCCGGGGCCCAGGGTGACTGGCTTATAGTGCCTTACGCAGCGCAACGCGCCTTCGCCCACCTCCAACACAAGCCCTCTCACCATGAAAACCAAAGCCGCCGTCGCCTGGAAATCAGGCCAGCCCCTGACCATTGAAACCGTGGACCTGCAAGGCCCCAAGTTCGGCGAAGTGCTCGTCGAGATCAAGGCCACCGGCATCTGCCACACCGACTACTACACGCTCTCGGGCGCCGACCCCGAAGGCATCTTCCCGGCCATCCTGGGCCATGAAGGCGCGGGCATCGTGGTCGACGTCGGCCCCGGCGTGACCACGCTCAAAAAAGGCGACCACGTCATCCCGCTCTACACACCCGAATGCCGGCAGTGCAAGTTCTGCCTCTCGCGCAAGACCAATTTGTGCCAGCTGATACGCGGCACCCAGGGCAAGGGCCTGATGCCCGACGCCACCAGCCGCTTCAGCCTGGACGGCAAGCCCATCTTCCATTACATGGGCACATCCACCTTCAGCAACTACACGGTCGCGCCCGAAATCTCGCTGGCCAAAATCCGTGAAGATGCGCCCTTTGACAAGGTCTGCTACATCGGCTGCGGCGTCACCACCGGCATAGGCGCGGTGCTCTTCACCGCCAAGGTCGAAGCCGGCGCCAACGTGGTGGTGTTCGGCCTGGGCGGCATAGGCCTCAATGTGATCCAGGGCGCGAAGATGGTGGGCGCCGACAAGATCATTGGCGTCGACATCAACCCCGCGCGGCAAGAGATGGCGCGCAAATTCGGCATGACGCACTTCATCAACCCCAAGGACACCGAGAACGTCGTCGACGCCATCGTGCAGCTGACCGATGGCGGCGCCGACTACAGCTTTGAATGCATAGGCAACACCAAGGTCATGCGCCAGGCGCTGGAATGCACCCACAAGGGCTGGGGCCGCAGCATCATCATCGGCGTGGCCGAAGCCGGCGCCGAGATCAGCACCCGGCCCTTCCAGCTGGTCACCGGCCGCAAATGGGAAGGCTCGGCCTTCGGCGGCGCGCGCGGCCGCACCGATGTGCCCAAGATCGTCGACTGGTACATGGAAGGCAAGATCAACATCGACGACCTGATCACCCACACCATGCCGCTGGAGGACATCAACAAGGGCTTTGATTTGATGAAAAGCGGCGAGTCCATCCGCGGCGTGGTCCTGTATTAAGGTAAGCCCCCACGGTCGCTCACTTCGTGTAGCTCCCTGCCCCCCGAGGGGGCCGCTGCGCCTGCGGTCTGGCAAAGCCAGTCCCGCGGCCCCTGCTTGAAAAGAAGAAGATGACCACACAACCTGAACTCCTCAGCGAACACGGCAGCTTCGGCGGCCTGCAGCGCTTTTACCAGCACGGCTCGCGCGAGATCGGCCTGCCCATGCGCTTTTCGGTCTTCCTGCCGCCGCAGGCCCTGGCCGGCAACAAGGTGCCCTTCCTGGTCTACCTCGCCGGCCTGACCTGCACCGAAGAGACCTTCATGATCAAAGCGGGTGCCCAGCGCCTGGCGGCCGAACTGGGCCTGGCCCTGGTCGCGCCCGACACCAGCCCGCGCGGGGCAGGCATTGCCGGCGAGGCCGAGAGCTGGGACTTTGGCGTGGGCGCAGGCTTTTACCTCGATGCCACGCAAGCACCGTGGTCACGGCACTACCGCATGGAGAGCTATATCACGGCAGAGCTGCTGCCGCTGCTGGCCGACGCCCTGCCGCTGGATGCGGGCCGCGTCGGCCTCTTTGGCCATTCCATGGGCGGCCACGGCGCGCTGACACTCGCGCTCAGGTATCCCGACCTGTTCAAATCGGTCTCGGCCTTTGCGCCCATCTGCGCACCCAGCCAGTGCCCCTGGGGGCGCAAGGCCTTCACTGGCTATCTCGGCAGCGACGAATCAAACTGGATCGCGCATGACGCCACCGCCTTGATGAAGCTCATGCCCGCGACACCCTACCCTGGAGGCATACGCATAGACCAGGGCCTGGCCGACAAATTCCTCGCCGAACAGCTGTACCCCGAACTGTTTGAAGCCGCCTGCGCCAAGGCCGGCCAGCCGCTGGAACTGCACCGCCATGCGGGCTACGACCACGGCTATTACTTCATCGCGAGCTTCATGGCCGAACACCTGAACCACCATGCACGGCAGCTGGGTTTGGCTGCCCAGGCTTAAGGACCGCATAAGCCCACGACCCATACAATGCAGCGCTATGCCGCTGCAACCCGCGCCCACCTCCCAGCCTCTCGCATCTCCCAACCAGCACAGCCGCGGCATGCGACCGCTGTGGCTGGTGGTGCTGGCCAGCATCTGGATCGCCACCGTGTGCAACGTGGCGCTGTGGCGCGAGCTGTCCCGCCTGCCGGGCCTCAGCGGCGGCCAGGCCGCCGTCATCAGCATCGCGCTGGTGCTGGTGATCACGCTGGCCACCACCGCCCTGCTCAGCCTGCTGGCCTGGCGCTGGACGCTCAAGCCGGCCATCACCCTGTTCCTGCTCTCGGCGGCCTTTGGCGCCTACTTCATGATGGCCTACGGCGTGGTCATCGACAAGACCATGATGGTCAACACCTTGCAGACCGACCTGCGCGAAACCCGCGACCTGCTGAACTGGCGGCTGCTGGCCACGGTGCTGGTGCTGGCGGTGCTGCCGCTGGTGCTGCTGTGGCGGCAAAAAGTCAGGCGGGCCAGCGCCGCGCGGCAGCTGCTGGGCAACTTCGCCACGCTGGCCGGCGCCTCTGTGCTGTTGGTGCTGGTGGTGTTCCTGTTTTTCCAGAGCATTGCCTCGGTCATGCGCAACTACACCCATGTGCGCTACCTGATCAACCCGCTCAATTCCTTTTACGCGCTGGGCTCCATCGCGGCCAAGCCTTTCCAGCGCGATGAATCCGTGGTGTTGCCGCTGGGCGAAGACGCCAAACTGGGCGCCAGCTACAGCGCGCAAACCAGGCCGCCGCTGTTGCTGCTGGTGCTGGGCGAGACGGCGCGCAGTGGCAATTTTTCGCTCAACGGCTACAGCCGCCCCACCAACCCGCTGCTGGCCAAAGAGAACGTGGTGAGCCAGCGCAACGCCTGGTCCTGCGGCACCAGCACGGCCGCCTCCGTGCCCTGCATGTTTTCCCATTTCGGGCGCGAGGCCTATGACTCGCGGCCGGCCAACTACGAAGGCCTGCTCGACGTGCTGCAGCGCGCGGGCCTGGCCGTGCTCTGGATAGACAACCAGTCGGGTTGCAAGGGCGTGTGCGACCGGGTGCCCAACGTCAACACGGTGCAGCTCCAGATACCCGGCCTGTGCGACAGCGGCGAATGTTTTGACGAGGTGATGCTGCGAGGCATTGACGAGCGCATCGCCGCGCTGCCGGCCGAACGCCGCGCCAGGGGCGTGGTGGTGGTGATGCACCAGATGGGTGGCCACGGCCCGGCCTATTACAAACGCTCGCCGCAGGCCGTCAAAAAATTCCTGCCCGAGTGTGCCGACAACGCGCTGCAAAGCTGCAGCAAGGAAGGCCTCGTCAATGCCTACGACAACAGCGTCGTCTACACCGACCAGCTGCTGGCCTCGTCCATCCAGTGGCTCAAGGCGCAGGAAGCGCGCAGCGCGCCCGCCCTGCTCTACCTGGCCGACCACGGCGAATCGCTGGGCGAGAACAACCTCTACCTGCACGGCATGCCCTACGGCATCGCGCCCGACGTGCAAAAGCGCGTGCCCTGGATCACCTGGCTGTCGCCCGGCTTCGAGCAGCGCAGCAAGCTGAGCACGGCCTGCCTCAAGCAGCAACTCGATGCGCCTGTCAGCCACGACAACTACTTTCATTCGGTGCTGGGCCTGATGAACGTGCAAACCAGCGTCTACAAGCCCGCGCTCGACATCTACGCACACTGCACCAAACCCTGAGCACTTTCTCAGCACCGTTCAACCATCACCGGATGCCATGTAGGGCTTTAAAGGCCCGCCATGCAAGCGCTTGGTGACGGGCCTAATATTCACATTTCATCTCAATAACAATTCTCTTATGCAAGGGTTGAATATGAATATTCGCAAGGCCGTCGCCTCCGCACTCCTTCTCACACTCGCTTTCGGCGCCAGCGCCGCCGACCTGCTGGACACCGTCAAGCAGCGCGGCACGCTCAAGGTGGCCCTCGAAGGCACTTATCCTCCGTTCAACTTCAAGGAAGGCGGCCAGCTTGCCGGCTTTGAAGTCGAGCTGGCCAATGCCCTGGCGCAAAAGCTGGGCGTGAAGGCTGAGTTCTCGACCAGCGAATGGAGCGCCATCCTGGCCGGCCTGCAGGCCGGCAAGTACGACGTGGTGATCAACCAGGTCGGTATCACCGACAAACGCAAAGAGACTTTTGATTTCTCCGAGCCTTACACCATCTCCGCGCCGCAGCTGATCATCCGCAAGGATGAAAAGCGCGAGTTCAAGTCGCTGGCCGACCTCAAGGGCAAAAAGCTGGGCCTGGGCCAGGGCACCAACTACGCCGACATCGCCAAAAAGGTGGGCGGCATAGACGTCAAGACCTATCCCGGCGCGCAAGAGTATTTGCAGGACCTGGCACTGGGCCGCATCGACGCGGCGCTCAACGACAGCCTCTTGATCCCCTACATCGTCAAGCAAACCAAGCTGCCGCTCAAGCCCGGTGCGCCTGTGGGCGATCTGGAAAAATCCGGCATCCCCTTTGTCAAGAACAACCCCAAGTTCAAGGCCGCCATCGACAAGGCGCTGGCCGACCTGCAGGCCGACGGCAGCTTCGCCAAAATTTCGACGAAGTGGTTTGACCGCGACGTGAGCAAGCCGCCTGTCGCAAAGTAATCGAAGTAACATCGATCCAGCCGCGCGCCGCTATCGGCAGGCGCCTGACACCCCGGCTCGCGAGCCGGGGTTTTTATTTGTGGAGACTTCCCATGGATTTATCTGGCTTGACCGCCCTGCTGCGCGACGCCTTGCCGCTGATGCTCAAGGGCGCGGGATGGACGTTGCTGCTGGCTGTGGCTTCGATTTTTTTCGGCGCCATCGTCGGTACCTTTGTGGCCATCACGCGGCTGGCCAAGGTGCCGGGGCTGTCGCAGTTCGCGGCGCTGTATGTCAGCTGCATGCGCGGCACACCGCTGCTGGTGCAGCTCTTTGTCATTTACTTCGGCCTGCCCAGCATAGGCATACAGTTCGACCCCATCACGGCCGGCATCCTGGGCCTGAGCCTGAACGTAGGCGCCTACCTGTCGGAAACAATTCGCGGCGCGATCAACGGCGTGGAGCACGGCCAGTGGAACGCGGCCCGCAGCCTGGGCCTCACGCAGGTGCAAACCCTGCGTTACGTGATTGGCCCGCAGGCCTTGAGGCTGGCCGTGCCCAGCCTGTCCAACAGCTTGATCAGCCTGATCAAGGACACCTCCCTGGTCTCGGTGATCGCCGTCGGCGAACTGATGCTCGCGACCAAGGAAGTGATCGCCACCACCTTCCAGCCCTTTCCGCTCTACCTGGCGGCCGCGGGCATTTACTGGGCCATGAGCGCGTCATTTGAAAAGCTGCAGAGCAAACTTGAAGTGCGGCTGAACCGCAGTTATTTGCGCTAGACTCGTCCCCTCTCCCCCTGGGAGAGGGCTAGGGTGAGGGCCGGCTGCGTCAATCAAACCAGCGAACAATCCATCGCCGCCAGCCCCCATCCCTACCTTCCCCCAGAGGGGGAAGGAGCAAAACCAATTCAGCTCTCGCTGATCAGCCCGCTCTGCAGCGCCTGCTCCTGGTTCTTGAAGATCGCCATCGCCGTCAGCATGCGTCTGAAACCCAGCTTGCGGTAAAACGGCTCCTTGCCGGCCACCGCATAGAGGATGATCTTCTTGTGCCCCTTTGAGAGGCCGACCAGCGAGGCAACGATCTCCTTGCCCAGGCCAACCCCCTGGTGCTCCGGGTGCACCGCGATGTCGCAGATATACGAGCAGTCCATGCCGTCGGCCAGCGCCCGGCCGGCGCCAACCAGCTGGCCGCCCTCGTACACAAAACTTTTGAACAGGCTGTTGGAGAACACAACTTTCAGGTCCGCCGGTTTTTTCTCGCCCAAAGGGGCAATCCGGTAGAGATGCGAGAGCGCGTCCCAATCCACGTCCCCCGATGAATGCTTCCATTCGAATGCCAAGATGAACTCCTTCAATGTTGGGCTTGCACTATAGCCCTCGCGCCCCCAACCTGCCGGGCCGTCAGAACAGGCTGCCCTGCCCCGCAGCACCCGGCGGCCTGAAGCGGCTCAAGTCCAGCTCCATGCGCTGCCGGTTAAAGCCCAGGCGGTTGCAGCATTTCTCAAAGCGCTGCTTGATCAGGTCGGCCCACAGGCCGTAGCCCTTCATGCGCGAGGCGAAATCGCTGTCGTAGTCCTTGCCCCCGCGCATCTCCTGGATGCGCGCCATGATGCGCGCGGCGCGCTGCGGATAGTGCAGCTCCAGCCATTCCTTGAAAAGAGGCGCCACTTCCCAGGGCAGGCGGATCACCGTGTAAAACGCCGAACGCGCGCCGGCCTCCCAGGCCGCCTCCAGCACCTGCTCCATGTCCTCGTTCACAAAGGGAATCTGCGGCGCCACGCTCACGCCCACAGGAACGCCGTGCTCGGCCAGCGTGCGCAGGGTACGCAGGCGGCGGTGCGGCGCCGCGGCGCGCGGCTCCAGCTTGCGCGCGAGCTCGCCGTCCAACGTGGTGATGGTGATGTACACGGCGGCCAGCTTGTCGGCCGCCAGCGGGGCGATCAGGTCCAGGTCGCGCTCCACGCCGCTGGATTTGGTGATCAAGGAAAACGGGTGGCAGGTATCACGCATCACCTCGATCAGCCCGCGCGTGAGCCGCAGCTCGCGCTCGGCCGGCTGGTAACAGTCGGTGCCCGAGCCTATGTTGAGCAGTCGCGGCACATAGCTGCGCTTGCCCAGGTCGGCGCGCAAGGCCTCGGCGATATTGCGCTTGGCGATGATCTTGGTTTCAAAGTCCAGGCCCGGCGAAAGATTCAGGTAACTGTGCGTGGGCCGCGCATAACAGTACACACAGCCATGCTCGCAGCCCCGGTAGGGATTGATGCTGTAGTCAAAAAAGATGTCGGGCGAATCGTTGCGCACAATGGCGCTGCGAGCCTCTTCCAGGGTGACCGTGGTTTCCAGCCGCGGCGCCTCGCCCGCCAGCCCCTCTTCCAGCGTGCCCCAGCCATCGTCCCAGGCCGTGCGCACGTCCTTCTCAAACCGGTGCGCGATGCGCGTGGCGGTGCCGCGGCCTTTGATGGCGTGCAGGGGGATGATGGCGTCGGACACGGGATTCAACCTGGCCTTGAAAGGGGTGAATAAATACTGTACATAAATACAGTATATTGAGGCAAAACCCCTTTGGCAAACGCTTTCAGGACCAGCCGCAATAATGAGCACCCATGCCCGATACCATTCAGCGCCCCCGGAACATCCACAGCCACTACCACGCCCACATCTACTTCGGACCGGACACCGTGGAGCAGGCACGCGCCCTGGCAAGCCGGGCCGGTGAGTTGTTCCATGTGGGTGTGGGCCGCGTGCATGAGCGCGAAGTGGGGCCGCACCCGCGCTGGAGCTGCCAGCTCTCGTTCGACAGTGCGGAGTTCGACCGCATCATCCCCTGGCTGGAGAGCGAGCGCCAAGGCCTGGATGTGTTTGTGCACGGGGTTACGGGCGACGACCTCGCGGACCACACCACGCATGCCTCATGGCTGGGCGAGCCGGCCGAGCTGAAGCTGGAGATGTTCAGGCGCTGAGCTTGCGCGCCGGGGTAAACGGCAGGGGCACTGACTCCACCCAGCGGTACAGCGCCTGCCCCGCGAGCAAGGACAGCGCGAACGCCAGCAGCATGCCCAGCGCATTCGCGGCCAGTTGCGTGGGCCAGAAGTGGCTGACCATGGCATTGACCAGCAGGCACACCGGGAAGTGGATCAGGAACACCGAGTACGAGATACGGCCCAAGTGCACGAGTGAGCGCTTCTGCAGCCAGCGCAACGGCCAGTCATCTTGCGGCACGCGGCTGAGCCACACCAGGACCAGTGCAGTCACCACCGCCACCACCAGCCGCCCCCGGAAGTCCAGCGCCAGGGCCAGCGCGCCCAGGACGGCGATGGCAGCCAGCCAGAATCCGCGGCGCGCACCCGCCTCGCGCGAGGCCCAGAAAGCCAGCATGCCCAGCGCATAGGCGCCGAAGAAATACAGCGCGGTGATGTCAAAAGACGGTTGCCGGTTGAACACCAGCAAGGACAGCAGCGCGATCAGCAAGACGGCCATGGCGCCCGCCGACACCGCCATGCTGGCGCGCAAGCGCCGCGAGGCGGCAAACACCAGCACGGCCATCGCATACAGCTGCAGGTCCATCGCCACATACCAGACACCGGCCGACAGCGACTCCTGGCCCAGCAGGTCCTGCAGCAGCAGGCCATGGGCCAGCAACTGGAGCAGCGTGGGCGCCGCGGGCACCGAAGAATGGTCAAACCAGGGCCTGAGCAGTGCGGCCACCAGCACGCTGGCGGCCAGCGCCACCAGATAGGGCTTCACCAGGCGGCCATAACGGCGCAGGATCAACGGCCCGGCGGACTCAAAGACGGCCGTGCCCTTTGGCGCCAGCGATGCGGCGGCCAGGAAGCCACCCACCACCAGGAAGAGCTGCACCGCCATGCGGCCGTAGTCATAAAGCCAGTCCATGAGCCCGGGTGCATAGCCATACACCACGTCCGACATGGGCCCGTAAAAAGCCAGGTGGTGCCAGACGATGAGCACGCAGGCCAGGCCTTTGAGGGCATCAAGGCCCTGAAGGCGCTGGGGTGTCGTCATACAGTCGCTGCCAGCCTGCTAGGCGCAGACACGCTCACGCGCGGCAAAGTATTCGCGCTTGAGCTGCTCCACAAAGGCCGCGGCGCTTTGCACCTTGCTGACGGCGCCTATGCCCTGGCCGCAGCCCCAGATGTCTTTCCAGGCCTTGGACTTGCTGCCTTCGCCGCCGCTGAAGTTCATGGTCTTGACGTCGCCCTCGGGCAGGTTTTCGGGGTCCATGCCGGCCGCGCGTATCGAGGGCGCGAGGTAGTTGCCGTGCACGCCGGTGAACAGGCTGCTGTAGACGATGTCGTCGGAGCTGCCGTCGACGATGGCCTGCTTGTAAGCGTCGGCGGCGCGCGCTTCGTCGGTGGCGATAAAAGCCGAGCCTATGTAGGCAAAGTCGGCGCCCATGGCCTGCGCGGCCAGCACCGCGCCGCCGGTGGAGATCGCGCCCGACAGCGCCAGCGGGCCGTCGAACCACTGGCGGATTTCCTGGATCAGCGCGAAGGGGCTTTTGACACCCGCATGGCCGCCCGCGCCGGCGGCCACGGCCACCAGGCCGTCCGCGCCTTTTTCAATCGCCTTGCGCGCGAACTTGTTGTTGATGATGTCGTGCAGCACCACGCCGCCGTAGCTGTGCGCGGCCGCGTTGATGTCCTCGCGCGCGCCCAGGCTGGTGATGTAGATGGGCACCTTGTACTTCACGCACAGTTCCATGTCGTGCTCCAGCCTGTCGTTGGACTTGTGCACGATCTGGTTGATGGCAAAGGGCGCGGCCGGCTTGTCGGGGTTGGCCTTGTTGTGGGCGGCCAGCCCTTCGGTGATTTCAGCGAGCCACTCATCGAGCTGCGATGCCGGGCGCGCATTGAGCGCGGGCATGGCGCCCACCACGCCGGCCTTGCATTGCGCGATGACCAGCTTGGGGTTGCTGATGATGAAGAGCGGCGAGCCGATGATGGGCAAGGGCAGCTGGTTCAATGCGCCGGGCAGTCTGGACATGGTGGCTCCGTGGGTATCAAAGCAAAGACAGGGGGATTCAGGAAAACAGGCTGCCGCCAATGAGTGGCGGCCGCCCCGTCAGAACGCGTCCAGCGCCAGCGCGGTCACGCTGTCCGCACCTTCGACAATGCTGTCGCGCAGGCCGGGGGCCTTGGTCAGCAGGTGGTCGGCGTAAAAACGCGCGGTGGTGACCTTGGCCTGCATGAAGGCCACGTCGGTTCCCTGCGCGATCTGCTCCTGCGCGACCAGCAGCGAACGCGCCATCTGCCAGCCGGCGACCACATTGCCCGCCAGCATCAGGTAGGGCACGCTGCCCGCGAACACGGCATTGGGGCTGGCCTTGGTGTTGCCGGCCACAAAGTCGACCACATCGACAAAGGCTTCACGCGCGGCCTTCAGGCGCTTGGCCACGGCCACGGCATCCGCATTGCCCTGCTTCACAAGTTGTTTTTCGGTGGCCTCGATCTGGCCGGCGATGGCCTTGGCCACCTGGCCACCGTCGCGCGAGGTCTTGCGGCCTATCAGGTCGTTGGCCTGGATGGCGGTCGTGCCCTCGTAAATCGTCAGGATCTTGGCGTCGCGGTAATACTGGGCCGCGCCGGTTTCCTCGATAAAGCCCATGCCGCCGTGCACCTGCACGCCCAGCGAAGTGACTTCCAGGCTCATCTCGGTGCTGTAGCCCTTGACCAGCGGCACCATGAATTCATAAAAGGCCTGGTTCTGTTTGCGCACCTCGGCATCGGGATGGTGGTGGGCCGCGTCGTAAGCGGCGGCGGCCACGGAAGCCATGGCGCGGCAGCCTTCGGTGTAGGCACGCATGGTCATCAGCATGCGCTTGACGTCGGGGTGGTGAATGATGGGCGCGCTGGCCTTGATGGAGCCGTCGACGGGCCGGCTCTGCACGCGGTCTTTCGAAAAAGCCACGGCCTTCTGGTAAGCGCGCTCGGCAATCGCGATGCCCTGCATGCCGACGGCATAACGCGCCGAGTTCATCATGATGAACATGTATTCGAGGCCGCGGTTTTCCTCGCCGACGATGTAGCCTACAGCGCCGCCATGGTCGCCGTACTGCAGCACGGCGGTGGGCGAGGCCTTGATGCCCATCTTGTGTTCGATGCTCACGCAGTGCACGTCGTTGCGCGCGCCCAGGGCGCCGTCCTTGCCGACCATGAACTTGGGCACGACAAACAGGCTGATGCCCTTGACGCCTTCGGGCGCACCCGTCACGCGGGCCAGCACCAGGTGCACGATGTTCTCGGCCATGTCGTGTTCACCGTAGGTGATGAAGATCTTGGTGCCGAAAATCTTGTAGGTACCGTCGGGCTGCGGCTCGGCACGGCTGCGCACCATGGCCAGGTCCGACCCGGCCTGCGGCTCGGTCAGGTTCATGGTGCCTGTCCACTGGCCGCTCACGAGTTTTTCGAGGTAGACCGCCTTGAGCTCATCGGAGCCGGCCGTCAGCAGCGCCTCGATGGCGCCGTCGCTGAGCAGCGGGCACAGCGCGAAGCTCATGTTGGCCGAATTGAGCATTTCACCGCAGGCCGCGCCTATGGTCTTGGGCAGGCCCTGGCCGCCGAAATCGGCCGGGTGCTGCAGGCCCTGCCAGCCGCCTTGGACGTATTGCCTGAACGCTTCCTTGAAGCCCGGCGTGGTGGTGACTTCACCGTTCTTCCAGCTCGAGGGGTTGATGTCGCCGTCACGGTTCAGCGGCGCGAGCACGCCTTCGTTGAATTTGGCGCATTCCTCGAGCACCGCCTGCGCGGTGTCCAGGCCGGCTTCCTCAAAGCCCGGGATTTTTGCGATCTGTTCGATATTGGCCAGGTGCTGGATATCAAACAGCATGTCCTTGACGGGGGCGGTGTAGCTCATTTTTGTCTCCGGGGTACTTACTCCTTCCCCCTCTGGGGGAAGGTTGGGATGGGGGCCTGCGGCCATGGCAAAAGCGCTTGCTCAATCGCAGCCGGCCCCCACCCCTGCCCTCCCCCAAAGGGGGAGGGAGTTTTTACAGTGCCGCAACCAGCTCAGGCACAGCCGTGAACAGGTCGGCTTCCAGGCCGTAGTCGGCCACGCTGAAGATGGGCGCTTCGGGGTCCTTGTTGATCGCCACGATGACCTTGCTGTCCTTCATGCCGGCCAGGTGCTGGATCGCGCCGCTGATGCCGGCGGCGATGTAGAGCTGCGGCGCCACGATCTTGCCGGTCTGGCCCACCTGCCAGTCGTTGGGGGCGTAACCCGCATCGACGGCGGCACGAGAGGCGCCGAGTGCCGCGCCCAGCTTGTCGGCCAGCGGCGTGAGCACTTCGCTGAACTTCTCGCTGGAGCCCAGCGCGCGCCCGCCCGAGACGATGATCTTGGCGGCCGTCAGCTCGGGGCGGTCGCTCTTGGCGATCTCCGAACCCAGGAAGCTCGACTTGCCGCTGTCGGCCACGCCGGCCGGCGTTTCAGTCGCGGCCGAGCCACCGCTGGCGGCTGCCGCGTCAAAGCCCGTGGTGCGCACGGTGATGACTTTGGTCGCGTCCAGGCTTTGCACGATGGCAATCGCGTTGCCGGCGTAAATCGGGCGCTCGAAGGTGTCTGCGGCATCAACCTTGGTGATGTCGGAGATCTGGCCCACGTCCAGCGTCGCGGCCACGCGCGGGGCGATGTTCTTGCCCGAGGCGGTGGCCGGAAACAGGATGTGCGAGTAGTTGCCGGCAATGGCCACCACCTGGGCGGCCATGTTCTCGGCCAGGCCGTGGGCGAAGTGCTCGCCTTCGACGTGGATGACCTTGGCCACGCCGGCAATCGCGGCGGCGGCCTTGGCGGCGGCTTCGGCGCCCTTGCCGGCCACCAGCACGTGGACCTCACCGCCGCACTGGGCGGCAGCCGTCACGGTGTTGAGGGTCGCTGGCTTGATGCTGGCGTTGTCGTGTTCAGCAATAACGAGTGCGGTCATGTCATCGGTCCTTAAATTACTTTGGCTTCATTCTTGAGCTTGTCCACCAGGGCGGCCACGTCGGCCACCTTGACGCCGGCGCTGCGCTTGGGCGGCTCGCTGACCTTCAGGGTCTTGATGCGCGGCTTGACGTCGACACCGAGGTCTTCGGGCTTGAGGCTGTCGAGCTGCTTTTTCTTGGCCTTCATGATGTTGGGCAGGGTGACGTAGCGCGGCTCGTTGAGGCGCAGGTCGGTGGTGATGATGGCCGGCAGCGTGAGCGAGAGGGTTTCCAGGCCGCCGTCGACTTCGCGCGTGACCTTGGCGGTGCCGCCTTCGACTTCGACCTTGGAGGCAAAGGTGGCCTGGGGCCAGCCCAGCAGCGCGGCCAGCATCTGGCCGGTCTGGTTGCAGTCGTCGTCGATGGCCTGCTTGCCCAGGATGACGAGCTGGGGTTGTTCTTTCTCGACCAGGGCCTTGAGCAGCTTGGCCACGGCCAGGGGCTGCAGCTCCTCGGCGGTTTCGACCAGGATGGCGCGGTCGGCGCCTATGGCCATGGCGGTGCGCAGGGTTTCCTGGCACTGGGCGACGCCGCAGCTGACGGCGATGACTTCGGTGACCACGCCTTTTTCTTTCAGGCGGGTAGCCTCTTCGACGGCGATCTCGTCAAACGGGTTCATGCTCATCTTGACGTTGGCGATGTCGACACCGCTGCCATCGGATTTGACGCGGACTTTCACGTTGTAGTCGACTACACGTTTGACGGGGACCAAGACCTTCATGACAGGGCTCCAGAGTTGTTGATTGGCGGATATGACGTATCGATTGACGTTGACGTAAACGTAAGCTTTGCATTCTATGCTGCGGCATGCCGGGTGCGGGCTGCGTGGACGGCGGCCTGAGGGTATCCAGGGGTGCCGGGCAGAAAAAGAACGGTCGTTCTATTTTTCATTATAGAGGGAGGGACAGGGGGAATTAGAGCATCCTGCCCAACCGTTGTCCTAAAGGTGTCTTTCAGGCGTCAATTGGGTACCGGCCGGGGGACGGCGCGCCGGCTCAGGAGGGCTTGGCGGGGTTCTTTTCGTCCGCCACGACGCGGGTGTGCACCACGCGCTGCGGATAGGGAATGTCGATGTTGTGCGCGCGCAGGGATTCCAGGATGGACAGGTTGATACGGGAGCGCAGGTTTTGCTGGCCGTTTTCCGGGTCCGCCATCCAGTAGTTGAGCGTGAACTCCAGCCCGTCAGGGCCGAAGTTCGTCAGGTTGGTGCCGGGCCCCGGGTCGCGCAGCACGCGGTCCTGCTTGAGTGCCGCCTCGTTCAACAAGCGCATCACCAGTTCCACGTCGCTGTCGTAGCCCACCGAGACCACGGTGGACTGGAGCACCTGCGGGTCGCTCAGCGACAGGTTTTCGATGCGGGTGCTGATGAACATCTCGTTGGGCACGATGGACTCGCGCCCCGAGGGCGCGCGCACCACGGTGTAGCGCGCGTTGATGTCGGTGATACGGCCCTCGAAGGTGTCCACCCGCACGTTGTCACCTATGCGCACGCTGCGCTCGGCCAGCATGACAAAGCCGCTCACGTAGTTGGCGGCCAGTTTCTGCAAGCCGAAACCCACGCCCACGCCAACCGCACCGCCCAGCACCGACAGCGCCGTGAGGTCTATGCCCACCGAGGACAGCGCCAGCAGCAGGCCGACAAACATCAGCACGGCGCGCACCGCATTGGCCACCGCCTTGCGCAGGGACAACTCGTTGCCGGTGGCCGATCGCAGCAGGCGCGCCTCTATGGCCGAGGAGATCCACAGCGTGATCAACAGCACCACGCCGGCCGTCACCGCGCCTTCGAGCATGGTGCGCACCGACAGGTTGCTGTTGCCTATCTTCCACTTGATGCCGTCGAGCTCATCGAGCACCACGGGCAGCAGGCCGCTGACCCACAGCACCATGGCGATCCAGGCCAGCCAGGAAATCGTGCGCTCCAGCGCGCGCACCAGCGGCGCGTCCTTGAAGGCCACCTGCAGCACCTTGACGCCAAGGCGTATTGCGGCCAGTGACACCAGCACGGGAATCGCCACCTTGAAGAGCGCCAGCGGGAACAGGCGCTCCAGCAAGGCCTGGGCCGCGTAAGCCAGGAACAGCAGCAGCAGCGGAAACAGCACGCCGTCGATCACGCGGCGCCCGAACAGGATGGAAGTGTTGTCGACCGCCATGCGCGCGCGGCCCGCCACGCGCACCACCAGCCAGGCCAGCATCGCGCAGGCCACCAGCGCGGCGAGCTCCGTCAGGGCCGTGGGCTGGGTCAGCGCGGCAAACCAGGCGTCCAGGCTGTCGATACGGGCGGGGGGACGGGTCGTTACGGCGCCGGCCATTGGGGTTTCCTTTTCTCGATGAAGGCTTGCACGCCCTCCTGTGCAACGGCATGGGCCATGTTGCGGGCCATGGACTGGCCCGCGAGCTGGTAGGCGGCCTCTATGCCGGTTTCACGTTGTTGATAGAACAGCGCCTTGCCCATGGCCAGCGCCTCGCGCGGCTTGGACAGCAGCGACTGCAGCAATTTCTCGATCTCGGCGTCCAGCGCCTCAAGCGGCACGACGCGGTTGACCAGCCCGCGGGCACGCGCTTCATCAGCCGTGATGAACTCGCCGGTCAGCAGCATTTCCATGGCCTGCTTGGCCGGCATGTTGCGCACCAGCGGCACACTGGGCGTGGCGCAAAAGAGGCCTACATCAATGCCATTGACGCCGAAGCTCGCGCCCTCGGCCGCCACGGCCAGGTCGCACTGCGCCACCAGCTGGCAGCCGGCCGCGGTGGCCAGGCCCTGTACCCGCGCGATCACCGGCACCGGCAGCTTCTGGATGCCCAGCATCATGCGCGTGCACTGGGCAAACAGCTTCTGGTAATAGGCCAGATCAGGCTGCGCGCGCATTTCCTTGAGGTTGTGGCCGGCGCAAAAGGCCTTGCCCTCGGCCGCAATGACCAGCGCGCGTGCCGAGCCGTCAGCGGCGATGGCATCAAGCGCGGCCTGCAGCGCGGCCAGCACGTCCTCGCCCAGGGTGTTGAAAGTGTTCGGGCGGTTCAGCACCAGGCGGTGCACGCCGCGCACGTCCTGGCTGTGCAGCACGGGGGCCGAAAGGCCGGCGGCGGATGCGGCGCTCATCAACAAAACTCCTACAGGTCGGCCAGCACGCGGATGTGGGCCTCCACGCTGCGCGCCAGTGCGTTCAGGTTGTAGCCGCCTTCGAGCGAGGAGACGATGCGGCCCAGCGCATGGCGCCTGGCGACATCCTTGATGCGCTGGGTGATCCAGGCGTAGTCCTGCTCGACCAGGCCCATCTGGCCCAGGTCATCGTCGCGGTGGGCGTCGAAGCCGGCGCTGATAAAAATCATCTCGGGCCTGAATTCCTCCAGGCGCGGTATCCACATCATCTCGATCAGCTCGCGCACGTCCATACCCTTGGTATAGGCCGGCACCGGCAGATTGAGCATATTGCCGGCGTGGCCCTCGGTGCCGCTGTAGGGATAGAGCGGATGCTGGAAGAAGCTCACCATCAGTACGCGCTCGTCGCCGCTCAGGATGTCCTCGGTGCCGTTGCCGTGGTGCACGTCGAAGTCGACGATCGCCACGCGCTTCAAGCCGTGGCGCTCCAGCGCATAGCGGGCGGCGATGGCGATGTTGTTGAAAAAGCAGAAACCCATGGCCTTGTCGTGGCAGGCATGGTGGCCGGGCGGGCGCACGGCGCAAAACGCGTTTTCGAGTTCGCCCGACAGCACCGCATCGGTGGCGGCCAGCGCGGCGCCGGCGGCGCGCAAGGCGGCGTTCCAGGTGTGCACATTGAGGGCGGTGTCGGGGTCTATCTGGGCATAGGCCGGCCCGCCCGCCTTGATGTCGTCGGCCAGCCGGTCGCTCAGGCCGCGCAGCGCCGCCACCATCATGCGGTCGTGCGCGAGCTCGATGTCGCCCAGGGCCGCCCGCGGCGCCTCGCGGGTGTCCAGCGCGTCCTTGACGCCGGTCGCCAGCAGCCAGTCGTCGATGGCATCGAGCCGCTCGGGGCATTCCGGGTGCCCGGCGCCCATTTCGTGCCTGCGGCAGTCGGGATGGCTGAAATAACCAGTCGCGTTCATCGGGAAATCATCGGCAAATGTTTTACGAAAAATTACGGTATGGTTGGCGGCATGAATGCCACAGAAAAACTCCAAGCGCTCCTGAATCAGCTTAACACGGTCATTGTCGGCAAACCGGCCCAGGTGCAGGACTGCGTGGCCTGTCTGCTGGCCGGCGGCCACCTGCTGATCGAGGACGTTCCCGGCGTCGGCAAGACCACGCTGGCCCACGCGCTGTCGCGCTCCTTCGGCCTGCAATTCTCGCGGGTGCAGTTCACCGCCGACCTGATGCCCAGCGACCTGTCGGGCGTGTCGATTTACGAGCGGCAAAAGGAAAGTTTTGTGTTCCACCCCGGGCCGGTGTTCGCCCAGGTGCTGCTGGCTGACGAGATCAACCGCGCCAGCCCCAAGACCCAGAGCGCCCTGCTGGAAGCCATGGAAGAAAAACAGGTCACGGTCGAAGGCGAGACCCGCCCCCTGCCCCTGCCCTTTTTTGTGATCGCCACGCAAAACCCGCACGACCAGCTCGGCACCTACGCCCTGCCCGAATCGCAGCTGGACCGCTTTCACATGCGGATTTCCCTGGGCTACCCCGACCGCGCCGCCGAGCGCGAGCTGCTGCGCGGCGCCGACCGGCGCGAGATGGTCGAGCAGCTGCCGGCCCTGCTGGCGCCGCACGACCTGCTGGAGCTGCAGCAGCTGGTGGCCAATGTCCACGCCTCGGAAGCCCTGCTCAACTACCTGCAGGACCTGGTCGCCGCCACACGCTCCGGCCGCTGGTTTCTGCAGGGCCTGAGCCCGCGTGCCGGCATCGCCATCATGCGGGCCGCCAGGGCCCAGGCCTTTTTGAGCAAACGCGACTACGTGGCGCCCGACGACATCGCCGCCGTGCTGCCGCAGACCGCGGCGCACCGGCTGATTCCCGTCAGCGACGCGGGCCGCGGCGCGGTGGAGCAGGTGCGCGCCATGCTGGACGCCGTGCCCCTGCCCTGAACACGAGCCGAGCGAAACCGCTTTTCCCATGGCCGCGCTGATCGCCCTCCCCAATCCCGCGGCCCTTGTCCGCGCCCGCTTCCAGGCCTGGTGGCTCAGCAGGCTGTCCTTCACCGACAGCGTGACCCTGACCCAGGGCAACGTGTACATCCTTCCCACCCGCCCGGGCTGGATGATGGGCGTCACCCTGCTGGTGCTGCTGGTGGCCTCCATCAATTACCAGTTGAGCCTGGGCTACCTGCTGACCTTTTTGCTCGCCGGTAGCGCGCTGGTCGGCATGCATGTCTGCCACGGCACGCTGCGCGGCCTGTCCATGAACCTCGCCGCGCCGCATGCCCAGTACGTGGGGACCACCGCCGCCTTTGAGGTCAAGCTGACCAACACCCGGCGCTCCACGCGCCATGGCATAGGCCTGAGCGTGCTCAACCCGCAGGACGTGGACACCGAAAAAGGCCGCGAACGGCACTGGGCCTGGACCGACGTGCCCGCGCAGGGCAGCAGCACGGTGCAGGTGGCGTTCACCCCGCGGCGGCGCGGGCTGCACAGGCTGCCCACGCTGACCGCCGAAACCCGCTTTCCGCTGGGCACTTTTCGCGTCTGGACCATCTGGCGGCCCGCCGCGCAGGTCCTGGTCTATCCCGCCCCCGAAGCCCACCCGCCGCCCCTGCCGCCCGGCGAACCGCGCTCCGGCGGCGCCGCCGCCGCCCTGCGCGCGCAAAGCAGCGGCGAATTCGACGGCGTGCGCGGCTACCGCCGCGGCGACCCGATGAAACTGGTGATCTGGAAAAAAGCCGCCAAAGACGACGGCCAAGGCAACAGCCTGGTGGTGCGCGACACCCAGCAGGCCCAGCGGCACGAGCTCTGGCTGGATTTCGCCCAGGCCGGCTCGGCCGGCGCCGAACAGAAACTCTCCAGGCTGTGTGCGTGGGTTCTATTGGCTGACAAGCTGTCGCTGGACTATGGGTTGCGTTTGCCCTCTCTGGAGGTCAAGCCTGGCAGTGGGGAGGCACACAAGCGGCTGTGCCTGGAGGCGCTGGCGGTATGTTGAGGATTTCTGTTTCTGCGTCTTCCCGACGGGTGGGCTCTTTGCTGAGACCGCTGGCCGGGTCTCGCCCCGGCGGGCGAGGCACTTTTCTTTGCTTCGCCAAAGAAAAGTACCCAAAAGAAAGGCGACCCTGGTTCCTGCGTCCCTCCGCTTCGCTGCGGGCAACCTGCGGTGCTCGGTCCAGCCGGGGTCAAAAACAACTCGCTTCGCTCAAACAAGTTTTTGCCCTTATCCGTCTGGCCCTGCGCTCCTCGGCGCATCCACAAGGGGCAGTCAGGAGCGGGGACAAATACCAACAAGGACACGCCACGGCGTGTCCTTGTGGTTCTCGGGATTCGGGTTTCTATCTTCGGCTGTTTGGTCTTCCTATCCCCACCCCCTTGTGTATGCGCCGAGGAGCGGAGGTTCAGGCGGATCAGGGATCGCGTTGTCTGAGCGAAGCGCAGCGTAGCGAGTTTAGCGAGACCCCGCCTGAACCGAGCACCGCAGGTTGCCCCGGAGCGAAGCGCAGGGGACGCAGACACCAGGGTCGCCTTTTCTTTGCTTACTTTCTTTTGGCGAAGCAAAAGAAAGTGAGTTGCCGCCGGGCAACCCCGGCCAGCAAGCCTATGCAACGGGCAAGAGCGCGCAAGCCGGAGCAAGACCCGGCGGAGACATCATGCTGAGCCGCCTCCAATCCCTTCCTCGCGACGCCCGCGACACCCTCTTCCTGCTGGCGGTCATCGCCTGGGTATTGCTGCCGCAAGTGAACGAACTCCCCCTCTGGTGCAGCGCCGTGGCCGGCGCGGTACTGCTGTGGCGCGGCTGGCTGGCCGTGAAGGCGCGGCCGCTGCCGGGCAAGCGATGGCTGCTGCTGTTGATGGTGCTCACCCTGGCCGCGACCTGGCTCACGCACCGCACGCTGCTGGGACGCGACGCGGGGGTGACGCTGCTGGTGGTGTTGCTGACCCTCAAGACGCTGGAACTTCGCGCCAAGCGCGATGCCTTTGTGATTTTTTTCCTCGGCTTTTTTTGCATGCTGAGCAACTTCTTTTACTCGCAGTCCCTGCTGACGGCCTTCAGCATGCTGCTGGGCCTGCTGGGTTTGCTGACCATGCTGGTCAATGCGCACATGCCGGTGGGCAGGCCGCCGCTGTCGCAGGCCGCCAAAACCGCCGGCTGGATGGCCCTGCTGGGCACGCCCATCATGCTGGTGCTGTTCCTGCTGTTCCCGCGGCTGGCGCCCCTGTGGGGTGTGCCCAGCGACACGCCGGCCGGGCGCAGCGGCCTGAGTTCCAGCATGCAGGTCGGCACCATCGCCAGCCTGGCGCTGGACGAAAGCGTGGCCCTGCGCATCAAGTTTGATGGCGCGCCGCCGCGCAAGCAGGACATGTACTTTCGCGGCCCGGTGCTGGCCAGCTTCGACGGGCGTGAATGGCGGCCCTCGCGGCTGAACACTTCCGCGCGCTACGGCGTGACGGCCGACCTTGCCGTCTCCGGCACGCCGGTCAGCTACGAGGTCACGATGGAGCCCACCAACCGGCCCTGGCTGTTCGTGATGGAAGCGGCGGCCGAAAGCCCCGCGCTGCCGTCAGGCTTCCAGGGCGTAATGCAGCCCGACCTGCAATGGCTGGCGAACCGTCCCGTCACCGACCTGCTTCGCTACAAGGCCCAGAGCTACCCAAGCTTTCAGCACGGCCCGCTGCAAAGCGTGCCGGGCCTGCAGGAGTTCATCGACCTGCCGTCCGGCTCCAACCCGCGCACGCGGGCCCTTGCCAGCGAGATACGCAACACGCCCCGCCTGGCGCGCGCCGGCACCGCGGCGCTCGTGGAAGAGGTCATGAACCGCCTGCGCACGGGCGGCTACAGCTACACGCTGGAGCCCGGGGTTTACGGCCAGCACAGCGCCGACGAATTCTGGTTCGACCGCAAGCAGGGTTTTTGTGAACACATCGCCTCGGCCTTTGTCATCCTGATGCGCGCCATGGACGTCCCCGCGCGCATCGTCACCGGCTACCAGGGCGGCGAGCTCAATACCCTGGATGGCTTCTGGGTGGTACGCCAGAGCAGCGCCCATGCCTGGGCCGAAGTCTGGGAAGCCGGCCGCGGCTGGGTGCGCGTGGACCCGACCTCAGTGGTCGCCCCCTCGCGCATCGGCGAATTTGAACGGCTGGTGGTGCCACAAGGCGCGGTGGCGCGGGCACTCGGTGCGTTCAGCCCGACGCTCATGACCCAGTTGCGCCTGTTTTGGGAAGCGGCCAATAACAACTGGAACCAATGGGTGCTCAACTACACCCAGGGCAGCCAGCTCAACCTGCTGAAAAACCTCGGCTTTGAATCGCCGAGCTGGGAAGACCTCAGCTACATCCTGATCGCCATCCTGGTGGCGGCCGCGCTGCTGGGCGCGGGCTGGAGCTGGTGGGACCGCAGCCAGCACGACCCCTGGGTGCGCTTGCTCATGCGTGCGCGCCACCGCCTGGACAAGGCCGGCATTCCCAGCACACCGGCCACCTCGCCGCGCCAGCTCGCCCAGGAGGTGCTGGCCCGCTACGGCCGACAGCCGGGCAGCGCCGCGCAGGCCCTGGCCGACTGGCTGCTGCGCCTGGAGCAGCAGCGCTACGCAGCCGTGCCGGCCGGCGCGGGCAAAGCGGCCCCGCAACTGCATGCGCTCAAGCAAGAGTTCAGCCGCCTGAGCTGGCCTGCTTAAAATCGGGATTGGCTCCGCTGCCCCTTTCTCGTCTCTCCCACCTCACCCACCACCCCCGCTCATGCCCTTTCACCGTTCCGGATTTGCCGTTTGCCTGATTGCCGC
Organism: Polaromonas sp. P1_A2; assembly: GCF_056406895.1. Lineage (NCBI taxonomy): Bacteria > Pseudomonadati > Pseudomonadota > Betaproteobacteria > Burkholderiales > Comamonadaceae > Polaromonas > Polaromonas sp. P1_A2. Next base: position 224,025 of record NZ_JBFTZI010000005.1, on the reverse strand, counting down.
GCTGGCCTGTTCCGCCTGGGCTGGTGACGCCAAACCCTTACGGAAAAAGGTGGCCGCGCCGGCGCAGACCCAGGGGCCGCTGTATTCGACCCGTCCCGAGGCCATGCAGTTTGCCGACGACCTGGCCGCGCGCCGCGACCTGGACCCGGACTGGGTGCGCGACGCCATAGGCCAGTCGCGCTACAACGCCACCGTCGTGCGCCTCATGCAGCCGCCCACCAAAACCTTTGTCAAGAACTGGCGCGTCTACCGCAGCCGCTTCATAGACCCGGTGCGCATAGAGGCCGGCCGGCGTTTCTGGCTGGAGAACCAGGCGGCGCTGGAGCGCGCCGAAAAGGAATATGGCGTGCCCGCCGAAATCATCGTCGGCATCATAGGCGTGGAAACCATTTACGGCCGCGACACCGGCAACTTTCGCGTGATGGACGCGCTCACCACACTGGCCTTCGACTTCCCCGCCAGCCACCCGCGCGCGAAAGAACGCAGCGAATTCTTCAAGGGCGAGATCGAGCAATTCCTGACCCTGCAGAACCGGCTGGCAGCCAACCCCTTCGACGCGCGCGGCAGTTTTGCCGGCGCCATGGGCATGCCGCAGTTCATGCCCTCGAGCTGGATCAAGTACGCCGTCGACTTCGACGGCGACGGAACGGTGGACCTCTGGAACAGCAAGGCCGACGTGATCGGCTCCGTCGCAAGTTATTTCAAGGCCTTCAACTGGCAGCCCGGCATGCCGACGCACTACCCCGTGAGCTTCGACAAAAGCCGCCTCGACATGGACGCGCTGATGGCGCCCGACATCCTGCCGACCTTCAGCGTGGCCAGCTTCACCGAAAAAGGCGCAGTGCTCGAAGGCCCGGCCCTTCAGCACCAGGGGCCGCTCGCCCTGGTCGAACTGTTGAACGGGCAGGACGCCCCGCAATACGTGGCCGGCACCGAGAACTTTTACGCTATCACGCGCTACAACTGGAGCAGCTACTACGCCATGGCCGTGATTGAGCTGGGACGGGAAGTGGCGGCGCGGGTAAGGCCGTAGGCGGAAGAACCGGCCGCCTAGCGGCAGGGCGCCCCCGCCAGCGTTCTGGCCGCCGTTAAAAAATCACCGGGCGCAACCCAGCTGACGTTCCAATTCCCCGCAACGGGGACCTGGCGCTTGTGGGCAATCACCATCTGGCGCTTGGGCACGACAAGAATGTACTGGCCATGCACGCCCCAGGCCATGTAGGCACCCTGGAGCGGGGAATCCGATGGCTCCTCGAGTACCCACCACAGGTAGCCATAGCCAAAGTGGCGCCTGGCCGTTCGGGGCGGATGCATCTCCACGGCAGGGGTCACGGCAGCAGTGGTCTCGGCAACCCAGCGCTGCGGAATGAGCGTCTGTCCGCGCCAGTTGCCTTGCTGAAGCATCAGATAGCCCAGGCGTGCCATGTCCCGGGTGGATAGAAAGAAGTGGTAGGCGGCGTGCTCCGACTTCGTGAGGTCGCCGGTGCGGCGATGGCGCTCCAGATGAAAGTCCTCAAGTTGCAAAGGGGCGGCGAGGTCATCGGCAAATGCACGGTAGATGCTCTTCCCCGTCAGCGATTCAAATGCCGTGCCGGCGGCATTGAAATCCCAGTTGTTGTAAAGAAAGTAAGCGCCGGGCACTTGCGAGCCCCGCGCCGGGGCGGACGCGAGGTCGTCGCCGCCGTTGGCGGCCGGATGGTACACACCGGAACGCGCCGTCAGCAAATGCCTGAGTCTGGCCTGCCGCTCAATGGGCAGGAGCCCACCTACATCGTCGATACCAAGATCGGCCAGGGTTTTCTCGAGATCAATCGTTCCGTCCGCCACATACTTGCCGTAAAGCATGGACAGAATGCTTTTGCGGGCCGAGAACAAAATGCTGACGAGCTCGGTCGGGCCATAGCTAAACAATACCTTCCCCTGCTGCACCGCCATCAGCGACGTTGTGTCCAGGGTCCGCAGGTAGCCGCGTGCCAGGTCGAGCTGCGTACGGCATTCGGAACTCAGGGACGAGGGGGCTATCGTCTCCCATGATTTTCCGGGGTAAACCGGAGCATCATCGGCTGGTGTTTGGGCCGCTCCCGCTGCCGACGGCATCAGCAGTGAGGCGCAGAGGAAAAGTGGGGCAAGGTGACTCAGCATTTTTTTAGGGGGGCAGACGATGACGGCGATTGAGTTGGAGAGGGAAATAGCAGCGCGAGTAAAACAATGATGCCAACAACCATCGTCGGCTTCCAAAACTCTAATCACGCGCCATCCACGGGTACACGCAACCAGTAGCACTCGCCGACACCCGCGACTTCACGAACGGCAAAACCCTTTCTTTCAAGAACACGGCGCAGCTTGAGATTCGGCACAGCGCAATGAACCGCGTGGACACGCCACTCCACGAATAAAAGGCCCTCGCGCCTCGCAAAACGGCTCGCCAGTGCCGCCAGGCTGGGCAAAGCGCCTTCGCCGCCTCCATCAACGTGCGCCAGTTCCATCAACAGCGAATCGCCCTGAACCTTGAATTTTCCGAGCATGTTGGCGCTGCCGGCCTTGAACACTATCGGTTCATCGCGAAGCACGATGGCCTGGAGCTCCTCGGTCGGCAGGTTCAGCACCTCATCGACCGTGTACCCCTCGAGCAGGACTTGTGGCATCGCAGTTCCTTGAATAATCCAGGTCGAAGTTATCCGCCGGCGTGGCAGCCTGGTTTGAGTGGCCCGTCAATTGTCATCGCAAACCCTGGATCTGAATATCGGCAACGCAAGCGGAACACCATCACCGGACTGGAGAATTCCAGCGAAAGTCTTCTTCGAGGACTGCCTCAAGCACAACGCCCAGATTCCACCCGGTCTTGCACCTGGAATTTGAGGCTGTCAAATTTTTTTGTTCTCTCTCTTCGATTTCGCGGTAATTTTTACTTGTTATGTGCGGGTCGCCTGGCTACCGTAGCTATTCAGGTGCCAAGGGCTGATAACAACACAAGATGGGGAGGGACCGCCATGCGCGTCAGGAATTTTCTATCAGGGACAAGTTTTGCCGTCATTTTTGCAAGTCTTGCAGGCTGCACCACCACGGGAGGTCTTATCACCTCGCTTGAGGACTTGACCACCGAGTCGACCGCTGAAGGGTTTTTCAAAATCCCTCAGGAAAGGGTGGCTTCGATCCCTGGGTGGCTCCCATTCGCCGACGTTGGCGGCTTGTATTTCTACAAAGCAAAAAGAAAACCTGCGGCTGCGATAGGGCTAAGCCCGGGCGACAGTTTCGAATTGGTCAGCGAAATTCCCGGCCAATGCAACGACGACTGCCTTCTAAAAATACGTGACAACATCACCGAGTTGGATATTGACGCTCAGACGCTAGTTCAAGCGCGGGTCGATCTATCCGCAAGGCAATCCAATGCTCACGCAGATGCCAAGACGGTAGAAGAAGCAAAAACCAACTACAAAAAAGCGCAAGACAACTTCAATGATTCCTATAAGAAAGTGGTTCTGGCGATCAGAAAAAATGGTGTACTTATTTATCGATGGGCCACAAATTCCAGTCAATCAGAAGAATTGAACGCGGGCAGTTTTTTGAACACTTCTTCCAAACAAGAGCAAAAGCGCAACGGCTTCGCCCTTGTTAACGGCATAAGAACCAAAACCCTTTTTATTGGCGAAGACATGAAGAAGGAGGGGTGGAAAAAACTTGACGCCAGCACACGTTTTGCCAACCGATTTTTAATCACGACTTACGTCATGCAGACAAAAAACATTCTGTATGGTTCAGTCGCGGATCTGAGTACCTTTGCCCATGCAAAAGTACAGGCTTCTTACCAGGACCTCAAGAATGCTCCCGAGCTTTTTAAGCTCACCCAAATTGAAATCGAAATGACACTGGCAAAGATATCCAATCTTTCCAATATCGGAATGATGGGAAACATGTCACGTAAAACCAACCCCGTGAAGTGGGATGAAGGGGCCGACCTGAGAAAAAGATTCGAGGAAGATACGTGGCTTACTTTTTACAGCGTTGAATCAGACTACACCGACCTGCTGGATCTTTTGAAACAAAAGCAGGCCCAGTAAAGCATTTACCCATTCAGATACGCGCTTGAGAACGCGCCCCTTCAGCAAGCTCGGCATGAACGGTAGTCGCTTGCTTGGGAAGCGACTCCACAAATCGGAACGGCCCTACTCAGGCTTGATATTCGCACTCTTGACCAGCTTGCCCCAGCGATCGGCCTCCGACTTGATCAAGGCGGCGAACTGCTCGGGTGTGCCGCCACCGAGTTCGTTGCCCTGGCCCAGCATCTGCTCCTTGATGGTCGGGTCGGCGAGTGCCTTGTTGACGGTTTCATTGAGCAGCTTAATGAGGGCCGCGGGTGTGCCGGCCGGCGCCACCAGGCCTTGCCAGTTCTGGACCTCGAAGCCCGGCACGCCGGCCTCGGCCATGGTGGGCAGATCGGGAAACAGCGGGGAACGCGTCTTGCTGGTGATGGCCAGCGCGCGCAGCTTTCCGGCGCGGATCGAGGGCGCGGCCGAATACATCTGCTCAAACATCATGTCCACCTGTCCGCCCATCAGGTCGGTCGTGGCGGGCGCGCCGCCCTTGTAGGGAATGTGGGTGATGGACAGGCCGGCCAGCGACTTGAACATCTCGCCCGACAAATGGTGCGAGCCGCCCAAACCACCCGAAGCGAAGGACAGCTTGCCGGGACTGGCCTTGGCGGCGGCGATGATGTCCTTGACGCTCTTGAACGGCGAGCTCGCGGGCACCATCAGCACCAGCGGCCCTTTCTCGATCAGGCAGACCGGCGCAAGATCCTTGGCCGGGTCGAAGTTCAGCTTCTTGAACATGGTGGGATTGACCGCCAGCGGCGCGAAATTTCCCATGCCGATGACATAGCCGTCCGGCTTGGCGTGGGCCACGGCGTCGGTGCCGATGTTGCCGCCCGCGCCCGGCTTGTTGTCCACGAGCACCGGCTGGCCCAGCGCCGTGGAGAGGAAACGGCCGATCTGGCGCGAGCGCTGGTCGGCATTGCCGCCCGCCGAATAAGGGCAGATGAAAGTGATGGGCTTGCTCGGGTATTTGTCCTGGGCCCAGGCCAGCGAGGGCAAAGCGATGGCAACCGAAGTGGCTTGCAGGAGGTGGCGGCGTTTCATGTCGGGTCCTTGTTGTGATGGGTGTCCCGCAACATTAATGCGCGTAGCTGTCAATCCGCTGGCACAGCGACCCGTGCTTTCCCCTACGCGGGTGGCCATCTGCGCCAGACATCGAAAGCAGAATGAAAGATATGGCCCAACACGGCCCTGAGGCGAAGAGTCAGGCTGTCTTTTGCGGAGGCCAGCGATAGGCCAGCACATTGGCCAACGGATAAAAATGCTCACGCACCTCATCGAGCTGGTTGCCGCCCCACAAATACACAAACTCCGTATCCGCGCGAAGAAAAAAACCGACATGGCCCTTCCAGCCGTCCGGGTCTTCGCGCGACAGCACGGCAATGCAGCCGGGCACGGGCTCATCGAGCGACTCACCCCAGTCCAGCCATGAACGCGCCAGCGCGGATCCGGTGCCGGGAATGCCGACCTGGGCCAGCGACCAGTTCACGAACGAAGAACACCACGAGGCTTTGTCGTCATAGCCGCGGATATTGGTGAGTGCGTGGTATTCGGTGACCCGGGGATTGCTCTGGCCCGGGGGGAATGTGCGAACGCCGGCTTCGGCGCGGGCGATGGGCATCCAGAGTGGTTGCGGCATGGGCATGGAAGATGGGTCAGCCGTCAGCCCACACGCGGGGCCCGGTCTTCATCGGGCTGGCTGCAAACAAACTTCACACCCGCTATGCCGCGAATGGTGGGGACGGCAATCAATGAAACCGGCGCCGCAAGCGCTGCCGCCTGGATTCCGGTCCAGGCACCGTTTTCCCAAATGGAAATCGCCTCCAGTTGGTCAAGCCCTGCGTTGTAGCTGGCGGAGCCAATCACGCCACTCCCCTCGACGCGAAGCGTAATGACCGGCTCGGTCATGGCATCTGTGACATCCGAGGTGTCCAAGACCGGGCACTGCCAGGTCTCATCTTCCACCTCGCCCTCCAGCCCGGCCTCCCAGGCCCACAACCAGATGGGATGGGCCTCAACGTCCTGCGCCGAGATATCGTCCAGCGCCTTGGGTGTTCCAACCTTGAATTTCATGAACTGCTTTCTTGCCGACTGGCCGGGGCATCAGGCGGGCTGCTTTTGGACGTGTACTTCAGGCGTGATGGGTTCCAGAAGGCGAATCGATTTCCGTTTCTGGCCATCTCCAGCGCAGGCGCTCCGCCCAGCTCTTCCATGACTTGCGACACCTCGTCCTCGTCATCCGGGTCGTCGAACTCGACGGCAAACGCCCTCTCGACCACGTCTTCGTAGTGCTTCATGGTGTTCTCCATGGCAACCTCCTCATCAACGCGGCCCGCAATGCAATGCGTATGGATGTCCTGGTCCACGGAAAAGGTCTTGATGCGCCAGGTCTCGTTGTCCGAGAACCACCACTGAACCGTGTCGAAGCGCTCATCATCGGCATCCCTCTCGATGTTGTCGATATAGGAGCTCTGAATCGAAAGCTGGAAGACAAGTAGTTTTTTCATGATGGTGTCCGACATTCGATGCAAGCGAATCGCTGCAGGCGAGGCCGCTTAAAGAAGAAAGGGTGAGGTCTTACTTTGGAAACAGGGCGTCATACCTGGCCTGGTCCCAGGCATTGGCAAGCGGGCTTGTTTTGGACACTGCTTTCGAATACCCGAATTTCTCCGCCATCGAGGCGAAGGCAAGAGGCGCGCCGTTTCGCAGGATTGCAACCGAGTTTCCGTCCGGTGACCATTTGAACGAGAACTCGCGTTCAACGGGCTTTTCTATCACCGCGGCCGGGCTGGCAAGGTCTTTCAGCAGCATCGGGGTTCCACGGGACTTCTTCGCGGCCTCCCACTCGGCACGGCTGATGGGCTGGATTCGCATGTACGCAATCGCGTCCCTCTCGGGCTGCGGAGTGCCCGGCCTGGTGAGATAAAGATAGGCAACACGCGCATCATCTTCGAACACTGCCAGGCGATTCGAGACGGGATTTCGCGACTGAAGAAAGAGTTCTTGAGCCATGGAGGGCGCGCCTGAGGCGAGAAAGAACAGTGCGATGAGCAAGCGCATGTAAGAACTGCCATCGAAGAACTGTTTGCGATTTTGCATATACGCGCTGGTGTTACGGATCTTCTGGAGCGTGAACATTTCGCTCGCCAGCATACCTGTACGGCTGTGATTTTTCGCTGAATCTCGAAGAAATTCACACCGGCTGTATCGTGATCTCCACAGTCATGGACTCTTTCCCACCGCCCTGGCGCACGCCCTTGATGGGCGGACAGGCGTTGTAGTCGGTGCCCATGGCCAGGCGCACATGGCGCTGGTCGATCAGGCAGCTGTGGGTCACGTCTATGCTGGCCCAGCGGCGCGTGGCGACGTCCAGGCAGACGTCGCACCAGGCATGGCTGGCCAGGTCGGGTTCGTTGGCGGCGTAGAAGTAGCCGCTGACATAACGCGCCGGGTAGCCCAGGCTGCGGCAGATGGCGACCATCACATGGGCCTGGTCCTGGCAGACGCCCGCGCCGGACTTGAAGGCCTCGAGCGCGGTGGTGGTCACGCTGGTGCTGTTCTTGCGGTAGCTCACCGCATCGGCCACGCCCCGGCTCAGGGCCAGCAAGGACTGCAGGCTGGCCGTGCCGTCCAGGCTTTGCGGGATAAAGCGGCGGCCGAACTCGGCGAGTTCCCAGTGCGGCTCGGCCAGGTGGGTGGCGCGCAGAAAAAAGTAGGGATGCGGCAGGGTTTCGTCATCGTTGAACTCGGCCACGCCCAAGGTTTCGACCTCGCCGGCCGCATTGACCAGGCTCCAGCGCACGTTGTCGGCCTCCTTGCCGACAAAGGTGTAGGCGCTCACGGTGTTGCCGAAAGCGTCGCGCTGGGTGAACAGCTTTTCGGGCGCGCCCAGGCTCCAGTAGTTCACGGTCTGCGCCGGGCCGGACTGCGGCGTGAGCCACAGCGTCTGCAGCGCGTAGCGCAGCGGCTCGGTGTACCGGTAGTCGGTGGTATGCCGGACGTGTAGTTTCATGGGTGGCCAATTCCCACGTACAACGCGGCGCCTGTGGTGCTCAGTGGGTGGCCGGCACAAGAAACTCGCGGCTGATGTGCGCGCCTATCTCGTTGACGCGGTCCAGGAACTGGGTCAGGAAGGCGTGCAGGCCGGTGGCGAGGATCTCGTCGATACGGGCGTACTGCAGGTCGGCGCGCAGCTTGCCGGCGCGGCGTTGCGTTTCGCTGGCCGCGTCGCTGGTCACCATGGCGAGGTTGCCCATGAGCTCGTTGAGGCAGGCGAGCAGAGAACGCGGCATGTCGGGCCGCAGGATCAGCAGCTCGGCCACGCGCTCGGGCTTGATCACGTCGCGATACACCTTGCGGTAGACCTCGAAGCCGGAGACGCTGCGCAGGATCGCGCTCCAGTGGTAGAAGTCGTACTCCTGGTCCTTCTCGCCGTCGCTGCCCAGGAAGTCGTTTTGCACCGCGTGGAATTTCACGTCCACCAGGCGGGCCGTGTTGTCGGCGCGCTCCAGGAAGGTGCCCAGGCGCAGAAAGTGGAAGGCCTCGTCCTGCAGCATGGTGCCGGCCGTGACGCCGCGCGAGAGGTGCGAGCGGAACTTGACCCATTCAAAAAACTGGCCGGGGTCGCGCTCGAAGTCGCCGTTGCGCAGCATGCGGACCACTTCGAGGTAGGTCTGGTTCTGGGTTTCCCAGACTTCGGTGGTCAGGGTGCCGCGAACGGCGCGCGCGTTCTCGCGGGCATTCTTCAGGCACGAGACGATGCTCGAGGAGTTCTGCTCGTCGCGCACCATGAAGTCCATGACTTCGCGCGGGTTGATGCTGTCGCCGTATTTGGCGGCATAGGAAGGCTTGAGCTCGCTGATGCTCAGCAGGCTTTGCCAGCCGCCCTGCACCACGGCAGCCGATTGCGGCAGCAGCGAGGTCTGGTAGTTGACGTCCAGCATCCGGGCTGTGTTTTCGGCGCGTTCGGTGTAGCGCGACATCCAGAAAAGGTGATCAGCAGTGCGAGATAACATTTTTTCTCCTTCCTAAGCCTCAAACACCGAAAGCGCTGACGCGCTTTGCGTGTTTTGGTGATGACATCACAAGCGCTTCGCGCAATTGATGAGTCATCCCCGCGAATGCCTGCGGCATGTCGCCCGCACGCTCGGTATAGCGCGACATCCAGAAAAGGTGATGGGCAGTACGAGACAACATGATTATTTCCCTCCCACTTGGACTTGGGTCTGCGACTGCAATTGAGACTGCGATTGAGACTGGAACCCCACGGGCGACGACGGCCCCTCCAGAATCCAGGTGTCCTTGGTGCCGCCGCCCTGCGAAGAGTTGACCACCAGCGAGCCGTCTTTCAGCGCCACGCGCGTGAGGCCGCCGGGCACCATCTGCACTTCCTTGCCGCTGAGCACAAAAGGCCGCAAATCGATGTGGCGCGGCGCGATGCCGCTTTCGACATAGGTCGGGCAGGTGGAAAGGCTGAGCGTGGGCTGGGCGATATAACCCGAGGGGTTGGCCAGCAAGGCGGCGCGGAACTCCTCGATCTCGGCCTTGGTGGCGGCCGGGCCGACCAGCATGCCGTAGCCGCCCGCGCCGTGCACTTCCTTGACGACCAGGTCCTTGAGGTTGGCCAGGGTGTACTGCAGGTCCTCGTTGTTGCGGCACATATAGGTGGGCACGTTCTTGAGGATGGGTTTTTCGCCGAGGTAGAACTCGATCATCTTGGGCACATAGGGGTAGATGGACTTGTCGTCGGCCACGCCCGTGCCTATGGCATTGCACAGCGAGACATTGCCGCTGCGGTAGACATTGAGCAGGCCCGCGCAGCCCAGCGTGGAATTGGGGCGGAAGGCCAGCGGGTCCAGGAAGTCGTCGTCGACGCGGCGGTAGATCACGTCGACGCGGCGCGGGCCGCGCGTGGTGCGCATGTAGACGAAGTTGTCCTTCACGAACAAGTCCTGGCCCTCGACCAGTTCCACGCCCATCTGCTGCGCGAGGAAGGCATGCTCGAAGTAGGCCGAGTTGTACATGCCGGGCGTGAGCACCACCACCGTGGGCTCGGCCGTGGCCGGCGGCGCCATGGCGCGCAGGGTTTCCAGCAGCAAATCGGGGTAGTGCGCGACCGGCGCGACGCGGTTTTCGCTGAAGAGCTCGGGGAACAGCCGCATCATCATCTTGCGGTCTTCCAGCATATAACTCACGCCGCTGGGCACGCGCAGGTTGTCTTCGAGCACGTAGTACTCACCCTCGCCCTGGGCATTGGGCGCGCGCACGATGTCGATGCCGCTGATGTGCGAATAGATGTTGCCGGGAACGTCCACGCCCATCATCTCGGGACGGAACTGCGCGTTCTGGAAAATCTGCTCCGACGGGATGACACCGGCCTTGATGATCTCCTGGCCGTGGTAAACGTCGTGGATGAAGCGGTTCAGCGCCGTGACACGCTGGACCAGGCCTTTTTCCATGCTGGCCCACTCGTGGGCGGGAATGATGCGGGGGATCAGGTCGAAGGGGATCAGGCGTTCGGTCCCGGCGCCGTCCTCGTCCTTGGCGCCGTAGACGGCAAAGGTGATGCCGACGCGGCGGAAAATCATCTCGGCTTCGGCGCGGCGCGCCTCCATCACGTCGGCCGGCTGTTTCGCCAGCCAGCGCTGGTAGCCCTGGTAGTGTTCACGGACGCTGGATCCCGTGGCATTCATTTCATCAAACATCGGTCGGCTCATTGGCTTGATCTCCAGCAAGTTATGCGCAGGGCACTGTTTTGACATAGCTTAGCAAGTTATGCGCCAAGGCGGCGCACACCCGCCTTATTTTTAACGTGCAGGCACATGATGCCAGTAGCGTTTGCCCTCCTCCCGCTGGCAGCGCACAGCCTCGGCATGCTGGCTGTCCCATGTCGCCGCCCCGCATGTCGCGGATTTGACAAGGCTGATGCCGCGCGCCTCGTAGCGCGCCACCACCGGCTCAGCCGGGTGGCCGAAGCGGTTGCGGTAGCCGGCCTGCGCCATGGCCAGTTGCGGCTGGACGGCGTCCAGGAAGGCCGCGCTTGAGGATGTCTTGCTGCCGTGGTGCGGCACCAGCAGAAAGTCGGCTTGGAGGCGTGTCGGATCGCCGGCGGCCAGGGCCGCTTCCTGCGGCGCTTCGATGTCGCCCACCAGCAGGGCCGTGCGGCTGCCGTTGGAGATACGCAGCACGCAGCTCATGGCATTGGGCTTGGCCACCGTGCCATAGGCCGCGGCAGGCGGGTGCAGCAGCTCGAACTGCACGCCGTCCCATTCCCAATGCTGGCCGGCCGTGCAGCGTTCGGCCTTGCGCAAGGCCTGCAGCGGATGCGTGTCCTCAATCGAGCTGAGCAGCCGCGCCCCAGGCTGCATGGCCAGCACCGCGGCCGCCCCGCCTATGTGGTCTATGTCGCGGTGGCTGACCATCAGGACATCCACCCGCTCGCCCAGCGCGCGCAGCAGCGGCACCAGCACACGGTGGCCGGCATCGCTTTCGCGCGAAAAACGCGGCCCCGCGTCGTAGAGCAGGCTGTGGCCCGCGGTGCGCACCAGTACTGCATTGCCCTGGCCGATGTCGGCCGCCAGCAGCTCAAACTGCCCGGGCGCGACCCGCGGGGGCTGCCACAGCAACACAGGCAGCACCAGCGGAACGCCCAGCAAGCGCCAGTGCCAGGGCAGTCGCGTGGCCAGCAAGCCGCCGCCCGCCACACCAGCGACGGCGCACCACAGCGGCGCCGCGGCCACGCTGACCGAAGCCAGCGGCCAGCTCGCCAGCCATTGCAGGAACAGCGCGAGCAGGCTGACGCAGCCGGCGGTCGCGGCCCAGGCCGGCGCCCACAGCACGCCCAGCAAGGCCAGCGGCGTGATCAGCAGGGTCACGGCGGGAATGGCCACGGCATTGGCCAGCAGGCCGACCAGCGAGACCTGGTTGAACAGCAGCAGCGACAGGGGCGTGAGCGCCAGCGTCACCACCCATTGCTCGCGCACGGCGCGGGCCAGGCCGGCCAGCCAGCGCGGCCCATGCCGCCGCCATCCGCCTGGCGAAACCGGCTCTTGAATGCCATGGTCAGGACGCACACCGGAATCCGTCGCGAACAACACACCGACCGCCACAAAAGACAGCCAGAAACCGGCCTGCATCAGGGCCCAGGGATCCACGGCCACCACCACGGCCATGGCCAGCAGCCAGGTCTGTGCCCAGGGCCATTGCCGGCCGCCCTGGCGCAGCAGGATCACGGTGGCCAGCATCAGGAGGGTGCGCTGCGCGGGCACACCCCAGCCTGAAAACAGCGCATACAGGGCGGCCAGCAGCAGGCCGCCCAGCGCGCCGGCACCGGCGGCCGGCAGCGCCAGGCACAGCCTGGGCGTGAGAAGCGCAGAGCGGCGCCAGAGGCCACCGACCAGCAGCGAGGCGGCCCAGGCAAACATGGTGATGTGCAGGCCGGAAATGCTCATCAGGTGGGCCACCCCCGTGGCGCGGAACACATCCCAGTCGGCGCGTTCTATGGCGTTCTGGTCACCCACCACCAGCGCGGCCATGATGCCGGCCCACTGGCGGTTCTCCACACGCACGAAAATTTTCTCGCGCACCGCCTGCCGGGCTTGCTCGATGGGGTGTTGCCAGCTGCCGGAGAGCTTTGCTGGCGGTGCGTCATGCGCGCCGGCACGCACATAACCGGTGGCCTGTATGCCCTGCTCCCACAGCCACAGCTCGTAATCAAAGCCATGCGGGTTGCTGTTGCCGTGCGGCGCCTTGAGCCGCACCGTCATGCGCCAGCGCTCGCCGGCGCGCAAGGGCTGCGGCTGGCGCTGCAGGGCCAGTGCCGCTTCAAAGGGGTCCGCATCCTGCGCCAGGAGGCGAGGCTCACGCCCGGCAAAGCCCGAATACCAGCCCAGCAGGATTTGTGGCGGCAGGCTGACCTTGCGGCCGTCCAGGCGCGCGGATTCCACATCGAGGCGAAACCGCAAGCCGTCCTCACCGGGCTGCGGCATGGCCGGCACGCTGCCTGCGACCTCGATGTCGCGGCCTTCCAGGGCCGGGTCCAGCGCGATGGACTGGAAAATACAGGCCCGCCAGCCGGTAGAAGCAAAACCCAGCAGCGCAGCCAGGCCCAATACCCGCAGGGCCCTGCTCCAGGATGGTTTGGCTTGACGGCGAGCCAGGCGCCCTGACAAGGCCGCCACGCAGGCCAGCCCGGCACACAGGGCATAGCCTTGCAGCGGCCATAACACGGGCTGCTGCAATTGCAGGGCCACGCCGGCGATAAAACCGGCCAGGGCGAGCCCTGGGCTCATGGCGCATGCCATGACACGATGATGAATACAGCTGGCCCCAAAGCCGCCTCCCCTGTTTTTTTGCTTTTTTAGAACTTGTTTAACGGGAGGGCGATGCAGCAAGCCGACAGCCCGCCATGCAAACTCCGCATGGCGCAGCTCTTGCTTTCAGAAATACCGCCAAATCCGGGTAAGCTGTTGAGAACCTGTTCACGGCCTAAACGGAGCCGCGTTGGGGTGCAATCGGGATGAGTGGGCCGACCGGGACCGCCGCATGGGCTAATGCCCATGCAAGGGCCTGGGTGGCTCAATCGCCCGATTTCACCCCAACCCGGAGGGCAAGCGCCTTCTCGGGCGGTCTGCGGCGTTGCGGCGCTAGCCCATAGCTATGCTATGGGCGTCGCACCGCGCCTTGCATCCCATCCCGATAAGGTGCTTGCGCGGCCCCGTTTAGGCCGTGAACAGGTTCTTAGTGTTTTCAAGACCGCATGATGTGGCGGTCCCCGCGCCCAGTTATTTTTTTAAGCGAGGTTGCCTTGTCCATCCACGTTGCCCTGAGCCACATCACCCATTACAAGTACGACCGCCTGGTGCGGCTGGGCCCCCAGGTGGTCCGCCTGCGGCCCGCGCCGCACAGCCGCACCCAGGTGCTGTCCTATTCCCTCAAGGTCGAGCCCGCCGGGCATTTCATCAACTGGCAGCAGGACCCTTTCGCCAACTACCAGGCCCGGCTGGTGTTTCCCGAGCCGACGCGCGAGTTCAAGGTCACGGTGGACCTGATCGTGGAAATGGCGGTGTTCAACCCCTTTGACTTCTTCCTGGAGCCGGCCGCCGAGGAGTTCCCCTTCAGCTACAACGCGCTGCAGGCCCGGGAACTGGCGCCCTACCTGGCCACCCAGCCGGCCACGCCGCTGTTCAAGCGCTACCTCGAGAAAATCGACCGCACGCCCAAACGCACCATTGACTTCCTGGTGGGCCTGAACCAGAGCCTGCAGTCGGACATCAAATATTCGATCCGCATGGAGCCCGGCGTACAGACGCCCGAGGAGACCCTGCGCCTGGCCTGCGGCTCCTGCCGCGACACCGGTTGGCTGCTGGTGCAGCTGCTGCGCCACATGGGCCTGGCCGCGCGCTTCGTCTCGGGCTATTTGATACAGCTCAAGGCCGACGTCAAGTCCATAGACGGCCCCAGCGGCGCCGAAGCCGATTTCACCGACCTGCACGCCTGGTGCGAGGTGTTCTTGCCGGGCGCTGGCTGGGTGGGCCTGGACCCGACCTCGGGCCTGATGGCCGGCGAAGGCCATATCCCGCTGGCCTGCACGCCCGAGCCCTCGAGCGCCGCGCCCGTCGAGGGCGGCGTCGACAAATCCGAAGTCGAGTTCGAGCACCACATGGCGGTGCAGCGCATCTACGAATCGCCGCGCGTGACCAAGCCCTATACCGAAGAGCAATGGCAGGAGGTGCTGGCGCTGGGCGAGAAAGTCGACCAGGACCTGGCGGCCGGAGACGTGCGCCTGACCATGGGCGGCGAGCCCACCTTTGTGGCCACCACCGACCGCGACGCGGCCGAATGGAATATCGCCGCGCTGGGCCCGACCAAACGCGGCTATGCGACCGAGCTCGTGCAAAAACTGCGCGCCGAATACGGCGAAGGCGGTTTCCTGCACTTCGGCCAGGGCAAGTGGTACCCGGGCGAGCAGCTGCCGCGCTGGGCGCTGAGCATTTTCTGGCGCAAGGACGGCCAGCCGATCTGGCAGAACCCGGCCCTGTTCGCCGACGAGCGCCAGCCCTGCAACTACACCAGCGCCGACGCGCAGCGTTTTGTGCAGACCCTGGCGGGCAAGCTGGGCCTGGCCACGACCTACATCACGCCGGGCTATGAAGACACCTGGTACTACCTCTGGCGCGAACGCCGGTTGCCGGTCAATGTCGACCCCTTTGACTCGCGGCTGGACGACGCCATGGAGCGCGAGCGCCTGCGCCGCGTCTTTATGCAGGGCCTGGATTCAGTGGTGGGCTATGTGCTGCCGCTGCAGACCAAGGAGCAGCTCCAACAAAGAAACGCCGGCGCCTCGCCCGCGCTGGCCGGCCCGAAATGGACCACGGGACCCTGGTTTTTCCGCGACGAGCGCATGTATTTGATGCCGGGCGATTCACCCATGGGCTACCGCCTGCCGCTGGATTCCGTGCCCTGGGTGTCCAAGACCGACTACCCCTACATGATCGAGTCCGACCCTTTCGCGCCGCGGCAGGACCTGCCGGATGCCTCGGCGCTGGCCGCGCGCTACAACGGCAGCTTCAGCGATGCCCGCGGTGCCACGGCGGCAAGCCCTTCCGCGGGCGGCAGCGCCAGTTCGCTGGCGCAGTACATGGCGCGCTACCTGAGCGGCAACACCGCGCTGTCGCAAGCCAGCCGCATCCTGCAGTTCCGTCCGACGGGCAACAACGGCACTGGCGGTGCGGGCGGCCAGCCGGCCGGCGCATCGCCCGAGGCGGCCGCGCCCGCCGACGACCGCGCGCCCAAACCTTTTGAGTCGGCCGCCTGGCTGACGCGCACCGCGCTGTGCGTGGAAGTGCGCGACCCGCAGCGCGCCAACGGCCCCAGGGACAAACCCAAGGCCGACCCGGACAGCCAGGCCAACAAATCGGGCCGGGGCGAAGTGGGTGCGATCTATGTCTTCATGCCGCCCATGGAGCGGCTCGAAGACTACCTGGACCTGCTGGCCGCGGTGGAAGCCACGGCCCAGGCGCTGGGCGTGAGCATCGTGCTCGAAGGTTACCCGCCGCCGCGCGACCCGCGCCTGAAAATGCTGCAGGTCACGCCCGACCCCGGCGTCATCGAGGTCAACATCCACCCGGCCTACAACTGGGGCGAGCTGGTGGAGCACACCGAGTTCCTCTACAAGATCGCGCACGAGACGCGCCTGTCGGCCGAGAAGTTCATGACCGACGGCCGCCACACCGGCACCGGTGGCGGCAACCACTTTGTGCTGGGCGGCGCCACGCCGGCCGACAGCCCCTTTCTGCGCAAGCCCGAGCTGCTGGGCAGCCTGATCGCCTACTGGCACAACCATCCCTCGCTGAGCTATTTGTTCTCGGGCATGTTCATAGGCCCGACCAGCCAGGCGCCGCGCGTGGACGAGGCCCGCAACGACCAGCTCTACGAACTCGAAATTGCCCTGCGCGAGATCGAGAACAACCGCAAGAAATACGGTGCCGACATGCCGCCCTGGCTGGTGGACCGCACCTTGCGCAACATCCTGGTCGACGTCACCGGCAACACCCACCGCAGCGAGTTCTGCATCGACAAGATGTACTCGCCCGACTCCACCACCGGCCGCCTGGGCCTGCTGGAGCTGCGCGCCTTTGAAATGCCGCCGCATGCGCGCATGAGCATCGCCCAGCAGCTGCTGCTGCGCGCGCTGGTGGCGCGCTTCTGGAACAAGCCCTACCACGGCCGCGTCACGCGCTGGGGCACCGAGCTGCACGACCGCTTCCTGCTGCCCGGCTTTGTGCGCATGGACTTCGAGGACGTGCTGACCGAGCTGCGCGAGGCCGGCTACGCCTTCGACATGGCCTGGTTCGAGCCGCATTTCGAGTTCCGCTTCCCCCTCATCGGCCAGGTCAAATCCAACAGCATCGAGCTGACGCTGCGCAGCGCGCTGGAGCCCTGGCATGTGATGGGCGAGGAAGGCTCGGCCGGCGGCACGGTGCGTTATGTCGACTCCTCGCTGGAGCGCATCGAAGTGCACGTCACGGGCCTGAACGACAACCGCTACGTCATCACCGTCAACGGCCGGGCCCTGCCGCTGCAAAGCACGGGCCGCGTCGGCGAATATGTGGCCGGCGTGCGCTACAAGGCCTGGAACCCGCCTTCGGCGCTGCACCCGTCCATAGGCGTGCATGCGCCGCTGACCTTCGACATCGTCGACACCTGGATGGAGCGCTCGCTGGGCGGCTGCCAATACCATGTGGCGCACCCGGGCGGGCGCAATTACGACACGCTGCCGGTCAATTCGTACGAGGCCGAAAGCCGCCGCCTCACGCGCTTTTTCCGCATGGGCCACACGCCCGGCAAGATGCGCGTGGCGCCGGCGCTGCCCAGCCGGGAGTTTCCGTTCACGCTGGACCTGCGCTGAGGGCGGCTGGGGGGCGCCTTCCCCGGCGCCCATCAGCCTGTCTTATGGCTGCAACAATTGCATGCGCAAGCGGCATAAATCGTCCATTTGGCGGGAAAGCCGCCCCTGATTGAGGCTTTGCGCCTGCGGGCCGCAGGCATACTTGCAGCACGTGGAAAATAACACCCAGTCCCTTTTTGCCGCCCAGGCGCTTGAATCTCCCTGCGCCCTGGCCGCCGCGCTGGCGCCGCATGCGGCAGCCGGCCATTTCGACGAGTTGCGGGGCCGTGTCTCCGAAGGCCCCGCGCCCGCGGAAACGGCCGCGCCCGCCCAGCCCGCGCTGCGCGCGGCCGGTGCCCCCGAAACCGCCGCGCCCCCGCCCGAAGCCGCCGCCACCGACGACAGCCTGTCGCCCGACTGGACGCGCTTTTTCAACTTCCTGGGCGCCGACGGGTTTTACGACCTGAACCACCGCACCGCCAACCTGCGCCGCCAGATCCGCGACAACGGCGTGACCTACAACGTCTACGCCGACGCCAACGGCCCGCAGCGTCCCTGGGCGCTGGACCTCTTCCCCATGATGGTGTCGGCCAGCGACTGGGCACAGATCGAGGCCGGCATCCAGCAGCGCGCCCGCCTGCTGGACCGGGTCATGGCCGACATCTACGGCCCGCAGGAGCTGCTCTCCAAAGGCCTCTTGCCCAGCGCGCTGGTGCATGCCCACCCGGGCTACCTGCGCGGCATGCAGGGCGTGCAGCCGGCCGGAGGCACCTATCTGCACATCGCCGCCTTCGACATCGCCCACGGCCCCGACG
Organism: Polaromonas sp. P1_A2; assembly: GCF_056406895.1. Lineage (NCBI taxonomy): Bacteria > Pseudomonadati > Pseudomonadota > Betaproteobacteria > Burkholderiales > Comamonadaceae > Polaromonas > Polaromonas sp. P1_A2. The sequence continues at coordinate 205,732 of NZ_JBFTZI010000005.1, read as the reverse complement.
GCCGCTGGTCGGTGGTGTCGCAGCGCACGCAGGCACCCTCGGGCCTAGGCTACCTGCTGGAAAACCGCCTGACCATCTCGCTGCTGTTTCCCGAAGCCTTCCGCGAGATGAAGGTCGAGCGCCTGGCCGCCTCCTACAAGGCGCTGGTGGACGGCCTCAAGGCCATGAGCCCGGCCGACGGCAACGAGGAAAGCCGCGTGGTGCTGCTGACCCCGGGGCCTTACAACGAAACCTATTTTGAACACGCCTACCTCGCGCGCTTCCTGGGCCTGACCCTGGTCGAGGGCAGCGACTTGCTGGTACGCGACGACAAGCTCTACCTCAAGACCCTGCGCGGCCTGGAGCCGGTGCATGGCCTGCTCAAGCGCCTGGACGACGAATTCCTGGACCCGCTGGAGCTGCGCTCGGACTCCACGCTGGGCGTGCCCGGCTTGCTGCAGGTGATACGCGCGGGCAATGTGCTGGTGGTCAACACGCCGGGCTCGGCCTTCCTTGAATCGAGCGCGCTGCTGGGCTTTTTGCCCGCGCTGTCGGAACACCTGCTGGGCGAAACCCTGGCCCTGCCCTCGCTGGCGACCTGGTGGTGTGGCGAGCAGGCGGTGCTGCAGGATGTGCTGGGCCAGCTCAAGAACTGCGTGATCAAGCCAACCTACCCGGGCTCGGGCATGGAGTCGGTGATAGGCCACACGCTGTCGCGCCGCGCGCTCGACGAATGGGCCGGCCGCATCGTGCGCCGCGGCGAGGACTACACGGTGCAGGCCTATTTGCCGCTGCCGCAGACGCCAACCTGGCAGGGCGAGCGGATTTCCCCGCGCTCGGCCATGCTGCGCGTGTTTGCCGTGGCCGACGGCAAGGGCTCCTGGCAGGTGCTGCCCGGCGGACTGGCGCGGCTGGCCGGCAAGAACGAGAACATGTCCTCCATGCAGCACGGCGGCAGCAGCGCCGACGTCTGGGTGCTGGGCGATGCGTCGGCGGCCAAGGCGGCAGCCCCGCGTGCCGAACAGCCCTCGCCCGCCTGGGCCACCGCCCCGCTGCGGCACCGCCCGCCGGTCACCAGCCGCGCGGCCGAAAACCTTTTCTGGTTGGGCCGCTACACCGAGCGCGCCGAAAACTCGACGCGCCTGGCGCAGATCACCTTGCAATGCCTGGGCGGCGAAGACCAGAGCTCGCAGCCCTTGCTGGCCTGGCTGAGCAGCATGGCGGTTGGCAATGCGCTGGTGCTGGACACCGTGCCGCCGGCCACGCACGCGCGCCGCGTGTTTGAACGCGCGCTGATCGCCAACCTGGCCGACACCGAGCAGGCCGCCAGCGTGGGCTTTAACCTGCGCGCGCTCAAGAGCGCGGCCTCGGCCGTGCGCGAACGCCTGTCGCAGGAACAGTGGCACATGATCGTGCGCACCGAAGCCGATTTTTTCCAGCGCTGCGCGGTGTTCAGCAGCGTGGGCCAAAGCCAGTCGCAAAGCCAGGGCGGGCAAGGCCAGAGCCAGTATCTGCTTGAATACTCCTCCGTCGAGGCGCTGCGCGCGCTCGAATCGGCCAGCGGCTTCCTCTCGGCCATGACGGGCGCGCAAACCGACCGCATGACCCGCGACGACGGCTGGCGCCTGCTCAGCGTGGGCCGTCTCATCGAGCGGCTCAACACCCTGGCCGGCGCGCTGGCGCGCGGTTTTGAAACCGGCTCGGTCTTCGAGGAAGGCGGCTTCAACGCCATGGTGGCACTGTTCGACAGCACCATCACCTTTCACGCGCAATACCAGCAGCGCCGCGACATCCCGGCCCTGCTCGATCTGCTGGTGCTGGACCGCGACAACCCGCGCTCCCTGGGCTGGGTGGTGCAGACCTTGCGCGGGCGCCTGGCCAAGCTGGCCGGCAGCGCGCCGGGCGATATGCCCGAACTCGCGATGGAGCTGCCCGACCCCGGCAGCTGGGCGCTGGCCGATTTGTGCGCGGGCATGCAAGCCGATGACGGTGATGAAGGCGATGAAGATTGCCGGCAGCACGACGGCCGCCTGGTGCAGATGCTGGAGCAATGCTGCGACGCCGCGCTGGACCTGTCGGACACCCTGAGCCGCCGCTACTTCAGCCACGCGGCCTCCGGCAGCCAGAGCCTGGGCGCTTGAACACCGGACGCGGAACCCATGCTGCTGCACGTCGTCCATGAAACCCGCTACCGCTATGCGCCGGCGGTGGAAAACGCCCACCATGTGGTGCACCTCAAACCAGCCAGCCGCAACGGCCAGAGCCTGCTGAGCTACGCGCTGCGCGTCGACCCGGCGCCCGTGCAATTGCGCGAAACCGTGGATGTCTACGGCAACACACGCAGCTATTTTTCGCTGCAGGCCGCGCATGAAAGCCTGACCGTGGTGGCCGACAGCGTGGTCGCCACCACGGCCCTCAACCCGCTGCAGTCCGAAAGCGCCCTGTCCGCCGGCGCCGCGGTGTCGCAGCCCTGGGAGCAGGTGCGCGAGCAGTTCCGCTACCGCGCCGGCTCGGCCTATGACAGCGCCTCCGAATTCCTGTTCGCCTCGCCCTATGTGCCGCGCGACGAGGCCTTCGCCGAGTTCGCGCGACCCAGCTTCCTGCCCGGCCGGCCGCTGCCCGAGGCGGCGCGCGACCTGATGGAACGCATCCACGACACCATGACCTACGAGAGCGAAAGCACGGAGGTCAACACGCCGGCGCTCGAGGCGCTCAGGCAGGGCAAAGGCGTGTGCCAGGACTTCGCCCACATCATGGTGGCCTGCTGCCGCGCCATGGGCCTGCCGGCGCGTTATGTGAGCGGCTACCTGCTGACCAGCCCGCCGCCAGGCCAGCCGCGCCTGGTCGGCAGCGACGCCTCGCATGCCTGGGCCTCGGTCTACTGCCCGGGCCTGGGCACCTGGCTGGACTTCGATCCCACCAACAACCGCGCGCCGGGCGAAGACTATGTCACGCTGGCCACGGGGCGCGACTTCCTCGATGTCTCGCCCATGCGCGGCGTGATACGCGGCGGGGCGCAGCACATCCTCGACGTGGCGGTGACGGTGGAGCCCCTGGCCGAGACCGAGGCCCGGTCCCTGGCTACCGCGAACTGAGCGACTCTCCCAGCAGCGAACCCTCGGGCAGGCTGCCCACCAGGCGGCGCCTGCACAGGCCCACAAATTCCTGCGCCGCGCCCGACTGCGCCTGCTTGGGCTTGAAGGCCAGCAAGGCGCGGAACCATACCTCGGCCGCCAGCGGCACGCTGCGCAGGCCCAGCGCCAGGTATTCGCGCGCCACCAGCGGATTCGTCACGGCCAGCCCGGCGCCGGCCAGCACCAGCGCGCATTGCGTCGCGCTGTAAGGGGTTTCGATCACAAAACGCGGCTGCACGCCGGCCTGCGCGAGTGCCGCTTCCAGGCGCCGCTGCGCCGGATCGGACGCCGACAGGCCCACCAGCGGCACCTCCTGCAAATCCTGCGGCTGCAGCACCTGCCTGCGTGCCAGCGGATGGGCGGCCGGCATGATGCAGACCGCGGGTGCCTGGTAGAACAGCGAGGACACCAGGCCGCTGGTGTCGGCCTCGTCGCCCAGGAAAGCCAGGTCCACCGCCCCCTGGAACAAGGCCTCGCGCAGCACCTTGGAGCTGTCGACCAAAAGCAGGCAGCGCGTGCGCGGGTAGCTGCGCTGGAACTCGGCCAGGGCCCAGGGCATGACGCTGGCGGCCATGGCATGCAGCGAGCCGATGCGCAGCACCGTGTCTTCGTGCGACTGCAGGGCCACGATTTTTCGCTGCACGGCCTCCAGGCCTTCGTAGACCCGCTCGACCTCTTCCATCAGCGCATGGGCTTCGGGCGTGGGCGTGAGCTTGCCCTTGGGCCGGTCAAACAGCTTGAGGCCGGCACGCGCTTCGAGCTGCTGCAACAGCTGCGTGACCGCCGGCTGGCTCACATGCAGGGCCGCGGCCGCGCGGTTGGCCGTGCCCAGCCGCATGACCATGCGGAACACCTCGATCTGGCGCGCGCTTGCTTCGGCCATGGCCATCTCCTTATAAGTTTCACTTATTCTAAATTGCCAACAAAGCCTGCACGGCAAGCCCCGGCCTTCCTACCATTGGCCGCATGAATTCCCTTGTTTCCGAAGCCCCTGCAGCATCCCTCGCCGTGGCCCGCAACCCGCGGCTGTCCGGGCTACGCTGCATCCACTGCGCCCGCGAATACCCCCTCCAGGACCTGCCGGCCGGCTGCCCGCACTGCGCGGCGGCCGGCGCACCCGCGAGCCTGGAGGCGGTGTATGCCGAACTGCCCAAAACCCTCAAAACCGCCAGCACAGGTTATAAGTGGGGCGCCTGGCTGCCCTACACCCAGGGCATATCCCTGGGCGAAGGCGGCACGCCCTGCCTGGACTTGCCGCGCCTGGCGCGCGCCTTGGGCTTGCGCCAGCTTTCGGCCAAGCACGAGGGCATGAACCCCACAGGCTCGCACAAGGACCGCATGTCGGCCCAGGCCGTCAGCCGGGCGCTGGACGTGGGCGCACAAACCGTGGTGCTGGCCTCCAGCGGCAACGCGGCGGTGTCGGCGGCGGCCTATTGCGCGGCCGCGGGCCTGGCCTGCGAGGTCGCCACCTACCACGACATGCCGGAACCTTTCGCGCGCGCGCTGCACCGCCTGGGTGCCAGACGCCTCACCTTTGACCGCGGCTTCGGCCGCTGGGAATACCTGCGCCGTCGTGTCGAGCAGGACGGCGCGTTTGCGCTGACCAATTACAGTGTGCCCGCTGTCGGCAGCCCGGCTTTTGGCGTCGAAGGCTACCGCGCGGTGGCGCTCGAATGTGTGGCCGACGGTTGCATCCCCGACCATGTGCTGGTGCCCACCGCGCGCGGCGATTTGCTCTGGGGTGTTTACAGCGGCTTGCGCGACCTGCTGCAAGCCGGGCTGATCGCGCGCATGCCGCGCCTCTGGGCGGTCGAGCCCTTTCCCCGCCTGGCCCGCGCACTGGGCGGCGAGCCGCTGCAGGCCGACTTCGCCGGCCGGACCGCGCAGTTTTCCACCGGCGGCAGCACCGTCACGCTGCAGCAGGCGCTGGCCGTGCAGCGCTCGGGCGGCGGCGCGGTGGTGGTGGACGATGCCGGCGCCGCCGAAGGCAGCGCCCGGCTGGCCGCGCAAGGCCTGTGGGTGGAGCTGTGCGCGGGCGCCTGCCTCAGCGCGCTCGCGCAGCTGCGCGCGCGCGGCGAGGTCGCGCCTTCGGAGCATGCCCTGCTGCTGCTGACCGCCAAGGGCGACCGCGACACCTTTGACACTTTTTCCTGACTCCCTGAACCGATACCTGTAAAGGATTTCCCCATGAAGACCCGATTGCTTATCGCCCTGCTCCTGGCCGGCGCCACCTTGATCAGCACCGCCGCCCAGGCGGCCTACCCCGACAAACCGCTGCGCCTCATCGTGCCCTGGGCGCCCGGCGGCAGCACCGATGCGATTGCGCGCGCCGTCGCGCAGCGCATGGGCGAGACCATGGGCCAGAGCGTGGTGGTGGACAACCGCTCCGGCGCCTCGGGCCGCATAGGCACCGAGGCCGCGGCCAAAGCCGCGCCCGACGGCTACACCTTCGCCATCGTCGAGTTGCCGCATGCGATCGCGCCGGCCGTGTTCAACAAAATGCCTTATGACCTGCTGCGCGACTTCACGCCGATCTCCATGGTCGGCACCTCGCCGCTGATGCTGTTTGCCAGCGGCGGGCCCTACAAGAACGGCGACATCAAGGGTTTCCTCAAGCACTACCGCGCCAGCAAGGTGCCGCTGGCCCTGGCCAACAGCGGCAACGGCTCCATCAGCCATCTTTCGAGCGAGCTGTTCGCCACGGCTGCCGGCATCAAGGTCAACGCGATCCCCTACCGCGGCTCGGCGCCGGCGCTCACCGACGTCGCGGCCGGCCAGGTGGACGCCCATTTCGCGACGCTGGCCAGCGCCAGCGCGCTGCTGGGCGCGGGAAAAATCTCGGCCCTGATGGTGACCGGCAACACGCGCGTGGCCTCGCTGCCCGAGGTGCCCACCGCGCGCGAAGCCGGCATGGACGGCATGCAGTTCAACCAGTGGTGGGCCCTGGTGGCGCCGGCCACCACGCCCATCGACATCGTCGAGCGGCTGCGCAGCGAAGCCGTCGCGGCGCTGGCCCACCCGTCGACACGCGAGCGGCTCACCACGCTGGGCATAGACCTCAAGGGCTCTAGCCGCGACGAGCTGCGCGCCTTTATGCGCAGCGAAGTGGACCGCTGGGGCAGCGTGGTGCGCAAGGCCGGCATCAAACCCGAATAAGCGGGTGCGCCGGCCGGGGCTGCATCACTTCCTTTCATGGCGCCACAGGCCGGTGCATGGACGGGCCCGCCCTACAATTCCCCGAAACACCCGCCCCGGGAACTGTCATCAACCAAGGGAACACCATGAGCGCCTACGACAAGCTGAAAGCACTGAACATCACCCTGCCCCCCGTGGCAATCCCCGTCGCCGCCTACCTGCCTTTTGTGCGCACCGGCAACCTGGTCTTCCTGAGCGGCCATATCGCCAAGAAGGACGGCAAGCCCCTAGTCGGCCAGCTGGGCAAGAACATGACAACCGAAGAAGGCAAGGCCGCCGCGCGCTCGGTCGCCATCGACCTGATGGGCACGCTGGAAGCCGCCGTCGGCCTGGGCAAGGTCAAGCGCATCGTCAAGCTCATGAGCCTGGTCAACTCGACCGGCGACTACACCGAGCAGCACCTGGTGACCAACGGCGCCAGTGAACTGTTCGGCGAGATCTTCGGCGATGCGGGCAAGCATGCGCGCAGCGCGTTTGGTGTGTCGCAAGTCCCCATGGGCGCTTGTGTCGAGATCGACCTGGTCGCGGAAGTCGAATAATCCCCCGCCGCCGCGAGCACCCGCAATCACTGTGGGGCCGGCAAAGCGGCGGCAAGCAGCGGCTCACGCGAGCCCTTAAACTCATGAGGCCCCGGCCATTTTGCCGGGGCAGCGTTCTCAGGGCGGGGTGAAATTCCCCACCGGCGGTGTTTGCAGGCAACTGCATCAGCCCGCGAGCGCCCGGCCCTCCTCACGGTGGGACGGGGTCAGCAGATTTGGTTCAACTCCAAAGCCGACGGTCACAGTCCGGATGAAAGAGAGCGCGATGCCATCGGCTGTGCCGTGGGCGCCAGCGCGCCCCTGGCCGGCCGCAGGCTCGTGCGCCCTGATTCTGGTAACACCTAGTTAGAGGCCATCCATGAGTCAGACCCTTGTTTCTTCTCCTGCCGCCGCCCAGTCCGGCGGCACACCCAAGGCGCGTTTCGCCTTTATCCAGTCATCCTGGCACGAAGACATCGTGGACCAGGGGCGCGGCGCCTTCCTGGCCGAAATGGCCAGGCAGGGTGTGAGCCCCGAATCCATTGACACCTTTGAAGTGCCGGGCGCTTTCGAGATTCCGCTGCACGCGAAAAAACTCGCGCAGTCGGGCCGTTATGCGGGCGTAGCCTGCTGCGGGCTGGTGGTGGACGGCGGCATTTACCGCCACGAGTTCGTCGCCGACGCGGTGATCAGCGCGCTGATGGGCATACAGCTGGAAACCGGCGTGCCGGTGTTTTCCGCTGTGCTGACGCCGCAGCATTTCCATGAGCATGAGGAACACCGCCAGTTCTTCAGCGCCCACTTCCTGACCAAGGGCAAGGAAGTGGCGCAGGCCTGCCTGGAAACCGTGGCGGGCCTCAGGAAGCTCGAAACACTGCTCGCTGCCTGAGGCCGGATGCCCGCCCCTTTTCACAAGGCGGCGGGCGCCGAACTTCTTACTCGACGCGGGTGACACCGGTAGGCTTGAAGCCCAGGTCGGCCGCCTTGCCCTTGCGCGCGCGCGCCGCGCGGGCGTTGTTCAGCGTGCGGATTTCCAGGGTTTCCTCGCGCGCCTTGCCGCCGCGGCCTATGCCTTCAATTTTCACGCTGCGGGTGTAAGCCGCCGCGCCAGCCAGGGTGTCCTTGGCTTCAAGGTCTATCAGCATCAGGCCGCGGCCGCCGGCGGCCTGCATTTTCAGTTCACCGATTTCAAAGGTCAGGACGCGGCCGCCCGTGGAGGCGCAAGCCACGTGGGTGGCCGGCAGCATGGGCGTGGCGCCGCTGTTGAAGGCGGCATGCGAGGGCCTGCAGATGGTTTCACCCTCGGCACAGCTGATAAAGGCCTTGCCCGCCTTGAGGCGCGATGTCATGTTCTCGACCGTGGCGAGGAAACCGTAGCCGCCGCTGGCACTGAGCAACAGCGCCGCATTCGACGGGCCCGCGAAGTAGTGCACCAGCTGCGTGCCCGATTCGAGGTCGATCATCGTGGTCAGCGGCTGGCCGTCGCCGCGCGCGCCGGGCAGCGAGGACACCGGCACCGAATAAATCCGGCCGCGCGAGCCGAAGGCCAGCAGCGTGTCGACGGTGCGGCATTCAAAAGTGCCGTACAGTCCGTCGCCGGCCTTGAAGGCAAAACCCGCCGGGTCATGGCCATGGCCGCTGCGCGCGCGCACCCAGCCCTTGTCGCTGATGACCACGGTCACGGGTTCGTCGAGCACCTTGACTTCGAGCACGGCTTTTTTCTCGGCCTGGATCAGCGTGCGGCGCGCGTCGGCGAACTGCTTGGCGTCGGCCTCGATTTCCTTGACCAGCAGGCGCTTGAGCGCCGCCGGGCTGCCGAGGATTTCCTCGAGCCGGCCCTGCTCTTCGCGCAGGTTCTTGAGCTCCTGCTCGATCTTGATGGCTTCGAGCCGCGCCAGTTGGCGCAGGCGGATTTCCAGGATGTCCTCGGCCTGGCGGTCGCTGAGCCTGAAGCGCGCTATCAGCGCGGCCTTGGGCTCGTCCGACTGGCGGATGATGGCGATCACCTCGTCGATATTGAGCAGCACCAGTTGCCGCCCTTCGAGGATGTGGATGCGGTCCAGCACCTTGTCCAGGCGGTGCTGCGAACGCTTTTGCACCGTGGTCTGGCGAAATTCAATCCACTCGCCCAGCATCTGGCGCAGGTTTTTCTGCGTCGGCTTGCCGTCCAGCCCGACCATGGTCAGGTTGATGGGCGAGGAGCTTTCAAGGCTGGTGTTGGCCAGCAGGGTGTTGATGAGTTCGGACTGGCCGATCTTGCTGGTCTTGGGCTCGAACACCAGGCGCACCGGGGCGTCCTTGCTGGACTCGTCGCGCACCACGTCGAGCACGGCCAGCACGGTCTGCTTGAGCTGCACCTGGTCCTGGCTCAGGGCTTTTTTACCGGCCTTGATTTTCGGGTTGGTGAGTTCCTCGATCTCTTCGAGCACGCGCTGGGTGCTGACGCCGGGCGGCAGTTCCTGCACCACCAGCTGCCACTGGCCGCGCGCGAGCTCCTCGATTTTCCAGCGCGCGCGCACCTTGAGCGAGCCGCGGCCCGTGCTGTAGGCGGCCGCGATTTCCGCGCTGCTGGAGATGATCTGCCCGCCGCCCGGGTAGTCGGGCCCGGTGATCAGCGAGAACAGCTCGTCGTCGGAGAGCTTGGGCGTCTTGATCAGGGCCACGCAGGCGTCGGCGACTTCGCGCAGGTTGTGGCTGGGGATTTCGGTGGCCAGGCCGACGGCGATGCCGCTGGCGCCGTTGAGCAGCGCAAAAGGCAGGCGCGCGGGCAGCTGGCGCGGCTCCTCGAAGGAGCCGTCGTAGTTGGGCACGAAGTCGACCGTGCCTTCATCGAGCTCGTCGAGCAGCAAGGTCGTGATGCGCGCCAGCCGCGCCTCGGTGTAGCGCATGGCCGCCGCGCCGTCGCCGTCGCGCGAGCCGAAGTTGCCCTGGCCGTCGATCAGCGGGTAGCGCTGGCTGAAATCCTGGGCCATGCGCACCATGGCGTCGTAAGCCGCCTGGTCGCCGTGCGGGTGGTATTTGCCGAGCACGTCGCCGACCACACGGGCGCTTTTGACGGGCTTGGCCCCGCTGGCGCCGTTGGCGCCGCCAAAACCCAGGCCCATGCGCGACATGCTGAAAAGAATGCGGCGCTGCACCGGCTTCTGGCCGTCGCAGACGTCGGGCAAGGCCCGGCCTTTGACGACGCTGAGCGCGTATTCAAGATAGGCCCGCTGCGCGTACGCGGCCAGCGAGTCCTGGTCGGCGGGTTCGGGAATGGGGGCGACTGCGTCCGGTGTAAAGAGATCGTCCATCGTGAATTTGGCTTGAGGCTAAGTCGGTTGATACCGGGCCGGCATGCTTAAGCGCGGCCGGTACGGGATGATGAAAAAAAAGGGGGCGCCGCTTTGCAGCGCTGCCGGATGTTCCGGCGAAACGCCAGCTGCATGGGTCTCAGTTCCGCTCGGGTGGGGCCTCTGGCGTGGTGGTGGACGCGACCGTGGTCGGCACCATGTTGCCGCGGCCCGTGCTGCCGCCCATCATCTCCATGCGCACGCGGCCGCCGGGGGCCATCATGCTGGGAGGCTTGAGGTGGTTGTAGAGCTGCATCACGGTTTTCACGTAGTTTTTGGTCTCTGGGTAATTCGGAATCTTGTTGCCCGCGCGCTGCACCGCGCCTTCGCCGGCGTTGTAGGCGGCAATCGCCAGCTCGAGCTGGCCGGGGAACATGGCGATCAGGTCGCTGAGGTAGCTGGAGCCGGCCCGGATATTGGTCTTGGGGTCGGTCAGTTTTTTGTGGACCGTGGAATCCTTGCTGGCCCGCACGCCGTAGCGTTCCGCTGTCGGCGGGATCAGCTGCATCAGCCCGACCGCGCCCTTGGGCGAGACGGCCTGGGTGTTAAAGCCCGACTCGGTGGCGATCAGGGCCTGCAGCAGCTCGTAGTCAATGCCGTGCGTGGCCGAAGCCTCGCGCAGCAGGTGCTTGACGGCCTTGTAGTTGGGCGACACATCGAAGTAGGCCAGCAGCTTGGGCGGCGCGGCGGCCACGCCGGTGGCGAGGTTGGCGCCGTTGCCCACGGCCTTGCCGCTGCGCCCGGTGTTGCCGCCGGCGCTGAAGCTTTCGCTGCCGCGGAAAAAGAGTTCATAGCGGTCGTCCAGCCGCACGGCCGAGAAATGCGCAATGCCGTCCTTGTCCACGTAGCCCCAGATGTCGGCGTGGGCGGGCCGCTGCGACAGCAGCATCAGCGTGCCCAAAAGAAATCCAAGCCAGAGCCTGGACTTGCCATAAAAAATGTTCATAAAAAGAAACCCATTATTTCGTCACGCCTTCAGCGCGAACACAATTCTTGCAATAGCCCCGCCTATCGCGATCAACAGCAAAACCACGATGCCGCGGTAAAACCATTTCCAGGGCTTCAAGCGTTCGTCCATCACATCCATCTGGTGCTTGAACGCTTCGACCTGCGCATCCGAAGCCGAACTCATTTGTTCGAATTCCACCTGCAGCTGCCGGTCAATTTCCGTCAGCCTTTTTTCATCCAGAGAACCAGCGCGATCCATCTTTTGCAATTCAGCCAGCAGCAGGCTGGTCTTGCGCTCGGCTTCCTCGCGCAGCCCGGCAGCTTGCTCCCGCTGCAGCGCCGCGTCAATTCCTTCAAAGTGATGCCAATCCCGTGCCCTTGGCGCGCCGGCCTTATCCGCTACCACTTGAACCGCCCGGGCGACAAGCGCCGGCTCTTCCTTCAAAAAATCGCAGGCAATTTCCAGCAATCGCGACTTGGCCCTCAATTGAGGGCCGTTCCAGTGAAGAGCCCCGGGTACGCAGGCAGCTTTCAGCTGGTCAAACGTCGCCGGATCCAGTGCCAGCACCAAAACCGATTTCTTCCGCCCCTTGATTTCAAACTGCTTGAGGTCGACACCTCTTACGTGTTTCCAGGCGACGGCGGGCAAACCGCTGTACATAAAACCCGTCGAATCCACTTTCAGCGCACCGCCGGACCGCCACGCCGCATACGCGCAAGCCAGCAGACTGCACATGTGCACAAACACCAAAATACCAAGGCTGGCCAGAAAAGCGGCGGGGGCCAACTTCCCGCTCTGCCAGCTGGCCTTGGCCAGGAATCCGGCGCCCCACAAAACCAAGACAACCACCGTAAAGATGCAACTCCAGCGAAACCAGTGAAATGGAACCGCCAGGGAGTTCTCTTTAAAGCCGAGCGCCGCCCGGCTGGCCTCTTTCTCCGCATTCCGTTTGCGACTGTCAATCGCTTTTTCCGAAAAAACAGCCCAGCACAAGCCAGCGGCGGCTACCGCAAAACCCAAGGCAGCCCTTGCGAATTCGTGGGTCGCCAGCGCGATCGTGGCCCAGAATGCGGCAACGACCAGCACCACCATGCCTGCCACGCGGCTAACCGACAGCAAAAACCTCAAACATCCACCTCAACGCTGTCACCGTGCAACTCCATCAATTCGCGGCGTGCCGCGGCTTCGCCCTTGCCCATCAGCTTGGTGATCAGGGTCTCGGTTTGCAGGAAATCCTGGTTGCCCAGTTGCACGGGCAACAAACGGCGGGTATCCGGATTGAGCGTGGTCTCCCAGAGCTGTTCCGCGCTCATTTCACCCAGGCCCTTGAAGCGGCTGATGCTCCAGGCGCCTTCGCGCACGCCGTCCTTGCGCAATTTATCCAGAATGGCGGTCAACTCGCCCTCATCAAGGGCATAAAACTTGGATGCCGGCTTTTTGCCCCGGGCCGGCGCGTCCACCCGGAACAGCGGCGGCCGCGCGACATAGACATTACCCGATTCAATCAGCTTGGGGAAGTGGCGGAAAAACAGCGTGAGCAGCAGCACCTGGATGTGCGAGCCGTCCACGTCGGCGTCGCTCAGGATGCAGACCTTGCCATAGCGCAGGCCGCTGAGGTCGGGCGTGTCGTTGGGGCCGTGCGGGTCCACGCCGATGGCGACCGCGATGTCGTGGATTTCGGTGTTGGCGAACAGGCGGTCGCGCTCGACCTCCCAGGTGTTGAGCACCTTGCCGCGCAGCGGCAGGATGGCCTGGCTTTCCTTGTCGCGGCCCATTTTGGCGCTACCGCCGGCGGAGTCGCCCTCGACCAGGAAGACCTCGTTGTGCGCCAGGTCGCGGCTTTCGCAGTCGGTCAGCTTGCCGGGTAGCACGGCCACGCCCGAGCCCTTGCGTTTTTCGACCTTCTGGCCGGCCTTCTGGCGGGTTTGCGCGGCCTTGATGGCGAGTTCGGCCAGCTTGCGGCCGTAGTCGACGTGCTGGTTGAGCCACAGCTCCAGCGCCGGGCGCACAAAGCTGGAAACCAGGCGCACCGCGTCGCGCGAATTGAGGCGTTCCTTGATCTGGCCCTGGAACTGCGGGTCCAGCACCTTGGCGCTCAGCACATAGCTGGCGCGGGCAAAAACGTCTTCGGGCAGCAGCTTGACGCCCTTGGGCAGCAGCGAATGCAGGTCGATAAAGCTTTTGACGGCATTGAAGAGGCCGTCGCGCAGGCCGCTTTCATGGGTGCCGCCGGCGCTGGTCGGGATCAGGTTGACGTAGCTCTCGCGCATGGGCTGGCCGTCTTCGGTGAAGGCCACGCACCACTGGGCGCCCTCGCCTTCGGCAAAACTGTCGTGCTGGGTGTCGGCAAAACCCTCGCCTTCAAACATCGGGATCACCGGATCGCCGGTCAGGGTCTGCATCAGGTAGTCGCGCAGGCCGCCTTTGTAGAGCCAAGTCTGGGTGTCCTTGGTTTTCTCGTTGGTCAGCGTGACGGTGACGCCGGGCATGAGCACGGCCTTGCTGCGCAGCAGGTGGGTGAGTTCGGCCATGGGCAAGGCCGCCGACTCGAAGTACTTGGCGTCGGGCCAGGCCCGGACCGTGGTGCCGGTCTTGCGGTCGCCGTCGCCGTTTTTGCGCAGGTGCAGCTTTTCGGTGACGTCGCCGCCCGAAAACACCAGGTGGGCGACCATGCCTTCACGGTAGGAGGTGACCTCCAGGCGCTTGGACAGCGCGTTCGTTACGCTGACACCCACGCCGTGCAGGCCGCCCGAGAAGCTGTAGGCGCCGCCCTTGCCCTTGTCGAACTTGCCGCCGGCATGCAGCCGGGTGTATACGAGCTCGATCACGGGCGCTTTTTCTTCCGGGTGCATGCCGAAGGGGACGCCCCGGCCGTCGTCGTCCACGCTGACCGAGCCGTCGCTGTGCAGCGTGACCTTGATCTTCTTGCCGTAGCCGGCCAGGGCCTCGTCGGCGGAGTTGTCCAGCACTTCCTGGATGATGTGCAGGGGGTTGTCGGTGCGGGTGTACATGCCCGGGCGCTGCTTTACGGGCTCCAGGCCCTTGAGCACGCGGATCGAACCTTCGGAATATTCGGTGGGTAGTTTGTCGGCCATGGCAGTTGAAAGAATTGCCGCAATTGTAGTCCGGGCCGCAAAAGTCACTGTATGGACATACAGCCGACCCGATTCGGGCGTGGAAACCTGGCGCGGCGCGGCAGCGTTTTGCCATTTTCGTTACAGTCGGCGAATCGTCTCCTGGCCACCCGGGCCTTTTCCTTTTTTCGCCGCTTGCGGCGGCCACCCATGACCACCGACACCAAAAAACTCTCCATGCTGCAGGTGCTGATCTGCGGCGCCACCATCGTCACGCTGTCCATGGGCATACGCCACGGCTTCGGGCTGTGGCTGCAGCCCATCACCCAGGCCCAGGGCTGGACGCGCGAAACCTTTGCCTTCGCGCTGGCGGTGCAAAACCTGTCCTGGGGCGTGTTCGGCATCTTCGCCGGCATGGCGGCCGACCGCTTCGGCGCCTTCCGCGTGATCGTGGGCGGCTCCCTGCTGTACGGGCTGGGCCTGGTGGGCATGGCGCTGTCGCCCACGGGCTTTTTGTTCACCATGACGGCCGGGGTGCTGATAGGCGCCGCGCAGGCCGGCACCACCTATGCCGTGATCTACGGCGTGATAGGCCGCAACATCCCGGCGGAAAAGCGCTCCTGGGCCATGGGCGTGGCCGCGGCGGCCGGCTCTTTTGGCCAGTTCCTGATGGTGCCGGTCGAAGGCCTGCTGATCAGTGGCCTGGGCTGGAAGGAAGCGCTGCTGGTGCTCAGCGGCGCCGTGCTGCTGATCGCGCCGCTGGCGCTGGGCCTGCGCGAAGGCGGCTTTGCCGGCGGCCAGCCGGCCAAACGCGAGCAGACCATAGGCCAGGCGCTGCGCGAGGCCTTCAAGTACCCGAGCTTCCAGTTGCTGATGGCGGGCTATTTCGTCTGCGGCTTCCAGGTGGTGTTCATCGGCGTGCACATGCCCAGCTACCTCAAGGACAAGGGCCTGTCGCCCCAGGTGGCCAGCTACGCGCTGGCGCTGATAGGCCTGTTCAATGTTTTCGGCACCTATATCGCCGGCTCGCTGGGCCAGAAGATCGCCAAGCGGAAAATCCTGGCGACGATTTATTTCTCGCGTGCGGTGGTGATCGCCGTGTTCCTGGCGGCGCCGCTGAGCCCGCTGAGCGTGTATATCTTCGCCAGCCTGATGGGCCTGTTGTGGCTGTCGACCATCCCGCCGACCAACGCGGTGGTGGCGCAGATCTTCGGCATCCAGCATTTGTCCATGCTGGGCGGCTTTATTTTCTTCAGCCACCAGATCGGCTCCTTCCTGGGCGTGTGGCTGGGCGGCTATTTATATGACCGCACCGGCAGCTACGACATCGTCTGGTACATCGCCATCGCGCTGGGCGTGTTTGCCGCCCTGGTGAACCTGCCGGTACGCGAGGCGCCGATTGCACGCGCCGGCGTGCCGCAAGGGGCCTGAGATGGCCAAAAAAGCCGGCCTGTGGGCGCTCGCGGTCATCGCGTCGCTGGGGGTGTTTGCCCTCTACACACGGCCGGAATTCCTGGTCACACTCGCCAACCAGATCTGGGCTTGCTTTTAGGGCCTGCCCGGCGGTTTTGCGAGTGATGGGGGCCGCGCCCCCCAAAAAAGCGGGAAGAGGACATCATGAAAACCATCATCATCACCGGCGCCTCGGACGGCATAGGCGCGGAAATGGCGCGGCAGCTGGCCAAAACCCATGGCGCCGGCGTGGCGCTGGTGCTGGCCGCGCGCAATGAAACGCTGCTGGACGAGGTCGCGCACCAGTGCGCCGCGCACGGCGCGCAAACCCTGGCCGTCAAGACCGATGTGTCCATCGAGGCCCAATGCCGGCACCTGGTGGATGCCGCCGTCGGCCGCTTCGGCCATATCGACGCCCTCATCAACAACGCCGGCATGTCGGCGCAGGCGCTGCTGGAGGACGTCAAGGCCCAGGACCTGGGCTGGTACGAGCAGCTGATGCGCATCAACTTCTGGGGCAGCGTCTGGTGCACCCATGCCGCCCTGCCCTACCTGAGGCTGCGCCACGGCAGCATCGTCGCCGTTTCCAGCCTGGCCGGGCTGATAGGCGTGCCGGGCCGCACGGCCTACAGCGCCACCAAATTCGCCATGGTGGGATTTTTCGAGGCGCTGCGCGCCGAAATGAAGGGCGCCGGGGTCGGCGTGACCACCGCCTACCCGGGCGTGGTCGCCACCCACATCCGCCACCGCGGCTTCAACGCGGCGGGCGTGGCCGCGGGCTCCAGCGGGCTCAAGGAAGACAAGGCCATGAGCGTGGAGGAATGCGCCCGGCTGATCCTGCAGGGCATGGAGCGCCGGGACCGCGAGGTGGTCATGACGGCCAAGGGCAAGCTGGGCCGCTGGCTCAAGCTGATCGCGCCCGGCCGGGTCGAGGCGATGGCGCTGGCGGCGCTCAAGGATGAGGTGAAACCACTTTGACGGACCCCAGGCCGCACGGAACGGAGCCGCCCTCCGCCTGGGTTCGGCGCTGGTCGCACCTGGTGCGCGAAGGCGGCGTGGTGCTGGACGTCGCCTGCGGTTATGGCCGCCATGCCCGCTGGTTTCACGGGCGAAGCCACCCCCTGGTGCTGGTGGACCGGTCGCGGGAAGCCCTGGAGGCCGCTACAAGCACCCTCCCGGCCGCGGCTTACGAGGCCGTGGTGGCCGATATTGAAGCCGGCCCCTGGCCTTTTGCGGGCCGCCAGTTTGACGCGGTCGTCGTCACCAACTACCTCTGGCGCCCGCTGTTGCCGACCCTGCTGGCCGGCCTGGCACCGGGTGGCGTGCTGATTTACGAAACTTTTACGCAGGGCAACGAGACCGTGGGCAAGCCCTCGCGGCCCGATTTTTTGCTGCGCAGCGGCGAATTGCTGGAAATCTGCGCGGGCCTGCGGGTAGTGGCTTTCGAGGAAGGTTTCCATGAAAACCCGCAGCGCTTCATCCAGCGCATCGCCGCCGTCCGCGAAACCGCCGCGACTGCGGGTTTGCCCGCACCGCCGCGCTATTTCCTGCCCTAGGCTCTGGGTAGAATGCAGGATTGGCTTTTCGGGGCCGGCCCGGCGGTATTTCGGCCAGGCCCTATCCGGCCGCGAACGTTTTTAAGTAAAGCATGAAACCCATTACTGGCAGCATCGTTGCATTGGCAACGCCCTTGCATGATGACGGCAGCGTAGATTACCCCACCCTGCGCAAACTGGTGGACTGGCACATCGCCGAAGGCACCGACTGCATAGGCGTGGTCGGCACCACCGGCGAATCCCCGACCGTCAACGTCGAGGAGCACTGCGAAATCATCCGCGTCTCGGTGGAGCAGGCCAAAAAGCGCGTGCCCATCATGGCCGGCTGCGGCGCCAACTCCACCGCCGAGGCGATCGAACTCGCCAAATTCGCCAAGCAGGTGGGCGCCGACTGCCAGCTGCAGGTCGTCCCCTATTACAACAAGCCCACGCAGGAAGGCCAGTACCGGCACTTCAAGGCGATTGCCGAAGCCGTCGGCGACCTGCCCACCGTGCTCTACAACGTGCCTGGCCGCACCGTGGCCGATATGGCGCATGCCACCGTGCTGCGCCTGGCCCAGGTGCCCGGCATTGTCGGCATCAAGGAAGCCACCGGCAACATCGAGCGCGCGCAGTGGCTGATCAAGGAAGTGCCCAAGGGCTTTGCCGTGTATTCGGGCGACGACCCGACGGCCGTGGCGCTCATGCTCTGCGGCGGCCAGGGCAACGTCAGCGTGACGGCCAACGTGGCACCCCGGCTCATGCACGAGCTGTGCGTGGCCGCCGTGGCGGGCGACACGCGCCGCGCCATGGAACTGCAGCTCAAGCTCCTGCCGCTGCACAGAAACCTGTTTATTGAAGCCAACCCGATTCCCGTCAAATGGGCCATGGCCCGGATGGGTCTTTGCGGCGGCACCTTGCGCCTGCCCATGACGCCGCTGGAAACATCGAACGAAGCGGCCGTGGAAAACGCCTTGCGCGCCTGCGGCCTGATTTGATTTGCCTGATCTGATTTTTAAGGGAACCCAAGTGAAGATATCGCCAACACGTCCTGCATTTTCAAAAGCCCGGAGCGCCGCAGCCGTGTCCGCGCTGGTCGCCCTCGGCCTGCTCGCCGGCTGCTCCTCCCTGCGCGAAGTGATGGACGGTGAACGCGTCGATTACAAGAGCAGCGGCACCAAAGGCCCCTCGCTGGACATTCCCCCGGACCTGACCCAGCTCAGCCGCGACACCCGTTACGTGGTGCCCGGCACGGCGGTGTCCGCCAGCAGCTACCAGGTGGGCCAGCCCACGCAGGCCGTGCAGACGGCCGCCACCGCCGTCGGCGACGTGCGTATCGAGCGCGCGGGCAGCCAGCGCTGGCTGGTCGTGAACCGGCCCGCCGACAAGCTCTGGGGCCCTGTGCGCGACTTCTGGCTGGAAAGCGGCTTCCTGCTCGCGCAGGACCAGGAAAACCTGGGCATCATGGAAACCGACTTCGCCGAGAACCGGGCCAAGCTGCCGCAGGACTTCATCCGCAGCGCGCTGGGCAAGGTGTTCGACGGCCTCTATTCGACCGGCGAGCGCGACAAGTTCCGCACGCGCCTGGAGCGCCGCCCTGATGGCGGCACCGAAATTTACGTCAGCCACCGCGGCATGGTTGAAGTGATTACCGGCGCAAAATCCGGCAGTTCCTCCGGCGACAGCACGGTCTGGCAGCCCCGTCCCGCCGATCCGGAACTCGAAGCCGAATTCCTGCGCCGCCTGATGGTCAAGCTGGGCGTGTCGCAAGAGCAGTCCAAGGCCCTGGTGGCCGCGGGCGCCACCAAGCAGACTTCGCGCATCGCCACGGTCAACAACCTGCCTGTCGTGCAGATCGACGAAGGTTTTGACCGCGCCTGGCGCCGGGTCGGCCTCGCGCTGGACCGCACCGGCTTTACCGTTGAAGACCGCGACCGCAGCCAGGGCACCTACTTCGTGCGCTACGTCGAGCCCGTCGCGAACAAGACCGAGCCCGGCTTCTTCAGCAAGCTGTTCAGCGGATCGCCGGCCGCCACGCCGCCCCTGAAGTACCGTATCGCCGTCAAGAGCCAGGGCGAGAGCACCACGGTTTCCGTCCTCAATGCACAAGGCGCCGCCGAATCGTCGGCCAATGCCCAGCGCATCGTGCAGGTGATCGCCGACGACCTCAAATAATCCGGGCTTGCCGCCCGACCGCCCCGGCCACGGATTGCGACGCCCATGTTGAGGTTTAAAAGCCTGGGCAGTGGCAGTTCGGGCAATGCCACCGTGGTCGAAGCGGCGGGAATCGCACCATCGCGGGTTCTTGTCGACTGCGGGCTGGGCCTCAAACACCTGCTTTACCGGCTTGGTGAAGCCGGCTTGCAGCCCGAGGACATCCATGCCGTGTTCATCACGCATGAACACGGCGACCATATCGGCTGCGCGCGCTCACTGGCCCTGCGCTATCGCATCCCGGTCTGGATGAGCCACGGCACGCATGCCGCCATAGGAGCTCCGGATTTCGACGGGTTGCTGCACACCGCGCGTGACGGCAAAGCCATAGAACTGGGAGGCCTGCAGCTCACGCCCTTTACCGTGCCGCACGACGCCAGGGAGCCCTTGCAGCTCAGTTGCACCGACGGCTCGGCCAAGCTCGGCATCCTGACCGACCTGGGCCACGCCACCACCCATGTCATGTCGCATCTCATGGCTTGCGACGCCCTGATGCTGGAGTGCAACCACGACACCGACATGCTGGCGCGGTCGTCGTATCCGCCCTTTTTAAAGCGGCGCGTGGGCGGCCAGTACGGCCATCTCTCCAATGCCGCGGCGGTGGAGATTGCCCGTACCCTGGTTCATGGGCGTTTCAGGCACCTGGTGGCCGCGCACCTGAGCGTGCAGAACAACCGGCCCGCGCTGGTGCAGGCGCTGATGGCCGAAACCCTGGGTTGCGGGGCGGACGACATCGTCGTGGCCGCGCCCGACACCGGAACGCCCTGGCTTTCGGTTTGAGGCCGGGGTACCCGCCGAGAACACGATGGGGCGAAAAAAAGGGCAAAAAAAAGCCGCCTTGCGGCGGCTTTTTCAATTCACTGAAGAATTACTTGGCGGCGCTTGCAGGAGCTGCGGTAGCGGTAGCAGCAGCGGCAGCGGCGGCAGCATCAGCAGCCGGAGCAGCGGACGTGGCAGCGGCGGGTGCGGATGCAGCGGCGGCAGGTGCGGAAGCTTCAGCAGCAGGTGCAGGAGCTGCAGCGGCTGGTGCAGGTGCTGCGGCTTCTTCTTTCTTGCCGCAAGCAGCCAGTGCAACAGCGGCAACGATAGCTGCCAAAACGAGGGACTTGTTCATTTTTTCGATCCTTGATGATATTTAAGAAAACAATTTCCGGAAATTGTCAAAAGAAACCCAAACCGGAATTCAAGTTATTTTTGACCGGGGAAAGGACTCGAGCTCTTTCTACCCAGCTTTAAATTATATGCTGGATATTACAAGTCCGGAAACCCTTAGTCGACGAATCGTGACCGTATGACGGGCCCCATGCGATGCTTGCGCAATCCTTGCGTTTAAAGGCCCAGGGTGGTGGCCGGGAAGGCCGGCGAACTTTTCAGCAGCCTTTCATTGAGCCGCTCCCTGAGCGCAACCCGGCGCGCCGGCTCGGACCCGGCCATGCCCGTGCAGCGCTGCAGGTCCAGGCGCTCAAAGACCCAGCCCGGCCCCAGCAAGGCGCTGGGTAGGTCATCGGCCGGGGCCGACGCGTTGGCCCGGCATTCCACGATATGGGCCCAGGTTCGCCGCCAGGTGACGAAGCGCGCATGCCGGCGCAGCACCTCGTCGTAGTTCCTGGCCAGCATGGTGAAGGTCCGGCCGGTTTTGGACCAGTCGTTCAAGGCCTGCACCACCGCGCGCTCCCCCAGGGGCCAGTCTTCAAAATCCGGGTCGCAGACGATGATTTCACGCCAGCCCTGCTGGGCCGCCGCGGAAAAAGCCTGGCGGATCATCTCGGTGAAGTCGGTGCGCCCGCTGAAACGGCCTTCCGGCAAGGCCTGCGGCGGGGTGGGTGTCGTGTCGGTTTCCATGGAGCATCTCCTTGGCAAAGGTGGCAAACAGTTGCTGGGCCGATCAGGAATCCGCGCACGGCTCCTGCCGCAGCCAGCCGGCATCGTGCCAGTCGCCCAGCAAGGCCATCGCGGAGGCGCCGGCCTTGCGCAGTTCATGCGGCGCCAGGCCTCGGCCGTCAGCCAGCCGGCGCATCAGCGTCGCATCGGCGCCTTTGGCGCGGTAGCTCTCCCCGTTGATGAACACATGGTCGGCGTCATACATCATCCGGGTGCGGGCATCCAGCCTGACTCCCGCGCGGCCGGCCCGCGCGGCCTCGGCATCCCATTCATAGTCGGCTTCGTCAAACCACACGGAAGGCTTGGGTTCGGTCATGTACTCGCCCAGGGCGCAGGTCAGCGCGAGGGGGTCTTTCAGCGCCTCCTGCACGGCCTGGCTGGCAAAGGTGGCCAGCTCTGCCGGCAAGGCCGCCGGGGTGGCCGTGGCGTCCTGCCCGGGATCACGGTAGATCTCGGAGGCTTTGGCTGCGCGGCGCCCCACAGGGGCATCCGCCTGCCTGTCGTCCTCGCTGAATTCCGCCAGGCGCTGCAGCAGCTCTGCCGCCAGTTCGCCGCGCCCCGGCGACCTGAAGCCGATTGAATAGGTCATGCAGTCGGCCGCCTTGCCGTCACCCGACACCGCTGCTTCGGCAATGCCGTCATGGGCATAACGCGGGGGCAGGTAAAGCATGTCGCCGGCTTCCAGCACAAACTCCTGCTCGGGCTCGAAGTTCCGCAGAATCTTCAGCGGCACGCCCTCCTGCAGGCTCAGGTCTTTTTGCCGCCCTATCTTCCAGCGCCGCCGCCCGCTGGCCTGCAGCAGGAACACGTCATAGCTGTCAAAGTGCGGCCCCACGCCGCCACCCGCCGTGGCGAACGAGATCATCAAGTCGTCAAGCCGCGCATCGGGAACAAAACGAAACTGCTGCAGAAGCTCGTGCGCCCCGGCGTCATGCAGGTCCACGCCCTGCACCAGCAGGGTCCAGGCCTTCTGGCTCAGCGGCGGCAGGCCGCGCGGCGCAAAAGGCCCCTGCTTCATGCGCCAGCCCTTGGCTTGCTGGACGATCAGGCGCGACTCCACCTGTTCGCTCGCGGCCAGTTTGAACAAGGCCACGCGGCTCAGCAAAGGCTGGAATCCGGGCAGGGCCTGGCGCACGAGCAGCGGCTTTTTTTGCCAGTGGCGGCGCATGAATTGCGCCGGGCTCAGGCCGGCAAGGAGCGCTAGAGATTGGTTTACATCCATGGGACAATTGTCGGATGAAAATCACCCCGCAATGCGTCGTAGCCCTGACATGGACGCTGAAAGACACCCTGGGCGATGTGCTGGACGAACTGGATGAGCCCATCGAGTTCCTGATGGGCGGTGACGACCTGCTGGCCAAGATCGAGCAGGCCCTGCAAGGCCGTGAAGCCGGCGACAAGCTTGAGCTGCACCTGGAGCCCGAAGACGCCTTTGGTGACTATGACGAGAACCTGGTGTTTCTCGAGCCCCGCAAGGTTTTCCCTGCCGAACTCGAAGAAGGCATGACCTTCGACGGCGCGGCCCTGCCCAAAGGTGTCAGCGGAGCGGCACCGCACGACCATATCTACACGGTCACCGAAATCTATCCCGAGCACGTGGTGCTGGACGGCAACCATCCACTGGCGGGCATCGCCATCCGGCTGGCGGTCAAGGTCGAGTCGGTGCGTGAAGCAAGCGAAGAGGAAATCGGCCAGGGCTCGCTGGGCACCGGCTTCTTCAAGCTCGAGCCCCTCACGCCCGGAAGCGGCACCCTGCACTAAGGTCAAGGCGGCGGCATGCCGCCGCCTTTTGACAACCCCGGCTGCTTACATCCGGTACAGCAGGCCGTTCTCAATCCTCACGCGATCGCCTATGCGCAGGTCGCCGGTGGAAGGCACGTCATAGGCACGGCCGGTGCCATTGTCGAGCTGGACAGATACGCGGTAGGTTTCGCGAACCGCACCAGGATTGCGGTTTTTCTCAATCGCATTACCAGCCACGGCGCCGCCCACTGCGCCGACAACCGTCGCCACGTCCTTGCCCGTACCGCCGCCGATCTGGTGGCCCACCACCGCGCCGGCCACACCGCCGAGGATGGCACCTACGCCCGAGCTCCTGGCCTGTTCCTGGGTGCGAAACACTTCGACATTGCTGACGCGTCCGTATTCGACATAGCGGTTCTGCTGGTTGGCGGGATAGGTCCCTGCCGGGTAGGTTCCAGCCGGATAGGTCTGGTTGGGGTAGCTGGCGGTATTGGGATAGGCGGGTGGGTAATTCGCGTCGGAGGTCGGCGGCGGGTTCATGGGTGCGCAGGCCGCAAGGGCGGCCAGCGCCAGCACCACGGACGCAGATGAAATAAAGCGGGATGTGTTTCGCATGAGTCTCTCCTGTTGGTAAGTCATGAGATCCCGGCACCACAGGCGCATGGACTCTCATGGCTTATTAAGGATGCGGCCCGCGCCTTCCCAGGTGGGGATTGGGCCTGTGGTGGCGTGGGAGCCTTGTTGCAGGGGTTGTAGGAAAACCCCCACCCCTGCGCACGGCGGCCCGGAGTGCCGGGCTCAGGCCTTGCCGGTGGAGCCGTAGCCGCCTTCCCCGCGCTCACTGGCGGGAAATTCGGACACCACATTGAACTGCGCCTGCACCACGGGCACGATCATCAGCTGCGCGATCCGCTCCATGGGTTCAATCGTGAAGGGCACGTCGCTGCGGTTCCAGGCACTGACCATCAGCTGGCCCTGGTAATCGCTGTCGATCAGGCCCACCAGGTTGCCCAGCACGATGCCGTGTTTGTGGCCCAGGCCCGAGCGCGGCAAGATCAGCGCGGCA
This sequence comes from Polaromonas sp. P1_A2, assembly GCF_056406895.1. Taxonomy (NCBI): domain Bacteria; kingdom Pseudomonadati; phylum Pseudomonadota; class Betaproteobacteria; order Burkholderiales; family Comamonadaceae; genus Polaromonas; species Polaromonas sp. P1_A2. The sequence continues at coordinate 181,660 of NZ_JBFTZI010000005.1, read as the reverse complement.
TAGCCCGGGTTGTGCAGGTAGATGGCGATGCCGGTGGGCACCAGTTGCCAGGCGTTGGCAGCCAGCGTGAGCGGCGCATCCAGGCAGGCGCGCAGGTCCAGGCCGGCGCTGCCGGGCGTGGCGTAGGTGGGAAGGTTGTTCTGAAGGCGCGGGTCGAGAATCTTGACGTCGATGTGCATGAACTATTTTTTCTTCGGAGGTTGATTTTTTTGAGCCTTTTGGGCCTCTTCGGCCGCTTGCTGCGCCAGTTCACGCAGGCGCTGGAGCAGCGCCCCGGATGACCGGCGGTTGGCCTGGAACACCGCCCACGCGCCGTACACCAGCAGCGCGGGCAGGAACAGGAAACCGGCGCCGGGCACCACCTCGGACAAGACCTGGGTGGCGATCCACAGGATAACCACCCATTTGACGTGGGTGGCAAAGGCGGCGACCGTGGCGGCGACTGGCGCGGGCTTGTCGGATGGCGCAGCGATGTTTGCCGGAGATGGCGTGCGCGGCGCGGTTTTGTCCTGGGGCTTGAGCCGGTCTTCACGGGCTTCGGCCGGCGCATGCGTATTCGCATGGGTCAGGCGCTCCACGTAAGCCACAAAATCGCCGTCCGGCGGCGTGTTGGAAGGAAGGTTCACGGTGCAGCCGTTTTCCCTTTGGGGGTATCCGCCATCCTGGCCGCGATCTCGCCCACCAGCCGCCGCGCCAACGAGAGCTTGGAGGCCCGGGGCAAGGCTTTGCTGCCCTGCGCATCCACCAGCAGCAGCGCGTTATGGTCCTGGCCGAAGGTGTCGGGGCCGATGTTGCCGACCAGCAGCGGCACTTTTTTGCGCAGGCGTTTGGCCTCGGCGTTTTCCGCGAGGTCCTGGCTTTCCGCCGCGAAACCCACGCAGAAAAGCCGGCCGGCCTGCGCTTGGGCGGACTGGGCCACGGTGGCCAGGATGTCCGGGTTCTCGGTGAACGCAAGTTGCGGCGCCTGGCCGGAGCCGTCTTTTTTGATCTTCTGGGCCGACGGCGCGGCGGGCCGCCAGTCGGCCACCGCCGCCGTGGCGATGAAGACGCTGGCGGCCTGGGCGCGCGCCGCCACGGCGTCCAGCATTTGCTGCGCGGACCTCACGTCGATGCGGGTCACACCGCGCGGCGTGGGCTGGCTCACCGGGCCGGCGACCAGCGTGACCTCGGCGCCCGCCTCGCGCGCCGCGCGCGCGATGGCAAAACCCATCTTGCCGCTGGACAGGTTGGTGATGCCGCGCACCGGGTCTATGGCTTCATAGGTGGGGCCGGCGGTGACCAGCACGCGCTGGCCGGCCAGCACTTTGGGCGCAAAAAAGGCCACCAGGTCCTCGAGGATCTGCTCGGGCTCCAGCATGCGCCCGTCGCCGGTCTCGCCGCAGGCCTGGAAGCCGCTGCCCACGCCCAGCACCGTGGCGCCGTCGGCATCCAGCTGCACAAAATTGCGCTGCGTGGCCGGGTGGGCGTACATCTCGCGGTTCATGGCCGGCGCCACCAGCAGCGGCACCTTGTCGATGGGGCGGGCCAGGCACATCAGGCTGAGCAGGTCGTCGGCGCGGCCGTGCAGCAGCTTGGCCATGAAGTCGGCGCTCATGGGCGCGACCAGGATGGCGTCGGACTCGCGCGACAGGTTGATGTGCGCCATGTTGTTGTCTTCGCGGCTGTCCCACTGGCTGGTGTAGACCGGCCGGCCGCTCAGGGCCTGCAGCGTGACGGGCGTGATGAACTGCTCGGCCGCCTCGGTCATGACCACCTGCACCGTGGCGCCGGCCTTGATCAGGGCCCGGCACAGCTCGGCCGCCTTGTAACAGGCGATCCCGCCCGACAGGCCCAGCACGATGTGTTTGCCGGCCAGGTCCAGGGCCTCTTCTGGCTGCATACCGTTCTCCGCAGCTTGCGCTTGATGTGTCATGTTCCGCAATGTATCTCAGTTGAACAAGGCCCCCACGCTTTTCGCTTCGAGCCTACGGCGCGCTGCCCCTTTCACTGGGATTGGGGCGCTGCGCCTGCGCCCCGGCAAAGCCGGAAACGGCTTTGGGCTGAAATTCAGTATCCCCTGCAAGGGGTAACCCGGCGGGCAACCCGTATAATCTCCGTTTACCACCTCTACGAACTTGCGGTTCGTACCTGACATGACCAAATTTGTCTTCGTCACCGGCGGTGTGGTGTCTTCCCTGGGCAAGGGAATCGCCTCAGCCTCCTTAGCTGCGATCCTGGAATCGCGAGGCCTCAAAGTCACTTTAATCAAGCTCGATCCCTACCTCAATGTGGATCCGGGCACGATGTCGCCCTTCCAGCACGGCGAGGTTTTTGTGACCGACGACGGCGCCGAAACCGACCTGGACCTGGGCCACTACGAGCGTTTCATCGAAACGCGCATGCGCAAGGCCAACAACTTCACCACCGGCCAGATCTACAAAAGCGTGCTCGAAAAGGAACGCCGCGGCGACTACCTCGGCAAGACCGTGCAGGTCATCCCGCACGTCACCAATGAAATCCAGGAGTTCGTCAAGCGCGGCGCCGGCTATGAAACACCTGATGCCGTCGACGTGGCCATTGTCGAAATCGGCGGCACCGTCGGCGACATCGAGTCCCTGCCCTTCCTGGAAGCCGTGCGCCAGATGAGCCTGCGCCTGGGCGCCAACAACACCGCTTTTGTGCACCTGAGCTACCTGCCCTGGATCGCCGCCGCCGGCGAACTCAAGACCAAGCCGACCCAGCACACCGCCAAGCAGCTGCGCGAAATCGGTATCCAGGCCGACGTGCTGCTGTGCCGCGCGGACCGCCCCATCCCCAGCGAAGAGCGCGAGAAGATCTCGCTGTTCTCCAACGTTCCTGAATGGGGCGTGATCTCCATGTGGGACGTGGACACGATTTACAAGGTGCCGCGCATGCTGCACGAGCAGGGCCTGGACGGCCTGATCTGCGACAAGCTGCGCCTGAACACGCCGCCGGCCAACCTCCGGCGCTGGGACGACCTGGTCTACGAGACCGAGCACCCGCAGACGGAAGTCCACATCGCCATGGTCGGCAAGTACGTCGACCTCTCCGACAGCTACAAGTCGCTCAATGAAGCCTTGCGCCACGCCGGCATGAAAAACCATGCCAAGGTGGTCATCGAGTACGTCGACTCCGAAACCATCACGCCGGACAACGTTTCGCGCCTGGCACGCTTTGACGGCGTGCTGGTGCCGGGCGGCTTCGGCGTGCGCGGTGTCGAAGGCAAGATTTGCGCGGCCCGCTTCGCGCGCGAGAACAAGATGCCTTACCTCGGCATCTGCCTGGGCATGCAGGTCGCCACCATCGAGTTCGCGCGCCATGTCGCCGGCCTGAAGGACGCCAACAGCACCGAGTTCGACCCCGCGACGCCGCACCCCGTCATCGCGCTGATCACCGAATGGAAAGACGCCGACGGCACCATCAAGACGCGCGACGCCAAGTCCGACCTGGGCGGCACCATGCGCCTGGGCGCACAGAGTTCCGACGTCGCACCCGGCACGCTGGCCCACAAGATCTACGGCGACGTGGTCACCGAACGCCACCGCCACCGCTACGAAGCCAACGTCAACTACCTCGACGCCCTGCGCGCCTCGGGCCTGGTCATCTCCGCGCTGACCCAGCGCGAGCAGCTCACCGAAATCGTCGAGCTGCCGCAGGACGTCCACCCCTGGTTTGTCGGCGTGCAATTCCACCCCGAATTCAAATCCACGCCCTGGGCCGGCCACCCGCTGTTCAATGCCTACATCGCGGCCGTGCTCCAGCTGCGGGCCAGCGCGGGCCAGGGCGGCAAACCCGCGGCCAAGCCGTTGAAGGCGGTGGCTTGACATGAAACTCTGTGGATTCGACATCGGCCTTGACCAACCGTTTTTCCTGATCGCCGGCCCCTGCGTGGTGGAATCAGAGCAATTGCAGATGGACGCCGCCGGCACGCTCAAGGAAATCACCGCCTCACTGGGCATCCCCTTCATCTTCAAAAGCAGTTTCGACAAGGCCAACCGCACCAGCGAGACGGCCTTTCGCGGACTGGGCACTGAGAAAGGACTGGAGATTCTGGCCAAGGTCAAAAAGGACATTGGCGTGCCGGTGCTGACCGACATCCACTCCGAAGACCAGATCGCCCAGGTTGCCAAGGTCGTCGATGTGCTGCAAACACCGGCCCTGCTGTGCCGCCAGACCGACTTCATCCACGCCGTCGCGCTGTCCGGCCTGCCGGTCAATATCAAGAAAGGCCAGTTCATGGCCCCGGGCGACATGAAGAACGTCATCACCAAGGCGCGCGCGGCCGTCAAGGCGGCCGGCCTGCCGGAAGACAACTTTATGGCCTGCGAACGCGGCGCCAGCTTTGGCTACAACAACCTGGTCAGCGACATGCGTAGCCTGGCCATCATGCGTGAAACCAACGCACCGGTCGTGTTTGACGCGACCCACTCGGTGCAGCTGCCCGGCGGCCAAGGCACCAGCAGCGGCGGCGTGCGCGAGATGGTGCCGGTGCTCGCGCGTGCCGCGGTGGCCGTCGGCGTCTCTGGCCTGTTCATGGAAACCCACCCGGACCCGGCCAAGGCCTTGTGCGACGGCCCCAATGCCGTGCCGCTCAAACACATGAAGGCCTTGCTGGAAACGCTGCTTGAGCTGGACCGGGTCACCAAACGCAACGGCTTCCTTGAAAACAATTTTGCTGCCTGAACAGGCGCAAGCCCCATACCGGCAGGTGCACGTCATCCCGCGCCCTGCCCCGCTGACCCCGCAGTGGCAACAGCACTGTTCAAGATAGCAAGCGTCCCCAACCTGTTTCCGGAGCCCACATGCCCAGCGCCTACATCATCGCCAACGTGACGGTTACGAACCCCGAACAATACGAACAGTACAAAAAGCTGTCTAGCATTGCCATGCAGGCGCACGGCGCCGAAGTTTGCGTGCGCGGCGGCAAGATCGAAGTACTGGAAGGCGACTGGACGCCCAGCCGCATCGTAGTGCTGAAGTTCCCCAGCGTGGAGCAGGCCCGCACCTTCAATGAATCCGCCGAATACGAAGCGGCGCGCCAGTCACGCCAGGGCATTGCCGTCATGCGCATGGTGCTGGTCGAAGGTGTGTAACCGTTTTTGTTTTTTTATCTTTGTTTTTCCGATTTTTGAAAGAGCCTAAATGAGCGCAATTGTTGATATCGTCGGCCGCGAAATTCTCGACAGCCGTGGCAACCCTACCGTTGAATGCGACGTGCTGCTGGAGTCCGGCGTCATGGGCCGCGCGGCCGTTCCGTCCGGTGCCTCCACCGGTTCGCGCGAAGCGATTGAGCTGCGCGACGGCGACAAGTCGCGCTACCTGGGCAAGGGCGTGCTCAAGGCGGTCGAGCACATCAACACCGAAATCTCCGAAGCCGTGCTGGGCCTGGACGCGAGCGAACAGGCCTTCCTGGACCGCACGCTGATCGACCTGGACGGCACCGACAACAAATCGCGCCTGGGCGCCAACGCCACGCTGGCCGTCAGCATGGCCGTGGCCCGCGCCGCCGCCGAAGAAGCCGGCCTGCCCCTGTACCGCTATTTCGGCGGCAGCGGCGCCATGCAGATGCCCGTACCCATGATGAACGTGGTCAACGGCGGCGCGCACGCCAACAACAACCTGGACCTGCAGGAACTGATGATCATCCCCGTGGGCGCACCGAGCTTTCGCGAAGCCGTGCGTTACGGCGCCGAAGTCTTCCACGCGCTCAAGAAAATCCTGCACGACAAGGGCATGAGCGTGGCCGTCGGCGACGAGGGCGGCTTCGCCCCCAACGTGCCCAGCCACGAGGCGGCCATCCAGATGATCCTGGAAGCCATTTCCGCGGCCGGTTATGTGGCCGGCGAGCAGATCGCCCTGGGCCTGGACTGCGCGGCTTCCGAGTTCTACAAGGACGGCAAGTACGTGCTGTCCGGCGAAGGCCTGAGCCTCTCGGCCGAAGAGTGGACCAACATCCTGGCCACCTGGGTCGACAAATACCCCATCATCAGCATCGAGGACGGCATGGCCGAGGGCGACTGGGACGGCTGGAAGATCCTCACCGAGAAGCTCGGCAAAAAAGTGCAGCTGGTCGGCGACGACCTGTTCGTCACCAACACCAAGATCCTCAAGGAAGGCATCGACAAGCACATCGCCAACTCCATCCTGATCAAGATCAACCAGATCGGTACCCTGACCGAGACCTTCGCCGCCATCGAGATGGCCAAACGCGCCGGCTACACCGCCGTGATCTCGCACCGCTCCGGCGAAACCGAGGACTCGACCATCGCCGATATCGCCGTGGGCACCAACGCCGGCCAGATCAAGACCGGCTCGCTCTCGCGCTCGGACCGCATGGCCAAGTACAACCAGCTGCTGCGCATCGAGGAAGACCTCGGTGACGTTGCGTCCTACCCAGGGCGCGCCGCCTTTTACAACCTGCGCTAAGCACTGAACCGCACGTGGGAAACCGACTCGTCCCTGCCGTCCTGATTGCGCTGCTGGTCATCTTCCATGCGCAACTCTGGGTGGGCCGGGGCAGCGTTCCCAGCGTGCGCGAGATGCAGCACCGGCTGACCGAGCAGCAAGCCAAGAACGCCCAGGCCCAGGCCGCCAACGACCAGCTCACGGCGGAAGTCAGGGACTTGAAGGAAGGCCTGGAAATGGTCGAGGAAAAAGCCCGCAGCGAGCTGGGCATGGTCAAGCCCAATGAAATCTTCGTGCAGGTCACCAAGTAGGCTTGGGGCAGGCCTGCCGGCGCGCTTGACGGATTGACCGTGCTGAAAATCGCCGTGACCGGCGCCCCTTCGACCGGAAAACAGCAGCTGGCCTCCGACTTGGAGCGCGCCCTCCAGGACGCGGGCCGGGATGCGCAGGTGGCCGTGACGGACCCGTCCGCGCCTTCAGGCGGCGCAGCCGGCCATGCCGACCATGCCGGCTATGGCCTGACGCTGCTGTGCGGGCTGGAGTCGGCCGAAGCGGCCCGGCAGGCCGCCGACCAGTCCATACGGTCGGCCCTGGCCGCCGCCGGCACGGCTTACTGCGTGCTCTATGGAAACGCCCCGCAGCGCCTGGACCAGGCGCTGGCCGCCGTTGAGCGCCTGCTGCCGGGATCGCTGCCGCGGAAACAGGCACCGGCCGGCCGGAGCAAGGCCTGGGTGTGGGTTTGCGACAAATGCAGCGACCCGGCCTGCGAACACCGCCTGCTGAGTGACCTGCTGGCGCAGCGCGCCGCTTATTGAACCGTCGAGGTCGGCGGCTGCTGGTTGGTCTGGCTGGTGAAGAGCTGCGCCGCATCCACCGGGTCGAATTCATACTGCGCGCCGCAAAACTCGCAGTCGACCGCCACCTTGCCGCGCTCGGAAATAATGCTCTCGATTTCGTCGGCGCCCAGGCTGCGCAGCATGCCGCCCACGCGCTCGCGCGAGCAGCTGCAGGCAAAGCTGGGCGTCACCGGCTCAAAACGCGTGACCTGCTCTTCCCAGAACAGGCGGCGCAAAATGGTGTCGGCATCCAGGCCCAGCAGCTCTTCGCGCTTGAGCGTGCCGGCCAGCATCGCAATGCGCTTGTAGTCCTCGTTGACGCCTATCTGGTCTTCGTTGGCGTCGCGGTCTATCTGGCCTTCGAGGTTGCCCTGGCCCTTGACCGGCAGGCGCTGGATCAGCAGGCCCGCGGCCACATTGCCGTCGGCCGCCAGGATCAGCTTGGTGTCCAGCTGCTCGCTCTGCAGCATGTAGTGCTCCAGCACCTCGGCGAGGTTTTCGATCTTCTCGCGCTGGTCGCCGTACAGCGGCACCACGCCCTGGTAGGCCTGCTGGCCCGGCAGCTTGCCTTTCGGGTCCAGGGTGATCGCGCAGCGCCCCTGGTTGTTCACATTGACCAGCTGGCTCAGCGAACTGCCCGGGTCCACCGTGCCGGTCACCGTGGCGGTGGCGCGCAGGCTCAGGTCGGGCTGCACCTCGGCCACGGCCAGCTTGACCGGTCCGTCGCCGAAAATCTGCAGGATCAGCGAGCCGTTGAACTTGATGTTGCTCTGCATCAGGGCGCCGGCCGCCGTCATTTCCCCCAGCAGGTTCGTAACCTCGGCCGGATAGCCGCCTGCCGCTTCCCGGCGCTTGAGGATTTCCTGCCAGGAGCCGGTCAAGCGCACCAGCATGCCGCGCACGGGCAAACCGTCAAAGATGAATTTATGGAGTTCAGACACTAATTAAGCCCCCACGCTTTTCGCTTCGCGTAATGCGCTGCCCCCCGAGGGGGCGCTGCGCCTGCCGCCCGGCAAAGCCGGTTCCGCGGCCCCTGCTGGAATAAGAGTGCAGGCGTTAGCGCTCAGCGTGTATTTGATGGTTTTGGTCATTCAGGCAATTTTCTTGAGCCCGGTCTTATAGCGCCGGGCATTGTCTACATAGTGCTTCGCGCTCATTTTTAAACCCTCTATCTGCTCCGGGGACAGCTGTCTGACAGCTTTGGCCGGGCTGCCGAGGATCATGGAGCCGTCGGGGAACTCCTTGCCTTCGGTGACCAGGGAGCCGGCGCCGACCAGGCAGTTCTTGCCGATTTTCGCGCCGTTGAGCACCACCGCCTGGATGCCTATCAGCGAGCCGTCGCCTATGGTGCAGCCGTGCAGCATGACCTGGTGGCCGACGGTGACGTTTTCGCCTATGTTGAGCGGCAGCCCCATGTCGGCATGCAGCACGCTGTTGTCCTGGATGTTGGAGCCCCGGCCCACGGAAATGGTCTCGGTGTCGCCCCGTATCACCACCCCAAACCAGACGCTGCTGTCCTCAGCCAGTTTCACATTGCCCATCACCTGGGCGTTGTCGGCCACCCAGGCGGATTCGTGAACGTCAGGGGCCAGGTTGTCCAGTTGGTAGAGGGCCATGGGTTTTGCACTTGGTGAGGGGATGGGGTCAAAAAAGCAGGGCCAGCACCCAGCCGGCCCCGATACCCCCCGATTGTAAGAGCCTGTTCAATGCCTAAACGGGGCCGCGCAAGCGCCTTCTCGGGATGGAATGCAAGGCGCGGTGCGACGCCCATAGCATGGCTATGGGCTAGCGCCGCAACGCCGCAGACCGCCCGAGAAGGGGCTTGCCCTCCGGGTTGGGGTGACGCAAACGCGGTCGCGTTTGCATCCCCGTTGGGGCAGCCGCACGACGCCCAGCCGGCCGGCTGGGCGGTCGGGCGATTGAGCCACCCAGGCCCTTGCATGGGCATTAGCCCATGCGGCGTGCCCGGTTGGCCCACTCATCCCGATTGCACCCCAACGCGGCCCCGTTTAGACATTGAACAGGCTCTTAGGAGCCACTGCCGTATCGCCGACAATCCCCCCATGACAAGCGAGTCTCCTCCCGCGGAACTGCGCCAGCTGGCGCTGCGGGCGCTGCTGGAAGCCGATCCCGCGCAAAAAGTGCTGATGGCACAGCAGGCCATGGCGCAGGCGGGCACGCTGGCGGTCGAGGCCGGGCTGGAACTCGAGGCCCCGGCCGGCCTGCCCGGCTGCCCGGAGCGTCCCGAGCTGCGCTCCCACCTGGATGTGCCCAAGCGCTCGCCCTTCACGCGCGAAGGCCTGGCCGCCCTGCTCCACGCCGTGACGCACATCGAATTCAACGCGATCAACCTGGCCCTGGACGCAGTCTGGCGCTTTTCCGGCATGCCGCGCGCCTACTACCTGGACTGGCTCAAGGTCGCCGCCGAGGAAGCCCAGCACTTCAGCCTGCTGCGCGCCCACCTGCAAGCTATGGGCTATGACTATGGCGACTTTCCGGCCCACACCGGCCTCTGGGACATGACACGCAAGACCGAGGGCGACCTGCTGGCGCGCATGGCCCTGGTGCCGCGCACCCTGGAAGCCCGGGGCCTGGATGCCACCCCGCCCATGCAGGCCAAGCTGCGCAAGGTCGGCACACCGGACGCGCTGCGGGCCGTGGACATCCTGGACGTGATCCTGCGCGACGAGATCGGCCATGTCGCCATCGGCAACCACTGGTACCGCCACCTGTGCGCCCAGCGCGGGCTGGAGCCGGTCGCGACCTATGCCCTGCTGGCCCGGCAATACGAGGCGCCCCGGCTCAAGGGTCCGCTGAACCTGGACGCGCGACGCCGGGCCGGGTTTGAAGAGGCGGAACTGGCGCTCCTGGGTTAGTCACGGCGTCCAAAACGCGGCAAATTCCTACATACACGGTTGCGGCAGGGATTTTCGAACGGCGCTAGACTGGAAATCTCTTGAAAAGGAGTTTGCGCATGATCCGGCACCTGGTTCCAGACATCCCATCGCAAATGCCGCGCCTGCCGGCGGACATCGCTCTTCAGCTGCCCCAGGGCCAGCGCCTGGGCTCGGCCAACGCGCCCGTCAAGCTCGCGTTTTCCCATTGGTCCAGCATTGCCCGCCTCAAGGCCGGCCAGATAGGCGCCCTGGCCGAAGACTATGTCGAAGGCAAGCTCCAGCTCGAGGGCGCCATGCGCGACGTGATGCGCGCGGTGACCAAGCTGCTGCCCGGCAACCCGGTGCAAAGCGACACAAGCTGGTGGTCCAGCCTGCTGCACCACGCCAAGTCCCTGGCGGCCCACACCCATGCCCGCGATGCGGCGCAGATCCAGTTCCACTACGACGTGTCGGATGCCTTTTACGCGCTCTGGCTGGATCCGCGGCGCGTCTACTCCTGCGCCTATTACCGCGATGCGTCCATGAGCCTGGCCCAGGCGCAGGAAGCCAAGCTGGACCACATCTGCCGCAAGCTCATGCTCAAGCCCGGGGAGCGTTTCCTCGACATAGGCGCCGGCTGGGGCGGCCTGCTGATGTGGGCCGCCGAGCACTACGGCGTCGACGCCACCGGCATCACCCTGTCGAAAAACCAGCATGCGCACGTGCAGCGGCTGATCGAAGAAAAAGGCCTGGGCGGGCGCGTGCGCATGGAGCTGCGCGACTACCGCGACCTGCCGGAGGACCAGGCCTTTGACAAAATTTCCTCGGTCGGCATGTTCGAGCATGTGGGCAAGGCCAAGATGACCGGCTACTTCCAGAAAATCATGCGCCTGCTGGTACCCGGCGGCCTGGTCATGAACCACGGCATCACGGCCGGCGGCCTGGAAAACCGTCAGCTGGGCGCCGGCATGGGCGACTTCATCGAAAAATACATCTTCCCGGGCGGCGAGCTGATGCACGTCAGCGCCGTGCTGGAGCACATGTCGCGCGCCGGCCTGGAAATGGTGGACACCGAAAACCTGCGCCCGCACTACGCGCGCACGCTCTGGAACTGGTCCGATGGGCTGGAAGCCAGGCTGGACGAAGCACGCCAGGTGCTGGCCCAGGACGGCGGCACCGAGCGCGCCGAAAAAACCCTGAGGGCCTACCGGCTCTACCTGGCCGGCAGCGCCATGAGCTTCGAGCAGGGCTGGATCTCGCTGCACCAGATGCTGGCGACGCGGCCTTCAGGCGATGTGCACAACACGGTCGTCACCGGGGCCCAGTCCGGCTACCCCTTCCACCGAGATTACATGTACACCCCCATCAAAGCTCACTCCGTGTAGCCTGTTCCCCCTCAAGGGGGCGGCGCCTGGGGCCGGCAAAGCCGGACCCTCGGCCCCCACTGATGAAATACCGCCATCACTGCTCGGCCTTGATGTTCGCGGCTTTGATGATGCGGGCATTGCCGGCCGACTCGGTGGCGATCTGGCGGGCAAAGTCCGCTGCGCTGCCGCCGGTCGGGACATTGTCGGCATCAAGCAGCTTCTTGCGCAGCTCGGGCGTGCGTAAAGCCAGGTTGATCTCGGTGTTGAGCCGCTGCAGCAGCTCCGTCGGTGTCTTCGCCGGGGCGAACACCCCAAACAGCGAGCTCAGGTTGGCGGGCGCCAGGCCCAGTTCAGCAAAGGTCGGCACCTGCGGCAAGGCCTCCACGCGCGCCGGCGCGCCCACCGCGAGCGGGTGCAGTTTGCCCGACTGGATATGCTGCATCACGGTGCCGCTGAGGTTGGTGGAGACCAGCTCGACCTGCCCGCCCAGCGCATCGGTGAGCTGCTGGCCGCCGCCCTTGTAAGGGACATGGGTAAATTCGACTTTTGCCCCGTGGCTAACCTGCTCGAGCACCAGATGTCCCACCGTGGCCAGCCCCGAGGTTGACCAACGCACACTGCCTGGTTTGGCCCTGGCCATCGCCAGCACGTCCTTGAAGTCTCTGCCCGCGAAAGCCGGTGTGGCCAGCAGTACCACGGGCGAATACATCACACTGGCGACCGGCGCGATGTCGCGGGCAGGGTCATAGGCCTGTTTGCCCAGGTGCGGGTTCAGGGCCAGCGGGCTGATGGACGAAAACCCGAGGGTGTAGCCGTCGGGCGCGGCCTTGGCCACCGCATCCATGCCTATGCTGCCGCCCGCGCCGGCGCGGTTTTCCACCACCACCGGCGTGCCGAGCTGGGTAGCCAGCTTGTCGGCCAGGGCGCGCGCCACCGCATCGCTGATGCCGCCCGGCGGATAGGCCACCACAATGCGCAGCGGGCGCGCCGGCCATGCCGGAGCCGGCTGGGCCAGGGCAGCGCCAAGAGGCGATAAAAAAACCAGCAGCGCGGCCGCGCGGCGCCGTCGAATCAATCCTGGCATAAGGCGTTCCAAGGGTGAAGTGCGGGAAAAATTGCTAGCCCCGGGGGTGGTGCTGCGCATGCAGCGCCTTGAGCCGCTCACGCGCCACATGGGTGTAAATCGTGGTGGTGGAAATATCGGCGTGGCCCAGCAGCATCTGCACCGCGCGCAGGTCGGCGCCGTGGTTCAGCAAATGGGTGGCGAAGGCGTGGCGCAGGGTGTGGGGCGACAGCGGCGAATGGATGCCGGCCAGCCCAGCGTACTTCTTGACCAACATCCAGAACATCACGCGGCTCATGCCCTTGCCGTGGCCGGTGACGAACAGGTCGTCGGTCTGCTGCCCGCCAAGGATGGCCGGCCGCGACTCGGCCAGGTAGTTCACGACCCATTCCCGCGCCACCTGGCCGAATGGCACCAGGCGCTCCTTGCTGCCCTTGCCCATGACGCGCAGCACGCCTTCGTTGAGGCTCAGGTGAAAAGTCTTCAGGCCCACCAGCTCGCTCACACGCAGGCCGCTGGCATACAGCAGCTCCAGCATGGCGCGGTCGCGCAGCCCCAGCGACGTAGCTTCATCGGGCGCGGCCAGCAGCGCTTCGACCTGGGCTTCGCTCAGCGTCTTGGGAACCCGCAGCGCCTGTTTGGCCGACTGCAGCTTGAGCGTCGGGTCCGCGTCTATCAGGCGCTCGCGCAGCGCCCAGCGGAAGTAGCGCTTGAACACCGTGAGGCGCCGGTTGGCCGAGGTCGCCTTGGTCGCGGCGTGCCGGGCGGAAAAATAGCGGTTGAGATCGCTCTCGGCCGTAGCGTCCAGCGCGCGCGCGCCCTGCTCCTTCGCGCCCAGCCAGCCGGCGAACAAGGACAGGTCCCGGCGGTAGGCCGCCAGCGTGTTTTTCGAGAGGCCGTCCTCCAGCCACAGCGCATCGATGAACGCGTCTATGCTGGACTGGCTTTGTGCTTGCATGGAGGCAACCATAACAAAAAAAGCCGCCGCGCAATCTCTTGCGCGGCGGCTTATGGTACTAAGACCCGATCGGGCTCAGTCAAGCTTGAGCTTGGCTCCGTCCACCACTTTTTTGTAGACCTCGTATTCGGCCTTGATCTGGGCCGTGAACTGCTCGGGCGTGTTGGCGATGATCAGCGAACCCGTGTCCTCGATGCGTTTGCGCACCGCCGGGTCTTCCAGCGACTTCTTCACGCCGGCACTGACCTTGTCGACCACTTCCTTGGGCAGTCCCTTGGGGCCCAGGATGCCGTAGTAGGCCATGCGGTTCACCGGCTCCAGGCCGACTTCCTTGAAGGTCGGAACGTCAGGCAACACGGCCAGGCGCTGCGGCGCGGCCACCACGATGGGGATCAGGCGCTTTTGCTGGATGAAGGGCAGCGCGGAAGGAATATTGTCAAAGATCATGGGGACCTGGCCGGCCACCGTGTCGTTGAGGGCCGGTCCCGCGCCGCGGTAGGGGATGTGGGTCACAAAAGTGCCCGACATGCTTTTGAACAGCTCCATCTGCAGGTGGCCTATGCCGCCCGTGCCCGAAGATGAATAGGAGTACTTGCCGGGGTTCTTCTTGAGCTCGGCCAGGAACTCCTTGTAGTTGCGGGCCGGAAAGCTCGGGTGCACGGCGATGATGTTGGGCGTGGCCGCGATGTTGATGATGGGCGTGAAGTCCGTCAGCGTGTTGTACGGGATCTTGGGGTTGATGGCCGGGTTGGCCGCGGTGGTGGACACCGTGGCCACGCCCAGCGTATAGCCGTCGGGAACGGAACGGGCGATTTCCAGCGCGCCGACCACACCGCCGCCGCCGGCCTTGTTCTCGACGATGACGCTTTGGCCCAGGGCCTTGCCCAGCGGCTCGGCGATCACGCGGGCGACGATGTCGGTGGTGCCGCCGGGCGCGAAGGGCACCTGCAGCTTGACCACCTTGTTGGGATAACCCTGCGCCAGTGCGGGGCCCGCGGCGGCGCCCAGCACAAGCGCGGACAGCACGGAGTAGGCAAAGAGATAACGACGTTGCATGTTCAGGTCCTTACGGTAAAAACTAACTGCTGAAATGGTAATCGCAAGAACCAATACCGCCAGTTGTGGATTACGCATAAGGGCAAACCCGAAGGGATTGCGGTTATTCTTGGGCCGGTGAACTACGCCCAGCTTCTTTTCCCCGACTTTTCCCTCATCGTCTGCGGCTACCTGGTGTGCCGCTACACCGCTCTCAACCGCACAGTCTGGGAGAAGGTGGAAAGCCTGGTCTATTACTTTCTGTTTCCGGTCCTGCTGTTTCACTCCATCGTGAAAAGCCCGCTGGACCTGGGTGCCGCCTCCAGCCTGATAGGTGCCGGCCTGCTGATGGGCGTGGCCGGCATCGCCATGGCCTACAGCCTGCCGCACCTGCCCTGGCTGCGCCGCCATATCGACACGCGCGAGCACGCGGCCAGCGCGCAGGTGGCCTTTCGCTTCAACTCCTTCATCGCCCTGGCATTGGCCGACCGCCTCGCAGGCGCCCAGGGCCTGCAGCTGATCGCGGTGCTGATCGGCGTCTGCGTGCCGCTCTTCAACGTCGCCGCGGTATGGCCCATGGCAAGGCATGCGCAACGCGGCTTCATGGGCGAGCTGGTGCGCAACCCGCTGATCGTGGCAACGGCCACGGGCCTTGTCGCCAACCTGCTGGGCTTCAACATCCCCTTCTGGCTGGAACCCACCGTCAACCGCATAGGAGCCGCCTCCCTGGCCCTGGGCTTGATGTCGGCCGGGGCCGGCATGCAGTTCGTCCACCTGGCGCAGTCCAGGACCCTGACGGTGGCCGTGCTGTCGATACGCCACCTGCTGCTGCCCGTCGTGGCCCTGGGCCTGGCCAAGGCCTTTGGCCTGTCGCCGGTGCAGACCACCATACTGCTGGCCTTCTCGGCGCTGCCGACGGCCTCCAGCGCTTATGTGCTGGCCGCGCGCATGGGCTACAACGGCGGCTATGTGGCGGGCTTGGTGACCTTGTCGACCATGCTGGGGGTGGTGAGCTTGCCCTTTGCCCTGGCGGTGTTGCGCTAAGGTACTCGTTCCCGCTCTCGTTTTTTTCGTTTCCCTGGGGCTGTGCCAGCCAGGTCCCGTCTTTCACCGCTGCTGGGTATACTAATGTAATAATTTGTAGCCAACAGGGCCAGGCAATAACAAGGGGATCGGGGATGGAAATTCGAAGCTCAATTGCGGCCTTGATTGTCATGGGCGCGGCGTGTTCGGGCGCCAGCGGCGGCCAGAACCTGTACAAATGCGGCGCGACTTTCCAGGACAAACCCTGCGACACGGAAGTCCAGAAAAAGTACTCCTCGCTGACCGGTTCTTTCAGCAAGGAGCAGGTCAATGCGACGGCCGACGCGCAGTGCGCCGACAGGGGCGTGCGTGCCCTGCCCTTCATCCAGGCGCGGACCCGCCAGGAAACCCTGGAAAGCCTGCACGCAGGCATTGACGCCAAACCCATCGCAAGGCTGGAAAAAATCAAGGAAAAGGATTTGGCGTCCGCGGTTTTCGCCAAAAAAGGCAACCCCGTGGAAATCCGGGCCGCCATTGAGACGGAGTGCATGGACAACAAACAGGCCTCCACCAGGACCCGCGCCCCGTCCGCATACGCGGCATACCCCGCCTATCCGGTTTACCCCGAAAGCAACGCACGGCAGGCCGCAGCCGAAAGGCGTGCCGAGGCTGCCGCGGCAAGAGCGGCCGCCGCGGCCGATCGCGCGTCGCGCCGCTATTGAACCCAGCTCCCCTGCCGCAGGGGCAACAACAACGCCAAATCAACAGGAAGCCCATGAAGTCCGCCTATCTAGTTCTGGGAGTGCCGGGAAACGCCAGCCGGGAAGACATCGAAGCGGCTTTTGAAAAAGCCAAGAGTTTTTACTCTCCCGCCAGGCTTGCGGAAGACCCGAAAGCCGTCGACAAATTCCTTGAGGTCAAAACCGCGCACCAGATCCTGCGCGACCCGGAGTCCAGGGCCGCGCACGACCGCAAATTGAGCAGTGCGCAAGCCAGCACGCCAGCCGCGCGTGTGGACAGGTCGCTCAGCGTGAAGCCGGAGGCTTCGTGGCCCGTGCGGGCGCTGCCAGTCCTGCTGGCGCTGGTCCTCTTGATCTTTGCAACGGGCTACTACGTCAGCTACAAGCGGGAAGCCGCGCGAAAAGCGCAGGCCGAGCTGGAACTTCAACTGAAAGCCCAGGCGGCCGAAGAAGAAAAGAAAGAAGCGGATCGGCTGGCCGCCGAGGAAGCCAGCCGGCAGCAGCTCGCCAGGCGCGCGGAGCAGCAGGAGCGCCAGTTCCGCCAGGAAAGCGAGCGGGCGATCAACAATGCACGTTACACGGAAGCACAGCGCAGCTACCGGGAGATACAGCGGGACAGCATCGAGCAGCGGGAAGCCCAGCGCAAGGACTATGAGGCCCGAGCACGCGAGCAAAGCGAGGCCAGGGCGGCGGAACAGCGCCTTGCCAGGGACAAAGCCCGTATCCGCGAGCTGTGCTACCAGAACTACCGGCGCCCCGACTGCTGAGGCGTTCTTACGGGGCCGAAGGCCTCAGGAAGCGTTCTTCTTCTCGATGAACTCGCCCATCCGGCTCATCAAGCGCCACCACTCCGACCCATCCTCGCGATAAACCCGTATCGCCCCCGCCCGCACCAGGATCTTGCGCAGTTCGTCCTCGTCAAACCCGCCCAGGTGCATCTGCAGGGTTTCAAAGGAGCGGTCGGTATAGCCTTTGTGGCTCAGGAAGTGGCGGGCCGTCTCCTCGGCCATGAACTCGGTCTTGTGCTGCTCGTGCGCCAGTGCCAGCTGGTGTTTGTGCAGCTGGCGGTTCAGGAAAAAAGTGATGCTGCCGCCGACGACTGCGCCAAACAGCGAAGCCAGGGCGCCTGAAATCGTGGGGTCCATGCGGGTGTCCTTTCGTGCACAGGGATATTACAAGCAGACGGAGCCTACTGGCTGAGCGCCCATTCAATGTGTTCGCGAACCAGCTCGCCGCAATCGGCGGCGCGCGCCTGCAGCGCCTCGCGCAGAGGCAGTCCGGCCGCCGCGTCGAGCACACGCAGCGCATTGCCCATGGCCACCGCGATGTTGCGCAGCCAGCGCTCGTGGCCTATGCGCCGTATCGGGCTGCCTTCGGTGAAACGCAAAAATGCCTCTTCGCTCCAGCCGAACAACGTCACCAGCTGCTGGCCCGTCAGGCCGTGCCGCTCGTCGAAATCAGGCAAGGCGCTGCGCTGGGCGAATTTGTTCCAGGGGCAGACCAGCTGGCAGTCGTCGCAGCCGTAGATGCGATTGCCCATGAGCGCACGCAGCTCCAGCGGTATGGGGCCCGCGTGCTCTATGGTCAGGTAGGAAATGCAGCGCCTGGCGTCCAGCTTGTGCGGCGCGACGATGGCCCGCGTGGGGCAGACATCGATGCAGGCCTGGCAGCTGCCGCAATGCGGCGCCACTGGCCCGCTGGGCGGCAGCGCGATGTCCACATAGATTTCACCGAGAAAGAACATGGAGCCGGCCTCGCGGTTGAGCAGCAGCGTGTGCTTGCCGCGCCAGCCCTGGCCGCTGCGGGCCGCGAGCTCCGCCTCCATCACCGGCGCGGAATCGGTGAAAGCACGATGGCCCAGCTGTTCCACATGCTCCGAGATGCGTTCGCTGAGTTTTTGCAGGCGGCCGCGCATGATCTTGTGGTAGTCACGGCCGCGCGCATAGACCGACACAATGCCCTCGGCGGGCCGCTCCAAGCGGCTGAACTCCAGGGCCTGCCACTCGCCGGGCACGGCGGGGGTTGCCGCCGGCAGGTAGTTCATGCGCGCCGTGATCACGCTGACCGTGCCAGGGACCAGTTCGGCCGGCCGGGCGCGTTTGAGCCCGTGCGCGGCCATGTAATGCATGTCGCCGTGAAAGCCCGCCGCCAGCCAGGCCGATAATCCGGGTTCAGCCGAGGAGAGGTCGACGCCGGCGATGCCGATTTGCGAAAATCCAAGCTCGCGCGCCCAAGCCTGAATTTGAGAAACGAACTGATGACTGTTCAAAGCGTTGCTGGCGGACACCCGCCGATTGTAAAAAACATTACCTGGCTGGACGAGGAGGCCACGGCCGATTTCGCGCGGGCCCTGGCAAAGCACCCCGCCATAGGCCGCGCGCTGATCGAACTGCAGGGCGACCTGGGGGCCGGCAAAACCACCTTTGTGCGCCACCTGCTCAAGAGCCTGGGCGTGCAGGGCCGCATCAAGAGTCCCACCTATGCGGTGGTCGAGCCTTACACATTGGCCACGGCCGGAGCGGATGCAGGCCAAAATGGCGGCATGAACATCTGGCATTTCGATTTCTACCGCTTCAACGACCCGCGCGAGTGGGAAGAAGCCGGCTTTCGCGACATCTTCGCGGCTACCGGCCTCAAGCTCGTCGAATGGCCCGAGAAAGCCGGGCCGCACCTGCCGCAACCCGACCTGCTGCTGCGCCTGGAAGTGCTGCCGGACGACAGCCGCGCCGTCACCCTGACGGCCCACACGCCCACCGGCGCGGAACTGCTCGCATGAAGCGCCCCGCCCTGAGCCGCCGCGGCGCCCTGCAACTGGGCGGCGTGGTGCTGTTGCTGGGTGTGCAGCACATCGCGCGCGGCGCCACCATCGTGGCCGTGCGCGTCTGGCCGTCCAAGGACTACACGCGGCTCACCATCGAGTCGGACGGTGAAATCAAGGCGCGGCAGTTTTTTGTCGCCGAGCCGCCCCGGCTGGCGGTGGACATCGAGGGCATAGACCTGATCCCGGCGCTGCGCGAGCTGGTGGCCAAGGTCAAATCAGACGACCCGAACATCTCGGGCATACGCGTGGGGCAAAACGCCCCTGGCGTGGTGCGGCTGGTGATAGACCTCAAGCAGCCCATACAGCCGCAGGTGTTCACCCTGCCGCCCGTGGCCGCCTACCAGTACCGGCTGGTGTTCGACCTGTATCCGACACAGGTCGCCGACCCGCTCGAGGCCCTGATCGCCGAGAAGCTTGCCGACCGGCAATCCGCCGCCGCGCCGCCACCGGCCAGCGACCCTATTGCCGACCTGATCGCGCGGCAATCGGGCAAGCAGGCCGACAGCAAGCCGCCACCGCCGGCATCCGTCGCGGAAAAGGACAAGGACAAATCCCCAGGGCCGGCGGCAAGCCCGGGTGTCGCCAAATCCGCACCGGAGGCGGCTGCCACCGCGAAGAGCGGCAAGACCGACCGCCTCGTCATCGTGGCGCTGGATCCGGGCCACGGCGGCGAAGACCCCGGTGCCGTCGGTCCCGGCGGCACGCGCGAAAAAGACGTGGTGCTGCAAATCGCGCACCGCCTGCGCGACCGCATCAACCAGCAGCCCAATATGCGCGCCTACCTCACGCGCGACGCCGACTTCTTCGTGCCGCTGCATGTGCGCGTGCAAAAAGCGCGGCGTGTGCAAGCCGACCTTTTCATCAGCATCCATGCCGACGCCTTTTTCACGGCGCGGCCGCAGGGCGCCAGTGTCTTCGCGCTCAGTGAAAAAGGCGCCTCCAGCAGCGCGGCGCGCTGGATCGCCGACAAGGAAAATTCGGCCGACCTGGTGGGCGGCATCAACGTCAAGGCCAAGGATGCCCAGGTGCAAAAAGCCCTGCTGGACATGAGCACCACCGCGCAGATCAACGACAGCCTCAAGCTCGGCAGCGCCATGCTGGGCGAGATCGGCAACGTCGGCAAGCTGCACAAGCCCAAGGTCGAGCAGGCCGGCTTCGCCGTCCTGAAGGCGCCCGATATTCCCAGCGTGCTGGTGGAAACCGCCTTCATCAGCAACCCCGACGAGGAAGCCAGGCTGCGCAGCGAGGACTACCAGGTCCAGCTGGCCGATGCCTTGATGCGCGGCATCACGCGCTACTTCGCGCGCAACCCGCCGCTGGCGCGCAACCGCGCCGTCTAGGCCCTCCTTGGCGCACGCTGATGCGCCAAAACTGAACACAAAAGACCGCAGCGAGCCGACAGCCCGCGGTGGCCTTTTCCTACAGCCCCGGGGCAGCGGCCCGCCTACATTGAAGCCACAGGCAAAGCCGGGGCCTTCACACGCTGAAGGCCCGCAGCAAGAAGCGAGCGCCTGGAACTCTTAGCAAAGGCAAACAACATGAATACGAAACTGATGATCTCGGTCGCGGCGGCGGCACTGATAGGCCTGGGCGGCTGCAGCACCAGCCCGACGAATGCGCAGATAGGCACCGGCGTTGGCGCCGTGGCCGGCGGCCTGGTGGGCAATGCCGTCTTCGGCAGCACCCTGGGCACCGTGGGCGGCGCGGCCGCAGGTGCGCTGATCGGTAACGAGGTCGGCAAAAAACGCTGACCCCACGCTCGCCTGGTTCAAGCGCCTGGTTTAAGCCCCAGGCCTTGTCATACCGGGTAGATCAGCGAGTTGAGGATCATCTCGCTGTCGTACACACAAAGACGGCTCCTGAATTTCAGCGAGCCGTCTTTTTGCGTGAGCGCATCGATATAGCGGCCCACGTTGTAGACCTCGCTCACGCCGCCCGGCCTGGTGCGGAACACCGCATAGTTGGCCTCGGCCCGGATGGTGTCGCCCTCCTGCGAGAGGATGCGCGCGGGGCTCACGACATGGCGCGTGTAATACGGCCCGTGGTAAATCGTCTGCGTGACGCCGTACACCCGGTCCTTCATCATGCCGCGGCTTTCCAGCGCCATCAGCGCCAGCGGCAGGCCGCGGTCGAAGTTCTCGCGGGCCTGCACCTTGTAGTGGCCGTCTTCCACAAAAAATTCCGGCCATTCCTCAAAGCGCTTTTCATCGAGTGCCGCCGCGTAGTCCGCGTTGAGCCGGTCCACCTGCATTTGCAGCAGCAGGCGCTCCATTTGTTCGATCGCCGTCATAGTTCCATGACTTTCTTCCAGTAGGCATACATGCTGCGGATCAGGGTTTCGGTGACCATGTGTTCGGTCATCTCGGTGCCCGTGCCGCCCAGCTCGCACAGCGTGGCGCCCTCGCCGGCCTGGGTAAAGCCCGCCTGGCTGAACTCGATCACCTCGCCGTCGTCGGCGCTGACAAAACCCGCCGGGCCGAACAGGTTGGCCTGGCGCAGGCGGCGCTGCGTCATTTCGGGCGTGTCGTCGGCAAAGCCGAAATGCGTCCAGATGAAATCAAATTCGCCCTGGCCGCGCGGCACGATGTGGCGGGTGCTCAGCGAATTGACCTGCTGCTGGATGATCAGGCTGGGAAACAGCGTGATCATGGTGACGGTGGGCGTGATGTCGCTGCCCGGGTTGGACGGGTCGGCCACTTTCCACCAGGGCTCGGGCACCACGTCCAGCAGGCGGTCGTCGTGCAGCGCCATATTGGCCTTGAAAGAGGTCACGCCCTCGGTCACGGCCGTGTTCTGCCCGCCTTCGTTGCGGCGCGAAATCATCACCGCGTGGCGGCCATGAGCGTCCATCACCATGCGGCTTTTCTGGTCGGCGCGCCACAGGCCGAAGGTCACGAACCAGGTGTGCAGCAGGCCGGGGTGGTAGGGGTCCTTGATGTTCTCCATCATCAGCTTCCAGTTGCCCGGGATACGCTGGCGGTTGTAGCCCAGCAGGGTCAGCTTGCGCGCGCCCTCGGGGCCCTTGAAGATGCGGTCCAGCCAGGGCATGAGCTGCGGGCCCAGATAGTCTTCGATCGGTTCGGCGTCCTCGCTGAAAGTGGCGAACACCAGGCCGTGCAGCAGCGCCACGCGCAGCTTGGTCAGGCCGTGGTCCTTCAGGTCAAAATCTTCGGGCATGCCGCCGTTGACGCAGTCGCCCTCCTTCACGCCGTCCTTGAAAGGCAGGCCCGCGAGGTCGCCGTTGAGCTTGTAGGTCCACTGGTGGTAGGGGCAGACAAAGCTGCGCGCATTGCCCTGGAGGTTCTGGCAAAAGCGCACGCCGCGGTGGGCGCAGCGGTTTTCCACCACGCGTATGCCGTGGTCGGTGGCGCGGTCCTTGGGCGCGATGCGGTCGCGCACCATCAGCACCTGGCGCTCGCCCACGTGGCTGAGCTTGTAGTCGCCGACGTTGGGAATCTCGGCCTCAAGCCCCACGTAGCACCAGTGCGCGCCGTAAAAAACTTTCTCCAGCTCGCGCTGGTAGAGCTGGGCGTCGGTATAGGCCCAGAAAGGGACGCGGCTGGAACCGGGCTCGCCCCAGCGTGACAGGGTTTGAGGTGCGTTCATCTGTGTGTCTCCGGGTCGTCTTTCCCTGATTTTTTAGTACGGCATCGGCCCAAGCTGTCAGTCAAACAGGCAACTGGCCTGCCCAACCCTGGCCCGCACCTGCGCCTCGGTCGGAGGCACGCAGCCGCGCCGCAAGACACACAAGCTGGCGCTGGCCACGGCATGGGCCAGCAAGCCATGCCCCGCATCGTCGGGTAGCGCCAGCAGGGCGCGGGCGCCGCCCGTATCGGCTTTTCGCGCGAGCAAGGCGGCCATGAAGCCGGCGAGAAAACAGTCGCCCGCGCCCACGGTATCCACCACCGCCAATGGCCGGGATTCGCGGGCGCGCCACTGCCGGCCATCGCGCGCCAACAGGCAAGCCCCCTGCGGCCCCAGAGTCAAAACCAGCAAGGCCGCGCCGCTCACGTCCAGCAGATGCCGCGCCCGGGCAACGGCATCCGCGCCGGGCACCTGCAGGTTGTCCAGGTCTTCATCGCTGGCCTTGACCACATCGGCGTGCTGCAGCGCGGCGTGCACGTTGCGCCTGTAGGCCTGCAGGTCCGGCATGGCCGACGGCCGCAGGTTGGCATCCACCACCACCACATTGCCGGCCTGGTGCTGGGCACGCAGCCATGGCAGGTAGCGGCCGGCATCCTCGGGCGCAAGGGCCAGAGCGCCGGTGCACACCATCTGCAGCGCGGGAACGCGATGGCATGACTGGATCAAACCGTCCGCCGTGACCGCTCGGTCCGCCACATCCTGCCGGTAAAAAGCGTAATCGGGATGACCGGTGTCATCCAGCCCCACCACGGCCAGCGAGGTGCTTTGCGCCACGGGCTGCGGACAGGCCAGCCGGACAGCATCCCCGGCCAGCGTGGCGGCCAGCTGGCGGCCAAAACGATCACGTGATAAAGGATTGAGGTACAGGGTATTGACGCCCTGCAGCGCCAGTGCGCGCGACAGGTTAAAAACCGCGCCGCCCGGGCAAGCGTCATAACGCCCGTCCGGTTGGGCAATCAGGTCAACCAGCGCCTCGCCGGCGGTTGCAACCTGCACGGCGGCAAGGTCCAGGGAAGTGATACTCATTGGGGTGGTCTTCCTGCCGGCCGCAAAAGCGCTTCAGGCCCCGGCGCTACCGGCCTTGCGCCTGGATTTCCAGGCGCCAAATATGACGATCAGGCCGGGCACCAGGATCAGGGCCCAGATGATCTTGTCGAGATGGGTCTTCACAAAGGGAATGTTGCCGAAGAAATAGCCCACCGTGACGATGCCGCCCACCCACAGGGCGCCGCCCACGAGGTTGAACAGCGTGAATTTGCTGCGCGTCATCTCCGACACTCCGGCCACAAAGGGCGCGAAAGTGCGCAAAAACGGCATGAAGCGCGCGGCGATGATGGTGATGCCGCCATAGCGCTCATAAAACGCGTGGGCCTGGTCAAACGCTTTTTTGTTGAACCAGCGCGAGTTTTCCCACTGGAAGACCTTGGGCCCCAGGGCGCGGCCTATGCTGTAGTTGCACTGGTCGCCCAGCACGGCCGCCACGAACAGCAGCCCCACCGCGAGCGGAAAGCTCATCAGGCCCACGCCGCACATGGCGCCCACCACAAAAAGCAGCGAATCGCCCGGCAGGAAAGGCATGACGACCACGCCGGTTTCCACAAAAATAATGATGAACAACAGGGCGTAAACCCAGGCACCGTAGCTGGTGACGAAGGCCTCCAGGTGCTTGTCGACGTGAAGAATGAAATCGATGAGAAAGGCGGCTAGTTCCATGCCCCGATTCTGACAGGTGCGCCGGCCCGGCTCTGGCGGCTCAGCGTCCGCCGGCGCGCGTCATCACATGCACCAGCCCCTTGCCGGGTGCGTAGATATAACCGTAGCTCAGGCCGCCGCTGGTTTTCCAGCCGTACTGCAGCGCGCCAGGGACGCCTTCATAGGTGCAGGATAGTTTTTCAATCTCCAGGATCGTGGTTTCCTGCCGCGGGCCGCGTGGCGAAAAATAAGTGGTGCTGTAGCGCCGCACCTGCCCTTGCGACCAGCTACCTACGGGAAACTTGCCTTCGTTGCTGGCATTGCCGAAGCGCTGGTCGTAGACGCGGCCTATGGCCGTGCGGTCCGGCGTCAGGGCAAATCGTTCATGGGCGCGCGGCACCTTGCGTTCGTAGATTTCATGGCCCTCCCACGAGAGAGGCCCCTTGAGCGCGGCCTCGCCTTTTCCCAGGGAACCATCCGGTAGTTCATCGACAAAGGGATAGACCCGGTCGACAGGTGCGAACACCAGTTCGCGCGCTTCGGTCATGGGATTGCCGGTCAGCAGTTCCACCGGCACAAAACGTTCCTTGACGCTTTCATCCTGCACACACACCGGGGCGCCCGTGGCTTGCGCCATGGCAACTGGGCCCGCCAGCAGCAGGGTTGCGAGGGCCGCGAAATTGAGGATTTTGAAGGGCATGGTTTTGGGCAGGGAAAAAACAGAAACAGAATATTACAAGCCGCGCGGCCCGCAGGGCTTGCGTCCGGCTTCCGGCTGAAAAATGGGTGACACCCTAAAATCCCTTGCATGAGCCTTGCCACCACCCGCCGCCCCATCCGCGAACTGCCCGATGAACTGATCAGCCAGATTGCCGCCGGCGAAGTCGTGGAGCGGCCGGCCTCGGTGGTGCGCGAACTGGTGGACAACGCGCTGGACGCGGGCGCCACCCAGGTCACGGTGCGTTTGCTGGCCGGCGGCGTGCGGCTGATCCTGGTTGAGGACGACGGCTTGGGCATTCCGCGCGAGGAACTGCCGGTGGCCCTGAGGCGCCACGCGACCAGCAAGATCGCCTCGCTGCAGGACCTCGAAGCTGTGGGCACCATGGGCTTTCGCGGCGAGGCGCTGGCCGCCATCAATTCCATCGCCGACATGAGCCTGCTGTCCCGCACAGCCGACAGCGAGCACGCCTGGCAACTGGACGGCCGCACCGGCGAACTCAAGCCCGCCGCGCGCAGCCGCGGCACCAGCGTGGAAGTGCGCGAGCTGTTTTACGCCACGCCGGCACGCCGCAAATTCCTCAAAACCGACGCCACCGAACTGGCGCACTGCATAGAAGCCGTGCGCCGCCACGCGCTGGTGCGGCCCGACGTCGGTTTTGCCATCTGGCACGAGGGCAAGCTGGTCGAACAATGGCGCGCCGCCAGCGGCGACAAGGCCCATGAGCAGCGCCTGGCCGATGTGCTGGGCAGCGAGTTCGTCGAGCAGTCGGTTACCGTGAATTACGAAAGTTCGGCCTTGCGCCATGACGGCCGGCCCGCCGTGCGCGTCTGGGGTGTGGCCGGCATCCCCGATGCCGCCCGCTCGCGCGCCGATCAGCAGTTCGCCTATGTCAACGGCCGCTATGTGCGCGACAAGGTGCTGACGCATGCGGCGCGCAGCGCCTATGAGGACGTGCTGCACGGCCACCGCCAGCCGGTCTATGCGCTGTATGTCGAGATAGACCCGAGCCGCGTGGACGTGAACGTGCACCCGACCAAGATAGAGGTGCGTTTTCGCGACAGCCGCGAGGTGCACCAGGCGGTGCGCCATGCAACCGAAAACGCGCTGGCGATTCCGCGCTCCTCCGCCACCGCCGATGCGGCCTTCGCCGCGGCCGCAGCGATGCCCGCGGAAGTTTCCGCGGGGCAGCAGGCTTTTTCGCGCCAGGGATGGGCGCAGCCCAGCATGAATTTCGCCGGCAACAGCGGCCTTGGTAACCATGGCGGCAACGGCGGCAGCCGGGTTTCCGACTTTGAGGCCATGTGGCCGGTGCCGGCGCCCTCGGGTGAAGGCCGCACCGAGACAGGCGGTATTTTTCTGCCCGCGTCTTCGCATGCACCCGAACCCAGGCCCGCCCTCGCATCGCCCAGCAACAGTGCGGCCAGCCCCGACTATGCCGTGCCCCTTCCTCCCGGCGACTGGCCGCTGGGCCGGGCCATTGCCCAGCTGCAGGGCATTTATGTATTGGCCGAAAACACCCAGGGCCTGGTCATCGTGGACATGCATGCGGCCCATGAGCGCATTGTTTACGAGCGCCTGAAAACCCAGATGGACGGCGGCGAGGGCGCCAGCCTGGCCAGCCAGCCGCTCTTGATCCCCGCCACCTTTGCCGCCAGCCCTCAGGAAGTCGCCACGGCCGAGGCCTGCGCCCAGACCCTGGCAACGCTGGGCCTGGAGATCACGCCTTTTTCACCCAAGACCCTGGCGGTGCGCGCCGTGCCCACCAGCCTGGCGCAGGGCGACGCGGTGGAGCTGGCGCGCAGCGTGCTGGCCGAACTGGCGCAGCACGACGCCAGCACCGTGATCCAGCGCGCGCAGAACGAGCTGCTGTCGACCATGGCCTGCCACGGCGCGGTGCGCGCCAACCGCAAGCTCACGCTGGACGAGATGAACGCCCTGCTGCGCCAGATGGAAGCCACCGAGCGCTCCGACCAGTGCAACCACGGCCGGCCGACCTGGCGCCAGGTCAGCATCAAGGAACTGGACTCGCTCTTCATGCGCGGACGTTAGCGCCGCGAGCGTGAGGATTGCACGCGCGGGCTGTTACATCTAGGGGAAACACCAGCGTCCAGAACTTTTGGGACGCGGTGTACTCAGTCATGACCATGAAACGCTGGCACCTTTTCGCAAGTTTCGGCACGGCGCTGGCCCTGCTGGCCGGCTGCGCCACCCTCGACGAAAAGCAGCGCGCCTGGATCTTCCAGCCCAGCGACCGCACCTGGAGCGGCGGCGCCGCCGCGGCGGTGGGCATGGACGACGTCTGGATAGACTACACCGCCGCCGGCGACCACCCGGTCCGCCTGCACGGCCTCTGGCTGGCCAGCGACAGGCCCGATGCCGAAAATTCCGCGAAAGCGCCGGTGCTGCTCTACCTGCACGGCGCGCGCTACAACGTCACCGGCTCCGCGCCGCGCATGCGCCGCATGCAGGAGCTCGGTTTTTCGGTGCTGGCCATCGACTACCGCGGTTTCGGCAAGAGCACGCAGGAGCTGCCTTCCGAAAAATCCGCCTACGAAGACGCCCGCGCCGCCTGGGACTGGCTGGCGAAAAAATACCCGGACCGGCCACGCTACATCTTCGGCCATTCGCTGGGCGGGCCCATCGCCATCAACCTGGCGACCGAAGTCAACGACGAGCGCGGCACCATCGTCGAGAGCACCTTCACCTCGATTGCCGACGTGGTGAGCAGTTCCCAGTGGGGCTGGATGCCGGTGTCGCTGCTGATCACCCAGCGCTTTGAGGCCGTGCGCAAGGTGGACAAGATAGGCTCGCCGCTGCTGGTGGTGCATGGCGACGAGGACCGGTTGATACTGCCCGACCTGGGGCGCAAGCTCTATGACGCCGCTGCGCAACCCAAGCAGTTCGTGCTTGTGCCGGGCGGTTCGCACCACAATGCCAACCTTGTCGGACTGCCGCAGTACCGGCAAGCGCTGACGCAGCTGTTCGACCTGAAATAAGCCCACGGGAGGAACTCGGCGGTCTGCGACACCTGGCCGCCGCCAAAATCTTGGTCAAAAAGTGGTAATGCCGCTGTAGGTCAGGCAATATTTTTCAAAAAATAGGTATTTTTAACTTACACACAACATGTAGCTGCATGTAACATCCCTTTTCGAAAACTCCAAAAATCGAGAGGGATCTATGCGCCAACCCCTGGTAATCCGCAGGTTGCCTGCCTTCAACTTGCTGGCGCTTGCCCTGCCGCTATTGGCATCAGCACCGCTACACGCCCAAACAGCCGCAACCACGGCGATGCCCGCGCTTGCAAAATTTAATGGGGCGGATACGGCCTGGATGCTGATCTCCACCGTACTGGTGCTGCTGATGACCATTCCCGGCATCATGCTGTTCTACAGCGGCATGATGCGAGCCAAAAATGCCCTGTCGATCGTGGCGCATACCTTTGCGGCCACAACGGTCGTCACGCTGGTATGGGCGGGCATTGCCTACTCGTTGGCATTCACGCCCGGCAATCCCTGGATCGGGGACATGAGCCGCGCGCTCAGCGACGGGCTGCTGGGCGCCAAGGTCGGTGCGCACCTTTCGGCCCCCACCGTTCCGGAATCCGCTTTTTTCATGTTCCAGCTGGCATTCGCCATCATCACCTTCGCGCTGATCATCGGGGCCACCGTTGAGCGCATGCGCCTGAGCGCCACCATTTTCTTCGCGGCCTTCTGGACCATACTGGTCTATGCCCCGGTAGCGCACTGGATCTGGCAACCTACCGGCTGGCTCGCCGCCATGGGGCATATGGATTTTGCGGGCGGCACGGTGGTGCACATCGCCGCCGGCGCCAGTGGCCTGGTAGCCGCCAAGGTGGTTGGCCCGCGAAAGGGCTTCGGGACCGAGCCCATGGTGCCGCACAACCTGCTGGTGACCATCATCGGCGCCGGGCTGTTGTGGGCCGGCTGGTTTGGCTTCAATGCGGGCTCGGCCTTTGAGGCCAGTTCGCGCGCCGTGGGCGCCTTGCTGGCCACCCAGGTGGCCGCCTGCGTCGGCGCCTTCATGTGGGGCATCTGCGAATACGTCCAGCGCGGAAAGTTCAGCGTGCTGGGCATGGCCACGGGCGCCATTGCCGGCCTGGTCGCCATCACGCCGGCATCCGGCTTTGTCGGCGTCCTAGGCGCATCGGTGCTGGGCGCGGCGGGGGGTGTCGGCTGTTTCCTCGCGGTGACCCGTTTCAAACGCGCGACAGGGATCGACGATTCGCTCGATGTATTTGCACTTCATGGCGTGGGCGGGTTCATAGGCACGGTCCTGACGCCGGTCTTTGCGCTCAAGGAAATTGCGCCCGTCACTGCGACCGTGCTGACCAATCTCATGGGAGCCTGCGCCGTTGCGGCCTACGCGGCCATCATGACCTGGCTGATCCTGCTGGTGGTCAAGCCCCTGGCCGGCCTTCGCGTGACCGCGGAAGAGGAGCAACTGGGGCTGGACCTCGCCCAGCATGGCGAAATGATTTCAGGCGCCTGAGCCCCTGGATCAACACAGTACAGCATGCAGCTCACCATGAATCCGCCGGATTCCGACCTCATGACCTACGCAGTGCGCATGGTTATTCCCATGAAGCGGGAGTTCGGACGCTCACTGAACGTCCACCAATTCCTGCACGACCTGCCCTACGCCACCGAAGTCATTCAGGAGGCACTGGAAAGCAAGGACGAGCGCCTGCGCGGCTATGCCGCTTATGCGCAGACCAAAATTTTCGGCCCTCGCGGCAGCGAACCCTTGCCGCCAAGCGCTTCCGGCGCGGCCGAAGCCTTGCCGGCAGCACCAGCGGCAAGCGAAACGGAAATCAGTGAAGACCTACGGGCCAAGGCCATCGCCCGCTACAAGTCGGGCCTGCGCTGAAACGTGGTGGCGGCTGCGCTGCCGCACCGGCGTTTGTCTGATACGCTCAGTTGAATGGATGTTTCCGTTTCGAAGACCCCGGCGCCTGCCATGCCGGCCGGCCTGGTCGTATTGATCCTCTCAATGCTGCTGGGCATACAGCCCGTCACCACCGACCTCTACCTGCCGGCCCTGCCCGCGCTCACTGAAGGCTTCGACGCGCCCATGTCGCAGGCCCAGCTCACGCTGAGCGCGCTGCTGCTGGCCTTCGGTTCCTCGCAGCTGATCTGGGGGCCGCTGTCCGACCGCTTTGGCCGCAGGCCCATCCTGCTGTGGGGCCTGTCGGCCTACACCCTGGCCTCGGTCGGCAGCACCTTCGCGCCCTCGATGCTGTTGCTGATCGTCTGGCGCGTCGTCCAGGGCGCGGCCATGGGCGCGGTGGTGATGTGCGCGCGCGCCATCGTGCGCGACCTGTACCAGCCGCTCGAAGGCGCGCGTGTCATGTCCAAAGGCCTGAGCGGCCTGGGCGTGCTGGCTTGCGTCAGCGCGCCGCTGGGCGGCCTGCTGTCCGAGCTTTATGGCTGGCGCATCGCGCTGGCGGCGCTGGCCGTGTTCGGCGCGGCCACGCTGGCCCTGGTCGGCCTGCGTTTTGAGGAATCGCTGGCGCAAAAAAATCCGCTGGCTCTGCGCCCCGGCACGCTGCTGCGCACCTGGCTCACCATCCTGCGCCATCCCACCTTCCTGGCTTTTTCGGCCCTCACCGCGGCCTCCTACGGCGGGCTGTTCACTTTCCTTGCGACCTCCTCCTTCGTTTTCATCAAGGTGCTGGGCCTGAGCAAGACGGGCTACGGCCTGGTGATGTTTTCCATGTGTTTTTGCTACCTTGCCGGCACCTTCATCTGCCGGCGCCTGCTGCCGCGCTTCGGCGTGCGCCGCTCGGTGGCGATTGCCGCCTGCCTGAGCCTGACGGGCGGCACCACCATGGGCGTGCTGGCCTGGGCCGGCGTGCAAAACGTCTGGGCCATCATGCTGCCCTATTACCTCTTCATGCTGGGCCACGGCGTGCACCAGCCCTGCGGCCAGAGCGGCGCGGTCGGCCCCTTCCCGCAGGCGGCCGGCGCGGCTTCGGCGCTCAACGGCTTTTTGATGATGCTGGTGGCCTTCGGCATGGGTGGCTGGCTGGGCACCCACATGGACGGCACGGTGCAGCCCCTGACGCACGGCGTCTGGTTCTGGAGCGTCTTGATCGCCACGACGGCCTGGACGGTGGTGCGCAAATACGGCGAGCCTGCGCATGAGGCCGCAGCGAGAAAGACGTGAGCCTTCCCTGCATCTGCATCGCCGGCCCCACAGCGTCGGGCAAAACGGCCGCCGCGATGGCGATCGCGCAACGCCATGAGGCCGAGATCGTCAGCGTCGACTCGGCCCTGGTCTACCGCGGCATGGACATAGGCACGGCCAAACCCACGCGTGATGAACTCGCGGCCGTGCCGCACCACCTGATCGACATCCGCGACCCGCTGCAGGCCTACAGCGCCGCCGAGTTCGTCGCCGATGCCGGCCGCCTGATTACGGACATCCGGGCACGCGGCAAGCTGCCGCTGCTGGTGGGCGGCACCATGCTTTACTTCAAGGCCTTGTTCGACGGCCTGGACGACATGCCCCGGGCCGATGCCGCCGTGCGCGCCGCGCTGGCCGATGAAGCCGCCGCGCGGGGCTGGCCCGCGCTGCATGCCGAACTCGCGCGCGTGGACCCGGTCACGGCCGAACGGCTGGCGCCCAACGACTCGCAGCGCATCTCGCGCGCGCTGGAGGTGTTCCGCGTCTCGGGCCGGCCGCTGTCTTTTTTCCATGCGCAAGGCGCGGCCCGCAAATCCACCGCCGGCACCGCCCAAGCCTTCACCCTGATCTCGCTGGAGCCGCAAGACCGCGCCTGGCTGCATGAACGCATCGCGCAGCGCTTTGACGCCATGCTGGCGGCCGGTTTCATCGAGGAAGTCAAAACCCTGCGCGCGCGCGGCGACCTGAACCGCGACCTGCCGTCCATGCGCTGCGTCGGCTACCGCCAGGCCTGGGAAGCGCTGGACGGCGACTACCCGATGGCGGAGCTGCGCGACAAGGGTGTTTTCGCCACACGCCAGCTGGCCAAGCGCCAGATCACCTGGCTGCGCTCCATGCCGCAGCGCCTGGTGGTGGCCTGCGATGGCGGGCAGCCGGTGGCGCAGGTGCTGCAGGCCATTGCACACAGCCTGGATACGGCCGCCACACGCCCGGCTTGATCGCCGCATCCATAGCTGCAAGAATGGGGCGCGCCTGGCCCCCTGAGGTAACAAGCGCACCCGTCTCGCCTGCCTGAAGTGTCACAACAACAAGGAGAGCGCATCATGGAGCTGTCACCCTTTGCCAACGCCCTGCAAGCCAGCCTGGGCGCGCACATTCCCCAAATCCTGGGCGCCGTCGCCGTGCTGGCGCTGGGCTGGCTGCTGGCCGTGGCCGCGCGCGCGGCCGTGCGGCGGCTGCTGAGGCTGCTCAAGGTCAACGTCCGCATCGAGGAAAGCTCGGGCGTGCAGATGGACGCCGAGTCGCCGGTGGCGGCGGGTGTGTTCTGGCTGGTGCTGCTGGCCACCTTGATCGCGGTCCTCAACGTGCTGGACCTGTCGCTGCTGACCAACCCCTTCGCCAGCATGATGAGCGACATCATCGGCTACCTGCCCAAGCTGCTCGCCGGCGTGGTGCTGTCGCTGCTGGCCTGGCTGCTGGCCACCGTGCTGCGCGCGCTGGCCACCCGCGCGCTGGCGCTGACCACGCTGGACGAAAAGCTCTCCAGCGAAGCCGGCATGGCCCCCATGAGCCACAACGTCGGCAACGTGCTGTTCTGGCTGGTCATCCTGATGCTGCTGCCGGCCATCCTCAAGGCCTTTGAGCTCAACGCCCTGCTGGAGCCGGTGACCCTGATGCTCAACCAGGTGCTGGGCATGGTGCCCAGCGCCTTCGCGGCATTGCTGATCGCGGGGGTCGGCTATGTGGTGGGCCGGGTGCTGAGCGGCCTTGTCAGCAATTTGCTGGCCGCCGCCGGCGCAGACCGCATCAACCAGCGCATAGGCCTGGACAGCTCCATACGCCTGTCGGCGCTGGCCGGCACGCTGGTCTTCATCTTCGTCTTCGTGCCCTCGCTGATCGCGGCGCTGGACGCGCTCAGGATAGAAGCCATTTCCCGGCCGGCCTCGCAGATGCTCAGCCTGATGTTCGCGGCCGTGCCGCGCATCGTGGCCGCTTCGGTGATTTTGCTGCTGACCTGGTATGTGGCGCGTTTCGCCTCGCGCCTGCTCGCCAGCCTGCTGGAAAGCGCCGGCGCCGACAACCTGCCGCAGAAAATGGGCGTGCAGCACCTGCTGTCGGGCGCGGGCCGGCCCTCGCGCCTGGCCTCCACCCTGCTGATGTTTTTTGCCATGCTGTTCGCCGCCACCGAGGCGGCCGGCCAGCTCGGCTTTGAGCAGGTGGGCGTCATGGTGGCCTCTTTCATCCGCTTCGGCGCCGACATCCTGCTGGGCGGTGCCATCCTGGCCGTGGGTTTCTGGATTTCCAACCTCGCCTTCGACGCCATCCAGAAGGCCAGCGGCAAGCACACGGCCGGGTTGGCCGGCGTCGCGCGCGTGGCCATCCTGGGGCTGGTGATCGCCATGGGCCTGCGCGCCATGGGCATCGCCAACGAAATCGTGCACCTGGCCTTCGGCCTCACGCTGGGCTCGGTGGCCGTCGCCGTAGCGCTGTCCTTCGGGCTGGGCGGGCGCGAAGCCGCCGGCAAGCTGATGTCACGGTGGCTGGAACGTTGGAATAAAGACTAGCCCCCACGGTCGCTCACTTCGTGTAGCTCCCGAGGCCTTGCAGGCCCGCGGCTCGCGAGACGCTTCGCCTCTGTCGCCCGTCCAAGCCTGAGCAGGCAGGCTTGGAGCCGCGGGCTCCAGCCCCTCCGGGGCCGCCCGCCTGCGGCCCGGCAAAGCCGGTTCCGCGGCCCCTGCTGGCTTGAAGATTCAGGGCGTAACCCCGGGCGGGATATTCACCAGTGGGGGCCGAGGGTCCGGCTTTGCCGGCCCCAGGCGCCGCCCCCTGAGGGGGGAACGGGCTACACGAAGTGAGCCCGGACGGGGGGTACGATAACCCCATGCTCCAAGTCCGCCACCTCGCCAAACGCTATCTGGATACCCCCGTCTTCAGCGACGTCTCGCTGGATGTCGCGCCCGGCGAGTTTGTTGCCATCGTCGGCGAATCGGGTGTGGGCAAGTCCACGCTGCTCAACTGCATGGCGGGGCTGGACAGCTGGGATGAGGGCTCGGTGCAGCTCAAGGGCCAGGACCTGGGCGTGCTTGGCGACGACGGGCGCGCGCTGCTGCGCCGCCGCCATGTGGGTTTTGTGTTCCAGGCCTTCCATGTGTTGCCGCACCTGGACGTGGCGCAAAACGTGGCGCTGCCCTTGCTGCTGCTCGATCAGCCCGACGCGGCCCGGGTGGAGGCCATGCTGGTAGCCGTAGGCCTGGCCGGCCTGGGCGGGCGCTTGCCGCAGCAGCTCAGCGGCGGCCAGTTGCAGCGCGTGGCCATTGCGCGCGCGCTGGTGCACAAGCCCAGCCTGCTGCTGGCCGATGAACCCACGGGCAACCTGGACCCGTCCACCGCGGCCCGCGTGATGGATGCGCTGATCGCCCAGACACGCGGGCAAGGCGCCTCGCTGGTGCTGGTCACGCACTCGGAAGCCGCCGCCGCGCGCGCCGACCGCATACTGCACCTGAACGCGGGCGGCATACGGGCCGCTTGACATCGCCGACGGCCTGGCATCAGGGCCGCAAGGATTCGGCGGCAAAGGCGGCGGCAAAAAGAAGGGACTCGTGTTCCTTGCCAAGCTTGCTGTTCTGGGGCTCCGGCCATGCCTTGCGCTGGAAGGCGGCATGCACCTCGGCCAAGCCCCGGGCATGCGCTTGCAGGGCCAGCCGCCTGGCCCCTCTCTCGCCATGGGCGCCTACCCGAAAGACCTTGCTCTGGCGCTTGCCCAGCTCGTCGAGCCAGAACGCCTGCCAATAGGGAGCGGGCGGGCCGCCCGGTACTTTGGAAGGCGCCAGGTAACGCGCCACGCCTACCGTTCCCGATGAGTTGCCTCTGCTTTTTTGCGAGCGGCGCCACAGGCGGTGGTCCGCGTCAAAGGTGGCGATATGCGCTTCCAGGGCATCCCGGTAAATCTTGGCCGCGGCCAGTGACTTGCGCTTGCCGCCGTAGCCCAGGTCGGTAAACGACCTGACAATGGTTTGCCCATAGCGGCGGACGGAGACTCGCCAGCTTCGCTCGCGATCGGATTCGACGCGGGTGATGCGGCGCAAAGGATTTTGATAATCGGTTCTAAACATGGTCGGTCTGCCGCGCTGGGTTCAGGCCATGGGGCCAGGTGGGAGAAGCACTTTGATGAAGCACTTTTTTAAGACCCTGAACCGTATGCGAACTCAGCAGGCAGACCCGCGGACATTGTCCTGGCGCGGCCATTGTTTGTTGGATTTTCCGTACTAAAACCGCGTTCAAGTCCGAACGCGGGCAGCCTGGCACGCGCGAGCCAGCGTCCCGGACAGCCGGCAAGCCTCAAAAAAAGCGGGCCCCAGCTGCCCAGGGCAAAGCCTCGCGCCCCTGCCCTTGCGGCGGCTCAGCGCGCGGCCAGCAACTCCGCGTAGCGCGCCAGGTCGACGTTGCCGCCGCTCACGATGATGCCTATGCGCTCGCCCTTGGCGGGCGGTTTTTCTTCCAGCGCCTTGCAGGCGCCGGCAAAAGACAGGCAGCCCGTGGGCTCGACCACCATCTTCATGCGTTCGGCGAAAAATCGCATGGCCTCCACCAGCTGCGCGTCGCTCACGGTGAGGATGTCGTCCACGTCGCGGCGGATGATGCCGAAGGTGTATTCGCCCAGGTACTGGGTCTGCGCGCCGTCGGCGATGGTCTTGGGTGTGGCGATGCGCACGATACGGCCGGCGCGCAGCGATTGCTGGCCGTCGTCGCCGGCTTCTGGCTCCACGCCGTAGACCTTGCACTTCGGTGCCAGCGCGCGCGCCGCCAGGGCCGAGCCACTGGTGAGGCCGCCGCCGCCCAGGCAGATGTAGAGACGGTCCAGCGCGCCGGTTTCCTCAAACAACTCCTTGGCCGCCGTGCCCTGGCCGGCGATCACGTCGGGGTGGTCGTAAGGCGGGATCAGCGTCATGCCGCGCTCGGCGGCCAGGCCTTGGGTGAGCGCCTCGCGGTCTTCGGTGAAACGGTCGTAGAGCACTACTTCAGCGCCGTAGCCGCGCGTGGCGGCCAGCTTGGCGGCGGGCGCGTCCTGCGGCATCACGATCACCGCCGGCATACCCAGCATGCGCGCCGACAGCGCCACGGCCTGCGCGTGGTTGCCCGACGAGAACGCGATCGCGCCGGCCTTGCGCTGCGCCGCGTCGAACTTCGACAGCGCATTGAAGGCGCCGCGAAACTTGAAGGCGCCCATGCGCTGGAAGTTCTCGCACTTGAAAAAGAATTGGGCACCCCATCGTGCCTGGGCGGTGGCCGATGTCAGCACCGGCGTGCGGTGCGCATGGCCTTCAATGCGCGCGGCGGCGGCAGTGACATCGTCGTAGGTAGGGAGTTGCATGGTGGAGCAGGCTTTCATGGGAGGACGAAAAATTCAGGGCCTAGCTTAAACGAAGGCGATGTTTTCCCGGCAGCAACAGGCAAGCCCTTTCTGTACCGGTACAGATGCCTGCTTGCGCAGCATTCGCGGATGCTGAAGGCACAATGAGCCCATGCGCGCCCTGCTCTTTAGCTTCTCCTGGCGGGAATTGAAACACCACCCCTGGCGCAACGCCGCCGCGGCGGCGGCGGTCATGCTGGGTGTGGCGCTGGCGTTTTCGGTGCAGCTGATCAATGCCTCGGCGCTCAGCGAGTTTTCCCAGGCGGTGCGCGCGGTCAACGGCCAGCCCGACCTGGAACTGCGCGCCGTGCAGGGCGGCTTTGACGAAAGCCTTTACCAGCGCGTGGCCGGCGACCCGCGGGTCGCCCTGGCCAGCCCGGTGCTGGAGATCAGCACTTATGCGGCCACACAAAGCGCTGCCGGCAAGACCGAACGCCTGCCGCTGCGCATCATGGGCGTGGACGTGCTGGCGGTCGGTGCCATGGCGCCGGCCCTGATGCCAGTGCCCGCGTCGAACGCCGACCGCTTCGCGCTGTTCGCGCCCGGCACGGCGTTTTTGAATCCGGCCGCGCGGCAGCTGTTCGGCGCCTCTTCGCTGCGCCTGCAAAGCGGCCTCGAACTGCGCGGCGTGAGTGTGGCCGGCAGCGTGGGCGCGGGCGGCGGGCCACTGGCCGTGATGGACATCGCCGCCGCGCAAGACCTGTTCGGCAAGGGCGGCCAGCTCTCGCGCATCGACGTGCGGCTCAAGCCGGGCACCGCGGCACAAGGCTTTATCGCCTCGCTGCAATTGCCGCCCGGCATCACGGCCACCGCGCCGGGCGATGCGGCCGAACGCGTGAGCAGGCTCTCGCGCGCCTACCGCGTCAACCTCACGGTGCTGGCGCTGGTGGCGCTGTTCACCGGCGCTTTTCTCGTTTTCTCGGTGCTCTCGCTCAGCGTGGCCAAGCGCGCGCAGCAGTTCGCCTTGTTAGGCGTGCTGGGACTTACCGGCCGCGAGCGCCTGCGCCTGGTGCTGGCCGAATCCGTGCTGCTGGGCCTGGCCGGCAGCGTGATGGGCATCGCGCTGGGCACGGCGCTGGCCGCGCTGGCGCTGCGGCTGCTGGGCGGTGACCTGGGCGGCGGCTATTTTTCCGGTGTCGCGCCCAGCCTGCAGTGGAATGGCGCGGCGGCTTTCAGCTATGGCGCGCTGGGCGTGCTGGCCGCGGCCGTGGGCGGCTGGTGGCCGGCGCGGGCCGCGCAAAAGCTGCCGCCCGCGCAAACCCTCAAGGGCCTGGGTGCCAGCGGCGGCACCGGCAAGGGCCACTGGCTCAGCCTCGCCCTGGTCGCCGCCGGCGGCCTGCTGGCGCTGGTGCCGCCGCTGTTCGGTATTCCGCTGGCGGCTTATGTGTCCGTGGGCCTGCTGCTGGTGGGCGGCATCACGGCCCTGCCCTGGCTGATCGCGTTGCTGTACGACAGGCTCAGCCCCCACGTCGCCCACCACCTGTTGCCGCTGCTGGCGGTGGAGCGCGCGCGCCGCGTGCGCGAAAGCGCGGCCGTGGCCGTCAGCGGCGTGGTGGCCTCGCTGAGCCTGGCGGTGGCGCTGACGGTGATGGTCGCGAGCTTTCGCGAATCGGTCACGCGCTGGCTGGACGTGGTGCTGCCGGCCGATCTTTATGTGCGCACGGCGCTGGGCAGCTCGGCCAGCGACACCGCCTATTTTTCGCCGGAATTCGTCGAGGCGCTGGGACGCCTGCCCGGTGTGGCGCGCGTGGGCGCTGCGCGCACCGTGCAGCTGCTGCTGGACCCGGCCAGGCCGGCGGTCACCCTGATCGCGCGCCCGCTGGACGACCCGGCCAGCGCGCTGCCGCTGGTGGGCCGGCTGCTGCCGGTGCCGCCCGGGCATATCGGCATCTATGTGAGCGAGCCTATGGTCGACCTGTATGGCGCGCAGCCGGGCACCGTCTTTCGCCCGCTCTCGCAATCATTGGGCGTCACGGCCGCCGGCACAGCAGCGCCGCCGTTTTATGTGGCCGGCGTCTGGCGCGACTATGCGCGCCAGTTCGGCGCCATTGCGATGGCCAGGGCCGACTTCGAAGGCCTGAGCGGCGACCGGCGCGCCAACGACCTGGCGCTGTGGCTGGACGGCAGCGCGGGCGATGCCCAGGTGCAGCAGGCAGTGCGCACGCTGGCAGAGCGCCAGTCGGGCGCGGGCGCACTGCTGGAGCTGGCCTCGGTCAGCGAGCTGCGCGCGACCTCGCTGCGGATCTTCGACCGCAGCTTCGCGGTCACCTACTGGCTGCAGGCAGTGGCGATTGCCATAGGCCTGTTCGGCGTGGCGGCCAGCTTCAGCGCCCAGGTGCTGGCGCGCCGCAAGGAATTCGGCCTGCTGGCCCACCTGGGCCTGACACGGCGGCAGATCCTGGCCGTGGTGGCCGGAGAAGGCGCAGCCTGGACATTGATAGGCGCGCTGGCCGGCCTCACACTGGGGCTGGCGGTCTCCACCGTGCTGGTCTACGTGGTGAACCCGCAAAGCTTTCACTGGACCATGGACCTGATGGCGCCCTGGCTGCGCCTGGGCTTGCTGTGCGCGGCCGTGGTGGTGGCGGGCACATTGACCGCGTGGCTGGCCGGGCGCGCTGCGGCCGGCAAGGATGCGGTGCTCGCGGTCAAGGAAGACTGGTAGGCCGCGGCCGCGCCTGGCCGGGAGGGCGGCTGGGTGCACGCAGCCGCGCCGTCCTACAGCGCGCAAGGCCGGTTTCCCACGCCGCCCGGCCCTGCCGCGCCGCACACTGGTTCACATGCGGACCCGGCACCCGGGTCACACATTCGCCCCCTTCTGTCATTCCTTCACGCACGGGAGCACGCCATGAGCACCACCCTGAACGCCAATCCCGCCTCCCACGCCAACCCTCATACAGGCGCGGCCGGCCAGCGGCCGCCGCAGATGGCAACACGGCTCGCCCACGGCCTGCTGGCCGTGCGCAACGAGGATGGCAGCGTCACGCTGGAGATGGCGCAGCCGCTCACGCTGCAAGCCGAGGAGCTTGAAGACCTGGTGACGGACCTGGCCGGCTTGCGCGCCGAACTGGACCCGCCCTATCCGCTGGACTGCCCGCCGCTGTGCGCGCTGGAGCCCTGCTACACGCCGCGCCACTGGGTGGCCTGCGACCCGCTGACCGGCAAGATTTTGCTGTTCCTGCGGCACCACCTTTTCGGCTGGCTGGGCATCGTGCAGACACCCGAGGCCTCGCTGGAAATGCTCAAGTCGGTGGCCGTGGAGATGAAGAAACTGGAGCTGTCGGAGCGCAGCCCGGGCCAGGGCCTGCACTGAACTAAAGGATTAGCGGCGGGACTTCCCGCAATCACATCGGCTTAGTTTTTGCCAATGCAAGCGCCTTCCGGTGAAGGCGCTTTCTTTTGCTTACGCATGGTCACGTTTTTGTCCCGCAATTGTCATCACGGCGCCGCCCTGCGCTCCTACCATGGAGGCCATAACCCCCCAAACCGAAATCACTTCAAAGAGGTCTTCACCATGGCATACGTCAAAGCACCGCCACATGACTACCGCATTGAAAACGTCGACCCGGTCAAGGGCAGCCTGTTGCCGCCCAGCAGTTCCAACCATGTTTTTGCGGACTATTCCCTGGCGGTCGCCGTCGCCGTCAAAAGCGTCGCCGACCCCACCCGCCAGGAAGTGCGCGTGGTCCACATCCCCAGCGGCGAAGTCGTGTTCCGCACTTCCGGCTCTTCCGGCGCCAGCCAGTCGTTTTGATTTTGCGAACAGCTCAGGCCAGCCGCACGCTGGCCGCGAAATGGTCGTAGACCACCGCGATCCTTCGCAGGTGGCGCGACTCGGCATGCGCCAGCAGCCACAGGTCTGACTCGCAACCTTCCAGCGCGCCGCCCAGCGGCACCAGCGCCGGCTCACCGGCCAGCATGAACACCGGCACAATGCCCACCCCCAGCCCCGCCTTGATCGCATCCATCACCGCCACAATGCCGTCGGCATAGTGACGCGGTGTCACCTTGGGCAGCTGCTTGCGGCGCCACAGCACCGAGGGGTGTTCGGGCAGGGCTTCATCGGGCGCTATCCAGTCAAAGCCGGCGAGCACGTCCAGCGCTGAAGGTTTCTTCGCCGCCGACAAGGCCTTGGCCTGCGCCTTGAGGCCGCACAGCACAAAACGCACCGTGCCCAGCTTGCGCCCCACCAGGTGGTCGGTCGGCTTGCGTGTGGCGCGCAGGGCCAGGTCGGCATCGCGCCGGCTCAGGCTGGCCAGCTCGTTGCCGGTTCGCAGGTCCAGCTGCAGCAGGGGGTGCTGCGCCAGCAGCGGCTTGATGGAGGGCAGCACCAGCCCGCGCAGCACGGCGTCGGTGGTCGTGAGCCGC
The DNA here is from genome assembly GCF_056406895.1 of Polaromonas sp. P1_A2. Classification (NCBI taxonomy): domain Bacteria; kingdom Pseudomonadati; phylum Pseudomonadota; class Betaproteobacteria; order Burkholderiales; family Comamonadaceae; genus Polaromonas; species Polaromonas sp. P1_A2. The sequence continues at coordinate 140,556 of NZ_JBFTZI010000005.1, read as the reverse complement.
ACCCGGCCGGCCACGCCTTCATGCGGGTGCTGGGCGCCGGCGCGCGCGGCTTCGAGTTCGGCCTCTATGCGCTCGGCATGCGGCACCAGGCCCAGCATGGGCTCGGTCGGCAGGTAACCGAGGCGGGAGCGCTCAAACAGGCGCTGGCCCAGGCTTTTCTCGATCCGCTGCACGGAGCGGAACACCGTGGAGGCGTCGGCACCCAGCCGCCGCGCGGCTTCGGCCAGCGTGGCGCCGCGCACCAGCGCCAGCAGGGTTTGCAGGTCGTAAGCCGTCAAGGCGTATTGCGTTTTTGCAATCGATGTTTTCATGATCGCTAATTTACATTGCTTTCTTGCAAACATACAGTAGCGGCTCCTTCAACTCCCGCCCCTGACCGGGCACCGCACCATGAACACCACCTCTTCTGCTGAAAACCTCGCCGCCAGCCACGGCGCCGCGCTGCTGCGCATCGCGCTGGGCACCATGTGGATCACCCACGCGCTGCTGAAAATTTTCGTCTTCACCCTGCCCGGCACGGCGCAGTTCTTTGAATCGGTGGGCCTGCCCGGTTTTATGGCCTATGCCGTGGTCGCGGCCGAGCTGGCCGGCGGTGCCGCGCTCTTGCTGGGCTTTTACGGCCGCCAGGCCTCGCTGCTGCTGGCGCCCGTGCTGGCGGTCGTGGTCTGGGTGCACTGGCCCAACGGCTGGGTGTTCACCAGCCCCAAGGGCGGCTGGGAATACCCGCTGTTCCTGCTGGTGGCGTCGCTGGCGCAATGGCTGCTCGGCGACGGCGCCTGGGCCGCGCGCCGCAGCAGCCTGCTGGCGCCTCGCTGAATGCACAAGGAGCGCGCCATGAAGCTCACCCTCATCAGCCACGCGCTGTGCCCTTACGTCCAGCGCGCGGCCATCGTGCTCGCCGAAAAAGGCGTGGCCTTTGAGCGCCACGATGTGGACCTCGCCAACAAACCCGGCTGGTTCAAGGCCGTCTCGCCCCTGGGCAAGACGCCGGTACTGCTGGTGGACGAAGACGCGGTTTTTGAATCGGCCGTGATCTGCGAATACCTGGACGACACGCTGCTGCCGCGCCTGCACCCGGGCGATGCGCTCCAGCGCGCACAGCATCGGGCGTGGATGGAGTTCGGCTCCAGCGTGCTGAGCACCATCGCCGCCTTTTACAACGCACCCGATGCGGCCGCGCTGCAAAGCCGGCGCGAAGAACTCACGGGCAAGTTCGCGCAACTGGAGGCCGTGCTGCCGGCGCACGGCCCTTATTTTTCAGGCGACAGTTTCAGCATCGTCGATGCGGTGTTCGGTCCCGTGTTCCGCTACTTCGACGTGCTGGAGAGGGCCGGTGAAACGGGGTTCTTTGAGAAATTATCCAAAGTTCGTGCCTGGCGCGCCGTCCTCGCGGCGCGCCCGTCAATCCAGCAAGCCGTAGGTAGCGCTTATGCCAAAGAGCTGCACCACTTCTTCCTGGCCCGCGGCTCTGAACTCTCGCGCCGCATCGCGGAGCGTGAGGATTGAGCCTGATGCTATAAAGCGAATGGCTGCTATCGGCCAGAAGCGGACATTCGGAATATGGTTCAAATAGTCGAAATCACAGGATGGACAATTGGCATGCAGAAGGTTAGCTGCACCGAATTGCTGCGCGATAGTATGGGTCTTGGCCTGGCGGAAGCAAAGCAACTCACCGACGCGATTTTGATTGGGACCAAGCAACGGCTGGAGGTCAAATCGAAAGCCGCTGCGGAGGAGCTTGCTAGCAAACTCAGCACTCTCGGCGTCACGGCGTCAGTGGCCAGCTTGGGTTAGACTGACCGAATGACTTACAGTCGCCGCATCGTGTGCAACGCACTTGCAGTAACACTAGGCACTTCGGCATTCCGCGACGTCTGGTCTCAGGCAACTAACCAACCCGCCCGGTCGGCGGCAGACGCCCTTCTTCGGCAAGCCGAGCTCGCGATACATCAGCGCGCCGGCGATAGTATTTCGAAAATCGCGTTCGACGCCAAAGGCACGCGGCTTGCGCTGGGTTACGAAAGCGGGACGGTTTTACTGTGGCCTCAACTCGATACGGCCACACCCATCGTGATCGCGGCTCACAAGAGAAGGGCCAACCGCATCCAATTCGGTCCGGAGGGAGATCATTTCTTCACGAGTAGCTCTTCGGACGAAGAGACCCATGTCTGGGACGCTGTCACCGGCAGCAGGCTGCACACCATCCCCAAAGCCCGGGGGCCTGTCGTGGCCACGGACATTCCTGGCACGAGCTTCATAGCCGGGTCATCGATGCTTCACCTCTATCATCAGCCGACTCGACGACTGTCGCCTCCTGCGGTGCCAGTTACTTCGGATGTGCCCCTATCGTTAAGCTACAACGCTGCAACTCGTGCCATCGCTCTGGGGACGGCATCGGGCACCCTTGACATCTGGCGGTTGGACGGCAACGACGTTCGAGCCGAGATTTGGCGAGAGGGCGCAGCGCGACCTTTCAAGATGGGAGAGTGGATCACCCGGACGTGGTTCTCGCGCAATGGCGACCGGCTTTGGCTTGTGTCGTTACGCGCAGTGGAGGAATGGTCGGTTCGGCCACTGGAGCGTCGAAAAGCGCTCGTGCCTGGGCTCAAAGCGTACTGGCATTCAGCTATCGACGACAGCGGGAGCCTTCTGGCGCTTGTAGGCAGTACCGAATCGAGTGGCGAAGGAACTCCCAGCCTCGAGATCGTTTCGATTCCCGAAGGCCGGACAATAAGCCTGCGCCCGATTGGGGGTGTCGAGACTATGGCTTTCCTGCCGGGTACCCGGACACTCGTGGTGACTGGCCAAGGCCGGGTTGTTCGGGTCGAACTGGCATGAAGCTTCTTGGCACACTGGCATTGGCGTCTGTACTGATGGCTTGCTGCCTGCCTGGCGCTCACGCCATTGGTGACAGTGGCGGCTGTGGCGACCCCCTCGGTGGACGCCTTGGCACGGCGCTGAAATCGGGTAATAGCCAGGCCATAGAGGCGGCGCTCAATGATTGGCTTGACTACAGAGAAAAGAGCTTGAGCACATTCAAGCGGCTTTCATTGCAGGCCGGAGGAGCCGACGCACGGCGTACCTGGCGCAACCAACTGGCATTGAATCTCATTGAAGGCAATCATGAGAAGGGAGAAACCTGTGTACCCGGGGCGTTGCTGCCGGTCGCGATGAACGCGGGCAACGTGGAGGGAACTCAGTACCTCCTCAATCAACCTGTCGGGGTCAAGCCCAGCGTTCCGGCTCGTGTTCTTTTCACATGCAACGATGAATACCCGGCTGACGAAAAGCGCGCGCGGCGGCGCCAGGCATTTGCGCTTGTTCTTGATACGGAACGGGTCAACATCAATGCCCGCATAGGAGAGCGCAACCGTACAGCTTTGGAGACGTGCCATGACGTGGCGCTGTTGTCGCTTTTTCTCGAGCGAGGCGCAACCTTGGATACAGAGAGCGAGTTTCGCTTTGAAGTCCTCGATCAGGCGATTGAGTCTGCCGTGACAACGGAGGAAAACAGCTACATTGCACGTCGGGCCAGAGCGCTGGAACGGGCAAAGTTCTTTTCAGAACGAATAACCCGTTCCATCCGGGGCCGAAAAGTAGAAGCGCGGGCGCGCCACTCCTGCAATTTGGTCATACGCGAAAAACGATGGAACCCGATGAGCTGCGCAGAGTTGGCCAAATTCATTGTTGCCGCGCCCGGAACGTTTGGCGATCCTTGACTTGCCTGCCCGGCGGCAACTGCCTAGAGCCCAAAGTGGTCGCTGCCAGCGATGTCAGCGTTCGGCTGGAAGCGGGCATTGGAAGAAGCATCATGAACCCCTTACACCAACACGAAGCTTATTTGGACACACCGGATCCAAAGCTCTACGTGTCGGGTGATTCAATTCGGGGCGAGTTCGACAAGCCAATTTCGGTGGCACTCGCAAGCTGTAGTGACAGGGAGGGCCTCAAAGCAGGTGCTGCAATGGTTTGGGACGCGCTTTCGCAAAACACCATTCCACTGCCAAACAGATACCTTATCCAGCGCTTCATCCGCCTTGCTATCGAAAAGAATGGCTTGGCTATCCGGATGGATGCCGTCATGCTACAGCTCGACCGTGAGTGGGGTACGAACGTATATACGGGCATGTAAGAGCGAGTGGTCTTAGCGCTACTGTACCGGGTGAAATGTCCGCTATGAACCCAAGGCAGGTATGAAAATCAGGCTGCGCTGCATCAGTGCCTTGAGTTACGCAGATCACGCCTGACGAAACTTCGCCAGCGTCTTGAGCAGGTTGCGCGTGGCGCCGTCCAGCGCCTCCGGCGGCCGGTGCACCATGGCCGTGTGGCGCACCAGCGCGGGCTTGAGCGGCAGCAGTTGCACGTCGTGCCGCACATGGGACTCTTGCTCCGATTCCTCCCGCGGCAGCACGGCGGCGCCGTAACCGGCCGCCACCAGGCTCTTGATGGCCTCGGAATAGTTGAGCTCGATCCGCGCGCGCGGCGTGAAGCCCGCGTCGGCAAACCAGGCCATGGTCATGCGGTACATATGGGTGGGCGTCTCATTGAAGATCAGCGGCTTGCCCGCCAGCCAGGCCGGCGTGGCGTGTTTCGGCGCCTTCCAGCGCCTGGGCACAAAAGCCATCATGGGGTCGCTGCGCCAGTGCGTGATCACCATGCCGCGCTGCGCGGGCGGCGGCGTGGCGACCAGGCCCACGTCCAGCGTGCCCTGCGCCAGCCGCTCCAGGGTGTCGGCTGAACCCAGGATGCTGACCTCGACGTCGATGTCGGGATGGGCCAGCTCCATGGCCTTGAGCACCTGCGGCAAAAAATAGACCAGCACCCCGGTGGTGCTGCCCAGGCGCACGCGGCCGGCACGGCCTTCGACGTGGCGCTTGACCGCATCGACCGCATCGTCGGCGTCGCGCAGCAGGCGTCGCGCCCGCTCGACCAGCACGGCGCCGGCCGGCGTGGGCTCGACCTTGCGGCCGCCGCGCACCACCAGCGGCGTGCCCAGGCGGCTTTCGAGTTCGCTCACGTGCAGGCTCACAGTGGGCTGCGCCAGGTGCAAGCCCTGGGCCGCGGCCGAAAAAGTCCCCAGGTCGGTGATGGCCACCAGGGTGCGCAGCTGGTCCAGGTTCAATTCGCGCATGGAAGGTGCTTCATAAGGTTCTCCATCAGGAATACTGATAGTTTTTATCAGAAAACTCAACTTCCACAATACCAGAATAAATTGCACCATGGGCGCCTGGCTTCATCCACACCGTCACACCCCAAGGAGCACCCCATGCCTGCCGCCACCATTCCCACCGTCTCACCGGGACTCAGCCTCACCGTGGGGCTGCAGCGCTTCGCGGGCCTGGCGGCGGCGCTGTGCAGGCTTGGTGGCGCCTGGTTCAGGCCATCGCGCGGCGGCGCACCGACGCCGCCCCGATTGCAGCGGGACGAGCTGATGGCCATGAGCGGCCATGAGCTGAACGACCTGGGCATAGGCCGCAGCGAGATCCCGGCCCTGTTCGGCGAGCCCTCATCCTGGAGGGCCAGCCGGCATTAAAAGCCGGCCACCAGGGCCTTGCTTGCTGCGAGAATCGGGGCCATGGCCGCCCCCCAAACACCCAGCAGCTCCTGGCTCAGCGCCGCCGTCGTCCGCATTGAAGCCGACTACCAGCGCAGCGCTGACACCCACCTGATCCCCCTGCCGCTGCCGGAGTTCGCCGCGCGCGGCATCGATTTCTACCTCAAGGACGAATCCACGCACCCCACGGGCAGCCTCAAGCACCGGCTGGCGCGTTCGCTGTTTTTGCACGCGCTGTGCAACGGCCTGATCCATGAACGCAGCACCATCGTGGAGGCTTCCAGCGGCTCCACGGCGGTCAGCGAGGCCTACTTCGCGCGCCTGCTGGGCCTGCCCTTTATCGCGGTGATGCCGCGCAGCACCTCACCCGAAAAAATCGCGCAGATCGAGTTTTACGGCGGGCGCTGCCACTGGGTGGACAGCGCCGCGCAGGTGTACGACGAAGCGCGCAGGCTGGCCCGGGAAAGCGGCGGCCACTACATGGACCAGTTCACCTATGCCGAGCGCGCCACCGACTGGCGCGGCAACAACAACATCGCCGAAAGCATGTTCAGCCAGATGGCGCGCGAAAGGCATCCCGTGCCGCGCTGGATTGTGGTGGGCGCGGGCACGGGCGGCACCAGCGCCACCATAGGCCGCTATGTGCGCTACCAGCGCCACGACAGCCGGCTCTGCGTGGCCGACCCGGTGGGTTCGGTCTTTGCCGCCTATCACCGCAGCGGGGATGCGGGCCTCACCGGCGCAGGGTCGCGCATTGAGGGTATAGGCCGGCCGCGCGTGGAGGCCAGCTTTATCCGCACCGTGATAGACCGCATGGTGGAGGTCGCCAATGTGGACTCGATCGCCGCCATGCAGGCGCTTTCGCAGCTGCTGGGCCGCCGTGTCGGGCCGTCCACCGGCACCAACCTGGTCGGCATGCTGGCGCTGGCGCACGAGATGCTGGCGCGCGGCGAGCAAGGCTCCATCCTGTCGCTGCTGTGTGATTCGGGTGAGCGCTACCTGCCGACTTACTACAACGCCGAGTGGGTGGCCGGGACCATCGGCGACTGCACGGCCGCCCAGGCGCAGGTCGCCAGGCGGCTGCGTCCCACGGCTGTCGCCTGAAGAAACCCATGCCCTTGCCGCCGTCCACGCGCACCTTGCCCGCCCTGCTGCCCAGGCGCGGCCTGCTGCTGGCCGGCGCCGCGCTGGCCGGATGGGGAGGCATCACCCGCCCGGCCCAGGCCCTGCCCGCCAAAACCCTGGTGTTCCCGCGCGACCGCGGCGCCCATCCTGAATTTCGCACCGAGTGGTGGTACATCACGGGCCAGGCCAGCACCGAAGCGGGCAAGCGCGTGTTCGGCTTCCAGCTCACCTTCTTCCGTTCGCGCGTGGACGCGACCCAGGGCATGGCCTCGAAATTCGCCGCTAAACAATTGCTCTTTGCCCATGCGGCCCTGACTGACCTGCAGGGCAAAAAACTCTGGCATGACCAGCGCATCGCGCGCGACGGCTTTGGCATCGCCACCGCCAGCGAACGCGACATGGACCTCAAGCTGCGCGACTGGTCGCTCAAAGCCCAAGGCGGCAAGTACATCGCAGAGTTGCCGTCCAGCGACTTCGCGCTCAAGCTGGCGTTTGAGGAGACACAGGAGGTGCTGCTGCAAGGCAAACAAGGCCTGTCGCGCAAAGGCCCCGAAGAAAAGCAGGCCAGCTACTACTACAGCCAGCCGCAGCTGGCCACACGCGGCACCGTGCAATTCAAGGGCCGGGATTTTGCCGTGAGCGGCAAGGCCTGGCTGGACCACGAATGGAGCGAAGAAATCCTGCACCCTGATGCCGCGGGCTGGGACTGGATAGGCATGAACCTGAGCGACGGCAGCACCCTCACCGCCTTCCGGCTGCGCGCCAAGGACGGCAGCGCGCTGTGGGACGGCGGCTCCTTCCGTTCGCCCAGGGGCGGCTTGTACAGCTTCAGCCGCGGCGAAGTCATCTTCAAGCCCGTGCGTTACTGGAAAAGCCCGCTGACGCAAACCAGCTACCCGGTGGAATGGATAGTCCGCACGCCGGCCGATTTTTATACCGTGCGCGCCGTCATCGACAACCAGGAGCTCGACAGCCGCCAATCCACGGGCTCCATTTATTGGGAAGGCTTGAGTGAGCTGATCGACAGCAACGGCAAGCTTGTGGGTATGGGGTATCTGGAAATGACAGGGTATGCGCAGCCGCTTCGGATGTGAATTCGCCGTCTCTCTTCAAATTTCAACAGGAGAAAATTCATGCGTTGGGTAGCCATCTTTGACGACAAGCCCGGCATGCTGGCCGTACGCCAGGAGCGAGAGCCCCTGCACCTGGCCTATCTGCTTGCCCATGAAACCGAAATCCTCATCGCCGGCGGCTTGCGTGAGGCGCCGGGCAGCGGCTTTGTCGGCGGGCTCTGGGTGCTGGAGGTTGCGTCCAGGGAACGCGCCGTTGCACTTGTCGAAAACGATCCCTACTTCGTCCCGGCCTGCCGCAGCTATCGGCTGCTGACCTGGGGCAAAGCCTTGGCCGACAAAGAAGCCGTGCTGTGAAACCGGCAGGTTTCAGGACCCTCGCCGTCGCCGTCGCCTGTGTCCTGGGCCTAGGCCTGCCGGGCTCGCCAGCCCTTGCGCAATCCGGCAATGACGCCTGGAGCCAGTCATACGATGCCGCGTCACGGACACGCTACATCCCGCTCGAGCTGATTCTGGGTGCGCCCTGGGACGGAAAGAAGGAACTCGCCCTCCCGAAAGGCCACTTCACCGAAGGCGTGGCGCGCGACCCCAGCACCTGGCGCGGCCCGGTTGAGTGGCAGCACCCGCAGACCGGCGAGAAGCTGATGGTGTACGACCGCTCCCGTCGCGGCGTCTGGCAAAAATTCGCGCTACGTGCTGATGGGAGCGCGATCGGCCGGGTGGCTGACAGCCGTTTTGATATCGATAGCTGTGACCAGGAAGCCAAATACCCGCTGGGCTACTGGACGCAGTCGGAAGTCCGGCAATTTGAATACCGCTGCTGGTATGCGTCGGGGGCGAACCGCATCCCCGCCGAGATGGTCACAACACTCACCATTGAACAGATCGATTTTGACTACCGCGGCTCGCCGCATTCACTGCAAGTTCGCTGGGTACTGAGGCGCAAAAACGACGCGCGTGAAATAGACAACCGGGTTTATATATTTTCTCCCGGCAAAGGCGCAGTGTCGGTGCGCTGAGCGATAAAGCGAACGCCTGGAAACGCCATGCGCCAGTGTGACTACACTGGTACATCCCCCAGCCCCAGACTCAAATCCCCAAAATGGAATTCTTCACCCTGGCGACCTGCGTCGCCATCGCCGTCTACATCCTCAAACTGTCGGAGGAACGCCGGCGCATCGCCCTGCTGGGCAGCCACCTGGGCCAGTACCAGATCGAAAAACTGATGGAGACCCTGACCGACGGCTACCTGCGGGCCCTGGGCGAAAAAGAACCGGAGCGCCGCGAACAGGTCTGGAACCAGCTGGCCGGCAGCGAACTCAAGCTGTGCGAGCAATTCACCCTTTTTGCCGCGGGCTTTTCCAAGGTCGATGAAGTGCAGGCGCGCACCAGCAAGCTGCCGATCACGTTTCCCTTCGCGACCAAGCTGCTGCCGGGCCTGAGCTTCGACATGCGGAAAATGCTGGCAGTCCACGCCCAGGGTATTCTGCGTGCGGCGGAAAACAGCGCCCAGCGCACGCCCAAGGACAAGGCCTTCACCATGTCGGCCGAGCTGTTCCTGATGCAGCACAGCTGCCACTGGTTCTGCAAGTCCAAGGCCGTGGCCTCGGCGCGCATGATGGTGCGGCACAAGACCTCGCATGAGCAGCTCGTGGCATCGGCGTCGCTCGAGACGCGCGAGGCCTATCTCGCCTTGACGGGCCGGTGACGTCACCGGCCACCCGCCTGTCACCCGCGCTACAGCGCGCCACCCCTGTCCGTCCTATATTTCCAGCCATGACGGACTCCACCCTGCTGAACACACTGCAAGCGGTAAACCACACCGCTTCCTTCAACCGCTGGGCCGGCTTTGAGGTTGTTCGCGCCGCAGCCGGCGAGGCCGAGATACGCATGGCCTGGCGCGGGGAGGACATGGGCCAGTACGCGGGCTATCTGCATGCGGGCCTGATAGGCGCCATGCTGGACACGGCCTGCGGCTATGCGGCGGCCACTGTGTCGGGCCGCGTGCTGGCTTCGCACTTTTCAGTGAACTGCTTGGTACCCGCCGTGGGTCGCGGCTTTGTGGCGCGTGGGCGTGTGGTGAAAGCCGGGCGCAAGCAGGTGTTTGCGAGCGCGGAGTTGTTTGCCGAACAGGACGGCGACGAGTTGGTGCTGGTGGCTACGGGCAATGCGATTCTCGTGCCGGTGGAGGCGTCCGCCGGATCGCCTGCTCAAGCAAGCTGAATATCGGCAGTCAATGCGTCGGCAACGGTGCCCGCGCTTTCAGGCGGTGCCGGCCGAAAGATTGAATTTTTGATGTCGTGTGCAGGACGAAATCATGGTTTCAATTCGTTCGGAATACGCCCCTTGCGAAAGACGTTCGGCGCGGCAAACAAGCGCTCGACCGCCTTCCCCTCAAGTACGTAAGCTTCATCCCCACACGTTTGGCGCCAACCAGGATGATATGGAAATGTGAGGAAGAGCTTTTGAGGGCCGTCTATCGATAGCAGGCTCCAATCAAAAGAACGCCAGTTAACACAGGCATTCATGTCATGGTCGTCCAATTGCCTTTCGCAGATCAACTTTGGGTCACGAGACCTGCTCTTCAAGCAAACGGCATATGCGCGCTTGTCCTCCTGGAACGTTTTTTCAATCGCCGTACCAAGAAGAGCATTCAGTTCTTCCTGAGCGTCGGCCTTGAACAGTGATTGAACAGGAACCTGGACTCCCGCTGCGTAGTCGAAAACCAAAGTCTCAATGGCATGCTGCGGCCGGGTACCTCCAAGCCATTCCGTGTACAAGGTAAAGAGAATATAGGGGCCGAAGATATGTTCAGGGAACAACTCAGATTGCGTATTGGCAGAACCGCGGAATTCTTTGTCGCGGCCAAGTTCCGCCAAAACACGCGAGTCCTTCATGGCCCGTGCTCGACGTGAAATCTCCGTGTCACCTTGAAACAACGCTGTCAGCGCAACCGTTCGAGCCCAGCCATTTAGCTTTCCGAGGCGTGTTGCGTTTTTATCCGAGAACACAGGGTATTTCCAGGCTACCGAATAGGCTCCGTTTTCCGGCGGCTCACGAGCATCAGCCGGCCATTCCGGGACCTCGCCTCCCGCATATTTGAAATTCGACGGAGCATCAACGGTCTCGCTTGCTGCTGCAGCAATAGACGTGGCCATTGCGAAAACCAGGATTGCGTTTAGAGCCCAGACTAATGGATTGAAGCGCACGCATGCTGCCATGACTTGGAGGCCTCCATGAAATGTATGTCAGAAGATCTGTCAAGTTCTGATGCCATCGTTCCGAATCTCCCGCAATATGTCCGCCGCGGGCCGATTGAGCTTCTCAATTTCCCGGCCGCCCTTGAGAACATAGCCACCGCCCCAACGCAGATGCTCGTCCGCATACAGGACCCGGACTTCGAGCGCCGGCCACTTCTTCGACAGTGCCTTGACCAGCGGCTTGGGAAAGGCTGATGCGGTGGTGAAGCGGACGGTGATCTGATCAGGCCCTGCTTCAATCTTTGAATCTTCGGCGTTCCACTTCGAGCCCCAATGCTTTTTGCACCAGTCGTACCAGGACCCAAAGCCGTGCTTCTCGATGTTCTCCTTGTACTGGCGCGCGGGCGCCAGGTACATCTCCGCGCAATCAAGGCTGCGAATGCATGCCAGCAGCTGTTCGCGGGACTCGAGCGGAAACGGATGGCCGAGCTTCGCGGCCGATTCCTTCCATGTCCAGTACTTGGCGGGCTCTGTCCAGTCGCCGTACAGCGCGTCGTAACCCGTCGTCACCGCGCTGCTTTCTTCAATCTCAAGTTCCGGCGGCATCGGAATCACCGAATTGAAATCGAAGGCTTCCGCGCTGAAATGGGCATCGCGGCAAGATGCCAGCGAATCAGGGTCTCCTGAAAGTCGCAGCAAAGCGAATACGGCGTCTGACATGGCAGCCTAGACCTGGCGGGTGAAGGGCAAGGTGGGGGTCGGGAACAGGCGTTTATTTCAACTCGGCGTAGCTCATCTCGCCAATCTTCTTGGCAAGCGTGTCTATCCCCAGCCAGGCGTTCCGGTAGTAGTCTTCAACGGAGTAGGTCCTTCCCTGGTAGGCAATGACGGCCTTGATCTCGTCCTTGCCGGCGAACGCCCCGGCGAGGAAACGCGAGGCGTCCTCGCGGGCCGTGTACGACTTGACAGTCAGGCTTGCCTCTTTCTGCGTCGTTACCTTGCGCCCCGCCTTGGCGGCGGCTTCGTTGTAGCCGGCAACAATAAGGGAAGGAATCTGCGGTTTGACCACGCAGGGACCGCAATCCAGGGTCACTTTGAGGGCAGGCAGCTCAGCCATGGGAGCAGCGCTGGCCTGGGGCGCCGAGCCGGTTTGAGTCGTGGTGGCACAGCCCGAGATGACGGCCGCACCGGAGATGAGAAAAAGGCCCAGGTGATTTTTTATGCTCAAGGTAACTCCTTCGTGTGGTGATGGGGTTGACGAAGCCTGGGCTAGTGTAAGGGGCCAGACTGCGGCGCGGCCTGGCGGGCATGCGCTGGCCCGCACGTCAAACACCGATTGCAACACGACCGTGCAAGCCCTTGCGTGGGCGAGCCGGAGCTGTCAAAACACCAGCGAAACCACCATAGAGGTTCGCGCCTGCGGTGCTACTCAGGCATCGCGGCAATAACACCGCTCTGCGAACTGCTTCAGGATACCCAGCGTCCCGGCCCAGTAAAACTGCAGGTGCTTGAAGATGCTGACCGTCGGGAAGCCTGCCGCCATGAGTGTCAGCAATGTGGCATCCCCTTGGGGTGCCAGGCTGAACGTCAAAGTCGTGAAATTTTCGGGTTCATCGGGAAGCTGTGACAGGGAGCTCAAATGGGTGTAGCTGAGCCGCTCCATGGGCTTGCACTCCAGGACCACACCGATATTCCGGAAGGGCAAATGGTGGAGGCCACTCACCACCATAGCGCTGCCGACCTGCCAATCGGTCTCTATGCCGATTTCCATCTCTGGCTCGCCCATCCACAGCTTCATTTTCCCGGTATCGATCAGGCTGTCCCACACAAGCGGCCTTGGTGCCTTGATAAGCGTGTTGAGTTCGAAGGACTGCGTCACGGGAATCACACCGGCTAGTGCGCCCCGGCCGCCGCGTCCGCACTCCCCGCCCCCGCCTTGGTATGCCGCGTCAAGAACACCAGCGGAATCAGCAGCAGGAAGATCAGCGCCGAGACATAAAACACGTCGTTGGCCGCGAGCATATAAGCCTGCTGGTCGGCCAGGCGGTTGAGGGTGCCCAGGGCCTGTTCGGGCGTGAGGCCGGCGCCGGCCAAACCATTGAGCGCACTGTTGGTGGCGCTGCTGCCCTGGTTCACGTATTCGCTGATCTGCGCATGGTGCATGGCGGCGCGGTCCTGCCAGATGGTGGTGGCGATGGAGGTGCCGAAGGAGCCGGCCGTGATGCGCACAAAATTCGACAGGCCCGATGCCGCCGGGATCTTCTCAGGCGCAATACCCGACAGCGTGATGGTGACCAGCGGGATGAAGAAGAAGGCCATGGCCACGCCCTGGATGATGGTCGGGATCATGATGGTCTGGAAGTCGGCCTGGGTGTTGAAGTGCGAGCGCATCCACAGCACCAGCGCGAACACCATGAAGGCAAAGGCGGCGAAGCGGCGCGGGTCGACCTTGGCGATGTTCTTGCCGACCACGGGCGACAGCAGCAAGGCAAAAGCCCCCACGGGCGCCAGCACCATGCCGGCCTGCGTGGCGGTGTAGCCCATGTACTGCTGCAGCCACAGCGGCAGCAGCACCACGTTGCCGAAGAACAGGCCGTAGCCCACCGACAGCGCGAGCGCGCCGGCCCAGAAGTTGCGTTTCTTGAACAGCGTGAGGTCCACCACGGGGTGTTCTTCGGTGAGTTCCCAGATCACGAAGGCCGCCAGGCCGACCAGCGCGATGATGCCCAGCGCAATGACTTCACCGGAATGGAACCAGTCGAGCTCCTGGCCCTTGTCGAGCATGATCTGCAAGGAGCCGACCCAGACCACCAGCAGCGCCAGCCCCACGGAGTCGATGGGCAGCTTTTTGGTGGGGCTTTCACGTTTGTGGAAGATGCTCCAGGTGATGAAGGCCGCGCCGAAGCCGACGGGAATGTTGATGTAAAAAATCCAGGGCCATGAGATGTTGTCGGTGATCCATCCGCCCAGCAGCGGGCCCATCACCGGCGCGATCAGGGTCGTCATGGACCATAAGGCCATGGCCAGCCCGGCCAGCGCTTTCGGGTAGCTCGACAGCAGCAGCGCCTGCGACAGCGGGATCATGGGCCCGGCGACCAGGCCCTGCAGCACGCGCAGAAAGATCAGCGTGGTCATATTGGGCGCCAGGCCGCACAGCCAGGAGGTCAGCACAAACAGCATGACGCTGGCGGTGAAGAGACGCACCTGGCCAAAGCGCTGCGACAGCCAGCCGGTGAGCGGCACGGCGATCGCGTTGGCCACGCCAAAACTGGTGATGACCCAGGTGCCCTGGTTGGGGCTCACGCCCAGGTCGCCGGCGATGGCGGGCAGCGACACGTTGGCGATGGAGGTGTCCAGCACGTTCATGAAGGTCGCGGCCGACAGGGCCAGCGTGCCCCAGAGGCGCGCCGACCCCGTCAGCGGCGGGGGTGGGATATAGGCGGAAGCAGGTGCGGAAGCCATGAATGCCTTGCGAGGAAAGAGCGGATGGAAACCGCGATGGGGGTTGACCGCGGTTGCGCTTGTTTGGGGTGAGCGGCTTAAGGTGCTGTGCGGTTGCCGGCCAGCGACAGCGTGTGGCTGAACGCAAGGGTCTGGGCATCGCCGACGGCCTGGGCCGGCAGAGCTGCGCCGCCCGGCTGCGGCGCCGGCCTGGCCGCGTTGGCGGCCTTGGCCGACTTCACGGCGGCCTTGCCGGTGTTGGCGGCAATCACGCGCTGCACATCCTTGTCGGCCGCGTCATCCTGCGCGCCGTAGGTCTGGCTGTGCGCCAGGGCAGCGTCGCGCGGCGCATCGGCCAGGGTCTTGCCGTCCTTGTTGCTCACGTCGACTTCGGCTTCCATGGAGAGACCCACGCGCAGCGGGTTCTCCGCCAGTTGCTTGGCGTCCAGCGCGATGCGCACGGGCACGCGCTGCACCACCTTGATCCAGTTGCCGGTGGCGTTCTGCGCGGGCAACAAGGCGAAAGCCGCGCCGGTGCCCACGCCCAGGCCCGCGACGGAGCCCTTGTATTCGACCTTCTTGCCGTACAGGTCGGCGACCAGCGTGACGGGCTGGCCTATGCGAATATTGCGCAGCTGCACTTCCTTGAAGTTGGCATCGACCCAGACCTGCTTGAGCGGGATGATGGACATCATGGGCGTGCCGGCGGCCACGCGCTGGCCCAGCTGCACCGTGCGTTTGGCGACGTAGCCGTCGACCGGCGCGAGCAGGCCGGCGCGCTGCGTGGCCAGGTAGGCTTCACGCACCTTGGCGGCGGCCACCTGCACGCTGGGGTGCTGCTCGATGCTGGTGCCTTCGGTCAGGGCCTGGTTGCTGGCGAGCTGCTCGCGCGCGGCGGTCACACCGGCCTGCGCGGCGGCCAGCGCGCTTTTGGCGGTGGCCAGCTGCGTCTGGGCGTGGTTGAGTTCTTCCTTGGAAACCGCGCCGTTGCCGGTCAGCGACTGGCGACGGTTCAAGTCGTCATTGGCGCGCGCGATGTCGCTTTGCGCCTTGACCACATCGGCGTCGCGCAAGGCGATCTGCGCGGCCAGCGTTCCGTTGTTGGCGTAAAGCGTGCGCACCTGGCGCACGGCCTGGGCCAGCGCGGCCTCGGCCTGCTCGAGCGCGACCTTGGCGTCGGCCGGGTCCAGTTGCACCAGCGCCTGGCCGGCTTTCACAAAGTCGGTGTCGTCGGCCATGATGGCCATGACGGTGCCGCCGATCTGCGGCGTGATCTGGATCACATTGCCCTGCACATAGGCGTTGTCGGTGGACTCATAGTGGCTGGCCACCAGGTATTCATAGGCGGCCCAGCCCAGGCCGGCGACCACCACGACGGCGGCCAGCGCTGTCAGCGCCTTTTTGCGCTTGGGATTGCCCGCGGGTGCCTGCACCGGTGCGGCAGCGGGCGTGGATGCTGGGGAGGCTGCGGAATTGGAAGATTCAGGAGTGCTCATGATGTTTGGGTCTGCTGGTGATCTGTTGGTGTTTGTATCTGGGGGTCGTCTGCGGCTGGCTCAGAAGGCTGCGGCGCTGGCATGGCGGCCCGCGGTCATGGCGGGGCCGGGGGTGTAGCCGCCGCCCAGTGCGCGTATCAGCGCCACCTGCGTGTCCAGCGCGCGGGCCGACAGGTCGACCGCGAGCCGGCGCTGGGCCAGCACGCTGGTTTCCGCCGTGAGCACATTGAGGTAGTTGCCCAGGCCGGCCTTGTAGCGCTGCACGGCGATTTCGTAAGCGCTTTCGGCGGCGTCCTGAGCGGCGCGCTGCTCGGTTTGCTGGCGAACAATGGCTTGCGAGGACGCGACCTGGTCGGCGACGTCGCGCACCGCGTCGATCACGGCGGCGTTGTAGCTCTCCACCGCGGCGTCGAGGTCGGCGGTCTTGCCGCGCAGGTTGGCGCGCAGCCGGCCCGCGTCAAAAATCGGCAGGCGCAGCGCCGGGCCCACGCCCCACTGCCGGCTGCCCGAGTCGAGCAGGTTGCCCAGGCCTATGCTGGAGAAACCGGCAAAGGCGACGAGGTTGATGTTGGGATAGAACTGGGTCTTGGCGTTGGCCACGTCCCTGGACGAAGCCTCGACGCGCCATCGCGCGGCGGCGACGTCGGCGCGGCGGCCCAGCAGGTCGGCGGGGATGGTGGCGGACACCGCGACGTTCTTGATCGCGGCTTGCGCGGAAGGCGCCAGTGCGGCGGCGCCGTCGGGCTGGCCGACCAGCGCGCCCAGCGCATTGCGCGTGAGCGCCATCTGCTCGAGCAGGGTTTCAAGCTGCAGGCGGGCTTCAGGCAGGCCGCCCTCGCTCTGGCGCAGTTCGAGGCGGGTGTCCAGGCCGGCGTCCACGCGGTCGCGCACCAGCTTCAGGGTCTCTTCACGCTGCGCCAGCGTGCGGCGCGCCACGTTAGCCTGTTCATTGAGGCGCACCAGCTGGAAGTAGCTGCGCGCGACATTGCTGGCCAGCAGCAGGCGCGCGGCCTGGGCGTCGGCCTCGGCGGCATTGGCGCTGCCCAGCGCGGCGTCGAGCGCCGCGCGGTTCTTGCCGAAGAAATCCAGCTCCCAGCTGGCGTTGAGCTGGGCCGTCCCGCTTTCGCGGATGGAGCCGGCCAGCGGCGGCGGCACCGCGCCGTTGGCGGTGTAGCGCTGTCGAGTCAGGTCGAGCTGGCCGGTGAGCTGCGGCAAAGTGGCGGCGTCGGCCACCTCGATCACGGCCTGCGCGCGCGCCAGGCGTGCCTGCGCGAGCTTGAGGCTGGGGCTGGTTTGCAGGGCTTGGGCGACCAGGGTGTTGAGCTGCTCGTCGCCGAAATCGCGCCACCATTCAGCGGCCAGCGGCGCCTGCGCAGTGGCCTGCGCGCCGGAATCCGGGTTGGCCTTCAGGCCCAGCGAGGGCGCGTCGCGCAGGCTGGCTTGCGGCGCGATGCCGGACATGTCGGCACAGCCGGCAAGGCCGGTCGCCATCAGGCCCACGGCCACCACGCTGGCAGCAGCCACCAGGGCCATGCGAAAGGATGCCTGCCAGACCGGCAGCTTGGGGCCCGCATCGGGCGTCATACCGGGGACGGCCCGGGGAAAGTCACAGGTGTTATTTGTCATCTTGTTCATTCGCTGCTTGGAGGGTGTGCGCGGTTTCAAGGATGCGGCGCAGATAGCCTTTGAGGTTTTGCCACTCCTCGACCGAGAAGCCGGCCAGGTGGGCGTTCTGCACACGGCTGAGCACGGCGGGGATTTCCTTGGCGGCTTCGCGGCCTTCGGACGTGAGCTCGATGTTCACCACGCGCCTGTCGTCGCTGGAGCGGATGCGGCGGCAAAAGCCCTTGGCTTCGAGCCGGTCCAGCAGGCGGGTCATGGAGCCGGCGTCAAGCTGGCATTGGCGCGCCAGTTCGGCCACGGTGGAGGCCTTGCCGAGGTAGAGCTTGAGCATGGGCACCCATTGGGCGTTGGTCAGGCCCTGGGGCTCGAGTTCGCGCGCGACCTGCTGGGAGACGCTGTTGATGATCTGGCGCATCAAATAACCGGTGCTTTGGCCGGCGTCGTAGTCGCTCGCGCAGTAAAACTCGGCCGGCAGGCCGCAAAGTGCGGGGCCGGGAGCTACCGGGCGGGGGGATTTGGCATTCATGGGGCCGAATAATACATGCCTAGACAAATAATGTCAAGGCTGTGTTTGTTTTGGCAATTTTCTGACCTATTTTTGACTAAACTCCCTGGATGGCGACACTTCCCCCCTCCTCCGGCCCCAAGGGCTCACCACGTTCCCTCTCCGGTTTGCTGCCTTTTCTGCGGCCCTATCGCGGCCGCATCCTGCTGGCCGCGCTCTTCCTGGTGCTGGCCGCGGTGGCTACCCTGGTGTTCCCGCTGGCCTTGCGCGGCCTCATCGACGGCGGCTTCAGCGCGGCCGGCAAGGGCGAGCAACTGATGGCCTTGCGCACGCATTTCTTCGAGCTGTTTGCCGTGGCCGCCGCGCTGGGGCTTTTTTCCGCCGGCCGTTTTTACATGGTGAGCTGGCTGGGCGAGCGCGTGACGGCCGATTTGCGCAATGCGGTCTATGCCCATGTACTACGGCAAAGCCCGGAATTTTTTGAGACCACGCAGACCGGCGAGGTGCTGTCGCGCCTGACCGGCGACACCACGCTGGTGCAGACCGTGGTGGGTTCATCGCTCAGCATGGGCCTGCGCAATGCCGTGATGGGCGTGGGCGCGCTGGGCATGCTGGTCTATACCAACCCCTATCTGATGGTGCAGGTGCTGGGCGTGCTGGTGCTGATCGTCGCGCCCTCGGTGTGGTTCGGGCGGCGCGTGCGCAAGCTCTCGCGCGCCAGCCAGGACCGCGTGGCCGACTCCAGCGCAATCGCCGCCGAAGTGCTCAATGCGATTCCGGTGGTGCAAAGCTACACGGCCGAGGCGCGTGAAGCCGGGCGTTTCGACCAGTCGACCACCCGGGCCTTCAACACCGCCGTGCGCCGCGCCGGGGCGCGTTCGGTGCTGGTGGCCTTCATCATCATCGCGACCTCGGCGGCGCTGCTGTGGGGCCTGTACCAGGGCACGCAGGCCGTGATGCGCGGCGACATCACGGCGGGCCACCTGGGCCAGACCGTGGTCTACGTCATCATCCTGGCCAGCGCTTCGGCGGTGCTGGGCGAGGTCTACGGTGACCTGCTGCGCGCGGCGGGCGCCACGGAGCGGCTGATGGAGCTGCTGGCCTCGCGCTCGCCCGTCAGCTCGCCGGCCCAGCCGGTGCCGGCCCGGCTGACGCAGGCGGGCAGCGCGGTCCGGTTCGAGGCGGTGAACTTTCACTACCCATCGCGCCCGGCGCAAGCCGCGCTCAGCGATTTCAGCCTGAGCGTGGCGCCCGGTGAAACCGTGGCCATCGTCGGGCCCAGCGGCGCGGGCAAGAGCACGGTGTTCCAGCTGCTGCTGCGTTTTTACGACCCGGCTTCGGGCCGCATAGAACTCGACGGCGTGCGCACCGACGCTATGGCGCTGGAGGACCTGCGCCAGCGCATAGGCATGGTGCCGCAGGACGCGGTGATCTTCTCCACCAGCGCGCTGGAAAACATCCGCTACGGCAAGCCCGGGGCCAGCGATGAAGAAACCCGCGCCGCCGCGAAAGCGGCCTTCGCGCACGAGTTCATCACGGCCCTGCCCGAGGGCTACGACACCTTTCTGGGCGAGCGCGGCGTACGCCTGTCGGGCGGGCAGCGCCAGCGCATCGCGATCGCGCGGGCCATGCTGAAGAACTCGCCGCTGCTGCTGCTCGATGAGGCCACCAGCGCGCTGGACGCTGAAAGCGAACGCATGGTGCAGGCGGCGCTGGAGTCGGCCATGAAGGGCCGCACCACGCTGGTGATCGCCCACCGCCTGGCCACGGTGCAGCAGGCCGACCGCATCCTGGTGCTGGACCACGGCCGGCTGGTGGAACAGGGGACCCACACCGAACTGGTAGCCCGTGGCGGTGTTTACGCGCGGCTGGCCGCCCTGCAGTTCACGGTATGAGGCCCGTCGAAACGGCCGCCCCGAGCCGGTTGCCGAATTCAAGTCCGGCGTTATGCATTATTTGCATAGATCGTGGTGCACAATGCCTTGGACTATTCGGGAGCGGGCTTTTAAGCTCCGTGCACTGAGTTTCACCAAGAAATCCCACAAGGAGTTTTTCATGTCGCACGCCTCAACCGGCCCCATCCCCGCGGGCTCCCACCCCCTGCCCTCCTACCTCCAGGCCGACAACCTCGGCCCCTGGGGCAACTACCTCCAGCAAGTAGACCGGGTCATCCCCCACCTGGGCAGCCTGGCGCGCTGGGCCGAGACGCTCAAGCGTCCCAAGCGCGTGCTGATCGTCGACGTGCCCATCCACATGGACGACGGCACCGTCGCCCACTTCGAGGGCTACCGCGTGCAGCACAACGTCTCGCGCGGCCCCGGCAAGGGCGGCGTGCGTTTCCACCAGGACGTCACGCTGTCGGAAGTGATGGCCCTGTCGGCCTGGATGTCCGTCAAGAACGCGGCGGTCAACGTGCCTTACGGCGGCGCCAAGGGCGGCATACGCGTGGATCCCAAGAAGCTTTCCCGCGGCGAACTCGAGCGCATGACGCGCCGCTACACCAGCGAGATCGGCATCATCATCGGCCCCAACAAGGACATCCCGGCGCCCGACGTCAACACCAACGACCAGATCATGGCGTGGATGATGGACACCTACTCGATGAACACCGGCTCCACCTCGACCGGCGTGGTCACCGGCAAGCCGGTGGACCTGGGCGGTTCGCTGGGCCGGCGTGAGGCCACGGGCCGCGGCGTCTACACCGTGGGCGTGGAAGCGGCCAAGCACATAGGCCTGGACATCGCGACCTCGCGCATCGCGGTGCAGGGTTTCGGCAACGTGGGCGGCGTGGCGGGCAAGCTGTTTGCCGAAACCGGCGCGCGCGTGGTGGCAGTGCAGGACCACGGCGGCACGATTTACCGCGAAGCCGGCCTGGACGTGCCGGCGCTGCTCAGGCATGTGGAAGCCAACGGCAGCGTGGCCGGTTTCCAGGAGGCCGAAGTCATCGCCAACGACAAGTTCTGGGACGTGGACTGCGACATCCTGATCCCCGCCGCGCTCGAGCAGCAGATCACCGAAGCCAACGCCGGCCGCATCAAGGCGCGCATGATCATCGAAGGCGCGAACGGCCCGACCACGCCGGCCGCCGACGACATCCTGCACGACCGCAACATCCTGGTGCTGCCGGACGTGATCGCCAACGCCGGCGGCGTGACGGTCAGCTACTTTGAATGGGTGCAGGATTTCTCCAGCTTCTTCTGGGACGAGGAAGAAATCAACAAGCGCCTGGTCAAGATCATGAAGGACGCCTTCGCCGGCGTCTGGCATGTGGCCCAGGACCAGAAGGTCAGCCTGCGCACCGCAACCTTCATCGTGGCCTGCAAACGCATACTGCACACGCGCGAGCTGCGCGGCCTCTACCCCTGATGGAGCATGCGCCCGACGGCCCCGGCGACGGGCGGTCCGCGATGGCCGCTTTTCGCCGGCCCGCGGCCGCCTTGTTTCTGGGTGCCCTGGTGGCGGTCCTCGCGGCGCTGCTGGGGCCTTTGCTCGACGGCCCGGCTGTGGCGCGCTGGAGCGTGCAAAGTTATGAAGACGAAAACCTGCGGGCCGCCTTCGCGCTGATCGCCATCCGCCACCTGCCGATGTTCCTGCTCGCGATAGCGGCCGGCAATGGGGTGTTCAGGCTGCTCAAAAACACCTCGCTCACCCTGGTGGCGATCAGCAGCCTGCCGTGGCTGCTCTACGTCGCCGTGACCGGCACCCTGGACTCCATGGCCGTCGGTGAAAGCCCGTTCAGCTGGGTCAGTTATGAGCCGGCCTATTTCATCTGGCCGCATTTTGTCGCCATCCCGCTGGGGCTTTATGCGGCGAGCCGCATGGTGCGGCGCCGCCGGACGGCAGTGCCCGGCTGAGCGGCCAGCCTACTGCAGCGTTTCCTTGACCGCCGCCGGCAGCGGCAGGGGCATGACCTCAATGCCCTCTTCCAGCAACTCGACGGCTTCACGCACGCTGGTCTGGCCGCGTATGCTGCGCGCTTCCTGCTCGCCGTAGTGCATGCGGCGCGCCTCGTCGGCAAAACGCGTTCCCACATCCTCGGTATTGGCCAGCACATGGCGCAGGGCCTGCAGGAATGCGGCCTGCTGCGCCTGGCCGGCACCGGCCGGCATGCCCGCGACGGCGGCCATGTTGCGCCCCGCAGCGCCCTCCTGCGCATTCACGGCGGTGGAAGGCGATGGGGACTGTTTTGCGGACGCATCCGGGTCCTGGCGGCCGCCGAGGTTCAGGCGCGGTGCACTCGGGAGTTTTTGCACGCTTTTGTCGGCGCACAGCGGGCATTCGACCAGGCCGCGTGACAGCTGGCTCTGGAAATCGTCTTCGGACGCAAACCAGCCTTCAAATACATGCTGGTGCGAACACTGGAGATTCAGGACCTTCATGGGCGGATTATCGCCGGGGCGTCAGGCAATGGCAGGCTGCCAGTCCAAAGCCCATGCGCCCGACAGCACGTTTTGCAGCCACAGCGCGCCCGTCAGTGTTTTGGCGTCGGTCACCTGCCCGTTCGCGCACCAGGCCAGCAATTCGGCGGGCGTGGCGGTAAAAACATCGAGGAATTCACCGGCATCGAGCTTGCGGGCGCCCTGTGCCAGCCCGCGCGCGAACCAGATGTCGATGAACTCGGTTGAATAGGAGATCACCGGGTGCAACACACCGGCGCGCGCCCACTCGCGCGCGGTGTAGCCGGTTTCCTCGAGCAGCTCGCGCTGCGCGCAGGCCAGCGAGGCTTCACCCGGGTCCAGCTTGCCCGCGGGGAACTCGACCATGACGGCCTGCACCGGGTAGCGGTATTGGCGCTCCAGCACCAGGCGGCCGTCGTCGCATTGGGCCACGATCATCACGGCGCCGGGGTGGATGATGTATTCGCGCGTCGCCTGCGTGCCGTCCGGCAGGCTGACGGTGTCGCGCATGGCGTGGAGGAAATTACCCTTGAGGATTTCCGTGGAAGCCAGCCGGGTCTCCACAAGATGCGCATCGGCCGGCTTGCCGGCTTCAGGGTCGCCCGGTAGCGCGGCTTTTTTCATGGCCGGTGCTTGAACAGGTAGCGCCAGGTGAAACCGGGAAAGGCGAAGGTGATGAAGAGCGCGCCGGTGATGGCGTAGAACTCCCAGCCTTGCGGCGCGATCTGGCCGCCGCGCTGCTCGAGGTAGAGGCCCAGGCCGCCTATGAGTAAATACCAGACGACCATTTCACCCAGCCGGACCGCGAGGTTCTTGGGCTGCTTGAGGGCGTAGACCGCGAACAGGCGGTTGCTGACAAAAGGCAGGTTGGCCGCCAGCAGGGCCAGCAACACCACCAGCCAGACCGAAGCCGTTTGTGTCATGAACCCAGGGACTTGACGATGCTGCTGATCGACTGGGAACACAACGTCATCAGGCCGCCGGGCAGCATGCCCAGGATCAGGATCATCGCGCCGTTGATCGCGAGCACCACCTTGGCGTCCGTCGGTCCGGAAACCGGCTGGGCGTTGTGGGCCAGCGGCGCGTCAAAGTACATGACCTTGACCACGCGCAGGTAGTAGAAGGAGCCGACCAGCGACATGACCACGGCAAACACAGCCAATGCGATGTAGCTGGCTTGTTGCGACGAAACCAGCGCCTGCAGGACGGACAGCTTGGCATAAAAACCCACCAGCGGCGGCAGGCCGGCCAGCGAGAACATGCAGATGGCCATCACGCCCGCGTACAGGGGGCTGCGTTGGTTCAGGCCGGCCAGGTCGACGATGTCCTCGGACTCGTGGCCGGCGCGCGCCAGCAGCATGATGATGCCGAAGGCGCCCAGGGTGGTGAGCACATAGGTCAGGGCATAGAACATCGCCGCGCTGTAGGCGGACTCGGTGTTGAGCTGGTTGCCGTTGACCACGCCGGCCAGCAGGCCGAGCAGCAGGAAGCCCATCTGGGAGATGGTCGAGAAGGCCAGCATGCGCTTGAGGTTGGACTGGGCGATGGCGGCCAGGTTGCCGACCAGCAGCGAGCCTATCGCCATCAGGGCCAGCATCTGCTGCCAGTCGATCGCCAGCGGCAGCAGGCCCTCGACCAGCAGGCGTATGCAGATCGCGAAGGCCGCGAGCTGGGGCGCGCCGCCTATCAGCAGCGTCACCGCCGTGGGTGCGCCCTGGTAAACGTCGGGCAGCCACATGTGGAAAGGCACGGCCCCCAGCTTGAAGGCCAGGCCGGCCACAATGAAGACCAGGCCGAAAATCAGCACCTGGTGGCGGACCTGGCGGCTGGCGATGGCGTTGAACACGTCGTTGAGGTCCAGGGAGCCGGTCGCGCCGTACAACATGGACAGGCCGTACAGCAGGAAGCCCGAGGCCAGCGCGCCCAGTACAAAATACTTCATGGCCGCTTCGGTGGCGACGGCGTTGTCGCGGCGCAGGGCCACCAGCGCGTAGCTCGACAGCGTCAGCAACTCCAGGCCCATGTAGATCACCAGGAAGTTGTGGCCCGAGATCATCACGAACATGCCCACCAGCGCGAACAGGCTCAGCGTGAAGAATTCGCCGCCACGCAGCATCTCGCGGTCCGCGGCGTAAGGCCGGCCGTACACCAGCGTGATCATCAGGGTGATGCAGGCAAAGCATTTGAGCCAGCTGCCCATGGGGTCGACGACCACCATGTTGCCGAAACCGTAGAAAGTCTGCCCGCCCACCGCGTAGGCGGCTTCCATGGCGGCCACCACGGCCAGCGTCAGCAGGGTGAGCACATAGGTGAGCGTGCGCTGCGGCGTCTTGACGCCCAGGTCCACCAGCGCGATCACGCAGGCCATGGTCAGGAGTATGAGTTCGGGATAAACCGCGATCCAGGAGAGTTTGTCTATCATCTGAATTCTTTGTAGTTGCTCGGTCGGCTTCAGTTCAGCTTGGAGACTGCGACATGCTTGAGCAGGTCGGCGACCGACGTGTTCATCACGTCCGTGAAAGGCTTGGGATAGATGCCCATGTACAGCACGGCAATGGCCAGCATGGCCAGCATCAGGAACTCGCGGCTGTTGATGTCGGTGAGCGCCTTGACGTCTTCATTGGCCACGGGGCCCAGGTAAACGCGCTTGTACATCCACAAGGTATAGGCCGCGCCGAAAATCAGCGCGGTCGCCGCGGCTCCGCCTATCCAGAAGTTGGTCTTCACGGCGCCCAGGATCACCATCCACTCGCCGACAAAACCCGCCGTGGCCGGCAGGCCGCAGTTGGCCATGGCGAACAGCAAGGCAAAAGCCGCGAACTTGGGCATGGTGTTCACCACACCGCCGTAGCTGGCGATTTCACGCGAATGGACGCGGTCGTAGAGCACGCCTATGCACAGGAACATGGCGCCCGAGACAAAACCGTGGGCGATCATCTGAACCAGGCCGCCCGAGACGCCCAGGTCGTTGAAGATGAAAAAGCCCAGCGTGACAAAACCCATGTGGGCCACCGACGAGTAGGCCACCAGTTTTTTCATGTCCTGCTGCACCAGGGCCACCAGACCGACGTAGACGACCGCGATCAGCGACAACGCGATCATCAGCCAGGCCCATTCGTGCGAAGCGTCCGGGGCGATGGGCATGGAAAAACGCAGGAAACCGTAAGCACCCAGCTTCAGCATGATGGCCGCCAGCACCGCGGAGCCGCCGGTGGGCGCTTCGACGTGCACGTCGGGCAGCCAGGTGTGGACCGGCCACATAGGCACCTTGACGGCAAAGGCCGCGAAGAAGGCAAAGAACAGCAGCGTCTGTATGGTGCTACCCAGCGGCAGCTTGTGCCAGGTCAGGATGTCGAAGCTGCCGCCCGACTTGTTGTACAGGTAGATCAGCGCGACCAGCATCAGCAGCGAGCCGAGCAAGGTGTAGAGGAAGAACTTGAAGGCCGCGTAAATCTTGTTGGGGCCGCCCCAGATGCCGATGATCAGGTACATCGGGATCAGCGTGGCCTCGAAGAACACGTAGAACAGGATGCCGTCCAGCGCCGAGAACACGCCGATCATGAGCCCGCTCAGGATCAGGAAAGAGGCCATGTATTGGTTCACGCGCGTGGTGATGGCTTCCCAGCTGGCGATGACGACCACCACGTTGATGAAGGCCGTGAGCAGCACGAACCACAGCGAGATGCCGTCGACACCCAGGTGGTAATTGACGTTGAAGCGCTGGATCCAGCTGCCCTTCTCCACGAATTGCATGGCCGAAGTGCCCAGCTCGAAGCCGCCGTACAAAGGCAGCGTGACCAGGAAACTGACGACCGCGCCTATCAGCGCAACCCAGCGAACGCTGCGCGCCTGCTCGTCACGGCCCAGCGCCAGCAGAACCACACCGAAAACAATCGGTGTCCAGATCGCAAGACTCAACAAACCCATTCTTGTTCTTCCTTGATTTTGTTGAACTGATCAGCGATTGAGCCAGACGAAATACGTCATCAACACAAACACGCCAACAATCATGCCGAAGGCATAGTGGTAGATGTAGCCGGACTGCAGCCGGCGCACCACGCCGGAGACCCAGCCGACCAGCTTCCACGAACCGTTGACCAGCGCGCCGTCGATCAGCTTCTGGTCGCCACCCTTCCAGAGGGCTGTGCCGAGCAGGCGTGTGCCGCGGGCCAGCACGTTTTCGTTGAACCAGTCGAAGTAGTACTTGTTGTCGAGCAGCGTGAACACGGGCATGAACATGCGCTTGATCGCGGCCGGCAGGGCCGGGTTGACCATGTACATATACCAGGCGAGTACCGAGCCCGACAGAGCCAACCAGAACGGCGCGGCGGTGAGGCCGTGCAAAGCCATCTGGGCCGGGCCGTGGAACAACTGCTTGAGCTCTTCCATGGCGGGGTGTTTCTCGAGGTTCACGAAGATGGCGTCCTTGAAGAACCCGCCGTACAGCATGGGCTCTATCGTCATGAAGCCAATCACCACGGACGGAATCGCCAGCAGGATCAGCGGCACCGTCACCACCCAGGGGGATTCATGCGGCTCGTGGTGCTCGCCATGGTGGCCGTGGTCGTCGTGGCCATGGTGGTGTGCGTCGGGGTTCTGGTCGTACCGCTCCTTGCCGTGGAACACCAGGAAATACAGGCGGAAGGAATAAAAGGCCGTCACGAAGACGCCCGCGAGCACCGCGAAATACGCAAAACCGGAGCCGGCCAGGTGGCTTTCATGCACGGCCTCGATGATGCTGTCCTTGGAGTAGAAACCCGCGAACAAAGGCGTGCCTATCAAGGCCAGCGTGCCCAGCAGCGAAGTGATCCAGGTGATGCGCATGTACTTGCGCACGCCGCCCATCCAGCGGATGTCCTGGTTGTGGTGCATGCCGATGATGACCGAGCCCGCCGCCAGGAACAGCAGTGCCTTGAAGAAGGCATGGGTCATCAGGTGGAACACCGCGACGGAATAAGCCGACGCACCGAGCGCCACCGTCATGTAACCCAGCTGCGACAGCGTGGAATAGGCGACCACGCGTTTGATGTCGTTCTGGATGATGCCGAGAAAGCCCATGAACAGGGCCGTGATGGCGCCTATCACCATGATGAAGCTGAGCGCGGTGTCGCTGAGCTCGAACAGCGGCGACATGCGTGCCACCATGAAGATACCGGCGGTCACCATGGTGGCCGCATGGATCAGCGCGGAAATCGGGGTCGGGCCTTCCATGGAGTCCGGCAGCCAGACATGCAGCGGAAACTGCGCCGACTTGCCCATGGCACCAATGAAAAGGCAGATGCAGGCCACGGTCACCAGCATCCAGCCGGTACCCGGGAAGGTCAGCTTGGAGAGTTCATCGGCCTTGGCAAAAGCCTCGGCGTAGTTCAGCGTGCCGGCATAGGCGGCGATCAGGCCGATGCCGAGGATGAAGCCGAAGTCGCCCACACGGTTGACCAGGAAGGCCTTCATGTTCGCGAAGATGGCGGTCGGCTTGTTGTACCAGAAACCGATCAGCAGGTAGGACACCAGGCCCACGGCTTCCCAGCCGAAGAACAGCTGCAGCATGTTGTTGCTCATGACGAGCATCAGCATGGAGAAGGTGAACAGCGAGATGTAGGCAAAGAAGCGGTTGTAGCCCTCGTCTTCTTCCATATAGCCTATGGTGTAGATGTGCACCATCAGGGACACAAAGGTCACCACGCACATCATCATGGCCGTGAGGCCGTCGACCAGGAAGCCGATTTCCATTTTCAGGCCGCCGACGTTCATCCAGGTGTAGAGCGTTTCGTTGAAGCGCGCGCCGTCGACGGCCACGCTCTTGAGCGTCATGGCCGAAATGATGAAGGCCACCAGCACGCCGAGAATCGTCAGGCTGTGCGACAGGCGCCGGCCTATCCAGTTGCCGCCGAAGGAAGTGCCGAGAATACCGGCCGCCAGGGCGCCGGCCAGCGGCGCCAGCGGGACGGCCAGCAGGGCCGATGCGGAGAGGGTTTGGCTCATCTTGTTTTTAGCCTTGGAGCGTGTTGAGTTCGTCGACGTTGATACTGGACTTGTTGCGGAACAGCAGCACCAGGATGGCCAGGCCTATGGCCGATTCGGCCGCGGCGACGGTCAGGATGAAGAACACAAAAACCTGGCCGGCCATGTCGTTCAGGTAATACGAGAAGGCCACAAAATTCATGTTGACGGCCAGCAGCATGAGCTCGATGGCCATGAGCAGCACGATGAGGTTCTTGCGGTTCAGGAAGATGCCGATGACCGACAGCGCGAACAGCATCGCGCCCAGCGAAAGAAAATGTCCCAGGGTGAGCGTCATGCCTTCTTCTCCTCGGCGGGTACGGCCGCGACAACCGGCGGTGCGGCCACGACGGATTTCATCTTGACCAGGCTCACGCGATCCGAGCGTTTGACCCGGATCTGCTCCGACGGGTTCTGGTATTTGGAGTCCTTGCGCGCGCGCAGGGTCAGCGCGATGGCGGCAATGATGGCCACCAGCAGGATCACCGCGGCGACTTCCAGCGGGTAGAGGTATTCGGAGTACAGCAGCTTGCCGAGCTCCTTGGTGTTGGAAAGCTGCGCGCCTATCTGGCCCGCGCCGGACGCGACCTTGGGCGGCTCACGAAAGCCGCCCATCAGCACGTAAGACATTTCCAGCGCGATGATGGCGCCGACGGAGCCGGCCAGTGGGAAATGCTTCCAGAAGCCCTTGCGGACACTGTCGATGTTGATGTCCAGCATCATCACGACGAACAGGAAGAGCACCATCACGGCGCCCACGTAGACCAGCACCAGCGTGATGGCCAGGAACTCGGCCTTGAGCAGGATCCAGACGGCGGACGCCTGGAAGAATGCCAGCACGAGGTACAGCGCCGCATGCACCGGGTTGCGCGCGGTAATCACCTTGAATGCCGCAAACAGCAGCACCGCGGCGAAAACATAAAAAAGACCTGTTTTAGCGTCCATGTTGTTGTGGATTCTTTCTTGAGCCAGCGGCCTGGGGTTCAGCGGTACTTGGCATCCGCCGCGCGGTTGGCGGCGATTTCGGACTCATAACGGTCACCCACGGCCAGCAGCATCTCTTTGGTGAAATACAGGTCACCGCGTTTTTCGCCGTGGTATTCAAAGATGTGGGTCTCGACGATGGAGTCAACCGGGCAGCTCTCTTCGCAGAAACCGCAGAAGATGCATTTGGTCAGGTCGATGTCGTAGCGCGAGGTGCGGCGGCTGCCGTCTTCACGCACGTCGGATTCAATGGTGATGGCCATGGCCGGGCACACCGCTTCGCAGAGCTTGCAGGCGATGCAGCGCTCTTCGCCATTGTCATAACGGCGCAGGGCGTGCAAGCCGCGAAAACGCGGGCTCAGCGGGGTTTTTTCCTCGGGGAACTGGACCGTGATCTTGCGGCTGAACATGTACTTGCCGGTCAGGGCCATGCCCTTGAACAGCTCGGTGAGCATGAAGCTCGACGCAAAGTCTTTAATGGAAGCTACGGCGGACATAAATCAGATTCCTGCAGAAATAAGGCGTGGGCATGCACAAGAGCTCTTCAAGCCAGCAGGGGCCGCGGAACCGGCTTTGCCGGGCCGCAGGCGCAGCGCCCCCTCGGGGGGCAGCGCATTACACGAAGTGAAAAGCGTGGGGGCCATAGTCACTTCCAGATGTTGTAAGGGGTCTGCATCCAGGCCCCAACGACTACCAGCCAGACAAGGGTGACAGGGATAAAGATCTTCCAACCCAAACGCATGATCTGGTCATAACGGAAACGCGGGAAGGTGGCGCGCACCCACAGGAACATGGTGACCACGACAAAAGTCTTGGCGCCCAGCCAGATCCAGCCCGGGATGAAGCTCAGCGCTTCAACGGGCGGCAACCAGCCGCCCAGGAACATCAGCACGGCCAGGATGGCGACCAGCCACATGTTGGCGTATTCAGCCAGGAAGAACATCGCGAAGGCCATGCCCGAGTATTCGACCATGTGGCCTGCCACGATTTCGGATTCGCCTTCAACGACGTCGAAGGGGTGGCGGTTGGTCTCGGCCAGGCCGGAGATGAAGTACACGACAAAGATCGGCAACAGCGGCAGCCAGTTCCAGGACAGGAAGGTCCAGCCGCTGCTTGCCAGCATGCCCTTGCCCTGGCTCATCACGATATCGGTCATGTTGAGGCTGCCCGACACCATGAGCACCACCACCAGGCAAAAACCCATGGCGATTTCATAGCTGACCATTTGCGCCGAGGCACGCATCGCACCCAGGAAGGCGTATTTGGAGTTGGAAGCCCAGCCCGCGATGATCACGCCATACACTTCCAGCGAGGTGATGGCCATGAGGAACAGCAGGCCCGCATTGATGTTGGCCAACGCGATCTCGGGCCCAAAGGGAATGACGGCCCAGGCGGCCAGGGCCGGCATGATGGTCATGATGGGGCCGAGCACGAACAGGCCCTTGCTGGCCGCCGTGGGGATGATGATTTCCTTGGTCAGCAGCTTGAGCGCGTCAGCGATAGGCTGCAGCAGGCCGAAAGGCCCGACGCGGTTGGGGCCGAGGCGGATCTGGGTGAAACCGATGGCCTTGCGTTCCCACAAGGTCAGGTAAGCCACCAGGCCCATCAGCGGCGCCAGCACACAAACGATCTTGATGAGCGTCCACAGCACAGGCCACACGGTGCCCGGCCAGATGCCGCCCATCAAACCCTGGCCGAAGGCGAAGATTCCGTCAATCATGCGCCTGCTCCTTCAAGCTGGGCTTCCAGGCCGGCGGCCTGGCGGGCATCAGCCGTGAGCTGCAGCGAGGTCGCGCGCCTGACCAACCCGTCGAGCTGGTAGATGCTGGCCACGGCAGGCGCTTGGGCGGCAACCGCCGACAGGTCGATACCGGCCTGGGTTCCGTTGCCCAGCTTGTCCGCGGACAGCTGCGCCGCATCGGCACCGGCGACTTGCTTGAGCACGTCCTGCGAGGATTCAAAATCGAAGCCGGGCAAGCCCAGCAGGTTGGCAAGCACGCGCAGCACCTTCCAGGCCGGGCGCGTATCGCCCAGCGGCTTGACGACGGCGTGAAAGCCCTGCACGCGGCCTTCGGCGTTCACAAAGGTGCCGGGGGTTTCGGTGAAAGGGGCGATAGGCAGCAGCACGTCGCTGAAAGCCATGTTGGCCTTGAAGGGGCTCAGCGTCACGACCATTTGCGCGGTGTTGAGCGAAGACTTGGCCCTGGCGCCCGCGGCCGAATCAAACTCGGGTTCGTTGTTGAGCAGGATCACGGCCTTGAGCTGGCCGTCCAGCATCTGGCCGGCATTGAGGCCCTTGCCGGCTGGCAAGGCGCCGGCCAGCTGTGCGCCCACGGTGTTGGCCGCTTCGGTGAGGTAGCCCACGCTGGCACCGGTCTGCGCGCCAATCCAGTTGGCCAGCGCCAGCAGGCTGGAGGCCTTGGCGTGGTGTGCGGCGGCATTGCCCAGCAAAATGGCTTTGCGCTCGCCGCCCAGCAGGGACTTGGCGATGGCCTTGGCCGCATCGGTGGCCTGGCCGGCGGCCGGCGCCGTGACCCCCTTGTCGGCCGCAACTGCGGCGGCCACATCGGCCAGGGCCTGGGCCCAGGCCTCGGGCGCTGCGAGCAGCGTGTTGGCGACGGGCATGGCCCAGGCATCGGCGTTAGCCAGTTCGGCTGCGGAATTGATGCTGCTCAGCGCGCCGCCCTTGCGCACGGCCTGGCGTATGCGCTGCGCGAACAGCGGATGGTCCTTGCGCAGGTTGGAACCCACCACGAGCACACGCTGCAGCTGCGACAGCGAAGCGATGGACGTGCCCAGCCAGCGTATGGCCGAAGGTGCGGCGAACTCGGCGTTGCGCAGGCGGTAGTCGATGTTCTCGCTGCCCAGGCCGCGCATCAGCGAGGCGGCCAGGTAGAGTTCTTCGAGCGTGCTGTGCGGGCTGGCCAGGGTGCCGATGCTGCCGGCACCGTGGTCGGCCTTGATCTGCTTGAGGCCGTTGGCCACGTATTCGAGCGCGGTCTGCCAGTCGACGGTTTTCCACTCACCGCCCTGCTTGAGCATGGGGCTGGTCAGGCGTTCGTCGCCGTTGAGGGCTTCATACGAAAAACGGTCGCGATCGGCGATCCAGCATTCGTTGATGTCTTCGTTCTCCAGGGGCACGACGCGCATGACCTTGTTGCTCTTGACCTGGACGATCAGGTTGGCGCCGGTCGAGTCGTGCGGGCTGACCGACTTGCGGCGCGACAGTTCCCAGGTGCGGGCGCTGTAACGGAAAGGCTTGCTGGTCAGCGCGCCGACCGGGCAGATGTCGATCATGTTGCCGGACAGTTCGGAATCCACCGACATGCCGACGAAGGTTTCGATCTCGGCGTGCTCGCCGCGGTGCGACATGCCGAGCTCCATCACGCCGGCCACTTCCTGGCCGAAACGCACGCAGCGCGTGCAATGGATGCAGCGGCTCATCTCCTGCATGGAGATCAGCGGGCCGACGTCCTTGTGGAAGACCACGCGCTTTTCTTCCTCGTAGCGCGATTCGCTGCCGCCGTAGCCGACGGCCAGGTCCTGCAGCTGGCACTCGCCGCCCTGGTCGCAGATCGGGCAGTCCAGCGGGTGGTTGATCAGCAGGAACTCCATCACGCCCTTCTGGGCCTTGATGGCTTTGTCGTTCTTGGTGCGCACGATCATGCCCTGGGTGACGGGCGTGGCGCAGGCCGGCATGGGCTTGGGCGCTTTTTCCACATCGACCAGGCACATGCGGCAGTTGGCGGCAATGCTGAGTTTCTTGTGATAGCAGAAGTGCGGAATGTAGGTGCCGGCTTTTTCGGCCGCATGCATCACCGTGCTGCCTTCAAGCACTTCCACCTTCTGGCCGTCGAGTTCTATTTCAACCATATTTTTTTCTTTCCGCGGTTCAGGCTTGCGCGGCAGCCGAAACCGGAGCGTGGGAGACTTGTGGCTTGATCATGGCTTCAAACTCATGGCGGAAATGCTTGATCATGGCGCGCACCGGCATGGCCGCGGCATCGCCCAGCGCGCAGATGGTGCGGCCCTGGATGTTGTCGGCCACCGAGTTGAGCAGGTCCATGTCGGTCTGCTTGCCCTGGCCGTTGTGGATACGGTCCACGACGCGCCAGAGCCAGCCCGTGCCTTCGCGGCAAGGCGTGCACTGGCCGCAGGATTCATGCATGTAGAAGTAGGACAAGCGCTTGAGCGACTCGACCATGCAGCGGCTGTCGTCCATGACGATCACCGCGCCCGAGCCCAGCATGGAGCCGGCCTTGGCGATGGAGTCGTAGTCCATGGTGCACTCCATCATGATGGAGGCCGGCAGCACGGGCGCCGACGACCCGCCGGGGATCACGGCCTTGAGCGTGCGGCCCTTGCGCACGCCACCGGCGAGCTCCAGCAGCTTGGAGAACGGCGTGCCCATGGGCACTTCATAGTTGCCGGGCAACTCGACGTCGCCCGAGACCGAATAAATCTTGGTGCCGCCGTTGTTGGGCTTGCCGCATTCGAGGTAGGCCTGGCCGCCATTGCGGATGATCCAGGGCACGGCCGCGAAGGTCTCGGTGTTGTTGATGGTGGTGGGCTTGCCGTAGAGGCCGAAGCTGGCCGGGAACGGCGGCTTGAAGCGGGGCTGGCCTTTTTTGCCTTCGAGCGACTCGAGCAGCGCGGTTTCCTCGCCGCAGATATAGGCGCCAAAGCCGTGCGAGGCATGCAGCTGGAAGCTGAAGCCGCTGCCGAAGATGTTGTCGCCCAGCAGGCCGGCGACGCGCGCCTCTTCGAGCGCTTCTTCAAAGCGCTGGTAGGTCGCGAAAATTTCGCCGTGGATGTAGTTGTAGCCCACGCTGATGCCCATGGCATAGGCGGCGATTGCCATGCCCTCGATCACGCTGTGCGGGTTGTACTGCATGATGTCGCGGTCTTTGCAGGTGCCCGGCTCGCCCTCGTCCGAGTTGCAGACCAGGTACTTCTGACCCGGGAACTGGCGCGGCATGAAGCTCCACTTGAGCCCGGTCGGGAAACCCGCGCCGCCGCGGCCGCGCAGGCTTCCGGCCTTGACCTCGGCGATGACCTGGTCGGGCGTCATGCCCTCGCCGCCGTCCTGCTTGAGGATCTTGCGCAGGGCCTGGTAGCCGCCGCGGGCTTCGTAGTCCTTCAGGCGCCAGTTGCTGCCGTTGAGGTCGGCCAGGATTTGCGGGTTGATGTGCCGGCCGTGGAAGCAGGTCTGCACGCCGGTGGCCGCGAACTGGGACAGCACGCTTTGCGCGGCTGCGCTGTTGGGAGACAGGGGAGCGAGCGTCATGGTTGCTTTGCCTCGGCGGATTTGAGACCTTCGATGAGCTGGTCCAGCTTCTCGTTGCTCATGAAGCTGCACATGGTGAGGTCGTTGACCAGCATCACCGGCGAATCCGCGCAGGCGCCCAGGCATTCGGACTGCTGCAGCGTGAACAGGCCGTCGGCGCTGGTCTCGCCCATGGCGATGCCCAGTTTGTGCTCCAGGTGCTTGAGCGCCTTGGCGCCGTCGCGCAGCTGGCACGGCAGGTTGGTGCAGACGTTGAGCTTGTACTTGCCAACGGGACGCTGGTTGTACATGTTGTAGAAGGTCGTGACTTCGTGCACGGCGATGGGCGCCATGCCGAGGTATTCGGCCACGGCCTTTTCGCTCTCGGCGCTCACATAGCCGTGCTCCTCCTGCAGGATGGTCAGGCAGGCCATGACGGCCGACTGTTTCTGGTCCGCGGGGTATTTGGCGACTTCGCGGTCGAAGCGCGCTCTGGTTTGTTCAGAAATCATGGGGACTACCGGTCAATTTCACCGAACACAATATCCATGGTGCCGATCACGGCGACGGCATCGGCGATCATGTGGCCGCGCGACATTTCGTCCATGGCCGCGAGGTGCGGGAAACCCGGCGGACGGATCTTCAGGCGATAGGGCTTGTTCGCGCCGTCGCTGACGATGTAGATGCCGAACTCGCCCTTGGGGTGCTCGACCGCCGCATAGGCTTCGCCTTCGGGCACGTGGAAGCCTTCGGTGAAGAGCTTGAAGTGGTGGATCAGCTCTTCCATGTTGGTCTTCATGGACTCGCGGTCCGGCGCGGCGACCTTGTGGTTGCTGGTGATGACGGGGCCGGGGTTCACGCGCAGCCAGTCCACGCACTGCTTGATGATGCGGTTGGACTGGCGCATTTCCTCGACGCGCACCAGGTAGCGGTCGTAGCAGTCGCCGGTCTTGCCGACCGGGATGTCGAAGTCCATCTTGTCGTAGACGTCGTAGGGCTGCTGCTTGCGCAGGTCCCAGGCAAAACCCGAGCCCCTGAGCATGGGGCCGGTGAAACCGAGGTTGAGGGCGCGCTCAGGCGAGACGACGCCCACGCCGACGGTGCGCTGCTTCCAGATGCGGTTGTCGGTCAGCAGGGTTTCGTATTCGTCGACGTAGCCCGGGAATTTGTTGGCGAAGTCCTCGATGAAGTCGAGCAGCGAGCCCTGGCGGTTCTCGTTGAGCGCCGCGATGGCTTTGGCGTTCTTGACCTTGCTGACGCG
This sequence comes from Polaromonas sp. P1_A2, assembly GCF_056406895.1. Classification (NCBI taxonomy): domain Bacteria; kingdom Pseudomonadati; phylum Pseudomonadota; class Betaproteobacteria; order Burkholderiales; family Comamonadaceae; genus Polaromonas; species Polaromonas sp. P1_A2. The sequence goes on along the minus strand of NZ_JBFTZI010000005.1, from coordinate 104,634 downwards.
GTACTGCGGCATGCTCTCGGGCAGGTCGCGGTAGACGCCGCCCGGGCGGAAGTAGGCCGCGTGCATGCGCGCGCCGGAGACGGCCTCATACATGTCGAACAGGGCCTCGCGCTCGCGGAAGCAGTAAATCAGGATGTTCATCGCGCCGCAGTCGAAACCGTGCGCGCCCAGCCACAGCAGGTGGTTGAGCAGGCGCGTGATTTCGGCGTACATCACGCGGATGTACTGCGCGCGCACCGGCACGTCGACGCCGAGCAGCTTCTCGATGGCCAGGCAGTAGGCGTGCTCGTTGGACATCATGGAGACGTAATCCAGCCGGTCCATGTAGGGCAGCGACTGGATGTAGGTTTTGCTCTCGGCGAGTTTTTCGGTCGCGCGGTGCAAGAGGCCGATGTGCGGGTCGGCGCGCTGTATCACCTCGCCGTCAAGCTCGAGCACCAGGCGCAGCACACCGTGCGCCGCGGGATGCTGCGGCCCAAAGTTAAGCGTGTAGTTTTTGATTTCAGCCATGTGGGTATCTCTTGCCGGCGCCGCTTATTGCAGGCCGCCGTAGTTGTCTTCGCGGATCACACGCGGGGTGATCTCGCGCGGCTCTATGGTGACCGGCTGGTAAATCACACGCTTTTGTTCGGGGTCGTAGCGCATCTCCACATGGCCCGAAGTCGGGAAGTCCTTGCGGAAAGGATGGCCGATGAAACCGTAGTCGGTCAGGATGCGGCGCAGGTCGTTGTGGCCTTCAAAGATGATGCCGTAGAGGTCGAAGGCCTCGCGCTCGAACCAGTTGGCCGAATTCCAGATGCCGTTGAGCGAATCCACCACGGGGAAATCGTCGTCGGGGCAAAACACCTTGAGGCGCACGCGCTGGTTGAGGCTGACCGACAGCAGGTGCGACACCACGCAGTAGCGCGGGCCGTCGTGCTGGCCGTCCCGGTATTCGGAATAGTCGACGCCGCACAGGTCGATCAGTTGCTCGAAGCGGCAGCCGGGCGCATCGCGCAGCTGGGTGGCGGCCGCCAGGTAGTCGGCGGCGGAGACTGTGAGGGTGATTTCGCCGAGCGCTGTCTTCAGGCTTTTGACCTTGTCGCCGAGGACGGCGTGAATCGTTTCGGCGAGCTGCTCCATGGACACGGGGGAAGAGGACATGCTTTATGCCCTCGCAATCGTGTTGGTGCGGCGGATTTTCTGCTGCAGCTGGATGATGCCGTACATCAGCGCTTCGGCCGTGGGCGGGCAGCCCGGCACGTAAACGTCCACCGGCACGATGCGGTCGCAGCCGCGAACCACGGAATAGCTGTAGTGGTAGTAGCCGCCGCCGTTGGCGCACGAGCCCATGGACAGCACCCAGCGCGGCTCGGACATCTGGTCGTAGACCTTGCGCAGGGCCGGACCCATCTTGTTGCACAGCGTGCCGGCCACGATCATCAGGTCGGACTGGCGCGGGCTGGGACGGAACAACATGCCGAAGCGGTCCAGGTCGTAGCGCGCCGCGCCCGCATGCATCATTTCGACGGCGCAGCAGGCCAGGCCGAACGTCATGGGCCAGAGCGAACCCGTCTTGGCCCAATTCACCACCGAGTCATAGCTCGTGGTCATGAAGCCTTCGTTGAAAACACCTTCAAGTGACATACCCGTACCTTTGTGGCGAGATTCGCCCTAGCCCTAGAGAACCCTCGGGATTTCTATCTTCTTATTCCCAGTCCAGCGCACCTTTTTTCCACTCGTAGACAAAGCCCACGACCAGAATGCCCAGGAAGATCATGACCGACCAGAAACCGACGGGGCCGATTTCCTTGAGCGCCACGGCCCAGGGAAAGAGGAAGGCGATTTCGAGGTCAAACAGAATGAAGAGGATGGCGACCAGGTAGTAGCGCACATCGAATTTCATGCGGGCATCTTCGAAAGCCTCGAAGCCGCATTCGTAAGGAGAATTTTTTTCGCTGTCGGGGCGCACGGGGCCCAACAAACGCCCCAGGACCTGGGGCACCACGCCGACACCCACACCAACCAGAATGAACAGGAGAACAGGGAGGTATTGATCGAGGTTCATCGTGGATTCAACTTCTGAAAAGCCACCTGTGCGGTTTGTTTCAGCTTGCCGTTTGAGCCGACAGCACCGCCGGAGCGCTGCTGCCGATGCTTGTCAATCTGGTGCGGACGGCGAGACTCGAACTCGCACACCTTTCGGCACTACCCCCTCAAGATAGCGTGTCTACCAATTTCACCACGTCCGCGGTATTTAACTGACTGGATGGCATGAGGAAACCTTGCGGTTTTGGGCTTTCCAGACAGTCTCAGAGTTTACCCTGAAATACCGCCTCTCCCGACGAGAGGCGGCAGCAAAATCACGTTATTTCGTCGGGATTTGCGCGGCGCCCGATGCGGCGGGCGCAGGCGGAGCGGGAACCGCGGCGCTGCCGCTCGCGGGTGCCGTGGTCGCGGGGATTTGGGCCGCACCGGAAGCCGCGCCGGCAGGCGCTGGCGCCGTCACGGCAGTGCCTTCGAGGACACTGGAACCGCTGCGCGGCAGCGAGCTGCCGCCGAAGTAAGCAAGCAGCAAGGTGCATGCAAAAAACAGCGCAGCGAGGATACCGGTGGTGCGCGACAGGAAGTTGGCGCTGCCGCTAGCACCGAACAGGCTGCCCGAGCCGCCGCTGCCGAACGCCGCGCCCATGTCGGCGCCCTTGCCGTGCTGCACCAGGATCAGGCCAATCATGCCGAGCGCCGAGAGCATTTGCACAGCGAGGACAATGGTCAATACAACGTTCATATCTACTCCTAAATTAATAGCGTTCTGCGCTCGTTACTTGCGGGCTGCAGCAATAATGGTCAAGAAATCAGGGGCTTTGAGCGAGGCGCCGCCAATCAGGCCGCCGTCGATGTCGGGCTGGGCCAGCAGCGCTGCCGCATTGGCGGCGTTCATGCTGCCGCCATACAGGATTTTCACACGCGCGAACTGGTCAGTCGCCGCCTTCAGCTGGGCGCGCAACACCGCGTGCACAGCCTGGGCTTCTTCGGGCGATGCCGTCTTGCCGGTACCTATGGCCCACACGGGTTCATAGGCCACGACGATTTCGCTGATGCAGTGGCCGTTGGTGTGGATCACCGCGGCCAGCTGGCGCTTGACGACTTCTTCGGTGTGGCCGGCTTCGCGCTCGGCCAGGGTCTCACCCACGCAGACGATGGGCGTGATGCCCGATGCCAGCGCGGCTTTGGCCTTGTCGGCCACCAGCGCATCGCTTTCACCGTGGTACTGGCGGCGCTCCGAATGGCCGACGATGGCAAAACGGCAGCCGAAGTCCTTGAGCATGGCGGCGCTCACCTCGCCCGTGTAGGCACCCGAGGCCTGCGCCGAGACATCCTGCGCGCCGAGTTCGATGGCCGCGAGGCCGGCCTGCGCGGAACGCATGGCCTGCACCTGCCCCAGGTAGGGCGCGGGAACACAAACGGCGACCTCGCAGGCCGGCGCGCGGTCCAGGCCTTGCGCCAGCGTGTCCAGCAAGGCCGCATTGGCCGCCAGGCTGCCGTTCATCTTCCAGTTTCCTGCAATGAGTTTTTTCATCTTTGGCTTACCAGGTCAAAACAATTTTGCCGATATGCGAATTCGACTCCATCAGCGCATGGGCCCTGGCCGCGTCGGCTGCGGCAAAAGTGCTGTGGATCACCGGCTTGACGGCGCCGCGGGCCATCAGCGGCCAGATTTTTTCTTTCAGCGCTTTTGCGATCGCCGCCTTGAACTCGACGGAACGCGGGCGCAAGGTCGAGCCGGTGATGGTCAGGCGCTTGCGCAGCACCAGGCCGGCGTTGACCTCGGCCTTGACGCCGCCCTGCACCGCGATGATGGCGAGGCGGCCGTCCTCGGCCAGGCATTCGACTTCACGCGCGACATAGCTGCCGGCCACCATGTCGAGAATGACGTTGACGCCCTGCCCGTTCGTGAGCCGCTTCACCTCTTCGGCGAAGTCGCTGCTCTTGTAGTTGATGGCGTGGTCCGCTCCCAGGGCGACGCAGGCCGCGCACTTGTCGTCGCTGCCGGCCGTGACCAGCACCGTGGCGCCCAGGGCCTTGGCGATCTGGATGGCCGTCACACCTATGCCGCTGGAGCCGCCCTGGATCAGCAGGGTTTCACCGGGCTGCAGGCGGGCGCGCTCGAACACATTGCTCCAGACCGTGAAGAAGGTCTCGGGCAGCGAAGCCGCCTCGACGTCGCTGAAGCCCTCGGGCACCGGCAGGCATTGCCCGACGGGCGCGACGCACAGCTCGGCATAACCGCCGCCGGCGACCAGCGCGCAGACGCGGTCGCCGGGCTTCAGCCCGGCCGCGGCCATGGCCTTGGTGTCGCCGGAGACGATCACGCCGGCCACTTCGAGGCCCGGGATATCGGACGCGCCCGGCGGCACCGGGTAGTGGCCCATGCGCTGCAGTACGTCAGGGCGGTTCACGCCGCTGGCGTTCACGCGGATCACCACCTCGCCCGGGCCGTCGATGGGTGCCGGGCGCGCGCCCAGACGCAACACCTCGGGCCCGCCGTAGGAGGTAATTTCAACAGCTTTCATGGGGTATGCAATTCGTTTGCACCGCCGGCACCCGGCATCCGGGCGCTAGCGGCGCAACATCCATGGCCGGTGCGGATCAGCCCCGGTCCTGGTCCTGGGCCGGGCGGTCCAGCAAGGCCTTCATCGACAGCTTGACGCGGCCTTTTTCGTCAGTCTCAAGAACCTTGACCTTGACGATCTGGCCTTCGCTCAGGTAGTCGGTGACCTTCTCGACGCGCTCGTGGGCGATCTGGCTGATGTGCAGCAGGCCGTCCTTGCCGGGCAGCAGGTTGATCAGCGCGCCGAAGTCCAGGATCTTGGTGACCGGGCCTTCGTAGACCTTGCCGATTTCGACTTCAGCGGTGATCTCGGCGATGCGGCGCTTGGCTTCATCGGCCTTGGCGCTGTCGTTCGAGGCGATGGTGATGGTGCCGTCTTCCTCGATGTTGATCTGCGTGCCGGTTTCTTCGGTCAGCGCGCGGATGACGGCGCCGCCCTTGCCGATCACGTCGCGGATCTTCTCGGGGTTGATCTTCATGACGTAGAGGCGGGGCGCGAAATCGGAGACCTCGGCCTTGGCCTCGCCCATGGCTTCCTGCATCTTGCCCAGGATGTGCATGCGGGCTTCCTTGGCCTGGGCCAGCGCGACCTGCATGATTTCCTTGGTGATGCCCTGGATCTTGATGTCCATCTGCAGCGCGGTGATGCCGAAGGTGGTGCCCGCGACCTTGAAGTCCATGTCGCCCAGGTGATCTTCGTCGCCCAGGATGTCGGTCAGCACGGCAAAACGGTTGTCTTCCTTGATCAGGCCCATGGCGATGCCGGCCACGTGGGCCTTCATCGGAACGCCCGCGTCCATCAGCGAGAGGCAGCCGCCGCAGACCGAAGCCATCGACGAGGAACCATTGGATTCGGTGATTTCAGACACCACACGCATGGTGTAGGGGAACTCTTCCTTGGTGGGCAGCACCGCGACCAGCGCGCGCTTGGCCAGGCGGCCGTGGCCGATTTCGCGGCGTTTCGGGCTGCCGACACGGCCGGTTTCGCCGGTGGCGAACGGAGGCATGTTGTAGTGCAGCATGAAGCGGTCTTCGTAGTCGCCGGACAGCGCGTCGATGCGCTGCGCGTCGCGTTCGGTGCCCAGCGTGGTCACGACCAGCGCCTGGGTTTCGCCGCGCGTGAACAGGGCCGAGCCGTGGGTGCGGGGCAGCACGCTGTTGCGGATTTCAATGGCGCGCACGGTGCGGGTGTCGCGGCCGTCGATGCGGGGCTCGCCGGCCAGGATCTGGCTGCGCACGATCTTGGCTTCGATGTCGAACAGCATGCCTTCCACGGCAACGCTGTCGAATTCCACGCCGTCGGCCTTCAGGGCAGCCATCACGTCGGAAGTCACCACGCGGCAGGCTTGCGTACGCGCCTGCTTGGCGCGGATCTGGTAGGCGGCCTGCAGCTTGGCGCCGGCGAGTTCATTGACCTTGGCGATCAGCGGCTCGTTCTTGGCGGGGGCTTGCCAGTCCCAGACCGGCTTGCCGGCGTCGCGCACGAGTTCGTGGATCGCGTTGATCGCGATATTGCCCTGCTCATGGCCGAACACCACGGCGCCGAGCATGATCTCTTCGGACAGCTGCTGGGCTTCGGACTCGACCATCAGCACGGCGGCTTCGGTGCCGGCCACGACGAGGTCCATCTTCGAATCCTTGAGCTGGGTCTTGCCGGGGTTCAGCACGTACTGGCCGTCGATGTAGGCCACGCGCGCGGCGCCGATCGGGCCGTTGAAGGGGATGCCGGAGATCGACAGGGCGGCGCTCGAGGCGATCAGCGCGGGGATGTCGCCTTCGACTTCAGGGTTCAGCGACAGCACGTGGATCACGACCTGCACTTCGTTGAAGAAGCCTTCGGGGAACAGCGGGCGGATGGGGCGGTCGATCAGGCGGGAGGTCAGCGTTTCGAATTCGCTGGGGCGGCCTTCGCGCTTGAAGAAGCTGCCGGGGATGCGGCCGGCGGCATAGGTTTTTTCGAGGTAATCGACGGTCAGGGGGAAGAAATCCTGGCCGGGCTTGGCATCGGACTTGGCGACCACGGTGGCCAGCACCACGGTGCCGTCCATGTCGACGACGACGGCGCCGCTGGACTGGCGGGCGATTTCGCCGGTTTCCATCGTGACCTTGTGCTGGCCCCATTGGAAGGACTTGGTGACTTTGTTGAAAATGCTCATGTTCTTATCTCCACTAAATTCACACGCTTGAGGCAGCGCGGGAGGCCCGGAGCGGCGGCTGGCTGAACACGATGCCATTCCACAAAATGCCTGGGCTCAGCGGCTTGCCCAGGGCTTTTTTTGTGGAATGACACAGCGCGTGCTCGTTTTGCCTTGCTCCGAAGTAAAAAGCGCCTGAGCTAGTGAACTAACTCAGGCGCTTTCAAATCGTTGTTACCGATTACTTGCGCAGGCCAAGCTTGGCGATCAGCGCGGTGTAACGGTCGGCGTCTTTGGACTTCAGGTAGTCCAGCAGCTTGCGGCGGCGGCTCACCATGCGCAGCAGGCCGCGGCGGCCGTGGTGATCCTTGGCGTTGGCCTTGAAATGGGGGGTCAGTTCGTTGATGCGGCCGGTCAGCAGCGCCACTTGAACTTCAGGGCTGCCGGTGTCGCCGGCGGCACGTGCGTTGGCCTGGACGATTTCGGCCTTGACGGATTTTGCAATCATGTTTTCTCTTTCTTGCACCGAGGTGCGCTTGCGAGCGAAGCAGCGTTCCCGACATGGGAGATGGATAAACCGCTTTCGTCGTGTTCCGGCATGGAAAAGGCCCTAAAAAGGCCTCAAACTGCGCAGAGCCTTGGATTATAGCCTGAAGACAGGGAACTGGTTCTAGAGCCAGCCCCTCAGCCGTTCCACCCCCTGCCCCAGCCTGGCCAGGTCCTGGCTGGCGAAACACCAGCGCAGCCAGCCCTGGGCCTCGGGCCCGGGCTTGACCATGAAGGCGTTGCCGGGCGCCAGGCCCAGGCCGGCCTCCACGACCAGGCGTTTGGCCGTTTCCAGCGAATCGCCAAAGCGCGCGGGGTCTGCGGGGTCTTCCAGCCGGAAAAAGGCGTACATGCCCCCTTTGGCCGGGGCCAGCTGCACGCCGGGCACGGCCTGCAGCAGGGGCACCAGGGTGTCGCGGCAGGTTTTCAGGTGGGCCACTACCCGCGGCGTGATGTCGGCCGTGCGTTTTATGGCCGCCAGCCCGGCCCGCTGCACGAACACCGGCGCGCAGGAGGTGTTGAACTCCACCAGCTTGCCCATGTGCGGCGTCATCGCGGCCGGCATCACCAGCCAGCCCAGGCGCCAGCCTGTCATCAAAAAGCTCTTGGAAAAACTGTGGACCACCACCAGCCGGTCTTCGGGCGCCGCGATATCCAGGAAACTGGGCGCGCAGCCATTGGGCGTGGGCTCGTAATACAGCCGCTCATAGACCTCGTCGGCCAGTATCCAGGTCCCGGTTTGGCGGCAATGCGCCAGGATGGCCTCCTGCTCGGCGCGCGCCAGGGTCCAGCCTGTGGGGTTGTTGGGTGCGTTGACGATCAGCAGCTTGGTTTGGGGCGTGATGGCGGCCAGCAGTTCGGCCAGGTCCAGCCGCCATTCACCCGCCACCGGCTTGAGGCTCACGCAGCGCACCTGCGCGCCCATGATGGCCGGCTGGGCCGTCAGGTTGGGCCAGACCGGCGTGACGGCAACCACTTCGTCGCCCGCATCCACCAGCGCCTGCACGGCCAGCATCAAGGCATTGACGCCGCCCGAGGTGACCGCAATGCGCTCCGCCGTGATGGGGGCGGCGCCCGGGCAGCGCAGGCCCGTAGCATAGCCGGCAATGGCTTCCCGCAGCTCGGGCAGGCCCAGGTTATGGGCATAAAAGGTCTCGCCCTGCTGCAGCGAAGCGGCGGCCGCGTCGCGGATAAAGGCCGGCGTGACCTCGTCGCTTTCGCCAAACCAGAACTTGAGCACGTCGCTGCGCCCCATGCCGGCATTGGCCACCTGGCGGATCATGGATTCTTCAAGGTTTAAAACAGCTTGTCTCAGGGTCATGGGAATGTTCGATCTGCCTGCCGGCGTCGGTCAAAAAAAAATTGAAACTCAGGGCCGGACCATCTTGCAGCTGCTCGGCTGCTCGGCCCGTTCGGGCGAGATCGTCTTGATCACGCGAAAGCCGTAGCCCGAACCTTCCACGTCGAACTTCACGCCCGGCGAGCCCTGCTTGCCCATCAGCGCCACCAGCAGCGGCTGCTGGAACTGGTGATCCTGCGCACGCATGGCGCCCTGGTGGCCCGCGAAATTGACGGCACCGCGCTCGAGTTGCGCCGCCACCGCGCCGGCCTCGGCGCTGCCGGCCTTGTCCAGGCTTTGGGCCAGCGCCTCGACCATGAGCTGCATGCGCATGTGCACATAGTCGTCCTGCGGCTTCGGGAAACGCTGGCGGAAGGACTGGTAAAAAGCCTCGGACTGCGCGCCCGCCTCGTTGGGGAACCAGTCGGCCACGGCGACCACCTTGCCCACGCCGGCCTCACCCAGCGCGCCCGGCACGCCCAGCGCATTGCCGTAGAAGGTGTAGAACTTGCCCTCGTAGCCCACTTCCCTGGCCGCCTTGATCAGCAAGGTCAGGTCGTTGCCCCAGTTGCCCGTGAGCACTGCCTGCGCACCGCTGGCCTTGATCTTCGCGGCGTAGGGGATGAAATCCTTGACGCGGCCCAGCGCGTGCAACTCGTCGCCCACGATCTGCACGTCGGGGCGCTGCGCACCCAGCTGCTTGCGGGCCTCGCGCAACACGGCCTGGCCGAAGCTGTAGTCCTGGCCTATCAGGTAAATGCTTTTGAGCGCCTTGTCGTCCTTGAGCACGTCCATGAGCGCGGCCATGCGCATGTCGGCGTGCGCATCGAAACGGAAATGCCAGTAGCTGCACTTTTCATTCGTCAGGATGGGATCGACCGCCGAGTAGTTCAGGAACAGCACGCGCTTTTTCGGCTCGCGCTCGTTGTGTTTGTTGATGGCGTCTATGAGCACTGCCGCGATGGCCGACGAATTGCCCTGCGCGATGATGGTCACGCCGTCGTCGATGGCCGAGCGCAGGGCCGCCAGCGCTTCTTCGTTCTGGCCCTTGCTGTCGTAGCGCTCGACCACCAGGTTGCGCGGCCCGCCGGCCAGCTTCACGCCGCCGCGTGCGTTGACCCGCTCGGTGGCCCAGACCAGGTTGCGGAACACCGCCTCGCCGGTGTTGGCGAAGGCGCCCGACAGGCTTTCAATCAGGGCAATACGAACAGGTGCAGCTACCGGCGGCTGGCCGGCCGTCTGCGCGCCGGCCCCCATGGAAGCGCAAAGACATAGGGCCGTGAAAAGGCGTTTCAAGTGTTGGCGCATAAAAAAAGAACTCCCTGTTTTTTGCTGGATCTGGCTTGAATAAACCGGCTGCACACCTAACTGGTGTGCATGCGGCAATCACGGTGAACGCCGCGCAGTGTAAGGGGAAACCGCCCCTTGTTAACCCTTCAAGGAACAGCCATGTTTTACTCTCTCGCCCATCGCCCCGCCCGCGCCTTTCATCGCCACTACGCGCCCGTCGTGAGCAACGGCGCCCTGGAAAAATTCCTCAACGACACCTTCTCCTCGCTCTCTGATGCCGGCGCCGCCAAGCCCGCCAGCGTGGAAGACCAGGAAAAAGCCTACACCCTGCAACTCGACGTCCCGGGTCTGGCCCGCGAGCACCTGGACATCGGCATCGAGGGTGACGTGGTCCGCGTGGCCAGCAAGGATGACGCACCCCGCAAGGTCAAAGCCGCCTGGCGCTTCCCGCTGGAAATCGACACCGCCAACAGCTCGGCCAAGCTCGAGAACGGCGTGCTGACCCTGACGCTGGGCAAAAAAGTCCCCGTCAGCAACGTCACCCATCTCGACATCCAGTAATCACCAATCAAGCCGGGCATCCGTCCCTGCCAGCCAGGGCCGCGGAACCGGCTTTGCCGGGCCGCAGGCGCAGCGGCCCCCTCGGGGGGCAGGAAGCTACGCGGAGCGAGCGACCGTGGGGGCCAATTCCCAGCGCGGCTTCACGTCAAAGGTGTAGCCGCGCTGAAGCGTTTCCAGCCCCGCCTGCAGGCGCATGCCGGCCGCCAGCGCAATCATCGCGCCGTTGTCGGTGCACAAATGCAATTCGGGGTAATGCACGCGAATACCGCGTTGTTTGCACACGGCATTGAGCTGGCTGCGCAGCAGCGCATTGGCGCCCACACCGCCGGCCACCACCAGGCGCTTGAGCTCGGTTTGGGCCATCGCGGCCAGTGATTTTTTGACCAGCACCTCCACAATCGCCGCCTGCGTGGCAGCCGCGAGGTCGGCCTTGCGGCTTTCCAGGTCGGGCCCCAGTTTTTTGGCCTGCGTCAGCACCGCGGTCTTCAGCCCGGCGAATGAAAAATCGAGATCGCCGCTGTGCAGCAAGGGCCGCGGCAGCTTGAAAGCCGCGCCGTCGCCCCCCTCGGCCAGTTTCGACAGGTGCGGGCCGCCCGGATAAGGCAGGCCCATGAGCTTGGCCGACTTGTCGAAAGCCTCGCCGGCCGCATCGTCAATGGTTTCACCGAGCAGCTCGTAGCTGCCTACCCGGTCCACCCGCATCAGCTGGGTGTGGCCGCCCGACACCAGCAGCGCCACAAAAGGAAACTCGGGTGGGTCGGCACTCAGGAAGGGCGAGAGCAAATGGCCTTCCAGGTGGTGCACCCCCATGGCCGGCTTGCCCAGTGCCGCCGCCAGCGAGCAAGCCACCCCGGCCCCCACCAGAAGTGCGCCGGCCAATCCGGGACCGCGCGTGTAAGCCACCACATCCACTTGCGCCAGGCTGCTACCCGCCTCCGCCATCACCTGCTGCGTCAGGGGCAATACACGGCGTATGTGGTCGCGGCTGGCCAGCTCGGGCACCACGCCGCCATAGGCCTGGTGCATGGCAATCTGGCTGTACAGCGCATGCGACAGCAGGCGCGGCACGCCGGCGCCGCTGGCATCCACCAGCGCCACGCCGGTTTCATCACAACTCGATTCGATACCTAAGACTCGCATCCTTCGAGTGTAAGGTTTGGAGGAAGTCCCCACCCCCGTCCAGGCTCACTGCGTGTAGCTTGTTCCCCCAAAAAATTGATCCCCCTGTCCAGGCTCACTGCGTGTAGCTTGTTTCCCCCTCAAGGGGGCGGCGCCTGCGGTCTGGCAAAGCCAGTCCCGCGGCCCCCACTGGTTGTGCCCCTCTTCAACCCAGCATGAGCCCCGGAACCGGCTTTGCCGGGCCGGAGGGCGGGCGGCCCCCTCGGGGGGCAAGGAGTTACACGCAGTGAACGACTGTGGGGGCACAGTTCTTGCACAAGTTTCCCCATGACACCGTCCCAATCCCTGCGCCTTGTCATCATCGCACCGGACCTCCTGGAGTCCGTGTCCGATGACGCCCATGCGCGGGAGCTCGCCGAGCGCTCGCGCCAGCTGCGCATAGGCCTGCTGGAAAACGGTTACAACATCGTCGCGGTGCTGCCGGCCGACACCTTTCTGGACGAGCGCCTGGCGCAGCTGCAGCCCGACATGATCATCGTGGACGCCGAAAGCGAGGCGCGCGACTCCCTGGAACATGTGGTGATGGCGACGCGGGACGCGCGGCGGCCCATCGTGCTGTTCACCAATGACAACGACACCAGCCACGTCAAGGATGCCGTCGCGGCCGGCGTATCGGCTTACGTGGTGGCAGGGCTCTCGCCGGACCGCATTCGCCCCATCCTGGACGTGGCCATGGCGCGCTTTGAGCATGAGCAAGGCCTGCGAAAAGAGCTGGCGCACGCCAAAACCGAGCTGCACGAGCGAAAAGTCATAGACCGGGCCAAAGGCATGCTGATGCAGCGCCAGGGACTGTCCGAGCAGGCCGCCTACGAAAAGCTGCGCAAGGCCGCCATGGACAAGGGCCTGCGCCTGGGCGAAGTGGCCCAGCGCATGTTGGATGCCCTGGACCTGCTGGGCTAATCCGCCGGCTGAGCAGTCCACCCTCAATTGGTGCAGCGCACAAATTAGGTGCGGACAACAAGCCCCACCGTTCTGGCGCCCCGCCCCGCGGCGACTCTTCAGGGCGCTCGACCTGGGGGCGCACAAAGGGGAGCTCCCCCGGCGTCCCCACTCTGTAGAACAAGGCTTTCGGCAACGCTAGGCGCCCCTGGCACAGCTTTTGCAATGCCCTAAGCACTGGCCAAGGATGGCCATACGGCACAGCACTTCAACGACGAAGTGTGTGGTGCCCCAAGGAACAAAGGCGTTCGCACCCTGCATCACGTTCAACGTGTTGCCCGGGTCGAGCGCCTTTTTTGTTTTTGTCTTTTGTTTTTACTTAGCTGGAGCCGATCACATGACTGAACTGCTGAAATCTTCGCTGACACGCCGCACCGTGCTGCAGGCCGCGGCCGTGGGCGCCGTGGGCATCAACCCCGCCCTGCGCGCCGCCGTGTACGCCCAGGGATCGGACGCGCCGGAAAAAAAGGAAGTCAAGATCGGCTTCATTCCCCTGACCGATTGCGCCTCGGTGGTGATGGCCTCGGTGCTGGGCATAGACCAGAAGTATGGCGTCAAGATCATCCCGACCAAGGAAGCCAGCTGGGCCGGCGTGCGCGACAAGCTGGTCAACGGCGAACTGGACTTCGCCCACGTGCTCTATGGCCTGGTCTACGGCGTGCACATGGGCACGGCCGGCCCCAAGAAAGACATGGCCGTGCTGATGACGCTCAACAACAACGGCCAGGCCATCACGCTGTCCAAGAAGCTCGCCGACAAGGGCGCGGTGGACGGCCCCGGCCTGGCCAAGCTGATGGCCAGCGACAAGCGCGAATACACCTTTGCCCAGACCTTCCCCACCGGCACGCACGCCATGTGGCTTTATTACTGGCTGGCTGCCAACGGCATCAATCCGATGAAGGACGCCAAGGTCATCACCGTGCCGCCGCCGCAAATGGTGGCCAATATGCGCGTGGGCAATATGGACGGCTACTGCGTGGGCGAGCCCTGGGGCCACCGCGCCATCATCGACGGCATTGGCGTGACCGCCGTGACCACCCAGGACATCTGGAAGGACCACCCAGAAAAGGTGCTGGGCACCACCGCGGAATTCGTGCAGAAATACCCCAACACGGCGCGCGCCGTGACCGCCGCCATCATCGAGGCCGGCAAGTGGATTGACGCCAGCCTCACCAACAAGAACAAGATGGCCGAAACCGTGGCCGACAAGAGCTACGTCAACACCAGCGTCGACGCGATCAACCAGCGCATCCTGGGCCGCTACCAGAACGGCATGGGCAAGACCTGGGACGACCCCAACTACATGAAGTTCTACAACGACGGCGCGGTGAATTTCCCCTACCTCTCCGACGGCATGTGGTTCCTCACGCAGCACAAGCGCTGGGGCCTGATCAAGGAGCACCCGGACTACCTGGGCATCGCCAAAAAGATCAACCAGATCGATGTCTACAAACAGGCCGCCACCGCCGCCAAGGCCAGCGTTCCCAAGGATGTCATGCGCAGCAGCAAGCTGATGGACGGCGCAGTCTGGGACGGCAAGGACCCGAAAAAGTACGCCGACAGCTTCAAGCTCCAGGCCTGAGCCCGCGCCCCGCCCCACCTCATCCACAGAACCTTCCACCCCACGCAAAGAGGTCACGCCATGGTCAGTGCCGTATTCCACAACCCGCTTGAGGCCGCGCCCGCGGCCCGCGGCGGCGACAAACCCAAAGCCAGGGATGCCGGCCCTGCCCCATTGGCGGCTCCCCACAACATGACACACCCCACCACCACTCCCGCCGCGGCGCAGGCGGCCGCTCCCACCGCGCCGGCCCGCGCGCCCTGGGATGCCTCGTTTCTCTGGCTGGCCGTGCTGCCGCCGCTGCTGGGCCTGGGCCTGCTGGCGCTGGTCTGGGAGCTGGTGTTCATGGGCACGGGCGGCAGCATCCCGTCTCCCAAGGACACCCTCGCCCAGGCGGTGCAGATCTTCAGCGACCCGTTCTACAGCAAAGGCCCCAACGACCAGGGTGTGGGCTGGAACGTGCTGTCCTCGCTCAAGCGCGTGGCCATGGGCTTCGGCATGGCGGCCGTCGTCGGCATCCCCGTCGGCTTCATGTTAGGCCGCTTCAATTTCCTGAGCCGCATGTTCAACCCGCTGATCAGTCTGCTGCGCCCGGTCTCGCCGCTGGCCTGGCTGCCGATAGGGCTGCTGGTCTTCAAGGGCGCCAACCCGGCCGCCATCTGGACCATCTTCATCTGCTCGATCTGGCCCATGATCATCAACACCGCCGTCGGCGTGCAGCGCGTGCCGCAGGACTACATGAACGTGGCGCGCGTGCTCAATCTCAGCGAATGGAAGATCGTCACCAAGATCCTCTTCCCCGCCGTGCTGCCCTACATGCTGACCGGCGTGCGCCTGGCCGTGGGCACCGCCTGGCTGGTGATCGTCGCGGCCGAGATGCTGACCGGCGGCGTCGGCATCGGCTTCTGGGTCTGGGACGAGTGGAACAACCTCAACGTCAAGAACATCATCATCGCGATCTTCGTGATCGGCATCGTCGGCCTGGTGCTGGAGTTCGCGCTGATCAAGCTGGCCACGGCCTTCACCTTCGAAGAAGTCAAGAACTAAGCCCCCAGGAGCCCCGCCATGACATCCTTCACCACCAAGTACATCGAAATCCAGGGCGTCGAGCAGACCTTCAAGACCCGCAAGGGGCCGTTCCGCGCGCTGCAGAACATCAACCTGACGGTCGCCAAGGGCGAGTTCGTCGCGCTGATTGGCCACTCGGGCTGCGGCAAGTCCACCCTGCTGAACCTGATCGCCGGACTGACGACGCCCACCGAGGGCAGCCTGCTGTGCGCCAACCGCGAAATCGCCGGGCCCGGCCCGGAGCGCGCCGTGGTGTTCCAGAACCACTCGCTGCTGCCCTGGCTGACCTGCTTTGAAAACGTCTACCTGGCCGTCGAGCGCGTGTTCTCAGCCGCCGAAAGCAAGGCCCAACTCAAGGCCCGCACCGACGCGGCGCTGGCCATGGTCGGGCTGAGCGCGGCGGCGCAAAAGCGCCCCGGCGAAATCTCGGGCGGCATGAAGCAGCGTGTCGGCATCGCGCGCGCGCTGTCCATGGAACCCAAGGTGCTGCTGCTCGACGAACCCTTCGGCGCGCTGGACGCGCTGACCCGCGCCAAGCTGCAGGACGAGCTGCTGCAGATCGTGGCCACCACGCAAAGCACGGTGGTCATGGTCACCCACGACGTCGATGAGGCGGTGCTGCTGTCCGACCGCATCGTGATGATGACCAACGGCCCCTCGGCCACGATCGGCGAGGTGCTGCAGGTCGAGTTGCCGCGGCCCCGCTCGCGCGTGGCGCTGGCCGAGGACATCCGCTACCTGGGTTACCGCAAGGCCGTAATCGATTTTCTCTATACGCGCCAGGGCCACGTCGAAAAAACGGCCTGAGGCAGGGCCGCCGAGGGGCCGGAAAACCGGCAGGCGGCCGCATCGCAAGAAAACGGGATAAACCGTTCCGCAAGTTCGCACAAGGGAGGTTTGCTATGTCTGCAGTTTTGCCAGTCCAAGGCGCCGACAGGATCGCGGCCGCCCGGCCCACACGCAAAGCCGGCCCGGGCCTGTTCGGCAAGTACCGCGAAATCATCATCGCGGTGGCCTTCTTTCTCCTGTTCGACCTCGGGGTGCTGGTGTTGAATTTCTACACCTCGTTCAAGATCGACCAGGACACCGTGACCATCAACCTGTCGGGCCGCCAGCGTTATGTGTCGCAGCGCGTCGCGCGCACCCTGCTGGAGCTTGACGCCATGCGCGCCGCCGGGCTTTTCTACAAGCCCGAAACCCTGGCGGAGCTGCGCTCGGGCGCCAAGATATTCCAGATCTCTCAGGTTGCTTTTCGCGAAGGCGGAACGATTCCCGGCGGCGACGGCAAGCCCGTCTACCTGCACCCCGTGACATCCAGCCGCGGCCGCGAGCTTGAAGACAAGGTGGAAGTCCTTTGGAAACCCTACTTCGCCCTGCTCCAGCCCTTGCTGAGCGGCGACAACTTCACGCAGCAGGAACTGGCCGCCGCGCTGGCCTACAGCCAGGCCCACAACAGCGAGCTGCTCAGCGCGGCCAACGACTTCGTGACCGAAACACAGCAGATAGGCGCGTCGCGCGCCAGCGTGCTGCGCATGGTGCAAACCGGTGGCATCGTGCTGGCCCTGCTGAATTTCGCCTTCATCCTGTTCAAGTTTTTGCGTCGGCTGAAGACCTCCGACGCCGCGATTGAAGCGGCGACCGAAGAAAACCGCGAAATCCTCGCCAGCGTGCGCGAAGGCCTGTTCCTGCTCACGCCGGGGCACCAGCTGGGCTCACAGCTGTCCCGCTCCACCCACGCGCTGTTCGGCAAAACGCTGGCGCCGGGGCAGAATTTTTTCGAGGTGCTGTCCACGATGGTGTCCCTCAAGGCCCTCACCGACGCGCGCGATTATGTGGAGCTGCTGTTCTCCCCGCATGTGAAGGAGCAGCTGGTCCAGGGCATCAACCCGCTTTCGGAAGTGGAGCTCACCGTTGCCAACCGCCTGGGCCAGCAGACGACCCGCTACCTGTCCTTCCATTTCAACCGGGTGCAGGACGGCGCCACCGTGCGGCACCTGCTGGTCACCGTGCAGGACATCACGCAAAAGGTCGAACTGCAGGCCAGGCTCGCCGGCGAACGCCAGCGCTCGCAAAAAGAGCTGTCCATGATGCTCAAGGCCTTCGAGACCGAACCGGCCATGATGCGGGCCTTCGTCGAGCGCGCCGAGGCTTCGCTGCTCGAGGTCAACGACCTGCTGCGCAGCACCTCCTCGGCCGCCTCCGAGATCCAGGTGCTCAAGGCGGTGGACGGCGCCTACCGCCGCATCCACGCCTTCAAGGGTGACGCCGCTTCCCTGGGCCTGGAAATCCTGGCCACGCTGGCCCACCAGTTCGAGAGCGAATTGCAAAAGCTCAAGGACAGCGGCGCAGCCACCGGCGACGCCCTGCTGGCCCTGCCGCTGCCGCTGGAAGACCTGCTCTCCAAGGTAGGCGCCTTCAAAGCCCTGGGCCAGAGGCGTTCGGGCGAAGGCGCGTCATCCCGGCAAGGCGATTCGCCGCAAGACCTCCATGCCGCGCTCACCCGGCTGGCCACCGAGGTGGCCACGGACTGCGGCAAACGCGTGAAGGCCGATGTGCGCATGGCCGGCGCGCCGGAGATTGCGCCGGCCAAGCTGGGCCTGGTGCGCGAGATCGCCATCCAGCTGCTGCGCAATGCCGTGGTGCATGGCGTGGAAACGCCGGCCGCGCGGCAGGCCGCCGGCAAACCCGCCGAAGGCCAGCTCAGCGTGGCGCTGGGCCCTGACGAAGCCGGCCAATGGCAGCTCACGGTTCGCGACGACGGCGCCGGCCTGAAGGCTGCCGACGTGCGCCGCCGCCTGCTGGAGCTGGGCTGGTACAACGCCGAGCAGTTGCAGAGTTTCAGCGACAAGCAGATCGTCGCGAACATCTTCAAGCCCGGTTTTTCCACCGCCGCCGCGACGTCGCGGCATGCCGGCCGCGGTGTCGGCCTGGACCTGGTGCAGGCCAATGTGCAAAACCTGGGTGCGCGCCTGCTGCTATCGAGCACACCCGGCCAGCACACCGAATTCCGGGTCGTGTTTTCCTGAGGCCGCCCCACATGACCAATTTCCAGACATGCCAGACATCCCAACCATCCCCAACCCCGAAGGAGGCTCACCATGCGACTGCTGATTGTTGACGACTCCAACATGATCCGCACCCGCATCTCGCGCGTGGTGCAAAACGGCGGCATCAAGGGCATCGTGCTCGCGGGCCTGGCCAGAAACGGCAACGAGGCCGTGCGGCTGGCCCGGGCGACACGGCCTGAAGTCGTCACCATGGACCTGACCATGCCCGAGATGGACGGCATCGAATGCATCTCCGCGCTGCTCAAGCTGGATCCGGCCGTCAAGATACTGGTGGTCAGCGCGCTCAGCGACAAGTCGACGGCCATCCAGGCGCTCAAGCTGGGCGCGCGCGGCTTCGTCGCCAAACCCTTCACCGATGAAGAGCTGCAGATGGCATTGCTCGACATCGCCGACATGCGCTAAGGAGGGCTGCCATGGCCACACTCAACGAAAACGACCTCAAGCTGTTTGTCGACTCGATCCGGCATTACCTGAAAGTCACCACCCGGCAGGAGCCGCAAATCACCTCGGCCTACCTCGGCTCGGGCGATATCGAGGGTTTTGAATTCAACGGCATCGTGGCCTTTTCGGGCAGCCACAACGGCCATGTGATGGTCTCCATGCCGGGCAAGCTGGTGCGTGAAATTTTGCTGCTGCAGCATGAAACCGACCTCAGCGACGGCAACCTGCTGGACGCTGTGGGCGAGATCGCCAACACGCTGGCCGGCAATGCGCGCAAGGCCCTGGGTTCCGAACTGCAGATTTCGGTGCCCGTCAAGATGCAGGGCACCCAGGGCATGAAGGCCCGGGTGCGCACCCGCCCCTATGTCATCACGCTGCGCTGGAGCCACTATTCGGCCATGGTCTGCGTCGACATGGACCGCAAAAACTGAGCTGAGCCCCCGCCGAGGTGCACGTATTTTGTGCGGCGCACCAAAAGAAACCGGCAAACGGGCTGAAACCGCGCCGTGAGGGTGCGTTTTGCACGCCCCAAGGTGGCACGCTTTTCGCACTGATTCTGTGAGTCAACCATCCCACAGAAAGAGTTTGCACCATGGCGGGGTTCCGTAATTTTCTCAAGGCCGGTCACGCACCCACGCTGGGCGCGGCGTTTTTTTACTTCGCCTTCTCGTGTTGCATCTGGGTCATGAACGGGGCCATGGCACCCTTCATCTCGGAAACCTACAACCTTTCGCCCACCCAGAAGGGCGTGATGCTCTCGGTGCCCATCTTCGCCGGCGCGCTGATGCGCTTTCCGCTGGGCGTGCTGGCCCAGTACATAGGCCGCAAGAATGCCACGCTGGTGGAAATGGGCCTGATCATGGTGGCCCTGCTGTTCGGCTACTTTGTGGTCGACTCCTACAGCAGCCTGCTGGCCATGGGCGTGCTGCTGGGCATTGCCGGCGCCAGCTTCGGTGTCGCGCTGAGCCTGGGTTCGGGCTCCTTTCCGCCGCGCTACAAGGGTTTGGCCATGGGCCTGGTCGGCGCCGGCAACGTGGGCACCGCCGTCTCGGTGCTGGTGGCGCCCGCGCTGGCCCAGCGCTTTGGCTGGCAGTCGGTCTACGGCATTGCCGCTGTGGCCATGCTGTTGCCCATGATCGCGATGATTCTTTTTGCCAAAGAGCCCGACGACGTGGACAGCCACGCCACGCTGCGTGAGCACGTCGCCTGCCTGTTCGAGAAAGACGGCTGGGCCTTCAGCCTGATCTACGCCGTGAGTTTCGGCGGCTTCATCGGCCTGGCCACGTTTTTGCCCTCCTACTACTACGACCAGTTCGGCGTCAGCAAGGTGCAGGCGGGCCAGCTGTCCATGCTGGCGGCCTTCATGGGCGCGGCGCTGCGCATCTTCGGCGGCTGGATTTCCGACCGCTGGGGCGGCGTCAACACCCTGAGCGTGGTGCTGCTCACCATCGCCGGCACGCTGATCGCCTGCGGCCTGGCCGGCGGCTCCCTGGCCGGCACGACGCTGCTGGTGATGCTGTGCTTTGCCGCCCTGGGCGCAGGCAACGGCGCCCTCTTCCAGCTCGTACCCCTGCGCTGGCCCCTGGCCACCGCGGTCGCCGGCTCCATGATCGGCGAGATAGGCGCCCTGGGCGGCGGCCTGGTACCCAACGCCATGGGCATCTCCAAACAATATGCCGGGACCTATATGTGGGGGTTCTTCTTTTTTGCGGCTTTGGCTTTGGGGATGTTGGTGATGCTTCGGGTTATGCAGATTCGGTGGACGCGGACTTGGGCTGAGAAGGGGGGTCGTGCTCGCGGCGCGTGAGAGGGCCGGTTCTTGCTCCGGCTTGTGCGCTTCCTGCTGAGAGCTGCTGGCCGGGGTTGCCCGGCGGCAACTCACTTTTCTTTGCTTCGCCAAAGAAAAGTAAGCAAAAGAAAGGCGACCCTGGTGTCTGCGTCCCTCCGCTTCGCTGCGGGCAACCTGCGGTGCTCGGTCCAGCCGGGGGCTGGCTAAACTCGCTACGCTCAGACAACGCCAGCCCCCGTCTGGCCCTCCGCTCCTCGGCGCATACACAAGGGGTGGGAGAAAAAATACCAACACCAAAAACCACAAGGACACGCCATGGTGTGTCCTTGTTTGTATTGGTATTGGTTTTCTTGTATTCGGACTTCCCCGTCCTGGCTGGGCCGAGCAGCGCAGACGGAGGAGGGATAAGGGCTGGCGTTGTTTGAGCGAAGCGCAGCGTAGCGAGTTTAGCCAGACCCCCTCCGCAGTCGAGCAGCGCAGGTTGCCCGTAGCGCAGCGGAGGGACCCAGACTGCGGGTCGCCTTTCTTTTGGGTACTTTTGGTGTTTGCGTAACTTCGCTGCGCGAAGTGAGCAAACCCCGCGCGCGTAGCGCGCCTTTGGCGAACAAAGAAAACCCGCTTTGCGGGTTTCGATAAAAGTGCCTCGCCCGCCGGGGCGAGACCCGGCCAGCCGCACTCAGCAGAGGAAGGAGGAGGATGAAGAGGACGAGCGCGCCTGCCGGAGCAAGACCCGGCCCCCTTACCGAGGTAAAAACAAAACCCAATAAATCAACAAAACATTCACCACCACACTAACCGCCAACAACAACTTCCACAGCATCACCGGATCCCGTTCAATCAAGGGCGTCCCCTGCGGCGCAGTCAGCGGCCGCGAAGCACCCCGCTCCAGCGCCAGCAGCAGTTCTTCGGCGGTTTCAAAGCGCCGCCGCTTGTCGCGAGCCACGGCCTTGAGCACCACGTGGTCCAGCCAGATCGGCACTTCGGGATTGATGCGGCTGGGCGCCACCGGGTCTCGGTAGTAGCGGCCGGCCTGGTAAGGCAGCACCTCGCCGTAGGGCAGCCTGGCGGTCAGCAGCTGGTACAGGGTGACGCCCAGCGCGAACAGGTCGCTTTGCGCGTCGGGCAATTCCTCGGGCCCGTCGCTGCCTGTGGCGCTGAAGCCCCATTGTTCGGGATTGATGAAGCTGGGGGTGCCGGCGTGCAGCTTGCGCATGGCTTCGGGCTCGCGCCCGCTGAGGGCCACGCCAAGGTCCAGCAGGCGCAGCACGCCGTCTTCACCCTGGTGCAGGTTGGCGGGCTTGACGTCGCGGTGGATCACGCACTGGCGGTGCAGCCGGCCCAGCGCGCGCGCCGCCTGGGTGGCCGCGCCCAGCACCTGTTCCACGCTGAATTTGTGGCCGCGTTCCAGCAGCTGCTGCAGCGTCTCGCCGCTGTGCCAGTCGTACAGCAGGTAAAAAGCGCTGCGCTCATGGCCGGCCGGCGGGCTTTCGTGAAGCCTGACCAGATGCCCCGCCGCCGGGCCCGACTGCATGCGCAGGGCCAGCCAGGCCTCGTGCGCCAGCATGGCGCGCTCCTCGCCATCGTGGGACCTCGCGGGGTTCAGCGCCTTGAGGGCGTACAGAACACGCGTGGCCGGGTCGCGCACCTGGTACAGCACATGGATTTCGTTGTCGGCCACTTTTGCGGTCACCACCAGGCCGTCGATCACATCGCCGACCTTGAGCCTGGGCGGCACCGGCAGGGTCTGGGCAATGCGGCTCACGTCCTGCAGGGTGGCGTCGAGCAGGCCGCGCACGCGCACCACGACGGCCGTCAGGTTGTCGTTGCTGCCGGCGGCCAGGGCGGCGTCGACCAGTCCCTGGCTGGCCAGTTGGGAGCCGCCCGCTTCCTGCAGGCCGGCAAAATCCCGCAGCCGCGCATCGCGCAGCACGCCGTGCACGCCGTCGGTGACGAGCACAAACACGTCGCCCACCTGCAGGTCGCCCTGCATGTAGTCGACCACCACATGGTCTTCGGCGCCCACCGAGCGCAGCAGCTGGTGCCTGAAGTCGGGATGGTTGACCGCATGGTCGTGCGTGAGCTGCTGCAAAGTGCCGCCGCGCAGCAGATAAGCCCGTGAATCGCCCACATGCGCCAGGGTGTAGGACTGCCCGCGCAGCACCAGCGCCGTGAGGGTGGTCAGGCCCACGGCCGGCCGGCGCCGGCGGTTGATGCCGGCCAGCCAGGCGTTCTGCGCGCCGATGATGCGGTCCAGCGCCACCGTGGTGTCCCAGGTTTCGGGCGTGCCGTAGTAGTCGCGGACCAAGCTGGTGACCGTGGTTTGCGCGGCTTCCCGGCCCATGCCGCCGGTGCTCACGCCGTCGGCCACCGCCACGATGGAGCCCATGCCCTCTTGCCCCGGTTCGGGCAGCATGGCCGCGCAGAAGTCCTCGTTGGTGTTTTTACGGCCTGCCAGCGTGGCAAAGCCAATGTCCAGATCAAATGCCATGCACCAATGTAAGCAAGTTCAATGCCCGATATTGGTGCATTGCAGCAATGCACTGCGCCAGGGCTTAGCCCACCAGCATCTGCATGCTGCGCTCGTACTGCACCGAGAGCTGCTCGAACACGTCCAGCAGGTCTTCGCTGGCGGTGGCCAGGCCTTCCAGCCGTTTCACATCCTTGCCCTTGGCGATGCCCGCGGCGCCAGTGCGCATCTGTGCCCAGCCCGCGGCGGCCTTGTCCAGGGACTCGCGGATCTCTCTGCTGGTCAGCGGAATGTCGTTGAGGTATTGCAGCGCCTTCTCAAAAGCCGCCTGCGACTCGGCCATGCCCACTTCACTGCGCTGCGAGGCCGTGCCGCCCAGGACTTGCAGCAAGGCGTATTTCGCGAAGCGCTGGCTCAGCATGCGCTGGCGGCCGGCCAGGTTGAGCATCTGCAGCGGCGGCATGGCGCCGGCGCTTTCAAGGATGGCGGTCATGCGCTCGGCTTCCTGCAGCAGCAGCTCGGCGAGCTCGTCCAGGTGCGCCATCTCGCCGGCCGCCCGGCTTTCCTCCAGGGCGGGCTTCAGGCGCGCCCAGGTCAGGCTCACCTGCCCCAGCAGGTCGCCAAACGTGGGCTTGGACAGGCTTTTGCCGAGGGCGGCAATGTTGGCGTCTATGCGCTGCACCGACTCCGCGAGCAGCTGCGCCACGCGCCCGGGCTGCACGCCCGCCAGCCGCAGCAGCGCCAGCTTGACCAGGCGCTGCGACAGCATGCGCAACTGGCCCGAGCGGTTGACGTCTTCGGCGAAACGGGCTGAATGGATGATGTGCTGCGACACCTGGCCCAGGCGCTGGTTGGTGTGCATGGAGGCAGTGCGCAGAATCTGGAAGGCGTCGTCGTCGGACATCTGGCGGGCGCGCATCAGGATGCCCTTGGCGCGGTCCACCACCTTGCGCTCTTCCAGGCGGCCGGCAATGTCCCGCATCTCGCCCTGCAGGGCCTGCTCGCGCCTGAAGCGGGCCTGGGCCAGGTGGATCAGCGGCCGCAGGCGCTGCGGGCTGTAGCCGTTGACCACATAGGCATGGACCCCGACCTCGGTGGCGCGCGTGATTTTTTCCGCATCGCTGTCGCTGGTGAACACCAGGACGGGGCAAGGCGCGGTCTCGCCGACCACCTGCAAGAGCTTGAACAAGGCCTCATCGGGCAGCGCATCGTGGCAAACCAGCACGTCGGGCGCCTGCCGCAGTGCCTCCTGCACCAGTTTGCTGCGCTCGTGGAGCACCCCCAGGACCTGGATGCCGGCCGCCTCAAGGTCGGAGACCAGCGGGTTGGCACCGGCGGGGCCGTTCAGGTTTACCAATGCGGAAGTCATACAAATCAATAGCTTGGGAGGGAAATAAGGCTGGCAAGGATGCAAGTCGCGCGCCACGCGCCGGCTGCGGATTCTGGGCGCGGCTTGCAGGCCAATGATATGGCACAAGTTTTGCATTAGCTATCGCGGGCGTAACGACGCGCCCGACCTTAGCGAATGCACTGCGGGTCCTGCGCACAACGACGTGCGTAATGGTGTGCCTCATACCGGGTCAACGACCCGGATCCCTGTTGACCGGGAGAGAGCATCATGAATTTCATCCTGTTTCCGGCAAGCCAGACCGGCTTGCACCCCCTGACAAGCCGCGTGGACGCGTGCCTGCGCGACCTGTGCGGCACGGCCGTGGCATGACGTTTGCACCTAGACACATTGAATCCCCTGGAGTAGCCCCATGAAAAAATCAAAACTGGTAATGGTCGGAAACGGCATGGCCGGCGTGCGCACCCTGGAAGAGCTGATCAAGGTCGCGCCCGACCTGTACGACATCACGGTCTTCGGCGCCGAGCCCCATCCCAACTACAACCGCATCCTGCTGTCGCCCGTGCTGGCCGGGGAGCAGACGCTGGATGAGATCGTGCTGAACTCCTGGGACTGGTACAAGGACAACCACATCACGCTGCATGCCGGCAAAAAAGTGGTGGAAGTCGACCGCGTCAAGCGCATCGTGCGCGCCGAGGACGGCACCGAAGAGGAATACGACCGCCTGCTGATGTGCACCGGCTCCAACCCCTTCATCCTGCCGGTGCCGGGCAAGGACTTGGCGGGCGTGATCGCCTACCGCGATATCGCCGATACCAACGCGATGATCGAGGCCTCCGAGAAATACAAGAAGGCGGTCGTCATCGGCGGCGGCCTGCTGGGCCTGGAAGCGGCCAACGGCCTGATGCTGCGCGGCATGGAAGTCACCGTGGTGCACGTCATGCCCTGGCTGATGGAGCGCCAGCTCGACGACGTGGCGGGCAAGCTGCTGCAGAAATCGCTGGAAGACCGCGGCCTGAAGTTCCTGATCGGCGCGCAGACCCAGGAGCTCACCGGCAACGAAGAAGGCCGCGTGAAGTCCATCAAGTTCAAGGACGGCAGCGAAGTGGCCACCGACCTCGTGGTCATGGCGGTGGGCATACGCCCCAACACCCAGCTGGCCGAATCCATGCGCCTGCACTGCAACAAGGGCATCGTCGTCAACGACACCATGCAGACTGTCACCGACGCGCGCATCTACTCGGTGGGCGAATGCGCGGCGCACCGCGGCATCGCCTACGGCCTGGTGGCGCCGCTGTTTGAACAGGCCAAGGTGGCGGCCAACCACCTGGCGCAGTTCGGCATAGGCCGTTATTCGGGTTCGCTGACCTCCACCAAGCTCAAGGTCACGGGCATAGACCTGTTCAGCGCCGGCGAGTTCATGGGCAGCGACGGCGCCGAGGAAATCGTGATGAGCGACCCCTTCGGCGGCGTCTACAAAAAGCTGGTGATCAAGGACGACAAGCTGGTCGGCGCCTGCCTCTACGGCGACACGGTGGACGGCAGCTACTACTTCAAGCTGCTGCGCGACGGCCGCAGCGTGGCCGACATCCGCGACAAGCTGATCTTCGGCGAGTCCAATCTCGGCGACACAGGCCATGAAGGCCACAACAAGGCCGCCACCATGCCCGACGACGCCGAGGTCTGCGGCTGCAACGGCGTCAACAAGGGCACCATCTGCAAGGCCATCAAGGAAAAGGGCCTGTTCACGCTCGACGAGGTGAAGAAGCACACCAAGGCCAGCGCCTCCTGCGGCTCCTGCACCGGCCTGGTCGAGCAGATCCTGATGTTCACGGCCGGCGGCGACTACTCGGCCACGCCTAAGCTCAAGGCCATGTGCGGCTGCACCGACCACGGCCACCAGGCGGTGCGCGATGCGATACGCGCCAACAAGCTGCTGACGATCTCCGAGGTCTACAAGTTCATGGAATGGAAGACGCCCAACGGCTGCGCCAGTTGCCGCCCGGCCGTCAACTACTACGTGACCAGCACCTGGCCCAAGGAGGCCAAGGACGACCCGCAAAGCCGTTTCATCAATGAACGCAGCCACGCCAACATCCAGAAGGACGGCACCTACAGCGTCATCCCGCGCATGTGGGGCGGCGAAACCACGGCCAGCGAACTGCGCCGCATCGCCGACGCGGTGGACAAATACAAGATACCGACCGTCAAGGTCACCGGCGGCCAGCGCATCGATTTGCTGGGCGTGAAAAAAGAGGACCTGCAAAACGTCTGGAAGGACATCGGCATGCCCTCCGGCCACGCCTACGCCAAGGCCCTGCGCACGGTGAAGACCTGCGTGGGCAGCGAGTGGTGCCGCATGGGCACCCAGGACAGCACCCAGATGGGCAAGGACCTGGAGCGCGCGATGTGGCGCATGTACGCGCCGCACAAGGTGAAGTTCGCCGTCAGCGGCTGCCCGCGCAACTGCGCCGAGGCCGGCATCAAGGACGTCGGCATCATAGGCGTCGATTCGGGCTGGGAGATGTACATCGCCGGCAACGGCGGCATCAAGACGGAAGTGGCCCACTTCTTCACCAAGCTCAAGACCGCCGAGGAGGTGCTGGAATACACCGGCGCCTTCTGCGAGCTCTACCGCCAGGAAGGCTGGTACCTGGAGCGCACGGTGCACTACGTGAAC
The DNA here is from genome assembly GCF_056406895.1 of Polaromonas sp. P1_A2. NCBI lineage: Bacteria > Pseudomonadati > Pseudomonadota > Betaproteobacteria > Burkholderiales > Comamonadaceae > Polaromonas > Polaromonas sp. P1_A2. The sequence goes on along the minus strand of NZ_JBFTZI010000005.1, from coordinate 77,632 downwards.
CGTGTGGGCCTGGACTATGTCAAAAAACGCATCCTGGAAGACCACGAAGGCCGCAAGGCGCTGTGGGAACGCCTGCAGTTCGCGCTCGACGGCGAGCCCGATCCCTGGTTCGACTTCAAGGAAGCCGCGGTCGACACCCGGCAGTTTGAAAAACTCACGCCCGCCTGAATTGAGAGATCACTATGTCTGAATGGAAAAAAATCTGCCTGGTCACCGACATCCCGGTGCTGGGTTCGCGCCGCGTGGCGCGTGAGCGCGGCATCGACGTCGCGGTGTTCCGCAACGATGAAGACGGCGTGTTCGCACTGCTGGACCGCTGCCCGCACAAGGGCGGCCCGCTGAGCCAGGGCATTGTGTTCGGCACCAGCGTGGCCTGCCCGCTGCACAACTGGACCATAGACCTGGAAGGCGGCTGCGCCAAGGCGCCCGACGAAGGCTGCACGCAGAAATTCAGCGTGCGCGTCGAGGACGGCGCCGTGCACCTCGATGCCACGGAGCTGGCGACGCTGGCACTGGACTTGCAACCCGTGGTGGCCGGCCCCGCGGCCAAAGAACTGACCAACGCCTGAACGCCCCAATGACCCTTGTTGATGCAGGATTGAAGGAAACCCGCTCGACCTGCCCTTACTGCGGCGTGGGATGCGGGGTGGTGATCGAATCGCAAGGCAACCAGATCACGGGAGTCAGGGGCGACCCCGACCACCCGGCCAACTTCGGCCGGCTCTGCACCAAGGGCTCGACGCTGGCGCTGACGGCTTCGGCCGCCGTCACGTGGCAAACGCGGCTGCTGCAGCCCTTGCGGCGCGAGCACCGCCATGAAGCGGCCAAGCCGGTGTCCTGGGACAGCGCGCTGGGTTTTGCCAGCGAAAGTTTTGCGCAGATCATCCGCGACCACGGCCCCGACGCGGTGGGTTTTTATATTTCAGGCCAGTTGCTGACCGAGGACTATTACGTCTTCAACAAGCTGGCCAAGGGCCTGATAGGCACCAACAACGTTGACACCAATTCGCGCCTGTGCATGAGCAGCGCGGTGGCCGGCTACAAGCAGACGCTGGGCGCCGACGCGCCGCCCGCCTGCTACGACGACGTGAACCATGCGCAGTGCATCTTCATCGTCGGCAGCAACACGGCCTATGCGCACCCCATCCTATTCCGGCGCATCGAGGACGCCAAGGCCGCCAACCCGGCGCTCAAGATCATTTTTTGCGATCCGCGCCGCACCGACACGGCCGAGATCGCCGACCTCTACCTGCCGATACAGCCGGGCACCGACGTGTCGCTCTTCAACGGCATGCTGCACATCATGCTGTGGGAGGGCTGGACCGACGCGGCCTACATCGCCGCGCACACCACGGGCTTTGACGCGCTCAAGGCCACGGTGCGCGACTACACGCCCGACCTGGTGGCCGAGACCTGCGGCATCAAAAAGGAAGACCTGCTCGCCGCAGCGAAACTCTTCGCCACCTCGGCCGCCACGCTGAGCCTGTATTGCCAGGGCCTGAACCAGTCCAGCAGCGGCACGGCCAAGAACGCCGCCCTGATCAACCTGCACCTGGCCACCGGCCAGATCGGCAAGCCCGGCGCCGGGCCGTTTTCGCTGACGGGCCAGCCCAATGCCATGGGCGGGCGCGAGGTGGGCGGCCTGGCCAATTTGCTGAGCGCGCACCGCGACCTGGCCAACCCCGCACACCGCGCGGAAATCGCGGCCCTGTGGGGCGTGCCCTCGGTGCCGGAAAAACCCGGCAAGACCGCCGTCGAGATGTTCCAGGCCGCCGCCGACGGCGAGATCAAGGCTTTGTGGATTGCCTGCACCAACCCGGCCCAGTCCATGCCCGACCAGGCCACGGTGCGCCGCGCGCTGGAGCGCGCAGAACTGGTCATCGTGCAGGAAGCCTTTGCCACCACCTCGAGCTGCGACTATGCCGACCTGCTGCTGCCGGCTACCACCTGGGGCGAAAAAACCGGCACGGTGACCAACAGCGAGCGCCGCATCAGCCGCGTGCGCCCGGCCGTGGCCGCGCCCGGCGAAACGCGCCATGACTGGGCCATCGTGGTGGACTTCGCGCAGCGGCTGGAAAAACTGCTGAAGGCGGGCGACCAGGCATCCACCTCCGAGGCAGCCATACCTAAGGGTCCCCCCTCCCTCCCCCGGACTACCCTCTTCCCCTACCCCCTGGGCGACGCCGCCCTGGGCGCGGAAGTCATCTGGAACGAGCACCGCGAATCCACACGCGGCCGCGACCTGGACATCACCGGCCTGAGCTACGAACTGCTCGAAGAAGCGCCGCGGCAGTGGCCCTTCAAGCCCGGCGACAGCGCGGGCAAGGCCCGGCTCTATGAAGACGGCGTATTCCCCACCGCCGACGGCAAGGCGCGTTTTGCCAACACCGTCTACAAGCCGGTGGCCGAGCCGCGCGAGTCGCGCTTCCCGTTTTCGCTGACCACCGGCCGGCTGCGCGACCAGTGGCACGGCATGAGCCGCACCGGCACCCTGGGCCGGCTGTTCGGCCACGTGGCCGAGCCGTCCGTGCAGATGAATGCCCAGGACATGGCGCGCCGCCTGCTGAAAGACGGCGACCTGGTCTACGTGACATCCAAGCGCGGCTCCATCGTCGTGCCGCTGCAGGCCTCGCCCGAGGTGGCGGTGAGCCAGGCCTTTATCGCCATGCACTGGGGCGAGGAATACCTGAGCGGGCAGTCCACCAGCGGCGCCACGCTGGCCGGCGTCAACGCGATCACCACCTCGGCCTACTGCCCGAGCTCCAAGCAGCCCGAACTCAAACATGCCGCGGTCAAGATCCTCAAGGCCGACATGCCCTGGACGCTGCTGGCCATGGCCTGGCTGCCGGGCGGCGAGGTGCTGGCCGCGCGCGAGCAGCTCAAGCCGCTGATGGCGGCCTTTCCCTTCACCAGCTGCGTGCCTTTTTCCAACAACACCGCACTGGCCGACCACGGCCGCGAGCGCTCCGGCCTGCTGTTCCGCGCGGCCGGCCACGAAGCCCCGCCCGATGAATTGCTGGCCAGGCTGGAGGCCATCCTCGGCCTGGACGGCGCCGACGTGCTGCGCTACGCCGACCGCAAAAAAGGCCAGCGGCGCACCGTGCGGCTGCTGCGCAAGGGCGAGGCAGCCGAGCTTGCCGGCTTTGTGCTGGCCGGCGACACCAGCGCCCAGGCCTGGATCAAGACCCTGCTGCAGGACGAGCTGCCGGCGCAGGCCTACGGCCGGCTGCTGCTGCTGCCCGGCGCCAAGCCGCCGGTGGCGGTGCAGTCGCGCGGCAAGCTGGTCTGCACCTGCCTCAATGTCAGCGACACGGCCATCGACGAACACCTGGCGCTGGTGGCCGGTGGCGGGGGCGGCGGCGGCCACCTGCACACCGACGAAGAGCGGCTGGCTTCGCTGCAGGCGACGCTCAAATGCGGCACCAATTGCGGCTCCTGCGTGCCCGAACTCAAGCGCCGCGTGCGTTCGGCGCGCAGCGAGGTACAAGCCGCCGCACCACGTACCGTGATCCCGATCCGCCAAGTGGCTTAAGCTCATAACAAGAAGTCATCTGCATTCGCAGACAATTACGCTTATGGGCATTAGCCAATACATCAAGGAAATCGGCCGCGGCAAGGACGGCGCCCGCGCCCTGACGCGCGAGCAGGCCGCCGACCTGCTGGGCCAGGTGCTGGATGGCGCCGTCACCGACCTGGAAATCGGCGGCTTTTGCCTGGCCATGCGTATCAAGGGCGAAACACCCGAAGAAATGGCAGGCTTCCTCGAGGCGCTGCAGCAGCGCCTGGCGCATTTCCCCGCCGGCGAGACCCCCACCGTGGTGCTGCCCAGCTACAACGGTGCGCGCAAGCTGCCCGTGCTCACGCCGCTGCTGGCCCTGCTGCTGGCGCGCGAGGGCGTGCCGGTCCTGGTGCACGGCACGCCCACCGAAACCAGCCGGGTGTTTGCCTCGGAAGTGCTGCAGGCCCTGGGCATCCACGCGCTGGCGGCGGTGCGCAAAATCGGAAGCGGCGAAGCCGTCTTCGCGCCCACCGAGCTGCTGCTGCCGTCGCTGAAGCGCCTGCTCGACGTGCGCCGCGCCGTGGGCCTGCGCAACCCGGCGCACAGCCTGGTCAAGATCATGAGCCCCTGCCTGGGCAAAAGCCTGGTGGTGAGCAGCTACACACACCCGGAATACGCCATCTCGATGGCCCAGACCTTCGAGCTGACAGGCGCGAACGCCATGCTACTGCGCGGCACCGAGGGCGAAGGCGTGGCCGATGCGCGCCGCATGCCGCAAATGGAGGCTTTCATAGGCGGAAAACGCTCGCTGCTGCAGGAAACCCAGGCCGGCACGCTGGCCACCTTGCCCGAGCTGCCCAGGACGGTGGACGCCGCCGCCACCGCGGCCTATATTCAATCGGTGCTGGCCGGCGACAAACCCGTGCCGCCGTCGATTGCGCGGCAGGTGGAACATATCTTGCACTTGTTGCCCCAAATCAAATGACCACGATGAACCACGGAAAAGTCACCCTCGTAGGCGCCGGCCCCGGCGACCCGGAACTGCTGACCCTCAAGGCCCTGAAGGCGATACAGCGCGCGACCGTGCTGCTGGTGGACGACCTCGTGAGCGACGAGATCGTGGCTTTCGCGCGGCCCGAGGCGCGCATCGTCTACGTGGGCAAACGCGGCGGCTGCAAGTCCACGCCCCAGGCCTTTATTGAAAAACTCATGCTGATGGCAGCCCGCGAGGGCGAGGACGTGGTGCGGCTCAAGGGTGGCGACCCCTTTATCTTCGGCCGCGGCGGCGAAGAGGTCGAGCACCTGCGCGAGGCCGGCATTGAGGTGGAAGTCGTCAACGGCATCACCGCGGGCCTGGCCGCCGTCACCTCGCTGGGCGTGCCGCTCACGCACCGCCACCATGCGCACGGCGTGGTCTTCGTCACCGGCCATGCCAAGCCCGGCGACAGCGGCACCGACTGGAAGGCCCTGGCCGCCACCGCGCACAGCGCACGCCTCACGCTGGTGATTTACATGGGCGTCAGCGGCGCCGAACGCATCCAGGACGAACTGCTGTCTGGCCTGCCGGCCGCCACGCCGGTCGCCGTGGTCCAGAGTGCCTCGCTGGCGGCGCAGCGCCACATCACCACCACGCTGGGCCAGCTGGCAAGCGCGATACGCGAGGCCGGCATGGCCAGCCCCTCGGTCATCGTCGTGGGCGATGTGATCAGCGGCGTGGCCCTCGCGGCCGCGCACCCCGAAGCCGTACGCGCGGCCTGAAGCCGCGCCGGCGTCACGGCGCTGTCACGCAAGCGCCCTAAGCTCCCGGTCTTTCGACTGGAGCAAAGATGTCCCAACGTTTCCTGGCCGGCGCGCTGCTGGCGCTCGGCATGGCCTGCGCGCAGGCGCAAAGTTTTTCATTCGGCCTGTGGGGCGACATGCCCTACCAAAAAGCCGGCGACGACCCGAAAATTCCCGCGCTGCTCAAAAGCATCAACCAGTCGGACATCGCCTTCTCGATCTACGACGGCGACATCAAGGACGGCAGCTCCAAATGCACCGAGGACATTTATGCCTCGGCGCTGGCCATGTTCGGCGAGCTGAAAAAGCCCGTGGTCTATGTACCCGGCGACAACGAATGGACGGACTGCCACCGCCTCAACAACGGCGGCTACGACGCCCTGGAGCGCCTGGCCTACCTGCGCAAGACCATGTTTCCCACTACCCGCAGCCTGGGCAAACGCAGCATGGCGCTGGTCCACCAGGCCCCGCTGGGCGAAAAATTCGTCGAGAACACGCGATTTACCCACCAGGGCATCGTGTTCGCGACGCTGAACGTGCCGGGCAGCAACAACAACAAAATCCTGGACGAAAAAGACTGCACCCAGAAAAGCGCGCGCACCGCGGCCCAGTGCGAGGCCTCCAACGCCGAATACCTGGAGCGCGACGCGGCCAATGTGCGCTGGATGCAGGAGGCCTTCTCCCAGGCAAAGGCCGGCAAGGCGCGCGGCATTGTTCTGGTGATCCAGGCCGACCCGGGCTTTGACTTGCCGGAAACCGAAGGTGTTGACGAAAGCCAGGCGGCTGGGGTCAGCGGCTACCGCAATTTCATCAGCCATGTCATCACTGAAACGGAACAGTTCGCCGGGCAGGTGCTGCTGGTGCACGGCGACACGCACTTCTTCAAGGTCGACAAGCCGCTCTACAGCCCCACCAGGCTGCTGGCCAACCTCACGCGCCTGCAGACCTTTGGCAGCCCGTTGATCCACTGGGTGCGCGTCAGCGTGGAGCCCAAAAACCCCAATGTGTTCACGGTCCAGCCCGTCATCGTGAAGCAGTGACAAGGCCGCGGGGCGGCCGGCGAGGGCCGGCGCCCCGAATCCGGCGTGCGCGGCTACACTCCCGATGTCAAAAACAACAGCAGAGGGAAAGACGCGATGCTAGACAAACTCAACGAACTGACGGAAAGCCACGGCGAACTGCGCCCCGGCAGCGGCATCATGAGCGGCGTGATCGCGCTGAGCCTGGGCGTGCTGTGCTTTCTGGGCGTGCTGGCTTTTCACTTCCCCGAATACCTGACCACGCCCGAGCTGCGCAAAAGCTACAACGTCGACGTGATCCGCATCGTGATGTTCATCTCGCTGGTGATTGCCGGCGGCATCTCGCTGGTCAACATCATCTTCAACCGCTCGCGCTGGCTGGCCGGCGCGGCCTTCTTGCTGGTCGCGGCCACGGCGCTGCTGGGCGGCCATAAGGTGCCGGTGAACGATTTCGCGGACAACACGCCCTACATCGGCCTGGACTGGTTCATCCTGGACCTGCTGGGTTCCTCGCTGATCTTCATCTTCATTGAAAAGCTGTTCGCGCTGCGCAAGGACCAGCCGGTGTTCCGCGCCGAATGGCAGACCGACCTCCACCACTTCATCGTCAACCACATGATCGTGGGCTTTGTGCTGCTGGCCACCAACCTGCTGGTGCACAAGTTCTTCGGCTGGGCCGCCAACGACGGCATACGCGGCTGGGTGCAGGGCCTGCCCTTCTGGGCCGGGGTGCTGCTGATCGTGCTGGTGGCCGACCTGGTGCAGTATTGGACGCACCGGGCCTACCACGAGGTGCCCGTGCTGTGGCGCCTGCATGCGGTGCACCACAGCGCCAAAAGCATGGACTGGCTGGCCGGTTCGCGCCAGCACATCCTGGAACTGCTGCTGACCCGCACGCTGATCCTGGCGCCCATTTATGTGCTGGGCTTTTCCAAGGAAGTCATAGACGCCTACATCGTGATCGTCGGCTTCCAGGCGGTGTTCAACCATGCCAATGTGAGCGTGCGCCTGGGCCCGCTGCGCTACCTGATCGTCACGCCCAACTTCCACCACTGGCACCACAGCCAGGACCAGGAAGCACTGGACCGCAACTACTCGGCGCACTACGCCTTCATCGACTACCTGTTCGGCACCGCCGTCAAAAGCACCAAGCTCTGGCCCGAGCGCTACGGCGTGCTGGGCGACTATGTGCCCAACGGCTTCCTGAAACAGCTCAAGTTCCCCTTCACCTGGAAACCCTGAGGCTTCGCTGCCACCGGCTCCTGGCGCAGGGCGCCAGGAGCCGGGACCACTAGAGCAGGTAGGGCCGTTCGGTGGTAAACAACGCACGCTTGGCATAGTCGCGCCAAGGGGCCGGCGCGGCCTTGCCCATCACGATGGCGCCCATAACGTAAGCCTGTCCCTTGAGCCCGGGCCAGATAAATTGCACCGCCTCCTCGGCTTTTTTGACATCGCGGCCGTTTTCGAGCGCATCGATGAAGCGCAGCATGGCCGCGCCCTGCTCGGAAGGCAGCTGCCTGACAAGCTGAAGCAGGTCCGCCGTCTTGCGCTTATGCCTGATCGCCAGGCCCACAGCACTCCACAAGGATTCCTGGTCTATGCCTTCGGTCGCGGGCAAAGCCAGGCTGCGCTGAACCAGGTCGTCAGGCGCGCCGTCGGACGCTGCCATGAAACGCAGCATGCGGGAATAGCCCTGTCCGCCGTTGCCCATTGCCGCGCGGGCAACATCGATATGGCCCAGCGCCAGTTCCGAATAAAAAAGGTCCTGGCCCTGCAGCTTTGCTCCGTTGGGCTTATCAAGCGCCAGAATCATGCGCAATCCCTCGGAACGAGGCGCCAGGTCGCCAAGGCCGGCGTTCTCGCCCGACTGCAGCCTGCGCACGCGGGCAAGCTCCAGCGCACTCCGGTCGGCCAGCGGCGCAAACTTCAGCGCTGCGCCAAATGCGTGCTCGGCGGCGAGCCACTGCCCGGCTGCCGACAATGAAAAGCCCGAGGCGTAACCAAACCAGGGATTGGCAGGCGCCTCCCTGTGCCCGGCAACAAACGCCGCATCGCGCGGTGGCCCGTCGGGCATACAGCGCACCAGCAGGTACTTCAGGTCTGCATTGGCGGGATGCTGCGCGGCCAGTTGCCGATCGCGTTCGCACGCCGCGGTCGGCTTGCCGGACGGCGGCACGTCCTGCTCCACGCGCAGCACCGCCATGTCCAGCGGGTCGGCGGCCAGGCGCTGGCGGAAAATTTCCTCCCCTTCGGGATATGCCGCCGCCAGACCCAGCCAGTCGAGCAGATTTGCCGACCCCGCCGCGTCCCAGCGGGCATGCATCAGGATCACCGTCTTGCGCGCGTTTGCATCAGTCGTGAGGCCAAGGTTCTCACGCATCGACCGTGTCGAGGCGGACGTCAGAACACTGCGGGTTCCACCCTTGCCCTTTGTGGATATCTGCTCAGGCGGTTTTTCAAGGATGGCATCCACACGCGTCTGCAGCCACCGCGGCGCACCCAGCGGCCGTTCAGGAATTTGCGCGGCGCTGCCGTAGGATGCCGTCCACTCCAGCAAAGGCGACGCCGAAGCCACGTTGTACACATACTCGGTGCCGATGGCATCGGCCTTCGCTTCGAAGGATTCGATGGGTACCCCTTCCGCGGTCCTGGCTGAAATCGCCAGAGGCTGGTCGGCCGGCACGGACAACCGGCTCTTCTGCCCCGGCTGGAGATTCACCTTTTCACCGCCTAGCTGTGCCACCACGGTGCGGTCCAGGCCATTGAACACGGTGACGGAAGCGTTGCCGAAACTGCCGTCCAGGCCCATCAAACCGACGATGATGCCGCCGGCGGCCGCAAAACGCACCGCACCGGGAACCCAGCCGTCCGCCGTCTGGAAACGCGACCACCAGTCGAGCTTTTTCTGGCGCGGACGCTCGTCACCGGACAGAAAGGTCTTGTAGTCCAGCGGCACCTGCGCCGCGGCCGGTGCAGCGGGCAGTGATTCGCCTTTGGCGGCCGCATCCACAAGCCGCGCTTCAGTGACAAGAAGCTGGTCCAGCGCGGCGCGCCGCAACCTGGAAAGTGCGCCCACCACCTGGCCGTGCCAGCCATCGATCACATTGAGCCAGCTGGCCAAGTTCTCGGTGCCGGGCGCGCCCAGTCCCCACTCGCCGAGCACCTGCGGCCAGCCAGGCTGGCCCAGCAGTGCCATCGTGCCGGCATCGGGCACCAGTTTTTCGCGGCTGCTGTTCACCTGGGACAGCAGCAGGTAAAGCTGCGCGGCGCTGCCGAGGATGCGATCCACGCCTTTCTGGTTGACCTTGCGCCCGGCGGTCAGCATGGCCACGATGTTGGCCAGGCTGCCATGCGCATCGACAATGTCGGCCTGGACATGCTCGCTGTAATGCAGCAGCGCCAGCAGACCGGACCAGTACGCTTCCCAGCCATTGCCCTGGGCAAACGCCAACGCGCGGGCATGCGAACGGCAAAGGCGATCGTGCGCATCGAGTTCATCTTCGACCAGCGAAATTTCGCGCTCCACGGCTTGCAGGGCGGCCGGCAGCTCCTTGCGCTGAAGCTGTTTGCCACGGTGCTCCAGGCCGTTTTGCGCCGCTTGCGCCGCACCTTCGATCACGGCGTTCAGCCTGGCCTTTTCGCCAAGCAGCGTCTCAAGCTGTTTCAACACGTCGGACAGGGACGCCGGATAACGCGCAGTTGCCGCCGCCTCATGGCGGACGTCAAACAGCGCTTCAATGCTGCCGTAGCGGCGCGTCAGCTGGCGCGACAGGTAAACGCCGCGGTACAGAGGTTTGTACGATTCGCGGCCATAGGCCCCCTCCAGGGCCGCCAGGGATTGCTCGCGGCTGGCGACTGCGGGTTGCGGGGAAACATGGCTGCACAAGCCGGCACTGACGGCCTGCCGCAACCCTTCAGCATCACGCAACAGCGTCCAGGCGGGCCTGTCATCCAGAGGCACGCCAAGGTAGAGTCTCTTGGCATTGTCTTCCCGTTCATGGTTGAAGGGGTGCGTTGACCACATGCGCGACGGCGTCACCATTTCGCGCTTGAAGACACGGTGCGCCGAAGGCTCGGCCGCCGTGCGCGCCGGCGGTGCGGCAAAGGAGGGATCGTCGAGGATGCTTTCCAGCCGGTTGATGATGAGGCTCTGGATTTCAAACAGGTCGGCCGTCGCAAAACCACGCGCGATCTCGTCATTGGCAAATGCCAGAGCGCGGTCCCAGGCCTGGTCCGCGGCACGGCAGCGGTAAAGCGCATGGATCAGCGCATCGCTGCCGGCCAGGCACACCGACACACGGTCCGCCTGGAACTCCATCTCGCGCGACAGCGCCCTATCGGCCAGGAGCACCAGCCGAAAGAAGGTATCCACCACGGAGCGTATGGACCAGATCACCAGCGACAGGACCCAGCCGACCCAGGCAATGCGGACATCAAAGCGGGACAAGGCCCGCAAGAAGCTGTCCAGCCCGTCGCGTTTGGAAACGATGTGGCCGGCAACCTGCTGCGCGATATACACCCAGCGGCCGACTGCCATGCTGCGCTGGGCGAAGTGGCCAAACTCGTGCGCCAGCACCGCCTTGAATTCAGACAGGCTCAAAACGTTGACCAGCGCCAGGCCGATTTCCAGGTTCTTTTTAGAAGGGAACAAGAGGTTGAGCGGCGAGAGGTCGTAAAACACCGCCGCATTCACACGCGCCGAGACAAACACCTTGCGCGGCCGCGGGGCACCGGCCTCGTCAGCCAGCCGGTACAGGAAGGCAAACAGCGCCGGCTGCTCAGTTGCCGTGATCTCCGTGAGGCCGCCAAGGTCTCCGCGGCGAATGAACACCAGCGCCTTGAGCATGAAAACCGCGAGCAAAGCAGCCGCCACCCCGGCCAGAAAGAGCCAGACGCCCTGGGTGGAGGCACCATAAACACCGGCATAGATGAGCTTGTAGCCCTTCCATGCGAACCAGCCCGACAGGGCGAGGTAGAAGGCCACGAAGGCCAGCAGCGCCAGCATGGCGAGCCAGGCCTGCCGTTTGTAGGAAGGCGCGGCCTGGGTGAGGGACGCGGGAAAACTCGCCGGACCCGGCGGGTAAATATCTTGCATGGAATCCTCCTCGTGCCCTCTCAAGGGTCTGGCTGTTATTTTCAAAAATTATAATAAGCGGCTATATATTGCCGTAGCTCGGTATGTTGCCGTGCCAATGCAAAAACCAACAGCGGCGTCCTCCTCCGCAAAGCTTGCGACATGTTCGCCGGCATTCCTCACTCACCCACAGCGCTTCAGGCCTTGTTTTGACACATCAATTTGACGCCATCGTGATAGGCGCGGGCGCCGCCGGGCTGTTCTGCGCGGCCCAGGCAGGCCAGCGCGGCCTCAAGGTGCTGCTGCTGGACCACAGTGAAAAAGTCGCCGAAAAAATCCGCATCTCGGGCGGCGGCCGCTGCAATTTCACGAACCGCGACGCCACGCCCGCGCAGTTCCTGAGCGAGAACCCGCACTTTTGCCGCTCGGCGCTGTCGCGCTATACGCCGCAGGACTTCATCGCCCTGCTGCAGCGCCACAACATCCCTTTCCACGAAAAACACAAGGGCCAGCTGTTTTGCGACCGCTCGGCCGAAGACGTGATCAACATGCTGCTGGCCGAATGCGCGGCCGGCGGGGTCACGCGCTGGCAGCCCTGCGGCATCCAGAGCCTCAAAGGCCCCCAGGAGACGGGCGGGAACTACGAACTTCAAAGTGATCGCGGCCTGATCACGACGCCGCAGGTGGTGATCGCCACCGGCGGCCTGTCGATCCCCAAGATAGGCGCCACCGATTTCGGCTACCGCATCGCCAAACAGTTCGGCCTGCGCCTGGTGGAGCCGCGCGCTGCACTGGTGCCGCTGACCTTCGACGGCCAAGGCTGGGCGCCCTATGCCCAGCTGGCCGGCCTGGCGCTGCCGGTGCTGATAGAAACCAGCCCGGCGGACGCCACGCCCAAACAGCGCAAAAAAGCCGTGGTGTTCTCGGAAGACCTGCTGTTCACCCACCGCGGCCTGAGCGGCCCGGCCGTACTGCAGATCTCCAGCTTCTGGCGCGAAGGCCAGCCCATACACATCAACCTGGCGCCCGGCGTGGACCTGCCGGCGCTGCTGCTGCGCGCCAAGGCCACGTCCAGAAAACTGATCGCCAACGAACTCGCGGCCCTGGTGCCCAGCCGCCTGGCCGACGCCTGGATCAGCACCGACCCGGCGCTGCAAAAACCCGTCAGCGAGGCGACCGACAAAGCGCTGCTGGCCCTGGCCCAGCGCCTGGCGGACTGGGAGCTCATCCCCAACGGCTCCGAAGGCTACAAAAAAGCCGAAGTGACCGTGGGCGGCGTAGACACCCGCGACCTGTCCTCCCAGACCCTGGAATCCAGGCAGCCGGGCCTGTATTTCATAGGCGAAGTCGTCGACGTCACCGGCTGGCTGGGTGGCTACAACTTCCAGTGGGCCTGGGCCTCCGCCCATGCCTGTGCGCAGGCGCTGGCACCGGCGCGCTAGGCCTGCTGGGCCAGCTTCCACTCGCGCGGTGACTGGCCGCTTTGCGCCTTGAAGGCGCGCGACAGCGCCGCTTCGCTGCCGTAGCCGACGTCTGCGGCGATGAGCTTGAGCGGCTGTCCCCGCCGCAATGCCTGCTGCGCCAGGCCCACCCGCCAGCGTTGCAGGTACACCCCCGGCGTACAGCCGACCGCGTCGCGAAACTGGTTGGCAAATACGCTGCGAGACATGCCCGCGCGATCAGCCAAGGCCTCCAGGCTCCATTCCTGCGCGGGGTGCTGGTGCATCGCGACAATGGCGTTGCGAAGGCGCGGATGCGAAAGCCCCGCCAGCATGCCGGAGCGCGTTTCGCCGTTTTCCATGAGGTGGCGCAACACCTGGATCAGCACCACGTCAAACAGCCGGTCCAGCAGCGCCTGCCGCCCGCAGCGCCGCTCGAATGCCTCTTCGAACAGCAGTTGCAGCACGCCGGCGGCGCCTTCGACCTGCGCCAGCGGCAGATGCACAAAGGCCGGCAAAGCGGCCGCGATCGGATTGGCCGCCCCGCCCTCAAAGCGCAAGTGTGCGCAGACGAAATCAGCGCCATGGGCCGCATCGGTGATAAACCGATGCGCCAACGGCCTGGGGTAAAGCAGCAGGCAGGGGCCGCTGACGCGCACGACTTCGGCGCCGCCATGGCTGACGCCAACTTCCCCGCTGCGCACCAGGTGCAGCTGCCCAGCACCCTCCTCCTCGCCGAGCTCGTTCACGCCGCAGAGCGCGCCCGAATGAAAAACGTTCGCGCTCACCGAGAAATGCCTCAACAAAGTCTCAAGTCGATCACCCAATGAAATTCTCCATTTGATACTTTGAATCAATTTTTTAAGATTATTAAATACTTATCGTATTTTTCAAAGCGTAAAGTTCGTACTGTCGATTCCGACTTGACTTCAACCACCGCAAAGGACAGACATGAACGCTCTTACCCGCATCGCCGCCGCAGCAGCATTGGCCACCGCCGCCCTCACCGCCAGCCCGGCCATGGCCGCTGGCGAACCGCAGCAGCCCGCTTCCGCGGCGCGCAGCGCCAGCTACATCACCACCTCCGACGGCGTGCAGATTTATTACAAGGACTGGGGCCCGAAGAATGGCCCCGTGGTGAGCTTCAGCCACGGCTGGCCGCTCAACTCGGACAGCTGGGAATCTCAGATGATTTTCCTGGCCTCCAAGGGCTTTCGCGTGATCGCCCATGACCGGCGCGGCCACGGCCGTTCCAGCCAGCCCTGGGACGGCAACGACATGGACCACTATGCGGCCGACCTGGCGGCGGTGATCGACTCGCTGGGCGTCAAGGACGTGACCCTGGTTGGCTTCTCGACCGGCGGCGGTGAAGTCGCCCGCTACATCGGCCGCTACGGCACGGCAAAGGTCAAAAAAGCGGTGCTGGTCAGCGCCGTGCCGCCCCTGATGCTGAAGACGCCGGCCAACCCGGGCGGTCTGCCGATCGAAGTGTTCGACGGCATTCGCCAGGGCGAACTGGCCAATCGCTCGCAGCTTTACCTGGACATCGCCTCGGGCCCGTTTTTCGGCTTCAACCGCCCCGGCGCCAAGGTCTCGCAGGGTTTGATCCAGTCGTTCTGGGTGCAGGGCATGCAGGCGGGCCACAAGAACACCTATGACTCGATCGCGGCTTTCTCGGCCACCGACTTCACCGAGGACCTCAAGCGCTTTAACGTGCCGACCCTGGTGATCCACGGCGACGACGACCAGATCGTGCCGATCGACGCCTCCGGCCGGGCCGCCGCGAAACTCGTGAAAAACGCCAGGCTGCTCGTCTACCCCGGTGCGCCGCACGGCCTGGCCGATACCCACAAGGAGCGGCTCAACCAGGATTTGCTGAATTTCATCAGTGAATAGGCCCACCCCCGTCCAGGCTCACTGCGTGTAGCCTGTTCCCCCCTCGAGGGGGCGGCGCCTGCGGTCTGGCAAAGCCAGTCCCGCGGCCCCCACTGGTGAAATACCCCGCATACGCCCTGAATTCTTAAGGCCAGCAGGGGCCGCGGAACCGGCTTTGCCGGGCCGCAGGCGGGCGGCCCCCTCGGGGGGCAGGGAGCTACACGCAGTGAGCGACCGTGGGGGCCACGTCCAGTGCTATAATCTCAGGCTTTGCTAGCAAACCCGCGCCTGGCCTGATCCTGATCAGATCATTTAGGGCGCACCTTTTGGATCAATTGAACAATGACCACCATCCGTGTAAAAGACAATGAGCCCTTCGACGTGGCTCTGCGCCGTTTCAAGCGCACCATTGAAAAACTCGGCCTGCTGACCGACCTGCGCGCCCGCGAGTTTTACGAAAAGCCAACGGCAGAGCGCAAGCGCAAGAAGGCAGCCGCCGTCAAACGCAACTACAAGCGCATCCGCTCGATGCAGTTGCCCAAGAAGCTGTACTAATCCTTTAGTACCGCCTCACGGCAACAAAAAGCCCGCACGAGGACGCTCTGCGGGCTTTTGTGCTTTTTGGCACCCGCCGCGCCGTCCTCTCCCCTCTATTCCCGCCCCTCAGGAGCCCCGAATGTCAGCCCTCAAAGACAAAATCACCGAAGACATGAAGACCGCCATGCGCGCCAAGGACAGCGAGCGCCTGGGCACCATACGCCTGCTGCTGGCGGCCCTCAAGCAAAAAGAGGTCGATGAGCGCGTGGTGCTGGACGACGCGGCCGTGATCGCCATCGTCGACAAGCTGATCAAGCAGCGCAAGGACTCGCTGGAAGCCTTCCAGAAGGCCGAGCGCAAGGACCTGGCCGACAAGGAAGCCGCTGAACTGACCGTGCTGCAGGCCTACCTGCCGGCGCGCCTGAGCGCCGACGAAGTGGCGGCCGCCGTGAAGGCCATCGTGGCCGAGCTGGGCGCCAGCGGCCCCGGCGACATGGGCAAGGTCATGGGCGCGGTAAAGGCCAAACTGGCCGGCAAGGCCGATATGGGCCAGGTTTCGGCCGCCGTCAAGGCCGCGCTGGCCGGCTAAATCCCGCTCGCGCCTTCAGTGGCGCAACAAAATTAAGGCGCAGCCTGCGGCCGTCAGCAAGGCGCCGCACCAGCCGCCCAGGGCGGGCCGGCGGCGATACACCCACCACAGCAAGGGCAACAGCAGCACCGGCGTCACGGACGACAGCATGCCCACCATGCCGGCGCTGCCGTTTTGCAGCGCCTTGAGGATCAGCGTCATACCCAAAGTCATGCCCAGCGCAGCGCTGGCGAAGGTATAGCCCAGATCCACCCAGCGCGGCGACTGCGTGGCCTGCACCACGCGCCAGCCGCTGAACAGCAGCACGGCATGGGCCGCCAGGCCGCTGCTCATGCGCACCGCCGAGGCCGCCACCGGGTCCATGCCGCTTTGCATCAGCGGCTTGAGCATCAGCGTGGCCACCGACTGGCCCAGCGCCGCCACCAGGCCCAGGGCAATGCCCACGGCCAGCCGCCCTTTGGTGGACTCCCAGTGGTGCAGCTCGGTTTCGCGCCGGCCGAAGGCAATCGCCGTCATCACGCCGGCCACCAGCAAGGCGCTGCCCAGCAAACCCCATCCCGACAAAGTCTCACCGAGGAAAAGCCAGGCCAGCACCGCGGAAAACAGCGCATGCGTGGCAAACAAGATGCCGGAGCGCCGCGGCCCCAGCCGGCCCATGCAGGCGAACAGCGCCGTGTCGCCGACAAATATGCCGATCACGCCCGACAGGGCCAGCACGCCTGCGCCGTTCAGCTGCAGGCCGCGCCAGCTGCCGGTGGCGAAGGCCAGGGCCCAGAGCATCGCGCAGGCAAACGCCAGGCGCCAGCGGCTGAAGGCAAAAGCCCCCATGCGGGCGACGGCGGAGGCCGACAGCAGGCTGGAGCAGGCCCAGGTGGCCGCCGCGGCCAGCGCCAGGGTCTCGGCGGGCAGGATCATCGGGGAGGCTAGCTGCCCGCCACCTTCATGCGGTTGACCAGGATGGAGCCCACGGTTTTGGCGCCGTAGTTGTAGGCGTCCGATCCCACGGCCTCAATGCCCATGAGCATGTCCTTGAGGTTGCCGGCAATCGTGATTTCCTCGACCGGGAAGGCGATGCGGCCGTTTTCGACCCAGAAACCCGAGGCGCCGCGCGAGTAGTCGCCGGTCACGTAATTCACGCCCTGGCCCATCAGCTCGGTCACAAAAAGGCCGCGGCCCAGCTTGCGCAGCATGGCGTCCAGGTCGTCGCCCGGGCGCGTGTGCCGGCTGGTCAGGATCAGGTTGTGCGAGCCGCCGGCATTGCCGGTGGTGCGCATGCCCAGCTTGCGGGCCGAATAGGTGCTCAAAAAATAACCCTCGACACGGCCGCCCGCCACCACCTTGCGCGCCTGGGTTTTCACGCCCTCTTCGTCAAAAGGCGCGCTGCCCTTGCCTTTGCGCAGGTGCGGGTCTTCGGCGACGTCGATGTGTTTGGGGAAAGCCGGCTTGCCCAGGCTGTCGGCCAGGAAAGTGCTTTTGCGGTACAGCGCGCCGCCGCTGACGGCCTGCACAAAGCCGCCCAAGAGGCCCGCGGCCAGTGGCGACTCGAACAGCACCGGGCACTGCGTGGTCGGGATCTTGCGGCTTTTCAGGCGCGCCAGCGCGCGCTCGGCAGCGTAGCGGCCCACGGCCTCGGGGCGCGCCAGTTCAGCCGCGTCGCGCATGGAGCTGTACCAGGCATCGCGCTGCATCTGGTCGCCCTTGCCGGCAATCGGCGCCACCGAGATGCTGTGGCGCGAACTGGCATAACCGCCGCGAAAGCCCTTGGTGTGGGCGCTGAAGAAATGGCTTTGCTGGGCCGACACGCCCGCGCCTTCGCTGTTGGTGATCAGGCGGCTGGTGCCCAGGGCGGCGGCCTCGCACTGCAGGGCCAGCTGCGCGGCCTGTTCGGAGTCTATGGCCCAGGGGTGGAACAGGTCCAGCTCCGGGTGCACGCGCGCGATGTCGCGCTCGTCGGGCAGGCCCGAGGTTTCGTCTTCGGCCGTGAAGCGCGCGATGTCGTAGGCCGCTTTCACGGTCTGCTCTATGGCCGCCTTGGAGAAGTCGCTGGTCGCGGCATTGCCGCGTTTTTTGCCGATGTAGACGGTGATGCCCAGGGACTTGTCGCGGTTGCGCTCGACGTTTTCCAGTTCGCCCTTGCGCACGCTGACCGACAGGCCGCAGCCTTCGGAAGCCTCGGCCGCGGCATCCGTGGCGCCCAGTTTTTTGGCGTGCCCCAGGGCGGTGTCGACGAGGTCCTCGAAAAAATCGCGGTGGTAGCTGAAGCCGCTTTCAGGCTGTTGGGAGGGCCGGGATGCGCCGCGTTTGGCGCCGCTGGCGCGAGAGGAAGCTTTTTGGGTCATATGGGTAGCTATGATACTGACTGCCATGAACAACAAGACTCCCAAGGCCATCAAGGGCTACTGGTCCAACGGCCGCTTCGTCAAACCCGAGGAAATCGCGCTCGAGGAAGCCGGCCCGCCCAGCAAAACCCAGCTCAAGGCCGAGGCCGACGAAAAACAGGCGCTCGGTGAAGCGCTGCTGACCCTGCGTGCCGACCTGATGGCGCGCCTGGACCTGCCCGACAAACTGCGCGACGCGATCGCCGACGCCAAAAAGATCACCAATTTCGAGGGCAAGCGCCGCCAGATGCAGTTCATCGGCAAGCTGATGCGCCCGCTGGACCCTGAACCCATTCGCGAGGCGATCAACGAACAGCTCAACGGCTCAGCCGACCTGACGCTGGCCTTGCACCTGGCCGAGCAGTGGCGCGACAAGCTGATCGCCGACGACGCCACGCTGGGCGACTGGCTGCGGGAATATCCCGGCACCGATTCGCAACAACTGCGCGCGCTGGTGCGCCAGGCCCGCAAGGACGCCAAGCCCGAAAAACCCGGTGAAGCGCCGCGCCACGGCAAGTCCTACCGCGAAATCTTCCAGCTGGTACGCCAGGCCATGGCCCAGGGGCCGGGAGAGCCCGAGGAGCCCCAGGCATGAGCCAGGCTTTTGACGCCGTCAGGATCGGCATCGTCTCGGTCAGCGACCGGGCTTCGGCCGGCGTCTACGTCGACAAAGGCCTGCCGGCGCTTAAAGAGTGGCTCACGCGCGCGCTGCGCAACCCCATCACCTTTGAAGAACGCCTGATTCCCGACGAGCAGGCCGGCATCAGTGCCGCGCTGATCGCGCTGGTCGACGCCGGCTGCTCGCTGGTGCTGACCACGGGCGGCACCGGCCCCGCGCCGCGCGACGTGACGCCCGAGGCCACGCTGGCCGTGGCCCACAAGGAAATGCCCGGTTTCGGCGAACAGATGCGGCAGATCAGCCTGAAATTTGTGCCCACGGCCATCCTGTCGCGCCAGTGCGCGGTCATTCGCGACAAAAGCCTGATCCTGAACCTTCCCGGCCAGCCCAAATCGATCGCTGAAACGCTGGAGGGGCTGAAAAACCCCGACGGTTCGCAGGCCGTGGCGGGCATTTTTGCCGCCGTTCCCTATTGCATAGACCTGATAGGCGGCCCTTACCTGGAAACCGACGAGGCCGTGTGCCAGGCCTTCAGGCCCAAAAGCGCCCAGCGCCCGCCGCGCTGAGCCTTGCCGCCGCGGGTTTTCGGCCCGCCGGTTTTTCTCACGTAGTATTCGGGCTTTACAACGCGAGGAGCTGAGATGGACGAGCTGATTGAAACGCCGGGCAAGGACTCGAAAAACACCGCCGTGCTGATCTGGATAGGAACCCTGTTCCTGGGCTTTATCCCGGGCCTGATCGTTTACCTGGTGAAAAAGGACGACGCCTATATCCTGGACCAGTCCAAGGAGGCGCTGAACTGGTCCATCACGGCGGCCATAGGTTATGTGGCGGCGATGATCCTCACCTTTGTGCTGATCGGCTTCCTGGTGTTTGTGGCACTGGGCATTTGCCACCTGGTGTTCTGCGTCATGGGCGCGATAGGCGCCTCCAACGGCAAAACCTTTCGTGTGCCCTTCGCGCTGCGCCTGATCAACTGATGCGCTGACCGCCCCGGGGCGAAAAAACAAAAAAGGAAGGGCCACCCCTTCCTTTTTTTTGGCCCTACTTGCCAACCAGCTGGTTGAGCTTGTCGGCCTCGAAGGTTTCCGTGAGCGCCGCGTCCTTGGGCACGCAGTCCTTGCTCATGGCGGTTTGCGGGCCGGAGAGCTTTTCAATCGCCTGCCACAGCAGGGCGATCTGGTGCTCCTGGCCGGCCGCGGTGTCGATCAGGCCGTGCATGGCCTGGGACAGCGGGTCGTCTTCCAGCGTGATGCCGTAGGCCGAAAACGGGGTGGGCGTGACGTCGGCGCTTTCGCCGGTCTTGGACGGAATGATGCGCGCCGGGATGCCCACGGCCGTGGCCCCGGCCGGCACGGGCTTGATCACCACCGCATTGCTGCCTATCTTGGCGCCGTCGCCGACCACAAAGCCGCCCAGCACCTTGGCGCCGGCGCTCACCACCACGTCCTTGCCCAGGGTCGGGTGCCGCTTGGTGCCCTTGTAGAGCGAGGTGCCGCCCAGCGTCACGCCCTGGTAAATCGTGCAGCCGTCGCCGATCTCGGCGGTTTCGCCGACGACAACGCCCATGGCGTGGTCAAAAAACACCCGCTCGCCGATTTTGGCGCCGGGGTGGATTTCAATGCCCGTCATCCAGCGCGAAACATGCGAGATAAAGCGGCCCAGCCACTTGAAGCCGTGGTTCCAGCACCAGTGTGCCCGGCGGTGCAGCACCAGGGCATGCAGCCCCGGGTAGCAGGTCAGCGCTTCCCAGGCCGTGCGGGCGGCGGGATCGCGATCGAGGATGCACTGGATGTCGGAGCGGAGTCGGGAAAACATGGTGGGAGTTTAGTGGCCGTCCGCAGACCGTGCTGGCGTGCTGTCTTTAGGCGGCATTTGGGCGGCCATGGCAGCGTTTTGCAGCATGGCCTTGGCCACGCCGCGCAGGATGTGGATTTCCTCGGGGCTCAGCTGGGCGCGGTTGAACAGCTGGTTGAGCCGGGGCATCAGCTTTTTAGGCGAGGCCGGGTCCAGAAAGCCTATGCCGGCCAGCGCCTCCTCCCAGTGTCTGAGCATGCCGGCCACCGCCGCCGCGTCGGCCTGCGTGGGTTCGGTCGTCGCCGGCTGCACGCTGAAGCCGCCCAGCGCCTGGCGCCAGTCGTAGGCGATGAGCTGCACGGCCGCACCCAGGTTCAGCGAGCCGAATTTCGGGTCGGTCGGGATGCTCAGCGCCACATGGCAGCGGTAGACATCCTCGTTCTGCATGCCGAAGCGCTCGGAGCCGAACAAAAAAGCCACTGACTCGGGCCTGGCGGGGGCTGTACCTTGGGGCAGGCCACCGCCCAGCAAGGCCGTGAAGTGCTCGCGCGGCGCGCGCGTGGGCGGGCCGAAGTCGCGCGGCGTCATGGCAGTGGCGCACAGGTGGGCCATGCCGTCCAGCGCCTCGTCCAGCGTGGCGACGATGCGGGCGTTTTTGAGCACATCGAGCGCGCCGCTGGCGCGCTGTATGGTTTCCTCGCGGTTCAGCACATTGGCCCAGCGCGGCGCGACCAGCACCAGGTCGTCAAAACCCATGGTTTTCATGGCGCGGGCAGTGGCGCCGACATTGCCGGCATGGCTGGTGTTGATCAGGACAAATCGGGTACGCATGGGCTGGATTGTCCTAGAAGCGCCTGCCGGCCCGGCCCGGCGGGCCAAAAACCGGGGGAAATCCCATTTATGGGAAAATAGCCCCCGTTGCCCGCCGCCCGCATCGCCGGCGCCGGTTTATCCCGTTCTTCCCTACAAGTTATGTCCAGCAATCTCCATCCCATGCTCAACGTGGCCATCAAGGCTGCGCGCGCTGCCGGCGCCATCATCAACCGCGCGGCGCTTGACGTCGAGGCGGTCCGCGTCTCGGTCAAGCAGACCAACGATTTCGTCACCGAGGTCGACCAGGCCGCCGAGGCCGCCATCATCGAAACCCTGCTGAGCGCCTACCCCGGCCACGGCATCCTGGCCGAGGAATCGGGCAGCGAGCATGGCGCCAAGGACTCCGACTACGTCTGGATCATCGATCCGCTGGACGGCACCACCAACTTCATTCACGGCTTCCCGGTCTATTGCGTCAGCATCGCGCTGGCCGTCAAGGGCAAGGTCGAGCAGGCCGTGGTCTATGACCCCACCCGCAACGACATCTTCTGCGCCACCAAGGGCCGCGGCGCCTACATGAACGACCGCCGCATCCGCGTGGCCAAACGCACGCGCCTGCAGGAATGCCTGATTTCCACCGGTTTCCCCTACCGCCCCGGCGACAAGCTCAAGGCCTACCTCAACATGCTGGGCGAAGTCATGAGCCAGAGCGCCGGCGTGCGCCGCCCCGGCGCCGCGGCGCTGGACCTGGCCTATGTGGCCGCCGGCTTCAGCGACGGCTTTTTTGAAGCCAACCTCAAGCCCTGGGACGTGGCGGCCGGCTCGCTGCTGGTGACCGAGGCCGGCGGCCTGATCGGCAACTTCACCGGCGAAGCCGACTTCATGGACCACGGCGAATGTGTGGCCGGCAACCCGCGCGTCTACGGCCAGCTGGTGGCCACCCTGGGTAAATACAGCAAGTTCGCCGGCGCCGGCGACAAGGCCGTGGTGCGCCAGGCCCTGCAGGACACGCCCGCCGCGCAAGAAGCTGAAGAAGGCGCCGAAGAAAGCGCGGCGCCCGCCGCACCGGCCGAAAAGCCCACGCTCAAAGCCAAGCGCATCAAGGCCGGCGACACCGCCCCCAAGGCGCCGGACGCGCCTTTCTAAACAAAGCCCGCTTCGCGGGCTTTTTCTTTTGGGAAAGGTTCGTGCGTTTCGTTAAAGTGTGCTCTGGCACACCATGAACCGGCCCGACCCCGCCCCCCCAGCCGCGCTGGCGACCCGCCTGCAGCGCCGGGTGCGGGGCTGGCTGCACAAAAGCCTGCACGTGCTGCTGAGCCAGTACGTCGCCAACGGCCTGACGGTGTCGCTGGGCCTGGTGCTCATCATGCTGGCCATCTTCGAGGCCGCCGGGCTGGCCGCCGCCTCCACCGCCGCCGTCGGCGTGATGATCACCAGCCTGCCCGACGTGCCGGCGCCGCGCCGGCGCAAGATCATGCAGATGCTGCCGGCGCCGCTGCTGGGCGCGCCGCTCTTCACGCTGGTGCAGCTGGTGCGCCACGACGAGCTGCTGCTGGGCATCGTGGTCGCGGCCGCCACTTTCCTGGCCGTGATGATGATGGCCTGGGGCAAGCGCGGCGGGCCCATCTGTTTTTCACTGCTGTTTTCCACGCTGTTTTCCATGGCCGCGCCGCCGGCCGCCTCGCTGCAGCAGATCGCGCTGCACGGCGCCTGGTTTGTCGCCGGCGCCGGGCTTTACCTGCTGTGGGCGGTGTTCACCACCCATTTGCTCAACCGGCGCTTTCGCGCGCAGCTGCTGGCCGAATGCCTGCACAGCTTCGCGCAGATTTTGCGCACCCAGTCCCAGCGCTTCGGCCCGCGGCCCGACCACAACGCGCTGCTGGCGCGCATGCTGCAGCAGCAAGCCGCGCTGGCCGACCACCTGCAGAACACGCGCGACCTGGTGCTGGAGTCGCCCACCACGCCGGAGCGCCAGCGCCTGGCGGCCATGCTGCTGAGCCTGCTGGAGGCGCGCGACCACCAGCTCGCCTGCGACCTGGACCTGGATTTTTTGCTGGAGCACAGCGCCGCCGTGGCCGTGCTGCCCGCCCTGCAGCTGGCGCTGGACAGCACCGCCGCGCGGCTCGAAACCCTGGGCATGGACTTGCTGCTGGGCCGGCGCGGCGCGGCGGTCGCCGCCATCACCGACCTGCGGCCCGAACTCGCCGGCGCGCTGCCGCCGCGCACCAAACGCGCCGACCCGCTGGCACCCGACCCGCTGCTGGTCGACACCACCGACCCGCTGGCGCTGCTGCACAACATGGCCGACCGCATAGGCCACATCAACGATGAGGCCGTGAAGATGGCGGCGCTGGCGCGCGGCGACATCCCGCCCGGGCTGTCGGCCGTGCGCACCCAGTGGCAGCTCTTCGTCAGCACCGTGCACTGGTCCTGGAAGCCGCTGCTGGGCCAGCTGAGCTGGAGCGCCCCCATCCTGCGCTACGCCCTGCGCTGCACGCTGGCCGTGGCGGCCGGCTATGCGGTGGCGCTGCGCCTGCCCTGGGTGGCGCATGAATACTGGATCCTGCTGACCATCGTGGTGGTGATGCGCGGCAACCTGGCGCAGACCGTGCAGCGCCGCAATGCGCGCGTGGCCGGCACGCTGCTGGGCTGCGCGCTGGTCATGGCCGTGCTGGCGCCGCACCCGGGCGCCCGCACCCTGTTCGGCGTGATCGCGCTGAGCATGGGCCTGGCGCATGCCTTCGCGCTGCGGCGCTACCTTTTCACCTCCATCGCGGCCACCGTGGCCGGCCTGCTGCAGGCGCATTTGCTGCTGTCCGGCGTGGAGCCCGGTTTCGCGATGGCCGAGCGCCTGGCCGACACCCTGCTGGGGGCGCTGATCGCCTGGCTGTTCAGCTACGTGCTGCCGGCCTGGGAGCGCAAACAGCTTCCGGCGCTGGTGCTGCGCAGCACCGGCGCCCAGGCCAGGCACGCGCAGCTGGCGCTCGCGCTGCTCGACGAGGCCCGGGCGTCCGACCTGCCCTGGCGGCTGGCGCGGCGCGAGGCCTACAACAGCCTGTCCGACCTCACCCTGGCCGCCCAGCGCAGCCTGGCCGAACCCCACAAGGTGCGCCCGGCGCTGGAGCCGCTCGAGGCCCTGCAGGCACGCAGCTACCAGCTGCTGGCCCAGCTCACGGCCGTCAAATCGCTGCTGCTGCTGCACCGCGCCCAGCTCAACCTCGCGGTGGTCAGGCCCGCGCTAGCGCGGGCCGCCGGCTGCATAGAAGCCGAGCTCTCGGGCGCCGGGGCCGCCGCGCCCGAAGCCGGCCCGGCCGTCGCCGGCCAGCCTTTCCAGCCCCGGCCCGATCCGCTGATGATCCTGGACCTCACGCCCTGGCTGCTGCGCCGGCTGGACCTGGCCTGCGCCATGGCGCGGGAACTGCGCCTGACCCAGGCCCGCGTGCTGGCCTGGGGTTCGGGCCCCGCGGCCGCGGCGCAAGCGCCCATCCAGCGCCAGGTGCTGTAGGCAAAGGCCGCGACAAGCCGCGAAGAGGGTTTCGCCCCTGTCGCCTCGGCTAAAATTTCTGGTTCAAGCAGGGCGGCGCGTGCGCGGCGCCCCTGTCCTCCGAACCCTTCCCCGTACCCTAGCGAGCACCATGCCTGAATCCATTGTCAAAGCCTCTGTCGCGTCGGCCGACGCAGCCCTGCTGCGCGAAGTCGCGGAACTGGTGGTGAGCGCCTTGAACCTGGAAGTCAGCGCCGATGAGATCCAGCCCGACGAGCCCCTGTACGGCGACGGCCTGGGACTGGACTCCATCGACATCCTGGAGATCGCGCTGGTGGTTTCCAAGCACTACGGCCTTCAGCTCAGGGCCGACCACGAAGACAACCACGCCATCTTCCACTCGCTGCGCAGCCTGGGCGATCATATCGCCGCCTGGCGAACCCAGTGAACAGCAGCGGGGCGGCGCGGTTTGGCCAGGCCTGGCGCTGGGGCGGCGCGCTGGCCCTGGGCATAGGCTACGCCCTGGCCTCCCACCTGGCCGCCACCTCGGCCACGCCGGGCCTGCTGCAGGCATCGGTCGCCGTGCTGCCCCTGCTGGCGCTGGCCCTGCTGCTGGCCTGGCGCTCACCGCAGCGCCCGGCCATGCTGGCCCTGTGCGCGCTGGCCTGCCTTGGGTTTTACGCCGCCAGGGACTGGCTGCTCTCGCACTACGGCTGGGTGTTTTTTCTGGAGCACGCAGGCAGCTACACACTGCTGGGCGCCACCTTCGGCCGCACGCTGGCGCGCGGCCGAACCCCCATGATTTCGCAGTTCGCCCGCATCGTGCACGGAGAGCTCACACCGGCGATCAGCGCCTACACCCGCTCCGCCACCTGGGCTTGGACCCTGTATTTCGCCGGCATCGCGGGGATGTCCCTGCTGCTGTTCTGCTTCGCGCCCATGGCGGTCTGGTCCACCTTTGCCTACCTGCTGGGCATTCCGCTGCTGGGGCTGATGTTTGCCGCGGAATACGCCGCGCGCTGCTACGTCCTGCCCCCGGGGGAGCGCGCCGGCCCGCTGGAGGCGATCCGGGCCTACCGGCAGGCTTCACAGCGCCACGCGCCCCGGCCATGACCAGCCCGCCGCTGCTGGCCCACACCCGCGAGCAGGACCTGCTGGCCCTGCGCCACGGCCAGCCCGTCAGCGCCGGGCAATTTCTGGCCGACGCCAGGCAGCTGGCCGCGGCCTTGCCGGCGGGCCGGCATGTGCTGAACGCCTGTGCGGACCGCTACCGTTTTGCCGTCGGCATGGCGGCCGCGCTGCTGGCCGACAAGCTCAGCCTGCTGCCGCCCACGCTGACGCCGGAAATGGTCAGGCAGATCCAGGCCTTTGCGCCCGACGTGTTCTGCCTGTCGGACCAGGCCCAGTCGCTGGCGCTGCCGCAACTGGCCTGGGCCGACGCGATGGCGGGCGCCGCGCCGCACGCGCAAGCCCATAGCGGCGCATGGGAAGTCCCGCAGATTCCCGCCTCGCGTGTCGCGGCCATCATGTTCACCTCCGGCTCCACCGGCGTGCCGGTGGCGCACCGCAAAAGCTGGGGCAGCCTGGTGCGCGGCGCCCGGGCCGAAGCCGGCCGCCTCAGCCTGCTCGGCGAGCAGCGGCACAGCATCGTGGCCACCGTGCCGCCCCAGCACATGTACGGCTTCGAATCCACCGTGCTGCTGCCTCTGCAGGGTGGCGGCGTGCTCGGCGCGGGCCACCCGTTTTACCCGGCCGACATCTGCGCCGCGCTGGCCGAGGCGGCGCGCCCGCGCATGCTGGTGACCACGCCGGTGCACCTGAAGGCCTTGCTTGCTTCGGGCCTGGACATCCCGCCCATAGACCTGCTACTGTCCGCCACCGCCGCCCTGCCGCCGCAGCTGGCGCTGGCCGCCGAAACCCGGCTGCAGGCCCCGCTGCTTGAAATCTACGGATCGACCGAAACCGGGCAGATCGCCACCCGGCGCCTGAGCCAGGGCCAGGCCTGGACGCTGTTCCCGGACGTAGCGCTCAGCGCCAGCCTGGGCCAAACCTGGGCGGCGGGCGGCCATGTCGAGCAGGCCACACCCCTGGCCGACGAGCTCGAAGTGCTGCCCGAAGGCCGCTTCCTGCTGCACGGCCGGACCGCCGACCTGGTCAACATCGCCGGCAAACGAAGCTCGCTGGGCTACCTGAACCACCAGCTGGCCGCCATACCGGGCGTGCTCGACGGCGCCTTCTTCATGCCGGACGAGCAGGACGGCGACAGCGTGGTGCGGCTGATGGCTTTTGTGGTGGCGCCCGGCCTGGCGGCACCCGCCCTGCTGGCGGCGCTGAGGGAGCGCATAGACGCCATCTTCATTCCCCGGCCGCTGGTGCTGCTCGAGGCCTTGCCGCGCAACAGCACCGGCAAACTGCCGCGCGAGGCGCTGCTGGCCCTGGCGCGCGAGCATCTTCGCAAAAGGCCCGGCCATGAACGCTGAAACGAGTTTTGTGGTGCCGGCCGACCACCCGGCCTTTGCCGGGCATTTCCCCGGTAACCCCATCGTGCCGGGCGTGCTGCTGCTCGACGCCGCCGTGCATGCGGTGCAGCAATCGGACGCGGCCGCGCAGGCCTGCCAGATCAGCGCGGCGAAATTCCTCAGCCCCGTGGGCCCCGGCGAAACCCTCACGATGACCTGCACGGCCGGCGCCCGCGGCGGCACGCATTTCGAGATCCGCAGCGGCGCGCGAAAAGTCGCCACCGGCACCCTGCTGCCGCTGCCTCCGCCATGAACGCGCCGCAGCCGGACACCCAGGCATCGGCGGCCGAATGGCGGCGGCAGCCTGAGCGCAGCAGCGTCTTCATGCTGCGCGTGATGACGCTGATCTCCCTGGGCCTGGGCCGCCGCGCCAGCCGCACCATCCTGTACGGCATCGCGGCTTACTTCCTGGCCTTCGCGCCCACGGCACGCCGCATGTCGCGCAACTACCTGCGCCGCGTGTTCGAACTGCCCTCGCCCGACGCCGTCGGCTGGCGCCACCTGTTCCGGCATTTCCTGAGTTTCGCCTCGGCCGTCCACGACCGGGTCTTCCTGCTCAACGACCGCTTCGACCTGTTCGACATCCGGGTGCACAACCAGGCGCTGATCGACGAGGCGGTGGCCGGCGGGAAAGGCGTCTTCCTCATAGGCGCCCACCTGGGGAGTTTTGAAGTGCTGCGCGCCATCGGGCGACGCCAGCCCGGGCTGCGCGTCGCCATGGCGATGTACGAGGACAACGCGCGCAAGATCAACGCCGCGATGGGCGCCATCAATCCCCAGGCGCAAATGGACGTGATAGCGCTGGGGCACATCGATTCCATGATCCGCGTGCACGCCCTGCTGGACCAGGGCGCCGTGGTCGGCATGCTGGGCGACCGCACGCTGGGCACTGACGATACCTATCCCGTCGACTTCCTGGGTGCCCCGGCCGAATTGCCGCTGGGGCCTTTTCGCATGGCCGCCGTGCTCAAGCGCCCGGTGCTGTTCATGGCGGGGCTGTACCGCGGCGGCAACCGCTACGACGTCCACTTCGAGGCGCTCGCGGACTTCTCCGCGCTGCCGCCGCGCGGCCGCACGCAGGCGGTGCATGAGGCCGTGACGCGCTATGCTGCACTGCTGGCGCGGCATTGCCGCAGCGCACCCTACAACTGGTTCAATTTTTTCGATTTCTGGCACGCCGCGCCGCCGCAGGCCGGCCGTCCCGGACAACAGCCCTGAGCAGCGCATGACCCATCCTCTTTCGCCCACTACACCGGCCCCCGCATCGTCCCTGGCAGCGCGGCTGGCAGCCGTCCTGGCGGGCCTGGCCCTGGCCGTGTGGAGCTCCGGCGCACTGGCCGCCTGGGACTTGCAGCAGCTGATGGACACCTTGGCGCAAACCAAGTCGGGCCGCGCCACCTTCATCGAGAAAAAGCATATCGCACTGCTCGACAAACCGGTGGAGTCATCCGGCGAACTGCTCTACACCGCGCCCGACCGCCTCGAAAAACGCACGCTCAAGCCCAAGCCCGAATCCATGGTCGTCAACGGCGGCGAACTGGTGATAGAACGCGGCCGGCAAAAATACCAGTTCCAGCTGCAGGCCTACCCCGAGCTGGCCGCCTTCATCGACAGCATACGCGGCACGCTGGCCGGCGACCGCGGCGCGCTCGAGCGCAGCTACCGGCTCAGCCTGGAAGGCAGCGCCGAACGCTGGACCCTGCAACTGCAGCCGCTGGATCCCAAGATGCAGGCGGTGATCCAGCGCATCCGCATCAGCGGCGTGCGCAACCAGGTGCGCGCCATAGACATAGCCCAGGCCGACGGCGACAGCTCCAGCATGGCCATCGAACAGGCGGCGCCGTGACGGCAGCCGCGACGCGCGGCCGCATGGCCGCCATCGCGCTGTGGCTGGTGTTCCTGGCCGGCTGCGCGCTGGTCATCAGCCGCACCCACTTCACCACCGACCTCTCGGCATTTTTGCCGCGCACGCCCACGCCCGAGCAGCAGTTGCTCAAGGACCAGATCACCGAGGGCCTGGCCTCGCGCCTGGTGCTGGTGGGCATAGAGGGCGCCGATGCCCCAACCCGGGCCCGGCTGTCGCACCAGCTCGCGCAGCAGCTGCGCGCCGACTCTGCCTTCGCCAGCGTCTCCAACGGCGAGCCCGTCAACACCGCGCGCGACCGCGACTTCCTGCTGGCCAACCGCTATGTGCTGAGCCCCGCCGTCACGCCCGAGCGCTTCAGCGAAGCCGGGCTGCACGCGGCCCTGGGCGAGAGCATAGACCTGCTCGCCTCGCCCGCGGGCCTGATGGCCAAGGCCCTGCTGCCGCGCGACCCGACCGGTGAAATGCTGCAGCTGCTGGGGCAGTTCAACGCCGGCAGCCAGCCGAGGCAGGTCGACGGCGCCTGGGCCTCGCGCGACGGCCGGCGCGCGCTGATGCTGCTGCAAACCCGCGCGGCGGGCTCGGACACCGACGCCCAGCAGCAGGCCATGGCCGCGGTCCGCAAGGCCTTCGACGCGGCCGCCGGCCAGAGCGGCGCCTCGCTGGTCATGACCGGCCCCGGCGTGTTCTCCGTCACCTCGCGCGAGGCCATCCAGAGCCAGGTCAGCCTGCTTTCCATGATCAGCGTGGCGCTGATAGCGGGCCTGCTGCTGCTGGTCTACCGCTCCGTCGGCGCGCTGGTCCTGGGTTTCCTGCCCGTCATCAGCGGCGCACTGGCCGGCATTGCCGCGGTGAGCCTGGGCTTCGGCTCGGTGCACGGCATCACGCTGGGTTTCGGCACGGCCCTGATCGGCGAGGCGGTGGACTATTCCATCTACCTGTTCGTGCAGTCCGAGGATGCCGGCGCGGACCCGCAGCACTGGGTCAGGCGCTTCTGGCCCACGGTGCGGCTGGGCGTGCTGACCTCCATCGCCGGCTTTGCCTCGCTGCTGCTGTCCGGCTTTCCGGGCCTGGCGCAGCTGGGCCTGTATTCGATCGCCGGCCTGGTCACGGCCGCCGCGGTCACCCGCTATGTGCTGCCGCATTTGCTGCCGGCGGGCTTTCGCATCCATGACGTCTCGGCCATCGGGCGTGTGCTGCAGGCGCTGGCCGGGCGCGCGCCCGCCCTGCGCTGGCCGGCCGCGGCCCTGCTGCTGGCCGCCTGCGCCGTCCTGGCCGGCAACCATGCCAGCCTGTTCAACGACAAGATCTCCTCGCTGAGCCCGGTGTCACAAGCCGATGTAGTGCTCGACGAAAGCCTGCGCGCCGACATGGGCGCGCCGGATGTGCGTTATGTGGTTGTGGTCTCCGCCGGCAGCCGGGAAGCCGTGCTGCAAACCGCCGAGCGGGTGTCCGGCGTACTGCAGGCGCAGGTCGAGCGCGGCCAGATCGCCGGCTTTGACAGCCCCAGCCGCTACCTTCCCAGCCTGGCCGCACAAAGCGCCCGCCAGGCCAGCCTGCCGCCGCCCGAACAGCTGCAGGCGCGGCTGGCCCGGGCGGTGCAGGGCCTGCCGGTGCGCGCCGAAGTCTTCGCGCCCTTTCTGGCCGACGTCGCCGCGGCCCGCGGCCGTCCCCCGCTGCAGCCGGCCGACCTGGAAAAAACCTCCATGGCCATGGGCCTGGACGCCCTGCTGCTCGGAAAAGCCGAACGCTGGAACGCCCTGCTGCCGCTGACCGCGCCCAAGGGCGGAAACATCCAGGCCGCCGACATCCGCGCCGCCCTGGCGGCGGCCGCCCTGCCCGGCGTGCTGTTCGTTGACCTGAAAGCAGAATCAGACCGCCTGTACGCGGGCTACCTGCACGAGGCCATCGTGCTGTCGCTGGGCGGGCTGGCCATCATCGTGGTGCTGCTGCTGGCGGTGTTCCGCTCGCCGGCCCGCGTGCTGCGCATCCTGGCACCGCTGGCCGCCGCGGTCGTCACGGTCACGGCCGGCCTGGCGCTGCTGGGCCAGCAATTGATCATCCTGCACCTGGTCGGCCTGCTGCTGGTGGTGGCCGTCGGCTCCAACTACGCGCTGTTCTTTGACCGGCCCGACCCGGCCACGCCGATCGCGCCGCGCACCCTGGCCTCCATGCTGCTGGCCAACCTGACCACGGTGGCGGGCTTTGGGCTGCTGGCGTTTTCCAAGGTCTCCATCCTGCAGGCCATGGGCGCCACGGTCGCGCCCGGCGTCATCCTGGCACTGCTGTATGCGGCGATTTTTGCGCGGAGGGCGCATGCCTGAGCCAGTCACTGTGTGGAAACCCGGCGCCCTGCTGCGCGCCAGCGCCGGCGTGCACCTGCTGGCGCTGGCGGCCATTGTTTTGAAGATAAGCCTCTGGCCCTGGGCGCTTGCGGCCCTGGTGCTCAACCACGCGCTGATCGCCTTTGCGGGCCTCTGGCCGCGCAGCCATTGGCTGGGCCCGAACTGGACGCGCCTGCCCGCCGCGGCCGAGGCACGGCGCGAAATCGCGCTGACCATAGACGACGGGCCCGACCCCGCCGTCACCCCCCTGGTGCTGGACCTGCTGGACCGCTACGCGGTGCGCGCCACGTTTTTTTGCGTCGGCGAAAAAGCCGCGCGCCATCCCGAGCTGTGCCGCGAGATGGTGCGGCGCGGCCATGCCGTCGAGAACCACAGCCAGCACCACCGCCACCATTTTTCCGTGACCGGCCCGCGCAGCATGCTGCGCGAGCTGCAGGCCGCGCAGGATACGCTGGCCGGCGCCAGCGGCCAGCGCCCGCTGTTCTTTCGCGCGCCGGCCGGCCTGCGCAACCCTTTCCTCGACCCGGTGCTGGCCCGGCTGGGCCTGAAGCTCGCCAGCTGGTCGGTGCGCGGTTTCGACACGCGCACCGGCGACGCCGCGCGCGTGCTGCGCAGGCTTCAGGCCGGGCTGCGTCCCGGCGCCATCGTGCTGCTGCATGATGGCAACGCGGCGCGCACGCCGCAAGGCGTTCCTGTCGTGCTCGAGGTGCTGCCGCCCCTGCTCGAATCAATCAGCGCGGCCGGGCTGCGCACCGTGACCCTGCGCCAGGCCCTCGCATGAAGCCGCCGCAAGCCCGCCCCACCGCGTGGTCCCGCATGGCCGAAGCCATTTCGCGGCACTTCTTCCTCAAGGGCCTGGGAACGATGCTGTTCATCGCCCTGTTTTTCGGCGCCTATTTCTACCTGCTCAAGCACCCGGCCTTTCCCCTCACCGTGATGCCGCGCATCTGGGTCGACCATCTCGTCGCCTTTGCGCCGCTGGCCCTGCCGATCTACCTGTCGCTGTGGGTTTATGTGTCGCTGCCGCCGCTGTTCTTCAGCGACAGGCGCGAGCTGCTGTACTACGGCCTGGCGATGGCGCTGACCTGCCTCTTAGGCCTGGCGGTGTTTTTTATCTGGCCCACGGCCGCCCCGCCGGCCGACGTCGACTGGCTGAAATACCCCGATATGCAATTCCTGAAAAACATCGATGCGGCGGGCAACGCCTGCCCTTCCCTGCATGTCGCGACGGCTGTTTTTTCGGGCCTGTGGCTGCACCGCCTGCTGCGCGGCTTTTCCGCACCGTCCTGGCTGCTGTGGCTGAACGCCCTGTGGTGCGCCGGCATCGCCTACTCGACACTGGCCACGCGCCAGCACGTCGCGGTGGACGCCGCCGCCGGCATCGCCTTGGGCGGGCTCGCGGCCTGGCTGTCCCTGCGCCTGCACCGGCAACGCGGGGGAAGCGCGTGAGCGCCGGCATGCGGCCGCCCCTCGGGGCGGTTTGCTAAAGTGTCTTTTTCTTCAGAGAGGTCCTCTCCCCTGTCCCCCCTTTGGCTTTCCCATTTCACCGCGACCAGCAGCATGGGCCGCGGCCTGGCGCAGACCCTGGATGCGCTGCGCGCGCGGCGCGGCGGGCTGGCGCCCTGCGGCTTCGACACGGTCGACCTGCCCACCTTTGTCGGCGAGGTGCAAGGCGTGGACGAGGTCGTGCTTCCCGCGCCCTGGGCCGCTTTTGACTGCCGCAACAACCGGCTCGCCCTGCTGGGGCTGCGGCAGGACGGCTTTGAGGCCGCCGTGGCCGCCGCGGCCGGGCGCCACGGCGTGCAGCGCGTGGGTGTCTTTATCGGCACCAGCACCTCGGGCATCCTGCAAACCGAACTGGCCTACCGCCGGCGCGATCCGCACAGCGGCGCGCTGCCCGCGGACTTCCACTACAACACCACCCACAACACCTTTTCGGTGGCCGACTTCACGCGCCAGTACCTGGGCCTGGCCGGCCCGGCCGTCGTGGTCTCGTCGGCCTGCTCGTCCAGCGCCAAGGTCTTCGCCTCGGCGCAAAGAATGATGCGCGCCGGCCTGATCGACGCGGCGGTGGTGGGCGGTGTGGACTCGCTGTGCCTGACCACCTTGTACGGCTTCAATTCGCTGGGCCTGATTTCAGCGCAGGCCTGCCGCCCCTTCGACGCCGCGCGCGACGGCATCTCCATCGGCGAGGCCGCCGCCTTTGCGCTGCTCGAACGCGCGCCGGCGCGGCCCCGGCCCGGCGACGTGCTGCTGCTGGGCGTGGGCGAATCCAGCGACGCGCACCACATGTCTTCGCCGCATCCCGAGGGCCTGGGCGCGCGCCTGGCCATGGAGCAGGCCCTGGCCGCGGCCGGCCTGGGCGCGGCCGACATCGACTACATCAACCTGCACGGCACCGCGACACAAAGCAACGACGCCGCCGAAGCCAAGGCGGTGGCGGCGCTGTTCGGCGCGCGCGTTCCCTGCAGTTCCACCAAGGGCGCGACCGGCCATACCCTGGGCGCCGCCGGCGGCCTGGAGGCCGTGGTCTGCGCGCTGGCGCTGCAGCACGGCCTGCTGCCCGGCGGCCTCAACACCCGCACGCCCGACCCGGCGCTGCCGGTCCACTACCTGGTGGACAACCAGGAAGCGGCGCCGCGCCACGTGCTCAGCAATTCCTTCGGCTTCGGCGGCACCAACTGCAGCCTGCTGCTGGGCCGCGCCGGCTAAAGCTCCACATGACGCAGACATCCCCTACTCCGGCCCCGGACCTCACCGTGTTTGTGCAAGGCATAGGCCTGCTGGGCCCGGGCCTGGCGAACTGGGCGCAGGGCCGCGAATGCCTGTTGGGCGCCGCGCCTTACCAGTCCGCGCGCTGCGTGCTGCCGCCGCCCATGGCCTTGCCGCAGGCCGAGCGCCGCCGCGCCGGCGCGGTGGTCAAGGTGTCGCTGGCGGTCGGCGAGGAAGCCGTGGCGGCCTCGGGCCTGCGGGCGGCCGCGCTGGCCTCGGTGTTTTCATCCTCCAGCGGCGACGCCGTCAACTGCCATGAGATCTGCAGCACGCTGGCCTCCAGCGACAGGCTGATCTCCCCCACGCGCTTTCACAACTCGGTGCACAACGCCGCGGCCGGCTACTGGAGCATTTCCAGCGGCGCCATGGCGACCTCGTCGGTGCTGTGCGCGCGCGATGCCAGTTTTGCCGCCGGCCTGCTCGAGGCCATGACCCAGGTGGCGGTGGAGCAGGTGCCCGTGCTGCTGGTCGCCTATGACACCGACTACCCGGAGCCGCTGTACAGCGCGCGCGCCATTCCCGACAGCTTCGGTGTGGCCCTGGTGCTGGCGCCCGGCCGCGGCGAACACAGCCTGGCGCAATGGACGCTGAAGGCCGACTACCTGAGCCGCCTGCCCGCCGACCGGCTGGACGAGCCCGCGCTCGAGAAGCTGCGCCAGGACATTCCGGCGGCGCGCTGCCTGCCCCTGCTGCGCGGCATCGCGAGCCGGCAGTCGGGCCGCGTCGTGCTCGACTACCTGGAGGGCTTGCAGCTGGCCCTGCAGGTCGCGCCCTGAGCTTTGCGAGCCCCGGCCATGCCCTTCGCCGCCACCCCGCCCGCCAGCCTGGACCGCGAGGAGATCGCGCGCCGCATTCCACACCAGGGCAGCATGTGCCTGCTCGAGCGCGTGAGCGCGTGGGACAGCCTGCGGATCCGCTGCGAAGCCACCAGCCACCTGGACCCGAACAACCCGCTGCGCGCCCGCGGGCGACTGGGCGCGGCCTGCGGCATTGAATACGCGGCGCAGGCCATGGCCGTGCACGGGGCGCTGGTCGCCGAAATGCAGGCCAACGCGCCGGATGAAGCGCCCAAGGCCGGCTACCTGGTCAGCGTGCGCGGCGTGAGCCTGCATGTCGCGAGGCTGGACGATGTGGGCGCGGTGCTGGCCGTGCGCGCCGAACGCGGCAGCGGCAACGCCGGCAGCGTCCTCTACGACTTCAGCGTGCATGCGGGAGACGCGCTGCTGCTGTCGGGCCGCGCCGTGGTGATGCTGGATGCAACCACCGCCATAACCCCCAAGGAGACCCCATGACCGCCCCTTCACCCAAACGCGCGCTGGTCACAGGCGGCAGCGGCGCCATCGGCTCGGCGATTTGCCGCCAGCTGGCCGCCGACGGTTTTTATGTCCTGGTGCACGGCAACCGCAGCCTGGACGCCGCCTCGGCCGTGGTGGCGGACATCCAGGCCGCGGGCGGCCAGGCCGAGGCCGTGGCCTTCGACGTCACCGATGCCGCGGCGACCGGCGCGGCGCTGGAGGCGCTGCTGGTGCAGGGGCCGGTGCAGGTGGTGGTGAACAACGCGGGCATCCATGACGACGCGGTCTTCCCGGGCATGCAGCTGCGGCAATGGCAGCAGGTGATCGACGTCTCGCTCAACGGCTTCTTCCACGTGACCCAGCCCCTGATGATGCCCATGATCCGCACGCGCTGGGGGCGCATCATCAACATCACCTCGGTGGCCGCCGTGGCCGGCAACCGCGGCCAGGTGAATTACGCGGCGGCCAAGGGCGCGCTGCATTCGGCCACCAAATCGCTGGCGCTGGAAGTGGCCAGCCGCGGCATCACCGTCAACGCGGTCGCGCCCGGCATCATCGCCACACCCATGAGCCAGGACAGTTTTGATGCGACCGAGATTGCCCGGCTGGTGCCCATGAAACGCGCCGGCCAGCCCCAGGAGGTGGCCGACCTGGTCAGCTTCCTGGCCTCGGAACGTGCGGCCTACATCAGTGGGCAGGTGATTTCGATCAACGGCGGGATGATCTAAGTCCCACGGATCCTGCGCGCCAGCAGCAAGGGCAGGCGCAGCAAAAAGCCCAGCAGCAGGCGGCCGTGCATCCAGCTGAGCAGCAGGTTGTCGCGCAGGTAGTTGAAGTGCGACACGCCGCCCTCGTCGGGGCGGAAATACCGGACGGTGGCCGGCAGGTTGATGGGCTTGACGCCGAGCCAGCACATGCGCACCACCGCCTCCGGGTCGAAATCGAAACGGCGCATCCAGCGCTGCCCGGTCATGACTTCGCGCAGCGGCGCTATCGGGTAGACACGAAAGCCGAACAGCGAATCGCCTATGCCGGCCCACAGGGTTTCCAGGTCGGCCCAGCCGTTGGACAGCTTGCGGCCGTTGACGCGCAGGCGCGGCGCGTCGGCGGCGAACACGGGCACGCCCAGCACCATGGCGCCGGGCTGGGCCTGCGAAGCGGCCATGAACTCCGGGATTAAATGGGCCGGGTGCTGGCCGTCGGAGTCCATGGTCAGCACGTGCGTGAAGCCCTGCGCCGCGGCCAGCTCGATGCCGTGCAGCACCGCCGCGCCCTTGCCGACATTGCGCGGCAACACCAGCACGCGCAGCCTGTCGTCGCCCTCGGCCATCGCCTGCAGGCGCGCGGCGCTGCCGTCGGTGCTGCCGTCGACCACCACCCAGACCGGCGCCCACTGCGCCAGCGCGCCGCGCACGGTTTCGTCGAGCTTGACGCCCGGGTTGTAGCTGGGAATCAAGACCAGGTGCGTGGCGGAGGCGGCGCGAGGGGGATTGTTCATCGAGATGGAGGAATCAAGGGAGCGGAAAACCGGTCGCCAAGCTTGCGCCGGCCCTAGGCCGGCGGCGCCGCGGCGATGGACGAAAGCTGGGACCGCTGCAATTCGGCCTCGAAGTAATGCTCCAGTTCCGCCGTGAACTGCGCGGTGTCGCCGGCGGGTTCAAAGCGCCTGCCCAGGCGCACACGGTAGGTGACGGGCATTTTCGGCGTCCACAGCAGGGACCAGCCCTTGCCCAGGAAAGCCGAATCGGTTTCGATGAAGACGGCCTGCACCGGAACGCCCGCATGTTTGGAAATCAGGCCGGTCGTGCCCTGCATGCGCCCGACGGGAAAGCGCCGGGTGCGCGTGCCCTCGGGAAACAGCAGCAGGCTGCTGCCCTGGCGCAGGTCGGCCACCGACAGCTGCACCATGGTGCGCAGCGGCATGTTGCGGATGTAGCCGACCAGGCGCGCGCCGGCGCCGAAGAAGACGCTGTTGACGATGTCGGCCTTCATGATGCAGGTGGCGTCCGGCAGGCGGGACAGGATCATGATGGCGTCCAGCAGCGAGGGGTGGTTGGGCGCGATGATCAGCGGCGGGCCGTCTCGCAGCGCGTCCAGCGCCGACAGGTCAAAGCGGCAGGCGCCCATGAGCTCCAGCAGGCGCAGGTAGCCGCGAAAGCTCCCCGCCGCGAGCTTGCGCCCCCAGCGCCGGCTCAGCGCCCTCGGCAGCAGCGCGCGCATGGCGACGGCCAGCACCGAAACGCTGAGGCACAGGAGCACCAGCAGCGCATAACCCAGGCCCAGCCGCACGGTTTCATGCAGGGCCCTGCGGCCCGTGTTCAGCACGGGCGCTTCGGCAAGCAAGGCGTCGGATTTGTTGTCCATGGAGCGGTTTCGCAGGGTGGCTTTTGGTTATTGGCTTGCGGTGGTTTTGCTGCTCTCGGCGACCCGGATATTTGGCCTTGCGAAGGGTTGTGGAGCCCGGCGCGGGCGGGTGCCCGCTGGCTGGACGCTGCTGGAATGGAAGAATTCCAGCGAGTCTACCTCTGCGCGACAGCCGTTTTCCGGCCGATTGCCGGTTTGCGGCGTCAGGTTTCACGCCGTCTGATGGCTGCCCACCGGCTTTTCGGGTCTAAGCCGGCCGGGCGCGGCAGGTATCGGGGACTGAAGGACAATCAAAGGACAATCGGGGCGTACGGGGGGAGCGCTGGCTCCACCTAAGATAGCGGCCTGAGTGAAAAAAATGCCAAATAAAGGGGGCGCCGGCGCGCCGGTTCATTGATGCAAAAGGAAACAATTCGGGGCAAAAATTCCGCAACAGGGGCGGAAGACACCCCCATGATGACGCAGTACAAGCGCATCAAGGCGGACTATCCCGACACACTGGTTTTTTACCGCATGGGCGACTTCTATGAAGTGTTCTTCGCCGACGCGGAGAAAGCCTCACGCCTGCTCGACATCACGCTGACGCGGCGCGGCCAGTCGGCCGGCGAGCCGGTGGTCATGGCCGGTGTGCCCTTCCACTCGCTCGAAGGTTACCTGGCCAAGCTGATCAAGCTCGGCGAATCGGTGGCGATCTGCGAGCAGGTCGGCGACGTCGCCACCAGCAAGGGGCCGGTCGAGCGCAAGGTGGTGCGCGTGGTCACGCCCGGCACGCTGACCGACACCGAGCTGCTCAGCGACAAGACCGAATCCATTTTGCTGGCCGTGCACCAGGGCGCGCGCAACACCTGCGGCCTGGCCTGGCTCAGCGTGACGCAGGGCGAGATCCACCTGGCGCACTGCGCCAATGACGAACTCGAGGCCTGGCTGGCGCGCGTGGCGCCCAGCGAGCTGCTCTACAACATCGACGTGACGCCGGCCTTCGAGCAGCGGATCAAGGCCCAGCGCTGCGCCAGCACCGCCCGCCCGGCCTGGCAGTTCGACGCCGCCCTGGGCGCGCGCCGCCTGCTGGACCAGCTCAAGGTCGCCTCCCTGGCTTCCTGGAACGCCGAGGCGTTGAACGAAGCCCATGCGGCCGCCTCGGCGCTGCTCGGCTATGCCGAACACACACAGGGCCGGGCGCTGTCGCATGTGCAGGGCCTGCAGGTGGTGCGATCCGGCGAGCTCATCGAGCTGCCGCAAAGCACGCGCCGCAACCTCGAACTCATACAAACCCTGCGCGGCGAGGACTCGCCCACGCTGTTTTCGCTACTGGACACCTGCACCACCGGCATGGGCAGCCGCGCGCTCAAGAGCTGGCTGCTCACGCCGCGCCGCGACCGCGCCCAGGCCGCCGCCCGGCTGGACGCCATCACGCATTTGCGCGGCGGCTCACAGCAAAGCCTGCGCGCCAAACTCAAGGGCTGCAGCGACGTGGAACGCATCACCGCCCGCATCGCGCTGCGCCAGGTGCGGCCGCGCGAGCTGGTGGCCCTCAAGGACACGCTGCAAAAAGCCGAGCTGGCCGCGCCCGCGGGCAGCGATTTGCCGGAGCTGCTGACCCGCATTTTTGAAGACCTGCAGCCGCCGGCCGGCTGCGCCGCGCTGCTGGGCCGCTATGTGCTCGACGAGCCGGCCGCGCTGATACGCGACGGCGGCGTCATCAACCACGGCTGCGACGCGGACCTCGACGAGCTGCGCGCCATCCAGACCAATTGCGACAGCTTTTTGCTGGACCTGGAAGTGCGCGAAAAAGCCCGCACCGGCATCGCCAACCTGCGCGTGCAGTTCAACAAGGTGCACGGCTTTTACATCGAGGTCACGCAGGGCCAGGTCGACAAGGTGCCCGACGACTACCGCCGCCGCCAGACGCTCAAAAACGCCGAGCGCTACATCACGCCCGAACTCAAGGCCTTTGAGGACAAGGCCCTGTCGGCGCAGGAGCGCGCGCTGGCGCGCGAAAAATGGCTGTACGAACAGCTGCTGGACCAGCTGCAGGACTTCATCCCCGCGCTGAGCCGGCTGGCGCGCGCCCTGGCCTCGCTGGATGCGCTGTGCGCGCTGGCCGAACGCTCGCTCACGCTGAACTGGGCCG
Organism: Polaromonas sp. P1_A2; assembly: GCF_056406895.1. Lineage (NCBI taxonomy): Bacteria > Pseudomonadati > Pseudomonadota > Betaproteobacteria > Burkholderiales > Comamonadaceae > Polaromonas > Polaromonas sp. P1_A2. The sequence goes on along the minus strand of NZ_JBFTZI010000005.1, from coordinate 37,440 downwards.
CGCCGGTGTTTGTGCGCGAGCCCTGCATAGACATCGTCCAGGGCCGGCACCCGGTGGTGGAGGCCCGCCTGGCCGAAACCGGCGGCGGCTCCTTTATCGCCAACGACAGTGTGATGAGCGGCAAGCACCGCATGCAGGTCATCACCGGCCCCAACATGGGCGGTAAGTCGACCTATATGCGCCAGGTGGCCCTGATCGTGCTGCTGGCCAGCGTGGGCTCCTATGTGCCGGCGGCCAGCTGCCGGCTCGGGCCCATAGACGCCATCCACACCCGCATAGGCGCGGCCGACGACGTAGCCAATGCGCAGTCGACCTTCATGCTCGAGATGACCGAGGCCGCGCAGATACTCCACGCCGCTACACCTCATTCTCTGGTGCTGATGGACGAGATCGGCCGCGGCACCTCGACCTTCGACGGCCTGGCGCTGGCCGGCGGCATCGCCGCCTATTTGCACAACAAGACGCAGGCCTTCACGCTGTTCGCCACGCACTACTTCGAGCTCACCGAATTCCCGGCCCAGCACCACGGTGCGATCAATGTGCACGTGAGCGCGGTCGAGTCCGGCGCGGACATCGTGTTCCTGCACCACATCGAGCCCGGCCCCGCCAGCAAGAGCTACGGGATTGCCGTGGCCAAGCTGGCCGGCGTGCCCGCCGCGGTGGTCAACCACGCCCGCCATGCGCTCAATGCGCTGGAGGCCCACCAGAACGAAGCGCGCGCCCAGGTCGACCTGTTCGCCGCGCCGCCCGAAGCGGCCGCGCCCGAACAAAGCGCGGTGGACAAGGCATTGGGTACCATAGACCCTGATGCACTGACGCCGCGCGAGGCGCTGGACGCCCTGTACCGCCTCAAAAAGATGTCCGCCTCGCCGTGAACCAGCGCAAACCGACCTCCCCCACACCCCAAAGCCATCTCATGACCTACTGCGTCGCCGCCAAACTCAACGCCGGGCTGGTGTTTTTGTCAGACTCCCGCACCAATGCGGGCCTGGACCACATCAGCACCTTCCGCAAGATGATCGTCTACGAAAAAGCGGGCGACCGCTTCATGGTGCTGCTGTCGGCCGGCAACCTGTCGATCTCCCAGTCGATACGCGAGATCCTGCAGGTCGAGCAGCTCAAGGACCACGAAGGCGGCGAGCCCATCACCATCTGGAACGCCAAAAGCATGTTCGACGCCGCGCGCGTGCTGGGTTCGGCCATCCGCCGCGTCTACGACCGCGACGGCGAGGCGCTCAAAAACGCCGATGTGGACTTCAACGTCTCGCTGGTTTTCGGCGGCCAGATCCGCGGCGAGAACATGCGCCTGTTCCAGATGTATTCGGCCGGCAACTTCATTGAAGCCACGGACGAGACGCCCTACTTCCAGGTCGGCGAGTCCAAATACGGCAAACCCGTGCTGGACCGCGTGCTGACCCCCGCCACGCCGCTGGCCGAGGCCGCCAAATGTGTGCTGGTGTCCATGGACTCGACCATGAAGTCCAACCTCTCGGTGGGCCTGCCGCTGGACCTGGTGGTCTACGAGGCCGACACCTACAAAAGCGACAAGATCGTCTGCATCGACAACGACAACCCCTACTACCGCATGATGCACAGCAGCTGGGGCCAGAAGCTGCGCGAGGTCTTCGACAGCATCGAGGACCCGGTCTGGGACGACGCGCACACCGACATCCCGCTGAAGATGCCGGCCACGCGCCACGAGCCTCTGAAAAAAATCAGCACGCCCGACGAGAAACTGATTTAAGCCGTGCCAGCCAACGCCAAACCGCTGGTCATTTTTTCCCACGGCAACAGCTTCCCGGCCGGCACTTACAGCGCGGTTTTTAATAGCCTGAAAGCCCGCGGCTTCCAGGTCAAGGCGGTTGACAAATTCGGCCACGACCCGCGCTACCCGGTCACCAGCAACTGGCCGCACCTGGTGCAGCAGCTGGCCGACTTCACGGCCCGCGAGGTTGAAAAAGCCGGCCAGCCGGCCTTTTTGGTCGGCCATTCGCTGGGCGGTTTTTTAAGCCTGATGTGCGCTGCCCGCAACCCGCAGCTGGGCGGCCAGCCCGTCAAGGGCGTGGTACTCGTCGACTCGCCCATCCTGGGCGGCTGGCGCGCGCGCGCCCTCAGCGTCGCCAAACGCGCACAGCTGGTCGGCGCCATCTCGCCCGGCGCCATCAGCCGCAAGCGCAAAAACCAGTGGCTGGGCAAGGATGAGGTGTTCGAGCACTTCCGCGGCAAAAAAGCCTTTGCCGCCTGGGACGAGCAGGTGCTGCGCGACTACATCGCGCACGGCACCTATGAAGGCACGGGCGAGGACGAAGGCAAGCAGCTGCTGAGCTTTGACCGCGACGTGGAAACCGCGATCTACAACACGCTGCCCGACAACCTCGAAGGCCTGCTCAAGCGCCATCCCCTGAAATGCCCCGTCGCCTTTATAGGCGGGCGCCAGTCGGCCGAGATGAAGCAGGTCGGCATGGGGATGACAGAGAAAGTCACCAAGGGGCGGATCATGATGCTGGATGGCAGCCACCTGTTCCCCATGGAAAAGCCTTTGATGACGGCGGCGGCCATCGAGGCGGCCTTGCGGAATTTCCTGGACTGATCCAGGCGCCTACAACACCTCCGCCGACGACAAGGCTGGCGTCTCGGCGATTCGCGCCGAAATGGCCCGGCAAGCCTCCAGCAGCGGCGCCACATAGGCCTGCTCGGGGTTGTCCTTCTGCCGGAACATCAAAGTGCTGACGCTGATGGCGGCCACCGGCGCGCCCCCTCCGCCGCGTATCACCGCGCCGTAGCAAAAAATCCCCGCCTCGTGTTCTTCGCCGTCAACCGACCAGCCGCGTTCACGCGTGATCTGCAGCTGCTTGCGCAAGTCAGTCAGCTTCACCAGCGTGTTGCCGGTGTAGCGCTGCAAGGGCAGCCCCTGCAGCAGCGGCTCCAGTGCGGCGGGCTCCAGCGCCGCCATATAAGCCTTGCCGACCGCTGTCGCATGCACCGCCACGCTGGTGCCTATGCGCGAGGCCATGCGCACGGCGCTGGGGCTTTCGAGTTTTTCGATATAGACCATGGCGCTGCCGTTGGGCACGGCCAGGTGAACGGTCTCGCCGGTGATGTCGCGCAGGCGCTTGAGTTCGTCGACCGCCGCCAGGCGCAGGTCCGAGCGGCCCCAGCTGCGGCTGGCCAGCTGGATCAGGCGCGGGCCCAGGGCCAGCAGCGCGCCGCGCTCGTTCTCGACGAGCAGGCGCTCGGCCACCAGGGCCGCGACGATGCGGTGCACCGTGGGCCTGGGGTAGCCGCTGGCCTTGACCAGTGCGCCTACGTTGAGCGGCTGCTCCGAGTCGGCCACCAGCTGCAGCACGTGCATGAATTTGGAAAACGCGGCCGTGCCGGCCACCTGCGACGTGCTGGGCGACGCCATCACGACACCATGTAGCCGCCGTCCACCGGCAGGATCACGCCGGTCATAAAGGCGGCGGCCGGTGTGCAAAGAAACATCGCGGCTTCGGCCACGTCCTTGGGTGTGCCCCAGCGGCCCATGGGCGTGCGCGCCAGGATGGGGCCGGCGCGCGCCGGGTCGTCCTGCAGGGCTTGTGTGAGCGGCGTGGCGATCCAGCCTGGCGCGATGGCGTTCACGCGTATGCCATCGGGCGCATAGGCGATTGCCAGCGACTTGGTGAGCTGGGCGACGCCGCCCTTGCTGGCCGCATAAGCGGGCACTAGGCCGCCGCCGAAAAAGCTCAGCATGGAGGCCGTGTTGACAATGCAGCCGCGGCTGGCCTTGAGGCGCTCACGCACGGCGGTGCACACGCGCATGGTGCCGCTCAGGTTGACGGCCAGCACTTTTTCGAAGACCTCGATGTCGTGCTCGACGCCGCGCTGAATGATGCCGGCACAGTTGAAGACGATGTCCAGTTTGTCGATGCCGGCCAGCGCCGCGTCCAGGCTGGTAGCCGAGGTCACGTCGGCCTGGCGCACCTCGACGCCAGCTGACAGCGTGCCGTCGCCGCCGCCCAGCCCCAGGGCCGTGACCTCGGCGCCCAGCGCCGCGAGGTGGTTGGCGATCACGGCGCCTATGCCCTGGGTGGCGCCGGCGACCAGCGCGCGTTTGCCTTTAAAAAGTCCGGCCTGGTAGGTCATGGGTAATTCCAAAAAAACGCCGCACTCAGCGGATAAATTGTTGTGTGTAGTCGGCGCCCAGGCCGACGGCTTCGAAATGCTTGTTGCACATCTCGATCTTGGTGAACACGTCCTCATAGCCCATGCCCTTGCCATAGGGGTCGGTGTAGTACATGACGCCATTGACCTGGAAGTAGGTGATCATTTCCTCGACGTCTTCCGGTACATACAGCGTGTGGGTTTCACCGGGCGGCTCGAACACATAGCTGCCCTCGGTGGCTTCCCAGTCGTGCTCCAGGTAGCGCCAGCGGCCCTTGAGCACAAAGCCATGCACCGCCTGCGGATGGCGGTGCCGGCTCAGCACGCCGGACTTGCGCACGCGCAGCAAATTCATCCAGTAGCCCTGGCTGGCGTTCAGGCACAGCGGCCGGAACCAGACGTTCTCGGCCTGCGGCACCCAGAGCCGTTCATCGATCGGGATGGCGTGCTGCACCACAATTTCCGGCCTGGCGTCGGGCGGGTTGGGGTACTGGTAGGGCATCAGCGGCGTCTGGTCGGGGGTGTCTACAGGCATGGGATTTGTCCATATTGTGGATACATGTCCATATTGTAGATATCGATCATCTTCAAGAGCAGGGGACTTACCCTTAAGCACCTAAGCAATCTCCGCAACAGACTGGCTAAACTAGCCCAGACCATCCGGCCCCGTGCCGAGCAATAACACGACTCTCCGAGGAGAACCCCATGGCCCTGCCCCTTATCGTCACCCTCGCCGTGACCTTTCTTGCCTGGGCCGTCGCGGCCATCGTGTCCCAGAGCATGGGCGACGCGATGACGCTGAGCGCTTCCGTCTGGCTGGCCACCGGGGTGACTTTTGGCGCGCTGCTGGTGGTCAAACCGGCCAAACGGTTTGCCGTGCTGGCCGGCGCCGCACTGGCGGCCATCCTGCTGTCGCTGCTGGACGGCCTGGCGCTGTTGCCGGCGCTGGCCTTCGGCGCCAACGAGGCGCTGGCGGCCGGCCTGGGCGCCTGGGTGGCGCGCCTGCTGCGCGCGCCCCGTCCCGACGGCCGCATCGAGCCGGGCAAGGCCTATGCCGGCTTGCTGGTCGGCGCGCTGCTGACTTCCGCGCTGGGCGCCAGCATCGCCATCGTGCTCTGGAGCTGGGCCCTGCCCCAGCCCATCCCCCTGCTGACCGAGTGGCGCGTCTGGGCCTGCACGACCTTTGTCGGCATCCTGCTGGTCGCGCCGCTCATCACCTCCTTCGCGGGCTTCAAGGTCAAGCGTTCGGGCGGCATGGCCAGCAGCCAGTTTCTTGCGGGCGCCGGCACCTTTGTGCTGTTCTTTGTGGTGGCGGCGCTGATTTTTTCGAGCGATGTGTCCGACCGTTTCGGCGCCTCGCTGGGCCCCACGCTGGCCTACCTGCCGCTGCCCTTTATGGTGGTCACCGCCATCCTGTGGAAGGAACGCGGCGCCACGCTGGCCACGCTGCTGGGCGCGCTGGCGCTGATCGCCTGGACCAACAGCGGCGGCGGGCCTTTCGCCGAGGTCGAGGGCTTTCCGGGCGAGGCGGTGATCGAGGTCCAGGGTTATGTGGCCGTGATGGCGCTGCTGGTGGGCGTGGTCAACGCGCTGGGTGCCACCGCCGCGCAGGCGCTCGCGCTGGCGCAGGACTGGCGCACCCGCTACCGCCAGGTGCTGGAATCGAACCGCACGGTGGTCGCCAATTTCGACGCCAGGACCGGCGCGGCCGAATGGGGCGAAGGCGCCAGCGAACTGCTGCGTACCGATGCCACCGGCCTGCTGACGGTGCAGGACTTCATCACCCACGCCGACCCGCAGGAGCAGCCCGCGCTGCAGGCCGACTGGCGCGACCTCACGCAGGGCCAGCGCGAGCACGTGCTGTGGAAGAACAGCTTGCGCTGGAGCGACGGCCGCGTGGCCGCCGTGAGCGCGCGCCTGTCGGGCGTGCGCGGTGCCGACGGCCAGGTCGAACAGGTGGCCGTGCTGCTGGAAGTCGAGGCCTGACGTGGCAGCGGACACGCCCATCACACCCACGGCCGAAGCGGCCGTGGACAAAAGCACGCCCGCCGTCTTCCTGATCCACGGCCTGGGCGGCACGCAGTACGACCTGGGCTCCATGCACAAGCGGCTGAAAAACGCCGGCTTCGTCACGCACTCGCTGACCCTGCCCGGCCACGGCACCACACCCGAGGACCTGGTCCAGGTCACGGCCGAGCAATGGATGGAGGCCGTGACGGCCAAGTACCACGAGGTGGCCGCGCAGCACGACAACTTCCACATCATGGGCATGTGCATGGGCGCGCTGCTGGCCACCGAGCTGGCCAAGCGCCAGAAACACACACGCGGCAAACTGATCGCGCTGGCGCCGCCGATTTACATCGACGGCTGGGCCACCGCCTGGTACACACCGGCGCGCCACCTGATGTATTACGTGCCCGGCGTTCCTGCGCGCATGCGGGTGGAAGAGGAAGACCCCTTCGGCATCAAGAACGAGCAGCTGCGCGCCATCGTCAAGGCCAAGTTCGCGCGCGGCGAAAACTTCCACTACCGCTGGGTGCCGCTGGCCTGCATACGGCAGGTGGACCGCCTGCGCCGCTGGGTCATGGCCGACCTCAAAAACATGGCCAGCGAAACCCTGGTGATCCATGCGCGCGAAGACGAGCTCACCAGCCTGGCCTCGGCCAACTACCTGGTCGAACAGATAGGCGGCGCCAAGGCGCGCATGGTGGTGCTGGAGAACAGCTACCACATGATCTGCGTCGACAACGACCGCGAGCAGGTGGCGCGCAACGTGCTCGAATTCTTCGGCGCCAGCAGCGCCGCCTCGCTGGGCATGGCGGTGGACGACCCCAAGATGAGCGCCGACGCCCTGCAGGCTTTTGCGCAATCGCTGCGCGCAGCGCTGGAGGCCGGCGACTTCAGCGGCGTCTTCGCCCGGGGCGCTTCCGACATGGGCTGGTTCCAGCCCGGCAGCAACCGCGCCAGCGGCATCTACCGCGGCAACAAGGGCCTGCAGGCCATGCTGCCCTGGGCTACCGGCGTGAAGTTCACCGCCTTCGGCCAGCCGGTGTTCAATGCCGGCATCGCGGTGCTGCCCGCCACCCTCACGGCTTCAGGCCTGATGTCGCAGGGCGTGCTGGCTTTTGCCGTGCGTTCGGGCCGGCTGCTGGACGCGCGCTGGTTCCCCGACGACGTGGCACTGGAAGACGCCCACTTCGGCGCGCCGCTGGCGCCTTCCGGCCCCAGCAAGGCCGAGCGCGCTTTCGAGGCCGCCGGCATTGCTGTCAAAACGCTGGCCAAGCCGCCCGGCAACGAAGAGCTGCTGGCGCTCTATGCGCTCTACAAGCAGGCCACGGTGGGCGACGCGACGGGCGAGCGCCCCGGCATCATGGACGTGACCGGCCGCGCCAAATTCGACGCCTGGGCCGGGCGCAAGGGCATGGCCCGCGAGGCGGCCATGGCCGGCTACGCGGCCCTGGTGGAAAAGCTCAGGTCCACCTGAGCATTGCCACCGCAGGCCTAGTCCATCAGGTCCGCGGGTACCTTGCCGCCGTTGGCGGCCAGCTTGTTCATGACCTGCTTGTGCAGCCAGATGTTCATGGCCGCACTGTCATTCATGTCGCCCGTGTAGCCCAGCTCCTTCGCGAGCTCCTTGCGTTCGCCGAGGCTGCTGTCCAGGTGCAACAGCTTCATCAGGTCGACGATGGAGGTCTTCCAGTTGAGTTTTTCCGGGTTCTTGCTGGCCATGCCGTTGAGCAGGGCTTCGACGTCAACCTGCTGCATGGGCGGCGTTGCGGGCGCCAGGGCGGGTGCTGCGGGCGCCGCGCCAGCGGGAGCGGCGGCGACCGGCGGCGCGGTGTCGGGCGTTTGCAGCGAGGGGAATATCTTGCCGAAAATTTTTCCGAGAATACTCATGGTGCGCCTCAGGGTGGAGTTAAAAAAACCAGCCTAACACCGGGATATGACGGTTTTTGTCGGACGTCACGCCAATCGCAGAAATTGCAGCGCTCAGCGGGCTGGCGCACCCACGCGCTTGAGGCCCGCTTCGCCCGCCCGCGCCGCGACATCCGGCTGCCACACGACCTGGTCGTCCACGGCATAGAGCCAGCACCTGGATTTCGCCCTCGCGCATTGCTGGAAGGTCGTGGCCATGGCCTCGGGTTCGCCGGCGTTGAAATACCAGCCGCCTTTTTCCGTCACCGCAAAGGCCTTGGGCGGGGGCAGGCCGCGAAAGTGGGCATAACGCGCCTTGCCGGCATCGCTGAGCGGCACGGCGGCCAAATCATCGGCTGCCGCGAAACCCGAGGCCGGCGGAAGCACATAGTGGTGGCCCTTGAAACGCTGGGCGTGCGACAGCAGCAAAGGCTGGCCCAGCTGCGCCGAAAGAAACTCGAACATGCGTATATGCGAGGCCTCGCGCGCCGCGGGGTTGCCGCCCACCATGGCCTTGCCGGTCTTGGTGTTGCCCAGGCCTTCCATCTGCTTCACAGGGCCGGTGCCGTCAAAGCCGTGGTAACTGCCCGGGTAGACCACCAGGTCCACGGTCGCGTTGGCCTTGTTCTTTCGCAGGCGCTCCTGCAGCGTCACGCATTCGCCGGCCAGCGTCCAGTCGTCGAGCTCGCCGATCATGATCAGCAGCGGCGTGTGGACTTCATAGTTCCACATCTTGTTGTTCACCAGGCAGCCGGGATAAAAAGCCACGGCGGCGCGCGGCCGCACTTTCTGCGCCTGCACGTATTTGTCGGTGGCGTCCACCGTGCTCAGCACGGTCTGGGCGCCGTGCGACCAGCCCATGACCACGATGCGCGAGGCATCCACCGAGGGCTGCTTCACCAGCCAGGCGATGGCGGCGAACACGTCTTCCCGGCGTTCGGCTTCATGGATGGTGCGAAGCTTGTTCGGTGTTTCGCAGATCGACTTGTGGCCGCGCGGCGTGAAGCTGTCCAGCGGCAGGAAATGGATGCGCTCGGCGTTGAAATAACCCGCGTAGCGGAAAAAGCGCTCGGCAAAATTGCCCTTGCTGTCCAGCCCGCCGCCGCAGCCGTGCAAGCCGATGATGACGGGCCTGGGCTCGCCGTCGCCCACGTCAAACCAGTAGCCCGGGATCTCCAGCTTGCCGTCCAGCGAGGGGATGCTCACCGGTCCGGCCGCATGCGAGAGCTGGCCCGCCAGCAGCAGCCCCGCGAGCAGCGAAAAAAAACGAAAGGCCCAGCCCATGCGCGCGGCCCGCATTATTCGGCCCAGACCACCAGGCCGCTCCAGGCCGTGGCCAGCACCACGATGCCGAAGGCGATGCGGTACCAGGCGAAAGGCACAAAGCTGTTGCTCGAGATATAGCGCAGCAGCCAGCGCACGCACAGCCAGGCGCTCAGGAAGGAGAACACCAGGCCCACCCCGAACAGCGGCAGGTCGGCCATGGACAGCAGCGCGCGCTCCTTGTAGAGGCTGTAGACACCCGCGCCTATCAGCGTGGGCATGGCCAGGAAGAAAGAAAAGTCGGTGGCCGCCTTGCGCGACAGCCCCAGCAGCATGCCGCCTATGATGGTCGCGCCGCTGCGGCTGGTGCCCGGGATCATCGCCAGGCACTGCACCAGGCCGACCTTGACCGCGTCCATCACGGTCATGGCCTCCACTTCCTGGACGCGCGCGGCGGCCGGGTTGTTCTGCTGGCGCTTTTCGGCCCAGAGGATGATGAAGCCGCCGATGATGAAGGTGCTGGCCACCACGACCGGCGTGAACAGATGGGCCTTGATGGCCTTGCCGAACAGCAGGCCCAGTACCACGGCCGGCACAAAAGCCACCAGCACGTTGAGCACAAACTGTTGCGCCTGTTTCTCGGTCGGCAGCGCCACCACGGTCGCGCGAATCTTCTGCCAGTAGACCAGGATCACCGCAAAGATGGCGCCGGTCTGGATCGCGATGTCGAAGACCTTGGCCTTGTCGTCGTCAAAACCGAGCAGCGCGCCCGCAAGAATGAGGTGGCCTGTCGAGGAGATGGGAAGGAATTCAGTCAGGCCCTCGACGATGCCCATGATGGCGGCCTTGATCAACAGTGCGATATCCAATGCTGGCTCCAGAAATTAGGTGGAGTGATTATGGCCGTAGCTGTTGGCCCGTCCCTTGCGCAGCGAAAGGCCGCAGCGCCCGGGGGTCCGTACCAGCAGGGGCCGCGGGACTGGCTCTGCCAGACCGCAGGCGCCTGTCCCCTCGAGGGGAGAACAGGCTACACGCAGTGAGCCTGGACAGGGGTGAGCCATTTGTGCACAATTTGTTACCCCCATCGCCAGTCGCCACCGCCATGCAACTGACACCGCTGATCGCCATTCACCTGTTTGCCGCCAGCGCGGCCATCGTCATCGGGCCGGTCGCGCTGTGGGCGCGCAAGGGACGCGTTCAGCGGCCCAAGCTGCACCGGGCTTTTGGTTATGCCTTCGTCACCATGATGCTGGTCACCGCCGCGACGGCGGTTTTCATCCGTGACTACGACTATCCCAATATCGCCGGCTACACCCCCATCCACTTGCTGGTGCCCTTCGCGCTGTTCAGCATGACGGGCGCGTTCTGGCATCTGAGCCGCGGCAACATCGCGGGCCACCGCGGCGCCATGCAGGCCCTCTACATAGGCGCATGCCTTGTCGCAGGCGTGTTCACGCTGATGCCCGACCGCTACCTGGGCAAGCTGCTGTGGGGGCAGCTGGGCCTGCTCTAATCAAGGGAGGACAAAAAAGGGAAAGAGGAAGAGCCCATGAACCGATATCTGCTGAGCAGCCTGCTGCTGCTCGCCGCCGCGGCCGCGCAGGCCGGCATGGGCTTTACCGAGCTGCCGGGCCAGCAGGACGACAGCCCCGTCAGCGTCTTCTATCCTTCCGCCGCCGAAGACCGCCCCATGCAGGTCGGCGCCTATTCCCTCAAAGTCGACAAAGACGGCCAGCCCGTGCGCGGCAATACGCGCCTGGTCGTCATCTCGCACGGCTCGGGCGGCTCCCCCTGGACTTACACCGACCTGGCACGCCGCCTGGTCGAGGACGGCTTTGTCGTCGCCTTTCCCCTGCACCGCGGCGACAACGCCAGGGACCCGTCTTCCCCCGGCCCCGACAGCTGGAAGCAGCGGCCCGCCGAAGTGTCGCGCACCATCGATGCGGTCGCGCGCGAGCCGCGCTTCGCATCACTGCTGTCGCTCGACAAGGTCGGCCTGTACGGCATGTCGGCCGGCGGCCATACCGCGCTGACCCTGGCCGGCGGGCGCTGGTCGCCGGCGCTGCTCACCCGGCATTGCGAGGCCCACATCGCCGAGGACTTCCAGACCTGCGCCGGGCTGAGCACCCGGCTCACGGGCGGCCTGCTGGACGGACTGAAAAAAACCGTGGTGCTGGCCGTCATACGCCAGCGATTCAGCGACGCTACCTGGCAAAGCCACCACGATGCGCGCATCCAGGCCGTGGTGGCCGGCGTGCCGCTGGCCGCCGATTTCGACATGGCCTCGCTGGCCTCGCCGGCGGTGCCGCTGGCCCTCGTCACGGCCCGGCAAGACCACTGGCTGGTGCCGCGTTTTCACAGCGACGCGGTGCTCGCGGCCTGCAAGCGCTGCGAGCTTCTGGCCGACTTGCCTGACGGCGGCCACGGCGCGCTGCTCTCGCCGCCACCGCCCGCCGAGGCCATGTCCAGCCTGGCCAAAGACCTGCTGCTGGACCCGCCCGGCTTCGACCGCAGCCAGCTGCCGGCCCTGGACGGCAAGATCAGCGCCTTCCTGCGCAAACAGCTGCTGCCCTGAAACCCGCAGACACGCCAAACGGCGGCCGCCGGCACGCCCTGCGCGAGCGCGCGCCAATCCGGCCCGCAAACAAACCATTTCGGTGCGTTTTGCAGGTGAAACGAAGCAATTCGAACCATTAGTAAAACTTATCTACTCAGACATTCATTCAAAAGTAGGTCAAACCCACTACCGCTCGGTGACGGTGAAACATACATTCAGTTACACCATTCAACCCGAGGTTTTACGATGACCCACACCGCCACCCGCCGCCTTACCCTGGCCGCCCTGACCGCCGCTGTCACCGCGGGCTCCGCCCTGCTGTCCGGCTGCGACAACCCGCCCGACACCATCAAGATCGGCGTCGCCCAGCCCCTGTCGGGCAACCTCGCCGCCCTGGGCCAGGACCTGCACAACGGCGTGAAGATGGCCGTGGACGAGCTCAACAAGGAAGGCTTCCAGATCAAGGGCAAGACGGTCAAGATCGAAATCGTCGCCATGGACGACCGCTCCGACCCCAAGGCCGGCGTTGACGTCGCCAAGCAGCTGGTCGATGCCGGCGTGGTCGCCGTGATCGGCAACCTCAACTCCGGCGTCAGCATCCCGGCCGCGCCGGTCTATGCCGAAAAGCACATCGCCCAGCTGGCCATCTCGACCAACCCCAAGTTCACCGAACTCGGCCTGGACACCACCTTCCGCCTGGTCGCCAACGACAACCTGCAGGCCCGCGCCATAGGCTCCTTCGCCGCCAACCAGCTCAATGCCAGCAAGTTCGCCGTGGTCGACGATGGCACCACCTACGGCAAGGGCCTGGCCGCCGGCGCGTCTGCCGAGCTGAAGAAGGCCAACAAGCAAGTCGTCGTCAGCTATTCGTCGGACGACAAGACCACCAAATTTGACGAGCTGGCCGGCAAGATCAAGGATGGCGGTGTCGAGGTGGTCGTGTCGACACAAGGCGACTTCCAGATCCTGGCGCTGATCGAAGCCCTCAAAAAGATCGACTACAACCAGCAGATCAGCATCCTGGGCGGCGACACCATCAAGACCACCGACATGCTCAAGGGCAGCGACACGGTCAAGGGCCTGTACGCCACCTCGCCCATCCTGGACGCCAAAGAATTCGTCAATGGCAAGGCCTTCCTGGCCAAGTACCAGGAAACCTTCAAGCGGGAGCCGGCCTATGGCGGCCACTACACCTATGACGCGATGTACATCCTGGCCGGCGCGATGAAGCGCGCCAACTCCGTCAAGCCCGAAAAAATCACCCAGACCCTGCGCAGCTTTGACGGCTACGCGCCCATCACCGGCTCCATGAAATGGGACGCCGTGGGCGAGCAGCGCTACGGCGTGGTCGGTGTCTATGCCGTGCGCAAGGGTGTTTGGGACCTGCAGCTGCGCTCCGACCGCTGGTAGGCTAAGCTCGCGGTCGCCATGACCAAAGCCGCCCCCACTTCCACCACCATCGCGCCCTCCATCGCCACACCCGGCCAGGTGCTTGATTTCTGGCTGGGCGACGGCATTACCCAGGACTGGCCCACGCAGGACCTCGGCAAACGCTGGTTCAGCGGTGGCGCCGAACTCGATACAGAGATACGCGCGCGCTTCGGTGCCGCCGTCGATGAGGCACTGGCCGGCGGCCTGCGGGACTGGGAACAACCTCCCCAGCACCGCCTGGCGCTGGTCATCCTGCTCGACCAGTTCACGCGCAACATCTTTCGCGGCACTGCCCGCGCCTTTGCCGGCGATGCCCGCGCCCAGCAGCTGGTGCGGCAGGCCGTCGCCGCCGGTGAAGACCTGCAACTGCCCTGGGCGGCGCGGCTCTTTCTCTACATGCCGCTGATGCACGCCGAAAGCCCGGCGCTGCAGGACGAATGTGTGGCGCGTTTCACCCGGCTGGTCGCCGACGCGCCCCAGGCGCTCAAGCAGCGCCTGCAGGGCAACCTGGACTACGCCCACCAGCACCGCGACATCATCAGCCTCTTCGGCCGCTTTCCTTACCGCAATGCGGTCCTGGGACGTGCTGACACCCCGGAAGAAAAAGATTTCCTACTCAAGGGCCCGCGTTTCGGGCAGTAGCTCAGCCGCTTGAATCCAGCGCCCGTCCCGCCGCGTACCAGCAGCAGGACGCGCCGCGCCATGGCTTCACAACACAGGCCGGTGCGTCTTGCACGCCGGCCCCTTGGCCGGTCCACCACCACCGAGGAGTTACACCATGATGCCGCGCCCCTTCACCGCTTTCGCTTCCCTGCTTGCCGTTTCCGTGCTCGCCGCCTGCGGCGGCATGCCGCCCATGAAGCCCATGTATTCGCAGGCCCAGTTGCCCGCCGCCGTCCAGGTGCCGGCCGGCCACACGGTCGCCATGGAAACCGTGGGCGTGGGCGAGATCACCTACCAGTGCAGCCCCAAAAAAGACATGGCCGGCCAGTTTGAATGGGTGTTTGTCGGCCCCGACGCCAGGCTGAACGACCGCGGCGGCAAACAGGTCGGCAAGTACTACGGCCCGCCCGCCACCTGGGAAAGCCTGGACGGCTCCAGAATCACCGCCACCCAGCTCGCCGTAGCCCCCAACGGCGCCGGCAACATTCCCACCCAGCTCGTCAAGGCCAACCCGGCCATGGGCAGCGGCGCCATGAGCGGTGTCAGCTACATCCAGCGCGTGGACACCCGCGGCGGCGTCGCCCCCGCCATGCCCTGCGCCGCCGGCAATGCGGGCGCCAGACAGGTGGTGCAGTACCAGGCCGACTACATCTTCTACAAGGCGATGTAAGGCGGACATCCCCGATGAGCGTAAGCAGCCGGCCCTGAACGTCAGGCGGGGCTGGTTTTTCAGTCCCACAGGCTGGCCCTGTGGGCTTTTTTGCGCCCGCCCGGGCCGCTTCCACCACGCCTTCAGGCCCTGCGGGAACGCGCTGGCAACAAGCCTGCGCGGCGTCCTACAGCACTTGCACACACCCCGCGTTTTACTGGCAAGCGACAACGACACAACAAGCGGAGGATATTCATGAAAAGCACGCACAACATCCTGTGGGCCTACAGCAAAAGCGCAGCCGTCACCGTGGCCATGGTCACCGGCACCGCCGCGCTCATGGTCGCATGCTCCGGCGTTGCGCCCCTGCCCAAGGAATACACCCAGGACCAGCTTGACGCCACCATCACGGTCCCGCCCGGCAACGTCGTCGCGCTGGAAACCACCGCCAGCGGCCTGCTGCACTACGAGTGCAAGGCCAATGCCACCACCGCCGGCACCATAGGCTGGGTGCTGGTACGGCCCGAAGCCGAGCTGCTGGACCGCACGGGCAAGACCGTCGCCCGCTATTCCGGCCCGCCCGCCACCTGGACGCATATTGACGGCTCCAGCGTCGTCGGCACCCAGGTTGCGCTAGCGCCGCGCGTGGGCGCCACCAACCTGCCGCAGCAGCTGTCCACCGGCGCACCCGGCGCCGCGCCCGGCGTGCTGCAGAACATCACCTACATCCAGCGCATCAAGACCAAGGGCGGCCAGGACCTCAGCAAGGCCTGCACCCAGGCCGATATCGGCGACAAGCTCACCAACTCCTACCAGGCCGATTACATTTTCTGGAAAGCTGCTTAAGGCAGCCCCTCCGGGCACGCCTGTGAAGGCGCGCCTCTCCATGGTGGCCAAGCCGCCATGGAGCCCAAGCCCGCAGGCTCCGGCCTGCGGGCTTTTCTGTTGTTGCCGATGTTTCCCCGCACACGCTCCCCCTGACCGCCTACAGACGGCCCGCCGCGCCGGGGATTTACTGGGCTGTGACACACCGTCCGCCGCCACTGGAGCCCGCCGTGAAAACTCCCACCAACGCCTTTCGTCCCTTCCCCGGCCTGCTGCGAAGCACGCTGCTGCTGGCTGCCGTGGCTGCGCTGGGCGCCTGCGGCCTGCGCCAGGCCAATCCCTACCTCGCCCAGCAGGCCATGCCGGAAACCTTGCGTGTGCCCGCGGGCTACGCCGCGGTGCTCGAAGCGCAAGGCCGCGGTGAGCTGCTCTACGAATGCCAGGCCGTCAAACGCGCGCCCTATGAATACGCCTGGCTGCTGCTGTCCCGCGGCATCCGCCTGGCGGACGGCGCAGGCAGCACCGTGACCTACTACCCCGGCGCCCGCGCGCGCTGGGAGCACAGCGACGGCTCCAAGGTGAGCGCGCAGGAACTCGTCGAAGTGCCCGGCGCCCCCCGGAACCTGCCCCTGCAGCGGGCCATGGTAGGCCCCTCCGACACCCCGGGCGCGCTCGCCAACATCCGCTACATCCAGGGCCGCCGCACCGTCGCCGGCGTGGTGGCCAACCCGCCTTGCACCTCCGCCACCCTGGGCATGCGCGTCTCCGTGCCCTACGAGGCCGACTACGTCTTCTGGCGGCCGGCCGCCTGAGCTTTCACACCGCCCATAAAAAAGCCCGCGGGATGCGGGCTTTTTCTTGCCTCAGGCGGGCTTAGCGCTGGTAATAAACCGGTGCCGGGCGATAGCCGGGGCCGTAACCATAGCCGGGCGCCTGCACATAGTAGCCACCATGGTGCCTGTGGCCGTGGCGCGGGCCGTAGTACACGGGCTGCGGGTAGTACACCGGTGCCGGCTGCACATACACGGGGCGCGGGTAATAAACCGGTGCCGGCTGCACATAAACCGGAGCAGGCTGTACATACACGGGTTGCTGGTACACCGGGTAGGCATTGGTCACACCCACCGCCACACCCGGAACGCCTATGCCCACAGAAAACGACACGTTGTCGCGGGCCTGGGCAGCCCCTGCAAAGCCCAGGGCGGCCACGGCCAGGGTGGCGGCGGCGCCTGCCAGGGCGAGGGAGCGGTTTGCTTTGATGGCTGTCTTCATATGGTTCTCCTTAAGCAGGGCAGGAAATGCCCATGTGCTTATTAAACGCAGGGCACCTGTAATGGCATACCGCATGCCCCGTGAAGAGAGTAGCCAAACGTAACCCTACTCGGGTAAGCCCTAAAATCCCCCAATGACCTCTCCCGCCCCTGCCTCAGCCCCTGCCGACAAAGAAATCCACAAGCCCAGCAACTTCCTGCGCCAGATCATCGAAAAAGACCTGGCCGAGGGCACTTATGCCAGCCGCCGCTGGGGCGGCAGCCCCGGGGATGCCGCCCACCATGCCGCCGGCCAGCCCGACCCCGCCAGGGTGCGCCTGCGCTTCCCGCCCGAGCCCAACGGCTATTTGCATGTGGGCCACGCCAAAAGCATTTGCCTGAACTTCGGCCTGGCGCGCGACTACGGCGGCGTCTGCCACCTGCGCTTTGACGACACCAACCCCGAAAAAGAAGACACCGAATACGTCGACAGCATCGTCGACGCCGTCAAATGGCTGGGCTATGACTGGACGCAGATGGGTGCCGACAAGGCCGACGCCAGGCCCTACCAGGCCAGCGACTACTTCGACTTCATGTACCGCGCGGCCGAATACCTGATCGAAAGCGGCAACGCCTACGTCGACGAACAAAGCGCCGAGGAAATGCGCCAGAACCGCGGCGACTTCGGCCACCCCGGCACCAACAGCCCCTTCCGCGGCCGCACCCCCGCCGAGAACCTGGCGCGCTTTCGCGAAATGCGCGACGGCAAACTCGCCGACGGCGCCGCCGTGCTGCGCGCCAAGATCGACATGGCCTCGCCCAACATCAATATGCGCGACCCGGCCATCTACCGCATACGCCGCGCCCACCACCACAACACCGGCGACAAATGGTGCATCTACCCCATGTACACCTTTGCCCACCCGGTCGAAGACGCGCTCGAGCAGATCACCCACAGCATCTGCACCCTGGAGTTTGAAGACCAGCGCCCCTTTTACGACTGGCTGCTCGACCGCCTGGCCGAAGGCAAGCTCATCGCCACGCCGCACCCACGCCAGTATGAATTCGCCCGCCTCAACCTCACCTATGTGCTCACCAGCAAACGCAAGCTGGCCCAGCTCGTCAATGAAAACCGCGTCAGCGGCTGGGACGACCCGCGCATGCCCACCATCGTCGGCCTGCGCCGCCGCGGCTACACGCCCGAGGCCCTGCAGCTGTTTGCCGAACGCATAGGCGTCACCAAAAGCGACAGCTGGATCGACTACAGCACCCTCGAAGGCGCGCTGCGCGACACCCTGGACCCGATTGCCCCGCGCGCCATGGCCGTGCTGGACCCGGTCAAGCTGGTGCTCACCAACTGGGATGAAGTCATGGGCGCAGGCAAGCTCGACGATTGTTCAGCGCCCGTGCACCCCCACCATGAAGAGATGGGCAAACGCAACTTCAAGATAGGCAAGGAAGTCTGGATTGAACGCACAGACTACGAAGAAACCCCGCCCAAGGGCTTCTTCCGCTTGTTCCCGCCCCACGTCAACGCCAGCAAGCAGGCGATTGCCGGCAGCAAGGTGCGCCTCAAATACGGCCACGTCATTGAATGCACCGGCGCGGTGAAAGACGCCAACGGCAAGGTCACCGAAGTCCACGCCACCCTGATCCCCGACACCAAGAGCGGCACGCCAGGCTCAGACGCCATCAAGGTCAAGGGCGTCATCACCTGGGTGGGCGTGAGCGATGCCGTCCAGGCCGAGGTGCGCCTTTACGACCGCCTGTTCAGCGTGGAGCACCCCGGCACCGGCGACAAGGATTTCCTCGATGAGCTCAACACCAACAGCCTCAAGACCGTGACGGCCTATGTCGAGCCATCACTCGCCAAGGTGCCCGCCGGCACGCGCTTCCAGTTTGAGCGGCATGGCTACTTTGTGACGGACTTCCAAGATCATCAGATTAGAGGAGAGGGTAAGCCCGTCTTCAATCGCGTGACGGGTATGAAAGACTCCTTCAGCAAATAGCACCCGCAGCCCGATGGTGTGAAAGCGGGATAGTCCTTTTCCACGGGTGCCGGCCCGCGCGGCATCCGCCGGTTTGAGCAGAACAAGAAATTGAGGGAACAAATGATCCGTTTAGCGTGCTTGCTGGCTCTTTCGATGGCCTTGACCGGATGCGACCAGATCCGCACCGTGCTTTTATCCAAGGCAGACAAAGTCAACCTGGCATTTCCCATGGCCGAGGACCTCGTCGTCGCGCAGAACAGCTTGTTTGCCTCGTTGGAGGATGGAAGTTCCAGGTCGGCGCTTGCCGAGCAGCACGCGGCCTTGCTCAAGATCAGGGGCCTGACTTGCAGCGGCACCGCGTCCATAGGCTTCTTCGACACCAGCGCCGCCATCAAGGCAAAAATCTCCGATACGGCCTGCTTTAAAGACCAGGATGCCAAACTGGCGGAATGGGTCGGCATACAGCGCTTTGTCGCCGCCGTGCAAAAACCGGCGCTGGTCCCCTTGTCACCCTTGCAAGGCAGGGCGGTTATCGCGACGCTTCCGGAGTCGGCCGCCGGCGTCGTCGCGGCCCGAAACGCGAACGTGATTGTCCTGCGGGGCCAGCGCGCCAAATTCATGACCGTGCAGGTGCCCAACGGGAAAATCATCAACAGCTTTGATGCCCCCGCGGAAGCCTATCGCCCGCAAACCCTGTCTCCCAATGGGCGTGTACTCGCAGTCCCCGCCAGCAACAACGCCCTGTGGATGATGGATGCCGAGACCGGCGCCACGCTCTGGAAAACCACGAAGTTCAGCGATGTCGTCGCCTGGCTGCCCGAGGTTGGCGCCACCGTCCTGAACAGCACGGGCAACGCCGCCCCCATGCTGCTGGACCACACCAAGGCCACCATGGAGCCCTACCCGGTGACGGTGCAGAGGCCCACCTGGTCCGTGGCCCTGGCACCGGCCACGGCCCGTTATGCGGTAGGCAACGGCCGAAACGTGGCGATCGTCGACCACGCACGCAGCGCGGAAGGTGCGGTCACTGTGTCGCTGCTGAAACAGATGACGCTCACCGGTCAGGGTGTCACGTCGTCGGCGCCGGTGCTCATGGGAAACGGCAAGAAACTCGTTTTTGTCTCCATGCGCGACCTGGGCTGGCTCAACGTCGACACAGGCGCGCAGGGCGTCTGGACCACCTCCTTTCTCGGGTCTACCCTCAACAACGGGCCGGCCAAGGTATCTGAAACCGCCATTTACCTTGACGTGAACCTGCCGGGGACGACCACCGCCGCCCGGCTTTTTGATATCGAGAAAGAAACGATCTCAGCCGTGCAAGGGGGTGACCCCAATGAAGGATTGCTGCTCTCGCTTGCGCCCCGGCAAGGTTATTTCCGCCGGGGCTCTCCGGCGGTTGTCATCGGCAGCGAGGTTGTGCCCGAGGGAGAACCCCAGGCGCTTGAAAAAATAGTCAATGATGCGCAGCTCGCCCAGCAGTTGGCCAGAATGAATGCGGAGACGCAGCAGCAGCAAATGCAGCAGCAACAGCAGCAGATGCAAAACCCGCAGCTGGCCTCCTTGCCGCCGGCCGTCCGCGAGCGCTACATCGAACATCTGCTGCGCCAGGGGCGCGACCCCAACCAGTCGGCCGTGGCAGCGGCTGCGGCGGCCGCCGCCATCAAGGGCCCGGCAACCGGCATCAAACCCCTGCTGACCGACGTGCCCGCCAACGCCAAGGTGTCGTTCATCGGTGTGTACGAAGCCGCGGTGACGACCCCGACGACGGCCGGTGGCGGCAGCCGGATCGGCGGCATACGGGTCAACGTCACGCCGGGCAGCACCCCGCTCGTGCTGGTGCTGACCAGCTACGAGCCCGTGCGCTGGACCATCAACGCCAGCAATCGCAAGATTTCGGCCATCCTTCTGTCGGGCAATGCCCAGTCCTCGGTCATCAGCCCGGACAACACGCAGGTGCTGAAGATCGGTCCGGCCTACGCCTACAAAATGGACGGCCCCGAGTACGCCCGCGTGAAGCAGGACGTCGCCCGCTATGTGTCCAACCCGGTGCAGGCTTTCCAGGGTGGCTACAAGGGGCAGGACTTTTCGGTGAATTGAGGGTCTCCCGCGCGCCTGGAATGAAACAGGCCCGGGGGTAAGCCGCCTTCAACCGGGAGGCGGGCGTGAAAGACTTGTCCAGCAGATAAGGTTTCATCAGGCTAGATATGCGCCCATTCTTCCGCCACAGGGGTTTTAACAAGGTTCTGGTGATGGGGTGCCTGGCGCCAGCCCTGCTCGCGCCGGCCGCCAGCCATGCACAGTTCGGCCGCGCCGAATTCAGCGATGCCGGTGACTTTTCAGAATCAGCCATCCTGAGCGGCGTCAAGGCCACCCAGGCCCAGTGCGCCGCCGCGGCCAACACCGTCTGGGCCGCCACGGCGCACTCGGGCGCCGAATGCCTCAAATACTGGAAGGCCGGCTTTGGCGACCAGCCCGTCAAGCGCGCCCTGGTCTTTTTCCACGGTGATGTTTTTGTCGGCGTTGGCAAGACCAGCAAAGCCTACCTGGAGTTGACCAATGCCCAGCTGCAAAAGAGCGCCGACGACTGGGCCAAAAAACTGGGCGTGCCCTATATCTTTATGGGCCGGCCCGGCACGCATGGATCGTCAGGCGACCACATGCAGCGCAGGCGCATGGATGAGTCGCTCATCATCTCCGCCGCCCTCGACGAATTGAAGAAGCGCCACGGCATTGAAGAATGGGTGATCGCCGGCCAGAGCGGCGGCGGGCATGTGACCGCCTCGCTGATCACCGAACGCGCCGACATCGTCTGCGCGGTGCCCACCTCGGCCCCCTCCTCGCCCCGCATACGCTGGGAAATGATGGGCCGCAGCAAAGACACCACCAACTACGCCGACTCCTACGAACCCTGGAAGTTTGTCGCCAAGGACAAGGTCAACCCCCAGCTGCGTGTTTTTGTGCTCGGCAACCCCCAGGACAAAAACGTGTTCTGGGCTTCGCAAACAGTGATGGCCGATGCCCTGCAAAAAGCGCAGATTCCGGTTCAGGTTCTGGAAGGTGAAGGCAGCGGCCCCGACGCGCATGGCTTGTCGAATTCGTCGCGCATTGTGGCCGGGTGGTGCGCGCGGGATATGCGCACGGAGGAGATGGTGGTGCGGGCGGGTAAGGGGCTTAAGGGGTAGCCCTTCAATCCAGCAGACGCCATCTCCGCCATCAACACCGCAATCGCCTCGGCATCCGCCTGCGTCACCGGCGTCAACACCATCATGCAAAGCCCGGCCGCACTGTCGACCAGGGAGTCATCGCCGTAGGGTGCCTTCCAGGGGCCACAGCAAGCGCCCGCCTGATGCATCGAACGACGTGCCACTGATAGGTGGATTCGAAGGCCGGCGAGGTCTTTGGAAACAAACTGAAACAGCCCCCGTTTTGGTGAATTGTTGCCCTCCAACCCAGTGGCCAAACGCATGGCCGCCCGTATGATCGGCCGGTTCAAATTCAAAACTCAAAAGGACGTTCCCCATGGCTGCTGCGCGCACGGTCCACGCCGACCTCTGGCGGGTTTTTCTGCTGACCCTGGCATCGCTCTTTCTCATTCCGGCGGTCACGCTGGTGTTCACGCACTACGCGCTGCAGTCTGAGGACAAGGACTTCATCCAGCGCGTCAATTCCCAAATCAATGCCGCCACAAACCTGACGCAGGCGCAGAAGGCGGACGAAATCGCGTTTTACGACACGCACAGGCTGTCGATGGCCTGCGCCGCCACCGGGCCGGAGAACCAGGTCTTTCACGACAAGGTGTGCAGCGCATATTCCATGCACTGGTGGTTTCACTGGGCCGAGCGTGCCGCGTTCTGGACCTTGATCCTCGGAGCCGCGCTGCTGGTGGCGGCCGGCGTGCTGGGCGCGCTGGCCTTTGTCAACCGCGGCCTGCGGTATGCGAGCTTTGTGGCGGGTTGGCGGCTGATGACGTTTTCCAGCGCGGTGGAGGTCAGCTTGCAAAGCGCCATGCTGGTGTGGCTGTCATTCTGGCTCACGGCTTATTTCTGGCACAGCTACTACATCAAGCTGGTGGGCCTGGCCGGCATCATGGCGGCCCTGGCGGTTTTTTATGCCATCTACACGCTCTTCAAAAAATTGCCATGGGGCAACACCATTGAAGGCGAGCTGCTGTCTGAAGCCGACGCCCCGCGCCTGTGGGATCGCATTCACCAGCTGGCGGGCCGCGTCAAGACATCCCCGCCGGACCAGATCATTGCAGGCATCGACAACAACTTTTTCGTGACCGAAACCCCCTGCACGGTGGCCGGGCAGACCCTGACGGGCCGCACGCTGTTTGTGAGCATTCCGCTGCTGCGGGTGCTGGACACCGCCGAGGCCGATGCCGTGCTGGCGCACGAGCTGGCCCACCTGGGCGGCGGCGACACGCGCAGCAGCGCGGCCCTGGGCCCCAAGCTCAACCAGTTTGACCTCTACACCTGGCAAATGCGCAGCGGCGGCTTGACCATCGTGGCGCACTACCTGCTGCGCCTGTACCGCATGGTGTTTGAATTTGCACTGGCGCGCGACAGCCGCGAGCGCGAGTACACCGCCGACCGGGTGGCCGCGAAGCTGACGGCGCCGCAGTCCATCGTGCAGTCGCTCATCAAGATCTCGGCCTACTCCAGCTACCGCAACACCGTGGAACGCAAGCTGTTTGAGCAAGAGCAACAGCACAGCGGCGCGCTGGGCATTGCCGGCTTTGTGGCTGAAGGCCTGCACCCTTATGCCCGCTCAGGTGAATTTGTGACGGCCATGAAAACCGCCGCCGTGCCGCACCCCTACGACACGCACCCGCCGCTGGCCGAACGCATGCGCAATGTGAAGCACCAGGTGGATGAGGGCAGCTACGCCGCCATCGTGACCACCGTGCCTCAAACCACCTGGGCCGATGACATATCGACCGCCGCCGCCATCGAGCAGCGGCTGTGGACAGACTACGAGCAGCGTTTTGCCGCCGCGCATGAGCAAAGCCTGGCCTACCGCTATGAGCCGGCCACCGAAGAAGAGCGCGCCGTGGTGCTGCGCTACTTTCCGCCGGTGTCGTTTGACCTTGGCAAGGACAGGCGCATTGACATCAGCTATGAGGGCGTGCATGCCACGGCGGACGGCGGCGCGCCGCTGTCATGGGACGAGGTCAAGGGCATGACCTTCAACAACAGCAGTTTTGGCAACACGCTCACCGTCACCCACTTCGACAAGGGCATGCTGGGCGCGCGCACCAGCACGATCAAGCTCAAGGGCCTGGGCAAGCAGGAAGAGCACTTCAAGGCGGTGCTGGGGAGCTACTGGCAGCGCCACCAGATCATGCGGGCGCAGCAAAAAGCCCGCGCCGCTGAAACCGAAACGGCCTGAAACACAGGTGAGATTGAAGGGCTGGCGATTCGCCGGCTTTCAGCGCTTTTCTTTTTTCAAGCGCCCGGCCCTGTCCGACATCAGCAAGGCCACGGCCTCCACATCCGCCTGTGTCACCGGCGTAAACACCATCAGGCTCAGCCCGGGCGAGCTGTCGATGGCCAAGGCCTGGTACTCCAGCGTGATGGCCCCGACGCCGGGCCGCTCAATCTGTTTGCGGCCTATCCAGTGGTTGCGCATTTCGTTCTCGGCCCAGAGGCGGCGAAAGTCCGCGCTGCTGGCCTGGAGTTCGGCTGCGAGGGCGGCGGCTTCGGGGCAGTCGCCGGCGCGTGCCGCGTCGATACGAAAGGATGCGACGGCGTAGCGTGCGTCGGTTTCCCAGTCGGGCAAGCCCTTGCGCACGCGGGCGGTGCAGAACAAGCGCCTCAGCAAATTGCGTTCGCCGGGCTCCAGCGCGGGGTAGTCGGCCAGCACGGCCAGGGCTGCCGCGTTCCAGGCCACGATGTCCCAGGCCGGCGTCTTCACGATGGCCGGGCTGGTGGGCATGGCATCGAGCACGCGCTGCAGCGCGGGTGTGACCGCCGCTGAAGACCTGGGCTTGAGCGGCGGCGGGCGCTGCTGGGCCAGCAGGAACATGAACTCGCGGCCGGCGCTGTCCAGCTCAAGCGCGCGGGCCAGGCGCTCCAGCACTTCGTCCGAAGGCGGGCCGCCGCGCCCTTGCTCCAGCCAGGTGTACCAGGTGACGCTGACGTTGGCGCGCGTGGCGACTTCCTCGCGCCTGAGGCCGGGCGTGCGGCGCCGGCTTGCGGCTTCGGGCGTGGGCAGCAGGCGTGCGCGGCGGTCTCGCAGGAAACCGCCCAGCGTCAAAGTCTGGGCCGGTAAAGGTTGGGCTGAGAGAGGCTGGGCCGGCAGGGTGTTAGTGCTCATACCTGTATACGCTCACGGCTTTTGCCAATTCGATGGAGGGCGGATTATCGGGACTCATTTTTTCAGGAGTTCAGTATGCGTGTTTTTGTGACGGGAGCGACGGGTTTTGTGGGGTCCGCGATTGTGCGTGAATTGCTTTCCGCAGGGCACCAGGTGCTGGGGCTGGCGCGCAGCAACGCGGCGGCCGATGCCCTGCTGAAAGCGGGGGCGGCGGCACACAGGGGCGAGCTGGCGGACACAGCCAGCCTGGCGGTGGGGGCGCAGGCCTGCGACGGTGTGATCCACACGGCCTTCCACCACGATTTTTCAGCCCACGCTGCGGCAGCCGAGATGGACAGGCGGGCGATCAAGGCACTGGCCGGTGTGCTGGAAGGCTCGGGCAGGCCTTTTGTTGCAACCTCGGTGACCATGCTGCTGGCCCACGCGCGCCCCGCGACCGAAGACACAGCGGTTCCCGCGGACTCGCCGAACCCGCGCGCCGGCGCGGAGGCCCTGATGGGGGCCGCTGCCGGCCGCGGTGTGCGCGCGAGTGTGGTCCGGCTGCCGCCTTCGGTGCATGGCGCGGGCGACTATGGCTTTGTGCCGGCACTGGTGAAATTTGCGCGCCGCAAGGGTTTTTCGGCGTATATCGGCGAGGGCACGAACCGCTGGCCGGCGGTACACCGGCTGGACGCGGCACGCCTCTTCCGGCTGGCGCTGGAAAGCGCCCTGCCCGGCACGCACCTGCATGCCGTGGCCGAGGAAGGCCTCGCGCTGCGCACGATTGCCGAAGCCGTGGGCGCGGGGTTGGGTGTGCCGGTGCGCAGCATCAGCGCCGATGAAGCACCGGCCCACTTCGAGTGGCTGACGCGCTTTGTTGCGGCCGACAACCCGGCGTCGAGCGCGCTGACGCGCAGTTCGCTGGGGTGGCAGCCGCAGGAGGCGGAACTGCTGGCGGACATACGGGACGGCGGCTACTTCGCTTGAGAGGGCGCCAAGAGAAAGAGGCCTGGGGTTTAATCACCCCATGCCACAACCCAATTTCAGCCCCGCGGCAGACCGCAACAAGCAGCCCATTCTTGATGTTCTGCTCAAGGTCCTGCCCGTGCAAGGCAAGGCCCTCGAAATCGCCTCAGGCACAGGCCAGCACGTCGCCTGGTTTGCTGCGGGCCTGCCGCAATGGACATGGCAGCCCACGGATGCCATGCCGGCCGCGCCGGATTCGATTGCGGCCTGGGTGGCCGAGCAGGGTTTACACAATGTGCGCCCTGCCCTGGTGCTTGACGTGATGGCGCCCGAATGGCTGCCGGGCGATGCGAAGTTTGACCTGATCTATTGCGCGAACATGCTGCATATCTCGCCCTGGGCGACTTGCGCCGCGCTGATGCAAGGCGGCGCGCGCCACCTGGCGGACGGCGGTGTAATGGTGACCTACGGGCCGTATCTGGAAGACGATGTACCTACGTCGGAAGGCAATCTCTCATTCGACCAGAGCCTGCGCGCGCAAGACCCGGACTGGGGAATCCGCCGCAGGGAAGATGTGGAGCAGCAGGCCGCACGCGCCGGCTTGCGCTTACTGGAGCGGCATGCGATGCCGGCCAATAATTTGCTGCTGGTCTGGGGCCGAAGTTCGTAAGGGAGCCACACATCGGCCCCTGGCCGGCTTCAATCTGGCAAGAAGTGTGCGGTTATTGCCTGCGGCCTAAAATCCACACATGACCCGCCTCTTCATTTGCTCCTTGCGTCGCCAGCAGACGCCAGCACTTTCCTAAGCCCGGCGGTCCGCTCCCTCCTTTTCAGCGCAACCATCCACCGCCGGGCACCCGCCCAGCGCGTTCGCGAACGCCTTTCACAGCCGGCGTCCGCATTGATGGAGTGCAGCCATGCATGCAATGGTTCACGGCGAGCGCACGCTTACCGACATTGATTACGCCCGCCTCAGCAAGCTGCTGAGCCAGCAGCGCCCCGGCCACCTGGCCGATTGGTTCGAAAGCGCGGAGGTGACAAGCGCCCGCACCGCGCCCGGCGACCTGGTGACGATGAATTCGCGCGTGGAAATCGTGGATGCGCACACGCACCACCGCCAGGTCCTCACCCTCTGCTACCCCGGCGACGCCGAGCCCGCCGCCGGCCTCATCTCCGTGCTGTCGCCCGTGGGCAGCAGCCTGCTGGGCTTGAGGGCCGGCGACACCGCCAGGTGGCTCACGCCCCACGGCGAGGGCTGCGCCGCGCAGATCGCGGCCATCCAGTACCAACCCGAAGCTAGCGGCGACTACACCCGCTGATCCATTCACACCCGCCATCCGCTGTTTCTCAAAAAAGAAAGGAGTTCCCCCATGTCCCCTCGTTTCATTCTCGCCGTCACCGACTTCTCGCATCAGGGAACCCATGCGATGGACCGGGCGGCGCTGCTGAGCGCCGAGCACGGCGCCGTGCTCACCCTGGCCTACCTGGGCCATCCCAAAGAAACGCCAGCGGCCGATGCGGCAAACCGGCTTGAGCAGCACGCACGGCAGCTTGCGCAGGTGCACGGCATCAAGGTGCGTGCCGTGAGCCGCCTTTCCCACACCGTCCAGGAGCTTTTGCCCGAGGCCAGCGCTGCCGACCTGGTGGTGTGGAGCGCCGCGCGGGTGCGCAGCCTGCGGGCCTTCTTCCTGGGCCAGCCCGTCGATGAACTGCTGCGCAGCGCCCAGCGCCCGGTGCTGCTGGCGCGCCGCCGCGCTGAGCATCCTTACCGCAAGCTGCTTGTCGCGGTCGATTTCTCGCCAGCCTCCCGTTCCCTGGTGGACGTGGGCTGCGCAATCAGCAAGACAGCGCCGGTCGAACTCTTCCACGCGATCAACACGATCAACGAACGCAAGTTGAGGCAGGCCGAAGTTTCGGAGCGCGACATCAGGGTCTACCGCGAGCAGTGCCTGGGCTACGCACGGGACCGGATGGTGTGGCTCACCGACTCCTACGACGCGAGACGCAACCGCGTGCGGTCGGCCATCGGGCGCGGAGACCTTTCGTTGCAGGCTCTGGTGCAACAGCAACACAGCGGCTCGGATTTGATCGTCGTGGGCAAGCACCCGGCCTCTGCTTTCTCCGACCTGATGTTCGAGAGCGTCTCAGCCCGGATCGTGAGCTTCTCGGCCGGCGATGACGCGCGCAGCGATGTGTTGATCGTGCCGCACGGCTGGCAACCCGCGCTGGGCACATCGGCCGCCGCCCGACTGGCGGCCGGGCAAGCCGGCGTGCGACGGATCCGGGCCGGCGCACCGAAGGCACCTGCCGGGCCGAACCCGGCGGCGCTGCAAGCCGGTGCCTGACGGCCCGGTGAGGCGGCAAACATCCTGCCGCCACCAGGTCGGCGTACCGATTCGAGCGCTCCTGCGGTGGCTGGTGTGGGGCCGGCCCTAGGCCCGCAGGATTTTTTCCATCGCTTTTCCTTTGGCCAGCTCGTCCACCAGCTTGTCCAGGTAGCGTATTTTTTGCATCAGCGGGTCGGCAACTTCTTCGACACGGACACCGCAGACCACGCCCTTGATCAGCGAGGCATTCGGGTGCATGGCGGGGGCCTGGGCAAAAAAGGTTTCGAAATCGTTTAGCTGGTCAAGCTGCCGGCACAAGCCGTTTTTGTCATAGCCCGTCAGCCAGCAAATGATTTGATCGACTTCTTCTTTGCTGCGGCCTTTGCGTTCCGCCTTCTGGACATAGAGCGGATACACCTTGGCAAACGCCATCTTGAAAATCTTGTGTGCGGGCATGGTCATGTCTCCTCGGCTTCCAGCGACGCTTTCAAGCGGCCCAGCGCCTGGTCCCACTGCTGGGCAATCAGGTCCAGCGAGCGGCGGGCTTCGTCGAGCTGCTGCGGGTCGAACTGCCACAGCCGCTCGCGCCCCACTTTCACATGGTGCACCAGGCCCGCGTCGGCCAGCACATGCAGGTGTTTGGTCACGGCCTGGCGCGTGATGTCGGTGGTGGCGGTCAGCTGCGAAATCGAGACCGCGCCGCCCACGCAGAGCACGGCCACCAGGCGCAAACGGGTTTCATCACCCAGGGCGGCGAACACGCCCGCGGGGCCGGGCTGTGGCGAGGGCGGTGTTTCGGCGGGCTTTGAACTGCTTTTAGGACGAGCTGACATATTTCTCGATGTTAGCCATCTGGCCTTGCCAGCCGCCGTCGTTCATGCGGAAGGCCTGGTCGCGGCGCGCCACGGGGATCTTGTCAAAGCCGGATTCGACCACGCGGAGCAAGGTGCCGCCGTTCACCGCCTTGA
The DNA here is from genome assembly GCF_056406895.1 of Polaromonas sp. P1_A2. Lineage (NCBI taxonomy): Bacteria > Pseudomonadati > Pseudomonadota > Betaproteobacteria > Burkholderiales > Comamonadaceae > Polaromonas > Polaromonas sp. P1_A2. Next base: position 8,195 of record NZ_JBFTZI010000005.1, on the reverse strand, counting down.
GGGTGAATTCCACGAGGGTCGTGGGCTCTTTGGAATAGTCGACGGCCGGGTCGACCGCATAGGGGTGCCAGCGGTAGGAAAAAAGTGTTTCAGGCTCCACACGTTCAATGGACACGTCGAACAGCACATGTTCATAGCCCGCAATGGTGATGTGGCCCTGCACCTGCTGGCCGGCGGTAAAACTCTTGCCCTTGAGCGCCACGCCGAACCAGCTGCCGAATTCCTCGGCGTTGGTGAGCGCCTTCCAGACCCTGGAGGGCGCGGCCTTGATGTGGACGCTGCGTTCGATGCGGTCGGTGGATGAAGTCATATGCAATCTCCTGGTTGCGTTTATTTTGCACTGGGAAATCCGTTTATGCAACATATTGGTTGCGTAATTTGTCCCCAATTGCAAGCAATTGCAGCCGCCGTGGCGCAAAGTGGTTGTTCGCCTACAAGAGCCTGGGGAAATCGCTGCTCAAATCAAAGCGTACGGGCTTGTTTTGTGTTTGTGACCGCCCGCTTTCCCCACCCACCCATCCAGGAGACAGCCATGCCCCAGTTCGCCATGATTACCGGTGACGTGACCTACACACCGGGTGACGGTGCACCGATTGAAATCCCGCGTGTGCGCATTGAAGTCGCGCTGGAGCCCGACAGCGCCACGCTGAGCTGGGATGCCGGCGATGGCGTGGCTGCGGTGACGGCGATCCCGCGCATCCAGTTCGACGACTATGTGCGCGAGGGAAAAATCACCATGACGCCGCAATAATGGCACCATGCATTTCCCCTCTTCACCGATCACGATTCCTTCACACCTGAGCCGCCGCGCCGTGCTGCTGGCCGCCGCGGCCGGCTGTGCCCTGCCCGCCTCCTTGCTGGCCCAGGCGGCACCCTCACCCGACGGCCCCTGGCCGCGCACCTCGCAGGTGCCCGGCGGCGTGGCATGGCTGCCGCTGGGCCCGGCCGCGCAGCGGCCCCTGGCGTTTGCGGGTGAGCTGCCTTTGCTGGTGCTGGGCGATGCGGCCGGATGGACGGCGCTGCTAGGCATTGCGCTTTCGGCCGCCCCCGGCGAAGCCAGCATCACGGCGCAGGCCGCCGACGGCAGCCGGCGCGATATCGCTTACACCATTGCGCCCAAGCGCTACAGCGAACAGCATCTCAAGGTCGAGCCGCGCACGGTGGACCTGTCGCCCGAAGACCTGGCGCGCTACGAGCGCGAGCGCGCGCACCAGGAGGCCGTGATGGCCACCTTCAGCGAGCCGCTGCCGCAAGGCCCGCTGCGCATGCGGGTGCCGGTGCCGGGGCGGCGCTCCAGCTCCTTCGGCCTGCGCCGCGTGTTCAACGGCCAGCCGCGCAATCCGCACAGCGGCATGGACATCGCGGCCGCCACCGGCACGCCGGTGCTGGCGCCGCTGCCGGCCCGGGTGATAGACACGGGCGACTATTTTTTTAACGGCAACACGGTGTGGCTGGACCATGGCGGCGGCTTGCTGTGCATGATGTGCCATTTGAGCGCGATTGACGTGAAGCCGGGGGACACCCTCAAAACCGGTGAGCGGCTTGGCGCGGTGGGGGCGACCGGCCGGGTGACCGGGCCGCATCTGCATTGGGGCGTGATGCTGAACCGTGCCATGGTTGATCCGGCCTTGTTTTTGCCGGCCTGAGCGCGAGGTCCCTCGCCCAGTGGGAGAGGGGGAGAGGGAGTCATTCTGGATACCCCTCTCTAACCAACTAGGTCGCCCTCACTAGCCAAACCCGGCAAGATAAACCCATCGTTAAAGCCCTAAACAAGGAAAACACCATGAGCGCCAAAAACCTCTCCACCGTTGCCAACGACCTGATCGAGTCCTACGGCAATACCGCCCTCAACGTCATCCAGGCTTACCGCGCCGGCGGTGAGCGTGTGGTCAGCCTGCTGGAGCAGCGCTGGAACCAGGCCCTGAAACAATCGCGTACCGAACTGACGGCTGAAACCGCGAAGAACGCTTCGGCCGCGCAGGCCGCCTTCAGCGCCTACTACACCAAAGGCTTGCTGCTGACGACCAGCGGCGCCGAACAAGTCGTGAGCCAGCTTGTGAAAGTGGCCGAAGCCGGTGTGGAACGCGCCGCCGCCAACGCCAGCCTGTTTGAAGAAAAAACCGGCGTGACCACGCTGAACACCCTGGCCCAGGCCACCGCACCTGGCGCACTGGCTTTGAGCAAGCTGGCTGCACAGATCGAACAAAAGAGCGCCGAACTGGTGGGCAAGATTGCCGGCGACAGCAAGCCCTCTGCCAAGCGCAGCTCGGCTTTCCGCCGCGCCAAGGCAGCCTGATCACTTTCCGCACTTCCATCAAAAAAGGCCAGCGCATGCGCTGGCCTTTTTTCTTCTTGCGGCTTCGGGAATTTAACCGCGCGGGTTGATCAGCCGCTCGACTTCATCGCGCAGGGCACCCAGCTGGGCACGCAGGTCGCGGCGTTCCTGCGGGGTCACCACACCGTCGGAACGGTAGGCGGCTTCGCGGTTTTCAATCGCCTGCTCGCGCGCCTGCAAGCGACCGGCTTCGCGCAGGCTCAGGCGATGGCTGCGCACGCCTTCGTCAATGCGCTGGCGGATGTTGAACTCCTGGCTGTCGATGGCGCCCAGCCTGTCGGCCGGGTAAGCGACGGCCACGGTACGGTTGTTGGCAATGGCGCGCTCGACTTCGGCACTGAGCTGGGCCATGTCGGCGCGCAGCTGCTGGCGCTCCTGCGGCGTGACGCGGCCGTCGGCCTTGTAGGCAGCTTCACGGTTCTGTATCTCGCTGTCGCGGCGGTACAGCACACGTGCTTCCGAGGGCGTGATACGGCCGGACTGCAAGCCCTCGCGTATGCGCTCGCTGACGGCCTGCTGCGCCCTGTCTATGCCCGGCGTCTGCGGAGCCGGCGCATAGACCACCTGGGGTGGGTAAGAAGGCGCGTAAGGACCTTGCGGCTGTGCCATGGCCGGTGCGGCGGCCAGGCCTGCGGCCAGCGCGGTGGCCAGAAGTGATGCGGTCAAGAGTTTCGATGTCATGGGGTCTCCTTTGCTCAATGAATGAACCGGCAAGCCCTGAGGAGGAAACTTGCTTTCCGAAGCACCGGCTTAAGAGGCTTGTGGTGCTTCAGTGCTTTCATCGTGGAGGCCCAAGGTCAAGGCCGTGTAATGCGCAGGTAGGGCGGATGTAATGAAGCCGGGGTTTTACTTCCTGTTTACCTCGCCGCATGCCGCAGTATCAGGATGTAGCAGCGCTTACAGGTCGCGCGGCATATCGCCTATTGGCTCAGCGGCAAATCATCGACCGTCGCCAGGTAGCGGCTGACCAGCTCAAAAAAGCTGTCGTAAAACGCGTCCGATGAAATCGTGACGCTGCCGACTTTGACCATGGACTCGTTGCTCGACGAGAAAGGCAGGGACACCGAGCCTATGGCGCCCACGCCAAGGCTGGCGGAGTTGTTGCTCTTTTTGAGCTGGTAGCTGTCCTGCAGCGCGGTGACAAAACCCAGGCTGATCTTGCCGTCGGCGCTTTCGGGCGCGCAGACCACGCGTATCACCATCTGCAGATGCGCCTCGGCCTCGGGCTGGAAGCTCTTCTGGCCTTCGACCAGGTCGGCCCTGGCGGTGTTGATGATGTAGCCCTGGCTCAGCAGCGCGCGGCGCGCGGCCTCGCAGGTCTGCTCGGGCCTGGCGTCGAAGAGGCGCGAGTAGGTGGCGGTGGAGCCGAACTTTTCCTGCAGCGGGAAGGACTTGACGGTGCTGACGCAGGCCGTGAGCAGGCAGGCAAGGCCCAGCACCCCCACAAGCAGGGCTGCACGCGGAAAAGCCTGGCGATGCATCTGTGGCGGTTTCAAATTCAGTACGCTCCTTGCAACTTGAAACAGGGCCGGACGCCGGCCCCTCCTGCTTTAGTTTAGCGGCCTGTCACTGGCCCAGGTAGATCTGGAAAATGATCCCGGTGTTATTGGCAACCAGCACATAGTCGCCGCCGGTTTGCACCCAGTGGTAGCCGGGTGGCGGCGCGCTCAGGCGGTGGCCGCGCCAGTCGTCCACCCAGTAGCCGCGGTCGCGGTACTGCACGGGCAGGCGGCCGCCGCGGTAGAAATTATGGTCGGGGCCCGCGCCGCGCCCGCCGGCCTGCGCGTGCGGCGGCGGGCCGTGGCGATGGTGCTTGTCGGCCTTGTGGTGGCCATGCCCGCGCCCGCCTTTGTTGCCGTGGTCGTCGCCATGGTCTTTGGCCATCGCAAGCCCGCCGAAGGCGAGGGACGCCGCAGCCAGTGCGGCCATCAAGGTTTTGTTGATCATGGCAATCTTTCGTGGTGAAGAGTTTCGATTGTTCTCCCGCGAAAAGCCGGCGCGCGTAGGCGAAGCACCCGTCTTGAGGCACAGCTTCCCAGCCTTTACCCGCGGTTGGCCATGGTTTTTCCAGGGTGCGGGCCAGCACGCGCGACGCTTGAAATGCCCTACGCCCATCCCCAATTGCAGAAAATGCCCGACCCACTCCACATCGTCTGTCCCCATTGCCACACCACCAACCGCGTGCGCGAGGACCAGTTGGCCAGCGACCCGAACTGCGGCAGCTGCAAAAAAGCGCTGTTTGTGGCCCATTCAGCCGCGCTCGACGAAGCGGCTTTTGACAAACACATCAGCCGCAACCAGATCCCGGTGCTGATCGATTTCTGGGCGCCCTGGTGCGGGCCTTGCCGGCAGATGGCGCCGGCCTACGAACAGGCCGCCGCGCAGCTGGAGCCGCAGGTGCGCGTGGCCAAGGTCGACACCGAGGCCGTGCCCAATCTTGGCGCGCGCTTTAACATCCGCAGCATTCCCACACTGGCGCTGTTCCAGAACGGCCGCGAGGTGGCGCGCCAGGCGGGCGCGATGGGAGCGGCGGATATTGCGCGATGGGTCAAGGCGAATCTGCGCTAGGCCAGGGCTCGCCCTTCGTCCTTGCGGCGTGCAGTCTGTTGGTTAGACTGCACCCATGCTGATCATCCCCTCGCTGAGCCGCAAACAGACCTTTTTGATCGCCGTCGCCATCATCGCGGGTCTCGCGGTGCTGCTCTCGATGTTCTCGCGCTCGCTGCTGCCCGCGCCGCCGCGGCAGGTGCAGATGACCACGGGCGCGGTGGAGGGCGCGGCGCACCAGTTCGCGCTCAAGTACCAAAGCTATTTAAATGCCAACGGCGTGACGCTGGAGCTCATGCCCTCGACAGGCGCGGTGCAAAACCTGGAGCGCCTCAACGCGGGCACGCCTGTGGGTTTTGTGCAGGGCGGGCTGGGCCTGCTGCAGCTGGATTCGCAGGAGCCGGAGTCAAGCACGCCGCTGCGTTCGCTGGGCGTGGTGGGTTACGAGCCGGTCTGGATGTTCGCTTCGCCAGCCTTGGCCAAAACATTGAGCAAGGGCCTGGGCCCGCTGGCGGGTAAAAAGATCGCCGTCGGCGTGGAAGGCAGCGGCACGCGCAAGGTGTCGCTGGAATTGCTGCAAACCTATGGCGTCACGCCGGCCAATGCCACGCTGGGCACGGGCGGCGGGGTGGCCGCGGCCAAGGCCTTGCTGGCGCGCGAGATCGACGCGCTTTTCCTGATAGGCGCGCCGCAAACACCGGCAGTGCAGATGCTGCTGGGCAACCAGGATGAGGCCCACCTGGTGTCGATTGAGCACGCCGAAGGCCTCACGCGGCGCCTGCCCTATCTGTCGCTGGTCACGCTCAAGGCCGGCTCGGTGGACCCGGCGCAGGACCGCCCGCGACAGGACATCACCTTGCTGACGACCACGGCCAACCTGGTGATCCACAAGGACCTGCACCCGGCCCTGGCCTATCTGCTGCTGGAGGCGGCGCGCGAGGTGCACCGGGGCCCCACGCTGCTGAACAAGCCGGGCGAGTTCCCGAACCCGCGGGCCACGGAGTTTCCGCTGGCCGACGAGGCGGCGCGTTATTACAAGGACGGCCGGCCGTTTTTGCAGCGCTACCTGCCCTACTGGGCGGCCAACGCCTTGCAGCGCCTGCTGCTGGTGCTGCTGCCGCTGGTGGCGATCGCGATCCCGGTGTTTCGCGTTGTGCCCAGGCTGTTTGAGTTCAAGGAAAAGAACCGCCTCTACCGCCGCTATGGCGCGCTGCTGGAGATGGAGCGCGACCTCACCTCACGCCGGCTCAATGCCGCGGAGATCGCCGAGGCCACCGCCAGGCTGGACAAGATAGAACACGATGTGAGCCACATGAAGTTCGCGCTGGATTTCTCGGACCGGGTCTATACGCTGCGCCAGCATGTGGACTATGTGCGCCGCCAGCTACAGGCCCATGGCGAACCTCCGCCGGCGTAGCGGCAGGCTTTTTTTAGGCCGTGCTCACCGCGCGCTCCGGCACCGGGATGGCGGTGGTCGGCAACTGGTAATGCCTGTCGTCAAACAGGTCTATGCCGCACATCAGCGATTCGGCCCAATCGAAGAACTGGCCTATGGCCGGCCCCTCCAGCGGCGCGCCGTGCTGCGGCACCAGCATGCGGATGTCGAGCTGGCGCGCCATGCGCACCCACAGGCGCAGCACCTTGTTGGACACCATGTAGCGGCGGTGAAAACCCTCCATCAGGCGTAAATGCCCCTTGAGGTCGCTCACCGGCACCTGGGCGTCACGGCCCGAAGTCATGGAAACGCCCAGGTCGCCCGTGAAAAGAATGCGGCTGACGGGGTCGTAGAAATGGAAGTTGCCTTCGGAATGCAGGAAGTGGGCGGGCAGCAGCCACAGCTCGTTGCGGCCCAGCGGCAATCGCCCCCCGCCGTCGGCCACGCCGATCACGCGCTGGTCGGTCTTGCCGACCTTGGTGAAATGCGGCACAAAGCGCTCCCACACGCGCGAGATCACCAGCTGCGCCGGCGTGGACGTCAGCCAGCGGTCCAGCGAGGCAATGATGTCGGGGTCGGCATGCGAGGCGATGATGTAGGACAGCTTTTGCGGGCTGAAGTGGCGCGACATGCCGAGAAAAAGCTCATTGAAGGCCAGGTTGCCGCCCGGGTCTATCACGGCGCCGGTGCCGTTGTCCACGATGAGGAACTGGTTGGCCTGCACGGCCTGGTTGTCCTCTTCGACGAGGTCGGTGAACATCAGGCAGGCGTGGCGGCTGTCGCGGTAGAGTTCAATGGGCATAAGAAGGCCGGCGCAACGCCGCGTTGGGAAAACCCCGGACTTTAAAAGGCCTGGGCGTGTGCGCGCTTGATGCAGGTCAAGCGCTGGCAGAATCCGCGTATCACCGCCGCACCAGGGAAGTTCATGCCCACTCGTCACCCCTCCTCTTTCATGCTTCAACGCCGGCTGCTGCTGGCCGGCACGGCCTCGGCGCTCGCGCTGGCGGCCGGCTGCTCCAAAAAAGCCAAACCGCAAGGCAAGACCCTGCCCAAGGAAGCCGTGCTGCTGTGCCTGGGCGATTCCTTGACCTTTGGCTACGGCGCCGCGGTGGGCACCGGTTACCCGCAGCAGCTCGAACAGCTGACCGGCTACGTGACCAAGAACGCGGGCGTCAACGGCGACACGGCCGAGGGCGCGCTGGCGCGCCTGCCCGGCTTGCTACAGGAGAACGCGCCCGGCCTGGTGTTGATATCGATAGGCGGCAATGATTTCCTGCGTGGCCTGCCGCTGGAGCGCACGCGCGCCGCGCTCAAAAGCCTGGTACAGACGGCGGCCGCCGGCGCCCAGGTGGTGCTGATCGCCCAGCCCAAACCGGCGTTCATCGCAGCCGCCACGAATTCGCTGAGCGACCATGAGGTGTATGCCGAGGTGGCAAAGGAAACCGGCACGCCGCTGTACAGCGGCGGCTGGTCCTATGTGCTGTCGCGCAGCGAGCTGCGGTCGGACCAGATTCATGCGAATGCCGAGGGGTATAAGGTTTTTGCCGAACGCTTGGCGGCGTGGTTACGGGATATGAAGTTTTTGGCCTGAGGTTCTGGGCCGGGTCTTGCTCCGGCTGGCGCGCTCTGCCTCCTCACCCTCCTCCTTCCTCTTCTTAGTTCAGTTGGCCGGGTCTCGCCCCGGCGGGCGAGGCACTTTTCTTTGCTTCGCCAAAGAAAAGTACCCAAAAGAAAGGCGACCCGCAGTCTGGGTCCCTCCGCTGCGCTACGGGCAACCTGCGGTGCTCGAGCCAAGCGGGGTCCGGCTAAACTCGCCTTCGGCTCAGACAACGCCGGCCCTGATCCGCTTGTCTCTGCGCTCCTCGGCCCAGCCAGGAC